>NZ_BRVN01000003.1 GCF_026011735.1 Dietzia sp. NCCP-2495 | reverse complement strand
ATTCCTCACCGCAGATATCCCTGATATCGACCCGGAGAAGTTCGAAGAGATCCCCGTCTTCGAGCGCATGCGGCTCCTCGCCCACCACTGGGTCGAGGTCGGCTTCGGCGCGCCGAAGATCATGCACTCGATGTACCTCATCAAGGGCCTGTTCTTCTTCATCGGCGGCTGGCTCGCGATCGGCCTCTCCACGCCGGGGCTCCCCCTGACCGACCTCGGCGCCTGGTGGGGCGAGCTGATCGTCTACCAGAAGGCCATGATCTGGGTGATCCTCTGGTCCGCCACCGGGTTCAACGAATCGTGGGGCCCACTCGCGTTCAAGTTCAAGCCCAACACCGCCGGCTACCGCTACTGGATGCGGACCGGCACCCTGCGGCTGCCGCCGTGGGGCGACAAGGTCCCGCTGACCAAGGGCGACGAGCGTCGCGCGATCGACGTGATGCTGTACGTCTCCATGCTCGGCGTGCTGGTTCTGGGCCTGGTGCTCCCCGGACAGCAGACCGCGGCCGCCTACAGCGAGGCCGGCCTCGTGCCCGCGTGGCCGTTCATCGCCTACGTCGCGATCCAGGCCGTGATGGGCCTGCGCGACCGCATCACCTACCTCGCCTCCCGTCCCGAGCAGTACTCGGTGATCATGCTCGGCTTCGGCGTGCTGACCATGTCGAGCCTGGGCGCCACGGACATGATCATCGTGGCCAAGATCGCGATGTTCGCCGTGTGGTGGGGCGCGTTCCTGTCCAAGATCGGGGTGCACTTCACGCCGACCGTGCAGACCATGCTCACCAATGCGCCGGTGATGAAGTCCAAGGCCCTGCGCCGGTCCCTCTACAAGGACGCACCGAACGACCTCAGGCCCACCAAGGTGGCGTTCTTCGCCGCGCACGTCCTGGGCACGTTCGTCGAATTCGTGGTCCCGCTCATCCTGCTGTTCACCACCAACTGGACCGTCGCGGTTCTGGCCGCCCTGTTCATGATGTGCTTCCACGTGTTCATCTACTCGATGTTCGCCCTGGCCATGCCGCAGGAGTGGAACCTCTTCTACGTGTTCGCGACCCCGATCGTGTTCCTGGGCTTCTTCGCCGGCGACGGCTACGCCCTGTGGGACGCCAGCAGCCCCTGGGTCCCGATCGTCGCCGCGGTTCTCACGCTGACACTGCCGATCCTCGGCAACTTCATGCCCGACAAGATCTCGTTCCTCATGTCCATGCGCCAGTACGCGGGCAACTGGGCCAACTCGACCATGGCCTTCCGGAACAACGGGTGCGAGGCCAAGCTTGACAACCCAGACTTCGTCACCTCCATGACCTCGCCGAAGCATCAGCTTTCGGCACTGTTCGGCGAGGCCGGTGCCGAGATGTTCCTGCAGAAGACCACTGCGTTCCGCATGATGAACACGCAGGGTCGCGGACACATGTCGATCTTCCCGTCGGTCCTGGACAGCATGGAGAACTACCGGTTCCGGGAGGGCGAGGTCATGTGCACCTTCTTCAACGGCTGGCAGTTCGGCGACGGCCACCTCTTCGACGAGCGCACCATCGCCGCCGTGCAGAAGCGCTGCAACTTCGAGCCGGGCGAGTTCATCAGCGTCTGGACCGAGTCCCAGCCGCTCCACAAGAAGACCATCGAGTACCGGGTCATCGACGCCGCGTTGGGCGTGGTCGAGCGCGGGTACTACGACGTCCGCGACGTGGTGGCCGAGCAGCCCTGGCTCCCGAACGGGCCGATCGCGTACACCGTGACGTGGCGTCACCCGGAGTACCTGCCCGCCGCCGAGCGGGCCTCGGGGGACGTCCCGAACACTCCGGGCGCCCACGCCGGGGTCGAGGTCTCCGGCTCCGATCGGTCCGTCGTGTCCGGTCGCGACGAGACGACCGTGGGATAGAACTGATCCCATGCCCACT
The DNA here is from genome assembly GCF_026011735.1 of Dietzia sp. NCCP-2495. Lineage (GTDB taxonomy): Bacteria > Actinomycetota > Actinomycetes > Mycobacteriales > Mycobacteriaceae > Dietzia. The sequence continues at coordinate 247,578 of NZ_BRVN01000003.1, read as the reverse complement.
GCACTCATCGTCGGTAGCGGACCCAACGGTCTGGCCGCCGCGTTGACACTGGCCGCCGGTGGGGTCGATGTGACCGTTCTGGAAGCATCCGACTCCATCGGCGGCGGCACGCGGTCCGGCGAGCTCACTCTGCCGGGACTGCTGCACGACCACTGCTCGGGGTTCCACCCGCTGGCCGTCGACACCGGCTTCAGTCGACAGTTCGACCTGGCGGCCCACGGCCTGCGCTGGCTCCACCCGGAGGTCCAGTACTCCCATCCGCTGGACGGCGGTCGCGGCGCGGCGGTCTGGACGTCGGTGGACGAGACCGCGTCGCAACTGGGCGCCGACGGTGCCTCGTATCGCCGCATGTTCGGCCCGTTGACCGAGCGCTTCCCGGGCATCGTCGAGGAGTTCCTGCAACCCCTGCTCCACCTCCCCCGGCACCCGCTGGCCCTGGCCCGTTTCGGGTCGTACTCCGCGATGCCCGCCGCGCTTCTCGCCCGACGCTGGGAGTCCGAGGAGGCCCGAGCGCTGTTCGCCGGCGTCGCGGCACACGCGTTCCGTCCGCTGGGTTCGGTGATGTCGTCGGCGATCGGCGTCGCACTGGGCACGGCGGCGCACCGCTACGGGTGGCCCGTTGCCGCCGGCGGCTCCGCCTCCATCACCTCGGCCATGGCCGCTCGCCTCGCCGAACAAGGCAGTCGCATCGAGACCGGCGCCCGGGTCACTGATCACCGCGAGCTCGGCCACCCCGACCTGCTCATGCTCAACACCTCCCCTTCGGCCGCCGCCGACATCCTCGGCAGCGCCCTCCCCCCGCGCGTGGCCCGCGCCTACCGCCGGTTCAGGCACGGCCCGGCCGCGTTCCAGGTGGCGTTCGCCGTCGAGGGCGGGATCCCGTGGACCCACGAGCCGTCGCGGCGGGCGGGGACGGTGCACGTCGGCGGCTCGCTGGCGGAGATCGCCGACGCGGAACGGCGGGTCGTCCGCGGCGAGATGCCGGAGCGTCCGTTCATCCTCGTGGGCCAGCAGTCCGCGGCCGAGCCGGGCCGCGCGAAGGACGGGATCCACCCGGTGGACGCGTACGCGCACGTCCCCGCGGGGTGGCCCGGTGACGCCACCGAGACGATCATCAGCCAGATCGAGCGCTTCGCCCCGGGCTTCCGGGATCGGATCCGCATGGCGGTGCCCAAGTCCACGTGGCAGATCGCGGCGTATGACCCCAACTTCGTGGGCGGCGACATCGTCACCGGCGCCAACACCCCGTTCCAGCTGGTCTTCCGTCCGCGGGTCGCGCTCGACCCGTACTCCGCGGGCATCCCCGGCGTGTACCTGTGCTCGGCGGCTACGCCTCCGGGCGCCGGCGCGCACGGGATGGCCGGCTGGAACGCCGCGCGGTCGGCCCTGTTGTATCTCGATGCACTGTGAGCCCGCCGGGCGACAATGACGCCATGCTGATCACCAGCCCTCAGGACCCGGAGCGGCTCCGGGAACTCGCCAGCCGGATCGGGGAGCGCCTGAGTACGCGCACGGACGAGATCAGCGAGAGTATGTCCGCCGCGATCGAGGGGGCGGTGGGGGAACTGGACGACGACTACGCCCGCGCGTCCCTCCACGCGAGCGTGCGCAACAACGTGGAGGTCATCGTCCACCTCCTCGCCCGGTCGCAGGCGCCGCACGACCTTCCGCCCGTGCCCGAGGCGGTCCGGTACGCGGTGGAGTTGGCCCGCTCCGAGGTCCCGAGCGCCTCCCTGCGGCGTGCCTATCACGTGGGGTCCGACAATCTCCTGGCCCACATCTTCGACGGGGTCCGGGAGATCGACTGCGAGTCGCACGAGCAACTCCCGCTCTTCCATCATCTGGCCGGCTGGCTGTACCAGTACGTCGACGAGATCACGCGAACGGTGATGGCGGCGTACGACGACGAGCTGCAGTCCTCCCGCAGTCGCGCCGCCCGGTCCGTCAACACCGTGGTGAGCGGCGCCCTGAGCGGCGAGTTCACCGATCTCGCCACGTTCGCCTCCACCACCGGGTACCGGCTGGACCAGCTCCACCTCGGCGCTCGGGTGTGGATCGACGACTACGGCTCCGCGCGCGACCAGGAACGAGTGCTCACCAGCGTGGTGGGCCACCTGACGGAGGAACTCCGCGTGGGCTCGACGCCCCTGACCGTGTTCACCGACAGGGCAACGGCCGAGGTGTGGTTCGGGTGGGCTCGTCGTCGTCCCCCTTTACACACGTCGAGCATTGCGCCGGTCGTGACCTCGGCCCCTCAGGCCCGCATCGCCTTCGGCGCCCCCGCGGCGGGGATCGACGGGTTCCGGACCACCCGCGCCCAGGCCGCGCGTACCGCCACGATCGCGCGGGTCTCCACGGTGCCCGCCGCCCACGTGGTCTCGTACGCGGATGACGGCATCCCGATCGTCGCCCGGTTGGCCGAGGACCTGCCCGCCACCCGGCGCTGGGTCGGCGAGGTGCTCGGCCCCCTGGCCCGCGACACCGCCGACGCCGCGCGGCAACGCGAGACGATCCGGGTGTTCCTCGAATCGGCGGAGAACTACTCCGACACCGCGGCCCGGCTGCTCCTGCACCGCAACACGGTCAAGTACCGGCTGACCAAGGCCGAGGACGAACTCGGGCGCGCGCCGGGAGAGCGTCGGATGGACACCCAGCTCGCGCTGACCACCTGTCACCTGCTCGGCGGCGCGGTCCTCACCCCGACCACCGCGACGGGCGCGGACGCCTAGCTCCGGGCGCCTAGTTCAGCGACTTCCCGCTCTCCCCGCCGCGGCGGCGCAGGAGCTGGAACCCCGGGATTCCGGCGACGGCATCGAGGCACTTCTGCGCCACGTCGAGGATCTGGTGCAGCTCGGGGGCGACCGTGTCGAGAGAGGCCAGGACCGGGATCACATCGTTCTCGAGGCTCGTGGCCAGCGCGGGGAGCTGATCGATCATGCTCGCGAGCGCCCGGATCTCGCCCGGGTCGATCGAGTCGAGGATGCCGTCCGCGATCGGCTCCACCGCGGTGATGGTCTTGTCCGCCCAGACCAGGACCTCGGCGAGTCGGGTCGCGACGTGGCGGGCGGTTTCCGGGGAGAGCTCGGTGTCGGCGAGGAGCGCCTCGACGACCGGCTTGACCGGGGCGAGGGTGGACTCGGCGAAATCGAGCAGCGGATCCACACGCCCGATGAGCCCGCCGGCGGAGTCGACCAGACCGTCGGCCACCTCGACCGTCAGGCCGACGCGCTCGACGAGTCCCGAGGCGGCGTCGACGGTCCCGTCGACGCGCGTGACCAGGGTCCGCGCCTGGTCGGCGGTGGTGGCGACGCGTCCCACGAGGTCGTCCGCGCGGACGACCGTGTCCCCCACGCGCACGACCAGACCCTGGGCGGTCTCCACCGTCTCGCCCACCCTCAGGACCAGGCCGTCAGCTGTGGTGACCGTGTCCCCCACGCGCAGGACCAGCTCGTCGGCGGTGTCGACCGTGTCCCCGACCCTGGTGACCAGGCCGGCGGCCTCGCCCACGGTGGCGTCCACCCGCTCCACGAGGCCCTCCGCCGACTCGACGGTCTCACCGACGCGCACCACGAGACCGTCCGCGGTGTCGGCGGTCTCGCCGACGCGGAGGACGAGGCCCGAGGCGGTGGTGACGGTCTCGCCGACCCTCAGGACGAGCCCGGCGGCCTCCTCGGCGGTGGCGCCCACCCGCTCGACGAGACTTTCCGCCGAACCGACGGTTGTCCCGACGCGGGTCACCAGTCCCTCGGCGGTGTCGACCGTGGCGCCGACGCGCACCACGAGGCCGTCGGCGGTGGTCACGGTGTCACCGACGCGGGCGACCAGACCTTCAGCGGTTCCCACGGTGGTCCCCACGCGGTCGACCAGCGCTTCGGCCTCGACCACGGTGCTGTCCACTCGTTCGACGAGGCCCTCCGCCGTGCCGACGGTACGGTCGACGCGCCCCACCACGACGTTGACGGTCGCGACGGTGGTGCGGACCCCGTCGACGGTGTCGGCGGCATCCGCGGCGATCGTGTCGATCGCCCTGATGATCCGGTTGACCTCGCCGAGGAGGGCGTTGACCTGCGCGACGATCTGTTCGGCGTCCGCGAGCAGTGCCAGAATCCGGGCGGGCAGGAGCATCAACTCCCTGGCCATCTTCAGCTCCCACTCGACGACGCGGAACGCCGCCCCCACGACAGACGACGGAGTCGGTACCCGGAGCTGGATGTCGGCCATAGGCTGATTCTGCCCCACCGGATGACATCTCACGACCAGCACAGACGCCGTCCCGCACGAGGCCGAGGGCATACCCGCAGGAATCAGAGCCTTTCCTCACCTTGGACTCATTGCTGACAACGCATTAGCATCTGTCTTGTTACCGGCCAGTAGGTTCCGGGTCGCCACCACGACCAGCACCGACTCGTCCGGCACCACCGTCACCACGACACCGCACTCCGAACGGAGAACACCGCAATGGGTCATTACAAGAGCAACCTCCGGGACCTCGAGTTCAACCTCTTCGAGGTCCTGCGGATCAACGAGTCACTCGACGCCGGCGAGTTCGGCGACATGGACACCGAGACGGCCAAGGGCATCCTCGCCGAGATCCGGACGCTGACCGAGGGACCGGTCGCCGAGTCCTTCGCCTCCGCGGACCGCAATCCGCCGGTCTTCGACCCCGAGACCCACACGGTGTCGATCCCCGAGGACTTCAAGAAGTCGTTCGCCGCCTGGTACGAGGCCGGCTACACCCTCATGGGCCTGCCGGAGGACCTCGGCGGCATGCCGACCCCGCGCAGCCTGGTGTGGGGCGCGGGCGAGATGATGCTCGGCGCCAACCCGGCCGCCTACATGTACTCGGCCGGCCCGTCCTTCGCCGCCGTGATGTACGAGAACGGCACCGAAGAGCAGAAGAAGTGGGCCGCCACCTGCGTCGAGCGCGGCTGGGGCGCCACCATGGTCCTCACCGAGCCTGATGCCGGCTCCGACGTGGGCGCGGGCCGTACCAAGGCCGTCAAGCAGGACGACGGCTCGTGGCACATCGAGGGCGTCAAGCGCTTCATCACCTCGGCCGACGCGGACGACATGTTCGAGAACACCTTCCACCTCGTGCTGGCCCGCCCCGAGGGCGCCGGCCCCGGCACCAAGGGCCTGTCGCTGTTCTTCGTCCCGAAGTTCCACTTCGACTTCGAGAAGAACGAGATGGGCGAGCGCAACGGTGTCTTCGTCACCGGTGTCGAGCACAAGATGGGCCTCAAGGTCTCCACCACGTGTGAGGTGACCTTCGGTGGCCACGGCGTTCCGGCCAAGGGCTGGATGGTCGGCGGCGATGTGCTCAACCAGGGCATCCGCCAGATGTTCGACGTGATCGAGCACGCCCGCATGATGGTCGGCACCAAGGCCATCTCCACCCTGTCGACCGGCTACCTCAACGCGCTCGAGTTCGCCAAGGAGCGCATCCAGGGCGGCGACATGGCCGAGATGGCCGACAAGAACGCCCCGCGCGTCACCATCACGCACCACCCGGACGTCCGCCGCGCGCTGATCCGTCAGAAGGCGTTCGCCGAGGGCCTGCGCGCCGTGTACATGTACACCGCCGCCCACCAGGACGAGAGCATCGCCGCGCGTGTCTCCGGCGCGGACGCCGAGATGGCCCACCGCGTCAACGACCTGCTCCTGCCGATCGTCAAGGGCGTCGGTTCGGAGCGGGCCTACGAGCTGCTCACCGAGTCGCTGCAGACCTTCGGTGGGTCGGGCTTCCTGCAGGACTACCCGATCGAGCAGTACATCCGTGACGCCAAGATCGACTCGCTCTACGAGGGCACCACGGCGATCCAGGCCCAGGACTTCTTCTTCCGCAAGATCGCCCGCGACCGCGGCACGGCCGTCGGCCACGTGTCGGCGCAGATCAAGAAGTTCCTGGAGAACGACGCCTCGAACGGCCAGCTGTCGGCCGAGCGCGAGCTCCTCGCGACCGCCATGGCCGATGTCGAGGCCATGATCGCCACCTGCTTCGAGCACCTCATGGGCGCGCAAGACGACCCGAAGCGCCTCTACACCATCGGCCTGGCGTCGGTGCGCGTGCTCATGGGCTTCGGCGACCTGGTCATGGGCTGGCGTCTGCTGGAGGGCGCGGAGGTCGCGCTCGGTGCCCTCGAGGGTGCCGACGACGACAACAAGGCCTTCTACAACGGCAAGATCGCGGCCGCTCGCTGGTTCGCCGCAAACGAGCTCCCGCTGCTCACCGCCACCCGCGGGATCGTCGCCGGCATGGGCAACGACCTCATGGAGCTGGACGAGGCCGCGTTCTGATCAGGCCCCACGCCTGATCAGCCACACGCCGATCAGCGCCACGCCTGACCAGCCCCACGCCTGATCAGCCGCACGGAATCCGCTACTCCCCCTGTGGATCCGCTACCCCTATACGGGTAGCGGATCCGGAGGGAGGGTAGCGGATTTCGGCATTTGGGGCTGTGGTGCATTTGGGGCTGGCCGGTTACCTCGGTTACCTGGGGATGGGCGGCAGGCCCGGGATACCCGGCAGCTGGATCGGCGGGATGCCCGGGATCTCCAGCGGCGGCGGTCCCTCGGGGGAAGCAGGCCGGTCTCCCTCCTCCTCCGGCCGCGCCTCCGGAGCACGGCAGTCGACGGCGTCGACCGGCGCGTACGTCGACGAGAAGGTGTCGGAGGAGACCCTGTCCTCCCCGCGAGTGACGACGCGAGTAACAGAAATCGAGTACCCGTCCTCGCCTGGCGACGGGGTACAGCCCTCCGAGGTCACGACGCGGACGTCCGGACGCCGGATATCGGTCCGCGGGGAGGTCGAGAAGCGGACGTCATACTCGGGCGTGCCCCACAGTTTGACCGTCACCGAGCTGCCGTTGCCGGAGGCGTCGATCACGAGCGCGGTCCCCTGGGCGTTACGGAACGAGACGTCGCGCGAGGCGGTGGCATCCCGACCGGCGGGGAAGGCCTCGTCGTCGACCCCTCTCCCCGACCTGGAGATATCCTGCGCGCCCGCCTCCAGCGCGGCGTTGAACAACGCCGTCGCCACCGCGTCGGCGGAGGTGTCGCCGGAGGCCGTCCCCGTCAGCGAGGACAGGGAGAACGACTCCCCGGCCGGGATGAACTGCCCGGCGAGCGAGGCGATCATCGACTGGGCGGTGCCGTTCGCGCCCACCGCGACGGTGAACTCACCGACGGGCGACCTCACTCCCGCCTTCTCGGCCTCCTCGGTGCTCAGCTCCGGGTCGCGGCCGACGTAGTTGACGGGCATCACGCGCGGGCCGTCGGCGTCGGTGAGCTGGCCCGGCAGTGCGCCGAGCAGCGGCCCCCACTCGATCTTGCGTCCCTTCACCGCCGGTACGACGGTCGCGGTGTCGCCACTGAAGGAGAAGGTCGCGTCCTTCCCGTCCTGCTCGGTCTCGGCCAGCATCGGCTCGAGGATCCCCTTGGCGGCCTCGGCGTCGAACCGTGGCTCGAGGTCTGCACCGTTCCGCACGAACGTCAGGTACTCGCCGATTCGCTCGCGGGGGAACACCACCGGGACGGCGTCCGGGTCGTCGCGGGAGATCATCGAGATCTCGCGCTCTGACGGCACGACGGGCTGCTGACCGGGCGCGGGCGGCGGGACAGGCATCCGAGTGGTGAGCGTGCGGCGCGGCGGCTCGGTGCCGTCCGGCCGCAGCTGCGAGGCCAGCAGGGTCACGTCCTCGGAGGCGGCGGGCTCGGCCACGTCGCGGATGAGGGCGCGGACCTCGCCGGCGTCGGTCTCGGTGGGGGTGAACTGGACGGCCAGGTCCACGCCGTCGTCGTCGAGCCAGTGCTCCAACACGGCGTCGCGCGACTTCTCGATCTCCATGCGCTGACCGTCCAGCGGGATGGCGGACTTGACCTCATCGCGGTCGAACCAGATGGCGCCCTCACGGGGCTCGAAATCCGCCTGGAGGGCGAGCTTCTCGAGGAAGTCGGTGAGGCGCGAATCGGGGATGACGCTGGCGATCCCCACCTCATGCGACCAGAACAGGCTGATCAGACGCGTGAACGGGTTAAGCGGCTGCTCGCCGACGCGGTCGAGGGTGCCCTGCCAGTCGACGGACAGCCCGACCTTCTCGGGATCCAGCGTCGTCGTCACCACCCCGGCGCGCAGGTCCACCTCCTCGTCGACCTTCGGCCCCAGCTCGGCCATGAGGAGTTGCTCGGCGTCGGCGGTCCGCATGCCGCCCACCTCGATACCGGCGACCTCGGCTCCACGCGGCACGCGGCCGATGCTGTGGACCAGGTCAAACCCGTACAGGACGGCGAGTCCCATGAAGATGCCGACGGCCGTGTAGATCCAGCGTGTGCGCACGCGGTACCGTCGTCGGTCCGACTCGACCGGCCGCGGGCCCACACCCTCGATCTCGACGGGCCGTGCCGGACCTGCGTCGTTGGTGGTGGACTCGTCCACGAGCTCTCACGCTCCTCACGGGCGATGACGTTGACCCGGGCGGGTCGCCGACAAGGTGTCCCGTCGGACCCCGCTACTGGTCCACTATGACGGAACGCTACTGAGGAGTGCAGCCCCCGCGCCGGGCGCGGGGGCTGCACCGGTCCACGGGGATCGCCCGTGGACTTTGTGTCTCGAGGATACGGTTCCGGACCCGTCGGTGGTGCCGACTGGCCGGTCAGGGACGTGTCAGGATGCCGTTGGCTCAGGAAGCGTCTGGCTCAGGAAGTGGTCAGCGCTCGACGATCGCGGTGACGCCCTGGCCGCCGGCGGCGCAGATGGAGATGAGCGCGCGGCCCGACCCCTTCTGCTCCAGCAGCTTGGCGGTGGCGGCGAGGATGCGTCCGCCGGTCGCGGCGAACGGGTGGCCGGCCGCGAGCGAGGAACCGTTGACGTTGAGCTTGCTGCGGTCGATCGAGCCCAGAGCCTTGTCGAGCCCGAGACGCTCGGTGCAGTACTCCTCGGACTCCCACGCAGCGAGCGTGGCCAGGACCTGCGAGGCGAACGCCTCGTGGATCTCGTAGTAGTCGAAGTCCTGCAGGGTCAGGCCGTTGCGCTCGAGCAGGCGCGGCACCGCGTAGGTGGGTGCCATGAGCAGGCCGTCCGGGGTGCGGCCGTCGTGACCGTGGATGAAGTCGACGGCGGCGGTCTCGGAGTCCACCAGGTAGGCGCGGACCGGGAGCTTGTTCTCCTTTGCCCACTCCTCGCTGGCGAGCAGGACCGCGGAGGCGCCGTCGGTGAGCGGGGTCGAGTTGGCGGCCGTCATGGTGGCCTCGGTGCCGTGCGCCTCGGCGTCACGCTTGCCGAAGACAGGCTTGAGGGTGGCCAGCTTCTCGGTCGAGGAGTCCGGACGCATGTTGTCGTCGCGCGCGACACCGAGGAACGGGGTCACCAGGTCGTCCTGGAAGCCGGAATCGTACGAGGCGGCCAGGTTCTTGTGGCTGGTCACGGCCAGCTCGTCCTGGTCCTCGCGGGTCACGCCCATCTCGCGGGCGGTGATCGCGGCGTGCTCGCCCATCGACAGGCCCGTGCGGGGCTCGGCGTTCTGCGGCTGCTCGGGCGCCAGCGCCTGCGGGCGGATGTCGCCGAGGAGCTTGATCCGGTCGATGTTGGACTTGGCCGCGGAGACCTTGATGAGGATCTTGCGGAGGTCGTCGTTGACGGCGAGCGGGGCGTCCGAGGTGGTGTCGGTGCCGCCGGCGATGCCGGACTCGATGCGGCCCATGGCGATCTGGTCCGCGACCTGGACGGCGGCGGCGAGGCCGGTGCCGCAGGCCTGCTGCAGGTCATAGGCCGGGGTGGTGGAGTCCAGGACGGAGCCGATCACGACCTCGCGGGTGAGGTTGAAATCACGGGAGTGCTTGAGCACCGCACCGGCGGCCACGGCGCCGAGCCGCGTGCCCTGGAGGTTGTAGCGTGCGGCAAGGCCGTCGACGGCGGCGGTGAGCATGTCCTGGTTGGACGCGTCGGCGTACTTGCCGTTCGAGCGCGCGAAGGGGATTCGGTTGCCGCCGACAATGGCGACCTTGCGAGGACTGGTGGTCACGTGTGTCACTCCCGTGTGCTGATTTCTCCGATGGCCCGGAACGCGGCCTTGGCGAGTATTGTTACTCAGCAGTAAGTTACTTGTCGACCCCGAACTACCGCACCTCTCCAGGAGATGATCGCCATGGCACAGGGCAACCTCGACCTCTACTCCCAGTTCGTGACCTCGGTCCCCGGCTCCTTCATCGCCGGCAAGATCGGCCTCCCGCAGCCGGAGGTGCTCCGCCGCCACGAGGCCGGCGAGCCCGCACTCCACGGCCCCGTACTGGTCGGCGGCGAGGGTCGCCTCGTCGAGCCGGTCCGCGAGATGCTCCAGGGCGACTACGAGCTCGTCGGCGCGGACGCCGAGGGCAAGTTCGCCGGCCTCGTCTTCGACGCCACCGGCATCCGCTCCCCGGAGGACCTCGACGGGCTGTTCGAGTTCTTCAACCCGGTCATCCGCCGCGTCGCCGCGAGCGGCCGCGTGGTCGTGCTGGGCACCAACCCTGACGAGACCGGTTCGGTGGACGAGCGCATCGCCCAGCGCGCGCTCGAGGGCTTCACCCGCTCGCTCGGCAAGGAGATGAAGCGCGGCGCGACCGTGCAGCTGGTGTACGTCTCCGCCGACGCCGACACCGGCGCGTCGGGACTCGAGTCCACGCTGCGCTTCCTCCTCTCGGCCAAGTCGGCCTACGTCGACGCGCAGGTCTTCCGTGTCGGAGCCGGTGCGGCCACCGCCCCGGCGTCGTGGGACCGCCCGCTCGAGGGCAAGGTCGCCGTGGTGACCGGTGCCGCCCGTGGCATCGGCGCGGAGATCGCCGCCGTGCTCTCCCGCGACGGTGCGCACGTGATCTGCTGCGACATCCCGGCCGCCGGCGAGTCGCTCGCCGCCACCGCCAACAAGGTCGGCGGCACGTCGCTGCCGCTGGACGTCACGGCCGCCGACGCCGCCGAGGTGCTGGCCAAGCACGCCACCGACCGCCACGAGGGCACGATCGACATCCTCGTCCACAACGCCGGCATCACCCGCGACAAGACGCTCGCCGGTATGGACGCGGCCCGGTGGGACGCCGTTATGGCCGTCAACCTCATCGCGCCGGAGCGCATCACCGCCGAGCTGGTCGACAAGGGCATCCTCGGCGAGGGCTCGCGCGTCATCGGCATCTCCTCGATCGCTGGGATCGCGGGCAACCGCGGCCAGACCAACTACGGCACCTCGAAGGCCGGCGTCATCGGGTTCGTGGACGGCGCCTCCGCCGAGCTGGCCTCCAAGAAGATCACGGTCAACGCCGTGGCCCCGGGCTTCATCGAGACCCAGATGACCGCCGCGATCCCCTTCGCCACCCGCGAGGCCGGTCGCCGCATGAACTCGATGCAGCAGGGCGGCCTGCCGGTCGACGTGGCCGAGACCATTGCGTACTTCGCCAGCCCGGCGTCGTCGGCGGTCACGGGCAACGTGGTCCGCGTGTGCGGCCAGTCGCTGCTGGGCGCGTGATCTGACGATGGAATACACGAAGCTTCCTGCGATCCCCAACCTGCTCGGCCAGTACGGCAAGGCCGCGGTCGGCGCCCTCCCTGTCGTCGGCGGCTCCCGTGACGGCAAGTCGATGCCGTCGAAGGGCGTCGAGGTCACCGGCGTGCGCGTGGACGTGGCGAACCTCGCCGCCTACGCGCGCGTGTGCGGCCTCCGCCTGACCGACGAGCTGCCGCTGACGTACCCGTTCACGCTGGCGTTCCCCTTGAGCATGCAGCTCATGCTGGACCCGGACTACCCGGTGCCGGCCATGGGTTCGGTGCACCTGACCAACGAGATCGAATCGCGCCGCGCGCTGCGGGTCGGAGACGAGCTGAACATCCGCGCCCACGCGGAGAACCTGCGGGAGCATCCGGCCGGGTTGCTGTTGGACGTGGTCACCGAGATCAGGACCGACGGCGACGACGAGCCCGCCTGGGTGCAACGGTCGGGCCTGCTCTCGAAGCGGCGGACCTCGCTGGGCCCCGCCAAGGACGCCCCGCGCCCGCCGAAGCCCGCACCGCCGACCGCCGCAGAGATCGGCGATCCTACCGTCGTGAAGTCGGTGTCCGAGGCGCAGATCGCCGAGTACGCGGCCGTGTCCGGTGACCGCAACCCCATCCACGTGTCCAAGGTGGGAGCAAAGGCGTTCGGGTTCCCCAATGTCATCGCGCACGGCATGTGGACCGCCGCCACCCTGCTCGGCACGGTCGAGGGCGGCATCCCGGAGCGGGTCCGCTACTCGGTGGAGTTCGGCAAGCCCGTGATCCTGCCGGCCAAGCTGGGCATCTACGCGCGCCGCGGCGGGGCCGGCGACCCGGCCTGGTCGCTGACCGTGCGCAACCCCAAGAAGCTGGGAACCGTGCACGCGACAGCGAGCATCGAGGAGCTCTAGCCCCACCCGGCACGCGGCCCGACCGGGCTCCGTCGTCGAGAAGAGCGTCCCGCACACGTCGCCCGAGAGGGAGGTGTGCGGGACGCTCTTCTCGACGACGGGCCGGACCCGCCAGGCCGGGTCCGGCGGGTCGGACCCGCCAGGCCGAGATCCGGTGTTGCGCGGGCCGCGCGTCGAATAGGTTCGACCGCAAGGGGGAGCCCTACCGGATCCCCTCACCCCGGCCGAGGAGTAGCTGTGCACCGCACCGAATCCCCTCGCACACTCGCCCGGCTGGCCGCCCTCGTGGCAGCGACGATGGTCGTCTCGCTCACCGCCTGCTCGACGACCGGCGACGGGGACGGCGTGGACGCCGGCGACGCGGCGAGCAGCAGCCCGGCCGGACCGCAGGCCTCCGGACGCCCGCCCGCGCCCGGCCCCGCCGTCGAGGTGGAGACGGTCGCAGACGGGCTGACGATCCCGTGGGACGTGGTCCGCGACCCGGACGGCGTCATCGTCACCGGCGAGCGGGGTTCGGGCACCCTGTACGCGATCCGTGAGGGCGGCGAACGGTCCACGGTCGAAGCGGACTTCGGCGAGGTGTACGACCGGGGCGAGAGCGGCCTGATGGGGATGGCGCTGGCTGAGGACTTCGTCACCAGCCGCGAGGTCTACACCTGCCATTCCTCTGCCGAGGAGAGGGACAACCGCGTCACCGCCTGGACCGCCACCGAGGACTGGTCCGCCCTCGAGTCGCCACGGGTTCTCGTGGACGGCATCCTGCTGTCCGACCGAGGCCTGCACTCGGGCTGCCGCATCCTCGTCCACCCGGACGGCACCCTCTATGTCGGAACGGGGGATGCGTTCACGGGCCCGGCGCCCCAGGACCTCGGCGTCCTCTCGGGCAAGATCCTGCACATCACCCGCGACGGCGAGCCGGCCGACGACACCATCGGCGACTCCCCCGTCCTGACGTACGGCCACCGCAACGTGCAGGGGCTGGCCCTGCGCCCGGACTCGGACCAGATCGTCGCCGCCGAGCACGGGCCGGATGTCGACGACGAGGTGAACCTCGTGCTCGCCGGGTCCAACTACGGATGGGACCCGAACGCCGGCGGCCGATACGACCAGGACGTTCCGATGACCGACACCCGCGACTTCCCCGATGCGGTGGAGGCAGCGTGGCGATCCGGGGACCCGACACTCGCCCCGGGCGGGATCGCGTTCCTCGACGACCCCGCGTGGGGCGAGTGGGACGGCGCCCTGGCGGTGGCCATGCTCAAGACCAGCCAGATCGTCCTCATGGCGCTGTCCGAGGACGGCACCTCGGTCACCGCGACCGCGACGATCCTGCGCGACGAGTACGGACGCCTGCGATCGATCACGCCCGAGCCCGGCGGAACCCTGCTCGTCACCACCTCCAACGGTGGTGGCGAGGACATGGTCCTGCGCGTCCGGCCCGCAGCAGGCTGACACCCCGGCCCCGGACCCGGATCGGTGCCGGTCCGGTCCGGTCCGGTCCGGTACCACCGGTGCCACATCTCCCCTAGGTTGTGTGCCGCACCACATTTGACGCCACACTCCAGGGGGACCTCCGTGCCGTACAGCTCCACTCCTCGCGCGCCCCGCGCAGCCGCCCGTTCCCGCGCCCGAACCGCTGTCGGTCTCGCCGCCGCGGCCACCGCCGTGACTCTCGCGCTGCCTGCCGTGGCATCCGCCCAGCTCGGCTCCCTCGGGGCCGGTTCGGTGGACACGGGTTCCATCCCGCCTGGCCTGCTGTTCCCGCCGACCCCCGGCATCGGTGCCGGACCGGACGTCGAGATCGTCGAGGGCCCGGCCGTCGAGACCGCTGTCGTCATGGACGGGCTCAACATCCCCTGGGACGTGGTCCGCGCCCCGGACGGCACCCTCCTCACCGGCGAGCGCGGTGGCCGGATGCTCGTGCAGCGCCCAGGCGAAGAGCAGCGCACCGTGTCGATCGACCTGCCGGGCCTGTTCCGCCAGTCCGAGAGCGGACTGATGGGTATGGCCGTCGACGAGGGCTTTGAGCAGAACCGCGAGATCCACGTGTGCTGGTCGCGATCGGCCGGCGGCGAGCGCGACAACCGGATCACCACGTTCACGGTCGACGAGAACTGGACCACCATGACCAAGGCCCGGGACACCCTCACCGGGATGCCTCTGGGAGCCGAGGGCATCCACAGCGGCTGCCGTCTACTCGCCGCCCCCGACGGGTCGATCTACGTGGGCACCGGAGACACCTACGGCCCGACCGGCCCACAGTCCCTCGACTCGCTGGCCGGCAAGACCCTGCACATCGACCCCGACGGCACCCCGGCCGGGGACTCCGACTCGGTGATCCACACGATCGGACACCGCAACGTCCAGGGGCTGGCGATCGAACCCAGTTCCGGCCGCGTCTACTCCGCCGAGCACGGCCCGGACGTCGACGATGAGGTCAACCTCCTCCAGTCCGGCGGGAACTACGGCTGGAACCCGAACATCGAGGGGCAGTACAACCAGAATGTGCCGATGACCGACACCGAGGAGTTCCCGGACGCGATCGAGGCGGTCTGGTCCTCCGGGGCCCCGACCCTCGCGCCCGCCGACATCGAGTTCCTCGGACCCGAGTGGGGCGAATGGGAGGGTGCGCTGGCGATGGCCAACCTCAAGACACAGAAGTTGGTCCTGCTCCGGCTCGGCGAGGACGGTCGCTCGGTCGTCGATGGGTCGGTGCTGCTCGAGGGCGAGTTCGGTCGCCTGCGGTCCCTGGCGCCCGAGCCCGACGGTTCGCTGCTGGTGACGACCTCCGACGCCGACAACCGGGACCAGGTCTTCCGGGTCAGCCCGGCGGGCTGACCGGCCTAGCGCCGCAGCACCTGCCGGGCGGCGTCGGCCAGCGCGATCGCGTAGCCGGCGCCGTGCCCGGCAGCGTGGGTGGCCAGCGGGTGCAGCTGATGGAGCGGGACACTGTCGCGCCAGCCCTCTCGAAGCGGGTGCGCCTCGTCGTACCCGCGCAGGATCTCGTCCAGGTGCGGGGCGCCGAACAGCGCGAGCATCGCGAGGTCGGTCTCGCGGTGGCCACCGTGTGCGGCGGGGTCGATGAGCACCGCCTCGGTGTTCCCCTCCGGGCCGCCCTCCCCGCCGGCCCGCGCCGGGGTCCACAGGACGTTGCCGGTCCACAGGTCGCCGTGGATGCGGGCGGGGACGTCGTCGGGATCGTCGAGCTCGCCGGACGCGACGCGGTCGCAGGCCCGCTCGACCACGGCGAGGTCGGCGCCGCCGAGGACGCCGAGGTCCACCGCGATCCGGACGAACGGCCGGACCCGCTGCTCGGTGTAGAACTCGCCCCACGACCCGGTGGGCGCACACTCCTGGGGCCGGTTGCCGATGAAGCACCGGCCCGCCCAGCCGTCCGCGGGTGCGCCCCAGGCGGCAGCGCCCGCATCGTGCATCGTCGCCAGCGACCGACCGAACCGCAGAGCCGCCCGCGTCGTCGCGCGACCCGCGGGAACCCTCTCGAGGGTGATCTCGTCGTCGTCGACCCCCATCACCTCGACCACCCGCGGCCCGCCGGGGGCCGCGGCGAGCCAGGCCAGACCCGCGGCCTCGTGGCGGAAGAAGTCGGGGCCGTGGCGGGAGCCCCTTTTGACGAACACCCGGTCATCCACGTCGATCTCCCCTCGTGTGGCGGCCGAGCAGCGGCCCGGCGAGCGCGGCGATGAGCACTCCGCCCAACAGCATCGGCACGACCGTCCAGCGCATCCCGACATGCTCCGCGATGAGACCGACGAGCGGCGGGGAGGCCAGGAAGCCCAGTCGCAGGACCCAGTTGAGCACCGCCAGGCCCGCGCCGGGAGCCAGGCCGGGCACCGAGTCGGCGGCGACCATCGCACCCGGGATCACTGTGGCGATGCCCCACCCGGCCTGCGCGAATCCCGCGAGCAGGACCATCAGCAGGGCGGGGCCGTCGAGCAGCGACGACGCGACCAGCGCAGCACCCGAGCCCAGCACCACGCACGCCCCGCCCATCCGGCCGACGTGCGCCGCGCCGAACCCCTCGACCAGGCGGTCACCGGTGACGCGTCCGACGAGCTGGGTGCCCTGCACCGCGACGAACCCGAGACCCGCCAGGCCGGCGCCCGCTGCCGCGACCTCGCGCAGGTAGAGCGCGGACCAGGTCTGGGCGAAGTCCTCGACGAGGGTGGCGCATCCGGCGAGCACCCCCAAGGCGAGAAGGAGCAGCAGCGCGCGCCCGACCGGGACGCGGCGGGCGACGCCCTGGTCGGCGGGAGACGGCGCCGCAGACGGGAGTTTGGTGTCGAGGTCGCGGCCGGAGTCGTCCTCGGCGACCGGCGGCCCCAGCCGGAGGGGAAGCGCGACCAGCGCGGCGAGCGCACAGACGACTCCCGCCACGATCATCTGCCCCACCACCGGCGTGCCGACGCCCGCGGCCACCGATCCCCCGACCGCGCCGAGCGCCGCACCGAGCGACCACACCGCGTGGAACCGGTTGATCAGCGACCTGCCGTGACGCGACTGCACGCGGATCCCGTGGGCGTTCATCGCCACGTCGGTGATCGCGTCGGTCAGCCCGAACAGCAGAAGCAATCCCGCGAACACGGCCACGACGGGCGAGAAGCCGACGAGCGCCGCGACGACCGACGCCACGACCATCGCCGCGACCGCGACCGCCCCGTCTGAACGCCGCCGCATCGCCGCGGGGGTGAGCAGGCCACCGACGAGCGCGCCGACCGGATAGCAGGCCATGGCCAGGCCGAATCCGGCCGGCCCCAGGTGGAGCGCGTTCTTCAGGTCGGGCAGCCGGGGCACGATGGCGCCGAAGATCGCACCGTTGGCGGCGAAGAGCAGGGCGGTCGCGGTGATCGGTCCGCGGGCGGAACCGGGCCCGGCTGCGGCGAACCCGGTGGTTCCGGGCCGGGCACTGTCGCCACCGTCTCCGGTCCGGGTCGTCGCACTCACGACCGCCACCCTACGTCCGACCGGCGCGCCGGTAGCGTTACGCGGCAAGAGCAGCGGACCGGTGAGGGGAGTACGCCCGTGTACGACGTGACGGCGGGGATCGAGACCGAGTACGGCGGTCGGCGCGTGGCGTGCCGGGTGCCGCTGCCCGTGGCGCCCGCGGTGGTGTGGGACGCGGTCGCCACCGGCGAGGGCATCTCCTCCTGGTTCGTGCCGTGCGCGCTCGAACCGCAGGTCGGGGGCCGGATCGTGCAGTTCGCCGACCCCGGCGCCCCCGATCCCACGACCGGCCCGGAGGCCGCGGCCGAGGCGATGCTCACCGCGACGGTCGGCGAGATCACCGTCTACACGCCGCCCGCAGGGAGCGTCCCCGGACTGTTCTCCTACGCCGAGCGGGACTGGATGGGCGAGGGCGTCCCGGTGCCGCCGTGGGAGACGTCGTGTGAGGTGGTCGACGACGGCGAGGGCGGCAGCGTGCTCACCCTGCGGTCGGGGTTCGGCTCCGGCGGGCAACTGGCGGAGGAGTCGGTGGACGGCAGTGTCGACGGGTGGGTGCAGGCGCTGACGGTGCTGGCCCACCGGCTGACCCATCGCCCGGCCGACGGGGTGGTGACCGTGGACGCGGCCACCGATCCGGTCGAGGCCACGGTGCCGGAGCTGTGGGCCCGGGTGACGGCGGCGCTCATCGCCCCGGCCTCGGGCGTAGGCGGGAACCCGGGTGACGGTGGCGTGGTCGCCAGGTCCGGCGAGGTGGGCGGCATCGTGGCGATCGGGTCCGAGGCCTCGCGGACGCTCATCCTCTCGGCGCCGGCCGACGGCATGCTCGAGCTGTTCGCCTTCCCCGCCGGCGAGTCGCACGAGGACGCGGTCGGCCGGGCCGCGCTGGCGGTGCGGGTGTTCGAGTACGTCGACGCCCCCGGTGGCGACGGCCGCCCGCTCGGGGCCGCCGCGGTGGACGTCACGCCCACCTGGGACGCGCCACGCTGGCGGGAGTGGCTCGAGGGGCTCGCCCGCGGCTGAGCGGGGCGCCCACGGGGGTGGCCGGTGTCGGGGGCGAAACGTCGCGGTCGTATGCGCCGATGTTCTCACCGACCGCAGTACTGTTGCGAGGAAGTATCGTGACGGGCCGCGCCAGCGTGACCCGATCCCGAACCGCACACCAACGAGGAGCTACATCCGTATGGCGGATTCCAACGAGACCGTGACCATCGCGACCGGCAAGGGCGCGCCCGGCTCCACCCTGCTGGGTATCGGCGCGTACCGCCCTGAGCGCGTCGTCAGCAACGAGGAGATCTGCGAGACGATCGACTCGACCAGCGAGTGGATCTACGAGCGGTCCGGGATCCTCAACCGTCGTTTCGCGAGCGGCGACGAGTCGATCGTCATGATGTCGACCGAGGCGGCCAGGAAAGCCGTGGCCTCGGCGGGGATCGACCCCGAGCTCGTCGACGCGGTCATCCTGTGCACGTCGACCAACTGGACGCAGGTGCCCCACGCCGCGCCCCAGGTGGCCACGAACCTCGGACGCAACGGCATCGCCGCGTTCGACCTCACCGCTGGCTGCGCCGGGTTCGGGTACGGCCTTGCGGTCGCGACGAACATGATCCGCGGCGGCGCCTCCCGGTACGTCGTGGTGATCGGCGTGGAGAAGATGAGCGACGGCATCGACTTCACCGACCGCAACACCTCGTTCATCTTCGGCGACGGCGCCGGCGCGGTCGTGGTGGGCCCGGCCGAGACCAACGACGTCAGCCCGGTGGTGTGGGGTTCGGACGGCGAGCAGGGCAGCGCCATCAGCCAGACCAAGGACTTCAAGGCCTACGTCGACGAGGTCGACTCCGGCGCCGAGGACGTCCGTCAGCCCTTCCTCACCATGAACGGGTCCAAGGTGTTCCGCTGGGCCGCCGTGCAGGTGTCGAAGGTGTGCGCCGAGACGCTGGAGACGGCCGGGGTGACCGCGGAAGAGATCCAGGCCTTCGTCCCGCACCAGGCCAACGGCCGCATCAACTCGGCCATGGCCAAGCACCTGGGCCTACCGGACACGGTCGCGATCGCCAACGACATCGAGCAGACCGGCAACACCTCCGCCGCATCGATCCCGCTGGCCATGGAGACCATGCTGCGTGAAGGCCAGGCCCAGCCCGGCGACATCGCGTTGTGCATCGGCTTCGGTGCGGGCCTGTCCTACGCCGGCCAGGTCGTGCGGCTGCCGTCGAAGCCGCCGGTCGACTGACCCGGGCCTCGCGCGGCCCGCACGACGTACCCCACCCCGTGGGCGGGGTGTCCGTGCGAGAGTGTGCACATGTTCACATCGCGTTCCTCTCGTCCGGCGGGCCGCATGACCCCGGTCGTAGTCCTCGCGGCCGCCGCCACCCTCGTCGCCACGCTTCCGCTCGCACCCTCCTCCGCCGCCGCTCCCCCGATCCCGCCGGCCCCTCCAATGGCCGGGTCGATGGCCGAGCAGGTCGGCGGATCAGCGCAGGCGGTGGGCCAGAACGTGGTGGGTCAGGTGAGCGGCGAAGGGATGGGCCCGGGCGTCACCGAGGGCGAGGGGACGGGTCCGTCCCGCTACGTGGCGTTGGGCGATTCCTACGCGGCGGTGGGCCGCATCTCACCGGGCGCGTGGAGTGCCGGGCCGGTGTCATGCGTACGGACCGACGACGCGTACCCGGCGGTCGTCGCGCGTGAACTCGGCGTGGGGACGTTCGTCAACGCCTCCTGTGGCGGGGCGGTCACCGATGACTTCTGGGCGCCCGACAAGGGCGTGCCCGCCCAGTTCGACGCCCTGACCGAGGACACGGACCTGGTCTCTGTGTCGATCGGCGGCAACGACGTGGGCTTCGGCGCCGTGATCGTGGCGTGCGCGGTCCGCACCAACACGCCGGATCCGCTGGTGCCCGTCGTCGACGTGGCCACGCAGGGCCTCGCCGAGGAATTCGACACCACCACCGGCTGCTCCGACGTGATCGACCGCCAGGCCTCCGCCGCTCTCGCCGAACTGGACTCCCACATGGACGAGGTCTACGCGGAGATCGCCCGCCGCTCGCCCGAGGCCCGCGTGATCACCACCGGCTACCTGGCGGCCGTGCCGGAGAGCGACGAGGAGATCGTGTCCTCCCCCGCCTGCTCGCCGTTCCTGGCAGCGACCCGCGAGGAGCGCGACAAGATGCGCGGATTCCAGCACGACCTCAACGACGTGGTCCGGGCGGCAGCCGAACGCAACGGAGTCACCGTGGTGATCCCCGACGAGCCCGGCCACTCGATGTGCTCCCCTGCCACCACCCGGTACGTGGACCTGCTCGGCGTGGAGACCGGCGCCGCACCCGTCCACCCCACGTCGCTGGGCCACGCGCACGTCGCCGACCGGGTGCTGGCAGCGCTGGAGGGATAGCCTGCCGCGTTGGAGGGATAGCCTGATCGTCGGTGGGTCCGGACCGCCGCGCCGACGACCATCGCGCCGACGACCGCCGCGCCGACTACCCCGATCAGGACGACGAGAACTACGACGACGACCACCCCGTCGACCGGCCGGGTAGCGCGACCGTTGAGTTCGACCCGACCCCAGCAGCCCCACCCGGCCCATCCGGCACCAGTCCCCGCCAATCGCCGGAAACGCGACCCCTGAGGGAGCACACTGTGAGGGTGCTCACATCTCGTCGTCGTCGTTCACATCCCACCTCCACCACCTCCCCGACCCGACACCATTCGCCCCGCGTGCCCGCGGTTGTCGCGATGGGTGCCGCGATCGCGCTGGCCGTCACGCCGCTGGCCTCGGCCGCATCGACAGAGGAGACCGACGGCACGATCACCGCGGGGTCACTCGGCTCCAGCGGTATCGCCACGGGCAGCACCTCCGACTCGCTGGGCCCGTTCGGCTCGCTCGCCGCACCCGCCTACGGCGAGTACGTGGCCCTCGGCGACTCGTACGCGGCACTGGGCGACAACACCCGGCCCGCCGGCGGCCCGGCCGGGTGCGCCCGCTCGCTCGCTAACTACCCGCACGTCTTGGCGGCGGGCCCCGGGGTCGGCGAGTTCACCGACTCCACGTGCGGCGGCGCCCAGGTCCCCGACATCCTCACCGTGACCCAGTACGAGGGCGCACCGCCGCAGATCAGCACGCTCACCGAGGACACGGACCTGGTGACCCTGTCGATCGGCGGCAACGATGTGGGCTTCGGCGCGATCGTGCAGTGCATCATGTCCGGAACCGTCGGCACCCCGGTCGACTGTAAGTCCGTGATGGACACCCAGGTCACCGCAGCCATCGACGCGACGTTCGGCGAGAGCGGCGCGGTGGACGACGTCTACGAGGCCATCGCCGACGCCGCCCCGGACGCGACGGTCGTCACCACCCAGTACATGCCCCTCGTGCCAGCCAGCGACGAGGACGGCTGCGCCATCACCGACGGGATCGGCCAGGACAACGTTGAGTGGGCGCGCGCGGTCACCGGCCAGATCAACGACGCCGTGGCCGCGGCCGCCGAGCGCAACGGCCACGTCGCCGTGATGCCGACCGACGATGTGGACCGCAGCGCCTGCGCCCCCGCCGACCAGCGGTGGACCTCCTTCCTCGGCGACCCGAACACCGCGCAGATGCATCCCACCGCGCTCGGGCAGGAGGCGATGGCCGCGGCGATCGCGGACGCGATCTGACGCCGGCTATCCCTCGAAGAGCCCCTGCCCCACGTAGCCGCCCTCGGGCGCGCCGGGCGGGAGCGCGAACACCGCAGACCCGATCGGCACCGTCCACGTGTTGAGGGCGTCTTTTTCGGCGAGCCGCCGCTGCACCGGGATGAAGGTGCGCACCGGGTCCGCCATGTAGGCGGCGAACAGCAACCCGGAGTTGCTGATCTCGCCGGGCGCGGGCGGGTCGTCGTAGTTGTACGGCCGCCGCAGCATGGCCTCGCCCCGGTTTCGTTGCCGTGCCCGTGCCATGTGAGACTCCGGGGGGATGACGGGCAGGCCCACGTCGTCGACGGCCTCGAAGTCGGCCGGGTCATGCTCGGCGACACCGCCCAGCGGCGCCCCGGTGTCGAGGGTGCGGCCGACGGACAGTTCACGGGAGGTGCGGTCGATCTCCTCCCAGGTGTCCATCGTCATGCGGATGCGCCGCAGCACGAGCGCCGACCCGCCCCGCATCCAGGGCTGCACCTGCCCGTCCGACGAGCGGCCGTCGGAGTAGAGGATCTGATCGAAGTCCATGTCCCCCTCCGGCGTCGGGTTGACGGTGCCGTCGATCTGCCCGAACAAGTTGCGCTGCGTCCGCCCGGCGGGGTCGGTGCCCACTGCCTTGCGGAACCCGCGCTGCACCCACCGCTGCCGCGCCACCCCCCGCACCCCGGAGGCCAGGATGCGGGCGGCGTGCGAGGCCACCACGGGATCGTCGGCGCAGATCTGCAGCAGCAGGTCGCCCTCCGACCACCTGTCGTCCAGCTGGTCGATCTCCGGGAACGCCGGCAACTGCTCGAGCCAGGTGGGCTTGCGCTCCGGCATCCGGGTCGCGTCGAAGAAGCCGGGCCCGAGCCCGACCGTTACGGTGAGCCGCGCCGGGTCCGCCGCCAGCTCGGGCTCGAGGTCGGCGAGTCCGCCGCGCCCCTGCGTGAGCCGGGACGCGTCCTGGGACCAGGCACGCAGCACGCCCTGGACCTCGGTGCGGGTCGCGCCTGGCACGATGTCGAACGCCACGAAGGCCGCGTGCGATTGCGGGGCCGTGGTGACGCCGGCCTGGTGGAGTCCGTGGAACGGTTCCGAGCTCGTCCCGACCACCCGGGAGTCGGCGACGGTTCTCCAGTCGACGGTCTCGTCGTCGTCGACGATCCCCCGCCCCGCGTAGCCGGCGAGCGCGCCCGCGGCGCCGCCACCCACCACGGCGGCGACACCGCCGGTGAGCACCGACCGCCGGGACAGCCCGCGGGAGGCCTGGTCAGCCATCGTGGCTCATGCCCTCCCCGTGGCCGCCGGAGTGACCGCCGTGGTCGCCGGCATCACTACCGCCGTGACCGCCGCCGACGTACTCCTCCTCGCCGCCCTTGAAGTCGCGGGCGGTGACGCTGATCTCCAGCTCGTCGCCGCCGTCGAGGGTCAGTTCGAGCGGCACGACCTGGCCGGTGGTGACGGGGTCGGTGAGGTCCATGAACATGATGTGGTCGCCGCCGGGTTCGAGCACCAGGTCGCCGCCGGCGGGGACGACGAAGCCGCCCGCCTTCTCCCGCATCATCATGCCGCTGCCGCCGGGCACGGTCTCGTGCATCTCGACGCGCGTCGACACGGGTGAGGTGATGCCGGTGATGTGCACGTCCTCCGCGCCGGTGTTGCGGAGGGTGCCGAACGCACCGGTCATGCCCTCGGCGGAGGATTTGACCCAGCCGTCGTCGAGCACGAGGGCGCTCGTGTTGCTTGCGGAGTCGGTGCCCGAGACGTCGGTGCCAGCGGCGTCGGTGTCGCTGCTGCAGGCGGCGGTGCCCAGTGCCAGCGCGAGTGCGGCGGCTGTGGCGAGCCCGGCGCGCGCGGTGCGGGAGCTACGGAAGGTACGGGTGGTGGTACGCATGTGTGTCCTTAGTGGCAGGAGTGTTTGCCCGGCCGCGAGGCGGACGGGCGGTGAGGGTTCGGATCACACGAGTGCGGGCGGCGCCCGCGTTCCCCCGCCGGTCAGGAAGTACCGCGCGCGCGGTGGGTGCGCGTCGTAGGTGGCGAGCAGTGGTGCGACGACGACGAGGTGCACAGCCGCCAGCAGCGGCGCCACCCGGGCCGCGACCCAGGCCAGTGTCCGGGACAGGACCGCCACCAGGGCCAGCGTTACGAGCACCGCGGCGACGTGGGCGCCCAGCATCGCCGGCGTGAGCAGTGACGCGAGGTGTCCTGCGGTCGCCGCGGCACCGAGGTCCATCGCCGCACGGACGGCATTCGGGTCCGCGGCGTGGTGCGTCAGAGGACTCTGGCCGACGTGTCCCGCCCCGCCGTACCTGGCCCCGCCATGGTTGTGACCGGCGGACAGGATGAGGTGGACGAGCCCCTGCCCGGAGAGCAGGCCGACGCCCGCGGTGACCAACGGCGGCCGGTGCCGGGCCAGCGCAGCGGTGACGGCGCCGATTCCGACGCTGGCCCCGCCGACCAGGAGCAGGTCTCCCGAACCGGGAGCGACGGCCGAGGAGCCTGCCGCGAGGCCAGCCGCGAGTCCGTGGGCGCTGATGCCGAAAATTCCGCTGACCAGCGCCACGACTATGCCCACGGCTGCGGTCACCACGGGTGGGACCTCGGCTCGCAGGCGGTCGGCGGACATGACCTGATTCTAGAGCGACACGATTCTAGAGCGACTCGGTGGTGGTCACGATGCGCGCCCGTTCCTCGCGGGCGAGGCCGGCCTCGACACGGTCGAGCATGTGCGGCCGCATCTCGGGGAGCGCGTCGACCGGGAACCAGCGGACGTCCGTGTTCTCACCGTCGGCGGGGCGTGGGTCGCCACCGAGATAGGTGCAGGCGAAGGTGTGGTCGATGTACTGCGCCTGGTCGCCGTTGCCGTAGGTGACCATCCGGGAGACGCCGATCGAGGCGACGCGGTCGACCCGGATCTCCACGTCCGCTTCCTCTTTCGACTCCCGGACGGCGGTGCCCGCGGGGTGTTCTCCGGGGTCGACTATCCCGGTGACGGGGGTCCACCAGCCGTTGTCGCTGCGGCGTACGAGCAGAATCCGGGTGCGCTCCGCGTCGCTGATCACGGCGGTGGCGCCGGCGAGCCAGAGCGGCGCGGAGCCGACGTGCTTGCGGAGCTCGAGGACGAAGTCAGGGGTGGCCATGGCGTCGAGGGTATCGGGCGGACGAAATGGCGAATCCCCCGCCGACCGTGTGGTCGTCGGGGGATCGCTGTGCGACTACCGCGTTGCTGACTCAGTCAGCAACTGAGCGGTCAGTAGCTCAGTTCTGCTCCTCGGGGGGCAGGCACTCGTGACGCTCCATGGAGCCGTTGTCCTTCAGGAAGTCGATGGCCTCCTGCGGCAGGTTGCAGACCGCGGCAACGTTGATCGCCGGGAGGCCCGGGAGGTTGATGCCACCGCTGAGCGCCAGACCCAGGCCGATGCTGCCTGCGGCGAGCGCGCCGACCACGAGCAGCTCTTCGCTGGAGCCACCCTCGCCGGAGCCGCTCTCAGAACCCTCGAAGACGGAACCCAGGTTAATGTCGCCGGAGCCGAGGTTCTCGGAGCCGCCGCTGAGCGAGTCGGTCGGCAGCTCGGAGGAGCCACCGTCGAGCGAACCGGTCAGCTGATCGAGGATGCCCTCGAGCGAGCCGGTGGGCAGCGAGTCGGAGCCACCCTCGAGCGAATCGGTGGGCAGCGAATCGGAGCCACCGTCAAGCGAACCGGTGATGTCGTCGAGCGAGCCGGTGGGCAGCGAGTCGGAGCCACCCTCGAGCGAATCGGTGGGCAGCGAGTCGGAGCCACCGTCAAGCGAACCGGTGATGTCGTCGAGCGAGCCGGTGGGCAGCGAGTCGGAGCCACCGTCAAGCGAACCGGTGATGTCGTCAAGCGAACCGGTCAACTCGGTCGAGCCACCCTCGAGCGAATCGGTGGGCAGCGAGTCGGAGCCACCGTCAAGCGAACCGGTCAGCTGATCGAGGATGCCCTCGAGCGAGCCGCCGTCGAGCGAATCGGTGGGCAGCGAGTCGGAGCCACCCTCGAGCGAATCGGTGGGCAGCGAGTCGGAGCCGCCCTCGAGCGAATCGGTGGGCAGCGAGTCGGAGCCACCCTCGAGCGAATCGGTGGGCAGCGAGTCGGAGCCACCCTCGAGCGAATCGGTGGGCAGCGAGTCGGAGCCACCGTCAAGCGAACCGGTGATGTCGTCAAGCGAACCGGTCAACTCGGTCGAGCCACCCTCGAGCGAATCGGTCGGCAGTCCATCGGAACCGGCGGGAAGATCGTTGGCGGACCCGGCCTCGAGGCCGAGACCGAGACCCAGTGCGACGGAGCCAGCGGCTAGGCCGAGGCCCAGGCCCGCCTCGACGCTCTGAGCATTGGCGACACCCGGCAGGGTGCCGAGGGCGAGGCCGGAGGCCGCGATAACGGCAACCATCCGCTTCATGTTCTTCATAGGAAATGCCTTCCTTGTCTGTTCGCTGACGACCCGGCGACCGGAGTCCCCCCCGCCGTCCGGGCCAGCCGGTGAGTTGCTCACTGGCCGTCGGATCGTGTCGTTACGCTATCGGCACTTCCTGTGACGTTGTTACATCTCTTGGCCCAATGCACAGCGAACCCCAGCAGATTTCGGCGCGCTGAAGGCTCATTTCACAGCGCATCTCCGCATGCGAGCCCCTACAAATAGCCGCCTACCTCGACTTATGTATTTCCTGAGAAGTGAGCGAAACTTAATGGAATAATTGTGTCGGCCGGGCCTGTGAGGTTAATCACAGCCAGAACTTTTTCACCCGAACCCCCCGCGATTGCGGCGCAAACCCGGCGCCACATGGGCAAACTTGAGGAAGACCTCGTATTGACGCGACGACAGGAGCCACATGTCCACGCTCACGACCGGTGTCCGGTTTCCCACCGATCCCTCCGGCTCGCGCTCAACGGGCACCCTGGCCAAGCAGGTGGTGGCCGACGCGCTCGCCAGCGTGGACCCGTCGGCCGCCGCACGGATCCACCGCATCAAGGACTGGCGCAAGGGCTACATCGAGCCGTTCACCGAGCTCGTCGCGGCGGGCGTCCACGACGCGGTAGCCTGGGACGGCGTGGCCCGAGCCGGCCTCGACTCGCTCCAGTCCCGCATGGTCGGCGCCCATGACGTCGACGGGGAGACCGTCGAGACCCCGATGAAGGACTACCTCGACGTCGTCGTCGCCCCCTCCACCCCGGGCACCGAGACGATCACCGGCACCGCCGAGCCCGTACAGACCCTCTCGATCCCCTACCGCGGCGAGCACCTGAGCGGCGCCGCACTGCGCGACCACCTCGACCGGTGGGTCGAACGCGGCGTGATCGAACCCAGCTGCGCCGCCGCCCTGCGCCTCGTCCAGGACTACCCCGACTGGCTCTCCCTGCCCGGCCGCGCCATGCTCGTCCTGGGCCTGGGCTCCGAGATGGGCCCGGCCCACCAACTGCTGCGCTGGGGCGCCGACGTAATGGGCGTCGACCTGCCCACCAGCCCTGTCTGGGACCGCCTCCGCACCGAGACAGACCAGTTCGCCGGGCGCCTGCACGTGCCGACCGACGCCAGCGGCGCCCCTGGGATCAACCTTCTGACCCAGCTGCCCGAACTCGCCGCCTGGGCCCGAGCCGCCGCACCCGCCCCGCTGACCATCGGCAGCTACTTCTACGCGGACGGCGGACTGCACGTGCAACTGTCCTCCGCGGCGGACGCCCTGGTCGTCGACCTCCTGTCCGACTCCACCGCCACCGCGCTCGCCTACCTGGCCACCCCGATGGACACCTTCGTCGTCCCCGCCGACGTGCGGGAGGCCTCCGACGCCGCACTGTCCGCACGCAAGGCCACCGACATCAAGAAGATCGTCGGCACCCTCACCGGCGGCAAGGTCTTCCACCGCAACTACGAACCCGGCAACGGCCCCGCCGTCCACGACGCACTCGTCCCCCAGCAGGGCCCCAACTACACGCTCGCCAAGCGGATCCAACGCTGGCGCGCCACCACCGCGTTCGCCGACGGCCACACCGTCTCCGTCAACATCGCCCCCGCCACCGACACCTACTCGGTCACCAAGAACAAGATCCTCGCCAACACCTACAAGGGCGCGGGCGCGTTCGGCATCGAGATCTTCCAGCCCGAGACCTCCTCGGCGATGCTCGCCGCACTGCTCGTCCACGACCTCAACGTGGGCCGACCCGAGGTCGACGTGCAGTGGCAGCACGAGTCGTCGGGCGCCGCGTCGGGCGGCCTGTGGCGGCAGCCGTACCTGCCGCGAACCGCGCTCCCCGTCGCCGCGCTGCTCGGTACCGTGAAGAGGTAGCGCTCGCCGGCCGCCGGCGGTGCCCCACGCCGACAGTTAGGACGTCGCCATGCCGAACCCCTTCGCCAAGGGCTGGAACTACCTCAAGGCCTCGCTGGACAAGACGGTCGACGACAACGCCGACCCCAAGGTCCTCGTCCACCAGGCCATGCAGGGCGCCCGGGACCAGCACAAGGCCGTCGCCGACCAGGCCGCCGCGGTGATCGGCAACGCAAAGCAGCTCGAGATCGCGATGGGCACCAAGGCCCGGCAGCTCGAGGAGACGCAGGGCCAGATCCGGCAGACCCTGCAGCTCGCCGACAACTCCCGGAGCGCCGGCGACGAGGCCAAGGCCGCGCAGCTCGAGTCGCAGGCCGAGCAGCTGGCGGGGCGGCTCGTGGCCCTCGAGTCCGACCTGGAGCACACGCGGCAGCTCCACGGCCAGGCGCAGCAGGCGGCGGAGCAGGCCAAGCAGGCGGTCGGCGAGTCGGAGCGGCGACTCAAGGAGACGCTCGCGCAGGAGGACCAGCTGTTGCTGCAGGCCACGCAGGCCGAGATGCAGCACCGGACTACCGAGTCGCTGACCTCGATGGAGGGGGTCGGCGGAGGCGGCAACTCCCCGACGTTCGACGAGATCCGCAACAAGATCGAGAACCGCTACACCACCGCACTCGGCAAGCAGGAGCTCGCGGAGGCCACGGGTGCCACGTCGTCCGCGCAGCTCGACGCCGCGGCCCTGACCCGCGAGTCGGAGGGTCGCTCCAAGTTGGAGCAGATCCGCGCCTCGATGGGCCTCGCCGCGGGCGGCGCGGCGGGCGCCGGGCGTCAGTTGACCGAGGGGAACGACGACGACAACGCCGGCACCGACCCCGCCGGCGAGGCGCGGCCCGCTGGCACCGGCGGCGCTGGCGGCACTGCCGGGACTGACAGCGCTGGCGGCGCTGCCGGGACTGACAGCGCTTCCGGAACAGACGGGACCGGCAGTGGACAGGCGGGACCGACACTGCCTCGCGACACCCGGCAGTAGTCGCCCGGGCGGGTCCGCTGGGCACGCGCACGGTCTCGGCTGAGCGCTCGCGCGGGTCCGCTGGGCGCTCGCGCAAGTTCGAGCTGAGCGCCATGCCCGGGGGTTTCAAGGCATCCACTGGGAATACTCAGTGGCTTATCATCAACCGGTGGTCTCAGCGCGGTGACGCCCGAGCGTTGATCGGTGGGGCCGCTTCCCTTCCCGAGCAACCAAGGTGCCCCTGTGAAATTGAGATCCCTCCCTGCCTCCGCGGCACGCCGCGCACTCGTCCCCGTGGTGGCGGTGACCCTGGCCTGCGGCGCCGCCGCGCCCGCGGTGGCCCAGTCGGGCTCCGGCGGTCCCGCATCGCTCGACCCGGGCTCGATCGGCAACATCGGATCGGTCAACAACATGGGTGGCAGTGTCGACCCGTCGAGCGCCGCTGCCGGTGCCGCGACCGTCGGCTCCACCGGCTCGACCGGTACCGACTCGCTCGTCGGCCTCGGCACCCTGCCCGCATTGGGCACCGGCTCACAGAACACCGCGGCCACCCCGCCGATAGGCATGGAGGCCGAGCCCGTCGAGGTCACCGAGGTGCGTCGCATCGAAATCGGCGACCCGGCGGTCGCCGGCGGCGATCCGCGCTTCGAGCGCTGGTGGATCGCCTCCAAGTCCATGAACCGCGTCCTGCCGGTCGAGATCTGGCGCTCCGCCTCGAACGCTCCGGCGCCGATGCTCTACCTGCTCGACGGCGTGGACTCTCCCTCGCCGAGCGGTTGGCTCCTTCCCGGACAGATCCAGGAGGTGTTCGCGGGAGAACACGTCACCCTGGTCATGCCGACCAGAGCCGACGGCTCGCTGCACGCGGACTGGCAGCACGACGACCCGGTGCTGAGCCGTAACAAGTGGCAGACGTTCCTCACCCAGGAGTTGCCGCCGCTGCTGGAGTCCGGAGACAACGCGATCCCGTTCAGCGGCAAGCGCGGCATGGCCGGTCTGTCGATGGGCGCCGCCAGCGCGGTCACCACCGCGGAGCGCAGCCCTGAGCTGTACCAGGCGGTCGGCGCGATCGCCGGGTGCTACACCGCCCGCGACGACCTGGGCTTCCTGCTCGCCAAGATCGTGGCCGAGACGCGCGGCGGCAACATCGCCAACATGTGGGGCCAGCGCACGGATCCCGCCTACCTGGAGAACGACGGCCTGCTCCACGCCGAGAAGCTCCGCGGCAAGACGCTCTACTTCGCGACCGCGACCGGCATGCCCGACGCCACCGAGTGGCAGCGAAACGACCACGACCTGCTGCGCTTCACCCAGGGCGCCGGCTTGGAGATGGCCACGCACGCCTGCACCGTCGACATGGACGAGCGCCTGGACGAGCTGGGGATCGAGGCGCGTGTCGACTACCTTCCGACCGGCATGCACAACTGGGACAACTTCGGCCGGTTCCTGGCTCCGATGCGCGACACGTTGATGCCGTCGCTTCGCTGACGACCGCCCCTACCGTGGCGTCCCGCCGGTGAAGTGCCACGACGCCCACTCCGCCCGTCCCCTCCAGAGACCTCTCTGAAGGGGACGGGCGGTTCTGTTGAGCGGACGACGACCGTCGGGGAAGGTGCCGAGAGGCGAGCTACCGGTGGTCCTCGTCGTCGTCACCGGTCCCGGGTGGGATATCCACTCATGCCGACTGCTCTAGGTGTACTGCCCACGCAGGTTGTGTACGCGGTCTGCGGGTGAGGCGCCTCGTAGTGCGGTGTGGCCGCGGTGGTTCGGGTTGCGTCAGGCCACGCTCCGGACACGCGCCGATTCGACCCCGACCACCACCCGGGTCCGACCTCCCAGCACCTGGAACTGTTCGGCGAAAGCGGTTGAGCAGTACGTGCGTGCGGCCGTGATCCCGACATCGGCGGTGGCGCATGCCGCCGGTCTGGGCAGATCCCCTTGCCCAGATCGTACAAACTTTCCCACTCCTGCCCCATTGAGACTCCCTATGAGGCCACAGGCAGAACTAGCTACTTGCGAAGATAATCGGCGCTCATAGGCATTTATGCAATCATGTCGTACCCCCTTGCTACCGTAAAGGTAATCGAACACACGCACGATTAGGTGGCGGACCAAGGGGGTGGACATGGGTCAGCGAACAGCGTCAGCGGCTTCGAACTCGAGCTCGCGGATTTCCGCGGCGGGCCGAGCGGTCCTCGAATCCCTCCACACGGAGAACCGGGCTTCCGCTGCGCGGTTGCGTGCCTGCCACGAGCTGTATGAGATCTGCGAGGACAAGCATGTCGATCAGCTATTCGCCGCCGGCTACGACCCGGAACACGATGATCGTAAGGACTTCGCGATGGTGGATCCCTACGACGTGGCGTGTGCCGAGATCGTGGCCGCCTACGGTGTCCACGTCCATCGTGCGCGTTCGATCCTCACGCTGGCGCGCACACTCGTGGAGAAGTTTCCCCGCATCCTCGAAGCTATGGAGTGCGGCCAGCTCGACGAGCGCACCGCCGACCTTCTCGCCAAGCAGATGCGCACAGTCGACGCGTGGCACCGGCCGGCGATCCAGAAAGACGTGATGGACTGGCTGATGGAGGCCATCGCGTCAGGCCAGCGCCCCGGACGCTCCGCAATCCTCAACAAGACGGACCGCATCATCGAGAAACACGACCCGGAAGGGGTGCTCCACAGGCGCAACGCTGCGCTACGGAATCGAAACGTTCAGGTTCGCCGCGGTCAAGACGGAATGGCGACCCTCCACGCCCACCTCACCTCAGCCGAGGCGTCGACGATTTACACCGCGCTCCAAGAAGCTGTGCGTCAGCAGATCTCCGAAGAACAGGCCGCCCGGGTCGCAGCCGCGTCGCGGAACGACACTGCCGAGACTGACGATCAGGATCAGCGCTCAGCAGCGCAACGCCGCGCAGACGCCTTGGTCGACGCGCTCATCGGTCCCGGGTCCCTCACTGCACGCCCGGTGGACGATCGCGCGGACAACAGCCACCTCGCAGACCAGACTGATACGGACACTACGGCCGACACGCCCCTGCCCTCCCAGATCCGACCACACATTACGGTTCTCGCACCCCTCGGACCGGACGGGGAGCCGGAGGTCTACCTTCCCCGCGGCGGGCCAGCGACCATTGACGCACTCATCGCGCTCCTGTCGCGCAGCGTCGGCGCCACACTCTCCGTCCCGGACACTGAGCCCGGGGCGGCCGACACCCCACACTCGGCGCGGCGCTACCGGATCAGCACCCAGCTCGCCCGGCGAATCCGTCTACGAGACGGAACCTGCAGGCACCCGGGGTGTTCGGTGCCCGCGGACGACTGCGACATTGATCACGTCAGCCCCTTCAATCACATTGACCCCGACAGTGGCGGCCCCACCATCGAATCCAACCTCGCCTGCCTGTGTCGGCGCCACCACCGTTTCAAGACCTTTCACGACTGGCAGTACCAGCTGCACCGAGACGGGACACTGACCGTCACCACCGACACGGGGCATCGCATCACCACCGCACCTGACGGTCCACTGACGAGATGGAGACATAAATCAGCGGATCATGCCCGCTCTGGCAAGGATCCGGGCGCGGACCCTGGTCCGGCACCCCGGCAGTTCCCGTTTGATCTGCTGAAGCCCGAACGCACCCACTGGTACCGGCGGGCACGGCGCCTGGCGGCGGAACGACTGGCCAACTCTGTCGCCAGGAACGCACCACCGCCGACCGCGGACGGACTCGATCACGATCCGCCACCGTTCTGAGTTGGCCCGTTCAGCGCTGCTTGAGGAGAACCCCTCGAATGCCCTCGTGGAAGCCGTCCCGGAGATGCACACGCTGGCTTTCGGTGAGCGTGAACTCGTTGAGGACCTGGCACGCGAACTGGAGCAGGGGCCTGTCGATCGAGGGAGGCAGGACTCCCCCGGAGAGCAGGTGCGCCTCGTCGCGCTGCTCATCACTCGCTGCCTGCTCGTACCACCACATGGCGTACTGCTGACCCACGTCGTACGGGGTCTGCTCTCCGGACGACGTCCATACCTCCTCCGGCAACGGTACGAACTTCGACCGCAGGGGTCGACGATGCGGGGCCATCATCGACGGGTTCGGTCGCGCCTGACCACCCGCGCTCGGCGCCCCACTCGTGGGCGCGGAGTCAGTAGGCGCGGAACCAGTAGGCGCAGCGCCGACGGACACGGGGCCGGGCTTCGCGGTGCCAGGTGTCGCAGCTCCCGTGGTCTGGGGTTGCGGAGTCTGGGCTCCCGGAGTCGCTTCGGCTCCCTGCCGCTGAGCAGGCGCCGGATCTGCGACTCCGGCTACGGTGGCCGGCGTCGGACGCGGCGCCGGACCGGGCTTCGGCGTAGACGGCTCACTCGCTCCCGTCGCAACACCGGTCGCCGGGCCTGTGGTCGGGGGCGAAGATTGGCCCGAGGCCGGAGTCGGGGTCGGCGTCGGGGTCGGGGTCTGAGTCGGGGCCGGGACGTTTGTGACCGCACCGCTGCTGCCCGTGCGGGAACCGGCGGCGTCGTCGTCACCACCGGCCTCGATCCGAGCCGCACATTCCTGCTCGTCGGCCGCCAGTTCCTCGGCGGCTTCGGCCCGCTCCTCGTCGGCGACCGTCAGTCGCGCCTCCTCGGCCACGGACGTCGCCGGAGCCCGATCGGAACGCAACTGCACGTCGACCATGCCCACGGTCTCCTCGGTGACCGGTTCGTCCGCCTCCTCGCCGGGATGCGCCGGCCGGGTAACCATAGTCCGGACCTTGGGCGGAACCGGCCCCTCGAGCACGCGTATCTGCATGGAATCGTGGAAATCCGTGCGCGGGTCGAGCACGGTCGTCGTGTCGCAGGCATGACGGAGCGCGGACGAGATGGAATCCCAGCCGAACCCGACGAGGTGCACCCGGACCCCGCACTCGACCGCCACCCGGACCCCGGGGATCATGTCCGCGTCACCGGTCACCAGGACGATGTCCGAACAGTGACCCTTGTACGCAGCCTGGATCATGTCCGCGACGAGAAGTGTGTCGACCGCCTTCTGCGTCCGCCGATCGCCCCACTCGATCAGCTGTCCGGCCCGCAACTGCACGCCCTCGATCACACGCAGTGTGCGCTGATAGCGGTGCGGACCGGAATCGGGGATCCCGTCGTACCAGTTCTGGCGCTGGACCGGCTGGTCCACGAGCCCGTGGGCGACCTGATCTAAACGGTGCACGACCGTGGCGAGCGATATCTCCAGTTGGCCACGGGCACCCTCCTCCCAGGAATTGTAAAAACTCGCCAGTAGATAAGACGTATCAACTAGAACCACTGTGCGTTGCAGCATGATGTTCACGACCTGTTCTGTTTGTCATTCGTAGACTTCCAGCATGCCGCAGGGCGCACGGACCCGCAGTGGGTCGTCGCCGAACAACGTCAGGAGCCCCCTCGATGCCCCATCCCGTCATCACCCCGGCCGACCTCAGCGGAAGGGTCGTGCTCGTCACCGGCGCCGCCCGCGGCCAGGGACGTGCACACTGCGAGGCGTTCGCCGCCGCCGGATGCGACGTGATCGCCCTCGACCTGTGCCGGGACATCGAGACCGTGCCGTACCCGATGGCCGATTCGGCAGACCTCGAGGCGACCGCCGAGGCCGTGCGCGCACTCGGACGCCGCTGCATCACAGGCGAGGTCGACGTGCGGGACATGCCGGGGATGCGCGAGGCCGTCGACGCGGCGGTCGCCGAACTGGGCGGACTGGACTTCGTGATCGCCAACGCCGGCGTCTCACCGCAGCCCACGGCGACCTGGGAGCGCACCGAAGAGGAGTGGGACGCCACCCTCGACATCAATCTCAAGGGCACCTGGGTCACCACCACCGTGGCCATCCCGCACATCCTCTCCACCGGCCGCGGAGGCGCACTGGTCCTCATCAGCTCGATGGTCGCCCTCCGCGGAGGGGCGTTCACAGCGAGCTACGCGACGTCCAAGTGGGGCGTGCGCGGCCTGGCCAAGGCGCTTGCCGGCGAACTCGGCTTCTCAGGCGTGCGCTGCAACTCGATCCATCCCGGCAACGTGCGCACCCCCATGATCGAGAACCCGTCGATGATCGCGATGATGTCCGGCGGGAAGGGCACCACCCTCGAGGACACCGCCGAGACGTTCTCCGGCATGAACCAGATGCCCCAGCCGTGGGTCGAGCCCGAAGCAATCGCCTCCATGGCGCTCTACCTGTGCAGTGATGCGGGCGCCGGCATCACCGGGGCATCGATCCCCGTGGACCTCGGCGGAAGCGAGAAGTTCGGACTCTGAATCGGGTGCCGGCACCCGGGAAATGCAGCGGCGGCCCGCCTCTCATGTCGAGAGGCGGGCCGCCGCGTCAGACGATCAGTTAGCCGGGTTGACCGGGCGCGGGACGCTCAGCGTGGAACCGGTGGCGCTCCACACGAGGCTCCAGAAGATGTCGACCACGGGCTGGAGAGCCTGAAGAAATACGTCGTTGCCGTTACTCATATCTATCCCCTCGATTGCACTTGCTGAGTGCGTCATTCGTACTGCTGGTGGTCGCGTCTTCCCCGGCGGTTGTCGGCGGAGTACGCCTGCTATGTCGCCGCGAACCCGGTTGACGTTACACATCCGTGACCTACGTTTCACCTCGGTGGACGTTCATGCAGGTCACAGCACCGCGTCGCCAGCATTCGAGCACAAACGAGACCAATTAAGCGGCACAGGAAGTCACCGCTCGACGCTGAAAACCCGAGGCTCGCCCCCGGTGACTCACACTATGGCTCAGTGACCGACGCCACAAAACGTACCTACGGGACCGTAACTTACGGTACCGTAGCTTCATGGCAATCACCGACATCCCTGAGTTCGCTCACCTCTCGGCAGAGGACGTCGAGTCCCTCGGTGCCGAGCTCGAGCAGATCCGCCAGGACATCATCGGCTCGCTCGGCGAGCGGGACGCCGATTACATCCGCAACACGATCCGCTTCCAGCGCGGCCTCGAGGTCGGCGCCCGACTGCTGCTCACGGTCGGCTCGCGCAACAAGACCGCGTGGGCCATCGGCGCCGGCACGCTCGGCGTGGCCAAGATCATCGAGAACATGGAGATCGGCCACAACGTGATGCACGGCCAGTGGGACTGGATGAACGATCCCGAGATCCACTCCACCAACTGGGAGTGGGACAACGTGGGTACGTCCGAGCACTGGAAGCAAACCCACAACTACATGCACCACAAGTACACCAACATCCTGGGCATGGACGACGACGTGGGATACGGCCTCCTCCGCGTGACGCGTGACCAGCGCTGGCATCCCTTCTACTACGGCAACCTCGCGTACAACACGCTGCTGGCGCTGCTGTTCCAGTGGGGTGTGGGAATCCAGTACCTGGAGCTGGGCAAGGTCGCCAAGGGCCGCGACGACCGGGCAAAGACCAAGCGCAACGTCTCGCTGTTCCTGCGTAAGGCCGGTCGTCAGATGGCCAAGGACTACCTGTTCTACCCGGCCCTGTCGGGCAAGGGGTGGAAGTCGACCATCACCGCCAACCTGGTGGCCAACGGCATCCGCAACGTGTGGACCAACGCGGTGATCTTCTGCGGCCACTTCCCGGACGGCGCCGAGAAGTTCACCAAGAAGGACCTGGCGGAGGAGACGCAGGCCGAGTGGTACCTGCGCCAGATGCTCGGCTCAGCGAACCTCACCGGCGGACCGGTCATCGACTTCCTGTCCGGCAACCTGTCGTACCAGATCGAGCACCACCTCTACCCCGACATGTGCTCCAACCGACTGTCGGAGGCGGCCGTTCGGGTGCGCGAGGTGTGCGAGAAGTACGACCTGCCGTACGTCGCCGGCTCGCTCCCGGTCCAGTACGCCAAGGCGTGGCGCACCATCGCCAAGATGTCGCTGCCCAACCACATGCTCCGCGACACGGCGGACGACGCTCCCGAGACCCACTCGGAGCGGATGTTCGACGGCCTCCCCGCGCCGCAGCCGACCGAGGTGAACGGCACGCGCGCCGGCCTCAAGACGGCTCTACAGCAGCAGCGGGCGCGCCGTCGTGCAGGAAAGCAGGCGACCGCCGCCTGATTCGAGACTGTGCGTCGGCCCTGATCAGGCCTGTACAGACGCCCCCGCTCCACGACAGGAGTGGGGGCGTCCGTGATTCAGGCATGCTCGAGGTGTATGCGGCTATAGGCTTAGCCGTGAAACCGGCGGGACCGGACGAAGATCGACACGGCTGATGCTCGACACGGCACCGGGACGCGCCTCGTGCCGGATCACACTGGACGACGGGAGCACCCATGGAGGACCGGCGAATGCTGATCGCCGACTCGGCGATCGAGGTCGTGGCGAGGGACGGCATCCGCGCGCTCACACACCGCGCGGTGGACTCCGAGGCCGGGCTGCCGTCCGGCTCGACGTCCTATTATTGCCGCACCCGCGCGCAACTGGTCTCCCTCACTGTCGACCGGGTCGTCTCGCTGCTGCGGGGATTCGTCGAGGTGTCGGGAATCCAGGAACTCGCGTCGACCAAAGCCGACGACGTGCTCTCTGTTCTGTCCGGGATGATCGAGGCCCTTCTCGCCGACTACCGGGGTGAGCTCGCCGCACGGTCCGCGTTCATCATCGAACTCACCGGCAAACAGGACACCAGCGACCTCGTGTCCGCGCTCCTCGACCCCAGCGACCTGCAGAGCGCACTCGACGCGACCGGGATGCGTCAGCCCGCGGTCGCGGCGATGGACCTCCTCGCCGTGTACGAAGGCCTGGTCTGGGAGCGCACCATGGGTCGGCTGGCAGGCCAGGAGGTCGACCGCGACCACGATTCCGAACTCCTCAGCGCTGCCCTCGCCCGGCACGAGCACCGCGGCCCCCGAAATCTCTTCGGCCTGCGGCGGTAGGGCTGAGCCGGTACACCTGCGGAGCTGACTCCTGCGACACGGCAACGGCCGGGCCTGGTCCCCTGACCACGGCCCGGCCGTTCGCTATCGGGGTCCCGCTACCCCTACTCCGCAATCGCCTCGAGCGGGTCCGTCTTGGCGGCACGGTGCGCAGGCCACAGGGACGCCAGCACTCCGACGACCGCCGAGCAGACCAGGACGATCCCGATCATCCCCCACGGGATGACCGTCACCTGCAAGCCATCGGCTGCCAGCACGGTGACGAACGTCCAGCCCAGGTAGGCGCCCACCACCGCGCCGATCAGCGCGCCGAACACGGCGATCTGGGTCGACTCGAGATTGATGGTCCTGCGGACCTGCGACCGCTGCATACCGACCGCCCGGAGCATCCCGATCTCGGTCCGTCGTTCGATCACCGACAGCGCGAGCGTGTTGACGATGCCCAGCACCGCGATCACCAGGGCCAGCCCGAGCAGGGCGTAGATGATCGTCAGCAACTGGTCCACACTCCCGGCCTGGGTGTCGATGAACTGTTGCTTGGACTGCACCGACGCGATGGGGATGTCCTCCAACTCGGTGGTGACGGCGGCGATGGCGTCGTCGTCACTCACTCCCTCCGCCGGGGACACCAGCACGTTGAAGGTGGAACGGAGGTTCTCCGGGACCAGTCGCTCGTACACGTCGCGTCCGGTGATGAACTGCCCGAGGATCTGGGAGTCCTCGTAGACGCCGGTGACGGTGAGTGTCGACTCGGTCCCGTCGGGCGCGACCAGCGGCACCGTCGCCCCGTACACCCAGCCCCTGTCGCGGGCGACGGACTGCGACACGACGAGCGAGTTCTCACCCGGTTGGAGACTGCCGTCGACCATCGTCGCGTCGATCATCTCCCCGACCGGCCCGCCCGCCGACGCGAGGGGCTGCGGCTCGCCGCCGAGCGAGGCGAACGCGAACGCCAACGACGCCACGTCGTCGACCTCCGGGAGGTCGGCGATCCGCTGCTCGACACCGCCGGGAAGCTGGATCGGCATCCCCTGGGAGGCCACGCCCTGCACCACGACCTCGGCGTTGATCTCGCCCTCGATCATCCCGCTAATGCTCGCCTTGGTGGTGGCGCCGAGCGTGCCGAACGCCGCGACCAGCGTGAGACCGAGGGTGAGGGCGAACGCCGTGGCTGCGGTGCGGCGCGTGTTGCGCCCCGCGTTGGTGGCCGCGAGCCGGCCGACCGCGCCGAACGGGGCGCCGATCACGCGGCCGATACCGCCGGCGATGGGTCGGGCGAGCGCGGGCATCACCAGGAAACTGCCGATGATCAGCGCCGCCGCACCCACGCCGACGGTGATCGCCCCCGCCTTCGTGGTGTCCTGCCAGGTACCTATCAGCGCGAGCGCGATTCCGCTGATCACCGCGAGCACGCCGAGGTACGTGCGCATGCCGCCGCCGGCCTCCCCGACCGTCGAGCCGACGCGCATGCCCTGCACCGGGGCGACCCGGCCGGCACGGCGCGCGGGCGCCCACGCGGAGAAGAGGGTCACGACGAAGCCCAGGACGAGGGGCGTGAACACCGACATCGGGGTGAGCGCCAGGTTGCCCGAGGGGATCCCCAGGTCGAAGGCCTCGAGCAGGACGAAGATCAGCTGGGCGAGGCCGAATCCGGCCAGCACGCCGATCGCCGAACCGATGAGACCGGTGAGGGCCGCCTCGGCGAGCACCGAGCGGGTGAGCTGGCCCCGCGAGGCACCGATCGACCGGAGCAGCGCGAGCTCGCGGAGCCGCTGGGCGACCAGCATGGAGAAGGTGTTATAGATGATGAACGTGCCGACCAGCAGCGCGATGAGGCCGAACGCCACGAAGAAGTAGTTGACGAAGTTCAGGACCATGGACAGTTCCTGGGACAGTTTCTCCTTGACCTCCTCGCCCGTGCTCACGGCGTAGCCGGGGAACTGCTCGACGATCCGGTCGCGCAGTTCGTCCTGGCTCACGCCCTCGTCGGCGCGGATCGCGACGCTGCTCGCGTTCTCACCGTCGGTGAACAGGGCGCGGGCGTCGGCGGCGGAGAACGCGACGCCCACGTACCCGCCGACGTCGGTGCCGCTGGTGTAGGTGCCCACGACGGTGACGTCGATCGTCCCGTCACTGGTGGTGTAGACCTTCGCGGGGTCGCCGATCGCCAGCCCGGCCTTCTCGAGGACGCCTTGTGGGAGGACGACCTCCCGGTTGCCGGTCGGGGCGCGACCGTCGACCAGGGTGTCGCTGCTGCCGACCGCGGTCTCCGGGTCGGTCCAGGCCAACCCCTCGGAGGGGGCGCCGCCGGACTGGTACACGGTGCCGTCGGCGTTGAACAGGACCACGGTCCCGGACACCCCGGGGCTCGCCGCGGCCACGCCGGGCACGTCGAGCACCTGCTCGGCCACCTCGAACGGCACACCGCCGCCCTGCGCGGACTCGGGCTCGATCATCACGGACAGGTCCCGGGAGCCCTGATCGAGCAGCCCGTCGAACGTGGACTTGAGGGTGGAGGTGAACACCAGTGAGCCGGTGACGAACGCGGTGCCCAGCACCACAGCCAGGACCGAGAGCAAGAGCCTGAGTTTGTGCGCCCGGATGTTGCGCAGGGAGACGCGCAGCATCGGCCGGGCGTGGCTGGGCGCGGCCGGAGCCTCGTGCTTTCCGGCGGACATCACTTCTCCTCGAGGGCGCCCATGGCGGCGAGGATGTCGTCGGCGGTCGGGTGCTCGAGCTCGTGGACGAGGCGGCCGTCGGCGAGCAGGAGGACGCGGTCGGCGTAGGTGGCGGCACGCGGGTCGTGGGTGACGATCACGACGGTCTGGCCGAAGTCGTCCGCGGCGCTGCGCAGGATGGACAGCACCTCGGCCGAGGACGTCGAGTCGAGGTTGCCGGTCGGCTCGTCGCCGAACAGGATGTCGGGCCGCCCGACCAGCGCGCGGGCACAGGCCACGCGTTGCTGCTGCCCGCCGGACAGCTGCGCGGGCCGGTGGGAGAGCCGCTCGCGGATGCCGAGCCTGTCGATCACCTCGTCGAACCAGGCGCGGTCGATGCGGTGTCCGGCAATGTCCTGCGGCAGCGTGATGTTCTCCTCGGCCGTGAGGGTGGGCACGAGGTTGAAGGACTGGAACACGAACCCGATCCGGTCACGGCGCAGTGCGGTGAGTGCCTTGTCGGGGATCCCCACGATCTCGGTGTCGCCGATCCGGACGGAGCCGGAGGTGGGCCGGTCGAGGCCGGCCATGCAGTGCATGAGGGTCGATTTGCCGGAACCGGAGGGACCCATGATCGCCGTGAAACGCCCCCGGGCGAAGGTCGCGCTGACGTGATCCAGGGCGCGCACCTCGGTCTCGCCCTCGCCGTAGGTCATGACGAGGTCGGTGGCGACGGCGGCCACCTGGTCTGAGCTGCCGGGCTGCGGGTGGGTCTCGGCCTGGGTGGTCATGAAAGTCCTCACATGGGTGGTGGTCGACCTCGGATGCGTCGGCCTCAAGCATGCAGCACCGGCGCGCCGGAGACGATCGGGGATCTCCCTGGTTTCACCCCTTAGATACGCGGGTCGGGCCACCTGTCCAGTGCGCGACGGGTGGTGAACTGCCGCCGCTGGCCGGAGACGGGGTCGGTGAACGCCAGGGACTCGGCCAACAGCTGTAGAGGCCTGCTGAAATCGTCCGGCGGGACGTCGCGAATGTCGGGGTACAGGTCGTCGTCTGTAATCGGCGTGCCGAGAGAGTTCATGTGGACGCGGAGCTGATGGGTGCGGCCGGTGGTGGGTTCGAGGCGGTAGAGGCCCATCCCGTCGCGAGTCTCCAGCAGGGTGATGCGCGTGTGCGCGTCGGCCTCGCCGTCCACCTCGACGGCCTGGAGGACGCCGCGGGTCTTGACGATCCGGCTGGACCGCTCGCGCACCTCCGGGGTGCCGGGTGGCGCGGGCGCCACGGCGAGGTAGGTCTTGTCGACGCGCCGCGCAGCGAAGAGGTCCTGGTAGGCGCCCCGGTACCGGGGGTCGACGGTAAAGACGAGGACGCCGGCGGTGAGCCGGTCGAGGCGGTGCGCGGGCGCCAGGTCGTCGAGTCCGAGGTCGCGTCGCAGCCGGACCAGCGCGGTCTCGGTGACGTGCGCGGCGCGCGGCGTCGTGGCGAGGAAATGGGGCTTGTCGACGACGACGAGGCGATCATCTCGATGCAGCACCTCGATCCGGAACGGCACCTCGATCTCGGGCTCGGGGGTCCGATACGTCCAGACATCCATTCCCCGGTGCCGCCTGGTCGTGCTGGTGACGGGTTGGCCGTCCGCGGTGACGACCTGCCCGGCTTCGAGGGCCGCGTCGAGCTCGGCTAGCCGGTCGGGGAAGCGTCGGCGCAGTTCCTCGGGGATGCTGCGGGGTCCCTGGCCGGGGTCGGCGAGCCGGATGCGGACGGGATCGACGCCGTCGCGCAGCGGCAGGGGCCGCCGGCTGCGGCTGCGGCGGGACGACGACCCTGACGAGCTCATATCCGGCAGCCTAATCCGTGCGCTACACTCACTCGCGTCCCAAATGCCACTTCAGCACCAGGAGTAACCATGATCGACGCCGTCGTCGACTTCTTCCTGTTCGGCCCCGGCCGCGCGATCCTGCCCGCGTTCCAGGGCAGCTTCAACCTCGCGTACCCGCCCAACGCTCCGTTCCCCGAGGGCGCATAGGCCTGTCGCCGGGCGGCACACAGCCCCGTCTCTTACCCTGCTCTGATCTCGGGGTCGGAGTCGGGCCACCGGCGGTAGGCTTGGACACATGGCCAACCTCGAGAACACCGTCGTCGTCGGTGTCGACGGCTCCGCCGCCTCCAGTGGCGCGGTCGCCTACGCCGCCAACACCGCCGCCAAGCGCGGCATCCCCCTCGTGCTCGTCACCAGCTACACCATGCCGGCGGCGATGTTCGCCGAGGGGATGATCCCGCCGCAGCCCGTCTTCGACGAGCTCGAGCGCGAATGCCAGCCGATCATCGAGGCCGCCGAGGCCACCGCGCGCTCGGTCGCCCCGGAGGTGGAGATCAGTCACGCCGTGGTCGAGAGCAATCCCGCGCAGGTGCTCATCGAGTACTCGCGCATGGCCAAGCTCATCGTCCTCGGCTCGCGCGGCCTCGGCGGCATCAAGGGCATGGTCCTCGGTTCCGTCTCCGCGGCCGTCGCCAGCCACGCGTTCTGCCCGGTCGTCGTCACCCGCGAGGACACGGACGACGCGAACGCCTCCGGCCCGGTCGTCGTGGGGATCGACGGCTCCGAGGTCAGCGCCAAGGCCACCGAGTGGGCGTTCGCCGAGGCCTCGGCCCGGGGCGCCGAACTCGTCGCCGTCCACACCTGGATGGACCCGCAGGTCCAGGCCGCCGCGGCCGGCATCGCCCTCACCGAGGACGACTGGAGCCAGCTCGAGGAGCAGCAGAACCAGACGCTCGCCGAACGACTGGCCGGGTTCGCCTCCCGCTACCCCGACGTGTCGGTGACCCGCCACGTCACGCGGGATCGCGCGGTGCGGGCCCTGGTCGAGCAGTCGCAGGGAGCACAGCTCGTCGTCGTCGGATCCCACGGACGCGGCGGCTTCGCCGGCATGGTCCTCGGTTCCACCTCCCGCGCCCTCCTCCAGGCCGCCCCGTGCCCCGTCATGGTCGTCCGTCCGGAGGCCCACGCATGAGCGCCGGCGGCGGCACCGAGGAGATCCGCGTCCGTCAGGATGAGGTCGCCGGTCGGTTCGAGATCCTCGTCGACGACGTGGTGGCCGGGTTCGCCGACTACCGGGACGCCCCGGGGGTCCGGACGTTCCCGCACACGGTCGTCTCGTCCGAGTTCGGCGGCCGCGGGCTGGCGGGACGCATGATCGGCGAGGCTCTACGGGTGACGAAGGACGCGGGGCTGCGCGTGAATCCGGAGTGCTCGTTCGTGGCCGGGTACATCACGAAGAACCCGGACTCCGCCGACCTCGCCTGAGAGCGCAGAGCCGCACTTTTCCGTCACGATCAGGTAACGGGTGAGCGACGTTTAATCGCGGGCATGGCCGCACCGGAAGCGCGGAGGCACTATTCGTGTTCTCCTGTAGAGGTGCCCAACCCTGGGGACACGTTCGAATCTCGGGAAAGGACAGTCACCATGCTGTGGAGCATTATCTCGTGGATCATCGTCGGCGGAATCGCAGGTTGGATCGCCTCCATGATCATGAAGAAGAACGCCCAGATGGGATTCGTGGCCAATGTCGCGGCCGGAGTCATCGGCGCGTTCGTCGTCGGTTTCATCGTCTCGCTGGTCACCTCAGGCGGAGGCATGCCGACCGCGTTCTCCCTGTGGGGCTTCATCGCCTCGGTCATCGGCGCCTGCCTGGTGATCTGGGTCGTGTCGGCCGTC
This sequence comes from Dietzia sp. NCCP-2495, assembly GCF_026011735.1. Taxonomy (GTDB): domain Bacteria; phylum Actinomycetota; class Actinomycetes; order Mycobacteriales; family Mycobacteriaceae; genus Dietzia. The sequence goes on along the minus strand of NZ_BRVN01000003.1, from coordinate 203,021 downwards.
AAGGGTCGCAGCAGGGTCTGATCGCACGATCTGATCGCACGGTCTGATCGCGACCACGTAGCGCCGCGGCGCTACGCCTCTCTCCCCCAACCCCCTCAACCGAACGAGACCGGCCCCGTTCCCGGGGCCGGATCACCATCCGAACGAAGGGATACACCATGGGTTTCCTCGACAAGGCCAAGGAATTCGCAGGGAAGAACCCCGACAAGGTGCAGTCCGGCATCGACAAGGCCGGCGACATGTTCGACGAGAGGACCGGCGGCAAGCACGCCCAGCACACCGACAAGGTGCAGGAGAAGGCCGGCGACTACCTCGCCGGCGGTGCGGGCGGGGCCCCGGCAGAGGGGCAGCCGGGAGAGGACGGCCAGGCACCCGCCTGAGCCGATCTGCACGCGGTGACCGCCTGACGTCGCCAGACAAATGAACAATCACGGGGTCGGTGTCGCTGTTCGCGGCACCGGCCCCGCGATGTCGGGAGCCCCAGCCGATACTCTGTATCCCGTGACGAGTACACGGTCGACCAAGCCTGCGCCGCGGGAGCGGCTCCTGGCCACGGCGACCCGACTCTTCTCCTCGGACGGCATCCGCGCCGTCGGCATCGACCGGATCCTCCGCGAGGCGGGCGTGGCCAAGGCCAGCCTCTACAACACCTACGGTTCCAAGGACGAGCTCGTGGTGGCCTACCTCCGGTCGGTCGCCGATCGCGACCGGGAGCTCTGGCAGCACCGAGCCAACCGCGCCGCCGACGCCCGCGGACGCGTCCTCGCGCTGTTCGACATCATCCGCGAGCGCGTCGAGCCGTCGACCCCCGGCTCCTGTCACATCGCCGCGGCGATCGAGTTCCCCAGCCCGTCAACCGACGGTGAGCGCGCCATCCGCGAGGCGGTCTCCGACCAGCGCCACTGGATCGCGGACACCCTGCGCGCCGAGCTGATCGCCATGGGCCTGCAGGACCCGGACAACATCGACGACCTCGCCGACCGGTTGGCCCTGCTCCACGACGGCGCGGTCACCGCGGCCATGCTCGGGGAGGCCCACACCTCCACCATGACGGCCCGCGCCATGGCCGAACTCATCCTGGGGATGATCGCCGACCCGGCCTGACCCGGCGAGCCCTGCCTGTCCGACCGGCTCAGCCGGCGACGCGCGGCGCGACCACCTGCGCGATCTCACGCGCGGGGTCCGCTTCCTCGCCGACGGTCTGCACCGCGAGCAGCCGGTCCTCCCGCGACAGGACAACCAGCGAACCACCCGGCCCCTCGGTGCTGCCGCCGGACCACCCGTCCTCGACGGTGAGCGCGTCCGCCGTCTCGGCGGGCGCCGACTCCTGCACCAGCTCGGTGGCCCGGTCGGCGGAATCGACCGTGTACACCGTTGTCGTGAGAGCAACCGCCCGGTCCTCGTCGTAGAAGAAGCAGGCCACCGGGTCCACGGACTCATCGATCCGGACGTCGGAGATCGACCCCGCACCCAGTTCGGCCACCTCCTCCGTGGACAGGTACGGGCAGTCCGCCTGGGTCACCGGCTCGACCGGCGGGAGCTCAGGGGCGGAGGTCGGCGGCGGCGCGGTGCGGATGGTGCCGATCTCGGACTCGGTGGTCTGCTCGCCGCATCCGGAGAGCAGGGCGAGCACGGCCACGGAGGCCGACGCCAGCAGGGCGGGGGTACGGGTGCTCATGCATTGAAGGATAAGGCGCGGAGCACGCGCTCGGACATGCGGCGGAACGCCTGACTCTCCCGCCTGGCTCCACCGGGGAGGATGAAGTACGTTCCGGCCCGCCACGCCGTGCGGGACGTGGCCGTCACCTCGCCGGTGTCGGGGTCGAGATCGACGTGGCACCGGTGCTCGGCCACCGTGCGATTGCCCTCGAGCGTGCCCACGACCAGGCCCTGGCGCAGGGATTCGTCTGTCCGGTCGACGAGCCTGCAGGGACCCCGCATCGGTCCGTCCAGGAAGTCGACATCGCCCGGGTACGCCGGGTCCGTCTCCGACATCCGGATCCCGGCCCGGACGTGCGCCGCCAACTCGAGCAGGTCATCGGAGACCGCACCGAAGAGGTCGACCCCCGTGCCCAGGGTCGATGTCACCGTGACCTCCCGCCACCCTTCCGGAAGGCGTGCGGTTCCGGGCGGAGCGAGCTGCGAGCGCTGGTAGCCGAGGGCCCGGCACGACGGCAGCTTCGCGCGTCGTGCGGGATCGGTCGCGGGCTCAGGGTTCGACTCCACGTCCTGCAGTGTGATCAGGCAAGTTGATCTGTCGGGGCACAAGTGGTGAACGTCGAACGACACCTTCGTAACTCCCCTCACGGCAGGTCATCGCGCGCCCTCCGCCCGGTGGCCGCACGGTGGCCGGCCGACCGCCGCCCGGGGACGACCACGGAGTACGGAGGTGCGCATCGTAAGATCGTGGCCATGCGCTGGCCACGACTCCTCCCGCCATCCGGTCTCCGCGGCGCGACCGGGGTCGCGGCGCTCGCGGTCGTGATGGTCGCCGCGGGATGCTCGGGCGACGACGTGGATACCGGGCCGCCGCGTGTCACTCCGGTGCCGAACCATGACGCGGCCCAGGCCATGATCGAGGGCGGCCAGGTCGACCAGGAGCGGCTCAACGCCTGTGAGCTGCTCGATCTCTCCGTCGACGAGGTCATCGACCTCACCCGCGCAACGATGCCCGAGGTGGAGCCGACCGGTTCCGGTGACCTGGGCCTGATCTGTACCTACGGAGGTCCCGGGTCGACCGAGCGCGCCGAGGACGCCGATGACGCGGGGAACGGAACCGAGGACGACGACACCGTCGATCCCGACTCGGGCGAAGCCGCCACCAGCACCACGTCCACCAGCGCTTCGCCCACCAGCACGACCTCCACCAGCGCCTCGCCCACCAGCGCCAGCACGTCCGCGGCCGAGGGGTCCGACGAGGACGAGAAGGGCAGGAGCTCGGATTCCGGGACTGTTCCGGACACGTTCGCCGCCGGCGTCATGATGCCGATCGGCGATGTCCAGACCGCCCTGGCCGGACAGCAGAAGCTCCTGGGCAACCGCTATGCCTGCAGCGCCATCCGTGGTGCGGACGCCGACTCCGTCACTGGGGCACCGGGCTCCGCCCCGGGCGCGCCGCCGCCCACCCAGCCAGGCCTGGACACCGCGTACATCGACTGCGTCGCGGCACCCACCGGCGGCGGGGTGGAGGCACACACGATCCTCATCTCGGGCGACTACCTGTGGCACATCACGCTGCTCCAGCCCGAGACCGAGCGGTCCGACCGCAGCAACGTCGCGGCGATCGCCGGTCTCCACCGGGTCGCCGAGCACATTCTCGACTGACGGCACTCGACTGACAGCACTCGGCTGACAGCACTTGACTGAGTGCGCCAATCGATCTAGCGGTTCAGTAGAAGACAAAGGCACGAGAAAACAAAGGAACGGCGCCGGAGCCCCTCAGCTTCCGACGCCGTTCCTCATATTCGGCGGATCGCGTTGCCGCGCTCACGCCACCTCGCATGCCTGTCATGGCCGCGGGCCAGCACCCCCCCAGGTGCTCCGGTCCACTGACCGGCCCCTCTGCGTGAAGCCGCGGCCCCTCAACCAGCTCTTCACGTCGCCCCCGCCTCTCGGTCGGTGACTGATACGACTGTATGTTGCGCCCTCTCGGCGATCAAGCCCATGAGCTGGGGTTCTGATACTGACTTTCGGTCAGTAACATTGCCCGGCGCATCTACCTGCACTTCTGGGAACATCAATACCAATGAACGATGGCATGGTTTTCCTACGTATCCGAAATGTCCATTGGCCGGCCAACGGCCCCCGGACTGCCTCCGACCCCGAAAGTGCGGCGGTGTACATGCGCCGCCTCCGCACGGTACTGTTACGGAAGTTATCTGTGTGACTGATGTGATTAGTGTGTCTGCCTCCAGTCCGTCAGCGCGAGATCCCCGGCACGAGAGCACAAGGAGTCCGATGTCCCGCCGAATTCGTTCCACTGCCACGGCACTCGCCGCGGCGGGCCTCGTCGTCGTCGGACTCTCCCCGGCCGCCTCCGCACAGTCACTCGCCGGCACCGTCGGCTCCTCGGGCTCGGCGGGCGCGGTCGGCCTGGAAACCGCACCGCTCGCACTCCCCTCGATCCCGGGGCTCGCCCCGGTGGTCACGATCCCCGTCCCCGCGCCGCACCGACCCGCGATCGACGCGGCAGTCGCGTCGGTGTATCCCACCGGGGGCGAGATCGTCGGAGTGGCACAGCCGGTCATGATCACCTTCGACCGTCCGGTCACGGACCGCGCGGCCGCCGAGGCCACCGTGGGCGTGCGCACCGCACCCGCGGTCAGCGGCAAGTACTACTGGACCTCCGACACGGAACTGCGCTGGCGACCGCACGAGTTCTGGCCGGCCGGCACCGCCGTCACCGTGTGGGCGGGCGGCGCGGAGCACACCTTCCGGACCGGCGACGCCGTGGTCTCCACCTACGACGACGCCACCCACGAGGTCACCGTCACCCGTAACGGCGAGGTGGTGCGCGTAATGAAGGCCTCCGCCGGGCGCGACACCTACCCGACCTACAACGGCACCTACTACAACGGGTGGCGTGCGCGCGAGGTCCACATGGACTCCTCCACCTGGGGCCTGTCCCGTGCGGCCGGCGGCTACGACACCGTCGTACAGGACGGGGTGCGATTGAGCTACGACGGCATCTTCGTCCACTCCGCACCGTGGTCGGTCGCCGACCAGGGCGTGCGCAACGTCTCGCACGGCTGCATCAACCTCAGCCCCGAGGACGCGGCGTGGTACTACGACAACACGCGCAACGGCGACCCGTTCATCGTGGTGAACGGCCCCGGCAAACACTTCGGCGCCTTCGACGGCCAGGGCGACTGGAACTACTGATTCCACCCCAGACTCCCACGACCAGGGACTAGGAGAATTCCTTCACGGTAAGGGTAGCTCACCGCTGGAAAAATAAGTGCAAAGTTATTGCGCTGCTCTGGTTCTGACGCTCAGGCTCTGCCTATCCTGTACTCAGCTTTCACGATTACAGGAGATCCCATGACCCGGTCGGGACGACCCACGGCTGTCGCCGCCGCACTCGCCTCCGTCGCGCTCATCGTCTCGACGACCCCCGCCGCGAACGCCCAGTCGGTGATGCCGATCAGCCCACCGGGCCTGCCCCAGCTCGAGAACGCGCCCCTCCCCGTCCCCGGGGTCCCCAGCCTGCCGGTGCTCACGTACCCGGTGATCGGACCCGAACGCCCCGTGCCCGAGTACGGGAACGTCCACGTCTTCCCGCTCCCGAACGCCGTGGTGGGGATCGCACAGCCGATCATGTTCTTCTTCGACCGCCCCATCACCGACCGCGCCCGGGCCGAGGCCACGATCGGCATCCGGACCGAACCCCACGTGCCCGGCAAGTTCTACTGGGTGTCCGACACGGAGGTCCGGTGGCGCCCGTTCCACTTCTGGCCAGCGCACTCGACCGTCACCATCTGGGCGGGCGGGAAGACGCAGCAGTCCTTCCAGACCAGCGACGCGGTCATCTCCACGTACGACAACGCCACCCACACCCTCACCACGACCCGTAACGGTCAGGTGGTCCGCACCATGCGTGCCTCCGCCGGTCGGCCCGGCTGGGAGACCTACAACGGCATCTACTACACCGGCGAGCGTGGTCGGCAGGTCCGCATGAACTCCGAGACGTTCGGCCTGCGCATCGAAGACGGTGGCTACAACACGATCGTCAACGACGCGGTCCGCCTCAGCTACGATGGCATCTTCGTCCACTCCGCACCGTGGTCGGTCGCCGACCAGGGCGTGCGCAACGTCTCGCACGGCTGCATCAACCTCAGCCCCGAGGACGCGGCGTGGTACTACGACAACACGCGCAACGGCGACCCGTTCATCGTGGTGAACGGCCCCGGCAAACACTTCGGCGCCTTCGACGGCCAGGGCGACTGGAACTACTAGGCCACGCCTGCCCCTTCCGAGCGCGGCGTGCCAGCCTCGCGACCGGCAAGGACCCCCGACTTCTACAGTTGTATCGACTTTGTCGGCTGGGTGACGATTCCGGTCCATCGTCCGGACAATTGCCGTTAACTCATTCAGGTGACACTTCGTTCCGTGCCGACACCTGCGACCCCGGCGGGCGGAAATCAGACCGACGCCGATCCGCCCCCACCCGTGCCCGCCACGCGCCGCCGCCGGCTCCCGGGCACGCTCCGGGAGCAACTGCTGTTCCTGGCACTGGTGTTGCCCAACCTCGCACTGCTCGGAGTGTTCGTCTACCGACCGCTCATCGACAACATCCGGCTGAGCTTCTTCGACTGGAACATCTCCTCCCCCACCGCGACGTTCATCGGCTGGTCCAACTACGTCGAATGGTGGAACCGGCCGGACAGCTGGGTGGTCGTACAGAACACGCTGATCTTCACCCTGTCCGCCGTGATCGGCTCGATGGTGCTCGGACTCGCACTGGCGCTGCTCCTTGACCAGCAACTCGTCGGTCGTGGACTCGTCCGCTCCGCGGTGTTCGCACCCTTCGTGATCGCCGGAGCAGCGATCGGGGTGGCGTTCCAGTTCATCTTCGACCCCCGGTTCGGCATGATCTCCGCACTGCTGACGATGGTCGGCCTGCCGGTGCCGAACTTCTACCAGGACCCCGAGTGGGCCATGGTCATGGTCACGGTGACCTACATCTGGAAGAACCTCGGCTACAGCTTCGTCATCTACCTCGCCGCCCTGCAGGCCAAGCCTGCGGAACTCTACGAGGCCGCGGAGATGGACGGAGCCGGCGCGTGGACGACCTTCCGCAAGGTCACCCTCCCGCTGCTGCGGCCCACCACGTTCTTCCTGTCGATCACCGTGTTGCTCAACTCGCTGCAGGTCTTCGACATCATCTACGTCATGACCCGCGGCGGCCCGCAGGGTAACGGCACCTCGACGATGGTGTTCCAGGTGTACCAGGAGACGTTCCAGAACTTCCGGGCCGGTTACGGTGCCACCGTCGCCACCATCATGTTCCTGGTCCTCCTCCTCGTCACCGCCGTCCAGGTGAAGATCATGGACAGGAAGGTGACATGAATCCGCTCTCGGGCTCGTCCCTGCCGATGAAGATCGCCGGCTACGCCGCGATGATCCTGGTTCTGCTCGTGATCGGCCTCCCGCTGTTCTGGGTGCTGATCACCTCGTTCAAGACCCCGGACATGGTGTACGTCCAGCCGCCCAAGTGGTGGCCCGAGCCGGTGACGACGGAGCCCTACGGCAGGGTGGTCGAGAACGTGCCGTTCCTGCGGTACTTCCGGAACTCACTCGTCATCACCTCGGTGCTGGTCGCGTGCAAGCTCGTCCTGGGCATCCTCAGCGCGTACGCGTTCGTCTACCTGCGCTTCCCCGGCCGCAGCATCGTGTTCATGCTCGTGTTGGCCGCGCTCATGGTGCCCAACCAGATCACGGTGATCTCGAACTACGCGCTCATCTCGCAGCTCGGCTGGATCAACACCTTCCAGGGCATCATCTTCCCGCTCGCGGGCGTAGCGTTCGGCACCTTCCTCATGCGCAACCACTTCCTCACGCTGCCGTTCGAGATCGTCGAGGCCGCGCGCATGGACGGCTGCGGTCACATGAAGCTCCTGTTCCGCGTTCTGCTGCCGATGAGCTGGCCGACCGTCGTGGCGTTCGCGCTCATCACCACCGTCAACGAGTGGAACGAGTACCTGTGGCCGTTCCTCGTCGCCTCCGACGAGACCGTCGCCCCACTGCAGGTCGGGCTCGCGCGACTCATCTCGACCGACGCCTACATCGACTGGCCGATGGTCATGGCCGCCACCATCCTCACCATCACGCCGATCCTCATCGTCTTCCTGTTGCTGCAGCGCCGCATGATCAAGGGCCTCACCTCGGGAGCCGTCAAGGGCTGACCTGCCCGCTGGCCCACTGCCGTCCCCACGTCCACCACGTCCCTACCCGTCAGAGCAGTACACACCAGAGCAGTACCCACCTCGAGAAAGGCACCACCCGCCATGGAACCCGTGAACCGCAGGCTCTTCCTCGGACTCCTCGGAGCCACCGCCGCCACCGCCACCGTCGCCGGCTGTGCCGGCTCCGGCGGTGACTCGTCCGGCGATACCTCCGGCGGGGGCGGGGCCGAGGGCGCCGCCGGCACCATCACCTTCTGGTCCAACCACCCCGGAAACTCCAAGGACACCGAGACCGAGCTCATCTCGACGTTCGAGAAGGAGAACCCGGACCTCACCGTCAACCTCGTCGACGGCGGCAAGAACTACGAGGAGGTCGCCCAGAAGCTCAACGCGGCCCTCACCGGCAACGACATCCCCGACGTCGTGGTGGTCTCCGACGTCACCTGGTTCAACTTCGCCCTCAACGACCAGATCGCTCCCCTGGACGACCTGTTCGACAAGGCCGGGATGGACACCGGCGAGTACGTCGACGCCCTGGTCGGCGACTACGTCCTCGAAGGCCAGACCTACGGCCTCCCCTTCGCCCGCTCGACGCCGCTGTTCTACTACAACAAGCAGGTCTGGGAGCAGGCCGGACTGCCGGACCGCGGTCCCGAGAGCTGGGACGAGTTCATGGAGTGGGCCCCCGCTCTCCAGGAGGCGATCGGCGACGGCAAGCACGCCATCGCGATGTACGACGGCGCCAACTACCTCGACTGGACCATGCAGAACATGATCTGGAACGAGGGCGGCGCCTTCTCCAAGGAGTGGGACGCCACCTTCACCGACCCGGAGACCATCGCCGGCGTCGAGCGCCTGAAGAAGATCCAGGACGACGGCTTCCTCGTGGTCTCCAAGGACTCCATCACCGAGTTCGCCTCGGGCCTGGCCGCCTGCGCCATGGCCTCGACCGGCTCGCTCAAGACCGCCACCGAGAACGCACAGTTCGAGTTCGGCACGGCCTTCCTCCCCGGAGCCCGGGAGAACAAGTCCTGCCCCACCGGCGGCGCCGGCCTCGCGATCCCCGCCAAGCTCCCGGAGGAGCGCAAGATCAACGCGCTCAAGTTCATCAACTCCATCACCTCCACCCAGGGCACGGCCATCTTCGCCCAGGCCACCGGCTACATGCCCGTGCGCAAGGGCGCCAAGGAGGCCCAGGAGATCAAGTCCTACCTCGAGTCCACCCCGCAGGCGGTCACCGCTATCGAGCAGCTCGAGTTCACGCGGCCGCAGGACAACGCCCGCGTGTTCGTCCCCGGCGGCGGCGCCCGCATCGGTGGCGGACTGGACAAGGTCCTCGCCGGTGAGCCGGTCCCCGCGGTCATGGAGCAGCTGCAGTCCGAGACGCAGCAGATCATCGACACGCAGATCTCGCCGAAGCTCGGCTGATCCGGCCCGCGAGCGCGCTCGCGAGTCACCGCCCCGAGACGGTCTGGGGGTCGACGACGACGCCGCAGTGTTCGTCGACCCCTGACCGCCGTCTCCACCACCATCCGCGAGGAGTCCCACCCACCATGGCCACCGTTCGTTTCGCAGGCGCCACCCGGCGCTTCGACGCCACGTCGAAGCCCGCCGTCGACTCGCTCGACATCGACATCGCCGACGGCGAGTTCCTCGTCCTGGTGGGGCCCTCGGGATGCGGGAAATCGACCAGCCTGCGGATGCTCGCCGGGCTCGAACCCACGGACTCCGGCCGCATCCTCATCGACGACAAGGACATGAACCGCGTCGCACCCCGTGACCGGGACGTGGCCATGGTGTTCCAGAACTACGCCCTCTACCCCACGATGACCGTCGCGCAGAACATGGGATTCGCCCTGCGCAACGCCGGCGTCAACAAGGCCGACACCCGCAGGCAGGTCGAGGAGGCGGCACGGATCCTGCAGCTGGAGGACCTGCTCGACCGCAAGCCCTCACAGCTCTCCGGCGGCCAGCGGCAGCGCGTCGCGATGGGTCGCGCGATCGTGCGGCGCCCCAAGGTGTTCTGCATGGACGAGCCGCTGTCCAACCTCGACGCCAAGCTCCGCGTCTCTACACGTGGTGAGATCGCCGGTCTGCAGCGACGGCTCGGCGTGACCACCGTCTACGTCACCCACGACCAGGTCGAGGCCATGACCATGGGCACCCGCGTGGCCGTGCTCAACGGCGGCGTCCTGCAGCAGGTCGCCGCGCCGCGTGAGCTGTACGACCGGCCCGTCAACGCGTTCGTCGCCGGGTTCATCGGCACGCCCGCCATGAACCTCGTGGAGGTCCCGGTCACAGGTGGCCTGGCGCGCATCGGTACCGCCGATGTCGAGGTGGCCGCCGCGATGGAGGGGCGCGAGCGCATCCTGCTCGGCGCACGACCGGAGGCGCTGCGGGTGGTGGGCGACGCCGAGCCCGGCCTCGATCTCACCGTCGACCTGGTCGAGGAGCTCGGCGCGGAGTCGTTCGCCTACGGCGTCGCCGAGACCGGTGATCGCCTGTGCATCCGGCTCGATCGGGCGCACGACACCGCGATCGGCGAGCGGCTGCGCGTCCGGGCCGTGGACGCCGACGTGCACGCGTTCGACCTCGAGAGCGGCCTCCGGCTCGGCTGAGCGCCGAGCCCTACGAGCCGACCGGGCCGTGGACCGGCGCGATCGCCTCACACCGCGGCTCGCGCGGATTCTCTGGGTCGAGCGCGTTCAGGACGAAGTCGGCGGCCCGCGGGTCGGCGGCCACGGCCACGTGCTCGGACAGGTTCTGCTCGCACCCGTCCTGGACCACGACGTTGGTGGCCAGGGGGCCGGGCACCAGACCGGAGGTGTACGGGATGACCGCCTCGTCGTAGCGGGTCACGACGTTGAGGTAGGTGACCCCGTCCGCGTACGGGCTGCCGCCCTCCCACAGCGTGTCCAACAGGACCGAGCCGGGCAGCATCTGCGTCAGGGCCCCGGCGGCCGTCTCGATGCGGGCCCGGTCGCCGCCAGAGGAGGCGGTGAGTACCTGGTCGAGCAGGGCGCCGCCGGTGCCGTGCCACGGCGGGGCGAGGGAGGCGACGGTGTGCACGCGTCCGGGCCGCGCGACCTTGGCGACCATGCCGGAGACGAGAGTGCCCTGGGAGTGGCCGATGAGGTCCACCTGGTCGGCGCCGGTGGCCTCGAGCACGCGGTCGACGAACCGGGCGACCTGGGGGACAGAGACGTTCTGGATGTCCGAGACGCCGCCGAGTTCACTGAGCGGCCACGCCGCGCCGGGTGTCGCGCCGTAGGTCAGGGTGAAGACGCAGTAGCCCTCGTTGTGGAGCAGCGGTCCGTAGGTGGCCCAGTTGGTCGTGCCGCTGCCGAGCGTGCCGTGGACCAGGACGACCGGGCGGGGCTTGTCGGCCGTGGGTGTGCACGAGAAGTCATTGGCACCCGGAAGCGCGGCGCCGGGCTCGCCGAGCGCGAGCGCCGCGCCCGAGAGGAAGTTGTAGGTGACCGGCAGCGGTGCGCGGGTCGACGGGTCGGTGCCCGGCTCGGCCGCGTGGGCGGCCCCCGTTCCGGAGACGACGGCAACAACGCCGACGACGACAACGACGACAACGACGACCACACCGAGTACCGCGGCAGTGGCTCGCTCGGAGGCGGCGCGCAGAGTTCTCATCGGCCGAGTAGACCACGGCCGGTGATCATCGGAAGGTCCTTCGCGTAGACGATTCCCGGCTCGGCCGCGACGACCTCCTCGATCACGTTGACCAGTCGCATCGCGGTGACGAGCATCCCCGCGACGTTGTGGTCCCCGCTGTCGTCGTCGTAGCTCATCTCGACGTGCAGATTCGGCGAGCCCTGGATGTCCACCATGTAGCACCCGCTGCCGCGGTCGGACCGTGGCCAGTCGGGGGCCTGGTCCTCGGCTGTGCGGGTGACGTGTTCCAGGATGATGCGGTCCTCGCCGTCGACCTGTCCCACCACCTCGAACCGGATGGCGGCCTGCGTCCCGGCGGGGATCTCCATCGCCAGCAGCGACAGGTCACGGTCGGCGGCCAGGCGCTCGTGCCGCTCGACGAGAGGCTCGTCGAGTGTCACCTCGAGAGCGGAGGCGAGCTGGCGGACCACCGATCCCCAACCGGCGGCGAGCATCCCCGGCCGCAGCAGCGGCGGGAGCGAGTCCATGGACTGGCCGAAACCGAACAGTCGTCGCATGGTCTCGGCCTGGTGGTAGACGGAGTAGTCGGCGATCTCGCCCACGCGGAGGACGTCGATCCGCCGGGACAGGCTGGTCACGGCCAGGGGCAGGACGTCGTTGGCGAAGCCGGGGTCGATGCCGTTGACGTGCAGCGTCGCCCCGCCCTCGCGGCCGGCGTCGGCCAGGGCCGTGATCATCTCCTCGGGGAGGATCCCGTGCGGGAACTGGAGGAGTACAGGGCCTGAGGCCACGACGTTGATGCCGGCCCGGAGGAATTCGGTGAAGTCGGCGATCGCGTCGGTGAACCGCGTCTCGGTCTCGGCGGTGTAGACCACGACGTCCGGGGCCAGGGCGATCAGCGCGGCGCGGTCGTCGGTCGCGGTGACCCCGAGGTCACGGTCCATCCCGGCGAGCCGCCCGGCATCTTCGCCGACCTTGGCCGAGTCGGAGACGAACACTCCGACCAGCTCCAGCTCGGGTCGCGCGTCGATCCCGTCGACCGCCATCCGCCCGAGGAATCCCGTCGACCAGCCCACCACTCGAATAGTCACGGGTGAACAGTAACCGGATCCGGCTCGCAGTAGAACAGGTTTCACTCAGCCGCTCGACACCCGGCGTGTGTAACCGGTGCCACATTTCCGCCGATAGTCACAGCAGAGGGAATGCGCGCTCGTGCTGTCCACGATCAAGGAGCCACCCATGCCTGCACCCACCCGGCCATCTCGCCGCTCCCAGCCAATCCGGTTCTCCCGACTCACCGCGCCCGCCTCGGTGCTCGCCGCTATCGCGATGGTGGCAGCCGGTTGCTCCGGTGCCGAGGCCCCCGCGCCCGGGACCGACGCGGGCGGCGCGACGACGGAGGTCACGCTCACCGACGCCGCCCCCGCGACCTCCGCCGCGCCTACGACCTCGCCGGCCATGGCCTCGTCTGGCGAGGGGTCATCGGGCCAGGGTTCGTCGGGCGCGGCCTCCGCGGACGGAGCCCAGACCGCGGCGAACGCGCAGTCGCTCGCCGGCCACGGTGGTGGGGGTCATGGTGGTGGGGATCAAGATGGTGCCGGCCCCGTGGACGCGGAGAACTTCCGCGTCGGCGACGGCTACTACTTCCTCAGCCCCGACGGCGGCGCGTTCTGCGCGATCCTCGGCGACGGCTCCGCCGGAAACCACTCGGCCGGGTGTCAGTCCGACTTCGTGCCACCGGAACTGCCGGACTGTGCGGGCAACCCGACCGGCCACGGCGCCGTCTGGCTCGGGGCGGGCGGAGCGAGTGGCCTCGCGTGCTTCAACCAGGGGATCTTCGTCAGCCAGCCGACGTCCGAGGGCCGAAACGTGCTCGAGCCCGGGCGCATGATCTCGGTCCGCGGGTACACGTGCTCGTCGTCCGACTCGACTGTCACCTGCCGGTCGGACGCGGCTGGCACCGGGTTCACCGCCTCAGGATCGATCCTGATGCTGCTGTGAACTTTCGGTGCCGCCGCGTTCGTCGTCGTCGTCGCATCCCGACGGTCACCACCTGACCGTCACCACCTGACCGTCACCAGATGCTGACGCGCTCCTCAGGCGCCATCCACATGCCGTCACCCTCGGTGACGCCGAAGGCGGCGTGGAAGTCCTCGAGATTGCGCACTACCTGGTTAGCCCGGAACTCCGGCGGGGAGTGCGGGTCGACGGCCAGGCGACGCGCGGCCTCCTCGGCGCGCGTCTTGGTGCGCCACACGATCGCCCACGAGGTGATGAGGCGCTGGATCCCGGTGAGCCCGTCGATCTCCGGCCCAACGTCGGTCCCCTCGACCGGCTCGCCATCCGTGCCCTGCGCCAGGCGGTAGGCCAGGAGCGCGATGGTCAGGCCACCCAGGTCACCGATGTTCTCGCCTACCGTGAAGGCCCCGTTGACGTGATCGATCTCCGGATCCAGCCCGTCCGGGGTGAGGCCCTGGTACTGCTCGATGAGCGCGTCGACGCGAGTGCTGAACGCGGAGCGGTCCTCGTCAGTCCACCAGTCGACCAGGTTGCCCTCGCCGTCGTACTTCGACCCCTGGTCGTCGAACCCGTGGCCGATCTCGTGGCCGATCACGGCGCCGATCGCGCCGTAGTTCGCGGCATCGTCGGCCTCCGCGTCGAAGAACGGGGGCTGCAGGATCGCGGCGGGGAACACGATCTCGTTCATCACCGGGTTGTAGTACGCGTTGACCGTCTGCGGCGTCATGTGCCACTCCCCGCGGTCCACCGGCCCGCCGAGCTTGCCCAGCTCGTACTCGTGCTCGAAGGCGGCCGACCGGCGGACATTGCCCAGTAGGTCGTCAGCCCGCACCTCGAGCGAGGAGTAGTCACGCCACTGGTCGGGATATCCGATCTTGGGCACGAACGCCTCGAGCTTGGCGAGTGCACGGGTCTGCGTGGCCGGCGTCATCCACGGCAGGCGGTTGATGGAGTAGCGGTAGGCGGCGGTGAGGTTGGCGACGAGCTCCTCCATGCGCGCCTTGTGGCCGGGCGGGAAGTGGCGGGCCACGTACTCCTTGCCCACCTCCTCGCCGAGCGCCCCCTCCACCGCGGCGACGCCGCGCTTCCACCGCGCCTTGATCTCCTCCGTGCCGGACATGACCGTGCCGAAGAACCGGAAGTCCTCGTCCACCAGGTCCGAGGTCAGGTACGACGCGCGGGAGGAGACGACCCGCCAGCGCAGCCACTCGGCCCAGGCCTCCACCGGCTCGCCCGACCACAGCTCGGCGGCCGCCGTGAGGAAGTCGGGCTGCATGGCGACGACACGGCCGAAGGTCTCCTCCGAACCGCCGAGCTCTCGAGCCCAGTCGTGCCACGGGAAGCCGGGCGCCAGGGTGGGCAGCTCGTCCCAGGTGACGGGGTTGTAGGTCTTGTCGGCGTCGCGGCGCGCGACCACGTCCCAGTGCGCGGCGGCCAGGCGGGTCTCCAGCGCGACGATGCGCTCCGCGCGGGCCCGCGCCGAGTCCTCGCCGGCCGCGCCCTCGGGTGCGAGCCCGGCCAACTCGAGCATCCGGGCCACGTGCGCGGTGTACTCCTCGCGGATCCCGGCGTACTGCTCCTCCCGGTAGTACGACTCGTCCGGGAGCCCGATGCCGTACTGCACGAGATAGAGGATGTACTCGCTGGAGTTCTTGGCGTCGTTGTTGACGTACGCGCCGATCAGGCCGCCGACGCCCGACTTCTCCAGGCGCGCCATCGCCAGCGCCAGCGAGTCGGAGTCGGTCGCCGCGTCGATCTCCGCGAGATCCGGGGCCAGGGCGCCGAGGCCGGCCGCCTCCACCGCGTCGGTGTCCATGAAGGAGGCGTAGAAGGCGCCGATGCGCGAGTCGACGGGCGCGTCGGTGATGATGTCGCGCACCCGCTCCTCGGACAGGTCACGCAGGGCGAGGAACGCGCCGTCGATGGGACGGTCGGCCGGGATCTCGTGGTCGCGGATCCAGGTGCCGTTGACGTGCTTGTAGAGGTCGTCCTGGGACCGGACGGTGGGATCGACGTACCGGAGGTCCAGGCCCGAAGGGCGCGGGGCGTCGGTGGTGGGGTTCACGGTCGCTGTCATGCGACCAGGGTACGGAAGCGGGCGGAACCGGGCCGCCGGGACAGTGCCGACCCGCCACCGGCGCGACGCTCGTCAGGCGCGGTGCCCGTCAGTTCCGTGCGGTCATCCCGGGCCGCGCCCAGATGTCCGCGCAGTCCACGCAGGCGCCCTCGGAAACGACGCCCGCGCGCTGCAGTTGCCCGTAGATCCAGCAGCCGAGGCAGAAGCCCAACGCCGCTTCGGCCAGTGCGGCGACGATGAGGACCACCAGGACGACGACGCCCGCGGTGGCCAGGCCCGCGAGGACGAGCGCGAAGGCGACCGACGACATGACCAGCCCGATCGTCTGCGCGAATCGCTTCGGAGCGCCGGCGACCATCTTGGGCTCGGCGCTGACCCGGGGCGCCAGGACGTGGACCGACAGCCGTCCAAACGGCGAGTACCGCGGACCTCCGGCCACCCGCAACGCGAATCCCAGCACGAGCGCGCCGGCGAGCCAGGTCTGCAGCGGGGACGGCACGAGGACGGTGATCACGGCGAGCCCCACGACCAACGCTGCGGTACACCGCGCGGCGTAGTCGTTGACGATCTCGGGGAAGGCGAATACCTCACGCAGGCTCATCGGGTCGACCTCATCTACTGTCGCGTATAGACCGATCTGTCTATCTCGAGTGTCGAGAGTACTCCCGCCTCAGGCGGATTCCCAGACAGCCCTCCGTCACACCTAGAGTGGTCGCCGTGGCCCCTCCGCTTCGTCGTCGATCAGAATCCCCGCGCTCACCCGCCGCGCCGGGACTTCCGCGACACGAGCAGCTCCACTCGCCCACCTCGGAGCTCGAGAACGACGGACTGTGGGACGGCGTGCTGGCCTCGACAGACGACGCCCCGGACCCCCTGGACGGCCCGGCACAACTCAGCGGAATGGAGATCCGCGAGTCAGTATTGGACGGACTGCGCTTGAGCAGCGCCCGTGCGGACGGCCTGCGGCTGACCGATGTCGAACTCCGGGACTGCGACCTGTCCGGCCTCGTCGCCGACGGCGCCTCACTGACCCGGGTCCGATTCGTCGGCTGCCGCCTGACCGGCCTCATCCTGTCGGACGCCCGGTTGACCGACGTGGCGTTCGAGGACTGCCACGCCGACATGATCAACCTGCGCATGTCCCGACTCCAGCGGATCAGCCTCTCCGGAACGCGCTGCCGCCAGGCCGACCTCCTCGACGCCCAGGTGTCGGACCTGTCGACGGACGGGGCAGACCTGGGCGGCGCGGTCTTCGAGAAGGCCCGCCTCGCCGCGGCGGACCTCAGGGGTGCGGCCCTCGAGGACGTCCGTGGCGCCTCCGCCCTGAGGGGCGCGATCATCTCTTCCGAGCAGGTCCTCGGTGTGGGGCTCGCACTGATCGGCGAGGCGGGAATCCGGGTCGTCTGACCCACGCGCCGTTTCGCTCCACCGGAAACCCGGAGGCGGCGCGAGCGGGGTCAGGGCAGGTGCGATGCGGAGTCCCGCCACTGGTTGACGGCGCGATTGATGACGGCCTGGAGTCGCAGGATCTGATCGCGGTCGTTCAGGACGATCCCGTCGACCCCCGTGCGCAGGCGCAGTTCCGGCGCGCCACGGCCCGCACCGTCCTCGTCGAGGATCACCGTCTCCTCGACGAGCACCTCGAAGAACGGGTCATCCTCCGGCCCGTCGATCTCGGTGACGAGGCTCTGACGGAATCGCGGCGTGGAGAGGTCGACTGCATCGGTCATGAGGGGCACTCCCGACTTGCTGATTGGTACGCATACAAGGGTAGGCGCGAAAAGTCGGCAATCGCACTGGTGAGGCGTCGTGTTACAGGTTGTTGTGAATCCGTGACTTTCTATCTCGCACATCACACCGGCTGGCCGGCCCCGGAAACCTCCGACAGCAACATACTGAAAAGTTGCGCAAGTTGCTTGTGTGACTAGTGATGCTCACGCATACTCCCCTCATGACTCCAGCCGGTCCGCCAGCCCGAGCCACTCCCGCCTGTCGTCCCGCCATACCGTGCCGCCTCCTCGCGTTCGTGTCCGCGGCGATGGTGACCCTCGGCTTCGTCGTCGCCATCGGCGGCGACACCACTGCCCGCACCCATGCCGCGGCGCCCCTCGACCCTGTGTTCCACGGACTCGCTCTCGGTGTCGACGCATCGAGTTGGCAGCACCCACACGGCGCGCACGTGAACTGGCACGACGCCGGTGCCTCGGGGAAGTCTTTCGCCTTCATCAAGGCCACCGAAGGCACCGGACCGGCCAACCGCCACTACGAGGCGGACACCCACGCCGCGCGCTCCGCAGGCATGCTGACCGGCGGATATCACATGGCACGTCCCGCGATGGAGCCGGCGCAGCAGGCACACGCGTTCGCCGACCGTCTGCAGGCCGTGGGCGGGCCCCAGCTGCCGCCCGTACTCGATCTCGAGTACGACGAGGGCCTCGAACCAGCCGAGCTCGCCGAGTGGACCCAGGTCTTCCTCGACACACTGAGGCACCGCACCGGGCGCACGGCGATCATCTACACGTACCGGAGCTTCTGGATCGATCGGATGGCCAACACCACCCGGTTCGCCGACCACCCGCTGTGGCTCGCCGAGTACGGCGTCTCGCAGCCCACGACCCCCATGATCGGCGGCTGGGACGAGTGGTCGTTCTGGCAACGTGCCGACACCGGCCGGGTTCCCGGTTTCACCGACGACGTGGACCTCAACGTCTTCGCCGGTACCCGAGCGGACCTGGACGCTTGGTCAGGGCCGGTCACCCCCGTTCCCGACCCCGCGCCGGCACCCGCACCTGCGCCGGAACCGGCTCCAGAACCGGTGGCGGCAACCCAGCCGGCACCAGACCCGGTCACGGACGCGCCGCCCGTCGAGCCCCCACCGCCAGCACCAGTCGAGCCTCCACCGCCGGCACCGGTCGAGCCCCCTGCCCCGCCGGCACCGCCGGCCTGACCGGCCCCCGACTCGACCGGTCAGCGAGCGATCAGCGGCGCGACCGGCCGCGCACTACCGCGGCGCGGATCGCCCGCCAACCGATGAGGAACAGGGCCGTCACCGTTGCGGCCACCACGATGAAACTCCAGTGCGGCACGCGTCCGCCGTCGATCGCGCGGATCACCATGCCGCCGACGAGCGTCACCACCCACAGCAGCGCGCCCGACGCGACGGTCCCAGGCGCGCGTCGGGTCACCAGCAGGATCAGCCAACCCACCACGAGGCCCACGAGGAACGGCCAGGCGGTCCCCCACACCTGCGCGACGCTGAGCCCCTCGGAGTGCGCGCCGCGTCCGAACAGCGCGAACACCACGACCAGTACCGCGTCCAGCACGAACATTCCCAGTGCGCCCATGTCGTCTATCGCCCGTCTTCCGTGTCGTCGTCGCCCCCATCGGTCCGGGGCGGGGTGTCCGATGCGTGGCCGGCCCGGTCGTCGCGCGGGCGGAGCCGCGGGATCGGGCCGGAGAAGTGCGGCACCGTCGGGCGCCACTGGGTGCCCTTGAGGGGCCACATCCCCGTGGTGACCGGTGCCGGGTCGCCGCCGGTCACCACAGCCGGAGACGGCGTGGTGGCCGTGTGATCGCGGTTGTTCCCCGAAGTCGTCCCCGATGCGGGAAGCGACGACGAGGACGGGGAGGACGACGACGACAACGGCGTCGACTCGCCCGGGTCCGCATCCTTCGACTCCTCGTCCGGGTCGATATCGGCGACATGGCGGTAGAAGAGGAAGAACACCACCCACCCGGCGAGGGCGACCAGGACGAAGCTGACGATGCGGTAGACGAACACCGTCGCGAACGCTTCGTGGGCGCCGAGACCACCCGCGGTCAGGGTCGTGATGAGCGCGAACTCGACCGTCCCGAGACCGCCCGGCGTGATGGGGGCGGTCGCCACGATTTTTCCGGTGACGTACGCGATGCACAGGCCGCCGATGCTGTGCTCGGCGCCGACCGCGTTGGCCGCCGCCCAGAGGCAGCCGATGTCGGCGACCCAGTTGAGGAGCGAGAACGCGAACGCCTTGGTGAGCTGCGACTTGGACAACTCGACGGCCTCGGCCTGCTCGACGACGCGCTGCACCCCGCCCGCGCCGTGGTCGGCGGGCTTTCCGCGCCGGTCGTTGATCCACGCCAGGAAGGAGAGCGCGACGCCCTCGATCTTGTCCGGATTACGGGCCGCCCACTGGACCGCACCGAAGATCGCGACGAGTCCGATCGCCGACAGCACGAGCAGGAAGGGGTTCGAGACGGAACCGACGAGGAAGAACCCGATCAACGCCAGCAGCACGATGCCGACCGTGGAGAGAACGCCGGAGATGACGAGCTGCCAGGACGCGATCACCCGGGTGGCACCCCACTGGCGGGTCTTCCGGTAGGTCAGCGTGGTGCCGAACACCTGCCCGCCGGGAATGCAGGTGGAGAAGGCGTTGGACGAGAAGACCAGTCCGACGCTGGACCAGTAGCCCACCCGGACGCCCGCGGACTGCAGCAGCAGCTTCTGGACCGAGCCGTAGCTCGACATGGAGAGGTAGGAGAAGACGAGGGCGGCCGCGACCCAGCCCCAGTGGGGTCGGACGACGGCCTCGAAGCCTTTCGCGAAGAACGGCATCTGGCCGCGTAGCCAGAAGAGGATGAAGCCCAGGACCGTGAGGGTCGCGATGGCCTTGAACCACGGATTGGCCAGGACCGTCCGGATACGGCGCCGGAGTTCGACACCTCGTGCATCCGTCATGCAGTCACCATAACCACATCCCGGACTCCGCTCCGGAACCAACGCCGGGCACCGAGTCAGGGGTCACTCGTTGCGCCTCTGCTCCCGCTCGCGCATGAGCCGTGCGATCAGCTCGGTCGCCGGGATCCGATCGAGGGGCGCCTCGTCGGCTGTCGCGCCCGTCGACCCGGCGTCCTCGGCGTCCTCGGTGTCCTTGGTGTCCTCGCTGGCCTCGCCGGCCTCGCTGTCCACGTCGACCTCGCTGTCCACGTCGACCTCAGTGTCAGCCCCGGACTCGGCCCCGGTCTCTGTCCTAGTATCAGCCCCTGCCTCAGCTCGGGCGTCCTCCCGGGAATCGGCATCCGGCCAGGCCCTGGCCTCCGGCTCACGATCGGCCTGCACCTCGTAGCCGGACTCCGTTTCGTAGCCGGTCTCGGTGTCCTCGGCCCACGCGTCGGCGTCAGCGCCCGACTCCGACTCCTCGGCCCAGGGAGTGACGGAGGCCGTGGGACCGGCACCCTCAGGCGAACCGCCCCGGGAGGACAGAGCAGCGGCCGTGGCGCCGGTGGCAGCACCGGCACCGGCGCCGGCACCGACGAGGGCGAACTCGTTGTCGTCGTCACGGTTGTCGTCACGGTTGTCGTCACGGTTGTCGTCACCGCGGTCGTGACCACGGTTGTCGTCACCTCCGGCCGTGAGGAGCTCGGGCTCGTCCTCGAGCTCCGCCTCGCCCAGGCCGATCCTCTCCTGGATGCGCCTCATCCACGCCGGCGCCCACCAGCAGTCCGGGCCGAGCAGCTGCATGACCGCCGGCACGAGGAACATGCGGATGACCGTCGCGTCGAGGATCAGCGCCGCGATCATGCCGAACGCGATGTACTTCATCATCACGATCTCGGAGAACGCGAACGCGCCCGTCACCACGATAAGGATCAACGCGGCGGACGTGATGATGCGGCCCGTGTTGGCCACACCGCTGCGGATCGCCTCTGCGGTCTTCGCCCCGCGCGCACGGGCCTCGACCATGCGCGAGATGAGGAACACCTCGTAGTCGGTCGACAGGCCGTAGATGATCGCCATGAGCAGCACCACGACCGGCGAGGTGAGCGGACCCGGGGTGAAGCCGAGCATGCTCGCGCCGTGGCCGTCGACGAAGATCCACGTGAGGATGCCGAGGGTCGCTCCGAGCCCCAACATGTTCATGAGTGCGGCCTTGATAGGGAGCACCAACGACCCGAACGCCAGGAACATGAGGATCGTCGTGGCCAGCAGGACGTAGAGCACGAACCATGGGAGCCCGTCGACCAGCGCGGCGACCGAATCCGTCTCCATGGCGGGATTGCCGCCCACGTACACCTCGGTCCCCGCCGGGATCGGGAACGACTGGAGGTAGTCGACCGTCTCGCCGGGCGAGTTCCGGTCGAGAAGACCGGTCTGGAGCACCACGACCTCACGGCCATGGTCGTCGGTCTGACCGGATCGGGCGAACTGGAAAGGCCCCGTGAGACCCGGGGCCTCGTTCGCGGCGGAGCGGATCTGCGACAGGCTGTTGCCGTCGGAGCCCAGGACGATCAGCTTGACCGGGTCGGTGCGGGTTCCCGGGAAGTTCTGGTCGTACTCCTCCTGCGCCACTCGGGTGGTGTTGTTCGGCGGGAGATAGGTCTCGTTGATGCCGCCGAACTTGACCCCGGAGAACGGGATGATCAAGGCGACCAGGACCACGACGATCGGGACCGTCACGGCGACCGGGTGCTTCATTGAGAAGTCGGCGATGCGGCCGAACAGTCCGTTCTCGACCTGCTCACGCGTCCGGTGGCGCTGGAAGCGCTTGACGCCCAGCGCGTCGACGCGGTGGCCGAGAAGCACCAGGACGGCGGGCAGCAGTGTCACCGACAGGACGGCCGCCAGGATCACCGCGGCGATCGCGCCGTACGCCACGGACTTGAGGAACGCCTGCGGGAAGATCAACAGTCCGGACAGGGTCACGCCCACCATGACGGCGGAGAACACCACCGTGCGACCGGCCGTGGCCACCGACCGCCTGGCCGCCACGTCGGGCGGATAGCCCTCCGCCATCTCCTCGCGGTACCGACTCACGACGAACAGTCCGTAGTCGATCGCCAGGCCCAGTCCGATCAGCGTCACCACGTTCTGGGCGAACGAGTTGACCGGGGTGATGAGCGAGAGCAGGTGCAGCGAACCGAGCGACCCGAGGATCGTCAACACGCCCACGGCGACGGGCAGCGCCGCGGCCACCACGCCGCCGAACACCACGATGAGCAGCAGGAACACCAGCGGGAGCGCGATGAGCTCGGCGCGCACCAGGTCGGCGTCCATCCCGTCCTGCAGCGCACCGGCCACCGGCTGCAGGCCGGCGATGTCGGTCTCGATGCCCGGGACGGGGATCTGGTCCTCGATCACCCGGAAGTTCTCGAGGATCTCCTCGTTCTCACCCGCGATCTGGATCGAGGCCACGATGATCCCGGCGTCGCGGTTCACCAGGGCCGGCGACTGGTTGTAGGCGAAGCTGGTCACGCCGGTGACCTGGTCCGGGTGCTCGTTCTGGATCAGGTCCAGCGAGACCCGGACTACTTCCTGGAACGCCGGGTCATCGACCGTCATGCCCTCGGGCGCGTGGTAGCTGACCACCACGTCGCCCAGTGCGTCACGCCCGTAGGCCTCCTGCTCTAGCTGCTCCGCCGTGGCCCAGCCGCTCTCGGGGTCCTCGAACCCGCCCTGACCGAACGGGTTGCCGAACGCGCTGCCGGCGACGGACAGGAACGCCATGACCAGAACTGAACAGACCAGGACCAGGATGCGGCGGCGAGCGACGAATCGCCCGAGTGAGTTGAACACGAAAGGCAGAGCTCCTAGCGCGAGGTGAGCAAGGCGGTGAGCGGCCGGAGCGGCTGCAGCCAGGCGCCTTCATCGGGCAGGTTGTCGAGGCTGATCCGCGGCAACGGCTCGCGGAATACGCCG
Organism: Dietzia sp. NCCP-2495; assembly: GCF_026011735.1. Lineage (GTDB taxonomy): Bacteria > Actinomycetota > Actinomycetes > Mycobacteriales > Mycobacteriaceae > Dietzia. The sequence goes on along the minus strand of NZ_BRVN01000003.1, from coordinate 179,716 downwards.
GGGATCTCCTCGAGGTCGAGGAACGAGATCGTGTCGTGCTGGACGGCCCACGTGGCGTGCTCGCGGAAGCCGATAACCGTGACCGGGATGTCCTCGGCGAGGTCCTCGAGCGGTTCGCGGAACGCCTGACCGTCGGCGGAGGCCACCACCACTCCGGCGAGGCGCCCGGACTCGGCCCGCAGGTCGATGTGCTCGAGCATGTCCTCGTCGACGTCCGAGTCCTCGCTGGTCTTGGGCTTGGCGAAGACCGCGAAACCGACGTTCCGCAGCGCCTCGACCCACGGCCGGACGTTGTCGGAGGTGCCGGCGGCGATGTTGGTGAAGACCGTCGCCTCGGCCTCGAGCGTGTCCTGAGTGCTCGCGGACAGGTCCGCGGTGAAACCGAGGAGCCAGCGTCCCAGCGCGTCGAAGCGGGGGCGGAAGGCGGCGGTGGGCCGGCCACCGAGGATCGATCCCAGGCCCATGTCGACGTTCGGCGCGTCCCACACCAGGAGCACCACGCCCGGGGCGTCGGGCGCGCCCACGACGTCACCGTCGTGGTTCTGGGTCTCGTTCGGTGGGGTCATGGTTCCGCCTCGTTCGTCGTGTGTTCTCGGGGTCGGATCGTCGCTGCGGGTCGTCGGTACCGTTCGGGTGCCCGATCAGCCCCGGCGCCGCCAGAGGAACTCGTTGATGACGCGCTCCTCTTGCAAACCCTTGCCCTCGAACTTCGTCACGGGTCTGTCGAGACTGAACGGTACGTGGCCGCGGTCCGTTGTGGCGTCAAGCCGCTCGAGTGAGGGCTCGGCGTCGCCGGTAGGGCCGATCCACTCGGCGTAGTCCACGTGGTCGGTGGCAACGTGGAGGACGCCACCCGGCTTGAGTCGCGAGGAGATCAGGGCGAAGGTGCCCGACTGCAGCAGGCGCCGCTTGTGGTGGCGGGCCTTGGGCCACGGGTCCGGGAAGAACACGCGGACGCCGGTCAGACTGTCGGGGGCGATCATGTTGGTGAGCACGTCCACGCCGTCGCCACGGATCATGCGGACGTTGTTCAGTTCCTCGCGCAGGACCATACCCAGGAGCTGGGCCAGGCCCGGCTGGTAGACCTCCACGGCGATCACGTCGAGCTCGGGCTCCGCGGCCGCCATCGCCGCGGTGGACGTGCCTGTGCCGGACCCGATCTCCACCACCAGCGGGGCCTTCCGGCCGAACAGGGCCTCCGGGTCGACCGTCTCGTCCGAGACGTTCTGCCCGTAGGTCGGCCAGTGCTCGTCCCAGTTGCGCTGCTGGCCGGGGCGCATGGTGCCGCGCCGGAACCGGTAGGCGGTGACGCGGGGGAACAGCCGGGAGCTGTCGTCCGGGGTGGCGCCGTCGTCCCGGCCGGCGGTCGTGCCGTCGTCGCCGGTCACGTCGGGTTCACCGGTCACGTCGGGCTCCGACACGGGGTTCTCGCTGGAGTTCACCTGGCCATCATCCCGTAATGCGCGGTCGTGTCACGAATCCCCGGCCGTCGGGGCGCCCACCGACGGTGCCCGGCCCTGGGCCCGGATCGGGGTCCGTGAGCCGCTCCTGCCTGGGGGAAGGTCTTGTCGGACACGTCCCTGACGGGCGACGATGTGCCCGTGCCGCCCGTGATCCACGACACCGAACCCGTCCCCGCCACGGGTCCGTCCACCGATGCCGCCACCCACCCGGCCACCGACCCGTCCACCGGCCCATCCACCAACACGGTCGTGCCGGATCCCGTCGCGCGCGTCCGCCGCCTGCTCGGGTCGTCGCCGGAGGTCGGCGACCGCCGTGACCGGGTCGCCGCCTCCCCCGCGCTCACCGGGGCACTCGCGAGGTTCGACGCCCCGGTCGACATCCGCGTGCGTGGTGGACTCGGTTCCGGTCGCCGCACGCTGGCCACGGCACTGCGGACTCGCCGCGGGTGGCGGGTCACCGTCGACGACGTGGACGAGATCGCCGCGCCGGGGGCCACGCCGCGGCCGGTCCCCGACGTCGAGATCCTCTGCCTGCGCACCGCGCCGTGCCGCCACGAGGAGTCGTGGGTCCGGCGCGCGCGGCGTCACCCCCTGATGGTGGTCGCGGTGGGGGTCGGGGACGACGACGACACCGTGGCGCGACCGGCCTGGGCCCGCGATCTCGCGGCGGTCGATCCTCGCGATCCCGAACACCGGTCCGTCGACCAGGTGATCTCGTTCGTGGAACGCGCACTGGACGCGCTCCCGTCACTGCGGGTCGCACGCCTGGAAACGGAGTTGGAGCGTCTGGCGGTCGATGCGGAGGTCGGCGACCTCGCGGAAGCGGCGTTGTGCGCACTGCACCACGAGCGACACCCTGCTCCCCACCGCGACCTCAGCCCTCACCCTGGCGCCCGGACCGGGATGCGCCGATGACGTCGGAACTGTCCGCCGCAGCGGACCCGGTTCAGCCGGTTCCGCCAGTTCAGCCGGCTCGGCCTGTTCAGCCGGTTCCGCCTCTGACCATCGCGGTCCTGGGCGCCCGCGACTCCGCGGCCCCCGAGGTCGCCGCGGCGCTGGAGGCGGCAGCAGCCACCGGGGTGCCTGCGGGCCCGCCGGGGACCCGCACCCGCGACATCCGCGTGATGGTCGACGCGACCCCCGCCGACCGGCCGGACGCCGCGGTCCTCGTCGTCGACGCCGTCTGCCCGGTACGCCCCGACGACGTCGAGATCGCGCGCGGCGTGGCCTCGCGCCTGCCGCTGGCGGTCGCGCTGGCCGGACGCGCCGACACCTGCACGTCCGCGGCACTCTCGGCGACGGTCGACGTCACCACGCGCCGCCTCGCCGATGCCGGGGTGGACGTCCGGGTGCACGTGGTGGACGACAGCAGGCCGGCGGCCCCGGCCGCTCTCCTGGCGACCCTCGTCGAGTCGGTGCGGTCCCGCGGCACCAGGCCGGGCACCCCGCCGTCTGGCTCCACCACCCCGGGTTCCACCATCCCTGGCGCCACTACCCCTGGCACCATCACCGCGACTGATCCCACCGCCGTCGTGGACTGGCTCCTGGCTCGCCGCACCGAGGCGATCACCACCCGCTCGCAGGCCCTGCGCCAGGACGTCCAGGCCCTCCGGATGGAGGTCCTCCAGGACCTACAACGCTCACTGCGTGACCTCGGCGGGCGGGCACGGGACGAACTGGCGGCGGCACCCCGCACGCGGATCGACGGGATCGTGGACGGGATCGCGGCCGACGCCGACGCGGCGGTCGCGGGAGCCGTCGAGCGGGCCGACCGCCGCGCCGACGCCCTGGTCGTGCGACATCTGGGCGCCACCGCCCCGACAGCACCCCACATCCCCTCCCCCACCGGCGGCATCGCCCCGTCTGTTCCACCGCGTAACCGGGGCGAAGAACTGCTCATGCTGCTCATGGGCGCCGCCGGCGGCACGGGCGTCGGCCGCATGCTGCTCTCGCCGTTGGCCGAGGTACCCGGACTGGCGGTGGCCGTCGTGCCGCTGGCCCTGCTGTGCGGTCTCGCGCTCGGGTGGACCACAGTCCGGGTCCGGCGTACCCAGGCGCTGCGGACCCACTCCGTGGCCGCGGTGGGCGACCGGTTGGCGGCGCTGCGCGGCGAGGCCGAACAGGCGCTGGGGTCGAGGATCCTCGCGGCCGAGGCGATCATCACCGACGGCTTCGCCCACGACCCCGGGCCCCGCGTCGCCGACCTCGAACGACGGGTCCGGCGACTCCGGTCGAGAGGGAACACCCCGGCGGCGCCGGCCGCGGTTACAGTTACCGCACCCGTCAGCGGGGCACAGGCCCCGCCCGTTCCCACAGGGAGCCCCTCCCCATGACCGACCCCCTTTTCGGATCGGACCCCTTCGACCACAGCCCGGCACCGGACGTCTGCGGACTCGACGGGGCGCCGCTCGCCGAGTCCTCGTCGCTGGGGTTGCACGTTCCCGTCGGCGAGGACGTGCTCGATCTCGGCGCGCCGGAGGCCGACCTGGACGGCGACGGGTTCATGGAGGCGGTCACGCTCGGCGACGACCGGGGACTGACCGTCTATACGGACGCGGACGGTGACGGCACCGTGGACCATGTCTCCACCGTCCGGTTCGACGGCACCTACGACTCGTGGCGTCTGGCCAATCCCACCGAGGGCCTGCCGTTCGGCGGCTTCACCAACGAGCCGCGCACCGACGCCCCCGGCGACTCCCCCATGCCCGCGCGGTGGGAGCGGATCGACCATGGCCAGATCTGACTAGTTGAGGGATTCCTCACATTTTGGCGCCTGCACGGCAGTGGGATACTCGCGCCACGACCGAGGAGGATACTGTGTCGAGGAGACTATGCACCACGCGCGAGGAGCAGAGATGACCAGCACCACCATTCCCGGCCTCGATGGGCAGGCACCGACAGATCACGCGGAGATGCTCGCGTGGATCAGCGAGGTGGCCGAACTGACCCAGCCGGACCGGGTCGTCTTTGCCGACGGCTCCGACGAAGAGTGGAATCGTCTCACCTCCCTGCTCGTGGACGGGGGCACCTTCGTCAAGCTGAACGAGTCGAATAAGCCGAACTCGTTCCTCGCACAGTCCGACCCGAAGGACGTCGCCCGCGTCGAGTCGCGGACGTTCATCTGCTCGGAGAAGGAAGAGGATGCCGGCCCGACCAACAACTGGCGCGCCCCGTCCGAGATGCGCGCCCACATGACCGAACTGTTCCGCGGCAGCATGCGCGGGCGCACCATGTATGTCGTGCCCTACTGCATGGGCCCGCTGGACGCCGAGGACCCCAAGCTCGGTATCGAGCTCACCGACTCCGCGTACGTCGTGGTGTCCATGCGGATCATGACGCGCATGGGCCAGGCCGCGATGGACAAGATCGGCTCGAACGGCGCGTACGTCAAGGGCCTGCACACCGTGGGTGCGCCGCTCGCCGAGGGCGAGGAGGACGTCGCCTGGCCGTGCAACGAGGAGAAGTACATCACCCACTTCCCGGAGAGCCGAGAGATCTGGTCGTTCGGCTCCGGCTACGGCGGCAACGCCCTGCTCGGCAAGAAGTGCTTCGCCCTGCGCATCGCCTCCGCCATGGCCCACGACGAGGGCTGGATGGCCGAGCACATGCTCATCCTCAAGCTCACCTCGCCCGAGGACAAGGCGTATTACATCGCCGGAGCGTTCCCCTCGGCGTGCGGCAAGACCAACCTCGCGATGATCCAGCCGACGATCGGGGGCTGGACGGCCGAGGTGGTGGGCGACGACATCGCGTGGATGCGCTTCGGCGCCGACGGCCGCCTGTACGCGGTCAACCCCGAGTTCGGCTTCTTCGGCGTGGCCCCGGGGACCAACTACTCGTCCAACCCCAACGCCATGAAGACGCTGGAACCGGGCAACGCGATCTACACCAACGTCGCCCTGACCGACGACGGCGATGTGTGGTGGGAGGGCCTCGAGGGCACCCCGGACCACCTCATCGACTGGCTCGGCAACGAGTGGACCCCGGAGGGCGACGGCAAGGCCGGCAACGCCGCGCACCCCAACTCGCGCTACTGCGTGCCGATCGAACAGTGCCCCGTCGCCGCGCCCGAGTTCAACTCGCCCGAGGGCGTGCCGATCTCGGCGATCCTCTTCGGCGGCCGCCGCGCCGACACCGTCCCGCTGGTGAGCGAGGCCTACTCGTGGAACCACGGCGTCTACATCGGTGCGACCCTGTCCTCCGGACAGACCGCCGCCGCCGAGGGCCAGGTCGGCGCCGTGCGCCGCGACCCGATGGCCATGCTGCCGTTCCTCGGCTACAACGTCGGTGACTACTTCCAGCACTGGGTCGATATGGGCGCTCGTGGCGGCGACAAGATGCCCAAGATCTTCCTGGTCAACTGGTTCCGCAAGGGCGACGACGGCCGGTTCGTCTGGCCCGGATTCGGCGAGAACAGCCGCGTGCTCAAGTGGATCGTCGACCGCATCGAGGGTCGCGTCGAGGGCGACAAGACCGCGGCGGGCATCACCGCCCGCGCGGCCGACATCGACATGACCGGCCTGGACACCCCGCTCGAGGACGTCGAGGCCGCACTGGCCGTCGACCCCGAGGAATGGCGCCGCGAACTGCCGCTCATCACGGAGTGGCTCGAGTTCTGTGGCCCCAAGGTCCCGGCCGAGGTGCACGCCGAGTTCGCCGCGCTCAAGGAGCGCCTGGGCTGATCCGACAGCCCCGACAGCAGTGGGCGGGCCACACCGCGAGGTGGGGCCCGCCCACTGCTGTCGGGCCCCCTGTGTCCACGGACAGATAAACTGCCCCACCCGGCTACCCTGGTCACTCCCGTACTGCGGTACCAAAAATCACCGTCGACACACCGAAGTCGCAACTATTAGAATGTGTTCAGGATCAACCATCGCGGACCCGGTCGTGCGATAGTAGCTAGTTGACCTGTCTTCAAACCGGAGGAAGGGGGCAGATGCGGTCCGTCACCGTCGCAATAGCAGCGATACCAGTTGTCCTCGGCGGACTCGGGATCGTCGCTCTCTCAGGCGACCTCGAACGCCTGCCCCTGTTCAACAACTCCGCCGGAGAATCTCTGCCCACGACGGCGGGAGATGCCACGGACGCCGGTTTCGAATCCAGCGACGTGGCGATGGAGGGCCAGACCGGCACCGCGATCGACGGTCTGCGCCCGCACCTGACGGTCATGGAGGGCCACGGCAACGTCGTGGTATCCGCACTCATCCCCGCGCTGCTGCCCCTGCTGCCGGCGGCCGCGATGGATCTCTCACCCCTCCCCCGACAGGAGATCGGTGACAACAGCGGTTGGGCACCCCTCACCTCGTTGCTCCCGGGGCCGAACCCGTCACCCGCCAGACTATCCCCCGCGAACGCCCCCCGCCCGCCTCTGGTCAATGTTCCGAACAACGAGCAGGATCGAGTGTCATCGGCAGCGGTTGACGACATGGATGCTCCCGACCCCGGTCGCCCGGACCTCCCCTCCCAGGCCGCGGGCAGCCCTCCGCCTCACGCAGGCGAACAGGGACCGCCGCCGCACGCAGGCGAACAGGTCCCCCCACCGCACGCAGGGGTCCCGGGACCGCCGCCGCACGCCGCGGACAACAACAGTGGCAACAACGGCAACAACGGCAAGGGCAACGGCAGCAACACCGGCAAGGCCAATGCCTCCGGACGGGCAGTCGACGGCGTCCGGGGACTTGTCGACACCGGCAACGGGAAAATCCAGATGGCCGGCCCGCAGATCCATGCCGGAGTCCCGGGCTCACCTCCTCCCGCCGCGACGGTGACCGTGCCGACCGAGAGCCCTGCCACCATCACGAAGACCACCGCTCCTGACGGCACGGCGGGCGCTGCCGGCGACGCCCCGGACATGACGCGGTATGCCGCGCCGCAGACCGACACCGCTGCAGTTGGCCAGGGTACCGGTGACACGAATGCCGACGCACCCACGGACGCGGCCCCGTCCACAGACTCAGACACAGAGGTGCCCGCGCTCGTCGTGACGGCCCCAGAGGTCGAGTCAGCCGTCGACCCGGCCGACTCCGGCATCGGGCTCCCGGCCGAGAGGTGAGTCGCGACAAGACGACGCCCACCCCGATTCGTTGGTGGAACTCGGCGCGCCTGCGGATCACCGTGGGGATCACCTTCATCACCGCTGCGGTCTTCGCGGCGATGATCGTTCTCACCAGCCAGTTGCTGACCCTGAGCGCCGAGCGGAACATCGACACCCGCCTCAACCGCGAAGCCGCCGATTTCACCACCTTCATGACGGCCGGCATCCTGCCCTCGTTCGAGACCGAGGACCCCACCGTCGAGCAACTCCTGCGCGCGTACCTCGCCCAGCAGTATCCGTCGGCTGAGCTCCTCCTCATCGGCACCGCCAGCGAGTCCGGAACCCAGTTCACGCTGTCGCGGTTCGGCCCGTCGGAAGACCGCCTCTTCCCGCCAGCCACCCGGTCGCAGATCCAGAGGATCGGACTGAGCGACTCCGGGGAGTCCGGCACGGTCAACGACGAGGTGGCGTGGCGGAAGACGACCGTGGAGAGTCCCGCGGGGCCGGTGAACCTCGTCGTCGCCGTCAACGTCATCGACACGTCCGCCGAGACCCGTCGCGTTGCCGAGTCGCTCATCCTCGCGAGCGCTGCCGGCATGGTCCTCAGCGCGTTCCTCGCATGGTGGATCGCCGGCCGCATGATCGTGCCGGTCCGCCGGATCCGCGAGGCCGCCGCGACCATCTCCGCTGCGCATCTGTCTCGACGCGTGCCGGCGGACGGACCGGACGAGATCATCTCCCTCGCCAACACCGTCAACGAGATGCTCGAGCGCGTCGACGAGGCCTACCGCACCCAACGGGAGTTCCTGGACGATGCCGGACACGAGCTCCGCACGCCGCTCACCGTCGTGCAGGGAAATCTCGACCTCATGCCCGAGGACGCCGAGGGGCGGGCGGCGACGACACTCGTCATCCAGGACGAGCTGTCGCGGATGACCCGGATCGTCGAGGACCTGCTCACCCTCGCCCGTGCTGACCGGCCCGATTTCCTCGTCACGGAGCCCACGGAGGTCTCCGAACTCATCCTCAACATCGAGGCCAAGGTCGAGGTACTCGCGGATCGCAACTGGAATGTCCTCCCGTATGCCGAGGGAACGGCCGTCCTCGATCCGCACCGGATCACCCAGGCGCTCATGCAGTTCTGCTCCAACGCTGTTCGTTTCACCAAGCCGGGCGATCTCATCGAGATCGGGTGCCGGATACTCCAGCCGGGGGACCCCACGATCAACCCAGACGTCGTCGCGGCCACGGTTCCGGCCGCCGCCGAGGCCGACCGGTCGAATCGGAGACTGCTCTGGTGGGTGCGGGACAGCGGTGCGGGGATCCCGCCCGGCGAGGAGGAGAGCATCTTCGAACGGTTCCACACCGCACGAGGTCAGCTCCGCGACGGACGCGGGGGCACCGGACTGGGGCTGGCCATCGTGTCGACGATCGCCCGCGCCCACGGCGGTCGGGCTTTCGCGTTCAATTCGAGACAGGGCGGCGCCGCCTTCTGCATGGTCATCCCATTCCTCAACGGGGACACCGAGAGCGAGGGACCTGCGCCACTTTCCTCGCCGGGCGTGGTCGACGATGATTAATTGCTTCCGATAACCGGTCTTTTCCTCCCCGATCGGGGAGACACGATCACGGTGGAATGACCTGTCCGGTCCCCACCGTGCGATACTCCGAACTCGGAGAAGGAGAGCTGCATGACGAACATCCTGGTCGTCGAGGACGATGACCTCATTCGCTCCGTCCTGGTCAAGGCACTCGGCGGCGCGGAGTACACGGCGCTGGAGGCCGTCGACGGGGAGAGCGCGCAGGCGATCCTGTCGACGATCTCCGATATCGACCTCATGCTCCTGGACATCGGGCTTCCCGACACGGATGGACTGTCCCTGCTCCGTGAGGCGCGGTCGCACGGATTCACCGCCCCGGTCATCATCCTCACCGCGCGGGACAGCGTCTCCAACACGGTCGAGGGGCTGGATTCCGGCGCGAACGACTACATGGTCAAGCCGTTCCGCGTCCCGGAGCTGCTGGCCCGCATCCGCCTGCGCCTGCGTGAGCACGAGAACGCGGACGGGCCGGGCATCCTCGAGCACGGGGGCATGCGTCTGGACATCCGGACCCGTCGCGTCGAGGTCGACGGACGAATCCAGGAACTCACCAACCGCGAGTACTCGCTCCTCGAGATGCTGCTGCGCCACAAGGGTGAGACCATCAGCCGCGAGCAGCTCCTCGAGAGCGTCTGGGGCATGGATTTTGATCCCGGCTCGAACATCGTCAACGTCTACATCCGTTCGCTGCGCCGCAAGATCGGCGAGAACAAGGTGCAGACCGTCCGGGGGGTCGGCTACCGGGTCGAATGACCCCGTGAGAGGGGCCGGCTGCCACCGGAGCGCGTCACCCGCCACCGGACGTTCGTCATACCTGCAGCCTCACAACCACTCCCGGAGTTCCTCTTTAAAGTTCTTTAATATTCTCGTGCGGATGGGTCGCGTCACGTGCACTACCCCCTCCCCCGAGAAGGTGCTCTCATGCCCTCAGATCCCCGGCCCCGTCACGGCGACTCTCGTCCCTCACGGGCCCGTGTATCCGTCGTTCGCGTTCCGCTTCGACACCGACTACGGCTCGGTCACGTTCTCGGGCGACACCCGCCTCAGCGAGAACCTGGACCGCCTGGCCGCCGGCACTGACACGCTCGTCCACAAGGCGATCAACGTCGAAGGCTCCGGCCTTCCTCCGGCGTTTGTCGCCCACAACCTGGAGTCCCACGTGGAGGTCCAGGAGGTGGGGAAGATCGCGCAGAAGGCAGGCGCCACGCGCCTCGTGCTCTCACACCTGGGTGACCACACCGGCGTGATCGACGAGGCGAAGTGGAAGGCCTGGGCCCAGGACGGGTACGACGGCGAGGTGATCGTGGGCCGCGACCTCCAGCGGCTCGTGTTGGCCACGCGCTGATCAGCCCTCGGTGGGCTCCCAGCCGAACGGCATGAGCACGCTCTGCAGCTCGCAGTACGCGTCCAGCCCCTCGGGTCCGTTCTCGCGACCGATACCGGAGTTCTTGAAGCCGCCGAACGGAGCGGTCGGATCGAAGGCGTACCAGTTGATGCCCATCGTGCCGGTGCGGACCCGCTGGGCCACGGCGAGCGCGGCGTCCGGGTCGGCGGAGTAGACGGCGCCGGCGAGGCCGAACTCGGAGTCGTTGGCGATCTGCACGGCCTCGTCGACCGTGTCGTAGGGGATCACCTGGATGACCGGCCCGAAGATCTCCTCCTGGGCGATGGTCATCGAGTTGTCGACGTCGCGGAAGACCGTCGGCTGGACGAAGGCGCCGTCGGCCACCTCGGCGGGCAGGCCCTCGACCTCACCGCCGCCGTAGGCGAGGGTCGCGCCCTCCTCGAGGCCCTTCGCGATGTAGCCCTTCACGCTGGCCTGCTGCTTGTGGTTGGCGAGCGGGCCGAAGACGGTGCCCTCGTCGGCCGGGTCGCCGACGGGCATGAGCGCGACGTTCTCGACCAGTGCGTCGACCACCTCGTCGTAGCGGGAGCGCGGCGCGAGGATGCGGTTCTGGGAGACGCAGGCCTGGCCCGAGTTCATCAGGGCGGAGAACACCATGGTGCCGGCGGCCGAGGCCAGGTCGGCGTCCTCGAGCACGATCGCGGCGCTCTTTCCGCCGAGTTCGAGCGAGCACCGGGTGAGGTTCTCGGCGGCGATCTTGGCGATGTGCTTGCCGACGCCGGTCGAGCCGGTGAAGGAGATCTTGTCGACCTCCGGGTGGGACACGAGGTGGTCGCCCACGGAGCTGGGGCCGGTCACGACGGAGAGCACCCCCTCGGGCAGGCCGGCCGCGCGGAACAGCTCGGCGAGCCACAGCGCGGACAGCGGGGTGGCGGAGGACGGCTTGAGCACGACCGAGCTGCCGGACAGCAGTGCCGGGCCGAGCTTGGCGGCGTTGAGGTAGAGCGGGACGTTCCAGGCGGTGATGGCGGCCACCACGCCGACCGGCTGCCGGGTCACGACGGACGCACCGAAGTCGCCCTGTCGGACCTCGCTCCACGGGAAGTCCGCGGCCAGACGCGAGTAGTAGCGCAGGACGCCGAGCGTCGGCGTCACCTGGATCATCGCGGCGGTGGAGGCGGGGGTGCCCATCTCGTCGGAGAGGATCTGGCACACCTCGGCCTGGCGCTCCTCGAGCATGTCGGCGACGCGGCCGAGCAGGGCGCCGCGCTCGGCGGGCGGCGTGTTGCTCCAGATGCCGGATTCGACTGAGTCGCGGGCCTGGCTGACCATCTCGTCGAGGTCCTCGGTGGTGGTCTCCGCGACGCGCCCCACCACGGCTCGTGTGGCCGGCGAGGTGACCTCGAGGACACCGGTGGTGATGGGATCTGCCCAGCGTGTGCCGGAGAAGAGCTTGTCATGGACGACGACCACGGTGACCTCCGAGGAAGTAAAATAGGAACGTGTTCCAGGCCACTGTAGACCAGTGTCGGGCGCCCCGGGGGTCCGTGTTCGCCGGCTCGGCGGCTCAGCGCGATCGCAGGACCAGCACCAGGTTGGACACCATCACCTCGCGGATGCCGGGCACGCGCACGAGCCACCACGCCCAGCGCGGGTGGTAGCGCGGGAACGCGGCCAGCAGGTCGGCCGAGCGCGTCGACCGCGCCCACTCCAGGCCCTCGGCGCAGCCCACCTCGAACAGGGACTCGCCGTAGTAGTTCTTCGGTGGGTGTCCGTGTCTGCGCTCGTACATCCGCCGCGCGCGGTCCCCGCCGAGGTAGTGGGTCAGGCCCATCTCGTGGCCGCCGAAGGGTCCGTACCAGAGCGTGTAGGAGACGACGACGACACCGCCCGGCCTCGTGACCCGGCACATCTCCTCGGCCATCGTCCAGGGCTCGGGCACGTGCTCGGCCACATTGCTGGAGATACAGATGTCCACGCTGTCGGTGGCGATCGGCAGTGCCATCCCGCTGCCCCGGACCGAGCCGACCTGGCTGATCCCGGCGGCCGCCATCTCCCCGACGTCCGGCTCCACGGAGACGTACCGGGCACCCTCCGCGGCATAGGCGTCGGAGAAATAGCCCGGACCGCCGCCCACGTCCAGGACGGTGAGCCCCTGCAGCCGACCGACGCCGTCTGCTCCGACCACACCGTCTGTTCCGGCCCCACCGCCAGCGACAACCTCGCCAGCTGCGCCGGCCCCGCCGCCTGCGCCCTCCCACAGGTCCGCCACCAGCTCGACGGTGTCGCGGGCCAGCCCGGAGTAGAACGCGTCCGGGTCGGACTGCTCCTGCGGGAACGAGCGCAGCAGCCTCATCGACCGGCCTAGCGTGGCGCGGCGGGCCACGTGGCGCAGGACGGCCGAGCGATGTACGTCCGAGCAGTTTACGTCCGAGCGATGGACGGGGTCGGTGATCACGGCGGTGACGATACCGCCGACCTCCGAACCGGGCCGCGATCTCGTCGCCCGGGAGCCGGGCGGAATGCTCAGGCGAGGCGCCCGAGTACAGTGTCCGCGTGTCCCGAATCCTGCTGCTGTGCTGGCGAGACAGCACTCATCCGCAGGGCGGCGGAAGCGAGCGCTACCTCGAGCACGTCGCCGACGGTCTGGCCGCTGCCGGACACACCGTCGTCTTCCGCACCTCGCGGTCTCCCGGCGCGGCCCGCTCGGAAACCGCTCCCAGCGGTGTCCGGTACAGCCGGGCGGGCGGCCGCTTCACCGTCTATCCCCTGGCGCTGCTCGCGATGGTCCTGGGACGGTTCGGGCTGGGGCCGCTCGGGGAGCTGCGGCGACCCCACGTCGTCGTCGACACCCAGAACGGCGTCCCCTTCTTCGCCCGGCTCGCCACCACCTCCCCCGTCGTGGTGCTGGTGCACCACATCCACCGCGAGCAGTGGCCCGTCGCTGGGCCGGTCGTGGCGCCGATCGGGTGGTTCATCGAATCGTGGCTGGCGCCGCGGGTGCACGCGCGCAGTCAGTACGTGACGGTGTCGCTGCCGTCGTCGGAGGAGCTGGCCGGTCTCGGCGTGGACCCGCAACGCATCGCGGTGGTGCGCAATGGCCTCGACCCGCTGCCGGAGGACGTCGTGTCCGCAGCCGGCGAGGCGACCGCTCCACGCCTGGTCGTCCTGTCCAGGCTCGTCCCACACAAGCACGTCGAGGACGCGATCGACGTGGTGGCGGCCCTGCGACCGCGGCACCCCGGCCTGCAGCTCGACGTGATCGGCAGCGGGTGGTGGGCCGACAAGCTGCTCGACTACGCGGCCGAACGCGGGCTCCTCGGCACCGGGACCAGTGAGGCCGCGGATACCGGCGCGGTGGTGTTCCACGGTTTCGTCGACGAGGCCACCAAACACCGGGTACTCGACGCCGCGACCGTGCACCTCATGCCGTCGCGCAAGGAGGGTTGGGGGCTGGCGGTGTCCGAGGCCGCGCAGCACGGCGTGCCGACCGTGGGCTACCACCACGCCGCGGGACTGCGCGACTCGATCGACGACGGCGAGACCGGTCTTCTCACCCACGATGTCGCGGCCATGACCGACGCGACGGACAGTCTCCTGGCCGACCCGACGCGTCGTGACCGGATGGGCGAGGCGGCGAGGCGCAAGGCGTCGGGGATGTCGTGGCCCGCCACCGCGTCGGCGATGGCGCAGGTCCTCGATGCCGTGGCCGCCGGGCGTCGCGTCAGTGGGGTGATCAGCGGCCGGACCGTCGACTGACCGCCAGCGCGAGCGCCACCGCCATCGCGATCAGCCACGCCGCGTGGGCCGCGAGAACCGCCGCCCGCTCGGTCGTCGAGGCGCCGGTGCCGGTGCCGGTGCCCGTGCCGGTCGACCAGTCCGACCCCTCAGGTCGCGGCAGCTCGTAGAGGGTGAGCTCGGTGTCGGAGAACTTCGTCGTCGTCGGATCGTCCAGGGTCGTCGCCGACTCGCCGCGCGGCCCCGCCGACGTGCGCTCGTCGAGCACCCACCGCACGCCCATGCCGGCCAGGACGCGCGGATCCTCGCCGCGCAGCAGCGCGTCGGTGGCCCGCCGCGCACGGTCCCCCTCCCCCGACACGGTCTGGCTCGACTGCCCCGCGCCCGCCGGGGTAGTGCCGCCGGTCGCGCCGCTCGTCGTGCCACTCGTTGCTCCGCCCACGACGAGATCACCTGCGACCAGGACGCGGGCGTCGAGCAGCCTCGGCGCCGGGTCGAGGACCGCGCGACCGTCGACCCACAGGGGCGTGGACCGGAACGATCCCGCCGGCAGGACGAGCAGGTCACCGGGCTGCCCGTCGACGATCCCGGCCACCTCCGTCCAGCCGGGCCCATACGTCACCGGCCGCAGCTGGTCCCACAGAGCGCGGGGGGCGTCCGGGACGGCGGCCAGCACGACGGCGGTGACCGCCACGGCCACGCCGACCGCACCCAGCGGGCGGGAGGTCAGGGCGCGCGTCACGGCCGCCGTCGCGAAGGAGTACGCGAGGACGGTCGCGGGCAGCGCCAGCGCCACGAACTTCTGGGTGTCCCGAAGCAGCCCGGCGCCCGGAACGGCCCCGACCAGCGCGTCGAGCAGGGCGATCCCCGGACCGGTCGCCGCGAGCACCACCAGCACCCAGACCGCGATCGCCACGGGGACCGTCGCCCGGACCGCCGGGTGCCGACGGGCCCGCCACAGTCCCGGCGCCGCCAGCGCCCACACCACGAGCAGCAGCACCAGCGCCACGGCCGCCCACCACGTCGCCCGCGACGGCGGCACCGCCTGCGAGTTCCAGATGCCGCCCAACGCCACCACCGACCCGGCCGTCCCGATCCCGGGCTCGGCGCGCGCGGCGAACGCGGCCACACCGGTCGTCCCGCCCGACGCCCCGGCAGCACCTCCCGCTGCAACACCACCGGCGATAACCGTCGCGAGCAGCCACGGCAGCGCCGTGAGCGCCGCGGTCACGGCGAGGGCGACGGCGGCGCCCCGCCGCGGACTGCGTCCACCCACGCAGACCAGGGCCACCGCGGCGGCGACGACGGCCAGCACCCAGCCGGTCGGGGTGAGACCGGCGACCGCCAACGCCGCACACGCGCCGGCGACACGCAACCGTCCCGTGGCCCGGGCGAGCAGCACCGGCATCGTCATGACCGCCGCGACACCGGCGAGCAGCGACCAGTGCCCCTGCAGCAGGCGTTCCACGACGAACGGATTCCACACCGCCAGCACCACCGCGGGCAGCCGGAGCGCAGCGGCCCGAACCGCAGACGGGCTGGGCCCGACCGCCGACGGTCCGGGGAGCTCGTCCGCGACCATCCGCACCAGCGCGCCCGCCGCCACGGCGAGCCACACGCAGAACACCGCCGTGAGCAGCCCCGTCAGCGGCCAGACCGGCAACCCGACCGCGGAAAGCACGCGGCTCGCCCACACCACGGCGACATCCTGCGGCACCGCCCGCGCCGCCGACTCCCCGAGACCGAGCGCCGCGTCCGACAACGGAGGCCGCGGGGTGGCCACCCAGTCCCGCAGGAGCGGGAAGCCCGGCCGCGCCAGGCCCGCCAGCAGGGCCGTCGTCACGACCAGGCCGACGCCGGCGTCGACGAGCGCGGCACGGCGATGACCTGAGGCGGGGGCTGACATGCGCACATTCCATCACGTCTGCAGGGCCGGACACTCCCACGCCCGGACCGGACCCCGCACCACCGCCACCGGAGCCGTCACCGCCCCCGCCTACGATCACCGGTGTGACTCTTCCGAAGCGCGAGGCGACGCCGAACTCGGCCACCTGGCGCTTCCTGACGGGCGCCGGGGCGGTAACGGCGGGCTCGATACTCGCCAATATCGCCGCCTACCTCCTGCACCTGCCGGCATCCCGGTGGCTGGGCCCGGAGGGCTACGGTGCGTTCGCCGCGCTGCTCTCTGCGCAACTGCTGGTGGCCGTGCCGTCGCTGGCACTGCAGGCCGTCGTGGCGCGCGAGCTCGTGCGGGGGATCCCGGGCGACCGACTGCGACCGCTGGGCCGCCGGGTCGCCCTCCTGGTGGCCCTGATCGCCGCGCTCGCGGTGGCGCCGGTATCCCTATTCCTCGACACCCCGCTCGCCGCGACGGCCGCCGCCCTCGCCCCCGGACCGATCCTGTGCCTGCTCGCCACCGAGCAGGGCCTGCTCCAGGGAGCTGAACGGTTCCGGGCTCTGGGGATCGTGCTCGCCACGGCAGGGGCCGGCAAGGTGGTGCCGGCGGTGGCCGTGCTCGCGTTCGGCGGTGGGGTCGGTGCGGCCCTGGCCGCGGGAGCGGTCGGTGTGGCCTTGTCGTGGCTGGTCGCAGCGCGGATCGTCGCCGCCGGCCGCCGCACGTCTCCCGGCGATGCCGGGTCGTCGACGGTGGGCGTCGCGTCGGTCCTCGCGGCCGGGCAGGTGCAACTGGTCATGATGGCCCTGACCTCCGTCGACCTCCTGCTGGCGCGGGCACTCCTGGCCCCCGAGGACGCGGGTCGGTACGCGCTCGGTGCGGTAGCCGCCAAGGCCGCGTTCTGGCTGCCCCAGGCGGTCGGCACGGTGCTCTACCCGCGCATGGCCGATCCCGCCGGGCACCGGGGCGCCGTCCGCTCGGCAGTCGGGGTCCTGCTCGGCATCGGCGCGGTGGTGGTGGCCGCGGCGGCGGTCGCGTCCCCGCTCGTCCCCGTCCTGGTCGGGGCCGACTACCAGCCGGTGGCCGGGTACCTGTGGGCGTTCGCCGCACTCGGCGTGACCCTGAGCGTGCTGCAGGCGTTCCTGCTCGCCACCATCGCCACCGACCGGACCGTCGAGGCCACGATCGCCTGGTGCGGACTGGTGCTCACCGTGGCGGCGGTGTGGTTCGCACCCCGGGACGTGGTCGGGGTGCTGGCTGCCGCGCTCGGTGTCGTCGTCGTCACCACGGTCGTCGCGGGCTGGCGGGCGCTGGGGACCCGCACGGCCTGACCCGCCCAGCCTGACGCGCCCGGTCTGACCGCCGTCCCGCGTCACCGCCGCCGCACACGACAATGCGCCCCGCACATCCGATCCGACCGATCGGTTGTGCGGGGCGCTCTGGGCTGTGTTCCCCGGGCTGCTGCTACAGGTCAGGCCTTGGCGCCCCGACGGCCCTTCTTGCCGGACTTGCCCCGGCCGCCCAGCACGATACCGCCGGCGAGCGACAGGATGCCGAGGATGCCGAGGATGATCGGCACGATGCGACCGAACGTGTTGAGCGTGTCCGCGGAGTCCTGGGCGCCCGCGAGGGTGCGCTCCTGGGTGGCCTCGTCCCAGCCCGAATCGAAACGGACAGCCGTGCGGGTCGGGTTGACCTTCTCCTCCTCGACGGCCGCCTTGTCGGCGAAGAACGCGTCGGCCTCGGCCTGGTTCTCGGCAAAGAACTGGAACTGCTGCTCGGAACCGTTGACGATCTGACCGGTCTCCGGGTTCACCCAGACCGTGCGGGTGTTGGTGTAGAAGCGAGTCATGTCGACCTCGCGCTCCGGGTCCCCCTCGAGGCCCCAGGCGCCGGCCTTCATGCCCTCGCGCTTGTAGCTCGCGAGCACCGACTCGACGGTCGGGTCGTAGCCGTCGGAGATCGACGCGAAGTGGTCGCGGATCGAGGACCACATGTCGATCGGGCCGAGCTCCTGCTTGAACTCGTACGCCTCGACGCCGCCGACAGTCGTCTCGCCGACGAACTCGATCGGGTTGGTGGTGAAGGTGCTCGCGTCGAAGTAGTCGTACGCGCGCTGCTCGGTGTCGAACGGGAACTTGTACTGGACGCCGTTCCGGACGAAGCCGGTCGGGGCGGCACCGTCGCCGGCGGACTGGGTGAGCTGGACGGTGCTCGTGGGCTCGTCGACGGGCTCGGCGGTCACGCGGTCCAGGGTGACGCGGTCGATGGTCGCGTTGATCAGCGCGGCCTCGTCGCCGCTCTCCGCCTTGTCCTCACGCATCAGCGTCTGCGCGGCCTGGAACGTCACCGTGTCGGAATCGGAGGGCTCGACGGCCATGACACGACGCTGCGAGAACATCGGGATGTCGTTGTCGATGAAGCAGTTCACCGGGAGCTGCTCGTCGGAATCCGACGCGCCCTCGGCCTCGGCGCCCTCGGCGACCTCAGCGTCGTCGCCCTCGGCGACCTCAGCGTCGTCGCCCTCGGCGACCTCAGCGTCGTCGCCCTCGGCTCCGCCGTCCGCCGGCCGGCATTCGGGACGATCGGCGTTGAGCTCGGTCGGCGTGTTGCCGGCCAGCGCCTTGCCGACGAGGACCGCGCCGGGGACAACCTCGGTGACCGTCGTGGAGTTGATGTCCAGCGGCGTCTTCTTCTGTGACGGCACCACGAAGAACACCAGGGCGAGTGCGATGGTGAGGAGGAATGCGCCGAGTCCTACAAGAACCATCGCGGGAATCGCTGACCTCGCCCCCGCAGAATTGTTCTGTCGTGCCATCCGTAGTCCTCCTGGAGTTGCGGCCTGGGTCCGACCCGCCCCGGGTACCTCGGGGCGATTGCCCGGTCGGACCATCATCAGGAGAAGATTAACAGTGATGAAGAACGCATTAGGCACCCCCGACCCGGAAGTCGGAACCCTGCCCGCCGCGCGGGGCTTCGTCCCGGCCCTCGAAGGACTGCGCGCGGTGGCCGCGTTCGCCGTTCTCACGACGCACGTGGCGTTCCAGACGGCCTCGTCCACGGGCTCGGCGATCCACCGGATCTGGGGCCGGATGGACCTGTCCGTGGCGGTGTTCTTCGCCCTGTCGGGCTTTCTCCTCTGGCGGGTCCACGCCCTGCACGCCCGCTCCGGTGCCCCGGGGACCGCCCGCCCGGCCCGCACCTATCTCCGCTCGCGGGTCGTGCGGATCATGCCCGCCTACCTCGCGTTGGTGGCGGCGGCCTTCCTGCTCGTGCCCCACAACGCGTCCGCCTCGGCGTCGACCTGGGTCGCCAACCTGACCCTGACGCAGGTGTTCGTCCCCGATTCCCTCGTCGAGGGCCTCACCCACGCGTGGTCACTGTCCGTGGAGATGTCCTTCTATCTCGTCCTGCCGCTGCTGTGGTTCTCGCTCGCCGGACTGCGCGGCCGGGCTGCGCGCTGGCGGATCCCGGTGATCTCGGTGGTTGCCGCACTCAGCCTCGGCTGGGCGCTCGTGCCGTGGCATGACCTGGGTCTGCCCGAGCGACTCAACGACCAGATCCTGCCGCCGGCGTTCGCCTCGTGGTTCGCGGCGGGGATGATCCTCGCCGAGCTGGTCGCCGCCCCGCCCGGCCGTATGGCCGCGCTGGCACGACACCGCCACGCCCGCTGGGGCTGGTGGGCGCTGGCGGGCGTGGCGTTCGTGGCCACGACGGTGCCTCAGTGGTTCACCGAGGGGTTCGTCCATCCGCCCGGACCGGAGTTCGCGGCCCGCACCGCGCTGGGTGCGGTGGTGGCGTTCTGCCTGCTGGCCCCGGTCGCGCTCGCGCCGGCCGGTCTCCGTTTCGCCGGGCTGGGCTCGGGCCCCATGACCATGCTCGGCCGCTGGTCGTACGGGGTGTTCCTGTGGCACGTGCTGGTGTTGTACTTCGCGTTCGAGATCGCGTTCGTGCCCATGTTCTCCGGCCGGATGCTCGAGGTGTGGCTGGTCACCGCGGTGGTGTCGACGGTGATCGCGGCGGTGAGTTACTCGCTGGTCGAGGAGCCGTCGCGTGGCTGGTTGACGCCGCGCCGCGATCCCGGGGCCCTGCCGGAATCCGGACGTCTCACCGACGACACGCCCACCGACGCCTCGCCCACCGACGGCCAGCCGAGCGCGAGCCCCGCGCAGACCAGCCCGAAGGCGGTCGCCAGCGACGGCCCGAGTCCGTCCCCGGCGTAGCCGAGCGGATCGGGCCACGGTGCGCGGGCGAGCAGCGCCGCGCCCAGGACGATCCCGGTCCCGGATCCCACCACGAGCCACCGGCGGGCCCGCGCCGCGCCGAGGTAGCGGCTGGTCGCCAAAGCCGCGGCGACCACCGCCGCGGTGAGGCCGAGTCCGGTCACCCCCGCCACCAGGAACCCGACCGCGGCGGTCGCGGCCACGATCACCGCGCCACCGGCGCGCCTCGGACGGGCGCGGTCTCCGGCCCGGTCATGGCGGCCGCGCACGAGGAACAGCAGCGCGACGAGCAGCGCGGCGATCGGCCCGGTCAGCAGCGCGGCCCGGTACGGCCGGTCCAGCGGCACGTCCAGGACGAGCGTCGCGGCGGGTCCGGCGGGCAGGACCCACCCCTGTTTCCAGCCGTCGATCGCGATGGGCTGCACGTCGATCGCCTCACCCCCGGCTGTGTCACCTCCGATCACGAGCCGTGCCCGCCACGCCGGCGAGATCGAATCCGGCACGACGAGCACGCGGGACCTCGTTGACCCCGGGACCGCGAGTTCGCGCCGCGAGTCGTCCCACCGCACCGTGGTGACGGCGCGGGTGGGCTGCAGCGCTCCGCCGAGCGGCACCGAGTGATCGGTGGAGAGGCCACGGTCGCGCCGGTTCGGTACGCCCCGGTTCCCCTCACCGTCTCCGCTCTCGGGGTCGACGACGACGAGCCCCACCGTGTCGACGCTGAACGCCTGCCCGGGATCGACCGAGACCTCCTGCGCCCCCGACGACAGCGCGACGGGCCCGCTACTGCAGGGTTCGGCCGTCACGGCGGCGCCGGTGAGCAGGTCCCGGCGGGTCGCGGTGAGCCGGAACGCCACCACCCGGTCACCGATGTGGAGGGTGGGTCCGTCCGAGCAGGCCAGCGTCACGGGCTCGTCGTTCGCGGCGGGGAGTGCGCCGATGCGGGCGCCGGTGTCGTCCTGCACCCACACTTCCGCCAGGCCGGGGGGCACGGGTGCCCCGGCGGGCGTGCGGACGTCGCGCGTGGTGTCGACGCGCAGGGTCACCTCGTCGGTGTAGTCGGGTGGGAGGTCGACGACGACGGAGCCGTCCTCCTCCGGCTCGAGCGTCGTCAGATCGACCGTCGTGCGCTGCACACCGGAATCGATCGTCACGACCGTCGGGGCCGCGGGGGCCGCGGAGCGGGGTGCCCACAGGCGCAGCGAGCCGACGAGGTGTCTGCCCGGTAGCGCCAGGTCAAGGGTGGGCGACGGCCCGTCGGGGGCGTGCCAACTCGTGGCCCGGTCACCGTCGACGGCGGCGCTCGGGCCGCCCGCCGGATCGGTGACCGGCGACTCGCCACTGGCGCGGACCTGCCGGAATCGGGTGGCGGGGTCACCGCGGAGAACGTCGTCGAGCGCCTCCCCGGGCCGGGCACGCACCAGCAGCTGTGGCGTCACGGCGGTGTCCGCCGGGACGTCGAGCAGACGGGCGAACCGGCCGGGTTCCTCGGCGTCGATCTGCAGTCCGGGTGCGCAGCGGACGGACCCGGTCTCCTCTTCCGCACCAGCCAGTCCGTCCACCGTCTGGCCGGAGTGGACGCAGTCCGAGCGCCCCGGCAGTTCCTGGCGCAGGAGCCACCCGGACGGTGCCACCGCTGTGTCTCCCGCGGCTGGGTCTCCCGCGTCCGGCCGCTCCGGCAGAGCGATCGTCCGCAGCAGCGGGACGTCCTCGCCCCGGGAGGTCAGGCCGATGTCGGCGATCTCGAAGTACGTGCCCCGGGTGCCGTCCGCGAATCCGGTCGCGGTGACCCGCACCCGCGACGTGGGGCCCGGCGGAAGCGCGACGGTGGTCTCCTCCCCCAGCGTCGGGAACACCGAGGTGGTGCCGGAATCGGTCCGGATCTGCAGGGACGTCACCGCCGGCCCCGCGGACGGATCGGGCACGGTCAGCCGGAGGACTGCCCGGTCGACGGGCTCGGACGTCTCGATCTCCATCCACTCACCGAACCCCGAGCCGAAGCCTCCCGAGCGCCAGGTCGTGTCCGGGTCGCCGTCGACGGCCGCGGCCACCGAGTGCGCGGGCAGCACCTGTCCGGTCTGGGAGGAGTCCGACGCCGACGACGACACGCTCACCCGCGCGTCCCACCACGTCGCGCGGGCCAGCGGGGGCTGGTCGTCGGCGACGCTGGCCGCGGGCCCGTTGATGCTGGCCGCGGGCCCGTTGACGCTGGCCGCGTAGTCCGGCACCGTGCCTCGACTCCGCCGCGGATCGTCCTCGGCCCGCACGGCGGACGAGTGGTGGTCGAGGCGCCCGAAGTCGGTCTCGCGGTCCATCGGCGAATCGGTGAGGACCGGCCCAACGGAGTTGACCGGCTTCGGTCGCGGGAACGGGTCCGTCGCCGGGCCGACACCGGCGGCGAGCGCATCGGCTTCGAGCAGGCGCGTCACACGGGCGGGCGATCCGATCGCGTCGCGGGAAGCCAGCAGGTCGTCCAGCGCGGCCATCGCCTCCGGTCCGCCCGCCACCACCGGCAGGTCGCGCAGCTCCACCGTGTACGGGGCCGTGGCCGAGCGCGGAGGCCCCGGCGGGGTCGCGTCCGAGCCCAGCCGGGAGTCGACGCGGTAGATCTCGATCGCCGGATACGCGGGCCGGAGTCCGGAATCGGCGACGACGACGGGCTCGTCGTCGTCATTCCCGCCGTTTCCGGCGCCCTTTCCGCCCTCTACCCCCTCTCCGCCCTCTACCCCCTCTCCGCCCTCGACCGGCGCGGCACTGACCGGTTCCCCGAAGTCGGCGACGCGCACCAACCCCGGCGATCCGTCGATCGCCTCGTGCACCAGAACCGGGCGGGCTGCCTCGGAGTCGGCGGACAGGTCGTTGCGCACCACCAGGTACCCGATGCCGAGCGAGGCGAGCGTGGCCGCCATCCCCGGCGCGGGGCGACCATCGGCGAGGCGTCGCTGCACGGCGTCGAGGGCACGGATCGCCGGGGCGGGCTGCAGGGGAACCGAATCGCGAACTGCCCAGGGGGTCTCGGCGAGCGGCTGCAACGGCTCGTCACGCGTCACCCCCCACACCTGACGGCCGAAGGAGGAACCGGGAACGACGAGCGCGCGCGTGGTGGCGGCCGGATCTGCCCCGGTGGGATCTGCCGGGACCGGCGCGTTCTCCGACAGCCACGCGGCGGCCTCGGTCCAGTGGTCCGGCACCTTCTCGTGCGCGCCGACCGGGGCGAGTCGGCCGAGCCACGCCGGCGCCACCGAGACCGAGGCCGCGAGTACCACGATCATCGCCAGCGCCACCGACTTGTCCCGCTCGGGATGTGCCAGGGCGCCCACCACCGACCGGCGGTCACGACCGATCCCGGCGAGCAGGTGCGCCAACAGATGGGCGACGCCCAGGACGAGCGGCAGTCGCAGCAGCGGCTCGAACTTGTGGACGTTGCGCAACGGCGCGCCGCCGCCGTCGAGGAACGCCCGCGCCGCCTCGGCGAGCCCACCACCGGCGGGGCCGACCCACGCGGCGGTCATCGCGACGAGCCCGACCGCGGCGATCCCCATCAACCTGCCGCGCGCCGGCATCTCCCGACGCAGGAGACCGAGGACGCCCACGGCCGCGACCACGCCGGTGACCAGGACAAACGCCGGCTCACTCGTGAGGGCTGCCCCGGCGGTGCGGTCGGTCGAGACGAACGGCACCCACGTCGCGGCGCCGCGCAACGCCTCGGTCGCGGACGACCACCGGGTGGTGACCTCGGCGGACTCGATATAGTCCAGGAACGGCGGCGACACCCGACCGAGCAGCACCAACGGTACTGCCCACCACACGCACACCGCGGCCGACAACGGCAGCCACCACGCGGCGAGTCGCGCCCACGTCCGAGAAGGCCGGTGCATGGCCCACCACAGGATCGCCGGCAGGCACGCCGCGGCGGTGGCCACGGCATTGACCGCACCCATCAACGCCAGGGCGAGCGCCGCACCCGCGCCACCACGCCGCGGGGACATGCGTCCCTGCAACACCCGGATGACCGGCAGCAACACCCACGGCGCGAGCGCGACTGGCCAGACCTCCGAGGAGATGGAGCCCAGATCGCCGAGCATGCGCGGCGCGAGCGCGTAGAGGACCCCGGCGACGGCGCGGGTGAACCGGGTGCCGATCCGCAGCGCCGCCGCGACGCGCACCACCCCGAGGTAGGCGACGGTGAGTACGACCGCCCACCACAGGCGCTGGGTCAGCCAGTCGGGCATCCCCACCAGGTCGAACAGGGCGAAGAACGGACCCTGCGGGAACAGGTAGCCATACGCCTGGTTCTGGACCTGACCGGCGAAGGACATGCCGGTCCACAGGTGCGTCGCACCGGAGAGGAACCCGACGGGGTCCGCGACGAGGTCGTACTTGGTGTCCGGGACGATCAGGCCGGGCGACTGCAGGCAGGCCAGCAGGAGAAAGGCGAGAAACGCGACGATGCCGTCGCGCGCGCCGGCGCCGGGACGGACCCTGCGGATCACCTGGACCGGCGGAGGTGAAGGTGCGTGCGGGTCAGCGCGCGCCGTACTCGACCTGGCCGAGCAGGGCCTGGTCGACCGGCGGCTGCGGCACCTCGGGGATCGAGTTCTCGGCCATCGCGGTGTTGACGCCGAACGCGACGATGCCGCCGAGGACGATTCCGCCGACTGCGCTGGCGAGCGCTCCGGTACCGAAGCTCATCGAGTTCTCCCTGCGTTCCGGTGTGACAAATGCGAATCATGGAGCGCCCCGAGGGCACCCCGACGGGCACAGACTAGCACCCGCCCCGCCCACCTCCCTGCGCAGTGAGTCCCGCACCCCGGAATGACGAAGAAACCCATACGTTATTACCGACGGGTAAGTTAGTGTGGCAGAACACACCACGGGGTCAGGTCCGGGCGCGCGGCAGCCCGCCTCATCCCCGGGCCACGACCACCGATCCACGACCCGCCCGGAGGAGCACTGTGTCGGCCAAGACAAAGCGCATCCCACGCGCCATCCGAGAGCAGCAGATGCTCGACTCCGCCATCCGGGTCTTCGCCGATCTCGGGTACCGCTCGGCATCGATGGACACCATCGCGCGTGACGCGAACATCTCCAAGCCGATGCTCTACCTGTACTACGGCTCCAAAGAGGAACTGTTCTCCGCGTGCGTCGCCCGCGAGTCCGGTCGCCTGATCGAAGGACTCACCAGCGCCGCCACGGGCAGTGACGGCCCCCGCGACAGTCTCGAGAGCGTGGTCCAGGCGTTCCTCGAATTCGTCGATGCCAACACGGACTCGTGGACGGTCGTCTACCGTCAGGCCATGGCCGAGCCGGTCTTCCGGGACGAGGTCGAGAAGACCCGATCGGTCCTCGTCGACCTCACCGCCGACCTGCTCGCCCAGAACTCGGTCGAATCCCGCAGCCGCGAGGTGCTCCAGGTGGTGGCCACCGCACTCGTCGGTGCGGGTGAGGCGGTCGCCAACCAGATCGCCGCACACTCCATGCCCACCGAAGTCGCCGCTGGCGTCGTCGTCGACCTCGCGTGGCGTGGTCTGGCCGGCGGCGCGTCCCGCCCCCAGACCACCCCGATCCCCACCGAGGAGTATCCGTGACCGGCACGACAGCACCGACCAGCTCCCGCATCGACGAGGCACGGACCCTGTCCCCCCTCGATCTGGCCAAGGGGCTGCCCTCGCTCATGAGCAACCTGCCGTCGGTCCTGAACGGCCTGCGGATCGTGCGGACCTCACGGCCGGACGACACGCTCTCGATCGGCCGTCGTTTCGAGGAGCTCGCCGCATCCCGGCCCGACTCGCTGTTCCTCAGGTTCCTCGGCACCTCGGTCACCTACGGCGAGGCCAACCGCCGCGCCAACCGCATCGCCGAGGTCCTCAAGGCCCACGGCGTGACCCGCGGTGACGTGGTGGGGGTGTGCATGTCGAACCGCACGGAGGTCATGCTCGCGATCCTCGGAGCCGTCAAGGCCGGCGCCTCGGTCGGCCTGCTCAACCACCACCAGCGCGGCGAGGTGCTCGACCACTCGCAGAACATCCTGCAGTCCCGCGTGGTGCTCGTCGGCGCCGAGTGCGCCGAGGCCGCCGCCTCGGTCCCCCGCGAGAAGTGGATCGGCGAACTGATCGCCGTCAGCTCCCCCGTCGACCTCCCCCACAGCGGCCTGACCGCCGGTGACCGACCGGAGTCCCTGGCCGACATGTCCTGGCTCGAGGACGAGCTCGCCGGACTCGGCGACACCGTCGGCGACGTCAACCCACCGGAGACGGCCGAAACCGTCGGAACCGAGACCGCGTACTACATCTTCACCTCCGGCACGACCGGCCTTCCCAAGGCCTCGACTATGTCCCACTACCGGTGGAACCGGGCGATGGCCGGCTTCGGCCTGTCGGGTGTGCGCCTGAAGAAGGACGACGTCCTCCTCTGCACCCTGCCGATGTACCACAACAACGCCCTCACGGTCGGGCTCGGCTGCGTGCTCGCCGCCGGCGCCGCGATGGCCATCGAGGAGCACTTCTCCGCCTCCCGGTTCTGGGACCAGGCCCGCGCCTCGGGCGCCACGGCCGCGATCTACATCGGCGAGATCTGCCGCTACCTCCTCAACCAGGACCCCGGCCCCGGCGACCGCGACCACTCGATCCGCGTCGTGACCGGCAACGGCCTGCGCCCCGAACTCTGGACCAGGTTCCAGGAGCGATTCGGGATCGACCGGATCTGCGAGTTCTACGCCGCCAGCGAGTGCAACATCGCCTTCGTCAACGCCTTCAACGTCCCCCGCACCACCGGCTACTGCCCGATGAACTTCGCGATCGTCGATTACGACCCGGACACCGGCCAGCCCAGCCGCGGGCCCGACGGCCGCCTGACCAGGGTCGGCACCGGCGGCGTCGGCCTCCTGCTCAGCGGGATCTCCTCCTCGCAGCCCTTCGACGGCTACACCGACCCCGAGGCCACGGAGAAGAAGATCGTCCGCGACGCCTTCACCGACGGTGACGCCTGGTTCATCTCCGGCGACCTCATGCTGGACCAGGGCCTCAAGCACGCCTCGTTCGTCGACCGTCTGGGCGACACCTTCCGCTGGAAGGGCGAGAACGTGGCCACCACCGAGGTCGAGGCGGCCGTCGGTACCTACCCGGACGTGGACCAGGCCGTCGTCTACGGCGTGGCGGTTCCCGGCGCGGACGGCAAGGCCGGCATGGCCGCCGTCCGGATGCACGACGGCGCCGAGTTCGACGGCGAGGGACTGGCCCGGCACCTGCGCGAGACCCTCCCCTCCTACGCCGTCCCGCAGTTCATCCGCCTGTCCGAAGAACTCGAGACCACCTCGACCTTCAAGAGCCGCAAGACGGAACTGCGCGAGCAGGCGTTCGACACCTCCACCTTCGACGATCCGGTCTTCGTGCTGTCCAAGAAGAACGGGTACGTCCCGTTCTACGATGGTGCGGAACGCGACATCGTCGCCGGCACCGCCTAGCCGCAGGCGGCACCGAGATATCAGGAGGACCTGCCGCCGTATGCCCAGACCGAGGACCGACCGAACCCGCCGTTCGGTCCTGATCGGACTCGCGGCCGGAATCGGTGGCGCAGCAGGGTGGGCGGCGACCTCGGCACTCGACGACCGCGAGGACCGACGTGCGGACGAACGCGCACGGGACGCCCCGAATCCCGATGCCGTCGAACCGCGCCCCTACCGGCCGCCGGAGGGCGCGGTTCCGGTCCGTGAACCGCGACGGTATTACTACGACGACCCGGGCGACACCGATGGACAGACCTTCGGTGACCTCTACCTCCCCGACTCCGCCAATCCGGCGTACCCGGTGGTGGTCCTCGTCCACGGCGGCGGCTGGCTCGACTCCCTCGGCCTGACGTACATGGAGAACCAGGCCCGGGACCTGGCGTCCTTCGACGTGGCCGTGTGGAATATCGAGTACCGCAGGGTCGCCTCGGGCGGCGGCTGGCCCACCACCGTCGCCGACGTGTGCAACGCGGTGGATCACCTGGCCGAGATCTCTGCTGGCCTGAACGGCCGACTCGACCTGCGCAGGGTCGTGGTGGCCGGGCATTCCGCCGGCGGGCACCTCGCCCTGTGGGTGGCCGGTCGGCAGGGACTGCCCTCGAAATTGCCGGGCGCGGACCCGGTCGTCCCGGTCGCGGGGTGCGTCTCACTCGCCGGGGTCGCGGACCTGCTCATGGCCGAGCGTGCGGGTGATGTCTACGTCCACCGACTCCTCGGTGGCCGCCCGGACGAGCGCCGCGAACGCTATGTCGACGCCTCCCCCGTGACGCACGTGCCCACCGGTGTCCCCGTGGTGTGCATCCACGGGAGCGAGGACACGGTGGTCCTGCCCGAGCAGTCCGAGGCCTACGTCCGCGCGGCCCGGCAGGCCGGCGACAACGCTCGCCTCACGCTCGTCCCCGGCGGCCATGACCCGTGGGGCGATATCACCGGCGAGGTCTGGAACTCCACCCGCGAGACCCTGCTGACGATGGCCCGCCGCAGTCCGAACCCGGCCGGCTGAGCCCGCTCAGCCCCGGGTCTTCTCGACACGGATCCGCTCGAGCCGCCGGTACGAGATGAGCCACTGACCGTCCACCCGGCGGTAGCGCTCGTGGTAGTGCCCCCAGCCGTGGAGGTGCCGCTCGGCGCCGTCGACGCTCCACCACAGCAGGTCCTCCATCGCCCAGATCCCGGTGGCGGTCGGCTCCCCGGTCTCCGGGTCCGGCCCGGCGTACTCGATCAGCGGCGTGTGCCCGTGGTGCACGCTCGTCACGGGCGCGTCCCCGTCGAGCGTCCGCCGGATCGCGTCGGTGAGCGCCTCGCGACCACGCACCTGCGGCGCCCCGCCCTCCGCGGACCACGACTCGCTCACCACGTCCTCGGTGTGGCACGGTCCGTAGTGCTCCCACTGTTTGGTGTCCATGACGTAGAGCCGCCGGGCGAACACCGCGCGGATCTCCTCGAGGTCGCTCGGTGAGAGGCCGGCCGCTGCGCCGGCCGACTGCCCGGTCTCCGCGCCGACTGACTCCCCGGCCGCCGCGCCGCCACCGCCCGTCACGTCGTGTAGTCCGCGTTGATCGAGATGTACTCACGCGTGAGGTCGCATCCGTAGACGGTGCAGGACCCGTCCGCACTGCCGCCGGCCTCACCGTCGGCGCCGCTGTCGGTGACACCGAGATCCACCGCGATGGTGACCTCCTCGGCCCGCATGATCTCGGTGAGCCGCTCGAGCTCGGCCTCGCCGGGGAACGCGGGGTACGTCTCGAGGTCGCCGAAGACGATGCGTACGCGCTCGGGGTCGATGTCCGTGTCGTCGTGGCATTTTCCGATCGCCATGGCCACGCGCCCCCAGTTCGGGTCGGCGCCGTGCACGGCGGTCTTGAC
Source organism: Dietzia sp. NCCP-2495 (assembly GCF_026011735.1). GTDB lineage: Bacteria > Actinomycetota > Actinomycetes > Mycobacteriales > Mycobacteriaceae > Dietzia. The sequence continues at coordinate 150,048 of NZ_BRVN01000003.1, read as the reverse complement.
CAGCGGCGAGTTGAGGATCGCCTTGGCGACGCGCTTGGCCTGGTCGCGGTCGCGCGCGCCCGTCACCTCGACGGTGAGCAGCTTCGTGGCCCCCTCGCCGTCGCGTGCGAGCTGCCGGGTCAGGTCCAGGCACACCTCGCGCAGGGCCGCCCGCAGCTCGATCTCGGCCACCTCGCCCGCCTCACCGCTGGCGAGCGCGATCGCGGTGTCCGAGGTGGAGGTGTCCGTGTCGACGGACAGGCAGTTGAACGTGTCGTCCACCGCGGCCCTGAACGCGGCGTCCAGCACGCCGGGCTCCACGGCGGCGTCGGTGAGGATCACCGCGATCATCGTGGCCATGTCGGGTTCGATCATCCCGACGCCCTTGCCGATGCCCACGACCCGGGCAGCGGTCCCCGTCGTCGTCGTCATTCCCCTCACCGACGTCTTGGCGTGCGTGTCCGTGGTCATCATCGCGGTGGCAACGGCCCGCGCGTCGGCGCGGAACTCCTCGCCGGCGAGCCCGTCGAGGTGGGTGCGCAGCAGGTCCATGGGGTACTGGCGGCCGATCACGCCGGTGGACGCGATGAGCAGGTCGTCGGCCGGGACCCCGACGGCCGCCGCGGTGCGGTCGAGGACCTCGCGCGCGTTGGCCATGCCCTGCTCGCCGGTGGCGACGTTCGCGTTCTTGGCCACCACCACGACTCCACGCGCACGGCCGCTCGCCGCGTTGGCGCGGCTGAGGACCACCGAGGGCCCGGCGAAGAGGGACCGGGTGAAGACCGCCGAGGAGGAGGGTGTCGGGCCGTCGTTGACGACGACGACGACATCGTCACCGTCCTCGCGCAGTCCCGCGGCACCCGAGTGGGCTCGGAATCCGGCGGGAAGCGGGATCGACGCGGAGGGGTCGGTCGAGTCAGTCATGTCCCTATTGTCCCCCGCCGCCGCGACGGATGTCATCGACGGGCCCTCGGTGGTCCCCGCAGAGCCCCGGCGACACCGCCAATACATGCGATCGTGACCCGTTTGTGATTCGTTTCATAGATAAGAACAGAAATGCCGTTTATGCAGCGAACCTAAGTATCGGCGGAACGGAAATCGGGGGCCAAACCCGGCCTCAGGGTGATTCCGAGGCCCCGTCTCCGTAACGTTCCGCCGTGAGTTCGAGATGAACTTGGCGAGTCCCTCACGGGGGACCTGACATTGAGTCCCCTTGGGGCTCAACCACAGTCGTCGCGACGCAGAGTGTGTCGCGAGCACGAACGGAAGGATCATCACCATGATCGAGAAGATCTTCAACGGCGTCGTCGGCTTCTTCACCGACCTCATCGGCACCGGCTCCACCGCCGCCAACGGCTTCCTCAACACCGGCTCCACCGCCGCCGAGGACGTTGCGGGCACCGTCGTCGGCTCGGTCGGCAACATCGTCGGCTCGCTCTGAGCTGAACAACCCCCCAGCGGCCTAGCCCGCTGACCGGTTGAGCTGACGCCGGCATCCGCCTCCGGGCGGGTGCCGGCGTCGTGCATTTCCCGCCGCCGGACCCGCACCCGGCCGGCGGGAATCCGTGGGTCACACCACCTTTGTGAGCTGATTCACACGTGAAGATCCGGCAGTGGCGTTAGCAGCGATTATAAGTGCGCCTCACGCGTTTTCGCGGTTGGATTCCCAGACGATGGATGACGATGCGTCGTCCCATCCGTAACGTCCAGTCGTGAGATCCGGATGACCCCAGTGGGTTCACAGCCCAGTGGGTTCACATGGACTCCACCGCACAGGGAGCGGCGCACCCTCGCGCCGCCCACGACGAAAGGACCACGACATGGGTTCCATTCAGAGCTTCCTCCCCGGCCTGGCCAACGGCTCCTCCAACGTGAACACCGGTTCCGATGTCGTTGACGGCGCGACCGGCATCTTCGGCGACATCCTCGACACCATCGGTGACTTCGTCAAGAGCGCCACCGGCTCGCTGGTCGAGTGACCTCGCGGCTGCCGGGCCAGTGCGCCCGGCAGCCCCGGTTCTGACACCGGTCCCGTCTTCCCGACGGGGCCGGTTTCGGCTATTTCGGGGCCTCGTGCAACGCGGCGCCCGCACCTGCGGAGCCCCTGCCCGCCGTGGCACCCGCTCCGCCCGCCCGTCATTACACTGGCGCCCATGCAGCTCGACCTGTCCCGCCACGTCGCCGCCGACCCCCACACCGTCTGGGACGTCCTCACCGACATCCCCAACGCCCACCGCACGCTGAGCGGGGTCACGGCCGTCGAGATCCTCACCGCCGGCGTCTACGAGCCGGGCTTTCGCTGGCGCGAGACGCGAAAGATGTTCGGCATGAAGGCGACCGAGGAGATGATGGTGCAGTCCGCGGACGCACCCCACTCCACGACGATCGTCGCCGAGAACGGCGGCACTGAGTACAAGACCGTCTTCACCCTGTCGGCAGACGCCGGGGGCGGCACCACCCTGTCCATGCAATTCGGCGCCGAGACCACGCACGCCCCGGCGATCTCCCGCGTGGTGACGGCCCTGATGGGCAAGGTGGCCCTCAACGCCACGCGCAAGGCCATGGAGCAGGACCTGGCCGACATCGCGGCCGAGGCCGAGCGCCGCGCCGCCTGACTCAGAGCTGTGCCGCCTGGCCCAGAGCAGTGCCGTCCGGCCCCGCGCACGGCCCGCCCGCGCTACCTGGCGCCGTCCCAGAGCTCGGCGACGATCTCCGCCGCCGGCCGGTCGGCGTACGCCCCGGCCGCGCGCCAGCCCGCGCCCGCCCACAGCGGCGGCACGTCCGCGTCCCCGGCCCGCGCCGCCGCCTTGCGCATCGGCCCGGTGAGGACGTGCAGGTGCGGGTACGCGGCCGGGGCGGCGTCGTGATGCTCGGCCACGAACCCGTTGACCAGCGAGCGGGCGTACCGGCCGGTGTAGCAGCGCGTCGGCCGGGACTCGGTGAACCTCTCGTCGCCCAGCGCCGCCCGGTGCAGCGCCGTCGTCCCGGCTTCCGGCGTCCGCAGCAGCACGGTGCCCAGTTGCACGCCGGTGGCGCCCGCCTCGAGCGCGGCCGCGACGTCGGCCGGGGTGCTGATCCCGCCGGCCGCCACGAACTCGGTCTCCGTCAGCGCCGCGCGGACCGCCCGCACCAGGTCGACGGTGCTCGTCAGGTTCGGCTCCTCACCCACGGTCGTGGTGGAGCGGTGCCCGCCGGCCTCGGCGCCCTGCACCGAGAGCCAGTCCGCTCCCACCTCGACTGACCGCCGGGCGTCCTCGACGCTGGCGACGGTCACCACGACGGCCGATCCCACCTCCTGAAGCCTTCGCACCGTGTCTGCGTCCGGGATGCCGAAGGTGAACGAGACCACCGGTACGGCCTCCTCGACCAACGCGGCGATGGTCCCGTCCTGGTCGAAGTCGGTGAACTGCGGATCCCGGGCCAGGTCGATTCCGAGTCGTCGGGCGACGGGCTCCAGCGCGGCCGCGTACTCCTCGAGTGCGGCCGCCCCTCCCGCCGCGTCGAGGGCCGCGGCGGAGTCGGCCTCGTCCAGCAGGAACACGTTGACGCCGAACGGCGCGTCGGTGAGCTCGCGGACGGCCGCGATCTCGGCGCGAGTGGCTTCCCCGTCCAGGTAGCCGGACCCGATCATGCCGAGTCCGCCGGCCTCGCCCACCGCGGCGATGAGCTCTCCGGTGGTGGGACCCCCGGCCATCGGCGCGCCGATCACGGCGCGGCGCAGGTGAGACGGGAGCAGTCGGACTCGGGTGTCGGAAGCAGTCATGCTCCCGACGTTACGCCTGGTGGGACCGCGCGGCGGGTGGGACCATGCGTCGCCGGGTCACCGCGTAGACGACCCCGCCGAGTGCGAACACGACGAGCCCGCCGAGCACCGACTGCCAGGGCAGACTCCCCGCCACGATCACGCAGCCCACGCCGCCGAGCATCGGGACCCATGCGGGCAGGCGTCGCGTGGCGCGGTCGAGTTTCAACGCGGAGGCGTTGGCCACCAGGTAGTAAATGAGCACAGCGAACGACGAGAAGCCGATCGCCTGGCGGACATCTGCGAGAAGGACCACCCCGGCAACGATCACGCCTACGCAGATCTCCGCGATGTACGGCGTCTGCGAGGTGGGGTGCACCGCGGCCAGCCGCGCGGGCAGGTGCCGGTCCCGGGCCATCGCCATGGTAGTTCGGGACACTCCCAGGATGCCGCCGAGGAGGGCGCCGAGAGCCGCGATCCCGGCGGCGATGCGGACCACCGGGCCGAGCTCGCCGCCGCCGATCCGCTCCGCGGCCTCGAGGACGGGTGCCGCACCAGCGGCCACACCCGAGACCCCCAAAACGTGGATGATCGCGGCCAGGACCAGCGCGTAGACCACGATCACCACGGTGATCGCCACCACCACCGCCCGGCCGATGGTGCGTTCCGGGTCACGGACCTCTTCACCGAGCGTCGCGATACGCGCATAGCCCGCGAACGCGAAGAAACAGAAACCGGCACCGCCCAGCACACCGAGCATCCGGGCGGACCAGTGTTCCCCGTCGATGACGGGCGGGGCGAGCGACATCGATGCGGGGGTATCCGGGCCGGCGGTCGGCACGCCCCACGCCATCACGAGGAACACCGCGAGAACCACCAGCACGATGCCGACCAGCACCTTTGACGCAGTTGCCGTACGTTGCACACCCATCACCGACAGGACGGTCAGCGCGAGCACGGCCGCGGCGGCGACGACGTGTGCCCTCTCCGGCCAGAGGTACAGCCCCACGGTCAGTGCCATGGCCGCGCACGAGGCGGTCTTACCCACCACGAATCCCCAGCCCGCGAGGAAGCCGGGCAACTGTCCGAGCAACACACGTCCGTAGACGTACGTCCCTCCTGCGGCAGGGAACCGCGCGGCCAGTCTGGCCGAGGAGAGGGCGTTGCACACCGCGATCACGGCGGCGATAGCGAGCGAAACCCACACGAGTGACCCCGCGCGCGCCGCAGCGGGAGCGAACGCGACGAACACACCCGCGCCGATCATCGCGCCGAGTCCCACGACGACGGCGTCGGTCAGTCCCAGTCTTCGTTCGAGTGCAGCGGTCACCGGAGCACCATGCCAGTGGAAGGTTGCCGACGGGTGAACGGTGGGCGCGGTCCTGCGGCCGGTGTCCTGCCGTTACATTGTTCTGGTGTCCTCGCCGCGCCGGTCACCCGCGACCCCCGCACCCCCGCGCACGGACGTGCGCCCACGGGGCCGCGGACCCCTGCGCGTAGGACGGTTGACCGCAGCGCTCGTCCTGGTCGCCGCAGTGACCGCGTCCGGTGTCGCGTGCTCCACCTCCGACCGTGCCGATAGCGCCGATGACGCCGATTCGACGGCGGCCTCTGCCGCTGCGACCAGCGCCCCCGCGGAGCCCGCCGGTCCCGTGGCACCGTGTGATTCACCGTTCGCGGACATGACGCAGCGCGAACGGATCGCGCAGCTGTTCACGGTCGGCGTGAGCTCGATAGCCGATGCCCGCCGGGCCGTAGAGGAGTTCAACATCGGCGGCGTGTTCATCGGTTCAGGGGTCGTCGGCGAGGTCGTGTCCGGCGATGCCCTGGCGCAACTCCAGCGCGACGCACCGCTGCCGCTGCTCGTCGCCATCGACGAAGAGGGCGGTCGGGTCTCCCGCGTCGCTCCGTACGCCGGACCGATCCCGTCAGCGCGAGTCATGGCCGCCACCATGTCCCCCGAGGAGGTTCGCGCCATCGCGCGCGGCCGCGGTGAGTTCCTGGCACGCATGGGAGTGACCGTCGATTTCGCCCCGTCCCTGGACGTCTCGGCGCAGCCCGACCAGTCCGTGATCGGTGACCGCTCGTTCTCCGCCGATCCCGCGCAGGTCACCACGTACGCCCGGGCGTTCGCGACAGGCCTCCTCGACGCCGGCATCACACCGGTGTTCAAGCACTTCCCCGGTCACGGCCGGTCCTCCGGCGACAGTCACGTCGACTCCGTCACCGTGCCGCCCCTGGACCAGCTGGTCCCGCACGATCTCAGGCCGTTCGCGGAGTTGGCGTCGATTTCGGGGACCGGGATGATGCTCGGGCACCAACAGGTCCCCGGGTTGACCGGTGCAGACCGTCCCGCCTCCCTCTCCCCCGCCACCTACCGGCTGTTGCGAGAGGGGCACGGCTACGACGCCCCCGCCTTCGAGGGACCGATCTTCACCGACGACCTCTCCGGCATGCGCGCGATATCCGGCGAGTACTCCCTCCCCCGCGCCGTGACCGAGGCACTCATCGCGGGCGCCGATTCCCCGCTGTGGATCACCACCGACGGCATCGGCGAGGCGGTGACCGCGGTCGAGAGTGCCGTCGCCAACGGGGTGCTCTCCACCGAGGACCTCAACCGTTCGCTCGAGCGGATGGCAGACATCCGGCGCCTCCCCGAGTGCGCCACCGGCCCGATCACCGGGCGGCTGGCGGGAGCGGGCTCGCTAGCAGGGCCCACAGTCTCCCCATCGCCCCCTCCCCCGCCCCCGCTCGCGCCGCTGCCTCGCTGAGCGCGAACTCCGCTGAGCCCGAACCCCACTGAGTCTGAACCTCGCCGCGCCCCTGCGCTCCGGACTATCCCGCGGCCTCGCCCCAGACACCCGACGTCCCGCGTCGGTGCGAGTCCACGAGGTGGGTGTCGACGATCCCGACGGCCTCCATGAGGGCGAAGACCGTCACCGGGCCGACGAAGCCGAAGCCCCGGCGTTTGAGTTCCTTGGCCAGCGCCTCGGATTCGGGCGACCGACTGGGGACCTCCTCCATCGTCCGGGGCTCGGGCGTGTGATCGGGCCTGTACGACCAGAGGAGCTGGTCCAGCCCACCGTCGGCACGGAGCTCGACCACCGCCCGAGCGTTGGCGATGGCGGCATCGATCTTGCGGCGGTTGCGCACGATCCGCTCATCGGCCATGAGCCGCTCCACATCATCAGGCCCGAACTGTGCCACCGCGTCCGGTGAGAAGCCTGCGAACGCCTCGCGGAACGCCGGGCGCTTGCGCAGGATGGTGGCCCAGCTCAGTCCGGACTGGAAGCCCTCTAACACGAGCCGCTCGAACAGTTCCGCCTCGCCGTGGACGGGCATCCCCCACTCGGTGTCGTAATACTCCCGCAGCAGCGGGTCCTTCGCCGCCCACAGGGGTCGGCGCAGACCGTCCTCGCACAGGATCGAACCGGCACTGTCCGCGACCGGGTGATCTGTGGCTGCGGTGTCCTGGGTGGCTGCGCTGCGCTGTGTATCAGTGATGTTCTGCATGGGATCTCCGTCTGTTCGTCGTCCACCGGTCCCGGTGGCAGCCGCCAGACTAGGCGCGGGTTACGACACGACCCCGGAGAGCTGCACGATCCGCACCGCCGCCACCACGAGCAGCGCGATACCCACCACCAGGGTGAGGATCCGACCGGCGACACGACCGAAGGACAGGAAACGGTCGATCCGACGCGTCGCCGCGGCGACCGCACCAGACTTCACCCGCGACAGCGTGACGATGAGCGCGACGCTGGGGATGATCGCCACTATCGCGAACAGCACGATGTGGATCACCTTGACCCACCACTGGAAATCGTTGAGGGAGATGAGCACCATCCCGGCGGCGAACGGCGCTGACGTGCCCGACTGGACGATGCCCAGCGTGATACCGGTGAGCATGATCCCGAACTTCGCCAGGATGCTCTGCGCCACCGGCGCCTCGGGAGGGGCCTCGTCCTCCGCGGGCCGGGACCGCAGCCCCAGCACCGTGATGACCAGGCCGATCACGCCCAGCACCACCATCGCCCACAGATTATGGAACAGGCTGCGGACGAACTCCTCGTTGTTCCCGATCACCCAGACCGAGACGAGCGCAAGGATCACGATGCCGCAGAACGCACCACCGGTGAAACGCGCGGCCTTGGGGGTGAACGCCTCGCTGCGACCGGCAGCGGTCAACCACAGTCCCGCGATGACGGCCCATGCGAGGATGTTGAGCGAATCGATCGCCGCGAATCCCAGCACGCTGAGGTAATACTGCACCGGATCACCCTACCGGCGGGGGTCGCCGTGGCCGGAGCCGCTGTCGTCTGAGCCACTGCCGCCTGGGCCTCTGCCGTGGACGTCTGGTCCGAGGTCGCCACGATCGGTGGCTGTGACCTCGTCGTCGTCCCCACCACGATCAGGTCGGCCGAACACGGACCTCTCACGGCGGCGGAGCTCGCCGAGATCACGCACGGTCCAACCGCGCATCTGGGACGGGACGCGCCACTGCTTCCACCAGGCCACCATCCGGAACGCGAACACGAACGCGGCGAGCAGCGCCGCGGTGATCGGCCCCCACGTGCCGGTCTCCACGGCGAGCGCCGTCGACGCCGCACCGGTCGCCGCCGGCACCACGTACAGGTTCGACCCGCTGAACACCGCCGGGATCTCGTTGGCCACCACGTCACGCAAGAGCCCGCCGCCGACAGCGGTGACCACACCCAACCCGATCGCCGAGGCGACCGGCATCCCGAACTCCAACGCGCGGGCGGTACCGAAGGTGCAGAACAGACCGAGCCCCGCGGCGTCGAACGTGACGATCAGCGTCTTGACCCGGTGCACGAGCGGGAGCGCGGAGAAGAACACGCCCATCAGGTCGAACCACAGCAGCAGCGGGGAGGACTCCACGGCCGACTCCTAGCCCACCGGGTCCGCTGGCCCGGCCGCCTCCAACCGCTCGCGGTGCCTGTGCCGCACCGAGCGAAAGGTCCAGAACTTGTTGACGATGAAGTTGATCGGCATGGTGATGACGATCGTCAGGAGCTGACTCCAGTACTCCCGCGAATGCAGTCCTGCGTCCTCGTGCCAGAACGGTTCGGGCAGGTAGATCGGCGAGGTGGGGTTGGTGAACGCGAGCTTGATGAAGATGCCCGCCACCGCGGCCACCGAGCCCACCACGAGGAACGGCCAGAACTCCTGCCACGCCGGCGCCTTGTGGCCCTGACCGAAGGTCCAGTGCCGGTTGAGGAGGAAGTTATAGAAGTTCGCCGCGAGAAACGCGACGATCCAGACCAGCGTGGTGAAACGGAAATTGAAGTCGGTACCCGGGAAGGGGAACAGAACGTTTTGCGCGTTCTGGGTGCCGCCGTTGACCTTGTTCATCAGAACCGTGACGATCATGTTGACGACCATCCCGGAGCCGCCGACGATCCCGAACATGATGAATTGTCGGAAGCTACGTCGGTAGCGGCCGATCTCGCCTGGAGCCGGGGTCACAGCGAGCCAGTCTAGGCCCTCCCCCGTGCCGGAGCGCCTACTGCGCGCCGTGGCCTGCCGGAACGCGCTCGGAGGCAATGTCGATCGGGCCCGGCGCGGTGCCGTCGCCGAACGGGCGTCCGCCCAGTTCCTCGCGGTGGTGCGGGGTGAGGAAGTTGGCCAGCTCGGGTCCCTTGGGGACCACACCGGTGGGGTTCACGTCGCGGTGCACGTTGTAGTAGTGCTCCTTGATCTGCGGGAAGTCGCAGGTGTCGCCGAAGCCGGGGGTCTGGAACAGGTCGCGCAGGTAGCCCCACAGCGCCGGCATCTCGGTGATCTTGCTGCGGTTCGCCTTGAAGTGGCCGTGGTAGACGGGGTCGAAGCGCACCAGGGTGGTGAACAGGCGGATATCGGCGACGGTGATCGTGTCGCCCACCAGGTAGCGGCGGGTGGCCAGCCGCTCCTCGAGCCGGTCGAGCGAGGCCCACAGTTCGTCGTAGGCCTGCTCGTAGGCCCCCTGGTCGGCGGCGAAGCCGCAGCGGTACACGCCGTTGTTGACGGTGGGGTAGATCCAGGAGTCGAGCTCGTCGATCTCGTCGCGGTGCTCGTCCGGGTACAGGTCCGGGGCGCCGTCGCGGTGAAAGTCGGTCCACTCGGAGAGCATGTCGAAGTTGAGCTTCTGATACGCGTTGGTCACCACGGACTTCGTCGGCAGATCGACCAGGGCGGGCACGGTGATACCGCGCGGGTAGTCGGGGATCCGGTTGAAGTACGCCTCCTGCAGGCGGTGCAGGCCGGTGACGGGATCACGTCCGTCCGGGTCGAGGTCGAAGACCCACGAGTTGATGTCGTGCGTCGGGCCGGCCAGGCCCATGGAGATGGCGTCCTCGAGGCCCAAGAGGCGGCGGACGATGATCGTCCGACTGGCCCACGGGCAGGCGCGGGCGGCCATGAGGCGGTAGCGGCCGGCCTCGACGGGCCAGCGCATCTCGCCGATCTTGTCGCCGACGGGGCCGCCGCCCGGCTCGAGGCCGTCGACGGTGCCGGCCTTGACCACCCGGTCGTTGATGTAGGTGGCGTCGCGCACGAACTCGCCGCTGGTGGAGGCGTTTTTCGCTGCGATGAACTCGGTCTCGTCTGCCATGGGAGTCTCCTACGGTCTGCGGGGCCGGGGGCCACCTACTTGGTTGATGCGTCATCCACCATATCCGGCCTGACCATCCCAGGCTAGCCCCGCTGTGGCAGGTGTCAGCGGTTCCGCACTCACTTGTGCTGACGCGTCCCGGACCCCGCCTTCGTGTGTCGTACACCTGTGCCACCCTTGGGCCATGGACTCCGCGCATGTCGACGACGTCTCGACCCGCTACTCCGATTTCGCCCGGTACGAGGTCCGTGGCCGCACTCCGGTCTATCTGGCATGGGCCCGCGGCATTGCGGACGATCCCGCCACCTGCGATCTCATCGCGCGCCTGCCCCGCATCAAGCGGCAGCCCGTCCTGGTGTTCGCCGCGGCCCGCCACGCCGGCGCCACCGAGACCGAGGACTACGACGAGTTCCGAAGCTTCCTCCACTCCCACTGGGCCGAGGTCGATCAGATCGTGCTCACCCACTCCACGCAGACCAACGAAGCCAAGCGGTGCGCGGTCCTGCTCCCGTTCCTGTCGATGCTGCCCGGCCCCCTCTCGCTGGTCGAGGTGGGCGCCGCCGCCGGCCTGTGCCTCTACCCGGACCGGTACGCCTACCATTTCTCCCTCGACGGCGGCGCGACACGCGAGCTGCGGCCGGCCTCGTCCTCCGACGTCGCGGCGCCCCGCACCCCGCCGGTCCTGGACTGCGACCTGCGCGACGGCATCCCCGCCCCGCGCGCGCTACCTGAGGTCGTGCACCGCGGCGGGGTTGATCTGAATCCCATCGACCCGGCTGATCCCGACTCGCACGCCTGGCTGCGTAGCCTCATCTGGCCTGGCCAGCAGGCCGAGCGGGTGCCACGGCTCGACGCAGCGCTCGACATCGCCGCCTCGGACCCGCCGAAGATCATCACCGGCGACCTGGTCGAGCAAGTGGAGGCCGCCGTCGCCGCCTGCCCCGCCGGGTCGACGCCCGTCGTGTTCCACACCGCGGTGCTGGGCTACCTCGAGCCACCGGAGCGGGCCGAGTTCGTCCGCCGAGTCACCGGGCTCTGCGACAGCGCCGGGGCGGTATGGATCTCGGTCGAGGGCATCACGCTGCTTCCCGAGATCGCGGCGCAGGTCCCGGAGTCGATCCGCCGGAACAAGGGCATCTTCGTCGTCGCCGTCAACGGACGCCCCCTGGCCACGGCGCACGGTCACGGCGACTGGGTCCGCGCCCTCGACCCGAGCTAACCACCGGGCCCGCCGCCGGCCGCATCGGTCAGGGCAGAATGTCGGGGTGTCCACCATCGTGTTCCTCCACGCCCATCCCGACGACGAGACCTCGCAGACCGCCGGGATGATGGCGCTCGCCGCGCGCGCCGGTCACCGCGTGGTGACCGTGTTCGGTACCAACGGTGACCACGGCCAACGGCCGGAAGAACTGGGCGACGACGGCGACCTGGTCGAACATCGCCGCGGCGAGGCCCGTGCGGCCGCGCGCGTCCTGGGCGTGGAGCGCGTCGACTGGCTGGGATACCGCGACTCCGGCATGACGGGGTGGGATCAGAACAGCGACACGCTCTGCCTGCACCAGGCGATGATCGACGAGTCTGGCAGCGACGAGGCCGCCGGACGGCTGGCCCGGATCCTCGACCGGGAGGACGCCGACGTTCTGGTCGGCTACGACTACCGCGGCAACTACGGCCATCCCGACCACCTCGCGGTGCACCGCCTCGCGCGTCGCGCCGTCGACCTGGCCGCGCGCCGGCCGCGTCTGCTCGAGGCGGCGGGGAACCGTACCGCTCAGATGGCGATGCTCGAGAGCGAGGAGGCGGCGCGGTTCCTCGCGGTGCTCGCCGAGAGCGGGATCGAGGTGGACGTCGACAACCTCCGCGACATGATCCTCACCGGCGACGACGGCCTCCCGGTCGGCGTCCTCGAGGAGGAGATCGACTGGGCCGTCGACCCGCCCGAGGACGTGATCGAACTCAAGCGCAGCGCAATGGGCTGCCACGCGAGTCAGACGAGCGACATCGGCCTGATGTTGAGCATGCCGGCGGACCTGTACGCGCTGTCGTTCGGCACCGAGTACCTCATCGAGCCGGACCTGTCCGAGCGGGATGAGCACCGGGACATGCGAAGGGCCTGGCCGTTCGACTGATGTCGACGTGGCCAGGCCCTGAGCGCGGGGGCGCAGTCTGCGCGACCCTGACGATCTACGCGATCTGAACGGCTACTTCTCGCGGACGACCGAGCCGTCGTCCTGCAGGCGCAGGAGCGGGTAGATGCCGTTCTCGTCGTGGTTCTCGTCGCCGACGACCGGCGGGTTGAAGACGCAGAGCATCTGCATCTCCTCCTCGACGATCACCTGGTGCTTCTCGTTGCCGTCGAGCAGGTACATCGTGCCCGCCGCGAGCGGGTACTCCTTGTCGTTGGTCAGGTCACGCAGAGTGCCCTTGCCGCGGGTGAGCCACACGGCCTCGATGTGGTTGGCGTAGTGGAAATCGTTGGTCGTACCGGCGGCGATGGTGGTCTCGTGGAACGAGAAACCCACGCGGTCGTCGGCCAGGACGATGCGCTTGGACTCCCAGTTACCGTTGTTGCCCTTGATGTGGCGATCGGTATCGGTGATCTCGGCGGTGGTGCGAACGATCATGGATTGCCTCCTTGAGGGGTGGTCCCGTACTGCTGGTTCAGGCGTACTGCTGCGCGAGGACGTGGTCGACGGCCTCGTAGCAGATCTCGATGCCGCGCTCGCGCTCCTCGTCGGTGATGGTCAGCGGCGCCAGGAACTTGACGACCTCGTCGCTCGGTCCGGCGGTCTCGACCAGCATCTTGTTGTCGAAGCAGCGGGCCATGACCTGCTCCGCCAGCTCGGGGTTCTCGAGGAACGCGATGCCGAAGGCCATGCCGCGTCCACGCAGCTCGAGCTTGCCCTCGTACTTGTAGATGAGCGGCGAGAAGCGCTCCCGCAGGATGCGGCCGTTCTCGAGGGTGCGGTTCTGGAGCGTGTCGTCCGACCAGTACTTGCGCAGTGCGACCTCGGCGGTGGTGAACGCGAGGTTGTTGCCGCGGAAGGTGCCGTTGTGCTCGCCCGGGGTCCACTCGTCGAGATCCCGGCGGAACAGGGTGACCGCCAGGGGCAGGCCGGAGCCGCCGATCGACTTGGACAGGGTGACGATGTCGGGCTTGATCCCGGCGAACTCGAACGAGAAGAACTCACCCGTGCGTCCGCAGCCCATCTGGACGTCGTCGACGATCAGCAGGATGTCGTGGCGGGCACACAGTTCATTAAGCGCCTGAAGCCACTCGGCGCGAGCGGCGTTGATGCCGCCCTCGCCCTGGACGCACTCCACGATCACCGCGGCCGGGCGGTTCATGCCCGAGCCGGAGTCGACGAGGACGCGCTCCATCCACTGGAAGTCCTCGGTGACGCCACCGAAGTAGTTGTCGTACGGCATCGGCGTGGCGTGGACCAGCGGGATGCCGGCACCGGCGCGCTTCATCGAGTTACCGGTCACCGACAGCGATCCGAGGGTCATGCCGTGGAACGAGTTGGTGAAGTTGATGATGGCTTCGCGGCCGGTGACCTTACGGGCCAGCTTGAGCGCGGACTCCACAGCGTTGGTACCGGTCGGGCCGGGGAACATCACCTTGTAGTCCAGGCCGCGCGGCTCGAGGATGTTGCTGGTGAAGGTCTCGAGGAACCGACGCTTGGCGACGGTGAACTTGTCGAGTGAGTGAATGACACCGTCGTTGGAGATGTACTCCAGGAGGGCGTTCTTCATGTCCTCGTCGTTGTGGCCGTAGTTGAGCGCGCCGGCACCGCCGAAGAAGTCGAGGTACTCGACGCCATCGACTGTGGTCAGCGTGGCGCCCTTGGCCGTGTCGAAGACGACCGGCCAGTTGCGCGAGTAGCTACGCACCTCCGACTCGCGGTCGGTGAAAATCTCAGTGTTGGTGCTCGAATCGTGCGGGGTCTCGGTCATAGTCGTGCTCACTCCATTTAAAAAGTCGGGCATCGGCGGTGGGCCGGGCGGCCCGTACGCCCAGTCCTTCAGGAAATCGTGTAGAGGTCTTCTTGCTCGTGGCCCTCGCCGAGGAGGTCGGCGCTCAGGTAGTCCTCGCGGTTCAGGGTCATTCCGCGGTCGCGGGCAACTGCACCGAAGGTGCGCTGAGAGGCCTCGTTGTCCGGGCTGATCGTGGTGCGCAGGCGCACCGTGCCCTTTTCTTCTCCGGTCCGGTCCATGAGTCCGTGGAGCAGACGTGCAGCGAGGCCTTTACCTCGTTGATCAGCGTCAACGCCTACCTGCCACACGAAGATCGTGTCCGGCTCGGAGGAACGGATGAATCCTGTGACGAATCCGACGACTCGGCCTTCGACCTCAACCACGATCGAACTGTCGGCGAACTCGGCGCCCCACAGTACGTAGGCATAGGGAGAGTTCACATCGAGGACTCCGCTGTCGCGGGCGATCTCCCACATGCGGTTTCCATCGGCTGCTGTGGGCGGCCGGAAAAGCGCGTCGGACGAATCAGGGGTACGGGGTACTGCTCGTTCTCCTGGGTTCATAAGCGCCCTCCACCGTAGTGAGGCCACCACGTTGTTGCACCCGCCTGGCCAAATCGTTACCTGAAATGATGATGAGTCCGCAGGTGACCGCCCCAGAGTGAAGCTGGTCACTACCCATTTATCTCACAGTCTCCCCACCGGGGTATAGGAGTGAGAGATTTTCCTTAATGTCGAGAACTCGAACGGTGCTGGCGAGATCGACCGTGCGGAGGAACCTGACCCCAAACCCTGGATTCTCACGTTGAGATTCGTTTTCGTCGAGATACACCTTCGCCGAGGACCCGGAGCATTACTCAGCCTGAACGGCCTGCCGTTCGGACCAGCCGGCACTACCGGGGACAGTAACTCCGGTCAGAATCTCGGGTCAGAAAGGTGGTGGATCTGCGAGTTCCTCACGGAAGCGTTTGACCTTTTCCGCGAGCTGCTTCGATTCCTCATGCGGCCTGCGCGCATCCCACCAACGACTACCGCTCGACTCAGGTGCGGCGTCGTGCATTGTGACCCAACTCGGCTGCTTCATGACCAGGACTCTCGCTGCACGCCGACGCTGGATGACTCGGTCATGCTCACGCAGGCAGTACCGAACGGTGGCACCCGCCGAATAGGCATCAGCCAACTTGCGCCAATATTCGTCTTCTCTGCGTTCCCGTTCGATGCGCTCCCGTTCAGCACGTGACGCTTCCCGGCTCTCTTCGCGCTTGGCCTCCTGACGTCTGGCCCGTCGCATCCAAGCCGACTCCTGTGCATGCACCTGCGCACCGGAGCTGGAATGCCCTGCGGCTCCAGGATGGTTCGGGTCGCGGTTACGGCGCTGTTGCCGCTTCCACGACTCGGCTTCGTCCCGCTCCTGTTCGCGCCGGTAGGCGGCCAACGGCCCGGAGGGTCTCGTGACCATCGTCGTGCCGTCCGGACAGGTGATGACGAGAGTGCCGTCCGGTGACATCTCGTAGCGCCAACCGGCGAAGGTCTTGAAGCGATGGTGTCGACGGCACAATGCGCCCAGGTTCGACTCGACCGTCAATCCACCAGATTTGGGATCGTCATGATTGAACGGCACGCAATGGTCCAGGTCGCAGGACTCAGCGGAGACGGTGCATCCCGGATGTCTACACGTCCCGTCTCTCAATCTGATCCGGCGAGCGAGTTCTGCGCGGGGCCGGTATCTCAGAGCTGCATCCGCGTCGTCTGCCGCGCCGATAGCTGGACTGATCGGCTCGATAGATGCTCCGTCGGCCGCGGCCAACAGATCGAGTAGCGACTGCAGAGCAGCTTCGCCGGTGCGGAGGAATTCGACGCCTGCGGTCGACCCGAGTCCTTGACCATGACCTGACTCAGGGCATGCCCCGGACAACGAAGCGAGGTAGTCCGGCATATTTCCGCCGACCGCGCTCGTGATGACGGTTATGCGCGGGCGCAGGACCAGGGACTTGGACTTAGTGGTGGCGGCAGGGCCAGCGCTTGCATCGGTGCCGGAATCTGTGCCGGAATCGGTGCCAGTGCCAGTGCGAGTGCCAGTGCGAGCACCATTGCCAGAATCGGCACTCCCGGTCTCGGCCACATCACCGCAGGACAAGGAGAGCAGAGCATCCGCCTTCCGCTGCCCCATCGTGTAGTCGGGATCCTCGTCGAGTTCCGGCACCGGCTCTCCCGCGGCTTCGGCATCCGCGACTGCAGCAGCTCGAGCCGCCTCGTCCGCCGCACGATCCTGGGCGACCTTCGCCTCAATCGCCTCGGCAAGGACTGCCGCCTCATCCGACCGCAATGTGGCGCTCAACGCGGACATTCCGTCCTGCCCCTTACGGAACGTCACACTGCGGGCACGGACGGCATCAGCCTTGCGTTCCCGAATTCCGTCCGGGTCATGCTTGCCAATTATCTCGTCCGCCCTTGCATTTCGCTCATTCTCTCCACGGAGCCCACCCGCCTTGAGCGAATCGAGGTAGTCCTTGACCACTTCCTCCTGGATCGGACCCAGAACATCGTCAGCGACACAGGACATCTGCCTGGCCAGGCCGCGGGCGACCCGCTCCTCCATCAGCCCGTCGAGCATCGCCTGCAGGATGGCGGGATAGCGGAAGTGGAGATCCGCGGCGAACGAGATCATGTACTCGGCACGATCGGCCGAGATCGACAGTTCGCGGACGAGGTAGCTGCCTGCCATGACCTGCGGATCAACAACCGAGCGGCCGCGACGAGCCTCGGCGGAATCATCCCCACAATCCGGATGATTGACGCACTCGACCATCAACTCGTGCGCGGCAACGAAGCGCTGCCCAATCGCACGATTTTCAGCTTCCCACCCCGCCCGCAGCGTCGATGCGGCAGAGAGGAGCGAATCAAGGAAATCATTGGACGCGGCCCAAGCGCTGCGCTCGTAGCTCATATGCCGCCCCCTCGCCCGATCTGTCGAAATGCCTCGATGTTATTTTCGAGTTTACAGACGCATAATTCGAACATGCAAGCGTTTTTAGGAAGTTTCTCGGACGAGTATTCCGCGTCCATCCGACCAGAAATCGCCAGGCGAATCGAGGGGCCAGGACGCTGTTTCCGGCATCCGGCACGCTCATGGCCACCGAGGCGAACACACCCGAGGAGCAGCAACACGAAGGCCAACGCCGACCACGCACGACGACCATGCACAACGAGCCAGTCGGGTGAACGCCACGGGGCGGGAAAGGCCGTCGTTGTCGTCGTCATAATCCAGGGACGCCACACGCCGCCTACCGGACCCCGGGTCACACGGCGCCGGGCACAAGGCCACAGCGCGCGGAACCACCGCGTGACACCCCGACCCGACCCGGTCGGGTCGAACCACGCCGGCCCGACCAGAAGCGCTGCCAGCCTTGACGCGCCGCCGCGCCCAGCTGCGCTCCCCGCCTAGAACTCCCCGCCTAGAACGCCCCGCCCAATCGCCCCGAGAGGGTGTCGAGACGCTCCTGGCTCGCGCCGTCGAGGCCGATCACCGACAGGGTCTTGCCCTTCTCGGCGTACTTCTGCTGCACCGCGTCGAGGGTTGCGACGGTCGAGGCGTCCCAGATGTCGGCGTCGGTGAGGTCCAGGACCACGTTCTCCGGATCGCCCGAGTAGTCGAACTGGTAGACCAGATCATTGCTCGAGGCCCAGAAGAGCTCGCCGGTGACGCGGTAGGTGCGGGTGTCGACGGTGCCGTCGTGGTCGGTGTCGAGCTCGGCGACCTTCTCCACCGTGGTCATGTGCGCGACCCGGCGGGCGAACATCACCATCGCGGTGACCACGCCCAACACCACGCCGATCGCCAGGTTCCCGGTCCACACCGTCGCCACCACGGTGACCACCATGACCAGCGTCTCCGACAGCGGCATGAAGCGAAGGGTCCGCGGGTGCACGGAATGCCAGTCAAACGTACCGACCGACACCATGACCATCACCGCCACCAGCGCGGCCATGGGGATCAGCCCCACAATGTCGCCGAGCGCCACCACGAGGATCAGCAGGAACACGCCCGCGAGCAGCGTCGACAGCCGCGTCCGAGCGCCGGATTCCTTGACGTTGATCATCGTCTGTCCGATCATCGCGCAGCCGCCCATGCCACCGAAGAAGCCGGTCACGAGGTTGGCCACGCCCTGGCCCCAGCCCTCGCGGGTCTTGTCGGAGTGGGTCTCGGTGATGTCGTCGACCAGCTTGGCGGTCAGGAGTGACTCCATGAGCCCGACCAGCGCCGTCGCCAGCGCGTAGGGCGCGATGATCTCGAGGGTCTCCAGCGTCAGCGGGACGTCGGGGAAGAGCAACGACGGCAACGTGGTCGGGAGCTCGCCCTGATCCGCCACATCGGGGACGGTCCACCCGAACAGCAGGACCGCGCCGGCGATCACGAGTATCGCCACGAGCGGCGCCGGCACGATCGTGGTCGTGCGCGGGAAACCCACCATGATCACGATTCCCGCCGCCACCAGCGGATACACCAGCCACGGGACGCCGAGCAGGTGCGGGATCTGCGCGAGGAAGATGAGGATCGCCAGCGAGTTGACGAAACCTATCATCACCGACCGCGGGATGAACCGCATCAGCTTGGCCACGCCCAGCAGCGACAGGACGATCTGCAGGACACCCGCCAGCAGGACGGTCGCGATGAGGTATTCGAGCCCGTGGTTCGCGGCGACCGGCGCGACGACCAGGGCCACCGCCCCCGTGGCCGCCGAGATCATGGCGGGCCGACCGCCGGTAAAGGCGATGGTCACGGCCATGGTGACCGACGCGAACAGACCCACCCGCGGGTCGACGCCCGCGAGGATCGAGAACGAGATCGCCTCCGGGATCAGCGCCAGCGCCACCACCAGGCCGGCGAGGACCTCCGTGCGCAGTCGGGCCGGCGAGGAGAACGCCGCGCGGAACGACGCCCCCACTCCGATGGGGAACTCACTGGTCGACGATGCGGCGGAGTCGCGGCTTGACGATCCGGTCGATCCGCTCGCCGTGGGCACGCTGTTCACTGATCACCTACAGTCTGAGGTCGAACTCTCTCGCTCCGAGAGAGTAGAAACCTACCGTAGCGGGAGAGTTGTGGCCGAGGAAAATCCTGGCGAGCAGACCATGAAGATCGGGGAGGTCGCCGAGCGCACCGCCCTGTCGATCCGCAGCCTGCGCCATTACGACGAGCTCGGCCTCGTCAGCCCGTCAGCCCACTCGCCCGGCGGGTTCCGCCTCTACACCGAGGCCGATGTCGAGCGCCTCCTCCTCATCCGCC
Organism: Dietzia sp. NCCP-2495; assembly: GCF_026011735.1. GTDB lineage: Bacteria > Actinomycetota > Actinomycetes > Mycobacteriales > Mycobacteriaceae > Dietzia. Next base: position 130,453 of record NZ_BRVN01000003.1, on the reverse strand, counting down.
GCATGAAACCGCTGGGCTTCAGCCTCGACCGGATGAAGGACTTCTGCCGCGCGCTCGACGCCCGGAGCGCCGGGAAGGGCAGCACGGGAGGCGGCGGCGCGGGTGGTGATGTCGCTGGAGGGGACGGTGCGGGCGCGATCGGTGACGACGACGACGCCGTCGCGGCCACCCTCTCCGAGATCGGAGCCGAGGCCACGCAGCGTCTCGAGCGACTTCGCAAGCACCTGGCCTACGCGGAGGAGTTCGTCGAGATCATCGACCGGCTCCGCTGATCACGCCCGCGCCGCCTCACAGCGCCCGGCCGATGACCTCCTTCATGATCTCGTTCGTGCCGCCGTAGATCCGCATGACGCGGGCGCCGGCGAACTTCTGCGCGATGGGGTACTCCATCATGTAGCCGTAGCCGCCGAAGAGCTGGAGGCAGCGGTCCACCACGTCGTCGAGCATGTCGGTGGCCTGCATCTTGACCATGGAGGCGGTCACGGCGTCGAGCTTCCCGGCGAGCTCCTGCTCGATGCAGTAGTCAACGTAGGTGCGGGTGGCCATGACCTGCGTCTTGCAGTGCGCCAGCTCGAACTTAGTGTTCTGGAAGTCGAGGATCGGCTTGCCGAACGCCTGCCGCTCCTTGGTGTACTCGATGGTCTCCACGACGGCGGCCTCGGCCATGGCGAGCGCGTCCACGGCGATGGCCAGGCGCTCACGCGGGAGCTGGTTCATGAGCTGGTAGAAGCCCTGGCCCTCTTCGCCGCCGAGGATGTTGGCGGCGGGCACGCGCATGTCGTTGAAGAACAACTCGGCGGTGTCGGCGCCGTGGCGCCCCATCTTCTCCAGGACGCGACCGCGCTCGAATCCGGGGGTCGACGCCTCGACCGCGAACAGGGCCATGCCCTTGTGGCCGGCGTCGAGGTCGGTCTTGGCCACCACCACGACGAAGTCGGCGGAGCCGCCGTTGGAGATGAAGGTCTTGGAGCCGTTGATGATGTAGTCGTCGCCGTCCCGCTTGGCGGTGGTGCGCACGCCCTGAAGGTCGGATCCGGCGCCGGGCTCGGTCATCGCGATGGCGGAGATCCACTCACCCGAGCAGATCTTCGGCAGCCACTCGCGCTTCTGCTCCTCGGTGGCGTAGTTGGCCACGTAGTGCGGGGTGATGGTGGAGCCGACGCCCATGCCGAACGCGGTGTCGCCGGAGTAGACGAGCTCCTCGGTGACGAGGTACTCCATGCCGGCGTCGCCGCCCTGCCCGCCGTACTCCTCGGGCACGTCGAGGCAGATGAGCCCGGCCTCGCCGGTGCGCAGCCACGTCTCGCGGTCGACGTGCTTCTGCGCGGCCCACTTCTCCTGGTTGGGGGTCATCTCCTTGCCGAAGAACGACCGGGCGTGCTCGCGGAGGAGCCGGTGGTCCTCGGTCTCCCAGGACGGGCGGTAGTCGGGGAAGAGTGCGGACATGAGGGGCCTCCAGGACTGTGTGATGACGACGACGACGAGTTCCGGCCCAGTCTACGACCGCGTCATTCGGCGAGTTCGGACCTGACGGCCACCGGCGAGGCCATACTCGTGGCATGAGCGACTCCACGGACCAGCCGACGCCGACAACCCTCCCCGAGCCCTTCCCCACCGACTGGACCCGCTGCCTCGTCCTGGTGGCGCACCCGGACGATACCGAGTACGGAATGTCGGCTGCCATCGCCCGGTGGACGGCCGAGGGCCGGAGTGTCGTGTACGTGCTGGCATCCAGTGGCGAGGCGGGAATCGAGGGCATGGCGCCGTCGATCGCCGGGCCGATCCGCGAGGAGGAGCAGCGGCGTTCGGCGGCGCATGTCGGCGTGCACACCGTGGAGTTCCTGGGATTCCCGGACAGCCGGATCGTCAACAACGGCGACCTCCGCGATGCGATCGCCGACTCGATCCGCAAGCACCGCCCCGACGTCGTCGTCTCCTTGTACTCGGGCGCGGAGTTCGCCCCGGGCTTCCCCAACCAGTCCGACCACATCGAGTTCGGCGCCGCCGTGGGCGCGGCCTACGACGACGTGGTCGCGGCCGCCGGGGTGGACTCACGCGAGGGTCGCCCGCAGATGTGGTTCGAGTCCGACCCGCAGCCGAGTCACTACGTGGACGTGAAGGGATTCATCGAGCCGGCGGTCGACGCGTTGGCCGAACACCGGGAGTACATGTCGGTGCTGGATCCGCAGACTCCGGTGCGGGACCAGGCGCGGGCTCAGGTGGAGCGGATGGTCGCGCCGGTCGAGGGACTGGCCGACGGTGATCCGGTGGTGGGATTCACCCGCAAGCGGCCCTGAGGATCGCGGCTGGGGCAGGGGCTGGGGCTGCCGCAGAGGCTGCCGCCATAGGTGAGGTGTCCAGGATCACGATCGCCTCTGGAATGCCCGTGCCGGGGACGCGTTTTTGATGGACATGACAACTTCTCTGGATTCCCGCACCGCCCTGCAGCTCGACGAGGCCGCCCAGGACCTGCTCTTCCGCGAGGCGCGCACCGCCAACGCCTTCACCGACGAGCCGGTGACCGACGAACAGCTCGAGGCCATCTACGACCTGGTCAAGTGGGCGCCCACCTCCATGAACAACCAGCCGCTGCGCGTCGTGGTCCTCCGGTCCGAGGAGGCCAAGGCCCGCCTCGTCCCGCTCCTCGCCGAGGGAAATCAGGCCAAGACCGCCGCCGCCCCTGCCGTCGCGCTGCTCGCCGCAGACGTGGACTTCCACGACGAGCTGCCCAAGCTCTTCCCGCACTTCCCCGGCGCCCGTGACCTGTTCGACGGCGACGAGGCCAGCCGCGCCAGCACCGCCGAGCTCAACGCCGGCCTGCAGATCGGCTACGCGATCCTCGGCATCCGCGCCGCGGGTCTGGCCGCCGGCCCGATGACCGGCTTCGACGCCGAGGCGATCTCGAAGGAGTTCTTCCCCGACGGCCGCCACCGCGTGCTCGTCGCGATCAACATCGGCAAGCCCGCCGCCGAGGGCGCCTGGTTCGATCGCCTCCCGCGCCTCGAGTACGACGAGGTCGTCACCACGCTCTGACCTTTTCCGGCTGACCTGAGATCTGAGCCCGGCCCTCCCGCGGGAGGGCCGAGCTCAAGTCGTCTGGGCGTGTCTCGGGTCTGGGCGTGCCTCAGGTCGTGGTGCCGACCTCGGCCGGTACGTCGGCGAGCTCGAAACGCTCGACGATCTCGTCGGCCCACTCCGCGCGCGGGGAATCCATGCTGCCGTCGCCCGGGGTCGCGATGTAGGTGAGCCAGAACCGCGAATCGCCCTCGCCGACGACCGCCGAGTAGACCAGCGCGCCCTCGGGACCGACCATCGGCTGCTGGATCGACGGGATGATCCGGAAGGACAGGGCCGTACCGTCGCCGACCCGGCTCGAGATCTCGTCGACCCGCTCCTCGGTGGGGCTGCCCGGGACCGGCAAAACCGCCTGGCCGATGCCCGTGGCCAGCGAGAACGCGGCCTGCTCGTTGCTGACGTCCTGTCCGGCGAGCATCTCCGGAGTCAGCGCGCCGAGGAACACGATCCCGCTCGCACCACCTGAATCAGACGCCCCCTCAGGCATCAGTGCGGTGGTGCCGAACGGCAGCGGACCGGACTGCGCCTCCCAGCCGGCCGGGACCCGGATGGTCAGGCCTGCCGCCGGGTCCGTGTGGTCGGATCCCGCCGCGACCTGGGTCTTGGCACTCATCGTGCGCTCGCTCGACCCGTAGGTCCGCTGCGACACCACCACCGTTCCGACCGCCGCGATCATGGCGACGAGCGCCACGAGGACGATCACCGCGATGGTCAGGCCACGTCCCTGGGACGACGAAGTGTTCATGGGGTCAGCGTAGGTGTGCCCGTGGGCCTCGCGCATCGTGGCCTCGTGCGCCGTGGGGCTACCGAGTCCTGCGGAGCGTGATGTTGACTCGCCCCGGGGCCGCCCCCAGCACCTCGCGGCACCAGGCAGGGGCAGTGCCGTCGAAAACCTTCGGCACCCCGTGGAACGCCAGCCTCGACGGGCCACCGAACACCACCAGGTCTCCCGATTCCAGCCGCACATCCGTGTACGGGCGCCCCCGGTGCTCGGGCGTACCGAAGCGGAACGTGCACGCGTCCCCCAGACTGAGCGAGACGACCGGGTCGCCGCGCGCCTCGTCGCGGTCCTGGTGAAGGCCCATCGTGGCGCCGGGGCCGTAGAGGTTCACCAGTGCGGCATCGGGCGTGTACTCGGCCGGACCAAGTGGTGCCATGCCCGAACCATGTGGTGCCACACCTCGACCGTCCGTGGTGTCGGCATCGACCGCTGCGGCCGTGGGATCGATCTCCGCCACCGAGATCAGCGCGGAACGGGCCGCCCGCAGGAGCCACTCCGGGATCGGCGGGATGGTCTCGTCGTCGTCATATCTATACGGCGAGTAGTCCCGCCCCAGGCTGAAGGTCCGCACCGACATCCGGCCACCGCCCGGCAGCACCATCGTGCGGGGCACGCGGACCGCCGCCCACTCGACACACGCCCGCAGGAGGTATTCCTGCTGGTCACGACTGAGCCAGTCCGGGACGTGCACCGCGCCGGGCCCCAGTACCGCCGGCTCGCGGTGGACGCCGAACAGCGGCTCGGTCACGACTGCCGACTCATGCGCGACCCAGCACGTCCCACGCCTGCTCGGCCAGCTCGGGCGTCGCCGCCGCGACCACGGTGCCGCCCTCGATCGGCTGCGCGCCGTCCGGACCGGTGATGACGCCGCCCGCGGCCTCGATGATCGGGATGAGCGCCACGATGTCGTACGAATTGAGGTCGGACTCGACCACCAGATCCACGCGCCCGGCGGCGAGCATGCAGTAGGCGTAACAGTCGCCGCCGAACCGCTGGAGGCGGACGCGGCGGGCGAGCTCGTCGTACCCCTCGCGGGCCGGCCCGGTGTCCCCGAACATCGACGGATGCGTGGTGTAGAGGATCGCGTCGGAGAGCTGACGGCACTGGGAAGTGTGCAGGTCGACAGTCACGGGCCGGCCCGTGTCGACGTCCGTGCGCCGCAGCGTCGCGCGGCCGCCCACCGCGGAAAAGGTCTCGCCGAGCACCGGCTGGTCCATCCATCCCGCGACCGCGCGGCCGCCCTCGACCACGCCCACGAGCGTGCCCCAGCCCGCCATGCCGGTGAGAAAGGCCTTGGTCCCGTCGATCGGGTCCAGGTACCAGGTGCGCGCGGCGTCGACTGGGCCGCTCCGCCCGTTCTCCTCACCCACCACCGCGTCCCCCGGCGACATCGACTGAATGCCGGCGCGGAGGAGTTCCTCGATCGCGCGGTCGGCCTCGGTGACCGGGTCGTAGCCGCCGAGGTTGCCGGTTCCGGGTGCCGCGTACTTGTCCGCGGCGTTCTTGTCCGCGGCGTTCTTGTCCGCGGCCGCGAGTGCCGCGAGATCGCCGTGGAAATGGCGGCGGGCGATGCGACCGCTCGAGGCGAGCAGCTCGTCGAGGCGCTCGATCTGATCCGGACCGAGGGGGCGGGTGGGCCGTGGCGTCATGCCCCCATCGTGCCCCAACGATCCGACAGTCACCGATCAGATCCCGAGCGCGCGGCGGAGAGGTGATGCGACAACGACGCTCGTGCCGCACAATCGTGGACACGTCCGCGGGCCGAACACCCGCCCGCGGGACGCACTCGAGGAGGAGCACGTGCGCACCAACCCGATCATCGGACTGCCCCGCTCAGTCCTGCGACTGCCTCGCATGGCACCGAACATGTCGCTGCTGCCCACCCCCCGCATCGTCACGCTCGCCGACGACGTGACGACCCGCCTGTACGACACCGGCGAGGAGCACCTCGAGCCCGTCATCCTGCTGCACGGCATGGTCGCCACAGGGATGCTGAACTGGTACCAGACCTTCGAGCGCCTGCGCGGTGAGTACCGCCTCATCACCTATGACCAGCGCCAGCACGGGATGGGTCACACCGGCCCGTTCAGTTTCCAGGCCCTCGCCGAGGACGCCGTGCGCGTCGCCGATCACCTCGAACTGGAGGCCCCGATCCTCGGCGGCTACTCGATGGGCGGAATAGTCTCCCAGCTCGCGGCCCGCAAGGACCCCTCCCGGCTCGGCGGGCTCGTCCTGGCCGCCACCGGGACCGGCGCCGAGCGCAACGCGATCGAGAAGATCACCCTCGGCGGCCTCGCCCGGTCACAGCCGCTGCTCAACGCGGTGCCCGAGGAGGTCGCCCGCGAGATCACCGACACGCCCCTCGGCCCCCACGAGTGGGCACTGCGGGAGCTGTCGAGGACGCCCCTGACCACGCACCGCCAAGTGATCAGCGAGGTGGGGCGATTCAACTCCACCTCGTGGCTGCACGAGCTCGACCTGCCCGTGGCGATCATCAAGACCACGCACGACATCGCGTTCCCGCAGTGGATCCAGGACGAGATGGCGGACCTGCTCCCGCACAGCGCGGTGTTCCCGATCCACGCCGGCCACGCGGTGTGTGCGACCCAGCCCGGGAACTTCGCCCGGCGGATGCGGACCGCGATCGGGTGGGTGGTGTCCAACGAGCACCGGACCATGTGCGCGGGGTGAGAGTGCCTGGCACCGTGATCAGCGAGGTCAGATCACCGAGTAGCGCACGGCGGTGATCACGAAGACCACCAGCGCGATCGCGCCCAGGATGATGCCCCACAGTGCGCGACGTGTGTCGGGCTCGCCCTGCCCCAACCACCCGGTGGGCCACCTGGCGAGCAGACCGAACGCCACCGCCATCAACGCCGCGAGGAACGCCACGATGTTGATGATCGGCACCCACGACAGCACGAGCGACCCCACGCCCAGGATGAGAGCACGGGTGCCGAGGTCCATGCCGTCGGACTCGCTCTTGCTCGGCACGAATCCGCGACCGCGGGGACGAGGGGACATGCGGCCAGCCTAGCCCGATCAGGCCAGAAGCTGCGCCGAGGCGAAGCCCGCGAGCAGCACCGCGAACCCGCCCATCTCCCCCACGATGAGCGCCCACATCCCCAGGCTCAGGCCGGCGCCACCGTGCTCGAACTGGTTGGTCGTGTCGCGCAGCGCGCCGTGGACGATGTAGCTGCCGATCGCCACGAGGAAGAAGGAGACCTGCACCGCGGCCGCCGTGAGGTTCACCCACGTCGGCCAGCCGCTGAGCTCCACGAACACCGCGATGAGCAGCGTCGCGAACGCATACATGAGCGCGGCGCGGTGCGCGATGTCGACGTAGATGTGCGCCGTGTGCGTCTCGCTCGTCGCGATCTGCCTGTACTTCCACACGCCGAGTCCCAGCGCCAGCAGGAAGATCAGCCCGGCGGCGAGCAGCGTGAGCCGGGTATCGATGCCGAGTTCCATCCGAGTCCCTCCGAGCGACGACGTGCGAACACCCCACCTGACAAACCATGGGGATTTGTAGACTCCGATCCTAGGTCACGTGGCCCGCCAGGCGGCCGCTCAGCCTGACGTCCCGCTGCCCGCCACCAGGACGTTCCATGCCGGATCACGTCGACTCCCCGCCGGACCCTCTCGACTCCCCGCAGGTCCCACTCGACTCCCCGCCCCGCCGCGTGCGCGCCGCCGCGATCCAGTTGGAGGGCGTGCCGGGGCGGGTCGACCTCACGCTCGAGCGCCTGGAGGCGATGATCGTCGAGGCCGGCGAGCGGGGCGCGACGCTCATCGCGGTGCCCGAGTTCTGCACGTCGCCGGTGCCGATGCGCGCCGAGGTCCACGCGGCGGTCCTGCCGCGCGAGAACGCGGCGGTGGGGATGTTCCGACGGTTGGCGGCGCGGTACCGCGCGACGATCGGCGGGTCGATGTTGATCGCCGACGACGACGAGGTCTACAACCGCTACCACCTTGTCGAACCCGGTGGCCGCGTCCACACTCATGACACGGACCTGCCGACGATGTGGGAGAACTGCTTCTACACCGGAGGCCATGACGACGGCGCGTTCGACACCGACCTCGGCGGGGTGGGTGTCGCGAGCTGCTGGGAGCTCATCCGCACCCAGACCGTGCGGAGGCTGCAGGGGCGGATCGACCTCGCGATGACGGGCACTCACTGGTGGACTGTGCCGAGCAACTGGGGCGGGTTGGCCTCGCGCGCGCTGGCTCCGCTCGCCCGGCGCAACAGAGCCCTGTCCGAGGAGGCGCCCGTCGAGTTCGCCCGGCGACTGGGGGTGCCTGTCCTGCAGGCCTCGCACTGCGGGTCGATTCGATCAGACTTCCTGCTAGCTCCGGGAACGGACTTGGCCGTCGGGTACGAGACCGAGTTCGTGGGGGCCACCCAGATCGTCAACGCACACGGCACGGTCCTGGCCTCCCGGCGGACCACCGAGGGACCGGGGATCGTCACTGCAGATGTCGAGCTCGGCGCCTGCTGGAGCGTCACGCCGGCGGAGGAGAGTTTCTGGATTCCGGATCTGCCACTGGTGATGCGCGGATACTGGCACCACCAGAATCTGGCGGGCCGGAGTTACTACAGGCGCTCAGGGCGGAGGGCAGGCCTGTGGGCAGCCGACGGAGCATAGGAACCACCTCGGAACCGGAGCCGGTCGGGCGGTGCTCGCACCCGTCAGCTGGGCTCGTCCAGCCTCGCCACCCGGCGGACGCCCGCTGTCTGGCGGTACGAGGACTCGACCAGCTCGGCCACCTCGTCCCAGTCCACGTCACCTGAGTCCAGCGGCAGGGCCAGCCACCCGGCCGGGCCGTAGTAGGCGGGCACGTGGAATCGCTCGTCCTGCTCCAGCGCCCGCCGCTCACCGGGGTACGGCAGGAACAGCAGGGCGCGGTCGAGCAGCGGATCGGAGTGGTCGCCCTTGATCTTGCCGCCGAACACCCCGAAGACCTTGGTCGTGTACCAGAGCACCCGGCCGTGCGAGACCTTCTCGGCTGCGTCGGGGAGCGCCAGGCAGACCTGTCTCAGCCGGGCGAGCAACGGGTCGTCGTCGTCGAACATGATCGGGTGGGGCACACCGGTAAGCCTACGACCGAGACGCGGGCGACGAGCCCACTCCGACTCAGAGGACTCAGCGGACCCAGAGGGCTCAGAGGTGCACGTCGTTGTACGCCCGCTCGTCCTCGATCGGCTCGAGATGGCTCGTGATGTGCGTGTTCGACAGTGCGGCGTGGATCTCCTGCTCCACCTGCTCCACCAGTTCGTGGCCGCGGTCGACGCTCCACTCGCCCGGGACCAGAGCGTGGAACTCCACGAAGCGCCACTTACCGGATTCGCGGGTGCGCAGCTCGTGGAAGTCCACACTCCCCGCCTCGCGGTGCCGCTCCAGGATCTCCTCGATCGCGCGGTTGTCCTCCTCCGGCAGGGTCGCGTCCATGAGCCCCATCCCGGATTCACGGACGAGCTTGTAGCCGACGAACAGGATGTTGATGCCCACGGCGATCGCCACCAGCGGGTCGAGGATCTCCCACCCCGTGAGCCACGCCAGCGTCAACCCGACCACGACGCCGCCCGAGGTGACCACGTCGGTCATGAGGTGCTTGCCGTCGGCCTTGAGGGTCGGCGAGCGGTGCGCGTCACCCGCGCGCATGAGGACGAGCCCGACGACCCCGTTCATCACCGCGGCGACCACCGAGATCCCCAGGCCGATTCCCATCGACTCCAACGGGACCGGGTTGATGATCCGTTCGACGCCGACGACGAGGATGAACGCCGCTGCCACGAAGATCATCGCGCCCTCGACGCCCGCGGAGAAGTACTCCACCTTGGAGTGGCCGTACTGGTGGTCGTCGTCCGCCGGCCGCTCCGCGACGGTCACGGCCCACACCGCGATGAGCGCCGCCACCAGGTTGACCACGGACTCCGCCGCGTCCGAGAGCAGACCCACCGAACCCGTGACGTACCAGGCGGTCAGCTTGATGAGGATCGTGACGATCGCCGTGGCCACCGAGAGCCAGGCGAACTTCTTCAGCGTTGACACCGCACCGACAGTAGTCCCGCCGTCCGGACGCCCGTTAACTGTAGGGTCGGGGCATGCACGTAGGACTCATGTGGCTCGGCGCTGCGGTACTGCTCGCCGCTGGCGAGGCCGCAGGCGGGGAGCTGCTTTTCATCATGCTCGCCGTCGGTGCCCTCGGTGGTTCCGGGGCGGCGTTCCTCGGTGCACCGCTATGGGGGCAGGCGTTGGCGTTCGCCCTCGTCTCCGTGGTCATGCTCGCCGCCGTCCGCCCGGTCGTACGCCGGCGCATGCTCTCGGCGCTGCCGGAGCACGACACCAACACGGCCGCGCTCACGGGCCGCAACGGCACCGTGGTCGAGGAGATCGACGGTGAGGGTGGACTGGTCGAGATCGCCGGCGACACCTGGACGGCGCGCGCACTCCTCGAGGGGGAGACGTTCGCAGCCGGAGACAAGGTCCTCGTGCACGAGATCGAAGGCGCCACGGCGATCGTCGTGCGCGGCTTCTAGGGCCACCCGTGCCCGCGGCGCACCGCTGACACTCACGACACAATCGGAGGAAACCCATGGGCGGATTGATCTTCTTAGCCGTCATCGTCGTCCTGATCGCCTCGGTGGTGGCGAGCTCGGTGAAGCTCATCCCCCAGGCCGAGGCGGCGGTCATCGAACGACTCGGGCGCTACCAGCGCACCGCGAGCGGACAGCTCACGCTGATCATCCCGTTCATCGACCGGGTACGCGCCAAGGTCGACCTGCGCGAGCGGGTCGTGACCTTCCCGCCGCAGTCGATGATCACCGAGGACAACCTCACCCTGAGCATCGACACGGTCGTGTACTTCCAGGTCACCGATCCCAAGTCGGCGGTCTACGAGATCAACAACTACATCATCGCGGTGGAGCAGCTCGCCACCACGACGCTGCGGAACGTCGTCGGCGGTCTGACCCTCGAGCAGACGCTGACCAGTCGCGACATGATCAACAAGCAGTTGCGCGGTGTGCTCGATTCCGAGACCGGCCGCTGGGGCCTGCGCGTGGCCCGGGTCGAGCTGCGCTCGATCGATCCGCCGCCCTCCATCCAGGACTCGATGGAGAAGCAGATGCGGGCCGACCGTGAGAAGCGTGCCACCATCCTCACCGCCGAGGGGCAGCGCGAGGCCGCGATCACCACGGCACAGGGCGCCAAGCAGGCCGCGATCCTCGACGCCGAGGGCAACAAGCAGGCCGCCATCCTCGCGGCCGAGGCCGACCGGCAGTCCCGCATGCTGCGCGCCCAGGGTGAGCGCGCCGCGCGATACCTCGTCGCCGAGGGCCAGGCCGCCGCGATCGCCCGCGTCAACGCGGCGGTCAAGGCGTCGAAGCCCACCCCGGAGATGCTGGCGTACCAGTACGTGCAGAACCTGCCCGAGATGGCCAAGGGCGACGCGGCCACGATGTGGATGATCCCATCGCAGTTCGGGGATTCCCTGGAGAACTTCGCTAAGGCCGTGGCCAAGAAGGACGACGACGGCGTGTTCCGCTACGAGCCCTCGGAGGTCGACACCGACGCCGATCTGCCGTCCGCGCCGGACGAGTGGTTCGACACCTCCACTGATCCCGAGATCGCGCGGTCCGTCGCCATGGCGGAGGCCGCGGCGAAGGGCACCACCTCGGTGGCCGAGGAGGAGACCCGCGCGAGCAAGCCCAGGCCCGGCGTCTTCGACATGGTTCCCGAATCCGAGGGTGGGGCCGCGCCCGACCCCTCTACATCTGGCCAGGCTGCACCCGGACAGGTCGACACAGCCGCAATCGACGGGCCGCAGGCCCCGCAGCCTGGGACTTCGCCCAGCAGCTACAGTGCCTACCCGGTCGAGGGCGAGCAGTCCCGCTGACCATCTGCGTCGACCAGCTCCACGGTGACGCCTCACGGCCCACTCTCAGGTCGTAACATGAACGAGTGACACGTAACACTCGCCGCGGCGCCGACCGTCCTGCCGACGCAGTGCCTGACAGCACAGCGTCCGGTGATGCATCCTCCGACAGCCCTTCTGCGGAGGATGCGGACGGCGGCGCCGCTGTCGTGCATGACGCGGAGGACATCCGCATCATCGAGGTGGCGTGTTCGGTCCTCGCCGAGCGCGGGATCAAGGCGTCGAGCACGGACGACATCGCACGAGCGGCCGGCGTGACCCGGGTGACCCTCTACAGGCGACTTGGGACGCGCGACCAGATGCTCCGCGCCATCTACGCGCACGAGGCACAGCGGTTGATGATGTCCGTCAACGCCCGGTTCACGTCGTTCGAGTCGCTGGAATGGGACCCGGTGCGGCACGTCGAGGATCTGCTCGTGGGCACGGTGTTCGACATCCGCGAGAGCGAGTTAGTCCGCCGGCTCATCGAGGTGGACAAGATCGAGACCATGGCCGTGCTGGCCGGGCAGTCCGACTCGGTGCTCGCCGCGATCACCGAGATCGTCGCGGAGTTCGTCCGCAACACGTGGGACGCCGACGTCCACACCCGCGCGATGACCGACACGGAGGTCGAGGACCAGTCGCGCGAGGTCGGCAGCGCCGTCGGCCGGTTCCTCCACTCGCTGGTGGTGATGCCCGACGGCCCGCCGCTCGTGCAGTCCGAGGACGAAATCCGTGGCCTCGCGCGGCGCGTGCTCGTCCCGATGATCCTGCAGCGCTGAGCGTCCGACAACAACGCCGGGGAACCCTGCGCGTCACGCCAGGCGCCGCTACAGCGCGGTGGGCAGGCTCTCCGCACCGAGTTCGTGTTCCAGCGCCTCACGCAGTCGCGGGTAGCGGAAGTGATGATCGAGCTCGGTCAGCGTGTGGGGCAGCACCCGCTGATCCGCCAACGCGAGTTCGTCAGCGCCTCGGCTTCCGAGAAGCAGCCCGGGTGCCCACCCCGGCACCGGGACCACCGTCGGGCGATGCAGCACAGCGCCGAGTTCCCGCGTGAAGTCCTCGTTGGTGACCGGCTCCGGCGCGGTTCCGTTGACGACACCGGCGAGCGCCGGGTCGACGATCGCCCGCAGGTAGACGTCTGTGAGGTCGTCGAGCGAGATCCACGACATCCACTGCCGCCCGGAGCCGAGGCGACCGCCCAGGCCGGTCCGGGTGATCGCCGCCAGCGGCGGCAGCATCCCGCCGGCCGCCGAGAGCACGAGCCCGGTCCGCACGTTCACCACGCGAGCACCTGCCCGCCGGGCGGGTTCGCAGGCGCGCTCCCAGTCCGCGACGATCCCAGCGAGCGGCCCGGTGCCGTTGGCCGCCGATTCGGACAGTGGTTCCCCGCCGCGGTCGGCGCCGTAGAAGCCGACGGCCGACGCACACACCATCGCGGTGGCGCCGTCGCGCGCGGCCACGAGTTCCGCCAGCCGGCGGGTGGGGTCGATCCGGCTGTCGCGCACCTTCCGCAGGTGGCTGCCGGTGAAACGACCGGCGATCGACGCGCCGGCCAGGTGGACCAGGACGTCGACACCGTCGAGCAGATCAGGCGCCGGAGCGGCCGGGTCCCAGACTCGCTCGGACCGGTGAGCGCGAGCGGGGTCGACGGCGTTGTCGTCGTGGTTCCCGGCGCCGTCTCTACCGGTGCCGTCTCTACCGGCGTTGAGGCCACTGCCCGGGCGGGTCAGCCGGATGACCCGGTGCCCCGCGACGCCGAGGAGCGCGGTCATCGCCGTACCGATAAGGCCAGACGCGCCCGTCACCGCGACGGTCAGGAGCTTCGTTGCCGGCGCCGCTGCCGAGCCGAACTGCGCGATCGTCTCCAGGTCGGCGGCCATCTGGCGGTACCGGTAGGCGAAAACACGGGTCAGCATCGGCTCGGGGACGCGGGCCTCGACGCGATCGCCGAGCATGGCGGTGCCGGTCGGTCCGGCGGTCACGGTATGCACGTGCACCCACCCGGTCGCCGTGGCGTAGGGCTCGGACACGCAGCGGTCGACGAAGCGCTCGCCGTCGACGAAGCCCTGGGGATCGTGCCGCGCGACCCACCGGGGGCCGAACCGTGCGGCCAGCGGTCCCGGCAGGGCGGTTCGGGGTTCGAGTACGGCCTCGCCGTCGCGCAGCGATCCCGCCTCGTGCACCGGGCGCAAGGACATGAACGGTGGGGACAGCCGCCGCAGCGCGCCCGGCGCGGCGAGGTAGCGCCACGCCTCGGCCGGGGCCACGGGAACCGTGCAACTGACATCGATGCTCATCGGAACTCACCCATCACTCTCGTCAGGGCAGCAGGCACAGCGGCGTCACATCGCCGCGGCCTTCTGCCATCGGAACGGTGAGGAAGGCGCACGACCACCAACCCCGGTTTTCGATCACCTGTCGCACTGTCGACCACTGCTCGGGAGCGAGCACCGGTTCACGACTGAGCACGAATCCCGAAGACCGGGTCGGATCACCCACGATGGCCACCGAGTAGTCGTCGGCCAGATAGGTGATCCGGTAGTTGACGGGCCCGTTCTCGTCCTGGAACGGAACCATCGGGAAGTTCACCCGGAGCGAGGCGTTGGTGTCGGTGTCGCGGACGGTGGCCTCACCCTCGATCATGGACTCGGAGCTGACGGCCGAACCGCAGGTGTTGCGGACCGACACCGTGCCGGGTGCGGTGATCCCGTACTCGGCCTGGGTGTCGTTGGTGCACTGCAGCGTGTACGGCTGCGGGATGGCGGCCACCTGATACCACCGACCCGCATATCTCTCCAGGTCGACGAAGTCGACCTGGCTGAGCTCGGGTCCCCCCACGGAGCCGAGCACGACGCCGTCGGGCAGCAGTTGCGAGGAACCGCCCCCCAGGCGTCCTCCGTCGGTGAGGTCCTGGGCGCCTGCAGTCGGGGCGGCCGCGAGACCGGCGGCGAGCAGTGGCGCGATCACCGAGATGGTGAGCAGTGAGCGGATTCGGGTAGCGCGGAGCGGATTCATGAGTGGATCTCCTGTGCGGTATCAGCGGGGGTGGCGTTGGTCCTGTGAGCGGATTCGGAGATGTCGTGTGCATTCCGGGAGGTACGGGCGCCGGCGCCGCTCCGCGGATCACCGGGCCACCAAACCTTGTCACCGACCAGGGTGAACAGTGCCGGGACGACGAGCGTACGAACGACGAAGGTGTCGAGCAGCACGCCGAGCGCCACGATCACGCCGACCTGGGTGAGCACAATGAGCGGCAGCACGCCGAGCACCACGAACACCGAGGCCAGCACGATGCCGGCTGAGGTGATGACGCCGCCGGTCAGCGCGACGGCACGAACCATGGCCTCGCGGGTGACGTGGGTGGCCGCCTCCTCCCGGGCGCGGATCGTCAGGAAGATCGAATAGTCCACGCCGAGCGCCACCAGGAACAAGAAGCTGTACAGCGGCACCGAGACGTCCAGTCCGGGGAAGCCCAGGATCTGGGTGGTGACGAAGGTGCCGAGGCCGAGCGCGGCGACCGACGACAACACCGTCGCAGACATCACCAGCAACGGGGCGATCAGGGACCGCAGCACGAGGATCAGGACGACGAAGACTACCAGCAGGATGAGCGGCGCGACCAGCGTGAAGTCGCGGACGTTGCCCTCGGAGGTGTCGACCGCCTTGGCGACCGAACCACCCACGAGCGCCCCGGAGCCGGGGACCGTGTCGACAGCGTCGCGTAGGCCGAGCACACTCTCCTCCGAGCGTTCGGTGGCCGGGGCGGCGTCCAAGACGACGTTCACCCGGCTCCACCCTGTGCCGGATTCTCCCGACGGGCTAGCGGAGACCACGCCCGTGACGCCCTGGACGGCCTCGAGGACCTGCCCCTCGGTGCCCGTACGGGTGACGATCGTGACGGGGTCGGTGACGCCGGCTGGGTAGTGCTCGGCCGCCGTCTCCAGTCCCGTAGCCGACTCGGACGCGGTGCGGAACTGCTCGGTCTGACTCAGTCCAACGCGCGTGCCGAGGAGCCCGAATGCCAGCACGACCAGGAGCAACACGCACGACACCAGAACGGTGACGGGCCTCCGGACTACGCGCGAGGCGATCCGACCCCAGATCCCGGGCGGGACCTCGTCGTCGAAGCCGGCGGGGGTCGTCGACGTGTGCAGTTCGTGCTTGCCGTGCTGCTCATGCTCGCCCCGCGTCGCGGAGCCCACCGCGGAGCCCGTGGCGGCGGGAGTGGCGGGGCGCGGGATGAACGGCCAGAAAAGACCGCGGCCGCACACGGCGAGCGCGGCGGGCAGCGCGACGAGCGCGAAGATCACGGCGATGATCAGGCCGACCGCCGCAGAGATACCGAGCGAGCGGTAGTTGGGCAGGGTAGCCAGCAGCAGGGTGAGCAAAGCCAGGACGACGGTGATGTTGCTGGCCAGGATCGCGGGCACGGCACCGCGGTACGCGGCGCGCAGGGCGCCGCGCCTGTCCTCGTTCTTGCGCAGTTCCTCGCGGTAGCGGGAGACGAGGAGCAGCGCGTAGTTGGTGCCGGCGCCGAAGACGAGGACGGAGACGATGCCCGACGTCGAGCCGTCGACGGTGACGCCCACGGCCTCCCCGAGCGCGGCGACGACGAGCGAGGCGACCCGGTCGGCGATTCCGATGATGATCAGCGGGACCAGCCACAACACCGGGGAACGGTAGGTGATGATGAGAAGCACCGCCACGACCAGCGCGGTGGCGGCCAACAGCCGGAAGTCGGCGCCCTCGAACGCTGCGGCGGTGTCGGCGGCGAAGGCCGGACCACCGGTGAGCTGCGCACTCACGCCGTCGTCGAGGCCGTCCGAGACGGCGGCGCGCATGTCGGCGACGAGCTCATTCCCCTCGCTGCCCGACAGGATCTCGGAGTCGACCGGCACGAGCATCAGGGCGGCCGCACCGTCCTCGGACGGGATGGGCCCCTGGGCCGGGACGCCCACGACCTCGGACATCCGCTCGCCCGCGCCGACCGCGGCGGCGATGCCCTGCGGCCCCAGCTCGCCGCCATCGGTCCGGCTCACGACCAGGACCGCCGGAACCGAGCCGGAGTCGGGGAACTCCGACTGGATCTGCGACACGAGGGCGGACTCGGCGTCGTCGGGCAGCGTGTTGGGCGCCTCGGACGCGGACCCGGACGACGCGAACGCGAACACCGCACCGGCGGCCACCAGCATGACCAGCAGCATCACCCAGGCGGTCACCCGGCCGGTGAGGACACCGACCCAGCCGCTGTCGCCGGTGGGTCCGTTCGCGACGGGCCACTTCACCGCCGGGTCTGCCGGTGGTGCGTCCGGTGACGATTGATCCGCTGTCATCAGTTCCCTTGTCCGCACATGAAGTAGGGCGCTCTTATATGCCTATGCGTTGTATTCGGAGAGGAACGCCGAAAGGATGGCATTGACCTCGTCCGGGCGCTCCATACGGGGCGAATGCCCCGCCCCGGGGATCTCGTGGAAGCTCGTGTCGGCGATGAGTTCCTCGAGCCGCCGCGACTTGGACGGCGGCGTCGCGGCATCCTCGGCGCCGACCATGATGAGGGTCGGCGCGATGATCCGGACGGCCTCGTCCTCACACGGGTCCCGGTCCGCCACGGACTCGATCGCCTTGGCCAGACCCGCACGGTCCGTCCGATCGAGCGCCGCCAGCCAGTCTTCCACCCACGGGGCGTCAATATTCCCCGGAGCCAACATGATGGGTGCGACCCGAGCACGCAGCGGCCGGACCCCGGTGAGCCGGTACACCTTCGACAGCGTCTTGTACTTGCTGCGGTTAGCGGGCTCCTCGGCCGTGGCGGCGGTGTCCATGAGGGTCAGGGTGTGGACCGACTCCGGCTGCCGGGCCGCCAGGCGCATCCCCACGAAACCGCCCATCGACAAGCCCACGAAGTTCACCACGGGGATCTGCAGGTGGCGCAGCAACTCGGCCACGTCCACGGCGAGCGTGTCCATGTCGTACCCGCCCCGCGCCCGCGGCGAGTTGCCCTGGCCCCGGAAATCGATGGTCACGCAGCGGTAGTCCGCCCGGAGATGTTCGATCTGGCGGTGGAACATCCAGCCCGAGAACAACAGTCCGTGGGCGAAGAACACCACCGGGGCGTCCTCGCGACCCTCGGGTACGCCGGTGTCGGTGTAGGCGATCGTGGTGTGGCCGCGGTGGAACGTGGGCATCGGGACTCCTCGTCAGAGCTGTCACAGCCGCTGTCGCGGCCGCCTGGGCCCACAATACGGTGACGCGGGCCACCGCATCGGCGACCGCGCGGCTCAGCCGCGCGCAACCCAGCGGCTCGCCGTCCGGCTCACCGCAGGGTGACGAGCCTGCGCGGGTCCTCGGGGCCGGCGGCGCGCTCAAGGTGCTGGTGCTCGTTGACCGAGATGCAGTTCATGCCCTCGCGGCCCACCACGACACGCGCGATACCCGTGTTGACGGTGACGCGCTGCAGCCGGGTCCACAGCCCCACCACGCCTTCGCTGTCCGCCAGCAGACCGGCGGCCGCCAACGAGATCGTGCCCGCCGACGACACCACGACCGTCGTCTTCCCCGTTCCCGAGCGCTCCGCGGCAGCGGCGAGCGAGGCGGTCGTGGTGCTCGTGTACTGCGCGAACGCCTCGAGCCCAGCCCAGTGACCCAGCGCCGCGTCGAGCTGGCGCTGGAAGGCCTGCTTGGCCTCCGCGGACGAGCCGGCGGTGTCGAGGGTGCCGTGCTCGGCCGACAGTCCGGCCACCCGCGCGGCCTCGAGGACCTCGTCGGCGTCGTACTCGGCCCAGCCCTCGTCGACCTCGACCGGGCAGTCCCAGTCCGCGTGCTCGCGCAGCGCCGCCAGGATGCCCTCGGCGGTCTCGCGTTGCCGACGCAGTCCGCCGTGGATGATCACGTCCGGCCGGAGTCCCCGGGCGGCCATGTCTTCGCCGGCCAGGCGCGCCTGCAGACGCCCGGTCTCCGACAGTCGGTCATAGTCGCCGGAACCGAAGGAGGCCTGACCGTGGCGGACGAGATGAATGGCACCCATCAGCGATTCTCCCTTCCGTCGTGGCCGGTGATCGCACCGAGGATCCCGCCCACCCTGGTGCGCACGTCGTGCACGCCGCCCGCGACCAGCGGGATCGCGACCCGCGGCACGGCCAGCAGCTCGGGCAGCACGTCGCGCACCCCGATCCGGCTCGGCGTGAGATCGCCGTGCCCGGTACGGATGATGCGCAGGCAGCGCTGCTCGAGCAGGCCCACGGCCGGACGGAACGCCCGGAACGCGGGGTTGGTGGTCTGCCGGTGGAAGTAGCGGTGGTTGATCTGCTGCGCGATCACCGCGAGCCGGAATAGGCCGAACACCTCGTAGAACCGCCACTGCTCCTTGGTGATCGTGATCCCCGCGAGCCGCGCGTACCGGTCCACCACCTGCTGGCGGGTGAGCATGCCCGCGGCGTTGGTGGGCTGACGGCGGAAGGCCTTGAACACCGGGCCGTCGTCGTCCTGCACCCAGTAGGCCAGGGCGCCGCCCAGGTCCATGAGCGGATCGCCCACGGTGGCCATCTCCCAGTCCAGGACGCCCACGACGGTCGTGACGTCGTCGGGGTCCAGCACCAGGTTGTCGAACCGGAAGTCGTTGTGGATCAGGCAGTGTCCCGAATCCTCGGGCTGGTTGGCCTCGAGCCACTTCATCACCGGCGCGAAATCGGGCACGTCGGCGGTGCGCGCCCGCCGGTAGCGGGCGGACCAGCCCTCGACCTGCCGCCTCACGTAGCCCTCGCCGCGGTCGAGCTCCTCGAGCCCGGCCGCCGCGATGTCCACCGAGTGCAGGTCGACGAGCGCGTCCACCGCCGCCTCGGACAGCCGACGGGTGGTGACGCGGTCCATCCGCAGCTCACGTGGCAGATCCTTGCGCAGGATCGTGCCCGCCATCCGCTCCATCACGTAGAACTCGGAGCCGATGACCGCCATGTCGTCGCAGTATCCGACCATGCGCGGCACCAGCGGGTACACCGGCCGCAACCCCGACTGCACCTGGTGCTCACGGCGCATGTCGTGCGCGCCCCGGGCCTTGGTGCCGATCGGCGGGCGACGCAGGACCAGATCGGCGCCCGGGTATCGAAGCAGGTAGGTCAGGTTCGAGGCGCCCCCGGTGTATTGACGCACCTCCGGCAGGACCGGGTTGTCGTCGTCACCCAGATCCACGCCGGCCAGCACCGACGGGTCATCGGGGGTGATCGACCGTAACCACGCGGCCACGGCCTCGACGTCGAACGAATCCTCCCCGCGCACCTCCCCCGTACCGGGGACGCGCCGGCGTAGCGCCGGGTCGTGGTCGCGTGAGGTCTGGCGGTCGCGTCCGCTCATCGGCTCTCCTCGGTGGTGGTACGCGCCGCGGCCGCGTCACGGTAGGGGGCGAGCAGGGCACGGGCGACGACGCCGAGGTGGACCTCGTCCGGGCCGTCGGCCAGGCGCAGGGCCCGCGCGGTGGCGTACGCGCCGGCCAGCGGGACATCGTCGGTCATGCCGCCGCCACCGTGGAGCTGCATGGACATGTCGATGACCTGCTGCGCCATCCGCGGGACGGCGGCCTTGATGGCACTGACCTCGACCGCGGCATCGCCCTGGGTGTCGAGCTTCCAGGCCGCGTGCAAGACGAGCAGCCGCGCCTGGTCGATCGCGATGCGCGCCTCGGCGAGCCGCTCGCGGTTACCGCCGAGGTTGACGATCGGCTTGCCGAACGCCACCCGCTCCGACGCGCGGCGGCAGGCCAGGTCCAGCGCCATCTCCGCCAACCCGATCAGACGCATGCAGTGGTGAACGCGGCCCGGACCGAGGCGGCCCTGCGCGATCGCCGCCGCCTGGCCCGGACCGCCGATGATGTTCTCGACCGGCAGCCGCACGCCCTCCAGGCGCACCTCGCCGTGGCCGAGCGGCTCGTCATACATACCCTGGGCGGTGAGCATCCGCTCCACCGTGATGCCGGAGGCATCCATCGGGACGAGCACCATGGAATGACGCAGGTAGCGGTGGGCGTCCGGGTCAGTAACACCCATGAAGATGCCGACCCTGCAGTCCGGGTGGCCGACACCGGTGGAGAACCACTTGTGGCCGTCGAGGATCACCTCGTCCCCGTCGATCCGGGCCGTGGCCGCCATGTTCGAGGCGTCCGAGGACGCGACCTCGGGCTCGGTCATGAGGAATGCGCTGCGGATCTCCCCCGCCAGGAGCGGGTCCAGCCAGCGGTCCTTCTGCTCAGCCGAGCCGTACTTGAGCAGGACCTCCATGTTCCCGGTGTCGGGGGCGTTGCAGTTGAAGACCAGCGGAGCCAGGAAGGAGCGGCCCATCTCCTCGGCGACCGGCGCGTAGTCCGTGTTGGTCAGGCCGGTCCCGCCGCGCGTGCCGTAACGCTCGGCGTAGGGACCCTCGTGGCCGGCGGGGAGGAAGAGGTTCCACAGGCCCTGCTCCCGGGCCTGCTCCTGCAGTTCGGTGACCCGCGGGTCGACCGCCCACGCGTCCCCACCGGACAGCCGGCGGCGGGTGATGTCGGCGTGGATCTCCGGCTCCACCGGGACGATCCTCGTGTCGATGAAGTCTCGGACGGCGACGGTGAGATCCTCGGCGCGGGCCGATGGGGAGAAATCCATAACTGCATCGTGGCACACTCCCCGCACGCCTCGTCGCGTGCGTTCTGGCAGGATCGCGAGGGTGACCGAGAACTCGCCGACCGTGTTCGCGGACCGGATCGACGCCGATGCCGCTGACCCCGTCCGTGACTGGTCCACGCGCCGGACCTACCGGGCAGCCGAGTTCAACCCGGTCGAGCTCGTCGCGGCCAAGGCGGGGCGCCGGATCTCGGTGGTCCTGCCCGCACGCGACGAAGAGTCGACCGTCACCGCGATCGTGACCGCGCTGCGGACCGAGTTGATGGACCGTGTTCCGTTGATCGACGAGCTCGTCGTCGTCGACTCCCACTCCACCGACTCCACGGCGACCGTGGCCGCCGACGCCGGGGCCCGCGTGGTGGCCCAGGGCGAGATCCTCACCGCCCTCGGCGACGTGCCGGGAAAGGGCGAGGCGCTGTGGAAAGCGTTGGCCGCCACGGACGGTGACCTGATCGCCTACCTCGACTCCGACCTGCGCGAATTCGACCCCCGCTTCGCCGTGGGACTCCTCGGCCCCTTGCTCACCGAACCCGGCGTCGTGTTCTGCAAGGGCGCCTTCGACCGGCCGCTCAACGACGGCCGCGCGATCCTGCCCGCCGGCGGAGGTCGCGTCACCGAACTCGTCGCCCGGCCGCTACTGGCCACCCACTGGCCCGCGCTGACCGGCTTCATCCAGCCGCTCGGTGGGGAATACGCCGGGACCCGCGAGGCGCTCGAATCGATCCCGTTCGCCGGTGCTTACGGCGTGGACATCGGGATCCTCATCGACCTGTACGAGATGTACGGGCTCGACGCGCTCGCCCAGGTCGACCTCGGGCGACGAGTGCACCGCAACTCCCCCGACTCCGCGCTGGCCGTGATGGCGATGCACCAACACCTGGCCGTGCTCACGCGACTCCACCGACACGGGCGCGTGGCCGGCGCAGCACCCCCCGGCGACACGCTCATGCTGCACCGGCGCGACGCCGTGACCGGCGAGTTCGTGGCCGAGACCGTGGAGGTGGCGCTCGGCGAGAGGCCGCCGATGCGCGAGGTGCGCGCCAGCTGACCCGGCGCGCCCGCGGTGTGAGCCGCACGGCCTGAACAGCACAGTGTCACCAACCCAGCCCGATCCGCCCGCACCGAAAGGATCCCCCGTGGACGCAGCCGACTGGAACGCCCGATACCTCGCGCAGCCCGACGCCTGGGGCACGACCCCGGCCGCCCGGATCGTCTCCGAGGTGACCTCGGCCGAGGACGCGGGACTGTCCGTGGGCACCGCGATCGACCTGGCCTGCGGCGACGGCCGGCACGCCCGCTGGCTCGCCGCGCACGGCTGGCAGGTCGAGGCCGTGGACTTCTCCGAGGTCGCCATCGAGCAGGCGCGCGACAAGGACACCGACGAGGGACGCAGCGGCAGCGTCAACTGGGTCGTGGGCGATGCCACCACGTGGGAACCGGCGGAGAAGGTCGATCTGGTGGTGATCGGGTTCCTCCACCTCGAACTGGAATCGATGGTCGCCGTGCTCCGCGCCGCCGGCACCTGGCTACGGCCCGGCGGTCACCTGATCTACCTCGGCCACGCCGCCGAGAACCTCGGCCGCGGCGTCGGCGGACCCCAGGACCCCACCGTGCTCCCGGGCATCACCGAACTCGCGCGCGGGGTCGCCGGCCTCGAGGTGGTCTCGCTCCGTCACGATCTGCGTCCCGCAGGCAAGGCCACCGCCGTCGACGTGCTGGTCCACGCCCGGAGCTGGCTAGACAGATGACCCGGGAGGCGATCGTCGCGGATCCGGTCCAACGCCGGATCCTCACGGTCCTCCTCCTGGGCCAGCTCCTCGCCGGTGCCGGCCTCGCGGCCGGCGTCACCGTGGGCGCACTGCTCGCCGAGGACCTGCTCGGCGGCCCCGGACTGTCCGGACTCCCCTCGGCGCTGTTCACGGGCGGGTCCGCCCTCGCGGCAATCCTCGTCGGTCGACTCTCCCAGGCCCGCGGTCGACGGCCCGGCCTCGCCGCCGGCTTCGCGTTTGGCGCCCTCGGCGCGGTGGGGATCGTCGTGGCCGCGGCCATGGGATCGCTTACGCTGCTGTTCCTGGCCTTTGTCGTCTACGGGGCCGGCACCGCCACCAACCTGCAGGCCCGCTACGCCGGCGCCGACCTGGCCACCGGCAGAACGCGAGCACGGTCACTGTCCTACGTCCTGCTCGGGACCACGGTCGGAGCCGTGGCCGGGCCGAACCTCGTCGGGCCGATGGGGTCGGTAGCGGACACGCTGGGACTGCCCACCCTGGCGGGGCCGTTCCTGCTGTCGGCGGTCGCGTATGGCGGCGCGGCGGTGGTCCTCGCGCTGTTCCTGCGCCCGGATCCGCTGCTCGAGGCGCGGCGCCGGGAGACCGCCGGCCTCGCGGGTGACAGGTCGGCGGCGGTGTCGTCGTCGCCCCCGACGTCGTCGTCCCGGACGGGTTCCACTACACCTGACGAGGACT
This sequence comes from Dietzia sp. NCCP-2495, assembly GCF_026011735.1. Taxonomy (GTDB): domain Bacteria; phylum Actinomycetota; class Actinomycetes; order Mycobacteriales; family Mycobacteriaceae; genus Dietzia. Next base: position 106,568 of record NZ_BRVN01000003.1, on the reverse strand, counting down.
CGTCCGCGGCGCGGCCGCGCGTGTGGAACGCCGACGTGATCACCGGCGTGGCGGTGATGGCACTGACGCAGTTCGTGATGGTGGGCCTCATGACCATGACGCCGGTGCACATGCGCGCGCACGACAACGCCGTGACCCTCGTCGGACTGGTCATCTCCCTGCACGTGGCCGCGATGTTCCTGCCCGCGCCGCTCTCGGGATGGTTGGTCGACAAATTCGGCACACACCTGGTCGCAGTGGCGGCGGGCGTGGTCCTGCTGTCTGCGGGCGTGCTCGCAGCCCTCGCGCCGCCGGATTCAACGACACTCGTCGCGGAAGCGCTGATCCTGCTGGGTCTCGGCTGGAGCCTCGGGCTGGTGGCCGGCACCCCCACGCTCACCACGTCCGTGCCGACCGACGTCCGCGCGACCGTTCAAGGGCAGGCCGACGTGGCCGCTGTCGGGCGCGGCGGGCGGACTGGTGTCGGGACTGGTGTTCGCGTGGATCGACTTCCGCGGGCTCGGGATCGCGCTGGCCGCGTTCTCGCTCATCGTGGTGGCGGCGGTGCGGCCGCGACGGGCGCGGGCGCGGGCGCAGGTAGCACGGTAGGCGCGATCTTCACAGGCGCGGATGCGGGTAGCACGGTAGGCGCGATCTTCACGGGCGTCCGGGCTACTGCGGCGGGGCCTGCTCGTCCCGGACCATCCGCAGGCACAGGCGAGTACACAGGTCGGCCAATTCCTGCGGCGAGCCCTCGGGCGCGACGAGCCAGTTGTCTAGCAGGTGGTTGACTCCCCCGGCCACGAACAGTGCGGCGGAGCGGGAATCGATTCCGGCGGCTGGGACAGGACCAGACGCCCCATGCCCACCTCGCGGAGCCTGACCGACCCCGCCGTGCTCGAGGATGAGGTCGGCGACGAGATTCAGGCTCTCCAGCCTGCGTTGTTCCAGACCGGGGACGCCGGCGAGATCCGTGCTCATGATCCGGTGGATCCGCGGGTCGGCGGCGATGATCCCGAAGAACGCCGCCAGCGCCGCCCGCAGTCGCTCGCCCAGTCCACCGTCCCGTCCACCGTCCACCTCGACACTGGACTCGACGAGCGTGGTGAACAGTTCGGTGCGGACCTCGTCGGCGACCGCCCCGACGAGAGCGCCACGGTCTGTGAAGTGCTCGTAGAAGTAACGCGGCTGCAGCCCCGCCGCCGAACACACTCCGCGCACGGTCACCTCACCCAGACCGGAGGTCCCCCAGACCTGCCGACCTGCCGCCAGGAGGCGCCGGCGCCGCTCGGCGCGCCGGTCGTCGGCGCTCACACCGCCGTACTCACGAACTACGTCCGACCTGGCCATTGACAGGACTCTAGCAGCAGACTTATGTTTTGGATCACACGCGTTGCCCAGAACTGAGCCGGACGGAGCTCCGATGTCACCGACGCCCACGCCTTCGACGCCCTCACCCTCGACACCGCCCTCCCGACACCCGGACCGTCCGTGCCGCGTGCCCGCCGGGATCAAGGCCTTCAGCACCCTGCTCGGCCACCGCGCCCCGGACGCAGAATACTTCCGCTACCTGGGCGAGTGCCTGAACGTGGGCGACGCTCCCGCCGACGCGTTGGTCGAGTGGATGTATACCGACGGCATGGCCACCACCCGGCCACTCTTCGAACGCGCGCTGGCCGAGGGGATCGACTCCGTCCCGGAAGCACCGCAGCCGCTGGTGGAGTTCTTTCGGCTGGTCGAATCGGTGCCTTCCTGGGTGAACCGAGAGCAGCTCGACCTCGGCGCCGCCGTGATGCGCAGTGGCGGCGCCGACGGGCTCTACATCGCCCGGGACGTGGCGCTACTCGGCGGCTACATGTTCTCCGGCTTCAACCAGACCCTGCTGCGCACCGGCGCCCTGGAGAAGGGGTCCAACACCCGCTTCGCCGAGACCACCCGCTGGGCGCTCGACGTGGTCTCCGAGGGCGGCCTCGAGGTGGGCGGCGCCGGGTACCGCTCTACGGTCCGGGTGCGGATGATCCACGCCGTGGTCCGTCGGCACGTCTCCGCGATGGACGACTGGGACCCAGGTGCCTGGGGGCTGCCGATCAACCAGACCGACATGGCGGCCACGTTGGTGGGGTCGCTGATCGCGCCGTCGGTCGGCGGGATCGCGATGGGCAGGATCAACACGCCGCGCGAGTACGGCGCGATCGCCCACCTCACCCGATACGTGGGACTGCTCATGGGCGTGCAGGACGACTTCCTGCCACGCAGCTTCCGCGACGGCGTGGGGATCCTCTACCACACCTCCTGCGCGCTCTCGACGCCCGACGAGACCACACGGTTGCTCTCACGCCCGATGATCGACGACCCTCTGACCTGGAACTATCCGCGCTTCGAGGCGCTGCGCCGACGCATCGCCCGACACCAGCATCTGTCCGTCACCAGCGCGTTCCTGGGACCGTCGGCCATGCGCACGCTGGGACTGCCAACATTCGTGCTGCCCTGGTACCCGGTGGCGAGGATGCCGATCAACCTCGTGCGGTCCCTGGCGACGCTCCGCCCCGGAGGACGGGCGCGGGCCGCCGATCGCGGCTGGGACCAACAGGAGCGGTTCATGACGACGATCGTCGCCTCCGGCCAGGCGACGATCGGCCACGCGGCCCGGACGATCACGCACGAGGCGGCGTGACCAACCGGACCAAATGGCCCGGCCGGACGAGACCTCCCCGCAACGCGGCGGGACCTATCCGCTTCGCGCAACCGTGTCAGGGCGTCCGACCTGGCCAGTCCGCGCGACCTGGTCAGTCCGCGCGGTCTCGCCGCTGCCGGTGAGGGTCGCAGCACGTTCGGCGAGGTCGACCCGCCACCACACCACGAAGCCCCAGACCACGAACACCGCGTACACCAGGTACAGCGCGGCGGACGGGTAGTAGCCGGCCTTGAGCAGCAGCGGCACGCCCACAATGTCGACCGCGATCCACAGCAGCCAGAACTCGGTCCAGCCGCGGGCCATACCGTAGGTGGCCAGGATCGAGCCGGTGAAGATCCAGGCGTCCGCCCACGGCCCCCACGAGCCGAGTTGGGCGAAGATCCAGCCGAAGACCAGCGTGCCGGCGACCATCCCGGCGAGCAGGCCCGCCCGCTGCCTACCGGTGGCCCAGTGTGGTCGGACCGCCGGGGCCTCGGCGGCGAGTTCCACGTTCCGGCGCCGCTCGCTCGACCAGCGCCACCAGCCGTACAACCCCACCGCGAGGAACATGACCTGCCGACCGGCCTGACCGTAGAGGTCCACGTCCTGCGGGGTGTGGAAGACGCCGCCGAGGAAGACGGTGAGCAGGGTGAGGTTGCCGACGATCCCGACCGGCCAGGCCCACACGACGCGGCGCATGCCACCGATCGCGGCCGCCAGGCCGAAGACGTTGCCGACGATCTCGCGCCACAGGATCGGGACTCCGCCGATCAGCAGCTGAGCGTTGAGGAATTCCACGAGAAGGCTCATCGTGTGCCCCTTTCACGGGCTCTACACAGACGGCCCAGGGCTTGACTTCCGCGTCCCCCACACTCGCCACGGCCGGCCTGGCCACGGTTCGCGCTGGTGGCGCGATGTTCTCTTCCATCCGGACTATGACCGTCGGCCCCGGGATCACACCGGGTCTGCTGACCCCCACCCGTGGCCGACCGGAAGTGAATCCGGGCCGCCGCGATGTGGGGCGCTCGCGGGCTCGCCTCCGGTCATGGGACCGGTGACATCACCGCCGGTGGGGAATCTCACCCCGCCCTGAGAACGTGGCTTAATCTCTACTCCCGTGCGCGCGTCGCCGCAACCCTGTGCTGTACACCGGCGCCATGACCCGACGGCTCAACCCGGCCTCATGGCCCGGCACCACGAGCCACCGTGAGACGTCTCGAGCGGCCTCGAACAGCCTCGAGCGGCCCGTCGCGCGTCAGCCCAGAGTGAGCGTGTCGCCCTCCACGGTGACCGCGATCGCGTCGAGCGGGCGCGGCGCCGGGGCCAGGGTGTTGCGCCCGTCGGTCGCGTCGTACTCGGCGCCGTGCAGCGGACACCGCAGGTGCAGGCCCTCGATGACCTGCACGTTTCCGCCCTGGTGAGTGCAGACTGCCGAGAAGGCCACGAACTCGCCCTCGGTGGGCTGCGCGACGATCACGTTCTCGCCTCCGGCGTCGAACTGCTTGGCCGTGCCGACGGGGATCTCGGCGGCGGAGATAGTCGTGGCCGGGACGGTCGTGGTCTGTTGGACCGTCGACGCCGGACCGGGGACCTGCGACATGCCACACGCCGAGGAGATGCCCGGCAGCATCACGATCCCCGGCAGGGCCAGCAGGACCGTGCGTCGTTGGGTACACGGCCCGACTGCGGTGGTGGACGTGGCGGCGGAGACTTCGGTCATGCCGCCCATCGTATCGCCGCCCTCCCGCGAGATTCCCGGGCGACCGACCTAGGCTGCCCCCATGACGGTCCGCAGACTCGCCCCGCACTCCACGACCATCTTCGCCGAGGTGTCCCACCTGGCCACCAGGCACGATGCGATCAACCTGGGCCAGGGATTCCCGGACACCGACGGTCCGGCGTCGATGATCGAGGCGGCGGCGCGGGCGATGCGCGAGGGCCACAACCAGTACCCGCCCGGGGCCGGGGTCACCGATCTGCGTCACGCGATCGCCGAGCTGGAGCTGGCCCGGACCGGCCTGGTGCGTGATCGCGACTCGGAGGTGCTGGTCACCGTGGGCGCCACGGAGGCGATCGCCGGTGCGGTGGTGGGACTGGTGGAGAACGACGACGAGGTGGTCGTGATCGAGCCGTTCTACGACTCCTATGCCGCTACCATCGCGATGGCCGGAGCGGTCCGCAAATCGGCCCGGGTGGTCTTGTCGGACGGTCGATTCCGATTGGACGTCGACTCCCTTCGTGCCGCGTTCTCCCCGCGGGCGCGGGCCGTCATCGTCAACACCCCGCACAATCCCACCGGCGCGGTCCTGCCGAGGGAGGATCTGGAGGAGATCGCGGCGCTGTGCCTGCAGTTCGACGCGATCGCGATCTCCGACGAGGTGTACGAGAACCTCACCTTCGACGGTGTCCGCCACGTCTCCATCGCCACGCTGCCCGGCATGGCCGAGCGGACGCTGCGCATCTCCAGCGCGGGCAAGATGCTCAACTGCACGGGCTGGAAGGTCGGTTGGGTGACCGGACCCGCCGAGCTGATCGCGGGAACACGCACGGCCAAGCAGTACATGAGCTTTACCGGCGCGACGCCTCTGCAGATGGGGGTCGCGCACGCCCTGCGGAACGAGCAGGAGTGGATCAGCACACTGCGTCATTCCATGCAGGCGCGGCGGGACCAGCTGGCCGAGATCCTCACGGGTGTCGGGTTCGACCTCGTCGTCGGGCAGGGCACGTACTTCCTCACCGCCGATCCGCGCCCGCTCGGGGTGACCGACGCGGCGTCCTGGTGCCTGGAGCTCCCGGGCGAGATCGGCGTGGCGGCGGTGCCGTTCGCGCCGTTCGTCGAGGAGTTCGCCGACGAGTGGTCCCACCTGGTGCGGTTCGCGTTCTGCAAGCGCCCCGAGGTGCTCGCCGAGGCGGGCCGCCGCCTGCAGTCGCTCGCGCGGTGACAGGGTCCTGACGCCCACCCTGCCCTAGCCCCGACCGCACGCCCGCCCCCACCAGCCGCCACCAACAGCCGTCACTCCGGTCATCGTTTCCCCAGGAGGGATGTCGCGAAAACGTACCGGAGTGACGGCACAGGGGTCAGGGGCGGCGTTCAGGGGCTGGGGCCGCGTGGGCGCGGCGGCGCCCCAGGGTCCAGGGGCGGCGTGGGCGCGGCGGCGGGTCAGCGGTCGTGGGTCAGCACGATCTTGCCCAGAGCGCCGCGGCCGTCCATGAGCTCGAGCGCCTCGGCCGTCTTCTCCAGCGGGAACTCCATGCCGACCAGCGGGTCCAGGTCGCCGGCGGCCAGCATCGGCTGCACCTCGGCCCACTGCTTCTGCAGGTAGCCCGGGTTGGTCATCCAGTACTCGCCCCAGCCCACGCCCACGACGCTCTTGTTGCCCAGGAGCAGGCGGTTCACCTTGACCGTGGGGATCTCGCCGGCGGTGAACCCGATCACGAGGATCCGCCCCTCCTGGCCGAGCGCGCGGATCGAGTCGGTGAACCGGTCACCGCCCACGGGATCCACGACCACGTCGACGCCCTTGCCACCCGTGAGCTCCTTCGCAGCGTCCTTGAATCCCTCGGGGGCGATCGCGTCCGACGCCCCTGCCTTGAGCGCCAGCGCCCGCTTCTCCTCGGTGGAGGCCACGGCGATCACGCGCGCGCCCTTCGCAACCACGAACTGGGTCGCCGCGATCCCGATGCCTCCCCCGGCGCCGTGGACGAGCACGGTCTCCCCCGCCTCGAGCCGACCGCGGTGGGCCAGGGCGAAGTGCACGGTGAGGACGTTCATGGGCAGGGACGCGCCCTGGACGAAGGTCATGGTGTCTGGCAGCGGGAATACCTGCTCGGGCGCGGTGGCCACGACCTCGGCGAACCCGGTGAGCCCGGGGAACGCGCACACGCGGTCGCCCGCGGTGAAGCCGGAGCCCTCCGGCGCCGAGCGGACCACGCCGGCGACCTCGGTGCCGGGGACGAACGGCATCTGCGGGGAGATCTGGTACTTGCCGCGGGTCTGGAGCAGGTCGGGGAAGGTCACACCCGAGGCGTGGACGTCGATCACGACCTGGTCGGGCCCGGCGTCAGGCTCGGGGATGTCGACCACCTCGATGGCCGAGGGTCCGTCATGGCTGGAGATGTGAATGGCGCGCATGCGCTCCATAGTGTCAGTCGCCACAGTCGCCGTCAGGCAGTCCGGCCTCCACGCCCCCGTGCCCCTGTGATCCCATGCCCCCGTGCCCTGTGCCCCCGTGCGGTCAGTCCTCGGGGCTCGTTCTCGCGCGAGTCGCCTCGTCAGCCCGCCGCCACTTGCGTCGCTGCAGGAGGTACAGCAGCAGTCCGATCGCCACAACCACCTGCCCGATCTGGTACGCGAGCGCCATGACGATGAACTCGCGGCCGAACGCGGTCGGGAGGAGGAGGAGCAACGCGCAGGTCAGGAGGAGACCGACGGTGAGAACCTGTCCGCCGGCCATGAGTCGACGGCGGGGAGTGACGAGACGACGACGAGACGCCATGAGGACCGAGTTCAGGGCCGTCAGCAGACTCACCGGGACGCCGACCTGTGCCGGAAACAGGAACAACACCAGAAAGAGCGGATGCGAACTCAGGGTGACCGTTCCCGTGATGAGGAACTGGGGAACACTCCAGAGGCCCGTGAGCAGCGCGCAGATCACCGTGATCCACGAACCGCCGATGAGGATCCTCACCTGAGGAGAATAACCCCGGGAACCGCCGACCGGTGGTGCCCGCACCGGCACGACCCGGCGGCTCCCGCGAGGTCACTCACGGGTCAGGGCTTCGCCGATCGGGGTGCTCCCGTCGGAGAAGTTGATGGTCCGACCGACCGTGTCGGGGCGGCGGAGCACCGCGGCGATCACCGAGGCCACCGCATCGCGACTGGTCGCCCGGTCCTCGCGCTTGTCCTCCCCCACGCCGATCGTCTCGCCACCGGGCTCATCGGTGAGGGCGCCCGGCCCGAGGATCGTCCACTTGAGTTTCGAGGCCCGCAGGTGCTCGTCTGCGGCGGCCTTGGCCTCGGCGTACGGGAAGAACGAGTTGTCCTCCGGGACACCGTGCTCGGGTCCGGCCCCGTCGTAGGAGACCATCACATAGCGCTCGACGCCCGCCTCCGCGCACGCGTCCATGGAGCGGATGGCGGCATCGCGGTCCACCGCGTACGTCCGCTCCGGATTGCCGCCTCCGGCGCCAGCGGACCAGACCACCGAGCCACTGCCACGCAGGATCTCGCGCATCTCGTCGTCGTCGAGCTTCTCCACGTCGGCCACCACCGGCGTGGCACCGACCTCACTCACGGCGTCGGAGTGCTCTGGGTTGCGGATCACGGAATACACGTCGGCCCCGGCCTCGGACAGGATCCGCGCGGCACGCAGCGCGACCTTGCCGTGGCCGCCGATGATGGTTACCGGCATTTCGATACTCATGCATCCCGTTGTACCCCGGCTCGGCCGGGAGCGCGGTCGTCTCCCCCGGAGCGCTCGTGCGGCCGCAGAGAACAGCACTCGTGCAGCCGTCAGGAACGCGCAGGTGAGAGGCGTGTCACATAATCGGGGTGTCCTCGCACGTTGCGGGTCACAAGTCCACAACGACTCACGTCCGGAGGCATTTCGGAATCGACCCCTGTCGTACCCGACAGGCATCATGTGCACATGAGCCGGTATTCACCGGCAACCCCGCTCGTTCCACCCTGTTTTGTTCCACCCTGTTCGTATTCGGAGTCACGCATGTCCCTGTCCAGGTCCGGCCATCCCGCGCGTCCTGAAGGTCTGGCCCTGACGGGGCTGTTCGCCGTCCTGGCCGCTCTCGTCCTCGTTATCTCGGGCTGCACGATTCCGACTCCCACCGGTTCCGCGAACGAGACCACCCCGGCCACCGAGACGTCGGAAGCTGCGGCTCCGGCCGAGCTGACCGTCACTCCGAAGGACGGTGCCACCGGCGTCGCCATCCGGGACGGAGTCACGGCGTCGGTCACCGACGGCACCATCACCAAGGCGGTTCTCACCAACGACGCCGGTCAGGAGATCGACGGCACCATCACCAAGGACGGCAGCGAGTGGGCGCCCGACATCCCGCTCGGGTACGGCCGGACCTACACCCTCGCCATCACCTACGAGGGCGGCACCGGTAAGCCGAAGACCGACAAGCGGTCGTTCTCCATGGCCAACCCGCAGTCCATCGTCAACGCGCGGCTCAACACGACCGGCGGCGTGGCCCTGGAGTCGAACCGCGAATACGGCGTCGGGATCGTGGTGGCGGCGCAGTTCGACCGCGCGGTGTCGGACAAGGAGGAGGCCGAGAAGTACATGAAGGTCACCACCGCGCCGGAAGTCGAGGGCAACTGGTACTGGCTCAGCGACTCCGTGGCGCACTGGCGTCCTCGCGTGTACTACGCCACCGGCACCCGGGTCCAGGTGGATCTGGACCTGGAGGGCCGCGACCTGGGCGACGGCCAGTGGGGCGGCGAGGACTCGTCCGTGAACTTCACCATCGGTGAGCGACGCGTCGCGATCGCCGACGACGCCACCAAGATGGTGACGGTCTACCACGACCAGAAGCCGGTCAAGACCATGCCCACCTCGATGGGCAAGGGCGGCTGGGCCACCTACAACGGCACCGAGATGCACTTCTGGACGCAGCCCGGCACGTACACCGTTCTCGACAAGGCGCCGTCGGTCCTCATGGACTCCTCGACCTACGGGTTGCCCCTGTCCGCCGGGTACAAGGTGACCGTGGCGGACGGCGTGCGTCTCAACAACGAGGGCATCTACTTCCATGCCCTCGAGTCGTCGATGTGGGCGCAGGGCAACACCAACACCTCACACGGCTGCCTCAACCTGTCCCCGGCGGACGCCCAGTGGTACTTCGACCAGGCCGTCACCGGCGATGTGGTGGAGGTCCGCGGCACCGGGGGTCCCGAGCTCACGGCGTGGCAGAACGGCGACTGGTCCGTGCCGTGGGATGAGTGGCAGACCGGCGGGCAGGACTAGCCCCGCGCCGCCACTGGGCCCGCGCCGCCACGCGCCCCGGAAAAGCGAGAGAATCCGCTACTCCGCCTGGAGATTCGCTACCCGCGGAAGGGTAGCGAATCCGGAGGAGGAGTAGCGGATTCCCTGGTTGGTGGGGCTGGTCAGCGCACGCCGACCATGTTCTTGCGAATCCACGGCGAAAGAAGCGCGATCACCACGGCCACGGCGATCGACGCGATCCCCAGAACGAGGAAGTAGGTGCGCTCGGCTCCGGCGTCGCTCGGGTCGTAGTAGCCGGCCAGCACGCCGGACAGGGCGCTGCCGATCGACACGGTGAGGAAGAACAGCGCAAGCATCTGCGTCTTGAACGCCTCCGGCGCGAGCTTGGTCGCGAGCGACTGCCCGACCGGCGAGAGCAACAGTTCGGCCATCGTGAACAGGAACAGGATGCCGACGATCCCCAGGATCGGGGTGGACTCGTGTCCGGCGAACAGCATGAAGATCATCGCGGCGATGCCCATGATGAGGTTGGACAGCGCGAACTTCATGGGTGTCGACGGCTGGCGGTCGCCGAGCTTGACCCACATAGTGGCGAACACGGCGGCGAAGATGATGATGAACAGCGGGTTGATCGACTGCACCCAGCTGGCCGGCACCTCCCAACCTCCGATGTTGCGGTCCAGACGCTGGTCGGAGTAGATGGCGATCACGGTGAACTGCTGCTGGAACAGGGCCCAGAACATCACCGAGGCGACGAACATCGGGATGAACGAGATCACCCGGCGGCGCTCGTCGGCCTGCGTCTTGCGGCTACCGATGAGCAGGGCGAACAGGGCCACGGCGCCGATCACGGCGATCGCGGTGACGATGTTGGCGAGCGACTCGAGCGGGATGAGTCCGGTGGCGATGGCCGCGGCGACCAGGATGCCGACGACGAGCCCGCCGCCCAGGTAGCGGACCCGTTGGGGACGGGGCAGCGGATCGGGGACGTCCACGCCGACGCCCTTCAGGGTGGAGCCCCGCATGATGATGTACTGGACCAGGCCGATCGCCATGCCCACGGCGGCCGCGCCGAAGCCCCAGTGGAATCCGTGCGTGTCCCACAGTGCCCCTGTGATCAGCGGTCCGAGCAGCCCACCGATGTTCACGGCCATGTAATAGATCGAGAACGCGGCATCGCGTCGGTCGTCGGTGCGCTGGTACATGTCACCGACGACGGTCGAGGTGGTGGCCTTGAGAGTGCCGGCACCCACGGCGACCAGCACCAGGCCGATGCCGAGCCCGAGGGCTCCGGGGACCAGGGCCAGGGAGGTGTGACCCAGCATGATCATGATGGCGGCACCGAACAGGGTGCGTTCGGCGCCGAAGAGGCGATCGGAGACCCAGGCGCCGAGGATCGCGGAGGCGTAGACCAGTCCGCCGTACGCGCCGACGATCGAGGTGGCGATCTGCTCGGAGTAGCCGAGGCCACCCTCACCGACCGAGTAGTAGATGTAATAGGCCAGCAGGCCCTGCATGCCGTAGAAGCTGAATCGCTCCCACAGTTCGATACCCGACAGGTTTGCCAGGCCGAGTGGATGGCCGAAGAACCTGCGGTCCTTGTCGGCGAGAGCCACTTCGGGATTCTGAGCGGTCATGTCAGATAGTGATACTCCTGGACCGAACCTGTGACAAACCCGTGACAGTCGCCACGCGCGGGCGGGGGCGGGGGGCGGGGGCGGGTCGACAATCCCCGGTCTTCACGGGAGAATACTGGCAACCAGCTCGGGCACCCGGCCCGGGCGTACCTACATTTGCGCAGGAGCACCTCCAGTGAGCCGAGCCGACACACCGGCCCGATCTAGCCGCCCCCTTCACGGAAGGGGGCACACCGGATGAGCATCGCGCTCTCACTACTTGTCGGCGTCGTCGTGATCTTGGCGATCACCGCGCTCACGGGCTACTTCGTGGCCCAGGAATTCGCGTTCATGGCGGTCGACCGCTCCCGCATGAGCGCCGCCGCCGAGAAGGGCGACCACGCCGCTGAGCGGGTCCTCGGGGTCACCCGACGCACCTCCTTCATGCTGTCGGGCGCGCAGCTCGGGATCACCGTCACCACCCTGGTCGTCGGTTACGTCGCCGAGCCGCTGGTGGGCCGGGCTATCGGCGAGCTCCTCGGCCTGGCCTCGGTCCCGCAGGGGGTCGGCATCGCCGTGGGTACGGTCGTCGCCCTGCTGTTCTCGACCGTCGTGCAGATGATCTTCGGCGAGCTGGTCCCCAAGAACCTGGCCATCGCCAGGCCGGAGCCCGTGGCCCGCTGGTTGGCCCGCTCCACCACCATCTATCTCGCCGTGTTCGGCTGGATCATCGGCCTGTTCGACAAGGCCGCCGCGCTGCTGCTCAAGGCTGTCGGGATCGAGCCGGTCCACGACAAGGAGCACTCGGCCAACGCCAGGGACCTCGAGCACATCGTCGCCGAGTCCGGTGAGGCCGGCGAGCTCTCCCCGGAGCTCAGCCGCCTGCTCGACCGCATGCTCGACTTCCCCGGTCAGCCCGCCGAGCACGCGATGGTCCCGCGCTCGCGGACCGACGTGGTGCGTGGCGACGACACGGTGCGCGACGTCCTGAGCCGGATGGCGACCGGCCACACCCGCTACCCGGTGGTCGGTGCGGATTCCGACGACGTGATCGGTGTGGTGGACCTCCACGACCTGCTGACCGTGAGCGACGGTCCGGACACCGACCTCATCGAGGTCTCCTCACTGATGCGGGCCCCGATCGTGGTGCCCACCTCCCTCCCGCTCCCCGAGGTCGCCCACCGACTGTCCCGGGCCGACTCGGAGATGGCGGTCGTGGTGGACGAGTACGGCGGGTTCGCCGGGGTCGTGACCATGGAGGACATGGCAGAGGAGATCGTCGGCGAGATCGTCGACGAGCACGACCCGCAGGCCGCGGCCGAGATCCCCCAGCGCGAGGGCGACGGCTGGGTCCTGATCGGCGAGACGCATCTCGACGAGGTCGAGCGACTGCTCGACATCACGCTCCCCGACGTGGACGCCGAGACCATCGGTGGTCTCGTGATCGCCACGTCCGGTGACCTGCCCGAGGTCGGCGACCGTATCGACATCGATCTCCCGGACACCGATGTCTTCGAGGAGTTCTCCAAGGCCCGGATCCTGCGCACCGAGGTGCGTGAGATCGAACGTCGGGTCCCCGCCCGCCTGTACGTCGCGGTCGAGGAGGCCACCCGATGACGACGATGACGACGACACCGGCGATCACAACTCAGATCCTCGCCGCGGACGCCCCGTCCGGCCTCATGTCCAACCCGATCTTCGTGGTGGCCGCGACGGTCCTGCTGATCGCTGCCTCCGCCTTCTTCGTGGCGGTGGAGTTCTCGCTCATCTCCGCCCGCCGGCACCGGCTCGAGGACGCGGCGGCCACGAGCGTCGCCGCCCGCGCCGCCCTGCGCAACGCCTCCGACCTCACCCTGCTCCTGGCGGGTGCCCAGCTCGGCATCACCCTGTGTGCGCTCGCGCTCGGTTCTGTGACCAAGCCGGCCCTGCACCACGGGTTGACCCCGCTGCTGGAGGGTGTGGGCCTGCCACTGTGGATCGCCGACGTGATCGCGTTCGTCCTCGCGCTGATCATCGTCACGTTCCTGCACCTCGTGGTGGGCGAGATGGCCCCCAAGTCGTGGTCCATCACCCACCCCGAGTACTCGGCCACGATCCTGGCGTTGCCGATGCGCGGCTTCCTGTGGATCACCCGTCCGCTGCTGCTGCTGCTCAACAACACCGCCAACGCGATCCTCCACAAGCTGGGCGTGGAGAGCCGCGACGAGGTGTCGGCCGGTCAGGATGCAGACTCACTGCGCGAGCTGGTCCGGCACTCCGGCGAGGCCGGCACGCTCGATGACACCCGCCAGCACCAGTTGCTCAGCGCGCTCGAGCTCCAGGAACTCACCGTCGGTGACCTGCTCGGCGAGCGTGAGGAGAACCTGCCCGCCACGGAGCTGGAGATGTCGTCGGTCGACGTGGACGCCAGCCCGGAGCAGATCCGCGAGACCGCCCGTCGCACGGGCCATCTCCGACTGCTCGTCATGGACGGGGATACCGCGGTCGGCGTGGTGCACGCACGCGACTCGATCGGTGCCGACACAGGGGGCACCGACACAGCGGGCGCCACAGCCCGCCAGCTCATGCGCCCGAGCCTGTCCCTGGAACACGATCTGTCCGTCTCCGAGGCGTTCCGCCGGATGCGCGAGGCGAGGGCACACCTCGTCGTCGTCGAACAATCCGGACAGCACCCCGGCACCCACCGCTCCGAGGTGCGCGGCGTCGTGACCCTCGACGACGTGGTCCGGCGGCTCCTCCCCGCCACGGCCGGCCAGCGCGCTGGTCAGGGCGCCGAGCGCGGCGCAGCTGGCGAGGGCAGCGCGGGCTAGAACTTACGCAGGCTAGAACAGCCCGATCAGGGCGAGCAGGCCCCACACGGCCAGGCCCGCCAGACCGAGCAGGGCGAGCAACATCAGCGCCACCGCGCCGGCCGCACGGACGAGGTAGCCGCGCGCGGTGGTGTCGACGGTCCTGCCCTCGGCGATCGCCCGGTTGACCAGCCGCAGGTTCTTGGACGTGGCCTTGTGCGCCGCGTCAGCCACGTCGCCGACGAACGGGATCACGCCCAGGAACGCGTCGACCAGGTAGTTCCAGCCGATGCGGAACAGGATCCGGACCGGCACCCGATTGCGCACGGCCTCCACCAGCACGATCCCCGCCACGACCGTGGCCACCGCGTCGCCGACGCCGGGGATGACACCGATCACCGGGTCCACACCGACGCGGTAGCGCGTGCCGGGGACGCGGACGAGGTCGTCCAGCACGCGCGCCAGGCCGGCGGTCAGGGGCGAACCGCCGGTGCGGTCGACGGGCACGGGGGCCGCGGGTGGCGGGCCGGGCGTCGGGGCGGACTTTGGGGCGGACGTGGGGTCGGGCATCGGATCGGGGCGGGTGCCGGTCATATCGGACGAGAGTACGGGCCGTGACGGGGCGCGCCAGCGGGATACGCCACCGGGGAACCCATCGGGACACGCCACCGGCGCTCCTCCGCGGCCTGCCTCAGTCCGCGGGGAGCCGGGCACCCATCGGGCCACCGCCAGGACCACCGCCGGGCCCGCCTGCTCCTCCGCTCGCCGCGTTCTCCTCCGCCGACGCCACGCCGATCGTGATGTCGAGCGAGTACCCGGCCCGCGGGTCGCCGGTGACGGTGGGCAGCTGCGCGTCCCAGCCGTCGCTGAAGATGCCGTCGGTCTCCAAACTCACCCGCGCGAGGTTGGTGACCGAGGCCGAGTACCCGGAGTCCGCCGCGTAGACCGCCTCGGACGCGTCCTGCGGCAGCGCGATCTGCGAGGTCAGCCGGGCGTTCTCCCCGGCGACCGCGGCGGCGAGCGTGTCGTACACCTCGAAGTGGAGATGCGGCCAGCGCCCCGCGTAGCAGCCCGGGAAGATCGAGGTGAACGTCACGCGCCCCTCGGCGTCCGCCGTCTGGACCCCGCGCAGGTAGTTCTGGTCCGTCACGCCGTCGCTGTAGAGCGAGTACCGACCCTCCCGGTCGCACTGCCACAGGTACACGGCCATGCCGGCGCCCGGCGCACACGCTTGCGTGAGGTCCTGCAGGCTCATGGTCACGGTCATGGGCACTCCCTCGGCGGTGCCGCTCATGGTGCCGAAGCTCGTGGTGATATCGCTGCGGTGGACACCGGATTCGACCAGGACGTTGGGGCCGTTGGAGCCGTCGCCCGGGTAGGGGCCGGCGGTCTCACCGGGAGCGGCGGCGACGCAGTCGGCGGCACCGGTCGCGGCGCCGGTGGACGCCGTCGTACTCCCGGCGGCCGCGGTCGTCGCCGTCGTCGCCGTCGAGCCGGTCTCCGTGGCAGCGCAGCCCGCCAACCCGAGCGTCGCCAGTCCGGCCGCGCCGAACAGTCCCCTCAGGGCGCTGCGTCGCGACAGGACGGCCATGTCGTGGCGCAGGCCGAGGTCGTGTTCATGCTGGTCGGAGTGGTCGTAGTGGCGCGTCATGACAGTCCTTCTCTTTGGCGATGACCTGACGGTAGCGCCGCTTCCCGTACGCCGGCTGGAGGTCTCCTGTGAAGTTACTGGATGCCCTCGGCCGCGATCCCGGCAGCGGCGGCTGACAGATTCTGGTTTCGTGGAGTGATGACGCTCTCGACCGCCCGTCCGCACACACGTCACCGGACCCGCCCCGCCGCCGGCTTCGCGGCTGCCGCCCTCGCCGTCGTCATGGTGGGTTCCGGCTGCGCGGCGCTGACCGGCGACACCGGCGCGGACGAGTTGCAGGAGTTCCTCTCCGTCCTCGAGCGCGGCGACCTCGCCGGGGCGGCGGCTCTGACCACCGACCCGGTGGCCGCGGAGGAAGCGCTCACCGCGAGCGTCGCCGGCATGGGTTACCCCGCGCTGTCGGCCGACACCCCCGACGGCGACCGGCGCCCCGACCGCGACCCCGTGGCCGTGGAGTTCACGTGGGACCTGGGGGACGGTGCCGACGACGGTGCCGAGGGTGACGACGACGAGGCCACCCCCAGCCCCACGGACACCGGCGGCGAGGCCGGATCTCGTTCGGTGACCACCTCGGGACAGGCGGGCACCGTCAAGGTGGACGACCAGTGGAAGGTGCAGTGGGAGCCCACGATCCTGGATTCCCGTCTCGTCGCGGGCGGGTACCTGGAGTACGCCGAACTGATGGACTACGACACCGACGTCCTCGACCGCACGGGCGCGCCGCTCATGCAGTGGACCCCGGTCACGGCCGTGACGCTCGCCCCGGACGCCGCCGCGAGCGCGGACGCGGTGGCGCAGCTCGTGAGCAGCGCGGCGCCGACGATCACCGGGCAGTCGATCCGCGACGGTATGGCCGAGGCAGGCGACCAGCCGTACCAGGTGGTGGGGCTGCGGCCGAGCGATATCGACCCGATCCGAGAGCAGCTGGCCGCCGTGCCGGGGGTGACGCTGGCCGAGCGGGGCGATCTCATCCGCACCGACCGCGAGTTGAGCTCGCCGGCGCTGACCGGTCTGCCCAACGCGTGGCTCGAGGCGCTACAGGCTTCCGGCGGCTGGTCGGTGGACATCATCAACCCGGATGCCGAGCCGATCGAGCTGGGCGGGGCGCCGGCGGGAGAGGTGGACGATCTGACCTCCACGCTGCAGATCTCGATGCAGCAGGCCGCGCAGTCCGCGGTGGACGGCTCTGGTCAGGCCGCCTCGATCGTCGCGATCCAGCCGTCGACCGGTGGCATCCTCGCGGTGGCGCAGAACTCAGCCGCTGATCAGCAGGGGCCGGTCTCGTTGGAGGGTCGCTTCCCGCCCGGATCTACGTTCAAGGTGGTCACCACGGGCGCCGCTCTCGAGTCCGGGGTGGTGGGTCCGGAGGAGATCGTGCCGTGCCCGGCGCAGATCACCGTCTCGGGCCGCACGATCCCCAACGACGACGACTTCGCGCTAGGCGACGTTCCTCTGGAGACTGCGTTCGCGCGTTCGTGCAACACCAGCCAGGCGGTGATCAGCGACCGGCTCGAGCCGGAGGCGATGAAGATCACCGCCGCGCAGCTGGGTCTGGGCGTGGGTTTCACTGTCCCGGGCCTGAACACCTACACCGGCTCCGTGCCCGTGCCCGAGCGTGGCCCGGGCCGGGTGGAGGCGGCGATCGGGCAGGGCGAGGTGCTGGCCAGCCCGTTCGGCATGGCCGTGATGACCGCGTCGCTGGCCAACAACGGCCGGATGATCCTGCCGGAGCTCATCTCCGGGATGCCGGCGGTGGCCAACGATTCGCCGGAGCCCCTGCCGCGAGGCGTCGTCGACACCCTCCGGCGCTACATGGTGCAGACAGTGCAGACCGGCACGGCCACGGCCGCCAACTCGGTGCCGGGTCTCGGTGGCAAGACCGGAACCGCAGAGGTCGGCAACGGGCCGTCCCACGGCTGGTTCGTGGGCTCGACCGGCGACATCGCGGTGGCGGTGCTCATCGAGGGCGCGGATTCCTCCGGTCCGGCGGTGTCGATGGCGGCGAACTTCCTCACCTCCGCCGGCCAGCCGGCCCCGCTGGCCGCCGGCTGAGCGCGGGTCAGATTCTGGGATTCACCAGCGTGCGACGCGCCGAATCAGATCTTGCTGATGAGGCTCACAATTGGTGCGGCGGGCGGCGTCTCTCTCGCTGCGCGGCGTCGCCGGGTCGGGCAGGGGTGAGCCGCGCGCAGTCAGTGGGCCGAGCGACGGGAAGGGGTAGTTTCGGCTCATGCGCCTGAGCGACCTGCCCCTCCCCGATGCCGCGGCCCGCCGCCTGTCCCGACTGCCTTTCGTGTCGACCCCGTCCCCCGCCGACACCAACCGGCGGGTGCTGATCACCGGCGGCGCCTCGGGCTTGGGCCTGGCGCTGGCCACAGCGTTCCTCGAGCGCGGCGACCGAGTGATGATCGCCGACCTGGCGCCCTCCGACTCCCGGCCCGCGTCCATCCCCGAGGACGCCCGCTACCTGCGACTGGACGTGCGCTCGGAGGACGAGTGGCAGGCCGCGCGAGACGAGATCGATGTGATCTGGGGCGGCCTCGACGTGCTGGTGAACAACGCCGGGATCGCGCAGGGCGGCCGGATCGAGATGCTCACCGAGGACGACTGGCGCCTCATCACCGACATCAATCTGCTCGGCGTGGCCCGCGGCTGCCGCACCTTCGTGCCGATGCTCAAGAAGCAGGGCCGCGGCCGCGTGGTCAACACCGCCTCGCTCGCCGGGCTGGTGCATCCGCCCACGATGAGCTCGTACACCGCGGTCAAGGCGGCCGTCGTGGCGATCTCGGAGAGCCTGCGCTGGGAGCTCGAGCCGTTCGGCGTGGACGTCTCGGTGATCTGCCCGTCCTTCTTCCGCACCAACCTGGCCTCGAGCCTCAACTCCTCCGACCCCGCCGCCGCCGGGTTCGCCTCCAAACTCATCACCCGCGCGAAGCTCGACGCCGACCAGATCGCCGCTGAGGTCATGCTCGCGCTCGACGCGGGCGAATTCCTCATCCTCCCCGACCCCGACGCCCGCAAGAACTACCGCGGCAAGCGTCTGCTCCCGGCGGTCTACTCCAAGACGATGCTCGACATGGGCCGCAAGTTCGCGGCCGCAACCGGCAAACACTGACGCGAACGGCGCCTGCGCACGCCCGGGCCCATGCCGTCACGTCCAGCCGGCCAACTGGCGCAACAGCAGAACCGCGGCCACGACCGTGAGCGCCACGCCGGACAGCCGGGTCACGGTCGCCGCCGCGGACGGCCGCCCGCTCAGGTACCGGGCGGCCAGCAGCCCGACGGTGAAGTAGACCACCGCGCAGCCGGCCAGATGCACCGAGCCCAGGACCACCATCTGGGCCGGCATCGGCAGGGCCGCATCCGGCGCGGCGAACGGAGGCAGCAGCGCTCCGAGCAGCAGGATCACCTTGGGATTGAGCAGACTCACGCCCACGCCGCGCGCGAACTGCCCGCCGCTGGAGGTGGAGCCGGCAGCGGGGGCCGCACCGGTGTGAGTGCCTGCGACTCCGACCATTCCCGGCGCGCCGGGGTCGAGCCCGCGATCGAGAACACCGCCGCCCAACTCGCTCCGGCCCGGCTCACGCAGCATCCCGATGCCCAGCCAACCGATGTAGAGCGCGCCGACCACCGTGAGCACACCCAGGATCATCGGGTCCCCGGTGAGCAGGAGGCCCAGGCCGGCGGCCACCACGATTGTCGCCGCCAGGTGCCCGGACAGCATGCCACTGATCGCGGGCACCACGGAGCGGTTCCGCAGGCCGGAGGAGATCGCGTACGCCCAGTCCGCCCCGGGCGTCAGCACGAACAGCATGGACACCGCCCAGAACGCGGCGACAGAGGTGAGTGGCATGACTGAAATGCTATGAGCGTTCTTGCGAAAAGTGCTCCCGAGTTACTCGCCGAATAGTCCGTTCTGCGGGAGAATATTCCGCATGGATCGCATCGATCAAAATATTCTCCTGGCACTCTAGGCGCGGGGCCGGCTCTCGCTCGCCGAGATCGCCGACCGGGTGCGGCTGAGCGTGTCGTCGTCGCACCGGAGGCTCCGCGCGCTGGAGAGCTCCGGCGCGATCACCGGGTACCGAGCGGTGATCGACCCGTCGGCGGTGGGGCTCGACTTCGAGGCCCTCGTCTTTGTGACCATGCGCTCGGGAGAAAAGGCCACGCTCACAGCGTTCGAGGAGGGCGTGGTAGAGCTGCAGGACGTCGTCTCGGCGCAGCGGCTGTTCGGCGAGCCCGACTACCTGCTGCGGATTCTCGTGGCCGACCTCGCCGCGTTTCAGAAGCTCTACGACGAGCACCTGGCCGGCCTGCCCGGGGTCGGGAACCTGCGCTCGACGCTGGTGATGCGCACGGTCGTCGAGGACCGTGGCGTGCCGCTCTGAGCGGGGGTCCGGAGAGCATCATCGGGTGCGCCTGCGACCACGCCCGCCCCACGTATTCTGCAGGGCATGAGCCCCTCGAACCTGATGTCCCGCGCCGACCTCGACTTCCTCCTCCACGACTGGCTGCGGGTATCCGAGCTGACCGGGCGCGAGCGCTACGCGGACCACTCGCGGGAGACGATCGACGCAGTGCTGGACCTGTCGGCCGAGCTCGCCGAGAAGTACTTCGCGCCGCACAATCGGGCCTCCGACCTCACCGAACCCAAGCTCGTCGGCGAGAACGTCGAGCTCATCCCCGAGATCGGCGAGGCGCTGCGCCGGTTCGCCGACGCCGACCTCGTGGGCGCCGCCATGGACGCCGAGGTGGGCGGCATGCAACTGCCGTACACCGCGTACCTCGCGTGCATGGCCTGGTTCTACGCGGCCAACATCGGCACCGCCGGCTACCCACTGCTCACCACCGGCAACGCCAACCTCCTGCTCACCCACGGCAGCCCCGAGCAGATCGACCGGTACGTCCGGCCAATGCTCACCGGCCGCTTCACCGGCACCATGTGCTTGTCCGAGCCGCAGGCCGGTTCCAACCTGGCGGATATCACCACGCGCGCCGAGCCGCAGCCCGACGGCACCTACCGCCTGTTCGGGCAGAAGATGTGGATCTCCGCCGGCGAGCACCAGATTGCCGAGAACATCGTCCATCTCGTGCTGGCCAAGGTCCCCGGCTCACCGGCCGGCACCCGCGGGATCAGCCTGTTCATCGTGCCGAAATACCTGGTGAACGCGGACGGCTCGCTGGGTGAGCGCAACGACGTCGTCGTCACCGGTCTCAACCACAAGATGGGCTTCCGCGGCACGGTCAACACCGCCCCCACCCTGGGCCAGGGCCTCCACACGCCCGGCGGGGAGGCGGGCGCGGTCGGGTACCTCGTGGGCGAGGAGAACACGGGCCTGAAGAAGATGTTCACGATGATGAACGAGGCACGCCTCGGCGTGGGACTGGGTGCCACCGCGCTCGGCTACACCGGCTACCTCAAGTCGCTCGACTATGCGCGCAGCCGCCCCCAGGGTCGGCCTGCGGGCGCGGACCCTGCGTCACCGCAGGTCATGCTCATCGGGCACGCGGACGTGCGGAGGATGTTGCTCGCCCAGAAGTCCTATGTGGAGGGCGCGCTGGCGCTCGGTCTGTACTGCGCGAGGCTTGTCGACGACGAGAAATCCGGCAGCCCGGACGAGGCCGCTGCCGCCAAGGCCGTCTTGGACGTGCTCACCCCGATCGCCAAATCGTGGCCGTCGCAGTGGTGCCTCAAGGCCAACGACCTGGCTATCCAGGTGCTCGGCGGGGCCGGATACACGATCGACTACGACGTGGAACAGCACTACCGCGACAACCGTCTCAACCCGATCCACGAGGGCACCCACGGGATCCAAGGACAGGACCTGCTGGGCCGCAAGATGCTCGCGGGAGGCGGGGCCGGTCTGACCGCGTTGACCGGGCGCATCACCGACACGTGCGACCGCGCTGCGGAGGCCGGCGGGGAAGCAGCGGAGCTGGCGGAGTTGCTGCGGCCGCGAGTCACCCGGCTCATCGAGGTCACCACCGCCCTGGCCGGGATCGGGGCAAGCGACCCGGAGGCGTTCCTCGCCGATGCCACCGAATACCTCGAGGCCACGGGGCACGTCGTGATCGCGTGGATCTGGCTCGAGCAGGTGCTGGCGCTGGGCCCCCGGCTGCGCGGGGCGGTCGACGGGTCCGACGCCTTCGCCGCCGGCAAGCTCGCCGCCGCCCGCTACTTCCTGCGACGCGAGCTGCCGATCGTCGACGCGAAGTTCGACCTGCTGGCCTCCGGCGACCGCACGACGCTCGACATGCGCGACGACTGGTTCTAACGGGCCTGACCGACTGTTCCCGCTCGCATCCCCGCCCGCACCGTTGCCCTCAACCTCGCCCCCCGCCCTCGCCCGGGACCGCATGGCCGCTGTCCGGGCGAATCCGGTCCCTCGACACGCAGAAATCCCATCTGATCCCACGACGCCTATCGGATTCACCAAGACCGTGCGTGCTCCATGGGTTTAGCGCAATCAGATAGGCGTCGTGGGATCCGATAGGTGCTCTCGCCCCAGCCTCCTGAGCCGGCCGACGAGCGGAATCGCCTCCGAGCACTGCGAAGATTCCGCCGGAGAACGCACATAAGCCCCTGACCTGCGGTGCCCTGCAAGGGTAGAGCAGGGCACCCCAGGTCAGAGGGATATCGGGCCGGTCGGGCGCGGGTCCGGCTCAGGCGCTCACTCCTCGGGAACCAGTACCTCGTCGATGAGGTAAACGGTGGCGTTGGCGGTCTCGACACCGCCGCAGATGACGTTCGCGCCGTTGACCTTCAGTTCGTCGCCCGAACCGGTCACGTCGACGTCAGCACCGTTGAGGGTCGTCTGCATGCCCTCCACCTCGTCAGGCGTCAACTGACCCTCCACGACGTGGTAGGTGAGGATGTCGGTGAGCAGAGTCGGATCGGTCTTGAGCTGGTCCATGGTCGCTGCGTCGACCTTCGCGAATGCGTCATCGACAGGAGCGAAGACAGTGAACTCTCCACCGTTGAGCGTGTCGACCAGGTCGACTTCCGGGTTCACGCCGCCGGAAACGGCCTGCGTGAGCGTGGTGAGAAGGGGGTTGTTCGACGCTGCGGTGGCGACCGGCTCCGCCGCCATGCCGTCGACCGAGCCGGGTCCGTCCGGGTTGGCCTCTGCGTAGTCAGCGCAGCCGGGGCCGACGAGCGCCGCGGGCTCCGCGTCGGTGGCGGTGGCCGAGCTCTCCGTCTCACCGGTCATGTCCTCGGACATCTCCGCAGTGGTCATCTCGGACGAGGAGCCCATGGCATCGGACGAGCCGGAGTCGGTCGCGCTGTCGTCGGTGGAGCAGCCGGCCAGGACGAGCCCGCCCACTGCGGCGGCTGCGGCGACGGAGGCGATCCGCCGGGTGATCGTGGTGCGCATGATGGTGTCCTCTCGGTGGAGCCCTGATCGCCGGTCGACGATCTGCGGTGAGCTCTACGTGTGCTGGGTCACCGGTGGTTCGGCACTGCAAACGGCCCGGATGGGTGAAGGGCAGAACTTTTCCCGACACCGGTCCGCCGGCGCCCCCGCTCCGAACTCCTCATATGAACAGCAGGGAACACAGACAGCCGTCCCGGCCAGGCGGGCGAGCAGGTCTCCGACAGCCGTCCCGGCCGGGCGAGCGAGCAGGCGACCGGGCGATCGCGGCGCCCCGAGCACTGTCGGGAGTGCTCGCAGTAGGCATTTCCCTGTCGATCGGGCACGCCGTCGCCGCGGCCGTCGACAGCTCCAGTTCCCCGTTCCTCGCGGTAGCCGACTCGGTCGTGGACCACGCCCCCGCGCCTGTCCGCGAGCTGACCATCGACCTCCTCGGCACCGCTGACAAGCCCGCCCTGCTGATCGGACTATCA
The DNA here is from genome assembly GCF_026011735.1 of Dietzia sp. NCCP-2495. GTDB lineage: Bacteria > Actinomycetota > Actinomycetes > Mycobacteriales > Mycobacteriaceae > Dietzia. The sequence continues at coordinate 83,048 of NZ_BRVN01000003.1, read as the reverse complement.
CTGATCCTCGCCGTGGCCGGAGCCGTTGCGGGACTGCTCGAACGACCACGACGTCCGGTCGGTTCGGTGATCCTCGGGGCGTTCGGCCTCCTGGGAGCGCTCGCGGCAGTCGCCCGCCCGGGCGGTGGCCTGATCTGGGCGCTGCCCACCCTGCTCGGCGCAGCTGTCGGGATCACGACGCTCCGCCTGATGGCCGAGGCGCTGTTACCGCAGGCCCCGGCGCCGACGCAGTCAGGCACTGCAACCACGCACAACAGCCCTGCCTCCGAGCAGACCGGCCACACGCAGACCAGCCCCGACCGCCGCCGCTTCCTCGTCCTGGCCGGGTCGGCCGTCACGGTGATCGCCGCCGCGGGCACCGCCGGCCTCACCCTGAGCCGACGAGCCGCGGACGTGATGGTCGAACGAACCGGCCTGCGCCTGCCTGGGGTCCTCGCCCGCAACAGCGCTCCCGCCGTCCCCGCCGACATCGTTCCCGACGCACCGGGCGTGACGCCGTTCCTCACCGGGAATGCCGAGTTCTACCGCATCGACACAGCACTACGGGTCCCCGCGCTCACCACCGGCGAGTGGCGCCTGCGGATCCACGGGATGGTCGAGCGGGAGATCGAACTCGACTGGGACGCCCTCGTCACCCGCGAGGCCCTCGAGCGGATCGTCACCCTCACCTGCGTGTCCAACGAGGTGGGTGGCGACCTGGCGGGCACCGCCGCGTGGACGGGCTTCCCGATCGCCGACCTGCTCGCCGAGGCCGGGCCACTGCCGGACGCCGACATGCTGCTGTCCACTTCGGTGGACGGCTGGACCGCCGGCACCCCGCTGGCCGAACTCACCGACGGTCGCGACGCACTCCTGGCCGTGGGAATGAACGGCCAACCCCTGCCACTGGAACACGGCTACCCCGTCCGCCAGGTCGTCCCCGGCCTGTACGGGTACGTCTCCGCCACGAAATGGGTCGTGGACTGGGAGGTCACCCGATTCGACCACGCGAGCGCCTATTGGACCGATCGCGGGTGGTCCGAGCGCGGCCCGATCCGCACTGCGAGTCGGATCGACCGACCTGCCCCGCTGGCGGAGGTGCGGGCGGGCCTCGTCGTCGTCGCCGGAACGTCCTGGGCGCAGCACCGCGGCATCACCCGCGTCGAGGTGCGCGTCGACGACGGCGCGTGGCGCGACGCGCGCCTGTCCACCGCCTACTCGGCGGACACCTGGCGCATGTGGTCCTTCGACTGGTCGGCCGAACCCGGCCTGCACACCCTGTACGTCCGAGCCACCGACGGCCGCGGCGAGGTACAGACGCAGGAGCGGCGACCCCCTGTCCCCGACGGCGCCACCGGGTGGCACAGTCGCACGTTCCGGGTGGTGCCGTGACCACAGTGCTCGGCCGCCGGCGCGGCGCACCGGAGGCGATCGACCCGCGCGGCACTACACTGACGCCCGTGCCCGACTCTTCCACCCCGCCGCAGGGCGCCCCGCCGCAGGGCGAATCACCAAAGTCCGACCCGGTGCGCCTGCTGGAACTCTCGGCCGGCGGCGACACGGATGCGTTCGCCCGCTTCTACGACCTGCTCGCGCCGCGCGTGTACGGTCTCGCACTGCGCATCCTCCGCGACGAGGGCTTTGCGGAGGAGACCGTGCAGGAAGTGTTCCTCCAGGTCTGGAAGCAGGCACGGGACTACCGTCCGTCGCTCGGTTCGGTGCAGGCGTGGATCCTCACCATCACCCACCGCCGGGCGGTGGACCGCGTGCGGTCGGAGGTGTCCGCCGCGCGGCGCGACATCGCCGACGCCACCGCGGGTGCCGCCACCGGCGCCGTGGGATCGTCGGACGTAGCGGAGCAGGTCACCGATCGCCTCACGCGTGACCAGGACGCCGAGCGGGTCCGCGGCTGTCTGGACGAGCTCACCGACACTCAGCGAGAGTCGATCGAGATGGCCTACTTCACCGGGCTGACCTACCGTGAGGTCGCCGACCGCCTCGGCGCGGCGCTCCCCACCGTCAAGTCCCGCATCCGTGACGGCTTACGGCGCCTGAAGGGCTGCCTGGGAGGTGTACTCGCGTGAGCGCCCAGCACCACGACCATCCCGAGACGCCGGGCGGCATCAGCCCGGCCGATCTCGACCTGTACGCGCTCGACGCGCTGCCCCCGGAGGAGGTCGACGCCCTCGAGGACCTGATGTTCAGCGCTTCGCCGGAGCAGCAGGCGTCGATGCGGGCACACGTCGTCTCGACGTGGGAGGTGGCCGCTGACCTGGTGGCCGGCGCGGACCTCGACGCCGCTCCCCCGCCGGCGCTGCGCTCCCGTGTCCTCGAGGAGGTGGCCGCCCAGGCGCGGTCGCGCCGCGCCGGAGGACGACAAGAGGACGACGACGACACCACGCTCGACCCGTCACCCGGCGCACCGCCCGGGCACGGGGATTCTGAGAAGTCGGACAGCCCGGTCGTCGACCTCGCCCCGGTACGCGAGCGCCGCCGGCCCCGCGGATGGGCGGCTGCCGGGGCCGTGGCCGCCGCGGTCCTGCTGGTCCTGGCCGGTGTGACGATCGGTCGGCTCACCGGCGGCGACGCCGGGCCAGCAGGTACTCCCACGGCCGGCCCGTCCGCGGGCGCGATGCCCGAGAACGTATCGACCCTGCTCGCCGCCGATGACCTGGAGATCATCCGTGGGGAATTGGGCACGGCCGGGCAGGTCACCGTGTTGGCCTCCAGGTCGGAGGACACGGCCGTGTTCACGATGGCCGGCGTGCCCGAGCCGGATCCGGGTCGCGCCTATCAACTGTGGCTGATGGGCGACCACGAGCCGATCCCCGCCGGGACCATGGAGGCTGGGGAGATGGGCCCGTCGCCGGCGGCGATGATCCGGGACATCAGCGGGTCCACCCAGATCGGCCTCACTGATGAGCCGGCCGGCGGCTCGCCCGCGCCGACCGGGGAGGTCATGCTAGCGCTCGACCTGGACTGACTGCTGACCACCGACCGCGGATCGCGGATCGCGGATCGCGGATCGCGGATTTTCGACCGCGCGCCCACCCCCCGGCGACAGAAGCCGCTAGGGCTCCCACCAGGGACGCAGCGGGACGTCCCAGGTCTGGGCGGCGTCCAGGCGCACGCCGAGGATCTGGTGCAACTGGATCTTGTTGTGCTCGAAACCGTACTGGCAGGCACCCATGTACAGGCCCCACAGCTTGGCCATGGGTTCGCCGACCTCCTCCACGGCCTCGTCCCAGTGCTCGACGAGGTTCGCGCACCAGTCCCGCAGCGTCATGGCGTAGTGCTGGCGCAGATTCTCCTCGTGGAGCACCTCGAAGCCCGCGTTCTCGGCCTCCAGGTGCACGGTCGCGGCGCCGGCGAGTTCGCCGTCCGGGAAGATGTAGCGGTCGATGAACTGACCGGCCTTGATCTTGCCGACGTTGTCCGGCCTGGTGATGCAGTGGTTGAGCAGCCGACCACCGGGGCGGAGATAGGCGTAGAGCTGGCGGAAGTAGGCCGGGTAGTTCTTGCGCCCGATGTGCTCGGTGATGCCGATCGAGCTGATCGCGTCGAAGTCGCGCTCCGGGACGTCGCGGTAGTCCATGAGGCGGACCTCGGCGAACTCACCGAGTCCCTGCGCCTCGATCTCGGCGCGCCCCCACTCGACCTGCTCCTTGGACAGGGTCACGCCGATCGCGTGGACTCCGTGACGCGCGGCGTAGCGCACCATCCCGCCCCAGCCGCAGCCCACGTCGAGCAGGCGGTCGCCCGGCTTGAGGCCGAGCTTGTCAAAGACGAGGCGGTACTTGTTCTCCTGCGCGTCCTCGAGCGAGGCGCCGGAGTCCGGATAGGTGGCGCACGTGTACGTCATGGACGGTCCGAGGATCCACTCGTAGAAGCGGTTCGACACGTCGTAGTGGTAGCTCACCACCGCGGAGTCGCGTTCCTTGGAGTGCCGCCGCAGGCCGTTGGCCACGCGCTTCCACGCGGGCGGCACCTCCTGGTCGGGCACGGGCAGCAGGGTCACGTTCTCGATTCCGATCGAGCGGGCGATCTGCAGCATTGTCCGCGCGTCGGGTCGGCGGGTCATGGTCTTGCGGAACACCTCGAGTGCCCCGAAGACGTCGTGCGGTGCGCCGGGGTGGACACCCTGGAGTTCGAGCTCGCCCATGAGGTACGCGCGGGCCAGGCCCAGATCGCCGGGGGCGGTGATGAAGTACTGCAGCGCCTTCTCGCTCTTCAGGCGTAGAACCAGTTCGCTGTCCTCCGGCCCGATCGCCGGCCCGTCGTACGCTTCGATCCGCAGCGGCGGCTCACCGGTGGCGAACGCGCCGATGATCTCGCCGATCGTCATCCTGCCCGAGGGCGTGCTGCGGGTGGTTGTCATCGTGCTCCTACCGCCTTGTCATACAGGGTCGCGAACCGACCGTCGGGATCGAACTCGGCCTTGAGGCGCGTTGCGTGCTCGCCGCCGTACAGCCGGGCGAACTCCTCGCGCGAATAGAACACCTCCGAGTACAGGGACTTGTGTCCGCCGAGCCGGGAGACCTCCTCCTCGATCCGGCGGTTCCACGCCCCCTCGGCCATCCCGTCCTCTATGGGTGCAGAGGACCAGAAGCCGATGTTGACGTAGGTGGTGTCCGGCGCGAGCGGGTACAGCAGCCACGGCCGCTCCGGGTCCTGGCCGGTGGCAGGGTCGACACCCGGGTCCGTGGCCGGAACCGCCTGGTCCCGTAGCCGGAGCGGGCAGATCCAGATCGGCTCGATCGGCACCTCACGCAGGAACCACTCGAGGAACTCGGCGGCGTGGTCGATGGTCACCTCGACGTCCTGCACCACGCGCTCGCGCGGGCCCTCACCCTTGAGCGCGCCGATCTTGTTGCCCAAGTCGTACTTGTGATCCAGGCCGATGATCTTCCAGTACGCCGACGACCTCAACAACTGCTGAGGCCACAAGCGCCGGACCTTCGGGTTCTGCACGCCGAACGCGCGCGAACACCAGAACCAGTCCGTGTCCCAGCGCCACAGGTAGTCGCGGATCGTCAGCCGGTCACGCCGGACCGAGCCCTCGGGCCCGTCGTGCTGGATCGACCGGTAGAAAATCGCCTGCTTGTCGCGCACGCCGGAATAGTCCGAGGTCGGCCCCGGCTCATCGGTACGCCGCCCGAGGCACAGGTACGACTCGTCCGCCGAGAACACGACCCCGTCGAGGAAATCGACCTCCTCGTCGTCGTACCTCCCCTCCACACTGACCCGCTCGAGCGCCGCGGTGAGCTTGGCGACGGAGGTGAACCGGACGTGGCGCAGTTCGACGAAGCGCATGACCGGTTCGAGGGCGATGCGCAGGCGCACCGCGTAGCCGAGCGAGCCGTAGGAGTTGGGGAAGCCGCGGAAGAGGTCGCGTTCGCGGGCGGTGCCGTCTGGGCGTGCGGTGACGATCTCGCCGGTGCCCGTGAGCACGTCCATCTCCAGCACCGACTCGTGCGGCAGCCCCAGCCGGAACGAGGTGGACTCGATGCCCAGCCCCGTGACCGCCCCGCCGAGGGTGATGGTCTTGAGCTGCGGCACGACGTACGGCATGAGGCCGTGCGCGAGCGTGGCGTCGACCAGGTCCTCGTAGGTGCACATGCCCTGCACGTCGGCGGTGCGGGCGTCCGGATCCACGGAGATGACGCGCGTGAGGCCGGTGGTGTCGAGACCGGGCGACGACGACGAGGCGCGCGGCCGGAAGAGGTTCGACGTCTTCTTCGACAGACGTACAGGGTCGCCCGTCGGAACGGCACGGAAACTGGCGACCAGGCGCTCGACCCCCTCCGCGTGCCGTGCTGCTCCCACTTCGAGCGGTACCGCGAGCGTTCCGGAGGATCCCATGAGGCCGAGGGTAGTTCGATTCTCAGAATCCGGCGATCAAACGGACGGTCGTCCACGCGACTGACCCCCCGCGGCGGGCGTGCTGGCCTCCGCCAATCACGCTCGTGCCCGCCGGGTCACACTCCCGCCCGGTCGAGTGCCTCGGCGGCGAGGCGGCGGCCGAGCGCGATCATCTCGTCCGCACGGTGGAAGTCGAACGCCGTGCACGCGTCGGTGGGCACCTCCACCAGGACGTCGGGGCGGTTCCCCGCCATCCGGTAGGCGGTGATGATGCTCTCCATCACCTCGATCGAGTGCATCACCACGTCGAACAATCGCAGCGTGCCGGGCAGGGAATCGTCGCCGGAGCGCCCGGTGTCGACTGTTTCCTCGCCCCGCGCGACCGCTTCCTCCACTCCACGGGACGGGCTCGCGGGATGTGCGGAAGACTCGGTAAGCTCGGATTGCCCAGCCTGTTCGGTGTGCTCAGCCTGTTCGGTGTGCCCAGCCTGTTCGGTGTGCTCAGCCTGCCCGGCCTCCTCGGGCTTTTCGGCCAGCTCAGCCTGCTCGGCCTCCTCGGGCTTACCGGCCTGCTCACTCTGCTCGGACTGCTCGAGCTCGGCAGCGTCGCCGTGGCCCCAGCGCGCCGTGATGAACCGCACCAGTTCGACGTCGCGGACATCGGCGGCCACCGTCTTGATGCGGCCGGTGAGGGTGCCGCCGGACTTGCCACCTCCGGACCCGCCCTTCCTGGTGCTCCGGGTGTCGAAGTCCGCCGACTCCTCATCGGGGTCGGAGCTCTCGAGGAAAGTCGAGACCCGCATGCCCGAGCGGCGCCCGGTGAGCGAGACGGCCAGCAACAGATCCGCGTCGACCGGGGCGAGCGGCTCGAGCGGGACCGGGTTGGTCACACCGCCGTCGATGATGAGGCGGCCGTTCACGAGCGCCGGCGTGATGACACTGGGGATGGCGAACGAGGCACGGACCGCCACGTCCGCGGGACCGCGCGTGAACCACACCTCGCGCCGGGCGCGCAGGTCGGTGGCGACCGCCGTGAAGGGGATGCGCATGTCCTCGATCCGCGCGCCGTCGAGCATCGACCCGATCACGGCCATGATCTTGTTCGCCCGGATCGCGCCGCCGCCGGCGAAGGACACGTCGAGGAGCCGGAGGACATCACGCTGGGAGAGCCCGCGGACCCATTCCTCGAACCCGTCGAGCTCGCCGGCCGCGTACAGGGCACCCACCACGGCCCCCATTGACGCGCCCGAGACCCCCGCCACCTCGTGGCCCCGCAGCTCGAGCTCACGGATCACCCCGATGTGCACGTAGCCGCGTGCACCGCCCGAGCCCAGCGCCAACGCGATCCTCATCTACGCCCCCTCCTGACGGTGTCCCCGCCTCGACCTGTGTGTCGACGTCAATTGTGCACCGCTCCGCCGCCCGCAGAGGGTCTCCGACCGGGCAGACGTGTCGTACCCGACATCTATCGTCAGCCACGCATCGACCGCCTGTTCGATGCACAGGCCACACGGCCCGCACCGGGAACACTCCCGGTGCGCGAGGAACACCACCAGAGAAGGAGTCACCCATGACCCGCCCCGCAGTCGCCGCCCGTCCCACCGTCACCAGCCCCACCTCTACCAGCCCCGAGCTGCTGGAGACCGCCGCCTTCATCGACCGGTACGGGATGAACATCATCCACGTCGGCCGAGGCTGCCGGTGCTCGGGCTGCGCGGACACTCCACTGACCCGTGCCCAACAGTTCGGGTACACCATCGGCCTGTCCGGGCTCGGGCATCCCGAGCTGCTGCTGCGGGGATTCGGGGCCGCGGAGACCACCGCGATACTCAGCAGGTGGGGCGAGGTAGTCCTGGACGGAGACACACTCGACGCCGGCCATCTTCTCTGCGAGGGGCGCGGAGGCGCCACGTGGGAGCTCGTCCCGGTCCAGCGCCCGTCCCGCACCCTGCACTGGGCGGCCCGGTACTACAGCTCGGGCGAGGTGGACGCGTTGGAACTGATCCCGGCACGTCGACCGTGCTCGTGCGGCGGCTGCGACTGACCCTCACCCGGCGTCGTAGTGTCTAGACATGCCCCGCCAACAGCTGCACCTCGATCCGAGCTCGCCGACGATCATCGTGCCCATCACCGCACGCGATGCCACGGAGCTGGACCAGAGTGCGGTGGCGGCCGCCGCCGCCCTGGACGCGGGCGCGGTCGAATGGCGGGTTGATCTCTACCAGCCGTTCACCGCCGGCGGCGGGACCGATCCCGCCCCGGCGGTGTCCGCACTCGAGCGGGTGGCCGAACTGGTACCCGACATCCCGATCCTGGCGACCTTCCGCACCACCGCGGAGGGCGGGTCCGCCGACATCCCGCCCGAGAGCTATCTCGCGCTGATCGACGCACTGGCGGCCACCGGGCTGGCGGCGGCAGTCGACGTGGAGTACCGCCACCCGGTCGCCGAGCGGGCGATCGCCGCCGCGCACACACACGGCACCTCTGTGGTGGCGTCCAACCACGATTTCGACGGGACACCTGCGGTGGAGGAGATCATGGTGCGGCTCGAGGCCATGGAGTCCGCCGGGGCAGACGTCGCGAAGATCGCCGTCATGCCACGCTCTGCGGCCGACGTCGTGACACTCCTGGACGCAACCGAACGCCGCCACCGTCTCTCGCGTGTCCCGCTGATCACCATGTCGATGGGGGCTCTCGGCGCGGTCACGCGGATCGGCGGCGGCGTGTTCGGCTCAGCCGCGACATTCGCGACCGTGGGCGCCGCCTCCGCACCGGGGCAGCTCCCCGCCTCCGACGTGCGCGGCGTCCTCGACCTCCTCCACCACGGAGCTCACGAGTAGCGGCGGAGGACTTCCTTGCGCAGACCCTTCGTCGCGGTGTCGGCGATGCCCTTCTGCGCCTTCTTCACGAGCATGCCGGGGATCTTGATCTTGAGATCCACCTCGAGGTCGAACACCACGTGCGTGGTGCCGTCGCCGTTGTCAGTGAGCTGGTAGCGCGCGTTCTGGGCCTTCATCGCACCGCTCTCCACCAGGCTCCAGCTCACCTCGCCGTCGTACCACTCGTACTTGACGACCATCTCGTCAGTGATCCCGGCCTGCGAGATCCTCTCCCAGACGAGGATCGGCCACCCGTCCTCGTCCGCCTCGCGGACCTCGACTGCGCGGTGGGCGTCCGACCAGTCGACGAGGGTTTCGACGTCCGCCAAGACGGCCATGATCTCGGGGATCCCGGCCTCGATGGTGATTACTGATTGCACTGAGACTGCCATGGGAAATGAAACTACCGTCATACTCCCGCCGCAGGTGCGAAGATCAGGACATGACTTCCTACAGCTCTCGCGCGGTGGCACTACTGCGGGGGATCAACGTCGGCAAGGGGAACCGGATCGCGATGGCCGACCTGCGCGAGTGCACCGAATCCGTGGGATGCCGGGACGTTGCGACCGTGCTCGCCTCCGGGAACGTCGTTTTGACGCATGACCGCCCGATCCCCGAGCTCCGGCAGGCACTCGAGGCCGCCTACGCCGAGAGGTTCTCCTATGACGCGGTGGTCCAGGTGTTCCCCAGAGCCGCGGTCGCGGACGCTGTCGAGGGATACCCGTTCGAGTCACTGCCGGAGCACCACGATTACGTGGTCTTCTCCGACTCACGCCAGGTCGCCGGTCGCGTAGCGGAGCTCATGAACGACGCAGTCCGGCCCGACTCCACGGAATCCGTGGCTGCCGGGCCGGACTGGGTGTACTGGCGGGTGTCACGCGGCGACACACTGAAATCAGCGGCCGCGAAGGTGCTCGATTCCCGCGAAAACAAGGTTCACCTGACCACGCGGAATCTCAAGACCCTGCTCAAGATCCTCGCCGTGGGATGAGAGTCGATCAGGGACCCTGGACGGACGCACCGACCGTGTCGACGAAGGCGGCAAGGGGGCCGAAGATCGCCGGGAAGATTCCATCCCACATCGCCTGAGCCTGGGTGAGGTCGAACTGGGGCATCGGTCACGCTCCTTCTCTTCGGTGGCGTGCGGACTGTCCATCAACGCCGGTATCTATAGTCACAGGATCCAAGCATCCGTGCTCGTTTGCAACCTCTGGATCGTGGCAGACTGCCACCGATGCTCCGCCTCCAGAGACCGATCTGTGCCGCTACCGCGATCGTGCTGGTCACGATGGCCGCAGCAGGCTGCGCTGACAACAGTACGGAGTCCGAGGACACGGCTGTGGGATCGACCACGACCACCGTGTCGTCGTCGTCACCCTCGCCCTCTACTCCGGTTCCGAGGGCTCCGACTCCGGCTCCGACAACTCCGGCGACCCCTACCGCGGTCCCTCCTGCACCGCGCGTGGATCCACCGGCACCTCCCGCGGCCCTCCCACCGTTCATCGCGTCGACGACCTGGGGCGATTCCGAGTACGGCGTGACGCTCCGCATCACACCGACCCCGTCAGCCAGGCAGGCGACCGGGACCACCGACGCCGCGCAGGCGTGGTCCGAGGTGGTGGCGTCGGCCCCCGACGCGGACACCCCGGGCATGTGGGAGCAGTTCGACTGCCACTGGACCTGGGCGCGGATCCTCGAACCGGACAAGAAGACGTGGAACATCGAGCCCTGGCGACCCGACGTGCCAGCAGACCGGATGCTCCTCGAGGGCTGCAACCCGGGAGGGCCGGAAGTATGACGAGAGGGCAACAGAAATGAGCATATCGGACGTGGCCGGCCTCGCTCGCGACGTCCGCGGCGAGGGACTTCCGGTGGTGCAGCTGCACGGGTTGTCGTCGAGCCGACGCCGCGAGGATCTGACCGGCAGCGACCTCACGGCCGGACAGCCCGGCCTGGAGGTCCTCCGGTACGACGCCCGCGGGCACGGGGCGTCCCCCGGCTCCGTCGATCCCGGCGACTACACGTGGCCCGCGCTGGCCCGGGACCTGCGCGGCCAGCTCGACGAGGTGTTCGGCGACCGTCCCGTCCACGGCGTGGGGCGCTCGATGGGCACGGCCACACTGCTGACGGCCGCCGTCGAGCAGCCGTGGCGGTTCGCCTCGTTGACGCTGGCCATCCCGCCGACGGCGTGGGAGTGGCGCCGCGAACAGGGGCGGATCTACGAACTGGGGGCGCGCCAGGTCGAACGGTGGGGCGTGGCCCGGTGGTCGGAGCTGACACTGCAGCCGCCCACCTCACCGGCGATCGACCCCGACGGACCCGTCACGATCCCCGACGTGACCGACGACTGGCTGCCCGCCGCGTTCCGGGGCGCGGCGGTCACAGACCTGCCCGCACGCGAGGCGGTGTCCCGGCTGTCGATGCCGGTGCTGCTGCTGGCCTGGCCGGAGGACGCCTCGCACCCGCTCGAGGTGGCCCGCGAGCTGGCAGGCCTCCTCCCGGCCGCGCAGATCGAGGTGGCGCACTCGCCGGCCGAGGTCGCGCGGTGGCCGGAAAAGGTGGGTGCCTTCATCCGGGCCGCCGACAACCTGTAGGCGGCCTCAGCTGACGTCGCCCTCTCAGCCCGAGCGGAAGCGGAACGGCTGCATCATCTCGGCGGTGATCGCCGTTGCGCGACTGGCGGTCGTCGGGGGGATTGTGGGAGTTCTCCGGGATTCCGGCGATTCCGCGCCGGACCCTCTCGCGGTCGGTGAGTGCATCGTGACCGACGACTCGGAAATGGAGTTCAGACGGATCGACTGCTCGGATCCGGCTGCCGAACAGGAGGTCCTTGCCATCCTCGAGCCCGGACAATTCGGGGACTGCATCGGAGTCGACGGTGTGCTGTCCGGTGTAGCGCAGTCCTATCCCGAGCCGGCAACCCTGTGCACCTGCCAGGTTGGCGTCGATCCGACGACGGCCGTCAACAACATCACGGCCGGGGAGCGCCTGGTGCGCGAGGAGGGATCGGAGGTCCCCGTGCGGGCCGACTGTGGTGAGCCCGAGGCGATGCGCGTTGAGGGGCGAGTCGACGACGTCCTCCCGCCGGATCACCCGGATGCACCGGCAGACGGATCGACCTGTGTGGAAGCCGGCCTACCGCAGACCGAAATGATGTTGCACTTCGGCATCACCGGGGTGATTGATGGGCAGCCGGAACGGCACTACCGCCTGATGTACATGACCATGCCCTGATCACCCGGTCGGGACGGCCACCGGCCTGCAACGCTGTCCAGAACACGCGGCAAACCGCGAACGCAATCGCTAACTCCCGTCAGGTGCAGTAATGAGCTCGGACGAGCTCCAGGTTCCGGAACGGGTCAGGGCCGACTCTCGGTCCCGTCCGGGTAGCGGGCGAACCGAGTTTCGCCGTGCGCGTGGACGGGTCCGTTGCTCGTCAGGTCCCACTGCCCGAACACCCCGGCCCGGTAGTCGTCCATCGCGGAGATGACGTCCTCGCGGGTGTTGCCGACGAACGGACCCTGTTGGACGACCGGCGCGCCGATGGGCCTGGCCTGGAGGATGAGAAACGCGGCGCCGTTCTCGCCGGCGGTGACCGTCACGGCCTCGGGCGCCAGCACGGCGGCGTCGTAGCCGAGCGTCTGCCCGTCGACGGTGAGGCCGCCGCCGTAGTTATAGAGGACGCGTCCGGCGGCCGGGTCGAAGGCGGGAAGTTCGGTGCTCACACCGGGATCGAGGGTGACGATCCAGATCGCGAGGTGGTTCTCGGGGCGGGCCGCCCACGAATTCGGCGGCGGGTCCAGCGCGCGGACACCGTCGATCTCGCCGGCGATCACGCGGAACCTCGCCTCGGCGCCATTCTCGCCGCGCACGACGACTGGGGTGTCCTCGGCCCAGAACATGTCGAAGTGCGGCTGCGCGGACTTGTCCTCGGGTGCGAGGTTGAGCCAGATCTGGAACAGTTCGAGCGGGTTGGGCGCGTCGTCGGCCAGCAGGGGCATCATCTCTGAGTGCGAGATCCCGGCACCCGCGGTGAGCCACTGCGTGTCGCCGTGGCCGAAACGCGCGGCGGCGCCGAGCGAGTCAGTATGGTCCACCACGCCCTCGAGCACCACGGTGACGGTCTCGAACCCGCGGTGGGGGTGCTGCGGAAAGCCGGGGACGGTGTCGCCGTGGTACATCGACCACCCGTCCTTGCCCGAGAAGTCCTGGCCGATGGATCGGCCCTCGAGCGAGGCGGCGGGACGCATGGTCTGGCCGTCGGCGGGCGGGAACTCGTCGCGATGGTGGACGGCGAACAGGAACGGGTCGATACCCGGCCACTGTGCACCGAGCGGGACAACCTGGCGAACTACGGACACGGGCTCCTCCTCGGCTTTGCTGTTACATCATGCAACTAGCGGAGTGCTCCGGATGTTCCCGCTCGCCCGCCGCGGCGCCGATCAGAGCCCGCCCCCGCTCCGATCAGTGGTCGGACCGGCGCGTCGCCCGCTTCCGCAGAATCCGACGGACGAAGAACACCACGGCCACCGCGATGATGGCGACCACCACGGCGTTCGAGAACCAGCCGGCGACCGACTCGATGCGGTGCCACTGGCCGCCCAGTAGGTAGCCTCCCACCACGAAGATCGTGTTCCAGATCAGACTGCCCCCGGCGGTGAGCGCGAGGAACAACAGGAAGTTCATGCGCGCCACGCCCGCAGGGATCGAGATGAGGCTGCGCACCACAGGCACCATGCGGCCGAAGAACACCGAGGCCACACCGTGCCTGTCGAACCAGCCCTCGGCCGTGTCGAAGTCCCGGACCTCCATCAGCGGGATCCGGCCGAACAATGCGCGGACCCGCTCCGCGCCGAGCCAGAACCCCAGCCCGTAGGCCACGACGGCACCGACGACCGACCCGAGGGTCGTCCACAGCACCGCCGCGACCACGCTGAACGTCCCCTGCGCCGCGGAGAAACCCGCCAGCGGGAGGATGACCTCGCTGGGGATGGGCGGGAAGACGTTCTCCAGCCCGACGATGATTGCGGCGCCGGGCCCGCCGAGCGTGTCCATCACGCCGACGGCCCATCCGGCGATCCCGCCGAGCTGCGGGTCGGAAACCTTGATCAGCCCCGGGCCACGACGCCGGTCACCGGGATGCGGCCGTCAACCGCCTGGCGGAAGTTGAGCACCGCGCGGTTGAGGTGGAAGTCGTTGGTCACCACGACGGCACCGGTGGTGCCGCGCTCACGGAAGATCTGGTCGGTGAACTGCGCGTTCTGCACCGTCGAGTTGGAGTTGCCCTCCTCGGTGATCCGGTGCGGGGCGATCCCGGCGCCGCGCAGCCAGTCGCCCATCGCGCGGGCCTCGGTCCGTCCGTTCTTCGGCACTCCGCCCGTGACGATGATCCGCGAGGTCGGGTACTCGGTGGCGAGCCGATATCCGGCGCGCAGCCGCTCCTCGAGGACGGGCTGAATCTGACCGTCGTCGGTCAAACCGGCTCCGAGGATGACGATGTCGGTCGTGAACGGATTGACGGTCAGGATCGCCGGATCGTCGGTGTTGAGCGCCTCGACGTTCGAGCACATCGGGAGTTGTGCTTGCTCGAGGGTCTGGCACCCGAGCATCACCGCGCCGTTGTACAGAGCGGCGCCGGTCGGCATCTCCGCCGACCCCGCCGACGCGGTTCCCACTCCCATACCCATCGAAACTGCAGCGGCCGCGATGACCGCGGCGAAACGCTTCTGTGTCTTGCCCACTAAAACGGTTCCCTCCCAAGCGATGTCGTGACCCCCCTGTTATCGACGATCACGGCTCCGCCGTTACGCAGGCGACGATCCGGCCACACCGGTCACGGTCGTACGCGCGTAGCGTGCACGACATGCCCGTAGGATACGACAAGGTCACGGCCGTTCGATACCTCCGGCAGGCCGATAACTTCCTGAGAATCCACATCAACTCGGTCGGTCCCTGCACCCTCACCCCACCCCCCGACGTCGGCGAGCACACGCTGTTCGACCGCCTTGCGTCGTCGATCCTGTCGCAGCAGTTGTCGGTCAAGGCCGCCGCGACGATCGCCGGTCGCCTGCGCGAGCGGGCGAGCACCGCCGTGCCGAGCACCTCCGGGCCGGGAACCAGCGAGGCGGAAACCAGCGGGGCACCGCACCGTCAGTTCGATCCGGCGCTGGTCGCGGCCCTGTCCGACGAGGAGCTCCGGGCCTGCGGCATCTCGCGGCCCAAGGTGGCCGCCCTCCGCGATCTCGCCGACGCGGTGCGGGTGGGGAGGATCCCCACCCTGGAGGTGCTGCGCGGGTATGACGACGACGAGGTCATCGACTCCCTGACCTCTGTCCGCGGGATAGGCCGATGGACGGCGGAGATGCAGTTGATCTTCCTGTTGGACAGACCCGATGTGTTCCCGCTGGCAGATGCCGGTGTCCGACGCGGCTTCGAGCTGGTGCTGGGGCTGGATGCCAGGGCCACCCCCGCGCAGATGGCCGAGCACGCCGAGGCGTGGGCCCCGTACCGGTCGGTCGCGTCCTGGTACCTGTGGCGGGCCGTGGACCAGACCGGCGTGTCGGTTCCGCCGATGTGACCGGTCACCGTGGCGACCAATCCCCGTGGCGACCGGTCCCCGTGGCGACCGCGGCCGACCTAGCATCTCCCGCATGACCTCTCCTTCCCTGGAACCGTCACCGGACTCCACCCCGGAACAGCCACCGGAAGCGTCACCGGACCTCCCTCCGGATCCGTCACCGCGCTGGGCCCGCGCACGAGAGGTGGCCGCGCAGGTGGCCGACCGGAGCCGCGAGGTCAACCGCAACCCGTCGTCGGTCGACCTCGTGCGGCGGGTCCGTCGGGCACTGCCGGGTGATGCGGGGTTCGGGGATCCCCTCTCGGCCGCGGGGCGGGACGGAGCCGGGACGATCGCCCGGGTGGCGGGCCGCCTGTTCGACGACCACCCCACGGCCACCCGTGAGATGACGCTCGGCGGGTTGCAAGTCTGGCACGCACTGCGCGAGCGGGCGGGACGGGGCGGTGGCACGCGCGAGGTGACGATCGTGTTCACCGACATCGTCGGCTTCTCGAACTGGGCGATGCGCGCGGGTGACGAGGACGCGCTCGTCCTCCTCCGTCGGGTCGCCGCCGCGACCGAACCGCGGGTACGCGAGCACCGGGGCACCGTAGTAAAGCGGCTCGGCGACGGGATGATGGCCGTGTTCCCGTCCCCCGCCCTCGCACTCGACGCGGTTGTGGACTGCCTCGCCGGGGTCGCCGAGGTCGAGGTCTCGGGGTGGACCCCCTCGCTCCGGGTGGGAGTGCACACCGGGTACCCGCGACGGATCGGGGACGACTATCTCGGCACCGACGTGAACATTGCCGCGAGACTGGCGGAAAAGGCCGGGACCAGCGAGATCCTCATCAGCGAGACCACCCGCGCGGGTCTGGATCCGGAGCGGGTCCCGACCAGGCCCAAGCGGACGTTCCGTCGCGGCGGGGTCAAGGGGGTGCCCGACGACCTCTCGGTGCACGTCGCCCTACCCCGCTGACGCCCGCCGTCCGGTAGAACGGAAGGCATGGCAACCACCGCATTCAAGGGCAATCCCGTCACCACGTCCGGCGAGCTCCCCGCCGTCGGCTCCACCGCTCCGGCGTTCGACCTCGTCGGCTCCGATCTCTCGGCCGTCACCTCCGAGTCGCTGGCCGGCAAGAAGGTCGTCCTCAACATCTTCCCGAGTGTCGACACGGGCGTCTGCGCCACGTCGGTCCGCACCTTCAACGAGAAGGCCGCCGGCCTCGAGGGCACCGCGGTCATCAACGTCTCGGCGGACCTGCCGTTCGCGGCCGCCCGCTTCTGCGGCGCCGAGGGCATCGAGAACGTCTCCACCGGCTCGACCTTCCGCAGCTCCTTCGCCACCGACTACGGCGTCAAGATGAACGACGGTCCGCTGGCCGGCCTCAACGCCCGCTCCGTCGTCGTGCTCGACACCGAGGGCAAGGTCCTCTACACCCAGCTCGTCGACGAGATCACCACCGAGCCGGACTACGACGCCGCGCTCGCCGCCCTGAACTGACCCGCTTCCGGCACCGGCCGGAAAGCTGGGTCGATCCCGGCACCGGCCGATCAGCCGGGTCCTGAGCACATCACCACAGCAGCCCGCCCCCGCGATCGCGGGGGCGGGCTGCTGATGCCTGTGGTGTCCGCGTAGGTCAGGCGGTGGTCGCCATCGCGCGGCGCGTGGCCTTCTCGAGCTGCTCGAACAGCGTCGTGATCTCGTCGTTCCGGCGCTCGACGGGCGTGACGCCCTCGGGGCCGAACTCGGTGAACAGGCTCAGCGAGATCTGCTGACGCACGCCGTACATATGGAAGTTGGCCACTATCTGCCGCCAGTGCTCCACCGCGCGCACGCCGCCCTCGGCCCCGTAGGACACAAACGCAACGGCCTTGTCGGCCCACTCGTTGCCGAGCGAGTCGAAGGCGTTCTTCAGTCCGCCGGGGACACTGTGGTTGTACTCGGGGGTCACAAAGACGAAGCCGTCGTAGGAATCGATGGCCTGGCTCCAGCGGGTGACGCGCTCGTCCTCGTACTGCTTGTTCGCCGCACCGGGCACGGTGGCCGAGGTGAGCAGAGGAACGTCGAAGGACTTCAGATCGACCAGTTCGTACGTCGCGTCCTCACGCGAGGCCGCCCGGTCCGCCACCCACTGCGCCACGGACTCGCCCGAACGCTCCTCGCGGATGCTCCCCAGGATGATGCCGATCTTCACGTCCGTCCCCCTACTCGAATGTCATGCCTCAGCTGCTGTACCGGCCGCCACAGGGCGGCCACGGCAAATCAGACTACGAGATTGTGGGCGCGACAACTACTTCTGGCCGTAGACAGTGACCGACGCCATTGCACACACGCGGCCGCGCTCGTCACAACTGGAGACCCGGGCGATCCCCCAGTTCCGGCCCTCGTGGACGGTCTCCGCACGCACCGTGACCGGCCCGTCCAGCGGGATCGGTCGGATGTAGCGCACGTCGAGGGACGACGACGAGACCTCCCGCTCGTGCGGGAACACCGCCGCGCCCGCCAGTTCGGCCACCGCCGCGAACACGCCGCCGTGCAGATTGCCGAGCGGGTTGGCCAACTCGGGCTCCGGCGCCACCACGGCCTCGACCGCACGCGTGCCCCCGGGACCGTCAGCAGAGTGCGCAAAGGTCACGCACAGCACGTCAGCCAGTCGTCCCGGCGCGAGCCGAGAAGGCCAGGGCGGCTCGTCGTCGAACTCGTCCGGGTCCCAGCTGATCTCGAGTTCCATGGATTTGACCAGTGCTGCGGCGAGCGCGGTGTCGTCGTCGTCCACCACATCACCCCGCGTCGTGAGGCAGCGACCGTCCCCACCCAGGTGCTCCGTGCGCACGTCCAGGCCGGTCGAGCCCGCGCGGGGCGTCGACAACAGGTCCACGCGCAACTCCGTGGACACGGTCCACATCCCCGCCGGCCTGCGACGGTGGTTGACCGAACCCAGGCCCGAATCCACGAGCAGCGCCAGGCTGCCGGTCGCGAAACGCCCCTCCGGGTCGAGCATCTGCTCCCCGACCGGCTGGTTCCACCGGAGTTTCCCGGGTTCGGGCTCGGCCCACGTGATGCCCAACCGTGCTTCCGGCCCCTTGTACTCCGATTCCCTCACCCCAGCGACGCTAGCACGTGTTCTAGTTTTGGCCCGGCCTCTCGCCCGGTCCGGCACGCCGGCACGCACCCCGTCCCGCAGCCCGTCCCGCAGCCCGGCGCTAACCCACCCCGGCACGCGAGGCCGTTCCCGCCGCACAATGTAAGGCGTGCCCCTGACCCGAGACGCGCTCGCCACGCCCCACCGCTGGCCCGTCCGTGTCGCGACGACGGTGATCGCCGCCGCGATCGTCATGCTCGTCCTGGCCGGCGCCGCGGGCGGCGCGTGGCTGATGCTGCGCTCGGCCGTCCACGGCACGATCGACCGGGTCGACCAGCAGCGCGCAGTTGACGTGGCCGGGCAGCTCGCCGCGCGGGGCCCACAGTCGGCGCTCCAGATCGTCAGCGAGCCGATGTCCGGCGTGGACTTCATCCGGATCGTCGCCCCCGGCGACCGGATCGTCGCCGGCCAGGTGATGCGGGGGCTCGAGGACATCGGGGCGCTGCCCGCCCCGGCCGTCGGGGAGACTACCGAGCACCAACTCCGCCTGCCTGACGGCACCGACCTGCGCGTCACCTCCGTCGGGACGAACGTGGGCGGCATCCCCATGACGGTCGAGGTCGGCACCATCACCGACCGCTACGACGCCCTGCTGGGCACGGGCGCGATCCTGTTCCTGTCATTTGTGCCGGTCGCGGGCCTGGTCACGGCTGCGTTCGTCTACTACGCGATGGGCCGCGCGCTGCGGCCGGTGGAGAACATCCGCTCCCGCGTCGCCGAGATCTCCACCTCCGGCCGCGGCGAGCGCGTCCCCGTGCCCGAGACCGAGGACGAGATCGCCCGCCTCGCCCAGACGATGAATGCCATGCTCGCCCGCCTCGATGCCGCGCGCACCGCCCAGGTGGCCTTTGTCGGTGATGCCTCGCACGAGTTGCGCAGTCCCCTGTCCACGCTGTCGACCATGCTCGAGTTGTCCTCCACCTCGGGCACCCCGGTCGACGTGGAGACCGTCGACACCCTGCTCCTGCCCGAGGTCAAGCGGATGCGTCTGATGGTCGAGGACCTGCTCCTGCTCGCCAAGAACGACGAGCGCGGGGCCCCGCTGCGTCGCGACGACGTGGACCTAGACGACATCGTCCTGTCGGAGGCGATCCGTGCGCGGGGGCTGGGCCGCGAGACCGGTCTGAAAGTGGAGGTGTCGGTCGAACCGGCGCGCCTGGTCGGCGATCCCGACGCCCTCCAGCGCGTGGTGCGCAACCTCGTCGACAACGCGCGTCGCCACGCGCGGGAGCGCCTGTCCCTGCAGCTCACCGTCGACCGCACGCAGCCGTCCGCACCGCGCGCCGTGGTGTATGTCGACGACGACGGCGAGGGGGTTCCGCCGGCCCAGCGGGCGACCGTCTTCGACCGATTCGCCCGCCTGGACGCCGATCGCGCGCGGGGCAGTGGCGGGTCGGGACTCGGACTGGCGATCGTCGCCGAGATCACGCGCACACACAGCGGAGAGGTCCGCGTCGAGGACGCCCCCGGCGGCGGGGCGCGATTCGTGGTGGAGCTGCCGGCCGAGCAGTTCGACCACACGGAAGACGACGAGCTCTAACTCGGTGCGCCGTCACTCCGGTCATCGTTTCCCCAGGAGAGACGCCGCAAAAACGTACCGGAGTGACGGCTCAGCGGTCAGGAGCGGCTGCGGTCAGGAGCGGCTGCGGCCGGGGGAACTAGGTGCCGGTGGTGCTGTCCACGAGGCGGTAGCCCTGGCCGCGGACGGTCTCGATCGCGTGGGCCCGGAACGGTGCGTCGATCTTGCGGCGCAGGTAGCCGATGTAGACCTCGACGATGTTGTCGTCGCCGTCGTACGCCGCGTCCCAGACCGCCCGCAGGATCTGCTCCTTCGACACCACCTGGTTACGGTTCCTGATCAGGTACTCCAGCACGGAGTACTCCCGCGCGGTCACGGTGATCCGTTCGTCGCCGCGCCGCACGTCCCGCGCCGCGGGGTCCACGGTGAGATCCCCGGCCTGGAACGTCGAGGGACGTTCGGGGGCGCCGCGACGCACCAGCGAGCGCAGCCGCGCCTCGAGGACCACGAACGAGAACGGTTTGATCAGATAGTCGTCGGCACCGAGGTCGAACGCGTCTGCCTGGTCGTACTCGCCGTCCTTCGCGGTGAGCATGAGCACCGGCGTCCACACCTCGCGGCGACGCATCTCGCGGACGACCTCGTAGCCGTTGCGACGCGGCATCATGATGTCCAGGACCACCACGTCGTAGCCCTCGTCGCAGGCCATCTCCAACCCGATCTCGCCGTCGGGCGCGGTGTCGACGGTCCAGCCGCCCGCGACCAGCCCACGGCGCAGGCTCTCCCGGATCGACGGCTCGTCGTCCACGACAAGAACGCGCATCGTTCACCGCTCCTCGAAGTAGGCCGCCTGATCAGGCGTCGGCGTCGAACTCCCGGTCCAGCTCGAAGCCCGCGTCCATCGTGATGTCCTGGTCCATCGCGTCGGCCGGCACGATCGAGTCGGCGTGACGACGGACGACCTTGGCGGGGACCCCGGCGACGGTCGTGTGCGCCGGCACCTCGTGCAGGACCACGGATCCACCGGCGACCTTCGCACAGTCACCCACGCGGACGTTGCCCAGCACGATCGATCCCGCCGACAGCAGCACGCCCGAGCCGATCTTGGGATGACGGTCGCCGTCCTCGTTCCCGGTGCCACCGAGGGTGACGCCCTGCAGGATCGACACACCGTCGCCGATCACGCAGGTCTCGCCGATGACGATCCCCGTGGCGTGGTCCACCAGGATGCCCGACCCCACGCGGGCCGCGGGGTGGATGTCCATCGCGAACACCTCGGAGTTGCGGCTCTGCAGGAACGAGGCCGCCATGACGCGGCCGGAGTTCCACATCTCGTGGGCGACGCGGTGGATCTGCAGGCCGAGGAACCCCTTGGCGAACAGGTACGGCACCAGGTAGTTCGGGTACGCCGGGTTGCGCTCGTAGCTCACCACGAGGTCCTCGGCCACCGCCTCGAGGACCTGCGGGTGCTCCACCAGGACGGCGCGGATCTCCTTCTCCAGCACGTGCCGGCCGATCTCCGGCGTCGCGATGCGCGAGGCCGCCAGTCGGGCGAGGGATTCACCCAGGTCATCGCACCCGTCGATGAGGTCCAGGACGAGGCCGGCGATCAGCGGTTCGTTGCGGCTGGAGGTCGCGTCGAGCGACAACTGGTTCCAGACCGCACGCACGGAGGAGTCGGCCTCCGCTTGCGGCACGCACGGGTTCTCGATGCTCAGCTCGATGGTCACCCCACCCAGGGTAGGCCTGCGCCGTCGCGGGGGTCGAGTCGCACCGGTCGGAAAACACGGCATGATGGGAGCATGATGCTCATCAACGTCCGTTTCGACGTCAAACCCGAACACGCCGACACCTGGCTCGAGATCACCCGCCAGTTCACCGAGGCCACCCGCGCCGAGCCCGGCAACCTGTGGTTCGACTGGTACCGCTCCACCGAGACGCCCACCGAGTTCCTGCTGTGCGAGGCGTTCCGCGACGGCAACGCCCCCGCCGAGCACGTGGGCTCCGCCCACTTCAAGGAGTTCACCGGCTCCGCGGCCCAGTACCTGCAGCGCACCCCACGGATCCTCAACACCACGCTCGAGGGCGAAACGTGGGGGGCGATGGGCGAGATCACCGTCGAGTGAGCTGCCGGGCCGGGCGGCCCGCTTCAGCCTCCGCCTGAAAATAGGCTCTGAACTGGGGTGCCCTGCACGCAGCGTGCAGGGCACCCCAGGTCAGCGGCGTTCGTGGGTCGATGCCGGGGCGCGGGTCAGCTCTGGCTGCCGAGCGCCGACTGCGCGAGGGCGGCCGGGTCGATCGGCCACCACTGGCCGTAGTCGAGCGCGTAGACGCGGTTCAGGTCCGACACCACACCACCCACGGTCACCTGCTGCTTGACCGGCAACTGGTGGATGGTGGCGTGCGGGTTGAGCCGCCCGTTCGAGCCCCAGTCGTGCTGCCAGAAGTACTCGCCGAGGTTGCGGCCACGACACCAGTCGATGGTGGGAGCGTTGGCGTACACGCCGAGCTTCATACCGGCGCCGCCCAGATGGTGGCGCCACCGCTCGAGGTACGGGGCGATCTGGTTCTCGAACTGCCACCACGTCGGGTTGTCGTCGATCGCGACATACATCGGAACACCGCCCGGACCGCCGGCCTCGCGATGGATCCGGATACCGACGGGCGCGTGGGTATCCGCGCCGCCGGCCCCGCCCTTCCAGTCGGCGGTCTCGGCGCGACCGTACTGGTAGCAGGAGACCATGCTGAGGCCGTGGGCGCGGAAGTCGTCCACCTCGCGGCGCAGCAGCGGCTTCCCGCTCATCCACTCGGCGCCGGGACGACGGCCCCTCCGGTGTCATCCGCACCGGGGAAAGGCGGTCCGCCTCACCCGTCCCCTCAGGCGAGGCTTCCGGCCGCGGCCTGGGCGATCTTGGCAAGATCGACTGGCTCCCACTGGCCGTAGTCGACCGAGTAGACATCGTTGATGTCGCTCATCACGCCTCCCACGGCCCACTGCTTGCCGGCCTTCTGGTGGATGGCGGCGGCGGGGTTGAGGCGTCCGCCGGAGCCCCAGTCGTGCTGCCAGAAGTAGCGTCCGAGACCGCGCCCGCGGCAACGGTCGATGGTGGGCGCGTTGGCGTAGACGCCCAGGGACATGCCCGCGCCACGGAGGTGGGCGTTCCAGCGCTCCAGGTACGGGGCGATCTGGTGGTCGAACTGCCACTGCGTGGGGTTGTCGTCGATCGCGACGTACATCGGCACGCCGGCGGGGCCGCCGGCGGCGCGGTGGATCCGGATTCCGATCGGGGCGTGATGGTCGCCGCCCGCGGCGCCTGCCTTCCAGTCGGCGGTCTCGCCCTTGCCGAACTGGTAGCAGGAGACCACGCTCAGACCGTGCGCGTGGAAATCGTCGACCTCGCGGCGCAGCAGCGGCTTGCCGGTCATCCACTCCGAACCCGGACGACGCTCGGAGCAGTAGCGCACGGCACCCAGGTGTCCGGCGGCACGGACAGCGGCGCCGCTCGGCGGGCCGGAGGCGTAGTCGAGCACGGTGCCGATCGGCACGCCGGCGCCCGCACCGGGGAGGCCACCGAGGGCCTCGGGGACCACGGACTGCGCGCCGGCGACAGGCGCGAGGCCCGCGGCGACGGCGCCGGCGCCTGCGGCGCCGAGGCCCGCACGACGGAGGAAGGAACGGCGATCGAGCGTCATGGAAGGTACTCCGGGTTAGACAGCGGGTGGAGTCACGTGTGACTGATGGGACCACTAAGTCCCCGACGAGTGTGTCACAAGAACATCGCGATTGACATCCCCGCGTTACCACATCTGGCGTCCCCAGGCCGGAGGCGCGACTGGTTAACTGACGTTCATGACTCGCTCCAACCGGTGGAACGCAACCGCCATCCCGGACCAGACCGGCCGCACCGTCATCGTGACCGGAGCCAACGCCGGCATCGGATTCGCCACCACCGCGGCACTCGCCGAGCGGGGGGCGCGAGTGGTCATGGCCTGCCGGGACACCGCGAAGGCGGAGGCTGCACGGGCGTCGCTCCCCACCGCGTCGCGGGAACGGACGCTGGTGCGCGGCCTCGACCTGGCGGACCTCGACTCGGTGGCCGGGTTCGTCCGGGCCGTCACCTCGGATCCCGAACTCGACCGGATAGACGTGCTCGTCAACAACGCGGGGCTGATGAACATCCCCCACTCGCTCACCGCACAGGGGCACGAGATGCAGTTCGGCGTGAACGCGCTCGGCCACCACGCGTTGACACTGGGACTGGAGCCCGTGGTGACCGATCGGGTGGTGTGGTTGGCCTCGCTGGCGCACCTGTGGGGTCGCATCGACACCGACGACCTGAGCATGGAGCGCTCGGGCTACGGCCCCATGCGCGCGTACGGCAATTCCAAGCTGGCGTGCCTCATGCTCGCCTATCAATGGCAACGGCATCTGGAGCGCGCGGGATCGCCGGTGCGGTCGGTCGCCGCGCACCCGGGATACACGGCCACCGAGCTCATCCGGCAGAGTGGCCGGCCACTGTTGGACAAGTTCTTCCAGCTGGGCAACTCGATCCCCGGCGCGGGCCTGACCCCGGACCAGGGGGCACTGCCCGTGCTGTACGCGGCGACGGTCACCGACATCGCGGGCGGGGCGTTCGTGGGGCCCGACAGGGTCGGCGGCCTGCGCGGCCACCCGGAGATCACCTGGTCGACGCGACGCTCACACGACCCCGCGGTCGCCGCGCAGCTGTGGCGGCGGTGCAGTGAGATGGTCGCCTTCGGCTGACTCGCCGCCGGGCGCCGCGCTGCCGGGCACTGCCCGGTCGCGGCAGACGGCGGGTACGTCCCTTCAGGCGGGGCCGGGACTCAGGCGAGCCCCGAGGCCTGCAGTCCCGCGCGCAGCTTCTCCTGGTGCTCGGCCGGCCCCTGGAGCAACGGCATCCGCAGGCGGTCGGAGGCGATGATCCCCTGCATCTTCAGCGCCGCCTTGGCCTGGATGGCCCCCTGCGACGTGTGCATGACGGCGTCGACGGCTGGGATGAGACGGGTATGGATCTCGCGGGCCCGGGGCAGATCGCCGGCGTCGACCGCCTCGATCATCGCGCGGTACTCGTTCCCGGCGACGTGGCCGACCACGGAGACCACGCCGACGGCGCCCTGCGCGAGGTGGGCGAGGTTGAGCACGTCGTCGCCCGAGAACCACATCAGATCGGTCTCGGCCATGAGTCGGCTCGCCTCGAACAGGTCACCCTTGGCGTCCTTGACCGCCTTGAGCAGCGGGATCTCCGCGAGGCGACGAATGGTCTCGGTGGCCAGCGCGGTACCGGTCCGGCCCGGGATGTCGTACGCCATGACCGGCAGGCCCCCGGCCTCGGCGACCATGCGGAAGTGCTCGACGATCCCGTGCTGCGTCGGCTTGTTGTAGTACGGCGTTACTACGAGCAGCGAGTCCGCGCCCCGGGCGGCCATCTCCCGGGCCGCACGCATCGAGTGCTCGGTGTCGTTGGTGCCGCAGCCGGCCATGACCTTGACCCGGTCGCCGACCGCCTCGACGACGGCGGCCACACAGTCGTAGTCCTCGTCATCGGTGGTCGTGGCGGACTCTCCGGTGGTGCCGTTGACCAGGAGACCGTCGTGGCCGTTGTCGGCGAGATGGACCGCGAGGCACTTGAGGCCGTCGAAGTCGATCGAACCGTCATCATGCATGGGGGTCACCATCGCGGTGATGACCCGACCGAAGGGGTTGTCCGACATGCCGAACAGACTAGGCCACGTCAGGGCCGGTAGGCGCCCAGGCTGACCCCGGTGCGTCGCACATCACGCGGGTGCGGGACGCAAAGTGCGTTCACCTGGTTCGACCGAGGACCGGCCGAAGGCCCTATCTGACCTTGTCGGGATTCGTGTCGAGCATCCGACCGAGGGTGTTGTCCACGACGAGATGAGCCACCTCGTTGGTGGTCGCGACACCCACGCGGAGCGTGGTGATGAGAGCGTTCTGCAGCATCGGAACTCCTCCTACCCGGTGTGACGGTCATCACTATAGAACTCCCGATGACGCGGCACCAAAATTTGGCGAAAGTTTCTGGACATGCGTACTGGACGCACGTCCGGACCCACCGCACTCAAGCAGCCCGCCCACGTCGCGTCCACCGAAGCCACACGGAACACTCCCGGGATCGGCCGGGCAGCACCCGGCGACCCCGTGCCGCTCACCTGCGATGGGCCGGAACCCGGGACGCGGAACAGTCCTTGCTGGAGCGATCGGTACAGGTAGGGAAGATCACATTCCGGCACCGTGATATAGTTGACGCATCACCCAGTTTGGAGGCCGATCATGCTGACCCCGTCCGTGAAGATCCACCGTTCCCGCTCCCGGAGCCGGGACAGCGGCGGCTGGCTGGAGTCCCGCCACTCCTTCTCCTTCGGACGCCAGCAGGACCCGATGAACACCCACTTCGGACGTCTGCTCGTCAACAACGACGACCGGATCGCCGCCGGCAGCGGCTTCGACACCCACGGCCACCGCGACATGGAGATCGTCACCTGGGTCCTGTCGGGCTCACTGGTCCACCAGGACTCCGAGGGACACAGCGGGATCATCTACCCCGGGCTCGCCCAGCGGATGAGCGCCGGCTCCGGGATCCTGCACTCCGAGCGCAACGACGCCTGGCGCGACGGCACGATCCAGCAGGACCCCGCTCACGTCGAGCCCGTCCACCTCGTCCAGATGTGGGTCGTGCCCGACGAGGCCGGTGGAGACCCCGGATACGAACAGCTCGAGATCGACCCCGGAGCGCTGGCGAACTCCCTCGTCGTCGTCGCCGGAGGACTTGATACCTACGGCGACGAGGCCGCCATCCGGATCCGCAACCGGACGTCGGCCCTCCTCGCCTCGCGGCTCGCGCCCGGGCACACCATCACCCTCCCCGACGCGCCCTACCTGCACCTCTACGTCCCGGTGGGTTCAGTGGCGCTCGAGGGCGAGGGTGTCCTCGAGACCGGCGACGCCGCCCGCATGACGGCGTCGGGCGGGCGGCGCGTGACGGCGGGCGACGACGGCGCGGAGATCCTCGTCTGGGAGATGCACGCCGGCATGACGATGCTCGACGTGCGGGGACACTAGCGGTCGGAGTTCGGCTCCTGATCCGTCGCGGACGTGGCCGTGGACGACGCCGCGGGCGCCCCGTCGTCCTCCTCGACCCCGTTGTCGGGGTCCGGGATCTGGTGCAGCGGGTGGACCGGCTCGGGAGAGGGCGCCTCCTCCTGCACCTCGAGCTCCTCCGGCGAGTAGGCGCGATCCCACTGCCGGGTGACGGTGGGCAGGCGCTCGCCCATGTCGTCGCGGAGCCCCTTGACGAGGCTGAACATCATCACGAAGGCGATCACGAAGAACGGCAGACCGATCACCGTGATGACCTCCTGCAACGCGGTGAGGCCACCCTCGCCGGTGCCCGCGAGGATCGTCGCGCCGACCGCGCCCATGAGCACGGCCCAGATGACGCGCTGGTGCGCGGGGGAGGCCTGGACCTCGTCGTCCTTACCCGAGGCGATCATGTCCACGACCATCGCCGCCGAGTCGACCGACGTGGTGAAGAAGACCACGACCAGCACCACCGCGAGGCCCGAGAGGAGGGTCGCGAGCGGATAGTGGGACAGGAACCCGAACAGCGCGCCCGGGATGTCGCCCTCGACCGAGACCTTCTGGGCCAGTCCACCGCCCTCGAACAGCTCGATGTGGAACGACGCCATGCCGAAGATGCCGAACCACAGGACCGAGAACGCCACCGGCAGGCCAAGGACACCGAACACGAACCCGCGGATCGTGCGGCCGCGGCTGATACGGGCGATGAAGATGCCGACGAACGGCGACCAGGTGATGGTCCACGCCCAGTAGAAGACTGTCCACGTGTTCTGCCACGACGCCAGGTCGTCGCTCGCCGGGAAGACGTTGTTCCACAACGCCAGCTCCGGCAGGGCCGTGAGGTACACGCCCAGCGACTCGACCGTGCCCTTGAGCAGGAACAGCGTGGGACCGGTGACCAGGATGAAGATCAGCAGGGCGACCGCCATGACGATGTTGGCGTTCGACAGGCGCTTGATGCCCTTCTCCAGGCCGAGAGCCACGGAGATGCAGGCGACCGTGGTGACGATCGCGATGGTGAGGACCTGGACGAACGGCGACATCTCGATGCCGAACAGCTCGTTCAGTCCGGCGTTGATCTGCAGCGTGCCCAGGCCGACCGAGGTGGCCACGCCGAACACGGTGCCGATGAGGGCCACGATGTCGATGGTCTTGCCGATGGGGCCGAAGATCTTGTCGCCGAGCAGCGGGGCGAAGATCGAGCTCAGCCGCGGCGGCATCTTGCGCTTGTAGATGAAGTAGGCGAACGCCAGGGACGGCA
Organism: Dietzia sp. NCCP-2495; assembly: GCF_026011735.1. Classification (GTDB taxonomy): domain Bacteria; phylum Actinomycetota; class Actinomycetes; order Mycobacteriales; family Mycobacteriaceae; genus Dietzia. The sequence goes on along the minus strand of NZ_BRVN01000003.1, from coordinate 54,729 downwards.
ACGCGAAGATCGTCCACGTGTGCAGGCCGAAGTGGTACAGCGTGAACGCCATCGCCTCCTGGGCGGCGTCGACCGTCCCCGGTTCGACGTTCCCGCGCGGCGGGGCGGCGAAGTGCGAGATGGGTTCGGCGACGCCCCAGAACATGAGGATCGAGCCGATACCGGCCGCGAAGAGCATCGCGAACCAGGTGAGTGTGGAGTGCTCGGGCTCCTCGTCGTCGCCGCCCAGCCGGACATGGCCGAAGCGGCTCATCGCCACCCAGATGAGGAAACCGAGGAAGGTCGTGACGCCCAAGATGTAGAACCACCCGAGGTTGGTCATGATCCACCCGGAGGCGGTGCCGAAGACCCTGCCCACCCAGTCGCCGGCCAGGAAGGTGATGACGACAAAGGCGAGGATGATCCCCACCGTCGTCAGGAACACCCCTGGGTCTGTCTTGAGCCTCAGTGCTCGCGTGATCCGTTCGGACATGGTCTCCCTCGTCTCATCGGGTCGGGCGCGCGTGGCCTGACTATCCGGAGCGCGAGCGGACTCCCGCCCGGATCAGTACGAAAAGTTGTGTACCACGAAAACTTTCCCTCCACCGTAAGCGATGCCCATTCCGGCTGAGCGGTAACCCGCCTCGAGGAGGTTCGCATTGTGGCCGGGAGAGTTCTTCCACAGGTCCACCAGACACACCGGGCCACAGTAGGTACCCGCCGCGACGATGTTCTCGCCGAAGCCGCGGTCGATCAGGCCGGTGTTGTGGTAGACCCTGTCCTCCGCCGCCAGGCGGTTCGCCCACGCCTGGGCCTCGCGGTCCAGGGCGGCGTTCGGCGCGAGGGTCACCAGTCCGCGCGAGGCGCGGTAGCCGTTGATCTCGTTGATGATCCCGTCGCGCAGACCGCCGGAGATGTCCTGGTACGCCATCCCGCTGGAGCCGGCCGCCGCCCACACATCCGGAGGGAGTGCGGCCCGCACCTGGGACGTGAAGCCCTCGACCTGAGAGGCGATCTGTGGCGGTAGCGCGGCCTCTACCGACTGGGCGGACGCGGTCGCCATGCCACCACCGATCAGGGTGGCGGAGGTGACGACAAGGGTCGCGAGTGACGTGATGAGCCTTGAGCGCATGGAGGTGATCATGCCTTCTCGGCGAGCCTGAAGCGAACCGATTGGCCCATGAGGTAGATGAAGTCGAAACTCCTGTGACCTGCAGTTATTTGTGTGAAATAAGTGACTGATGTGACTGTCCGCTACCGTCCCGGAACGAGGATCCGCCCCGCACCCGGCAGCACCTCGACGGTGACGGGCAGCGCACTGACGGCGTCACCGTCCGCGAACGCTTCGACATCCGACGGCACCACGTCCGGCGTCTCGATCCGCACGGTCCGGCACCGCCGCGACTCCACACCGTCCAACCCGACGTGGCGACCGGAGAAGATCTTGGAGAAGTGCCGGGCGAACCGGAGTTTGGGGGTCCGGCCCACCTCCAGCACGTACACCACGTCGAGAAGTCCGTCGGACCGGTCGGCATCCGGCGCGATGAGCATGTCCCCGCCGTAGCTGCGGGTGATCGCGAACGCGCTGAGCAGGACCTCGGTCTCCACGGTCTCCTCGTTCGGCAGTCCCGCGTCGAACGTCATGCGGAATCGTCGTGGCCGATAGAACGGGAACTCGAGTAGCGCAGCGATCACGTACCGCAGCGGCCCGCTGAGCACCCGCATCTCGTTGACGCGTCGGTTGACCTTGGAATCCAGTCCCGCGCACAGGACCGAGGCGAACACCTGCGGTTCCCGGCCGTCGGGCGTCGCCCGCCCCAGGTCCACCACCTCGACGAGTCCGGCGGCCACCACGTCCGCGGCCGCCTCGGGGTCGCCGAGCGGGATCTGATAGTCGCGGGCCAGGTCGTTACCGGTTCCGGCGGGAATGATGCCCACCGGCACGTCGGCGTGCGCGGTGGCGCGGGCGGCGAGCGAGACCATGCCGTCGCCGCCGCACACCACCAGCGCGTCGACCGCGGCAACACCGGCGCCGGGGTCACCCGCGACCGCCTCCCGCGCCAGCGCGAGCGAGTCCTCCGCACTGTCACCACTGAGCCGCGTCACCGCGATCCCGTGCGACTCCAGCCTCGCCTGCGCGCGATCGGCCACGTCGCCGACCTTCCCGCCACCCGCCGCGGGGTTGACCACCAGGGCGACGGCCCGGATCGTCCGCTCGACCACCTCGGCACTCATGGGATCAGTGTCCCCGGATTGCACACGCCGTGCGGGTCAACGGCCGTCTTGACCGCGCGCAGCATCCGCACGCCCACCTCGCCGATCTCCGCAGCGAGGTACGGTCGGTGGTCGGCGCCCACGGCGTGGTGGTGGGTGATGGTGCCGCCGTGCGCGCCGATCGCCTCGGACGCCGCGCGCTTGGCCGCCGCCCACTGCGCGAGGGGGTCGGCGCCGCGCTGCCCGGCCACGACCGTGAAGTACAACGAGGCGCCGGTGGGATAGACGTGGCTGATGTGGCACATGACCAGCGCGGGCGTGCCGCTGGCCTCGAGGGAGGTGGTGAGGGCGACGACGACGGCGTCGCGCAACCGCTCGATGTTCGCCCAGTCGGTGGCCGTCTCGAGAGTCTCCACCAGTGCGCCGTTGTCCAGGAGTGAGTCGCGCAGCACGGGGGCGCCGAAGCGACCGTGCTCCCAGGAGCGCGCCGGCTCCGCGCCGAGCGACGTGCCGCCGTGGGCCTCGAGCACAGCGCGCGTTGCGGCGTGCGCCGATTCCGCGTGCTCGGCGGTGCCCTCGAACAGGCAGATCGCCAGGCAGCCGCCGGAATCGCCGTCGTTGCCGGAGCCCCCGTCGTCGCCGGAACCCCCGTCGTCGCCCGTCCCCTCGCCCATCGCAGCGGCCCCCTCGCCTATCGAGTCCGTGGCGGTGGCGAGGTTGACCATCGTCTCCGTCTCGTCCGACAGCCGGATCACAGTGGGCCCGGTCCCCTGCTGCTCCACGGCCCGCAGTGCGGCGGCGCCGGTCGCGAAATCCGGGAACCGGAACGCCTCGTGCCGGACCACCTCGGGCACCGGGTGGATCCGCACGCGGACCCGGGTGCACACGCCGAAGGTGCCCTCCGAGCCGAGTAGCCACTGACGAAGGTCCGGCCCGGCCGCCGAGGCGGGCGCGCGACTGGCCTCGATCACCCCGACCGGCGTCACGACGGTCAGTCCGCGGACCATCTCGTCGAAGCGCCCATACCCGGCGGAACTCTGGCCCGACGAGCGGGTCATGGCGTAGCCGCCCAGCGAGGCATAGGGAAAGGACTGCGGGAAGTGGCCGAGCGAGTAGCCGTGCTCGGCCAGCAGTTCCTCGGCGCGGGGGCCGGTGACGCCCGCACCGAAGACGGCCTCGCCGGAGACGGCGTCGATCGACTCGAGCGAGTCGAACCGGGCCAGGTCCACGCTCACCACGGCCCGGTGCCGGCCCGCCTCCGGGTTGAGCCCACCCACCACGGAGGTGCCGCCGCCGAACGGGACCACGGCGACCGACTCCCGGCCGCACCAGTCGAGCAGTGCGGCCACCTCGTCGTCGCTGGCCGGCGCGACCACCGCGTCGGGACAGTCCACCTCGGGGCGGAGCCGCCACGCGAGCAGATCCGGAGTGGACTTGCCCCGGGCACGCGGCAGGCGCTGGGCGTCCTCGACGGACACGTTCTGGCTCCCCACCAGGGTGACCAGCGCGGCGATGTCGTCGTCGTCCAGTCTCGACGGTGACGCCGTGACCGCCGCCGGGTCGAACTGGACGCCGCTGTCGGCGGTCACGCCCAGGACGTTGCGGAGCAGGCCGCGGATGCTCTCGTTGAGCTCCTTGGCCTCGGCCTCGGTGCCCCAGCGCGCCAGGGACATGGGCGGCAGCGGGACGCCGGTCCCGGGCAGATCGGGATTGTCAGAGGAGACAGAATCGCTCATACTGGAACACTAATACGAAATCTGTTCCGTTTCTAGACCCGATCTCGCCGCGCCGACCCGACAGGAGGACCGGTGACCGACCGCACCACGTCAGCCCGGCCCGCCCCCTCGGCCCGGCCCACCACACGCGACCGCGCGCTCGAGGCCGCCTACGCCTGCGCCCTCGAACTGGGCATCGACCGCACGACGATGATCGAGGTGGCCCGACGGTCCGGCGTGGGCCGCACGACGCTGTACCGCCACTGGTCCGACGCCACCTCGCTCCTCACCGACCTCCTCACCCGCGAGCTCACCGAGACCGTGACGCGCATCAACCCGGGAGCTGCCCACCCCGGTCCCGCCGGAACCGGCACCGCGGACCCTGACGTCCCGGACCCGGACGCCCCGGAACCCGACCTCGTGGCCTCCCACCATTTCGATTCCGGCGCCCCGCGCGACGCCGACGAGATCGTCGACCTGGTGTGCACACTCGCCGACCGGGTCCGCACCAATCCGCTGCTCGAGGCCATGCGGCGCCACGAGACCGGGATGCTCGGCGAATACCTCCTGCGCAGGCTCGGTACGTCGCAGCGCGCGCTCGTCGACATGCTGCGTGAGATGATCGCGGCCTCCGCCGACCCGCGCCTGACCGACCGCGATCCCGCCGCCACGGCGACCATGCTGTACCTCGCCCTGCAGGGCACCGTCCTGTCCGCGCCGCTCGCCGACCCGCCGCTCGACCCCGACACGTGGCGGGCCGAACTCCACCGACTCATCAGGGGGTACCTGCTTCCATGACCGCATCGCCCGACACCGCCCCCGGTCCCCCGTCACCCGACACCGCCCTTTCCGCCGCGCGGCGCGCCCGCGAGCTCGCCGACCTACGCACCCGCGGCGCCGATGCCCCCGTGGACCTGGTCGTGATCGGCGGCGGCATCACCGGCGTCGGCATCGCGCTCGACGCGGCGTCGCGTGGGCTCGAGGTGGTCCTACTGGAGGCGCACGACCTGGCCTTCGGCACGAGCCGCTGGTCATCCAAGCTCGCCCACGGCGGCCTGCGGTATCTCGCCACCGGCAACGTCGGGATCGCGCGCCGCTCGGCGGTCGAACGCGGCATCCTCCTCGAGCGGACCGCGCCCCATCTCGTGCGCCCGCTCGCCCAGGTCGTGCCCGTCTACCGCGACACCCCACCGCTCGGCGCGGTTCTGCCCGGCCTCGGGTTCGTGGCCGGCACACTGCTCTCGCGCCTTGCCGGAACGACGGCCGACCGCCTGCCCGGCGCACGCCTCGCCAGCGCCCGCCGCGTGGCCGGATTCGTGCCCGGGGTCCGCCGCGACGGGCTGCGGTTCGGCCACGTGAACTGGGACTGCGCGCTCGTCGACGACGCGCGCCTGGTCACCGCCGTCGCGCGCACGGCCGCCGGGCACGGGGCCCGGATCGTCACCCGGGCGCGGGTGACCGGCGCGACCGGCACGCAGGTCACCATCCGTGACGAGCGGGACGACGACGACACCGCTGGCACTCGCGAGTTCACCCTCTCGGCGAGGGCCGTCATCGCCGCGACCGGGGTGTGGGCCGGCGAGACCACCCCCGAGGTCCGGGTTCGACCGTCCCGGGGCACCCACCTGGTGATCGACGCCGCGGCGCTGGGCAATCCGACCGGCGCCCTGACCGTTCCCGTCCCAGGCGAGACCAACAGGTTCTGCTTCGCGATCCCCACCCAGTTCGGCCGCCTGCACGTCGGGCTGACCGACGTCGACGCCCCCGGCCCCGTCCCGGACGTGCCGCAGTCGACCGAGGAGGAGATCGAGTTCCTGCTGGAGGTCATGAACCGCGCGCTGGAAACACGCCTGGGGCGCGAGGACGTCCTGGGCACGTTTGCCGGGCTGCGCCCGCTGGTGGACCTGACCGACGCGGGCAGCCCGGGAGCTGCGGCCGACTCCGACAGGACGGCCGACCTGTCCCGCGAGCACGCCCTGATCACCTCGGACAACGGACTCATCACCATCACCGGCGGCAAGCTGACCGAATACCGGCTCATGGCAGAGCAGGCGGTCGACATCGCCGTGGAGCGCTCGGGGCTGGCCGGCGGGCCGTGCCGGACCGCGGAGCTTCCGTTGGTCGGCGCCCCGGGGCACCCCGTGGCAGGGCCGGCAGGTCGCGCGAGGCACGCAGGGCCCGCCGCGCAGGAAGGTCACGCAGGGCAGGCGAGTTCGGCCGGCCGGCTTCCGGCGTCCCTGGTGGAACGCTTCGGGCTGGAGTCGGCCGCGGTGGTGGCGTCGAGCCTGCTGGATCGACCGCTCGAGCCGGTGGCCGACGGCCTCGACGTGACGCGCGCCGAGTTCTCGTATGCGGTGACACACGAGGGCGCGATGACGGTCGACGACGTACTCGACCGGCGCAGCCGCGTGGGACTGGTCGCCGCCGACCGCGCCGCGGCCGAGCCCGCCGCCCGCGAGGCCGTGGCGCTCATCGGCAAGCGCTGATTAGCTAAGGCTGTTCAGCGGAGCCGGTTCAGCGCAGCCAGTTCAGTGCAGCCTGCTCAGCGGAGCGGCGCCGGGGCGGGGAACTCGGCCGTGAAGTTCTCATAGGCGAAGGTCGCGAGCGACCGCGCCTTGTCCAGGCCGAGCTCACGCACGGCCGAGGCGAACCGCGCGACGTCCGTGTCGCCGTTCTCGGCGCCCGCGGCGATCGAGATGCTCGTGCCGCCGACCGGCCGGAACCGGCCGCCGGACACCTTGGCCTGGGCTCCCACCAGGACGGGCTCACCCTTCAGGACCTGGATGCAGTTCATGCCGATGGTACGAGTGCCGGGCATCGGGATCCCCCGGCGGGTGTCGAGCGTGATGTCGACTCCCCCGGCGCCACCGGAACCGACCGTGCCGAGGCGGGCGTCGTCGAGCGCGCCGCCGGCGGCGCCGACCATGTCGCCCTTCCACTTGGGGAAGCCCCACAGTTCGTTCCCGGCGGCCAGCGTGAAGTCCTGGTCGACCGGGAGCTCGTGGATGTGGACCCGGGTCCCGACGCCGGGGACCGTGACCGGGAACGCCAGTCCCACCTCGTGGTAGGCGCCCAGTACGTTCCCGGGAACGTCGTGGTAGCGGACGTGGATCACCACGGCCACCGTACGGCCGCCGGGTAGGACCACAGGCTCGGCCCCGGCGGCGTCGAGGATCGCCGACTGACGACCGCCGGCGATCAGCCGACGGGCCGCCGTGGCCTTGGCGAGGAACGCCGCTCCGGAGATCGAGGCGGACACGACGGGAACGGGGAACGAGATCTCACGACCTGCAACAACCTGCGACGAGGAAGAAGTCATGGGGAGACCGTAGCTGGTCAGTTGACCAGTTTCAGTACTTTCCCTCACTGACGGCGGTGCCGACCCTGGTCAGGCGGTCGGCCCCTTCGACTCCTCCTCGCCCGTCGCGCCACCGTGGGCGACCACTTTTCCCTTGTACTGGGGCCGCAGGAGGTTCGCCGGCGACAGGATGTCGTCGACCTCCTCCTCCGAGAGCAGCCCCATCTCCAGCACGACCTCGCGGACGCCCCGGCCCGACCGCGCGCACTCCTTGCCCACGAGGTCACCGTTGTGGTGGCCGATCACCGGGTTGAGGTAGGTGACGATGCCGATCGAGTCCATGACGTTGCGGCGCGCGATCTCGACGTTGGCGGTGATCCCGCGGACGCATTTCTCGGTGAGCGTCTCCATCGCCTTGGTGAGCAGCGAGATCGACTCGAACATGGCCTGCGCGATCACGGGCTCCATCACGTTGAGCTGGAGCTGGCCGGCCTCGGCTGCCATGGTGACGGTGACGTCGTTGCCGATCACCTTGAAGCAGACCTGGTTGACGACCTCGGGTACCACCGGGTTGACCTTGGCGGGCATGATCGACGAGCCGGCCTGCAGTTCGGGCAGGTTGATCTCGTTGAGTCCGGCGCGCGGGCCCGAGGACAGCAGTCGCAGGTCGTTGCAGATCTTCGACAGTTTGGCCGCGGTCCGCTTGAGCGCCGCGTGGACATTCACGTAGTCGCCGGTGTCACTGGTGGCCTCGATGAGGTTCATCGCCCCGGTGACGGGCAGGCCGGTGACGTCCCGCAGGTGGCTGATCACCGAGCGCCGGTAGTCGGGCGGGGTGTTGACGCCGGTGCCGATCGCGGTGGCTCCGAGGTTCACGTCCAGTAGCATCCGTGCTGCGGCGCCGAGCACGTGCAGTTCCTCGTCGAGGGTCACGGCGAAGCCGCCGAACTCCTGGCCCATCGACATGGGGACGGCGTCCTGGAGCTGGGTGCGGCCCATCTTGAGGACCTCGCGGAACTCCTCCGACTTGTCGTAGAAGGCCTCGCGCAGTGCGACGATCGCGGGTTCGAGGCGCTCCAGCGCGTGCCAGAGCGCGATGCGGAAACCGGTCGGGTACGCGTCATTGGTGGACTGCGAGCGGTTGACGTCGTCGTTCGGGCTGACGATGTCGTAGGAGCCCTTGGGGTGGCCGAGCCGTTCCAGTGCCAGGTTCGCGACGACCTCGTTGGTGTTCATGTTCACCGAGGTGCCGGCGCCGCCCTGGTACACGCAGGAGGGGAACTGGTCCATGCAGCGGCCGTCGTCGAGGATCTCGTCACACGCCCCGACGATCGCATCGGCGACCTTCTTGTCGAGGACGCCCATGTCGAGGTTGGCCAGCGCGGCGGCCTTCTTGACCATGACCATACCGCGGACGAAATCGGGGATGTCGCTGATCGTCGTGGAGTCGATCGGAAAGTTCTCCACGGCGCGCACCGTATGCACCCCGTAGTAGGCGTCGGCCGGTACCTCCCGGGTTCCGAGCAGGTCCTCTTCCACACGCGTTCGACTCATGCGACCTCCGCCTCTCAGAATAGACACGCCCACAGTAAACCGGCCCGAGTCGGTCTCGCCGGGAATCTCGCGGGCTCCACCGACGATCCTTCCGGCGATCCTCCCCGGACCGCATACGCGGGCGCGCCGTGCTCTCTAGGGTGGGGGCATGGCGCGTACGTCGACCCGCCCTCGCACCCGGCTTCCGCGGTTGCCGGTGTCCTCTGTGACGTCCACCGCGGCGGATCTGGCGCGACAGCTCGCGCCGGGTCCCGGCGTGGTCGGCAGCATTGTCGACCGCCGCGAGATGCCGCTGCCCCGCGGGACGTGGGCTATCTTCGGTGCCGCGTTCGTCGGCTTCGCGATGCCGGTGATCGGCTTCGTGGAGATGGCCGAGCGGGTCCGAAGCGGCGCAAAGCTCCCGTTCGACAAGCCGGTCATGCTGTGGCTGCAGCGGCACCACTCGCCGCGGAACACGACGATCATGCGCGCGGTCACCGAGCTCGGCGGTGTCACGGCGGTGCCGTTGGTCGCGCTCACCGCGGCGGGGTATCTGGCGACGGTGCGGAGGAGTCGTCGCCCGGCCGCGCTGCTGACGGTGTCGCTGGTCGGCTCGACGATCATCAACTCCGTCCTCAAGATCATGTACCGGCGGGCGCGGCCGACGTTTTTCACGCACATCGTCAACGAGAAGAGCTATTCGTTCCCGAGCGGTCACGCCATGGCCAGTGCCGCGTTGGCGGGCTGCGCGTGCGTGTTGGCGTGGCCGACTCCGTGGCGGGGTCGGGTGATCGCGGCGTCGGCGGTGTACGTGCCGTCGATCGGCGTGACGCGCATGTACCTGGGCGTGCACTTCCCGTCCGATGTCCTGGCCGGGTGGTGTGTGAGCCTGGCGTGGGTGGGCGAGGTGGCCTCGATCATGTGGTTGATGGACCGGCTGGACCGGTCACCGCGCCCGATGATCCGGCGCCGCTCGCACGTGGTTCCGGTGGGTGAGGAGACCCGGGAGTCATGACGACGACGAGGACGCCCCGGATCGAGCTGGGCCACGGCGACATCACGCAGATGCGCGTGGACGCGGTGGTCAATGCCGCCAAGAGTTCGCTGCTCGGTGGCGGCGGGGTGGACGGGGCGATTCATCGGGCGGGCGGGCCGACGATCCTGGCGGAGTGCCGCGAGCTCCGCGCCGGCCGGTTCCCGGACGGGTTGCCGGTGGGGCGGGCGGTCGCGACGGGGGCGGGTGATCTGCCGGCGCGGTGGGTGATCCACACCGTCGGGCCGGTATACGGCCACGGTCCGGCCGGGTCGTTGGCCGACTGTTATCGCTCGAGCCTGGCCGTGGCGGACGAGCTGGGCGCGCGCTCGGTGGCGTTTCCGCTGATCTCGGCGGGCGCCTACGGCTGGCCGCGCGAGGACGCGATCCGGATCGCTCTGACCACTCTCGCCGAGACGCCGTCGGAGGTCACCGTGGCGACGCTCGTGCTCTTCGACGCCGAGACCCACGCCCTGGCCGAGCGCCTGCGCGGCTGATCCCGCCGCCCCGGACGGCCTGGTCCGGGGCGGCGACCGCGATCAGATGCGGTTGACGAGCAGCTTGGCGAACGCGGCCGGGTCGGTGAGCTTGCCACCCTCGGCCAGGACCGCGGCGCCGGCGATGAGGCGGGCGGTGTCCTTGAGCTCGGCCGCGGCCGGGTCCTCGGCGTGCTGCGCACGCAGCCGCTCGACCAGCGGGTGCCCCGGGTTGAGCTCGAGGATCCGCTTGCTGGTGGGCAGCTCCATGCCCGAGGCCCGGTACATGGCCTCGAGCTGCGGGGTCATGTCGAACTCGTCGCCGACCATGCAGGCCGCCGACTCGGTGAGACGGTGCGACAGACGGACCTGCTTGACCTCGTCCTCCAGCTCCTCGCCGAGCCAGGTGAGCAGGTCGTCGAACCCTGCGGTGTCCTGCTCGGATTTCGCGGCATCCGCCTCGGAGCCGATGCCGGACAGGTCCACGTCGCCCTTGGCCACGGACCGCAGCCGCTTACCGTTGACCTCGCCGACCGCGTCCACCCAGACCTCGTCGACCGGATCGGTGAGCACCAGCACCTCGACGCCGCGCGCACGGAACGCCTCGAGGTGCGGGGAGTTCTCCACCGCCGCACGCGAGGTTCCGGTGAGGTAGTAGATCTCCTCCTGACCGGTGACCATGCGCTCGATGTACTCGGCGATCGTGGTGCCGGACCCGGTCTCGGTGGAGTCGGTCTCGGCGGATTCGGTCGACTCCGCGTCCGCGGCATCGGTGGAACCCGCCGCGGCGGTGGCGTCGACAGCAGCAGTGTCAGAACCGGGGCGGGTGGAGGCGAAGGTGCTCACCGCAAGCAGTTGGTCGCGGTACTCCACGTCCGCGATGAGGCCTTCCTTGAGCACCGCGCCGAAGGTGGCCCAGAAGCTGCGGAACTCCTCCGGACGATCATTCTTGATCTGCTCGATCGTCTGCAGGACACGCTTGACGACGCGCTTGCGGATGGCGCGGATCTGACGGTCCTGCTGGAGGATCTCGCGGGAGACGTTGAGCGAGAGGTCCTGGGCGTCGACGATGCCGCGGACGAAGCGCAGGAACGGCGGGACCAGCTCCTCACAGTCGTCCATGATGAACACGCGACGGACGTAGAGCTGGACCCCGCGGCGGGCGTCCTGCGAGAACATGTCGAACGGCGCCTGCGTCGGCAGGAAGAGCAGTGCCTGGTACTCGAAAGTGCCCTCGGCCTTGAGGGTGATGGTCTCCAGCGGCTCGTCCCACGCGTGCGAGACGTGACGGTAGAACTCCGAGTACTCCTCGTCCGTGACCTCCGAACGGGGCCGCGTCCACAGCGCCTTCTGCGAGTTCAGTGTGACCGTCTCGCTGACGGTGTTCTCCGCGGACGCGTCGTTGCCCTCGTCGTCGTCCCCCTCCGGCTCCGGCGCCGGGCGCTCGACCTCCATGCGGATGGGCCAGGCGATGAAATCCGAGTACGTGCGCACGACCCGGCGCAGCGTGCTCTCTTCCGCGTAGTCCGGCAGCGCCGCGTCCCCGCCGGCCGGCTTGAGCTGCAGGATCACAGAGGTGCCCTGACCGGCGTCCGCGGCCTCGTCGATCTCGTACGTCCCCTCGCCCGTCGACGACCAGCGCGTGCCGGTCTTCTCCCCGGCCTTGCGGGTGACCAGCGTGACCCGGTCCGCGACCATGAACGTGGAGTAGAAGCCGATGCCGAACTGGCCGATGAGATCCGCCGTGGCCTGCTCCGAGATCTCGCCCGACTCCTGCGCGGCCCTGGCCGCCGCCAGCGCCTCACGCATCTGACCGGTGCCCGACTTGGCCAGCGTGCCGATGAGGTCCACCACCTCGTCGCGCGACATTCCGATGCCGTTGTCCCGGATGGTCAACGTGCGGGACTGCTCGTCCACCTCGAGCTGGATGTGCAGGTCCGAGGTGTCCACCCCGAGCGACGAGTCCTGCAGCGCGGCGAGCCGCAGCTTGTCCAGGGCGTCGGAGGAGTTGGAGATGACCTCGCGCAGGAACGTGTCCGGGTTCGAGTAGATCGAGTGGATCATCAGATCCAGCAGCTGTCGGGTCTCCGCCTGGAACTCCCGGGTCTCAGCGGTACCGGAGGTCTGCGAACTCATGGCTGTGGAGGGTCCTTTCTCAACGTCAGGAAGGTCACGGTCGTGGCAACCGCGGTCGACCGGGCTCGTGTCGGGCCGACCGGGGTCGGACTGGATCGGGCGCACGGTTGTCGGCGCCATGACGATAAACCTACTGTGAGGGTCAGACATTCCGGAGGCAGCCCATGAGCCCCACGCCCATCCCCCGCGATCACCTCGACGTGCTCGACCGCGCCACCTCACTGTTCGGCCGCGCCCTGGCCGCCGGCCTCGACGGCGACTGCGCCGCGTGCCCCGGCTGGACCCGCCGCGACTGCGCCAACCACGTCCTCGGCGGCGGCCTGCGCTACGCCGCGTACTTCACGAACGAGGCGGATTCGGAGATCGACTGGACCCGCACCGCCGACCACGCCGGTGACAAGCCCGTCCCCGCGCTCCACCGCACCTCCGCCGGGCTGCGCAAGCGACTCGCCAAGGCCCCCGACGCCGAGGCGCTCGTACCCCATCGCCTCGCCGAGATCCCCGTGGGCGACCTGCTCGCGCTGCGCGTATTCGAACTCGTCGTGCACGCACACGACCTGGCACCCGAGACCTGGGATCACCCCGAGACGGCCGACCTCGCCGCGTGGCTGAACGAGCACGCCCGCGACGTCGTGGAACTCATGCGAGCCTTCGACGCCCTGGGCCAGGCGCGTGCAGTCCCCCTGGGTGCCGACGCCCGAACCCGGCTCCTCGCGCTGTCCGGTCGAGAGCCGACGGGCACGGCGGTCGGCGGCGGGAATCCGTCGTCGTCGTCGTAAGAAACCCACGGATTCCCACAGGGCCGGAACCCTTTCCGCCGACGGTGACGGCCACTAACGTCATACCCGGGCGGCGCGACCGGCGTCGGCCCGCCACAACGGCGAGAGGATCACCCGCGTCCGCCACCAGCACCCCCTACATCTCCTTCCCCGGCAATGCCTCCGAGGCGCTGCGCTACTACGCCGACCTGTTCGGCGGCGAACTCGAGATCCAGACCTACGACGCGATGCCGTCGATGGAGGGCTTCCCCTTCACCCCGCCGCCCGGCGCGGTCGCGCACGGCACCATGACCTCGCCGACCTTCAGCCTCGCCGGCGGCGACGGCATGGGCGACAACCTTCCCGTCCTCGCCAGCGACGTGTACTCGTTCCTCCTCACCTACGACGCCGAGGACGAGGCCCGCGCGTTCATCGCCAAGGTCCTCGACGGCGGCGGCACCACCGGCATGCCGTTCGAGAAGGCACCGTGGGGCGATCTGTACGGACAGGTCAAGGACAGGGTCGGCATCCGCTGGGACGTCAACGTGCCCGGGGGCGCCTGAGATCCGGGGCTGATCCGGGGCTGACCCGACGTACAGGCCGTATCGATCACCTTTGCTTGTTACCGTGCACTCATGGATATCTCTGGAGCAAGTGCGATCGTCACGGGCGGTGCGTCGGGCATCGGCGCCGCCGTCGTCCGTCAGCTGGCCGCCGAGGGCGCGAAGGTCGTCATCGCCGACATGAACGCCGAGAAGGGCGAGGCCCTCGCCAAGGAGGTCGGCGGCGTCTTCGTGTCCGTCGACGTGACCAAGACCGAGCAGAACGAGGCCGCCGTGGCCGCCGCCCTCGAGCTGGGCCCGCTGCGCTACCTCGTCAACTCCGCCGGCATCGGCTGGGCGCAGCGCACCATCGGCCGCGACGGTGAGTACTCGTCCGCGTTCGACATCAACGCGTTCCGCAAGGTCATCGACATCAACCTCATCGGCTCGTTCGACATGCTGCGACTGGCCGCCACCAAGATGAGCGTCAACGAGCCCGACGCCGACGGCCAGAAGGGCTCCATCGTCAACATGGCCTCCGTCGCCGCGTTCGAGGGCCAGATCGGCCAGGCCGCCTACTCCGCCTCCAAGGGCGGCATCGTCGGCATGACCCTGCCCGTCGCCCGCGACCTGTCGGCCGCCGGCATCCGCGTCAACACCGTCGCCCCCGGCCTCATCGACACCCCGATCTACGGCGAGGGCCCGGATTCCGAGGCGTTCAAGGCCAAGCTCGGCGAGAACGTCCTGTTCCCCAAGCGTCTCGGCACCGGCGACGAGCTCGCCTCCATGGTCATGCAGCTGCTGTCCAACCCGTACGTCAACGCGCAGACCGTCCGCGTCGACGGCGGCATCGTCATGCCCCCGAAGTGATCTGACCCTGGTCAACGCCTGACGCGCCCGCGCCGCGAGCGCAACGAGAAGTGCCCCACCGGAACGATTCCGGTGGGGCACTTCTCTGTGCGGCTACGACTTGGCGCGGCGCTTCTTCAACCGGCCCTCGAGGTACACCGCGAACTTGGTGAGCGAGTAGTTCATGATGATGAACAGGATGCCCGCCACGATGTACGCCGGGACGGTATTGGCGTACGCCGAGCCGAGGGTCTTGGACCAGTTGAGCAGCTCCAGGTACGTGATGCCGTAGCCCAGTGCCGAGTCCTTCAGCACCACGACGAGCTGACCGACGAGCGCGGGCAGCATGGCCGTGAGCGCCTGGGGCAACTGGATCGACCGGAGGACCTGACCAGGGGTCAGACCGACCGAGTAGCCGGCCTCCGACTGTCCCTTCGGAAGACCGTGGACGCCCGAGCGGACCAGCTCCGCGATCACCGCACCGTTGTAGAGGGTCAGGCCCGTGACGACGGCGGCCAGCGGGGCGTGCTGATTGGGGACGATGTCCGAGGTGGCGAAGAAGCCGAAGTAGGCGAACACCATCATCAGCAGCACAGGGACCGCGCGGAAGAACTCTACGATCACACTGCAGAACCAGCGGACCGGGCCGATCGGGGAGAGTCTGCCCATACCGAACAGCAGCCCGAAGACCACGGCGAGGACGATCGAGATACCCGCGGCCGTGAAGGTCCCCTTCAGCCCCGGGATGATGTACGAGGTCCACACCGACGAGTCGGTGAAGAACGGCGACCACATGTAGCCCTGGAGCTGGTTCGCCTCGTCGAACTTGAGGTAGACCACGTAGGCGATCGCGAGCGCGATGAGGATGCCGACGACGGTGAGGATCGCGTGACGAACCCTAGCCTTGGGGCCGGGGGCGTCGAACAGTACGGTCTGGGTGCTCATCGCTTCACCGCCAGCTTCCGGGACAGGCTCGTGGTGCCCAGGCCGATCGGCAGGGTCAGGACCACGAACACCATGGCGAAGAAGAAGAACATCGGGAGGCTGGCGCCCTCGTTCTCCGTGATGATCTGCATCAGACCCGCGGAGTCACCGACACCGATCACCGCGGCGACGGTGGAGTTCTTGATGAGGGCGATGATCACGGAGCCCAGCGGTGCGATCGCCCCGCGGAACGCCTGCGGCAGGATCACCTCGCGCAGCGACTGGCCGAAACCCAGGCCGATCGCCCGGGCCGCCTCGGCCTGCCCCACCGGAACGGTGTTGACGCCCGAGCGCAGCGCCTCACAGATATAGGCGGCGTGGTAGACGGCGAGCATGATCGCCGCCCACCAGAAGGCGTTGCGGGCGAAGTCGTCCGACACCGAGAGCTGCATGATGAAGGACAGCCCCAGGATGCTGAACACCATGAGCAGAGTCAGCGGCAGGTTCCGGAACGTGTTGACGTAGGACGTACCGATCAGGCGCAGCACCGCCACCGGGGACACGCGCAGGACCGCGATGATCATCCCCAGTATCAGCGCGCCGATGGTGCCCAGGACCGAGAGCTGGATCGTGACCCAGACGGCCCCGAGTACGTCGTATTCAGCGAACAGGTCGCCCATTGTCCACCTTCCCTGAGGTGTCCGGGCCACCGCGCCGCCGCCTCGGCGACGGCGCGATGACCGTTGACGATCGGATCAGGCGCAGGCGTCCGGGGTGGGCGGGTTGCCCTCGCCCGGCGTGAAGTCGGCCGGCCCGAGGTTCTCCTCGACCGCGGCGTCCCAGCTGCCGTCGTCGACCATCGAGGTGATGGCCTCGTTGATCTGCTCGCACATCTCGGTCTTGCCCTTGGCGATACCGATGCCGTAGCGCTCCTCCGAGAAGGTGTTGCCGACGACCTTGAGCTTGCCCTCGTACTGGGGCTGCGCGGCGTAGCCGGCGAGGATCGTGTCATCGGTGGTCAGTGCGTCGACCGCGTTGGAGACCAGCGCCGAGACGCACTCCGAGTAGGTCCCGAACTCCTGGAGGTTGACGCCCGGCACCTCCTCCTGCACGTTCTGGGCCGAGGTCGAGCCGGTGACCGAGCAGAGTCGCTTGCCGTCCAGGTCCTCGGGGCCGGAGATCGAGCTGTCGTCGGCGCGGACCAGCAGGTCCTGGCCGGCGATGAAGTACGGGCCGGCGAAGTCGACCTTCTCCTTGCGGGAGTCGGTGATGGAGTAGGTCGCGATGATCATGTCGACCTGCCCGGTCTCCAGCAGCGTCTCACGCTGCCCGGAGGGGGACTGGACCCACTCGATGCTGTCCTCGGAGTGGCCGAGCTTGTCGGCGACGTACTTGGCGACGTCAACGTCGAAGCCGGTGTACTCGTTGCCCTCCTTCAGACCCATGCCGGGCTGATCGAACTTGATGCCGACCTTGAAGGACTCCCCTCCGTCCCCGCCGTCAGAACCGCCACAGGCGGTGAGTCCGAGTGCCATGACCGCGGCCGCGGTGGCCGCTCCGATCCGTCGGATGTTCATGAGTTCTCCTCAATGGATGGGTTGGTGGGGAGGGTGTGGTTCGGGGACCGTCGGCGGACGGTCACTCGTTGGTGAGAATCTTCGAGAGGAAGTCCTTGGCGCGATCGCTCTTCGGGTTGGTGAAGAACTCCTCAGGAGTGGCCTGTTCGACGAGCTCGCCGTCCGCCATGAAGATCACGCGGTCGGCGGCCTTCCGGGCGAAGCCCATCTCGTGGGTCACCACGACCATCGTCATGCCGCCCTTGGCGAGTCCGGTCATGACGTCCAGGACCTCGTTGATCATTTCGGGATCGAGCGCCGAGGTGGGCTCGTCGAACAGCATGACCTTGGGGTCCATCGCCAGGGACCGGGCGATCGCGACGCGCTGCTGCTGACCGCCGGACAGCTGGGCCGGGTACTTCTCGGCCTGGTGCTTCACGCCGACCCGGTCGAGGAGCTCCATCGCGCGCTTGTTCGCCTCGGCCTTGTTCTGCTTACGGACCTTGATCGGCCCCAGCGTCACGTTCTCGAGGATGGTCTTGTGAGCGAAGAGGTTGAACGACTGGAAGACCATGCCCACGTCAGCACGCAGCTTGGCCAGCGCCTTACCCTCCTGGGGCAGCGGCTTACCGTCGATGGTGATGCTTCCCTCGTCGAACGTCTCCAGGCGGTTGATGGTGCGACACAACGTCGATTTGCCCGAGCCCGAGGGGCCGATCACCACCACGACCTCACCCTGTTCGATAGACAGGTTGATGTCCTTGAGGGCGTGGAAGTCACCAAAGTGCTTATTAACGCCTGAGATCTCGACCAGTGCCATGAGGGAAGCATAAGCGTCGGCAGTCGATCTGAAAGCCGACTCGCCAATCCGGGCAATTGGTCGCCGACCACGACCGGCGGTCGACATCGTCGACATTGCGCCGTACCGTTCGACCATGGCCGTTTCGAATGTCGAGGACTACGCCCATCTCAGCGCCGAGGACGTCGAGGCGATCGGTGCGGAGCTCGACGCGATCCGGACGGAGGTCCTGGACTCACTGGGCGAGCAGGACCGCCGGTATGTTCGCCGGACCATCGCCCTCCAGCGCGGACTGGTCACCAGCGGCCGCGTCGTGCTCCTGTTCTCCGGACACCGGCCGGCCTGGGTTCTGGGCACCGGCCTCCTCGCGGCCGGGAAGATCATCGAGAACATGGAGCTCGGGCACAACGTGATGCACGGGCAGTGGGACTGGATGAACGATCCCGAGATCCACTCCACCACGTGGGAGTGGGACATCGTGGGCACGTCCGAACACTGGAAGGCCACCCACAACTATCACGATCACAAGTACACGAACATCGTCGGGATGGACGATGACGTGGGATACGGCGTGGTCCGGGTGACCCGCGACCAGCCGTGGCATCCGGCGTTCGGCCTGAACATCGTCTGGAACACCATGCTCGCGTTCGCGTTCCAGTGGGGAGTGGGTGTCCAGCACCTGGAGATCGCCCCGGGCACCATCAACTCCTCGGGGTGGCCCGAACAGAAGCGCCGGATCGGTCAGTTCCTGCGCAAGGCTCGGCGACAGGTGGGCAAGGACTACGTGTGGTGGCCGATGCTCTCCGGCGGCGACTGGAAGACCACCCTGACCGCCAACGCCACCGCCAACGTGATCCGCAACCTGTGGTCGAACGCGGTCATCTTCTGCGGCCACTTCCCCGACGGTGCGGACAAGTTCACCCTCGCCGACCTGGAGAACGAGACCCAGGCGCAGTGGTACCTACGACAGATGTTGGGCTCGGCGAATTTCACGGGCAACCGGTTGATGCACTTCATGTCGGGGAACCTGTCGTTCCAGATCGAGCACCACCTGTTCCCGACCCTGCCGTCGAACCGCTACGCGGAGATGTCGGTGAAGGTGCAGGACGTGTGCCGCCGGTGGGACCTGCCGTACACGAGCGGCCCCCTGTACAAGCAGTACTGGCAGTCCTGGCGCACGATCGCGCGACTCTCGCTGCCGGACCGGTTCCTGCGGGCGACCGCGGATGACGCGCACGAGACTCGGTCGGAGCGTATGTTCGACGGCGAGCCGCGAACCTACGACGACCACGTGGGACCGCGATCCGGCCTCGTCACCGCCCTGCGACACCACCGCGCCAGGAAGCAGCACGCATTGTGAGCGCCACCTACCCGGTGCGGTGCCGGCCGGCGATCCTGTGCCGTTCTGCCTCGGTCAGGCCGCCCCAGACCCCATAGAGCTCCTTGGTCTCCAACGCGAAGATTCTACAGGTATCGAGCACCGGACAGACGGCGCAGACCTCTTTGGCCTCATTCTCTTTCTTCCGCCGCTCACCCTTCACCTCGTCCTCGAGACTGTAGAAGAGATCCTCGTATCCGATACAGGCGGCGGCGTCACGCCACGACCAGAAGTCGGCGGTGGGTTCGAGGTTCCTGTACCTGGGCATCACGTCTCCGTTCCGACGAGCCGGAAGCGCCCCCGCGGTGGGCGCTGGAATTCCAGTTCGAAGTCCACAGTGTGATCCTTGCAGCGTTGGTCGGCTCGTCGACCGCAAATCGGAGTGGACGGACACATGTCGAGGACTGATCAAGCCACTAAGCAGGGAAAATAACGGCGCCGCAGGCGAAAGTGAGAATTTACCAATCTAACCAGGACGCTGGGAGATCAGCGCGAGACGGCGGTCCTCGTCGTGGTCGTCGTCGCCGACCTGATGACCTCCGCCGCGCGCGAGGCCGCACCGTCCACTCCCCAGCTGTCGCGGATCCCCCCGGACGCCTGATCCAGGGAGCGGGTCACCTGGTCACACACGGCGTGCGCTACAGCGGTAGGGCCGTCGCCGTAGCGCAACACGACCGCGCCTTCGTGCGCGCCCAGGGCGCCAGCGGTGGCGTCCTGCTCGCCGTACTCGTGCCGGCGGGGGACCACCACCATCGGCACGTCACAACAGGCCGCGTCCGCAACAGAGGCCTGTCCCGCGCACGTCACCACTACGTCTGCAGAGGTGAGCTCGTCCCACGGGTCCTCGCGCCACACGCCGTCCGGGCCGCCCACCTCGACCCACTCGGCGACGCCCAGTCGCTGCGCCGTGGAGCGCACCGCCCGCCAGAAGCGATGGTCACCGCTCGGCCCGGCACTGTTGAGGTGGACCACCCGGGGCCGACGACGACGAGGCGTCCGCTCCCGACCGCGCCGCTCGAACCGGGAGATCCCCCCGACCTCACGCACCCGGCCCCGCGTGCCCGCGACGGTGGTCGGATGCGCGCCCGGCGGCCACGCCGCCAGCAGGGTCTCGGCGGCGCGGCACCGCAGGACGTGCGGCTCGTCGTCACGCAGCCCCGGTGGCAGGGTGCTCACCACGGGCGTCCCGGTCATACGCGCGGCCAATGACATGGCGGGGGGACCGTCCACCCAGACCGTCCTGGGGCGCATCCGGTCGATCCAGGTCACGGCGGCGCGGCGGGCGGACAGATCGATGTCGTCGGGTTCCGGCCCGACCTCTTCCCGGGTCGCGGGCAGGTGAACCACACTGGACCCACGCGGCCGGGTCCGCTCGTCGAACGGGCCGGCCAGCAACATCGTCACCGCTTCCCCGCTGTCACGGAGAGCGGCGACGACCGGCAGCACGCGGTTCAGGTGTCCCCGCCCACGGTTGTGGACATAGACGCCGATCATCGAGAGGGCCCCTCGCTTGTCCCGTGCCTAGTCTGCGCCCCGGATCGCGCCGAGGAGGGCGTCGCAGAACGCCGGGAGGTCGTCCGGGGTGCGGCTGGTCGAGATGCCGTCGTCGGTCACGAGTTCGGCGTCGACCCACTCGGCGCCCGCGTTGGTCAGATCGGTCCGCAGGCTCGGATACGAGGTGAGGCGGCGGCCGCGCACGACGTCGGCCTCGATGAGGACCCACGGGGCGTGACAGATCGCCAGCACCGGCTTGCCGGCCTCGACCATCTCGCGGACGAGGGTCAGGGCGTGCTGGTCCTGTCGCAGCGCGTCCGGGTTGGCCACACCGCCGGGCAGGACCAGGACGTCGAACTCCGCGGCGGAGACGTCGGCGGTCGTGCGGTCCACGGGGCGGGTGCCGGCGTGGCTGAGATGGTCGAGGAGCCCGACCTCCCCGTCGTCGGTGCTCACCAACACGGCGGTGTGGCCGGCGTCGGTGACGGCCTCCCACGGCTCGGTGAGTTCGACGCGTTCCACGCCTTCACCGGCGACGAGGAAGGCGACGGTGCGGGTTTCGGTGGTTACTTCCTGGGTTTCGGTCATTCCCCGAGGGTGCGGGCGGCGGGACTGTATCGCAACCGGACGACGAGGGGTGGACCCCGGCGCGCGGGTCCGGCACCATACCGGCATGGGACGTGGAGTTCGGTCGGGACGAGTCAGCCGGGGCGGCGGGCGTGGCTGCGGCTGCTCGGTGATCCTGTTGCTGTTGCTGCTGGTGGGGCTTGTGGCGGCCGCCGAGTTCGGCACGCGGTGGTACCTGGCGGACCGGGCCGAACGGGAGGTGTCGGCCAGGGTCGACGCGCCGGCGGACGTGTCCTTCGGCCGGGGATTGCTGCTGTGGGAGCTGATCACCTCCCGTTCCGCGGGGGAGGTCCACCTGACCTCGCCCGGCTCCGACACCGTGCCGCAGCTCGACGTGGCGGCCTACTCGGTGACCCTCGTCGACGGCGCGCTGCATGCGGAGACCCTCGACGGCACCGCGGTGCTCGACGAGCTGCAGCTGGTCGCGGCGGCGGCTCAGGGCGGTCCGGAGAGCTCGCCGATCGCAGGGCTGACGGAGGTGCGGTCGGTGCGGCCCGACGCGGCGGCGGGACTCCTGCGCGCCGACCTGGGCGGGATCGCCGAGATAGGGGTGGCGCCGGGCGTCTCCGACGGGCGGCTCACGCTGCGGCCCGTGCAGACCGCGCTGCTGGGCTTCCCGCTGCCGGACGGCCTGTTCTCCGGCATCACCACCGTGGTCGACTCGGCGGTCGCCGATCTGCCGCAGGGCGTCGTGATCGAGGGCACCCGGGTCGTGACCGAGGGGCTCGAGGTGAGCCTCGGCGGACGCGACGTGGTCTTGCAGACGAACTAGGCGGTTCGCGGAACGCAGAGCTCGGTCGGCTCGTCGCGGCCCCGGACCACCTCGAAGCCCGTGGACTCCCAGCGGCGCGCCTCGGCGGGGTCGGAGGCGGAGACGGCGGCGCCGGAGGCCAGGACCAGCCCGTCGCGGTCCTTGGCCAGGTCGCACAGGCGCGAGGCCTCGTTGACCGCGTCGCCGATCACGGTGTACTCGAAGCGGTCGTCCGAGCCGACGTACCCGGCCACCACGTCCCCGTAGGAGGCGCCGATGCCGGCGCGGCAGTCCGGCACCCGCTCGGGGAGTCGATCGGCCAGCGTGCGGGCGCACGCTACCGTGGCCGTGGCCGGGTCCTCCATCGATCTGGGCGCGCCGAACACCACGAGCGCGGCGTCGCCGAGGAAGCTGTCGACGAAGCCGTCGTATTCCTCCACGGTCTCCACGACCACGGCGAAGAACCGGTTGAGCACGTCGACCACCGCCGCGGCCTCGGACCGGGTGGCCATCTCGGTCGAGCCGATGAGGTCCACGAACACCACCCCGACGCGCGAGTCACGCCCGCCCAGCTCGGGGTCGTGCAACTCGGCGGCCTCGGCCACCTCGCGCCCCACGTGCCGTCCGAACAGGTCCCGCAGACGCTCGCGCTCCTCGAGCCCGGCGGCCATCTGGTTGAACCCGCGTTGCAGCTCGCCGAGCTCGGTGCCGTCGTAGACCACGACCCGCCGGGACAGGGTGCCGGCCGTGATGTCCTCCATGGCCCACCGCACGCTGCGCAGTGGGCCGATCATCGAGGCCGTCGCCAGCGAGATGAGGAGGAACCCGGCCAGCAGGGAGGTGGCGCCGAGGACGACGACGATGACGGCGAGGCGTTCCAGTGACAGGGCGCGGCCCGCGAGGGTGTAGACCGCCACGATGATCAGGCCTGTCACGGGGACCCCGCTGCCCAGAGCCCATGCCACCCGGAGCCGCGTCATGGCGCCGAGGAAGCGGGCCCGCGGCGCCGTTCCCGTCGACAACGCGACCGCGGCGACCGGGCGCAGGCCGAAGTCGGTGAACAGGAACGCCGCACCGCACACGACCATCCCGGAGAAGACGATGGTGAAGCCCACCACCGGGATCGCCGCCGGGTCGATCACGCCGAAGGCCGTGGTGATGACCGCGGCGCCGAGGATCCACAGGAAGCCCTGGATGAGCGTCACCTGCCCGGGGAGGCGGAGTGCCTGAGCCCGCTCGCGGTCGGTGGGGTCGCGGCCGTCGAGGAACCAGTGCACCCGGCGGAAGACCACGGCGCGCACCCACACCAGGCCGAGGATCGTCGCCAGCCCCACGTAGACGGGCACGATCACCGCGTTGGGCCACAGAAACCGCGAGGACAGCAGGTGAGGCCCGGGGAGCACGAACAAGATGAGCACCGCCGCGACCGCGATGCCGACCAGGTTGGAGCCGAGCAGCGTCAGGACCAGCAGGATCCGCACCCGAAGCGCGCGCAGACGGGCGGGCTCGCGTTCGCGTCCGAGCAGCACCGAACCCAGGTCGGGGCGGCGCAGCAGGGACAGGTCGAGGCGCATGGTGACTAATCGTGCCACCGCGCGGCGCGCGAGGCGACGATCTCGTGATGCTCTCCGTCACACATGTGGGAAGCGGGGCCCGCGACGAGTACGGTGGTTGCAGTCGGTCCGCACCACGCTTGCCTCGGACCGAGCGGCTGGTCGACCTCCCGTGGTCGCGCACCGGCCGCATCCGTCGATAAGGCGGTGCGACATCCGCGAGCGCGCCGGGCAAGACGCCCCCATCTATGTACGGAGCCTTCTCCTTGTCACGTTCTTTCGCCGATCTCGGCGTTCCCTCCCCCCTGCTCGACGTCCTCGGCGACGCTGGCATCGTCACCCCCACGCCCATCCAGGACGCCACGCTCCCCGACGCACTCGCCGGGCGCGACGTGCTGGGCCGCGGCCGCACCGGCTCCGGCAAGACCTACGCGTTCTGTATCCCGCTGGTGGCCCGACTGGCCGCCTCCGGCGGCAAGCGCAAGAAGGGCGCCCCGCGCGGGCTGATCCTCGCGCCCACCCGCGAGCTGGCACGTCAGATCGACGAGACGCTCGCCCCGCTGGCCACCGCGATGGGCATGCGCACCACCGTGATCTTCGGCGGCGTCTCGCAGGGCCGTCAGGTCGATGCCCTCAACCGTGGCGTGGACATCGTCGTGGCCTGCCCGGGTCGCCTCGAGGATCTCATGGGGCAGAAGCACTGCAGCCTGGCCTCGACCGAGGTCACCGTCCTCGACGAGGCCGACCACATGGCCGACCTCGGCTTCCTGCCGGGCGTCACCCGCATCCTGTCGGCCACGCCGTCGGACACACAGCGCCTACTGTTCTCGGCGACCCTCGACGAGGGCGTGAGCAAGCTCGTCAACCGGTTCCTCGTGGACCCGGTCGACCACTCCGTCGACGACGGCTCCGCCACCCCGGGCCCGACCGCCCATCACGTGCTGCGGGTCACTTCCGATGACCGCGTGCGCGCCCTGGCCGACCTGGGCGGTGCCCACGAGCGGACCGTCATGTTTACCCGCACCAAGCACGGTGCGAAGCGACTGGCCAAGCAGCTCACCGGCCGCGGTGTGGCCAGCGTGGACCTGCACGGCAACCTGTCACAGAACGCGCGCGTGCGGAACCTCGACGCGTTCTCCTCCGGCGAGGCGACCGTGCTCGTGGCCACCGACATCGCCGCCCGCGGCATCCACGTCGACGACGTGCAGTTGGTCGTCCACGCCGATCCGCCGGCCGAGCACAAGGCGTACGTGCACCGGTCGGGTCGTACCGCCCGCGCCGGAGCCGTGGGCACCGTCGTCACCGTGGCCACCCAGGACCAGGTCGGCGAGGTGCGTGGCCTGCTGCGTGCCGCCGGTGTGACCGCGGGCGAGATCATGCTCGCCGAGGGCAGCGATGCCGCCGTGGCGCTGGCCGACGCTCCCGAGCCGCCGCCGCACGTCCCGGACGCCGAGGCCGAGAACGGCCCGTCCGTCCGCAGCCGGTCCCGCCAGAACCGCGGCCAGAGCCGCCAGTCCCGGAACCGCCAGCGCAGCCAGCAGGGTGAACAGCGTCAGCAGGGTGCTGGTGAGCGCCGTCAGCGTGGCCAGCGCCAGCAGGGCCAGGCCCGGTCCGGCGCGGAGCAGTCGCGCTCCGGTCAGCGCCAGGGCCAGCCACGCTCGGGCCAGTCGCGCTCGGGTCAGTCGCCCTCCGGACAGCGCCAGGGCCAGTCACGATCCGGCGCCGGCCAGTCCGGCTCGGGTCGACCGCGCTCGGACCAGCGGTCGGGCCACGGCGCGGCCGGCGGCGGACGTCGTCGCGCCACCCGCGCTGTCGGCTGAGACCAGCGCACCTGACACCTCCGCCCCTCGGCGATCGTCCTGAGACGATCCGAGGGGCGGAGTCTGTTGTGGGCCCGGACCATGCCCGGCTCGGGCCCGGCCGCCACGGGTCTCCCTCAGGCGAAGATGGTGATCGACTGCCGACTGATCGCAGCGAGTTCGCCGGACGGCAGCCACAGCATCGCGTGCGTGTGCGCGTATCCGTCGCGGGCAGAGTCGGTGGTCGACTGGTAGGCCAGATCCGCTGAGCCCGGGACGGTCTCCGTACCGATCTCGGCGATCAGCTCGAGGGTCCAGGTCAAGCTGCTGCCGGGCGCGAAACCCTCGACCATCTGCAGGGGCGCCGGCGGCCACGCGTCGGCCAGGAGCACGACGTGCTCCTCGGTGAGGAACTGCGGCCGCTCGCGCAGCCCGGTCCACCCGCTGATCCCGTTGCTGGAGGCGCCGCTGAACGGCATCTCGCCACCGACCTGCCGAAGCTCGGCGAACCGGTAGAACTCGGGCGTGAGCTTCTCGACGTAGGGGAACGCCTCGACCGACGACGGCTCGGGAAGCTCCGGGAAGGGATGCGTCGGCTCGACCGCCAGCGTCGACTCGCGATGCTTGCCGAAGGCCGCAAGGGCCACCGCCACGACCTCGCCCGACTGACGCAGAGTGGCCTGACACTGGGTGACGTTGGAGCCGACCCGCAAGACCTCGGCCTCGATCTCCACCGTGCCGGGAGTGGCAGGACCGATGAACGACACGGAGATCGACCGCAGCGGCGGTACGGCAGCCGGATTCCCGGCGGAGGCGGCTGCCTCCGCGACCCGGCCCTTCATGGCCGACAGGAGCAACGCCCCGGTGAGCCCTCCGAAAATAGCCCGCCCCTGGGCCCACCCCTGGTCGACCTCGATCGTTCCGCCTCGCGAGGCGGCCTCCAGCATGCTCGTCAGCGACATGCTGGACAGTTTGCCAGGACGGTTCAGCGCGCCGAACGGGCCCGTCTCTTTCGCAGAAGCCGACCTGCAGCGAGTGCCGTGGCGAGCCCACCGGACGCCGCCGGCAGGGCGGCGAACATCTTCTCGCTGCGCGTCTCCGGGGCATCATCGGCCGTGCGCCTCAGGTACCGGTCCGGGAGCGACAGCCGGGCGATGGTGCGCCACGACTGCAGGTACTGCTTCCACAAGGGGCCGGAGACGTAGGGCAGGTCGTACCGGTCGCACAGCTCGCGGACCTTCAGCGAGATCTCCGCGTACCGGTTGGACGGCAGATCCGGGAACATGTGGTGCTCGATCTGGTACGACAGGTTTCCGGACATGAGGTCCATGATCGGACCGCCGTCGAGATTGGCACTGCCGAGCATCTGCCGCAGGTACCACTCCGCCTGCGTCTCGTTCTCTACATCCGTCACGGTGAACTTCTCGGCACCGTCCGGGAAGTGCCCGCAGAAGATCACCGCGTTGGTCCATACGTTGCGGATGATGTTGGCGGTGACCGTCGCCGTGAGCGCCTGTCTCCTGCCGGGTCCGGCGAGGACCGGGAACAGGATGTAGTCCTTGAGGACCTGCTTGCCCGCCTTGACGAGGAACTTCCGCGCACGTCGCTGCTCGTCCGGCGCGTGATCCGAGCCGGGGAGCGCAGCCCTGAGACTGACCGCCTGCAGGCCGATACCCCACTCGAAACCCACCATGAGGGCGGTGTTGATCAGGACGTTTGCGGCGTACCGGGGCTCCCACGGCACGTCACGCGTGACGCGCAGGACCCCGTAGCCCACATCGTCGTCCATCCCGATGATGTTGGTGTACTTGTGGTGCAGGAAATTGTGGGTGTGCTTCCAGTCGGCCGAGCTGCCGACGAGGTCCCACTCCCAGTTCGTCGAATGGATCTCCGGATCGTTCATCCAGTCCCACTGACCGTGCAGGACGTTGTGACCGATCTCCATGTTCTCGAGGATCTTCGCCACCCCCAGCACGCCGGCGCCGATCGCCCACGCGGTCCGGTTACGGGGACCGAAATACAGGAGCGCCCGGGACCCGAGCTCGAGTCCGCGCTGCAGCCGGATGATGCTGTGGATGTACTTGTGGTCACGCTCCCCACGGGAGGCGAGGACCTCGTTCCGGATCGCGTCGAGCTCCCGCCCCAGGTCCTCTATCTGCTCGGTACTGAGGTGGGCGTACTCGCCGACGTCGGAGATCGCCATACCCCGACCTTATGCCTCCCGGCGAGAAGCGGCCAGAGCTTGCCGCCGGAGGCGACTCGGATCGTGACCGGTCTCACCGTAAACCAGCCCGACCTGGTCAGAAGTCCACGAGAACCGCGTCAGCGCCTCCACGCCCGACGCAGGACCTCGAGGGTTCCGTGCACCCGCTCCGGAGACGATCCGGCCGGCGCGATCATGAGCTCATCGGCGCCCGCCCGGTCGGCGAAGTCAGTGAGATAGTCGCGCACCGTCGGCCCGTCGCCGCACGCGGTGTAGGAAATCATGTGGAGGATCTGACGACCGCCCGCCGAGTCCATGATCATGTCGAGCTCTTCCTCGGAAAAATCGCGGCCCCTACCGGCCATCCGCTTGACCCGCTCACGTCGGTACCAGGCCAGTTCCCGTTCGGCGCGCTCCTCGTCGTCGTCGGCCACCACGTTCACCGCGGCGATCATGTACGGCTCCGCCAACTGCTCACTCGGCTGGAAGCGCTCGCGGTACACCGCGGAGGCCTGCTCCAGAGCGTCCGGCGCGAAGTGGGAAGCGAACGCGTACGGCAGGCCGTAGGCGGCGGCGAGTTGGGCGCCGAACAGGGACGAACCGAGGATGTAGAGGGGCACCCTGGTCCCACGGCCGGGCACCGCCACGATCCCCTTGGTGCGCGCCATGTCGCTGGGCGAATCGCCGAGGAAGGCCTGCAGTTCCCGCACGTCATCGGGGAAGTTCTCGGCCGCCCGCGGCTCGCGGCGCAACGCACGCAGGGTCTGCTGGTCCGTGCCGGGCGCGCGCCCCAGACCCAGGTCGATGCGGCCGGGGTGGAGCTCGGCGAGGGTGCCGAACTGCTCGGCGATCACGATCGGCGAGTGATTGGGCAACATCACACCGCCGGAGCCGAGGCGGATGGACTCGGTCTGGGAGGCGATGTGGGCCATGAGCACCGCCGGCGCCGACGACGCGATGGACGGCATGTTGTGGTGCTCGGCGTACCAGACCCGCTCGTACCCCAACTCCTCCGCCTTCTGCGCCAGCGCGACCGAGTCCTGCAGCCCCTCCCCCACGCTCTGGCCTGGGCGGACGGTGGCGAAATCGATCACGGACAGCGGCAGTTCACGGAAGTCAGCGGCGGGCATACCCCGTGCAACCGACTTCACCGGCCCGCTATTCCACCCGGTACCCGGCCCGTCACCCTCGCGGCACGGCAGACTGGGACCATGCCCGCACCGCACGAACCCACGCCCGGCTCCGACGCCACCAACCGTGCCGCCGATCCCGCCACGACCGTCGCCCGCCTGGTGGCCCTGCTGCGGGAGAAGACCCCGCTGGTCCACTGCCTCACCAACTCGGTGGTGCGGGAGGTGACCGCGAACGTCCTGCTCGCGACGGGCGCGGCGCCGGCGATGATCGACCACCCCGAGGAGGCCGGCGACTTCGCCGCGGTGGCCTCGGGCGTCCTGGTCAACGTCGGCAATCCCACCTCGGAGCAGATCGAGGGTATGCACGCGGCCATCGCGTCGGCGCGCGAGCACGACACCCCGTGGGTGCTGGACCCGGTCGCGGTGGGAGGCCTGGCGCTGCGTACGGATCTGGCGACCGGCTGGCTCGACCACTCCCCCGCGGCGATCCGGGCCAATGCCTCGGAGGTCGTGGCGCTGGCCGGCGCAGGACAGGGTGGCCGCGGCGTGGACTCGACGGCCACGGTCTCCAGCGCGCTGCTGCCGGCGATGGAGCTGTCCGGCCGCACCGGCGGCACCGTGGCCGTGTCGGGAGAGAAGGACCTGATCATCACCCAGGTCGGCGCCATGACCCGCGCGACCTGGATCGACTCGGGGCATCCGCTGCTGCAGACGGTCATCGGCACGGGCTGCGCGCTGGGTGCGGTGACGGCCGCCTACCTCGCGGCGGCGCGCACGGCGGGCATCCCCGATCACGACGCGGTGGTGGCCGCGCACGCCCACATCGGCGCGGCGGGCACGGCGGCGGGCCAGGTCGCGATGGGCCCCGGCTCGTTCGCGATGGCGTGGCTCGACGCTCTGTATTCGCTGTCGCCGGAGCAGATCGCCGAGCTGGCGGTCCTGACGATCGCCGACACCGAGTGAGCGGCGCGGCGAGCTCACCCGACGCCGCGCCTCGCGCCCGCCGGCGCGCCACCGCCGTCGGAACGGACTGGCGCCTGTACCTGGTCACCGATCCGTACCTGGGCGGCGGGCGCGACGCGGTTCCGGGCATCGTGGCCGAGGCGGTCCGTGGCGGCGTGGGTGTGGTCCAGGTACGGGACAAGGAGTGCGACGACGACGAGTTCGCCACACGCGCCGCCGCCGTCGCCGAGGCGGCGTCCCGTGCTGGTTCGGAGGTGGGCCGTGAGGTGTCGGTGTTCGTCAACGATCGGGCGATCGTCGCGCGTGAGCTGGGGTTGCATCTGCACATCGGGCAGTCGGACATGCCGCTGGCGCAGGCGCGGGCCGAGCTGCCCGATCACTTGATGCTCGGCCTGTCGATCGAGTCGGAGGCGCAGCTGGCCGCCGCACTGGCGGACCCGGCGATCGCGCCCGACGTGGTGGGCGTGAGCCCGGTGTGGTCGACGCCGACCAAGACCGACACCGCACCGGCGCTGGGCGTGCGCCGGGCGGATCGGCTCGCTCGCGCGGCGCACGCGGGCGGCGGGCGTTCCCTTCCGGGCGGCGTGCGCGCGGTGGGCATCGGCGGGGTGAACGCTTCGACCGTGGCCGACCTCGCGGCCACGGAACTCGACGGCGTATGCGTGGTCTCGGCGATCATGGCCGCCCCGGACCCGCGTGCCGCGGCGGCGGACCTGCTCGCCCGCTGGTCCCGTCGCTCGTGACCGTTTCCGGCTCCGGCTCCGGTCAGTCTCCCCACGGGTGGCAGGCGCCGAACCCGCCGAAGCCGGTGCCGATCGTCGGGTGCGTGGACACGGTCAGCTCGTCCCGGTGCTCGTTGATCAGATACGCGTAGTGGGCCCCGTCTGCCGTTGGCTCGGCCGACAGCGCGGCGGTCGCGGACTCGCTGGCCGCGGTCTCGGTGGGCGGAGCTGCGGCAGACGTCGGCGCCGGCCGGAAGCCGTGCGGCTCGACGGCACGGACGATCTCTTCCCACACCGCGCTCCATGCCTCGGCGTCGAGGGGCGCGGGATGGGTCATCTCGCTGGCGTAGAACTTGCCGATGCCGTCGTCGAGCTGTCCCGAGTCGTCAACCCGGCTCGGACAGGCCACCTCCTGCGCCTCGCGGGTCTCCCGCCACCCGTCGACTCCGAGCTCGCGTTCGAGAACCGCCCGCATCTCCGCGTGGCCGGCCTCGATCACCGCGCGTGAGCCTGTCACGTCGACCGAGTCGGTGAACGGGACGTTGGCAGCACCGATCGGTCCCGTGCTCGTCGGCGGGGAGTCCTCCGATGGAGTTCCTCCCACGCCGCAGCCCGCAGCGGTGACCGTGAGCGCGAGCAGGGCGGGAACCAAGGAGTGCAGCTGGACAGCGCGGTTCGGCTTCACACCCACAATGGTGCCTGTCGACGCGTACTTTTCTCACCATGAGACACATTCCGCTCGAGATCACCATGGTCGAGTTCCCCAGCACCTCCATGTCCGCGACCTCCGACTTCCTGGCGCAGGTGTGCGGGTGGAAGCCCACCGTCTACGGGCAGTCCTACACCGATCTCACCGGCGGCGGGATCGACGTGGGCGTCCAGGGGGATGCGGACGAGCAGTCGCCGGCGCCGCTGATGGTCATCCGGGTGTCGGACCTGGACGAGGCGCGCGCGGAGATCGAGGCGGCGGGCGCCGTGGTGACCCTCGAGCCTTTCGACTTCCCCGGCGGTCGGCGCTTCCACTTCCGGGAGCCGGGCGGCAACGAGATGGCGATGTGGGTGCCCACCGAGGAGCCCGATCCGACCGACGGGTGACGCTGCCCGGGTCAGCGCCGCTCGCGTTCGACCGGTAGCCACAACTCGCAGGTGGCGGTGCTGGAGTCGGCTGAGTGCTCGAGCACGCTGAGGATCGACGGGCCGGGCCGCAGGCGCCACGGGTTGGACGGGAACCAGTCGGTGGCGGTGGCGGCCCACATCCGCTGTAGCGCGGCCGGGTGCTCACCGGAGGAGCGGAACACCGCCCAGGTGCCGGCGGGCAGGTCCAGCGCGTCGAGGTCGGTGGGGACGGGGGTGTCGACGACGACGGCGACGCCGTGCAGATACGTCAGCTCGGTCCCCTCCGGGGAATCCGGATCCACGTCCCCCGTGATGCTCAGGATCCCGGCGGGTTCGGCGTTCGAGAGCTCTTTGAGTCGCAGGTGCTCGGCCGGCGGGATCGACTCGACGTGGCGGCGGATGTGCGGGTTCTCCCCCTCGTGGATGAGCGGGAGGCGGGTGGCGTGGCCGACGAGGCGGAGGGCGGGCTGGTCGATGATGCGGGCGTCCATGGGACGGCTCCCTTCTACGGTCAGGCGGAACCTGAGTACGGGTTGGCTGCGAAGGGGGCCGCCATCCCGGCGGACATCGGCGTGACTGACGCCGTGGACCGCGCGGAATGCCCGACCGAACGACTCGACCGAGCCGTAGCCGTAGCGCACGGCGATGGTGAGGAGGTCGTCGCCGGACAGCACGTCCGCGGCGGCGACGGTCATCCGTCGGCGCCGCACGTACTCCGACACCGGCATCCCTGCCAGCGAGGCGAACATGCGTCGCGCGTGGTAGCTCGTCGTCCCAGCTGATGTGGCCACGGCCTCGACCATCTCGGCGCCGGTCGCCTGGTGGGCGTCCGGGTCAGCGAGGTGTCGTTCGATCTCGTCGACGATGCGGTTGAGGATCTCGATCACGGTTGTCCTCCTTCCTCGACGAGGGTGGGCTTCCTTCCTCGACGAGTCTGCGTGGCGGAAAGGGAGCCGGCTCGATAATCGCGGACCGCTTCGGTCGGGAGCGACCCCCGATCAGGCCGGGTCCGTTGGCGCGCGGAATTCCTCGGGCAGGTTCAGATACCTCAGCTTGGTGGGATTGGCGTGGAACCAGATCCGGGTGACGCGGCCGTCCTCCACGCCGACCACACAGATCCGGGTCACGCCGCGCGAGCGCACGGCCAGCCCCACATCGCCGTTGACCTCGACGGGTGCGACCTGACCGTCCGCCAATTCGGCGGCCTTGACCAGGAAGTACGCGCTCTTTCGTGGGCCCACGATGTCGCGGCGAGCGGCGTTGACCTTGCCGTCGGAGTCCGAGACCACCCGCACGTCGGAGGTGAGCGCGGCGATGGTGGCGTCCAGGTCGCCGGACATCACCGCCTCGACCAGCTGTCCGATCAGCTGGTCGGGCGCTCGCTCGGGCGGTCGCAGGTCCGTGTCGAGGCGATGCCGGGCGCGGCTGACCCACTGGCGGACCGTCGGGGCGGTGGCGTGGAGG
Organism: Dietzia sp. NCCP-2495; assembly: GCF_026011735.1. GTDB lineage: Bacteria > Actinomycetota > Actinomycetes > Mycobacteriales > Mycobacteriaceae > Dietzia. The sequence continues at coordinate 21,714 of NZ_BRVN01000003.1, read as the reverse complement.
ATCTCGGCGATTTGCGCGTACGGCAGGTCGTACGCCTCGCGGAGGACGAACGCCGCCCGCTCGTCCGGGCCCAGCTGCTCATAGGCGAGCAGCATGCCGAGCCGGAGGTCGTCCCGGTGTTCGGCGCTGTCCTCGGGCAGCAGGGCGGTGTCGACGGGCTCGGGTAGCCACGCTCCCGTGTACGCCTCTCGTTGGCGCCGCCGGAGTCGGTCCAGGCAGAGTCTGGTCGCGACGGTGGTCAGCCACGCCTCGGTATTGTCCAGGGCTTCTCCGCCACCCGCGTTCACGGTCTCCCGTGCGACCAGGCGGGCGAGTGCCTCGTCGGCGGCCTCCTCCGCGTCCGCCCAGGTGCCGGTGATGCGATAGCCGATCCCCAGGAGTCGGCCGCGGACACGGTCGAGCCCAGCCCGGTCCAGGAGCTCGGACGCCGCCGGATCCGTCACCGCTGTCTCGGCCGTCACGTCTCCGGCCGCTCCGGGTCGATGTCGCGCTCCTCGACGCCCCGCAGCGATCGCGGGTCCAGCCTCGTGGCCACGCCGATCCGGTTCCATGCATTGATGGTGACGATCTCCATCAGCACCTGTCCAGCTCCGGACTCGCCGCGATGCCGCACGACCTCGGCCCAGAGCTCGTCCGGGACGGATTCCTCGCCGTCGATGTGCGTGACGGCGTCGGCGAAGCGGGCCACCGCCCGCTGGTCCTCGGTCAGCTGGTCTCCGCGGCTGTCGGCGAGTTCGGCGGCGAGGATGCGGGCGTCGTCCCATCCGTCCTTGCGGGCGTCACGGCGGTGCATCGCCGTGCAGTATCGGCAGCCGTTCAGCGCCGAGACGCGCAGTCGGACGAGGTGACTGTCGGCCCGGGAGACGCGGGCGCGGGTGTAGGCCTCCATGGCGACCATCGGGGCCATGGCGCCGGCGCTGATCTTCTTGCGCTTCTGTGTACTCATACCCCTTCGACGCTCGAGCGGGCCGAAGTGTGACAGCCCGACAGAAGAGCCCGAGGTTCAGGGAGATCACCCATGGCGCCCGACGCGGGCGCGGCAATAGATTGATGCTCATGACCGAGCCGTCGAGCCCCGATTTCCTCCTGCTCTCCGACTCCGAGCGACTTCACGCCCTGACCTGCCTCGGCGATCACTATGCGGCCGGCCGTCTCGACGACTCAGAATTCCACGCCCGCTCCGGCGAGGTGGCGTCTGCCCGCACCCTGGGGCAGCTCCGCGGCTCGTTCAGCGATCTTCCCGGTGGAACGCCGCTGACCTCGGTCGACGGCGTGATCGTCCAGTCCGCGATAGCGGGCGGGACCACTGCCGGGAGCGGGATGGAGGTGGCGTCGACCTCGGCCGTGGCACCCATGGGCGGTGGCGCGAGCGGTGGCACGGGTGCGGTGGCACGCGGCACCGACGCCGACCTGGAAGATCTCCGCAAGCGCGGAAAGCTGGTGGAGTCGCTGGACGGCATGGTGATCGGCCTGACGCTCATCACGTTCCTCGTCCTGCAGATCATCGTGGACTGGCAGTACGCGTGGATGGTGTGGCCGTCGCTGGTGTTGACGCTCGGGATTCCGCGCCTGCTGCTGCGCTACAACGATTCTGACGAGAAGACCTACGAGCAGCTCAAGAAGGATGACGAGAAGGCGCGCGCCGAGCGGCTCCGCGCGGCCAATAACCGGATCCGCGAGCTCGGCGACGGTCGGGAGAACCGCGGCTGACCGCGCACGCCGCCGCTGACCGGGCACGCCCGCGCCGGCGCCTCAGGTGTTCTCGAGTGCGACGCCCTTGCGCTCCGGGAGGGTGAAGGCCGCCGCGGCGGCGACGACGAAGGCCGCCGCGAACACGGCGAAAACCGTCACCGTGTCCCCCGCATCTAGCAGGAACGGCACGAGCAGAGGCGCGATGATGGAGGCGATCCGCCCGAATGCCGCGGCTGCGCCGGTTCCCGCGCCGCGGACCCGGGTGGGGTAGAGCTCCGGGCCGATCGCGTACAGCGCGCCCCACGCGCCGAGGTTGAAGAACGAGAGCGCCATACCCGCGGCGATGATCGTGGCCGGGGAGTCGGCGAGTCCGAACAGAACGGCCGCCACCGCGGAGCCGGCGAGGAACACCGCGAGCGTGATACGTCGGCCCCACACCTCGATGAGCCAGGCCGCGACCGCGTAGCCGGGCAGCTGGGCCAGCGTGATGATGAGCGTGTAGCCGAAGGATTTGACCAGGTCGAAGCCCTGGGCGACGAGCAGGGTCGGAAGCCAGGTGAAGGCGCAGTACGAGAAGTCGATCCCAAACCACACGATCCACAGCGCTGCGGTGCGGGAAGTCCTGACCCCGGGCCGCGCACATGCCGCTGGACGAGACGGCGACTGCCGGTGGTCGACGAGGAACTGCGAGTCGACCACCGGCGAACCACCGCCGGACCTATCTTCAGTTCTCCCCGCGGCGTCGCGCGCGCACCGTGTCCGGCGGGCCCCATCCCGCACCTGTGCCGTCGACGTGCGTGATCTCGTCCTCCCAGGGCAGATGGTAGGAACCCTCCAACAGGTCCCGCATGAAGGTGTACGGGCAGTCGGCCGCACCACCCTCGACGGCCGAGTACCCCCGGTGGGCGAGCTGGTACAGGTTGTTCTCCACGCCCCACGACCGGCGCGCCTCGTCGGCTCGGGACGGCACGACCTCCGCTGTTACCACCCGGTCCGGCGAGCTGTCGCCCTGAACGAGCACCGTGCCGTCGATGTCGCAGACCATGGCCTCCCCCATCGACCAGATGTTGTTCGCGTCCGGACCGGCGAGCGCGACGGACGCGGTGTAGGCGGTGTTGTGAAACGCGTTCGCCTGGTTGGTGATACGCCACGAGGGCCGGATCGGGTAGGTGTATCCGGCGGTGCGCAGGAGCACGTTGGCTCCCTTGTACGCGGCCTCTCGGGCCATCTCCGGGAACATGCCGTCGTGGCAGATGAGCAGCGCCAGGCGGGAGCCCTTCGGTCCGTCGCAGACGGGGAGCCCGAGGTCGCCCGGGGCCCACGGTTCCGCCGGCGTCCACGGGTGCATCTTGCGGTAGTAAAGCTGCACCTCGCCCGCGTCGTCGACTACGATCCCGCTGTTCCACGGGGCTCCGTCGGGGTTCCGTTCCATCAGGGAGAAGCACCCCCATACCCCTGCGTCGCGGCAGGCCTGCTTCAACAGCGCGATCTCCGGGCCGTCGAGGTCGCAGAGCAGGTCGTCGTCGAGCCATGCCTCCGGGTCCAGGCCGTTGATGCTGTACTCGGGCAGGACCACCAGGTCGAGCGAGGGCATCCCCTTCTTGGCGCCCCGCACGATCCCCGCGAGGCGCTCGGCGGTGGTCATCAGATCGGCCGGTGCGCTGATGGTCGGCACCTGCGCCTGCACCAGGCCGAGAACGAGTGCTCCGTAACTGGGGTTGAGTCCGTCGAGTCCGGTCACGAAACCGCCTCCGTTTCTGTAGGGGTGGCGCCCGCGAGGCCCGGCGCCCTCTCAGGCGTCACCCTATCGATGATCAGGTAGGCAACGGCGGCGGCGACCATGCCCACGACGGCCTCACTGAAGTGCGGGGCCCAGTGATGGACGGCGTACCCGCTGGCTGCGCCTATGAGCCATGCCGCGAACGGCTGCACGCGGAATGTCGCGGTGGACCGCAAGGTAGCTCGGCGGGTGATCAACTGGTCGACGATGAGGACCGCGCCGATCGAGGGGACGAAGATGCCGAGCAGGTTCAGCCACGTCGGGAAGTGACTCCACACGCCGGCCAGTGCGATCGCCAGTCCGACGCCTCCTAGGACGAGGGTCAGGACGCGCATCTTCGACCCGACCAGCTGGCTCCAGCCCACCGCACCGTTGTAGAGGCAGTGCGCGCAGACAGACCCGAGGTTCACAAAGACGAAGATCACCGCGAGAACCGTGAGCAGGGGGCCGTGATCGACGAGTATCGGCAGAAAGTCGCCTCCGTCGGTGGCCGGTGCGAGAGCACCACCGGCGGCGACGATCACCGCGCCGGTGAACATGGCGATGAAAATGGCGATCGGGAAGGCGCTGAACGTCGCGACTACTGCTTCCTTCCCGTTGCGCGACCACCGGGTGAAATCGGCCGTCATGGTTCCGGAGTCGACGAAGCTGGCGACGACGATAGTCACCGCCGCACCTATCGACAGGACGGTCGCGTCACTCGCCCCGCCTGCGTACGACGTGATCGCGTTCCATCCCTGGGTTCGGGTGGCGAAGACCACAGCGACCAGTCCGAGCACGATGAACAGCGGAGCGGCGATCATTCCGACAACGGTGAGCGCGCGGATGCCGATGAAGGTCACCCCTATGTACAGGAGACCGGCGATCAGCACGACCAGCGTCTCGTTCCAGCCCAGCGAGGTGTGCAACGTCGCCCCGGTCAGCCCGGTCTGGAACGCGAACCACCCGATCACCACGGTGGCCAGGAAGCCGGTGACGACCCTGGAGCCGGTGCTGCCGAACGTCTCGGAGGCACTGAGGGCGAAGTTCTTTCCGGTGGTTCCCGCCAGGTACGAGAGCGCGCCGACGTAGCCGAACAGCACGAAGTTCCCCAGCAGGATCGCCGCGAGGCCCTTCCAGAAGCCGAGGCCGTAGACGATGGTGCCGCCGAAGATTGCGCAGGTCAGAACCATGGGGAATCCGAACCACACGGCGGATACCGAGAGGGTCGAGCGGCGATGGGAGGCGGGAACGGGCGAGTTCTCGAACTCTGATTCCAGGTGGATCGCGCTGTGTTCCGGTTCGTGGACCGGGGTCGCGGAGGTTGTCATTGCATGCTTCCTTTCGTAGTCGGTGACGCAATGGAGTGGGTCGGAACTGGAGTGGACGGGGTGGGCGACTGGAACGAGTACCCGGCCCGCAGCAACGCGGCTCGGATCGCTCTCAGGAGCGCCGGCGCTCCGGGGGTGTCGCTGTGCACGCACAGCGACAGCCCCCCGGAGCCATGAGCGCGATCGAGCTCGCGAAGTGACCGGGTGACTACCTGGTCGGGCCCGCCCACGAGGCCGGGGCTGCGGTCGTACATCTGCACGTGCCCGTCGCGGTACGGCCGGTCCGCAAAGATCTCGGCCACTGTGGTGAGACCGGCGGCCATCGCCGCGGAGTGCAGTTGGGATCCGGGGAGCACGTAGACGAGGAGTGAGGGCGACAGAGCGGAGATGGCGGCGCACGCTGCCTCCGCCAGGACGCGGTCACGATTGGCCATCATGTAGAGCGCGCCGTGCAGTTTGACGTGTTGCAGCACATGGCCACGGACGCGGACGAACGAGTCGAGCGCGCCGATCTGAAAGAGGCAGAGGTCGTAGACCTCCTGTCCGCTGGTCGGGATTTCCCTACGCCCGAAACCGAGACGGTCGGGAAGGCCGACGTGCGCACCGATAGCGACTCCGTGGTCGATCGCGCGATCCACGCTCCTGCGCATGACCGCGGGTTCGCCACCGTGGGCGCCACACGCGATGTTGGCCGAGGTGATCATCGGCATCATCTCGTCGTCGGCACCGTGGACGTACGCGCCGTAGCTCTCGCCGAGGTCACAGTTGAGGTCGAGGACGGCCACGATCACGCGTCCACGGTGACGGAGAGCTTCGCGGGCCGGCGCGGGCTTGTCGCCAGTTCCCAGGCCCTGGCGAAGCGGAGGAGGTCACGTTCTGCCAGCGGGCGACCGAGGACCTCCATGCCGACCGGGAGCCCGGTGTCCGTGAACCCGACCGGCATGCTCATCGCGGGCAGCGAGGTCTGCGATGCGATCACGGTGTTGGTCGGGAAATCGAGGGCGGTCCATCGCTTCGCCTCGAGGTCGGCGCGGGTTGGGGCCGCCACCTGCACTGTCGGGTAGATGAGAAAGTCGACGTCGGAGTCGGCCATCATCGCGAGGAGCTTGAGGCGCCACGCCTCCTGGCGCATCCTTCCGGGGTAGTAGCGGGGATCTTCCTCCGGCGAGGTCGGCCCGGCGGCGATATCGATCAGCAGATCGGTAAGCGGATGAACCGCCTCCTCGACGATGTCCGCGAGGGAGGTGTGCGGCATTTCGGGACGGGATCGAAAGAACTCCTCGATGTCATGTCGGGACTGGGCCGTGTACAGCGAGGTGTCCGCAACCCAAGCCGGCAGGTCCCCGTGAAGGACGCCGTCGACCACGGTGGTGCCTAGCCGGCGGAGTTCATCGATGGCCGCGTGAACGACCGAATTGGTGAGTTCCCCGTCGGCGCCGTCGCCGAAGGCATCGGAGAGGACGCCCACCCGGAAGGACGACAATTCGTCGGCGTTAGTGCTCTCGACCGTAGCGCTGTATGCACCGACGTCCGAGGTGGTAGTGGCAATCGTAGTGAGAGGGTCGGCAGGGTCGTATCCGACGATGACGTCGAGAACGGCGGCTAGATCGGGGACACTGCGGGCTATAGGCCCGGGGGTGTCCTGGTGGCGCAGCAGCGGGGAGAAGCCGGTACGGGGCACGAGCCCGGTGGTGACGCGCAGGCCGAACAGGTTGTTGAACGAGGACGGAAGCCGGATCGAACCGCCTGTGTCCTCGCCGATTCCGACGAGGCAGAAGTCTGCGGTCACCGCGGCCGCGGTTCCGGCGCTGGAGCCGCCCGTCTCGCGGTCGGGGTCGTAGGGGTTCTTGGTGTGGTCGCTTCGGGACGAGAACGAGAACCAGCCCGCTGCGAAGTCGCACATCGTCGTCTTGCCGAGGATGACGGCACCCGCCTGTCGGAGACGCCTGACGACCGTCGCGTCTTCTACGGGTACGTATTCGGCGAACGCCTGCGATCCGAATGCCGTCGGGATGCCCTTGGTTTCCGCCTGATCTTTGACGAGGACGGGCACCCCATGGAGGGGTCCGACGAGGGCGCCCGTGCGGGCGTACTGCTCATCGATCCGCGCGGCGTCGTCGAGGGCCGACGGGTTGAGCGTCACCACTGAGTTGATCCGGGGGCCGTCGGGGTTGTCGACGGAGTCGAGGGAAGCGATGCGGTCGAGGTACCACGCGGCGAGTTCCGCGCTGGTGATATCGCCCCGTTCGATGAGGGCGTGGAACGACCCGACCGACAGTTCGTCGTAGTTCACTGACTTCTCCTTTGTGCTACCGGCGCCGTCTGCGAGTGCGCCGATGATGGTTTCCGCGGTGTGATTGAGGTGTTCGCGAGTGGCGGCGAGGAGCCCGTCGAGGTCCCCGGCGACCATCAGTTGGTACATGTCCTCGTGTTGGCGATCCGCTTTCGCGAAGTCGGGGACGTCCGAGACGTAGATCGCCATGTAGGGCTGGAGGCGGTCCCACATGTTGTGGATGAGATCAAGCAGATAGCGGCTTCTCCCGCCGGAGTAGAAGGTCTGGTGAAACTCTCGGTTGAGCTCACGCCATTCCGGCGGTGTCAGTCCGGGGGCGGTCATCTGGTCGAGGACTGCGCGCAATCTTCCTGAGCGCTCTGCGTCGAACCGCGGCAGCGCCCATTCGGTCGCGATGGACTCCAGCGCCAGTCGGATAGTGAAGAGTTCTCGGATCTCTTCAGCGGTAAGGGTGGTGATCGTGACCGATCGGCGGTCGAACTCGACGAGCCCCTCAGCGCTTAATCGCTTGAGCGCCTCCCGGGTCGGCATGGTCGAGACACCGACCGACTCCGCGAGCGAGCGCAGCGAGACGCGGGACCCGGGAAGAAGCCTTCCCTCTACGATTCGGAGCCTCAACTGCTGGTAAACGGACTCACCGAGCGTCGGTGGCGATGCGGGCGCGCGGGACGTGATATCGGCTGCGTGCAGACTGTGCTCTGTGATCACACGAAGAGCGTCGTCCCAGTCGATGACCGCTGTGTTCGTGGTCTGTTTCGTTCCGGTGTCGAACCGCCTACTCCGGTTACGAATATGAGACAGTGCTCTGTCCGGCGATTCGTGGACCCGGCCCCGGCCCGGCTACATGACAGAGCATCGGGAAATCGGCAGGCTCAGGCGCGGGAGATCTAGGTGTCGTTGGGGCTCGGCTCCGCAACTCGAGAAGATCACGATGGTTGTGTACGCGGTGCTATGGCCGATCATCCTTGTGCTATGCCTCGCGAGAATCGGCGCCGATGAAGTGGCCGCGCTTGTCCGCCAGCTCGGATGCGCGGGTCGCACGACGCGCAGGTCATGCCCTTGATCTCCGCTCGAACTGCGTGGTGGTGGCGTCCTCGCGCGCGGGGGCCGATTCCGACGAGAAGACGTACGAGAAGTTCAAGAAGGCCGGCGAGGAACGCTAGTTCGCGGCGACCGGGCGAATCCGCGAGCTGGGTGACGGGCGCGAGAAGCGCGACTGAGCGCCGCGGGTCCGCCGCGACCGAGCTGAGCCGGGTCACGACACGCCACGGCGCGGCGCACCGTGAGCCGGCGCGCGTCAGGTGTTCTCGAGTGCGACGCCCTTGCGCTCCGGGAGGGTGAAGGCCGCCGCGGCGGCGACGACGAAGGCCGCCGCGAACACGGCGAAAACCGTCACCGTGTCCCCCGCATCTAGCAGGAACGGCACGAGCAGAGGCGCGATGATGGAGGCGATCCGCCCGAATGCCGCGGCTGCGCCGGTTCCCGCGCCGCGGACCCGGGTGGGGTAGAGCTCCGGGCCGATCGCGTACAGCGCGCCCCACGCGCCGAGGTTGAAGAACGAGAGCGCCATACCCGCGGCGATGATCGTGGCCGGGGAGTCGGCGAGTCCGAACAAACCGGCCGCCCCGGCGGAGCCGGCGAGGAACACCGCGAGCGTGATACGTCGGCCCCACACCTCGATGAGCCACGCCGCCACGGCGTATCCGGGCAGTTGCGCCAGCGTGATGATGAGCGTGTAGCCGAAGGACTTGACCAGGTCGAAGCCCTGGGCGACGAGCAGACTCGGCAGCCAGATGAACGCGCCGTAGTAGGAGAAGTTGATCCCGAACCAGACGATCCACAGCGCCCCGGTGCGGCGGCGTAGGCGCGGGGACCAGATCGACTCGCGGGTCTCGTCCTCGACGGTCGAGAGGGCTGCGGTATCGGTGGCAGCCGAGTCGGGCGCGGCGTCGTTTCCGATGCCGGCCGAGGCCTCGAACTGTCGCACCACGTCCTCGGCCTCGGCATGGCGACCCCTCGACTCGAGATAGCGGACGGACTCCGGCAAGCCGTATCGGATGACCAGCGCGTAGGCGGCGGGGACGAGGCCGATGGCCAGGGCCCAGCGCCACCCGGCGTCGCTGGTCGGCACCACGAAGTAGCCGATCACCGCGGCCATGATCCAGCCGACGGCCCAGAAGCCTTCGAGGATGACCACCACGCGGCCGCGGATCTTGCGGGGCGCGAACTCGCTGACCAGCGTGGACGCGACCGGCAGTTCGGCGCCCAAACCGAGTCCCACGATGAAGCGCAGCACGATGAGCATCGCGATGCCGGTCGACAGCGCCGCGGCGCCGGTGGCGATGCCGTAGACCAGCAGGGTGGCGGCGAAGACCTGGCGGCGGCCGACCCGGTCCGCGAGCAGTCCGCCGAACGCGGCGCCCAGGGCCATGCCGACGAACCCGATCGAGCCGATCCACGACAGTTCGGTGGGCGTGAGTGACCAGTGGACGGCCAACGCGGCCATGACGAAGGAGATGAGGCCGACGTCCATGGCGTCCAGGGCCCAGCCGAGGCCCGAGCCGAGCAGCAGCTTGCGATGTCTGCGGGTGAACGGCAGGCGGTCGAGCCGCTCCGTACGAGTGGTCATGGCCGTGACGCTACTCGGGCCCCCGGACAGGTCGGCCGGCCATCCTGACCAGTCGACGTCGCCAACAGATCCGTCCGGAAGCCCCGCCCGGCTTCTGAGCGGCACACTGGAGACGGCAGGGCCCGCGTCACGCTGGCCACCGGTAACCCGACAGGAGTCGCTATGATCGCCACACCCCTCGCCGACGATGTCCGCGAGCTGCTCCTCAAGCCCAACCCGGCCGTGATGGCCACCGTCCGCAAGGACGGCTCGCCGGTCACCGTCCCCACCTGGTACCTGCTGGAGGGAGACCGGATCCTTCTCAACCTCGACAAGAGCCGCGTGCGGCTGCAGCACATCCAGCGGGACCCGCGCGTGGCGCTGTCGGTCATGGAGGCCGGCAATTGGACGACGCACGTGAGTATCCAGGGCCGGGTGGTGGAGATCGTCGATGACCCGAACCTGGAGGGGATCGACTCGCTCGCGCAGCACTACACCGGCCAGAGTTACTTCAACCGGGAGGATCCGCGCGTGGACGCCTGGGTCGAGATCGACCGCGTGCACGTATGGGGAGATCTCGCCCACTCCTGACATCCGGGGCGGTGTCAGGCCCGATCGGCGCCACCGCGTGGGCCCCCACAACCAGTCGGGGGGACGTGGGGCGATCCCGATCCGGGACGACGACGAGCAGCCCTACCCTGTGAGAACGCTCACTCGACTGGGCGTCGCCACGTCGGTGCCGAGTCCGGCGCCCTCAGATCTCCGGAGCCCCGCATGTCCGATCGTTATCCCCTCGCCGAACTCGACGACCTGCCCGAGGATCTGCGCGAGCGCATCCTCGCCGAGCAGGAGAAGGCCGGGTTCATCCCCGAGGTGTTCCTGATGTTCGGCCGCCGCCCGGCGGAGTCGCGGGCATTTTTCGACTACCACGACGCGCTCATGGACCGCGAGGGGAACCTGTCCAAGGCCGACAAGGAGATGATCGTCGTGACCATCTCCGGGCAGAACAATTGCCAGTTCTGCGTGGTCGCGCACGGTGCAATCCTGCGGATCGTCAAGAAGGACCCGTACATCGCCGACCAGTTGGCCGTGAGCTACCACAAGGCGGATCTCACCCCGCGTGAGCGGGCGATCTGCGACTTCGCCACCAAGGTCAATCTGCGCTCGGACGAGTTGTGCGATGCCGACTACGACGCGCTCTACGGGCATGGCCTCGACTCGGAGGACGCCTGGGACATCGCCGCCATCACCGGCCTGTTCGGTCTCAGCAACCGTCTGGCGAACGCCTCGGAGATGCGTCCGAACCCGGAGTTCTACCTCATGGGCCGCATCCCACGGCAGAAGTGACCACAGTTTGACGGCCGGCGCGCGGCACAATCACGCGCGCCGTCCGTCGGCGAATGTACTACCGAATGTGTTCGGCGTCAGCCGTTCTCGGTGACGACACCGCACGCGATGCGGCTGCCGCCGTCGCCGGCCATGTGCGTATCCTCGTCCGGCCCGTCGGGTGCGTACCGCTCAGGGATGTTGGCCAGGTTATCCGACTTCTCGTGGATCATCACGGCAGATCCGTCGTCGTCGAGCAGCTGGTCACGGTCCAGTCGATCGGTGAATGTGACGATCTCACCGGTTCCGTCGTCGGCCACGTAGAGGGGCGGCAGATCGCCGGCGTGATTCGGGTGGACGGCCTCGTCGTCGTCCCCCTTCAGGTGGCCGCCTGCAGACAGGAACGCTCCGCGCTCGCCGGGGTCACTGGGGTTCTCGCTGTCGGGTTCACACACACCGGCGGTATGGATGTGCAGGCCGTGGAACCCGGGCGGCAGGTCGATCGCCTTGGCGGTGACCATGGTGCCGCCGTCCACCTCGGCGAACTCGACAGTGCCGCGCGGCTCACCCTCGGGAGTGACCAGGTCAGCGACGGCAAACTGCTCACCCGCGTCCGAGTCGGCGACCTCGGTCGAGGTGTCGCTCTGCGGCGTGACTTCGCCCTGGGCGGCCGGCGAATCCTCTCCGGTCCCGCAGGACGCTGCCAGAAGCGCGGCCGCGGAGAGCGCAACGAATGTAGAAGTGCGACGCACTCGTCCGAATGCGGTCGTGGTGCGTGGAGTCATTGAAGGGCCTCCTCGTCGGCGGTGCTACAGCGCCCCCGCGGCGCCGGTGGCGGCCACGGTACCGACCCTCGGCAGCGGTGCAACCGTAAATCTGGCCGAGTGGAAGGAACCTCACCAGGGAAGCCGAATGTAGAGCTATCACAAAGTAAGGAAGCCTTACCTCTCATTGCGCGCGAGTCAGACGGTCGTCCGGCTGGCAGTCGAACTCGCGTCCAACTGGATGGCCGCGGCGCGGTCCGCTCCTAGACGGAAACCTTCTGTGCCACGCACTGTCTCACCTGCACAGTGTCTGCACACGCGTTCACATCGCTCCATGGGCGGTATTCGTTATAAGAAGTTATCCAAGGGCTTGCACTTGCGTGACAGGACCTGCATACTCTTCTCAGCGCCAACTCAGAAAGAGCGAGGCGCAACCCCTCCCCCTCGAGCCGCCTCGGCTCATTCCCTCGCAAGAAAGGGTTCATCATGAACCAGCTCTACTTCGCCATGGCCACCGTGCAGGCCTTCTTCTCCGAGCGTCTGGACAACCGCAAGGACCGTGGCGCCACGGCTGTTGAGTACGGACTGATGGTCGGACTGATCGCCGTCGCGATTATCGTTGCTGTTGCACTCTTGGGCAATCAGGTCGACGCACTCTTCGGCAACGTCCAAGAGACCCTCCAGGAGAACACTGAGGTCGCCCCGACGGCTGGCTAATTTCAACGATTCAGCCCCGGTGCGGCGAACACCAATCGCTGCACCGGGGTCAGCAAAACCCCTCCCCGCGTCCCTAGCACCCAAACCCCTCTAACCCCTCAGGCGCCGCAATGCTCACGCCCTCACGTGAGCGCGGGGCCACGGCCGTCGAGTTCGCGATTCTCCTGCCGGTTCTGTTGTTGCTCGTCCTGGGCATCATGGAATTCGGCAGGGCGTTTCACGTGCAGACCACGCTCTCCAATGCGGCGCGCGACGGCGTGCGTGTGATGGCATTGCAAGACAGTGCCACCGCCGCGCGCTCGACGGCCAAAGCCTCCGCTCAAGGTCTCCCCCTCACCGACGCGATGATCAGCGTCACGCCCACCACCTGCATCTCCGATGCCGCCACCCCCGGCATGGCATCGGTGACCATCACGTATCCGTTCTCTCCGGTCTCGGGCTTCCTGCCCATCGACGACCTCACCCTCACAGGCAAGGGGACAATGCGATGCTTCGGTTGAACGACGACCGGGGCGCGGTCGCGGTGATCATCGCGATCCTGATGGTTCCGCTCCTGGGATTCGCCGCCATCTCCATCGACATCGCGGCGATGCACGCCGAGAAGCAACAGCTCCAGGCCGGCGCCGACGCTGCAGCCCTGGCGATCGCCCAGGACTGTGCACGCGACACGTGCGGGTCACCTCGGACGACGGCCCAGACCTTCGCCACCGCGAACAGTAACTCCGGGAACGCAGTCGCCACAGTGGCGAGTCTCCCCACGGCCAGGACCGGCCGTGTGACAGTTCAGAACTCGGCGGTTCGGCAGCACTGGTTCGCCCCGGTCCTGGGAATCGACGAGTCCGAGATCAGCGTGCGCGCCAGCGCGAGTTGGGGTGCTCCCACCGGCGGTACCGCGGTCCTGCCGCTGACCATCTCGCTCTGCCACCTCTACCACGAGGACATCGGTGGACTACCGTCCTGGACGGTCGAGCGGGTGATCGAGCCCGCCGACACCGTCCCTGACTGTGACATGGGCGCCGAGAAGATCCCGGGCGGCTTCGGCTGGCTGGAAACCGATCCGGGCCAGACCTGCTACGCCACCACCCGCATCGGAGAGCAGGCCGGAAGCGAACCCGGCAACACCCCCAAGCGCTGCGATCTCACCGCCATCCGTGGCAAATCGGTGCTGCTCCCGCTGTACGACGACAGGGGCGGAAACGGCCGCAATGCCTGGTATCACGTGTACGGCTACGCGGCCTTCACCGTGACCGGCTACTACTTCTCCGGCCAGAGCTGGAATCCACCCTGCCGAGGAAGCGACCGCTGTATCAGCGGCTACTTCACCCGGATCCACCACACCGAACCCGACTTCGACTACGGCCCCGGCGCACCCAACCTGGGCGCGGCAGCCGTCTACCTACTACCCGATTAGCGAGTTCCCATGAGTCGTCGCCTCATTGCCGGTCTGGCCTCCGGCCTCCTGGCCCTGCTCGGCGCCATCCTCCTGATCGTCTACGTGAACGGGGCCGACTCCCGGGCGATGGCCGGGATGGAGCCGGTCGAGGTGCTGGTCGTCTCCGCACCGATCTCCCAGGGCACGCCTGCCGAGGAGATCGCCGAGTTGATCACCACCGAGCAGCTGCCCCGCGACGCCGTGGGGCCCGAACCGGTCGGCTCGCTGGCCGAGATCGCAGGTGAGGTGGCCGTGACCACCCTGCAGCCCGGGGAGCAGCTCCTCCACGGTCGTTTCGCCACCCAGCAGTCGCTCGAGCGGTTCGGCGGGATCCCCGCCCCGAAGGGCTACCACTCGGTGACGGTGGCGCTCGACGCACAGCGCATCGTCGGCGGCACCATCACGCCCCGGGACACCGTCGGTGTCTTTGTGACCCTCGGCGATCAGACCCACCTGACGTTGCACAACATCGTGGTGACAAGGGTCCAGGGCGGTCTCGGCGCGACCCAGCCCGCCCAGGGGACGGGCAACCCCGATGCCGCGCCGGAGCCCGAGGGCGGCGCGCTCATCACCATGGCCCTCACTGCCGCCCAGGCCGAGACCGTGGTCTACGCAGCCGAGCACGGAACGATCTGGCTCTCGATCGAAGACCCCACCACGCCCAAGGACGGCACCCGCATCGTGACCTCGGAGAACTTCTACTGATGAGCCGCATCCTCGTAGCCTCGGATTCCCCCGCCCTCCGCGTCCGCGTCGCCGACGCGATCGGAGAATCGATCGCGGTCATCGCCGGGCAGCCCCTGCCCACCGGCCCCTCGCAGCTCTTCCAGCAGCTCGGCTCGGGCATGCCGATCCCCGAGATCGTGGTGATCGACACCGCCCCGGGCCAGGCCGATGCTCTCGAACTGACGTGGCGGCTGCACAGCGAATGCCCCTGGATCTCCGTCGTCCTGGTGAGCATCCAGCCGGACTCGCTGGCGCTCGCCGCCCTGCGCGCCGGGGCCTGTGACGTGGTCCACACCGATTCCGACCAGCAAGAACTCGGCACAGCGCTCCATCGTGCGCTCGAGCTCTCGCGATCGATCTCGCAAGCGGGGCCGGGTGACCCCGCGACCACCGGGAACACCGACGGTCGGGGCCGCGTGATCAGCGTCGTCTCCCCCAAGGGCGGGGTCGGAAAGACCACCGTCGCCTCGAACCTCGCCGTGGGACTCGCCCGCTCCGCACCGCACTCCACAGTGCTGGTGGACCTGGATGTGCAGTTCGGCGACGTGGCCACCGCGCTCAACCTCGATCCCGAGTACACCCTGCTCGACGTTGTCCGAGGGCCCGCCGTTCAGGACTCGATGGTCCTCAAGACGTTCCTCAGCCAGCACGAGACCGGCCTCTACGCCGTGTGCGGCCCCTCCTCGCCGGCCGACGCGGACTCCGTCACCTCCGCCGATGTCGCCACGCTCCTCAAGACCCTGGCCTCCGAGTTCCGGTACGTCGTGGTGGACACGGCGCCCGGGCTCGACGACCACGCGTTGGCGGCGATCGATCAGACCGACGAGCTGATCCTCATGACGAGCCTCGACGTCCCCGGTGTCCGCGGCCTTCGCAAGGAACTGGCCGTTCTCAGGGATCTCGGCATCGCCCTGGACAGACGCCACGTGCTGGTCAACTTCGCCGACAGTCACAGCGGCCTGACCAAGGCGGACGTTGAGGCGACCATCGACACCCGCGTCGACATGGTCCTGCCGCGGAGTCGGGCGGCCACGATCGCCACCAACCAGGGCGTTCCGCTCCTGCAGAGCGACACCCGCGACCCGCTGACCAAGCAGCTGCGTGCCTTGGTCACCCGCTTCTCCCCGACGCCGACTCGTCCCGTCGCAGCCAACGGAGTCTCGGGTCCGGGCGGTGTCTCCGGCCGTAACGGTGCACCGGGTCCGGGCGGTGCCTCCGGTCCAGGCGGCGCCCCGGGTACCACTGCCGCCCGTGGCCCGATCAGCTCGGCATTTCTCGGCGGCCGCCACCGCCTGCGTAAGACCAGAGGAAAGAAATGAGCCTGTCCGACCGTCTCCGCGCCGCCCGCGGCGCCACCGACCCCACCGTCCCCGACGCAGGATCCATGGCCAACACGCCGACGGCTGTGCTCGCCACCCCGACCACCGCGCACCCGACCACTGCGCGACCGTCCACTCCGGGCCAGACCACGCCGGGCCCGGCCGTCATGACGCACCCCGCGACGACGGATAACGGCACGGCTTCTCCCGGAACGACCACACCCACCGCCGAGTCCGCGCGATCAGGCGCCGCACCCACGGACGTCGACGAGGTCGCCGTCGACGCCCTGTCCGGTCTCAAGGACCGCGCCGCGGATGCACTGTTCGAGCGGCTGGGTTCACGCCTGAACAACCCTTCACTCACCGAGGACCAGCTTCACGCCCTGGTGCGGTCCGAGCTCAACAAGGTGGTGGAGGCCGAGACCGTTCCCCTGACCCTCGAGCAGCGTCAGCGCCTCATCTCCGACGTGCAGGCAGACGTCCTGGGGCACGGCCCGCTGGAGAAACTCCTCGACGACCCCGAGGTCACAGAGATCATGGTCAACGGTCCCGACATGATCTACGTCGAGCGCGGCGGCCGGATCACCCGGAGTCGCGAACGCTTCGCCTCCGAGGAGCACCTCCGGCAGGTCATCGAGCGGATCGTCTCCCGCATCGGCCGACGCGTCGACGAGTCCTCCCCGCTGGTCGACGCGCGGTTGGCCGACGGGTCCCGCGTCAACGCCGTGATCCCCCCGTTGGCCGTCAACGGCTCGTCCCTGACCATCCGGAAGTTCTCGCGCGACCCGTTCAAGGTCCACGATCTCATCCGGTTCGGGACGCTGACCCCCGAGATGGCCGAACTCCTCCAGGCCTGCGTCGAGGCCCGCCTCAACATCATCGTCTCCGGCGGCACCGGCACCGGTAAGACGACCCTGCTCAATGTGCTGTCCTCCTTCATCCCCGAATCCGAGCGCATCGTCACGATCGAGGACGCCGTCGAGCTCCAGCTCCAGCAGGACCACGTGGTGCGCCTCGAGTCGCGCCCCGCCAACATCGAGGGTCGGGGAGAGATCAGCATCCGCGACCTCGTCCGCAACTCCCTGCGTATGCGACCGGATCGCATCGTGGTGGGTGAGGTCCGCGGCGGCGAGACTCTCGACATGCTGCAGGCGATGAACACCGGCCACGACGGGTCACTGTCGACCGTGCACGCCAACTCGCCCCGTGACGCCATCGCCCGCCTGGAGACCCTGGTCCTCATGGCCGGAATGGACCTGCCCCTGCGCGCCATCCGCGAGCAGATCGCCTCCGCCGTGGACGTGATCGTCCAGCTCACCCGCCTGCGCGACGGCACCCGCCGGGTCACCGCCGTGACCGAGGTCCAGGGCATGGAGGGGCAGACCGTCACCCTGCAGGACGCCTTCCTCTTCGACTATGCCGCCGGCATCGGCCCGGACGGCAAGTTCCTCGGAAAACCCCTGGCCACCGGCGTACGTCCACGTTTCACCGACCGCTTCGCCGAACTCGGCATCACCCTCTCGCCCCGCGTCTTCGGCGCCACCACCGAGAACCCCGGGACCATCCGATGAGCCACACCCTGCTCTCCCCGGCCGGCCTCGGGATCGCCGCGCTCCTCCTCGCCGCACTGATCGGCGCCTATCTGGCGACCTCCCCCGCGCCGGGGCGGGTCCCCCGCGACCGCCGACGACCGGGCCTCGGCGACGACCCCGGCCCCGTGAGCCGCGCCGCGACGGCTGCCACCGAAGCGATCGGCTCGCTGCTCAGCCGGAGGGAGACCGCCTCCACCGGGACCGAACGGCTCGAACGCGCGGGTGTCCGCATGCGGCTCCAGGACTATGTCTTCCTCGTCGTCGTCGCCACCCTCGTCGCCTTCGCCCTCGGCCTGGTCCTGTCCGGCCCCCTGTTCGGCCTCCTCCTGGCACTTCTGGCGCCCCTGGGCGCCTACACGTTGCTCCAGGTCCTGGCCGCGCGCCGCCGCGCCGCCTTCGCCGACCAGCTCGACGACTCGCTCCAGCTCATGGCCTCGAGCCTGCGCGCCGGACACAGTCTCCTGCAGGCGCTCGCCTCCGTCGCCCGCGAAGCCGAACAGCCCACTTCCGAGGAGTTCGCGCGGATCATCAACGAGACCCGCGTCGGCCGCGACCTCGCCCCCGCCCTGGAGGAGACGGCCCGCCGGATGGGCAGCCAGGATTTCGTGTGGGTGACCCAGGCCATCGCCATCAACCGTGAGGTCGGCGGCAACCTCGCCGAGGTCCTCGACGGCGTCGGCCACACGATCCGCGAACGCAACCAGATCCGGCGGCAGGTCGCCGCACTGGCCGCGGAGGGCAAGCTGTCCGCCTACGTGCTCATGGCGCTGCCGTTCGGCATCGGCGGCTTCCTGTTCGTCTCCAACCCGTCGTACATCCTCACGCTGACCGAGAGCCCGCTCGGCTGGGGAATGATCGCCGCCGGGCTCGTCATGCTCACCGTGGGCGGGTTCTGGCTGAGCAGGGTCGTGCGGATCAGGTTCTGATCCTCCCCGGTCCGCACATCCGTCCGGAACGGTCGCCGCCGTCACCACCCGCCATCACCACCCGCCGTCACCACCCCTCCCGAAAGGATGCCCGCGATGTCACTGGTCGCCGCGCTCGCCGTGCTGGTGCTCGCCTCCTCGCTGTTCCTGCTGGCCTTCACCGTGCTCGCGGGCCAGGGCAGCGTCCGGACGCGCACCATCGTGAACCTGCGGCGCGGGATCGACGAGGGCTACGCCGCGCCCATCACCGGGCTGGAAGGGATCGACGACGACGACACCCGCAGCCGCCTCTTCGAGTTCGCGCGGCGTCTCACCCCTGACCGCACGATCCGCCGGCTGCAGCGTCTCACCATCCGCGCCGGCCGCCCGCAGGGATGGTCACTCGAACGAATGCTGGTGGCCAAGCTGGCGCTGCCCCTGCTCGTCGTGCTGCTGGGGCTGATGCTGGTCCGCGCCGAGCCGTCACCGCTGTTGTTCCTCCTGGTCCTGGGCACCGCGGTGGTCTGCTACTTCCTGCCCGAACTGCTGCTCACGAGCCGAAGCCAGGAGCGCAACGAGGAGATCGCACTCGAACTCGCCGACACCCTCGACCAGATGACCATCGCCGTCGAGGCCGGGCTCGGCTTCGACTCCGCCATGGCCCGCGCCGGACGCAACGGCACCGGACCGCTCGCCCGGGAACTGGTGCGGACACTCCAGGAGATCCAGGTGGGGCAGCTGCGCCGGAACGCCTACGAGGCACTCGCCCTGCGCACCGATGTTCCTGACCTCCGCCGGTTCGTCCGCGCGATCATCCAGGCCGACGCCTACGGCATCTCCGTCGCCGACGTGCTGCGCACGCAGGCCTCCGAAATGCGGGTGAAGCGCCGCCAGCGTGCCGAGGAGAAGGCGCAGCAGGTGCCGGTCAAGGTGATCTTCCCCCTCCTGGTGTGCATCCTGCCCGTCCTGTTCATCGTGCTGCTCGGGCCGACCGTGCTCAACATGATGGAGGCGTTCTCGTGATCGGTCGCGCGCGGCCCACGCGCACCTGCGGTGCCCGCCCCCGTGATCTGATCTGTTCATGCAGTTCGTGATCACCTGCGTCGTGGCCGCGGTGTGCGCACTCACCGCCGCCGCACTCGGCCGGTGGGCGCGCGGACTCGCCGGGTCCGACTCGCGGTGGCTGCGCAGCGGACTCCACGTGGCGCTCGCCGCCGGCGGCGGCTTCGGAGCCGCCTACCTCGCGAGTGGCTGGGCCGATCTCGTGACGTTCGCCGCGCTCGCCGTGGCCTGCGCATTGTTGGTGACCATCGATCTGGCTGTGTTCCGACTGCCGGACGCGATCGTGCTGCCGATGTATCCGGTGGTGTTCGGCGGGCTGCTCGTGGCGGCTGCGGTCTCGGGCGAATGGGGCCCTCTCGGCCGGGCCGCCGCCGCTGCCGCCGTGCTGCTGGCCTTCTACTTCCTCCTCGCGCTGATCAACCCGTCCGGGTTGGGGCTGGGCGACGTCAAACTGTCCGGGCTGCTGGGCGCGTTCCTCGGCTGGGTGGGCTGGCCCGCGGTGCTGGCGGGCACGTTGGCCGCGTTCGTCCTCAACGCCGCCGTGGCGCTGGTACTGCTGGCCGCGCGGCGGGTCGACGTCACGAGCGGGATCGCCTTCGGTCCGGCCATGGTGATCGGCGCGGTGCTCGGTGCCGGCTATGTCGCGGTGCGATCCGGCGGGGTGGTCTGAGATCCGTCAGACGATCCGGGTCGCCAGGCATCGTCAGACGACCTGGCACGCACACGGAGCTTACTTATAAGTAACCGTCACACCTACTGCCGGAGAACACGTGTCAACGGTGGTTGTGAACTACTGGAACTTGTTCGCTTAGACTCCTCTTAGCTCGTGATTCACACCACTTCAGTCCGGGGGGACCGTGTTACTTCGCAAGACCGCGATGCGCACAGCCGCAGTCGCTGCAGCCATAGCCACCACGATTGCCGGGGGTGCCGTCGCTGCTCCGGTCGCCGTGGCCCAGGGCTCGTCCAACGACCCGGCCCCGGCCTTCTACCAGCCGCCGACCGACCTGCCTGACGGTCCAGGGACCTTCGTCAAGACGCAGCCGTTCCCTCTGGCCGGGGCGATCCCGCCGATCCCAGGAGCCGAGCACCTCTCGGACGGCGCCGGCGCACTGTCGACCGACGCGCAACGGATCATGTATACCTCGATCGGGTCACGCGGCCAGGAGATCGCCGTGACCGGCGCCTACCTCCAGCCGCGCACGCCGTGGACCGGACCGGGAACGCGACCACTCGCGGTGGTGGCACCGGGAACGCAGGGCCAGGCGGACCACTGCGCTCCTTCCAAGACGTTCCAGAACCTGGCGAACGTGCGCACGGATCCGCCCGGCGTCGGCTTCGGCTACGAGCTCATCCAGGCATACGCCCTACTCGACCGGGGATTCGCCGTGGCGATGACCGACTACGAGGGTCTCGGCACGCCCGGCATCCACACGTACGTCAATCGCGAGTCTCAGGCGCACGCGGTGCTCGACCTCGCTCGCGCGGCCTCGGACGTCCCCGGAGCCGATATCGGCCCCGACCCCCGCACCGTCATGGTCGGCTACTCGCAAGGTGGTGGCGCCGTCGCCGCCGCCGCGGAACTGCAGCCTCAGTACGCACCGGACGTCAACCTCGTCGGCACAGTAGCCGGTTCGCCGCCGGCCGATCTGCTGGCCACGCTCGGGCAAGCCGACGGATCGGCGATCGCCGGGGTGATCGGCTACGCCCTCAACAGCCTCATCGTGAGCTACCCCGAGTTCGGCGAGCTGATGGAGCCGCACCTCAACGAGCAAGGGAAGAGATTGCTCCAGCTCACTTCAGACCAGTGCATCGGCGAGTCGGCAGTCCAGTTCTTCATGCAGAACACGAACCAATACACCGTCACGGGAGAGTCGGCCACCGAGCTCGCGCTGCGGAACCCAGAAATCCTGGCGTTCCTCGAGCGCCAGCGGGTGGGCACCCTCACGCCCACCACGCCGGTCCAGATCCTCTCGCCCGTGAACGACGACGTGGTGCCCGGACCGCAGTCCCAGCAGCTCGGTCGCGACTGGTGCGCGAAGGGCGCGACGGTGAACATGGTCATCGACCACACTCCGCCGGTCGCGCCGGGGATGGTCCTCAACCACGCCGCCCCCATGCTCACCGGGCTCGGGGGAACGGTTCAGTACCTGGTCGACCGGGTCAACGGCGTGCCCGCACCGAGCAA
>NZ_BRVN01000002.1 GCF_026011735.1 Dietzia sp. NCCP-2495 | reverse complement strand
CTTATCCATTGATCCCAACCTTTTCGGGGTCTCAGGTTGAAGCCGATGATGCCATCGCCAGTCGGGGCGGCAGGAGCGGCGTCGCAAGCCACCTCGGTGTCCGTCTCAACAGCCTCCTCCCCATTGACCGAGAGGTCGAACCCCGAGGGGTCTAGGACGTGGATATCCGTCACCCCCGGCTGATGGGGGGAGAGGCGCGACTTGAGGATGGTCTCCGAGCTTGGGTCGAAGTAGTTCGGAGCCTAAGTGCCCCACGGCGCTTCTCACCTATTTGCACGCGGTAGACGAGAGCTCTTCGTAGTCCCCGTAGGTGACAGTAGCCCCAACTACGTCAGAGACCGTCGAAGTCACCGAGCACCAGATCGACGTAGGTGAGCAGTTCACGATAAAAGCCCCCAATACGTCACCGTCGAGGACGTATTCCGCCCTGCCGACCGCGGGGCGGCCTACGAGGGCGGGCCCTCCACCTCTAGTGGAATCGAGGCAGATGTCGAGGTCGAGTGGGGTAAAGGAGGGCTATTCTTCCCAATGGCTTCAACGAACGCGCTCGTTAAACTGGGATTACACCAATGCGATTAAGGTCTTACGCCTCTCGGATGTCTCGCGTGAGCGCTGCTTGTATTTGTTAAGCGCGGCTAACGCGTCCCGCAGCATAGCGTCGGGCCCTAGGTCAAGATCCAACGTCTCATACGAGTCATCGCGAGCGGACTTGCCGTTCCCGATTGCTATCGAGTCCGTGGAATCGCCCCGCAAGACCACGAAGCGCCCAACCGCGCCCGGGTCGAGCTGCGCTTCACACCACGACAACTTGTCCTCTGGCAGCGCTGAGATCAGAAGACGCTCTCCGGTGGCCGTGGGCGGCTGCCCCGCGTGGGTGACATCGTCGATGTCATCGAGATGCAAATGGGCCGTCAGCGCTTCAGTAAGGTGCATCCGGGACCACCGAACGGCTGGGTCGTCGGAATGATGAGTACGAAGCAGGTATTCGAGTCCGTTCTTGGCCACTAGAGGGTGCTGAACATGAACCTCTGGAAACTTCGGCAAGGGGCTCCAACCAGCTTCTTCGCACAGCTCGCGCGCGAACTGGAAAGCTTCGTCGTAGGTGTCGCGACCACCGATGATTGAAGGCAGCTGCGGAGACTCGATGGTCCAACCGAATTTGCCGTGATCCGTGAGGACGAGATGTAGGTCAGTCAACCCCGAGCACCTCCTTAGCTTCTCCGACCGAGAGCCCGGCCTGTCGTACAAGCACTTGCCGTACCGTCCTAGGCGCTAGCGTGGCCTTGGTATGAAAGCCCCAGATGATCCGCGGTCTCCCCTCCGCTTCCAGAACAGTATGACTGCCCTTGCCACGCTTGGGAACTATCGAGTAACCCAAATCGAACTTCAATACTCGCAGCATCTCCCGAGCCTTCATAGATGGGAAACCTCCAGCGTCGCCCATTTATGCCCCGTCCCAGTCGTTCACTGAGTCTTGGTTCCCTTCGCTGGCGGCCTTGCCAGGCCGGGGCCGGAGCTCGTCCTGTGGGGGGCCGGGCAGGCCGCGGGCGGCACGGAACGTGCATTCGGGACTGATCACAGGTCCATCACGCGCTCGAACAGCACTTTCCTCTCAACTCTGCCGATCGCCAAAATGAAGCACTGGGGACTTGTCGCAGATTCGATCTCCTCGACGATGTAAGGCAACGCCGCAGCGAGGGGTGTGAGCTGGGATGCCAGGACCTTGTGCTTCCCGATGACGGGGATCTTCCTGATCCCGATCCAATGGAGTCCAGCGGCGCGACACCCAGCTCGTTCGTGCCGGCGGTCCCAATGCTCGACCTGCTTCAGGTCCGAACAGACGTAGGCCGCACACCCCAATCCTGCTGCAGCCGGGTAGATGTCGACATCGTCGAGCGCCTTAGGCAAATCGGAACCAGAGTGGAGAAAGCTGTGAGCGCCGTAGGCCGCTTTCAACGGGGCCAAGACCTTCAGGTTGAGGCTCTCGTCCAAGAAGAACTTCACGCACCCACCTCTAACACTTCCTGCTGGAAGCTCACCGCGTCGAGCGCGGCTTCGGCAGAGACGCGAGGGTAGTACTCGGCCACCTCGTCTGGTTCGACGTCGCCGCCGGCCATGAGCTGGGCGACCGCGTCGTACGGGACACGAGAGTCGACGATCACCGGGTAGCCGCCAAGGCGGCGGCTATTGATCCGCAGGTTCTTTCGAGGTCTCTCGAATGGCACGACCCTACGACCGCTCCGGTTCTCGAAGGACTCGAAAATGTCCGCGAGAGTAACGAACTCGAACTGGCCGGGGTTTTTCACTAGGTCCATGAACCCGTCGTCGGTCCTGATCATGACGGCCTTGCCGTCGGTAGCGAACTTGTACCTGGAGGGATGGTCTGTGAACTCAAATTCCGGGAGGTTCGCAAAGGCCCGCTTGATGCGTTGAAGGCTGGTCTCGGCTCGGAGGTAGCTCACGGAGCGAAGTGCCGCCAGATCTCGGAAAGAGTAGAGCATCGGGCGCGATGCGTTTACCTCGGGAACGAGGAGGTCGTCTCGGTTCCACCGCCGCAGCTGAGCTACGGAAGCGCCGCTCAGCGTTGCTGCAAGGTCAAGCGGGAAAGCCATCTGGTGTCACCTCCTCCGGTGTGGCTGCCGCCAGTGTGGCAGCCCGATACGTCACAGAACTAGCCACGCGCCGACTCAGCCGTCGACCGAGTCCTCACTCTCGTGGCTAGCAGTCGTCTCGTCGGGTGCGGGTCCAGCACGATTCTCGCCATCACCGTGTATCGAAGGGTCTCTTGGGACGCTTCGCCTGCCCAAAAGGCGCACCTGGTGCGGACCGCTTCAACTGACGGCCCTTGGGGTTGTTAGGACCGTAACTGGTCACTTGGGTCCTCGTTTCCTGGGTCCTGACATTCTTCGCTGGCCGGTTCGACCTGGCCGCATAGCTGCTCACCCCAAGACGGCCCGGGCAAGTCTTTCGAGCCGCCGAGAGCCCGCCTGAGTCGTACGGCAAGGACTCGCCTGCCTCGTTCTAGGCTTCTCCATAGTTAAGCAGAGCAAGGGTCCAGATAGGGCCATGATCTGACATCGTCACCCGCGCCAGTCGCTCTACCCCTGGGTAGAGAACGGCCAGCCGCTAGCACCGTGCGGCTTCTCAACTCCTTGACACCCCATACCTTTAGTCCGGCCTCAGTACGCAGAGAGTACGCAGGAAATCCACCAGAGCACGGCACCCGCCAATAACCGCCGTGTTGTCTCCGCAGGTAGAAGCGCTACGGACTTAACCAGCCATGACGCTACCGCCTGGGACAACATTGCTAGAGCGGATTCAAAACCCGTCCAGTGTCGGTTCGAGTCCGACCGGGGGCACCACCACGCTCAGTCCGGCATCTGGTCTTCAGGCGCTACACCGACTCCGGATCACCTCGGGCGTCTCACACCGACGGCGCGAGCGCGAGCTGCCAACTCACCCCGAGCCTGTCGTTCAGCCAGGCGAATCGCGCCGCGAAACCGTACTCATCGTTGTCCGGCATGAGGAACGATCCGTCGTGTCCCAGCCCCGACAACACCGTCTCGTACTCGGCGGGGTCGTCGGTCTGGAAGTACAGCGAGGTCGACGGCGTGAACGTGAATCCGTGTGTGATCGGTGTGTCGTTGATCTTCACCGTCTGGCCGTCGAGTGAGACCCCCGCCATCATGACGAGCTGCGGTGCCGGCTCACCCGTCACCTCGCCCTCCGGCTCACCCTCCGCCGGGAAGTAGACGACCGAGTCGACCGATGACCGCGGGACCACCGAGGTGTAGAGGTCGATCGCCTCTCGGGCGCGGCCTTCGAACATCAGGAACGGGGTGAGTGACATCAGGGCCTCCGGGTAATTGGTGCGCCTCAGCCCTCGACGTCGGCCTTGAGGTTGGCGAGCAACTCGTGCTGGATCTTCTTGAGCCCGCCGGGAGCGAAGGTGCGCTCGAAGAAGCCGCCGACTCCCCCGGCGCCGTCCCAGGAGGTGGTCATCTCGACCAAGGAGCCACCGACCGATTCTCGCACTGTGTAAGTGGTGGACATGGACGAGTTCTCGTCCTTCTCGACCATGGACCAGCGGCCTGCGGCCTCGTCGACGGTCACGCTCACCTTGACGTCGCGGCTCCGCTTCTTGGTCGCCTGCAGGTGCCACGCGGCGACGGTGCCCTGACCCTGACCACCCTCGATCAGGCGGTAGGCACTGTACTGCTCGGGCTGGATACGGGGGCGCACGCCCGCGTAATCGGCGATCGCCGTGCTCACGGCCTCGACGGGCGCCTCGATGACGATGGTATTGGTGGCGGTGACCCTGGCCATGGTGACGTGTCCTCCTGCAACGGTCCGAGAGATTCGATCCCGGTCCTACCGGGTCGGCGCCCCTGGGCGGACGCGTCGGACGGGTTCCATCCTGCCCGACGCGTCCGGCCGGCGGATCAGTGACCTCGCCGGATCCATTCCTCGAGGTGCGGGGACTCGTCCCCGACCTTCGTCCCGTCTCCGTGGCCGGTGTGCACCAGCGTGTCCGCGGGGAGGGTGAGGATCCGGTCCCGGATAGACGTGATGATCGTCGGGAAGTCCGAGTACGAGCGGCCCGTCGCGCCGGGTCCACCGGAGAACAGTGTGTCTCCGGAGAAGAGCACTCCCGCCTCGGGGACGTGGAACACACACGACCCCGGCGAGTGGCCGGGCGTGTTCATGACGTCGATTCGGGTTCCCGCGATCTCCAGCGTGAGCCCGTCAGAAAGGTCCCCGTGCGTGACGTCCGGGTGGGTCTCGTCCCACAGCATCTGATCTCCCGGGTGCACCAGGATCGGGGCGTCGAGCGTGGCCGACAGTTCGGGCGCCACCGTGATGTGGTCGTTGTGCGCGTGCGAACACAGGATGCCCTTGACCTCGCGGCCGGCGACCGCGTCGATGATCGGCGCGGCCGTGTGGGCGGCGTCGATCACGTACACCTCGGAATCGTCACCGAGGATCCAGATGTTGTTGTCCACCTCCCACTCGCCACCGTCGAGGGCGAAGATCCCGCTCGTGACGACCTTCTCGATCCGCAGTCCGCCGGCGTACCCGGAACTGGTGTAGGTCTCGCTCACAACGTCACCACCGATCGCAGCACGGAGCCCGCCTTCATCGCGCCGAACGCGGCCTCGACGGCGTCGATGCCGATGCGCTCGGAGACGAACTTCTCCAGCGGGAGCCTGCCCTGCAGGTGGAGGTCGACGAGCATGGGGAAATCGCGCTCGGGCAGGCAGTCGCCGTACCACGAGGACTTGAGCGAACCGCCGCGACCGAAGAAGTCCAGCAGCGGCAACTCGAGCTTCATCTCCGGAGTGGGGACACCGACGAGTACAACGGTGCCCGCCAGGTCACGCGCGTAGAACGCCTGCTCATAGGTCTCCGGGCGACCGACGGCGTCGATGACGACGTCGGCGCCGAACCCGCCCGTGAGACCCTGGATGGCTTCGACCGGGTCGGTCTCGCGCGAGTTGACCGTGTGGGTCGCCCCGAAATCCTTCGCCCACTCGAGCTTGGTGTCGTCGATGTCGACCGCGATGATGGTCGACGCGCCCGCGAGACGTGCACCGACGACGGCGGCCACGCCCACGCCACCGCAGCCGATCACGGCAACGGACTGTCCTCGCTTCACTCCGCCGGTGTTGACGGCGGCGCCGAGGCCCGCCATCACGCCGCAGCCGAGGAGGCCGGCGACAGCGGGGTCGGCGGAGGGGTCCACCTTGGTGCACTGCCCCTCGTGCACGAGGGTCTTGTCGATGAACGCGCCGATTCCCAGTGCGGGCGAGAGCTCGGTGCCGTCCGTCAGGGTCATCTTCTTGGACGCGTTGTGTGTTGCGAAGCAGTACTGCGGCTCGCCGCGCTTGCAGGCACGGCACTCGCCGCACACCGCGCGCCAGTTGAGGACAACGAAGTCGCCCTCGGCCACATGCGTGACGTGCTCTCCGACGGTCTCCACGATCCCCGCGGCCTCGTGGCCGAGCAGGAACGGGTACTCGTCGTTGATCCCGCCGTCTCGGTACGCCAGGTCCGTGTGGCACACGCCGCAGGCCTGTACCCGGACTATGACATCGTTGGGGCCGGGGTCGGGAACCACGACGTCGACGAGCTCGACCTCTTCTCCCTTACCGCGAGCGATGACTCCCCTGACGGTCTGCGACATGGATGGCCTCTCCGGTTGATCTGGATACTCCAGACCACTGTGTCAGAAAGCCCGGACCGGCGATGCCGGTTTGTCCCGCGGGTGAGACCGGAGCACCCCGACCGGTCCCACGTGCCCGCCCGCGGCCCGGAAATGGCCGACGCCCCGCCGTCCGGATCGGAGGCGGGGCGCGGTGCCGGGTATTACTGCGGTGCCAGGTATTACTACAGTGCGGGCCTACTGGCGGTCAGAGGACGACGCCGTTGCCGCGCAGCCACGGCACGGGATCGATCCACTGGCCGGCGGCGTTCTGGACGCCGAAGTGGAGGTGGGGTCCGGTCGAATAGCCGCGGTTGCCGACGGTCCCGATGACCTGTCCGGCGTTGACGCGCTGACCGACCGAGACGTAGTTCTGGTCGTTGTGGCCGTACTCGAGCAGCTCTCCGTCGTCCGTCTTGATACGGATCCAGAGGCCATACCCGGAGGCCGGGCCGGCCGCGACGACCGTGCCTGACTTAGCGGCGTACATCGGCGTGCCCACGGGAGCCCCGAAGTCGGTGCCGTTGTGGAACGTCCCCCAGCGGGGACCGAAGCCGGAGGTGATGGGACCGACGGTCGGAGCGTGCGCGCCGCCGACACCCGGGATACCGAGCGAACCGAACATGGACGGGTCGATGTTGAAGTCGGCCGCGTAGTCACGCAGCTGCTGATCATTCAGGCCCATGCCCTGGATTGCGCCCTGCGCCATCTCGGCGAGCTGGTCCGGGTTGACCTCGGCGGACTGCGCTGACGCGGCCGGGGCCGCGGCCATGGCCACTCCGCCGGAGATCGCGGCTCCGGCGACGGCACCGGCGACGAGGCGTCCCATACAAGCAGACGAGCGGGCGGCGCGGTGGCGACCGCCGGCAGCGCCGGAGCCGTCCATACCGAGCCTGTCGGCGAGCTCGGCGAAGGGAATGCTGGTGGCGTCGGACATCAGGGGGAACCTCAAAGTCTGTTGCGGGGGTAGAGCAGGTAATCAGCCGGTCTCACCGGCGACCTCCAAGAAGGTAACAGAATTGTCTCGGCACTGTC
This sequence comes from Dietzia sp. NCCP-2495, assembly GCF_026011735.1. GTDB lineage: Bacteria > Actinomycetota > Actinomycetes > Mycobacteriales > Mycobacteriaceae > Dietzia. The sequence continues at coordinate 437,691 of NZ_BRVN01000002.1, read as the reverse complement.
ACGTCAAAAGCACGAGAACATACGAAAGCGCCGGTCAGCGGGTCGCTGACCGGCGCTTCCGAACCGTTATCTGATGGTGATCAGTGGTCCGCCTCGCCGATGCGGTGGACCAGGATGAAGTTCGTCGACCCCTCGACGCCCGGGACATTGCCCGCCACGAGGACGATCACGTCGTCCTTGTTGTACCCCTCGAGCGGCAGTAGCATCTCGTCGGTGGCCTTGACGACCTCGGCGGTGTCGTTGATGCGGTCGGTGAGGAACGTCTGCGCACCCCACGTGAGCGAGAGCTGGCGACGGATCTTCGGGTCACCGGTGATCGCGATGAGAGGCAGCGGACTGTGGAGGCGCGCTAGACGACGCACCGTGTCACCCGTCGAGGTGACCGCCACGAGGGCCTTGGCGCCGAGCCGCTCCCCGATCTCGCGCGCCGAGTACGAGATGACGCCGCGCTTCGTCCGCGGCATGTGGACCAGATCCGGCGCCGCCGTGGAGTCCGACTCCACAGCCAGGGCGATGGACGACATGGTGCGCACGGCGTCGATCGGATACTTGCCCACCGACGTCTCGCCCGACAGCATGACGGCATCCGCACCGTCGAGCACGGCGTTGGCCACGTCCGAGGCCTCGGCCCGGGTGGGGCGCGAGTTCCCGATCATCGACTCCAGCATCTGCGTCGCGACGATCACGGGCTTGGCGTTCTCGCGTGCGATCTGGATGGCACGCTTCTGGACGAGGGGCACCTCCTGCAACGGCAGCTCCACGCCGAGGTCACCGCGGGCGACCATGATCGCGTCGAACGCCAGGACGATGGCCTCGAGGTTCTTGATCGCCTCCGGCTTCTCGAGCTTGGCGATGACCGGAACGTGCACTCCGACCTCGTCCATGATCTCGTGCACCAGGTCGACATCGGCCGGCGACCGGACGAACGACAACGCGATGAAGTCGACGCCGAGATTCAGCGCGAATCGCAGATCGGCGATGTCCTTCTCGCTCAGTGCCGGGACGGAGACGTTCATGCCGGGCAGGGAGACACCCTTGTTGTTGGAGACGATGCCGCCCTCGGTGACGCGGCAGTGCACGTCGTCGCCGGCGACGCGCTCGACCGTCAGGCCGATGTTCCCGTCGTCGACGAGGAGACGGTCTCCGGGACGGGCGTCGTTGGCCAGACCCTTGTAGGTGGTGGAGACCCGCTCCTTGGTCCCCTCGACGTCCGCGACGGTGATGACCACTTCGTCACCCTCGTCCCACTGGTGCCGTCCCTCGATGAAGCGACCGAGGCGGATCTTGGGCCCCTGGAGGTCGGCGAGGACACCGACGGCGCGGCCCGTCTCGTCCGAAGCCTGACGCACCCATCGATAGTTCGCCTCGTGATCAGCGTGCTCGCCGTGACTGAAATTCAGCCGCGCCACGTCCATCCCGGCGTCGACTAGTTCACGGATGCCAGCTTGGGAGGCGACGGCGGGACCCAGGGTGCAGACGATCTTGGTACGACGATTCACCTGACCCAATCTAGTCCCCTTCCGCGGACTGCCGGTGAACCGCACACCAACGGCCGGACAATGGGGGTGAGATCACGCGCTGCGAGGCGACCGGCGAGGCCCCGCGACGACGTCGTCGCGGGTCCGAACCGGGAGAGAGGGACAAGACCCGGGTCAGTTCTCCGAGTCCGATTCGGCCGCGGTCACTGACTCGTCTCTCGTCGACTCAAGATCCGACGGGTCCTCTCGTCGGCCCCTGACCCTCACGAAGTAGATCAGCGCGGCGATCATGACGACCACCGAGACGATGGTGTTGATCCGGAGGCCGAACACGTGCGTCGCCGAATCGGCGCGCATGAGCTCCACGAAGAATCGGCCGAAACAGTACAGGGCCACATACAGCGCGAAGACCCGGCCGTGACCGAGCCGGAACCGGCGGTCGAGCAGGACCAACACGATCGCCACGAGTACGTTCCACAGCAGTTCGTAGAGGAACGTCGGGTGGACGGTGGCCAGGACCTGGCCGGTGGACCGCCCGATCGTCTCGGAGTACCCGTACACCTCGTCGTAGCGCTGATAGATCTCCAGAGCCCACGGGACGTCGGTCTCGCGACCGTACAGTTCCTGGTTGAAGTAGTTGCCCAGGCGACCGATCCCCTGCGCCAGGACGATGCCGGGCGCCACGGAGTCCGCGAACGCACCGATCGCCCGGATGCCCTGCTGCCGGAGTCCGATGTACGCACCGACGGCACCCAGTGCGACGGCGCCCCAGATCCCGAGGCCCCCGTCCCAGATCTTCAGGGCGTCGACGGGGTTCTTGCCCTCCCCGAAGTAGCGGTACCAGTCGGTCGCCACGTGATAGGCGCGGCCGCCGATGAGACCGAACGGGATCGCCCACAGTGCGGTGTCGATCACCACCCCGGGCTTGCCGCCACGCGCGGCCCAGCGCTTCTCGCCCCACCAGATCGCGATGACGATCCCGAGGATGATCCACAGTGCGTAGGCGCGCAAGGGGAACGGTCCGATCTCCCAGACGCCCTGGGGAGGACTGGGGATCATGCCGTGGTCCCCGGCCGTCGCACACCCTCCGCGAGCTCAGCGGTGAGCCGGCCCAACTCGTCGAGCCCCTCCGTCGCGGCGGAGATGAGCGCCGAGCCGACGATCACGCCGTCGGCGTACGAGGCGATCTCCGCGGCCTGGTCACCGTTGCGGACACCGAGTCCGACGCCGCAGGCGAGGTCAGAGACCTCACGCACACGGGTGGTGAGCACCTTCGGCGCATCGGTGACGACGTCCCGCGCGCCGGTGACGCCCATGACCGCCTGGACGTAGACGAACCCACCGGTCTGCGCCAGCGTCGTGGCCAGCCGCTCCGGCGTGGACGAGGGCGCCACGAGGAACACCCGGTCGACCCCGTGCGCGTCGGTGGCGGCGATCCAGTCCGCCGCCTCGTCGGGAATGAGATCCGGCGTGATCACCCCGGCTCCCCCGGCCGCCGCGAAATCCCGGGCGAACCGATCGACGCCGTACTGGAGGATCGGGTTCCAGTAACTCATGACCGCGGGCACGGCACCGGCGTCGGCGACCGCACGGACGACCTCGAAGACATCGCGCACGCGAAATCCCGCCTCGAGCGCGGTGTCGGCGGCCGCCTGGATTGTGGGACCGTCCATCATCGGGTCGGAGTACGGGATCCCCACCTCGACCACATCACAACCGTTCGCCACCATCGTGCGCACGGCCTCGAGCGAGCCCTCCAGTGTGGGGAACCCGGCCGGGTAGTAACCGATGAGCGCTGCCCGCCCCTCGGCCCGGCACCTGACGAACACGTCACTGAGAACACTCATGCTTCGACTCCCCCATCCGCGTACGCACCGTTGCCGTCGTCGTCGCCCCTGTGGGCATCGACCCCCGCCTCGGGCGGGGCACCCCCACCCAACAGTCCGAACCACCGTGCGGCGGTGTCCACGTCCTTGTCACCACGACCGGAGACGTTGACCAGGATCAGGTCCACGCCCTCCGCGGCGAGCTGCGCCGCGCCAGCGATCGCGTGCGCCGACTCGATGGCCGGGATGATGCCCTCGGTGCGGCACAGCTGGGCGAAGGCGTCCATGGCCTGGGTGTCCGTGACCGGCCGGTACTCGGCGCGTCCGATGTCCGACAGGTGCGAATGCTCCGGGCCGACGCCCGGGTAGTCGAGCCCCGCCGAGATCGAGTGGGACTCGATGGTCTGCCCGTCGGAGTCCTGCATGAGATGCGCGTACGAACCCTGGAACACCCCCGGGCGACCGGCGTTGACGGTGGCCGCCGTACGCCCGGAATCGACGCCGTCGCCACCGGCCTCGCAGCCGACCAGCCGCACCGACTCGTCGTCGATGAACGGGTGGAACAGGCCGATCGCGTTGGACCCGCCACCGACACAGGCGACCGCGGCGTCCGGCAGCCGTCCGGCCTGGTCCAGGATCTGGACCCGCGCCTCACTGCCGACGATCCGCTGGAAATCACGGACCATCACCGGGAACGGGTGCGGTCCGGCCGCGGTGCCGAACGCGTAATACGTGTCGTCGGCGCGGGAGACCCAGTCGCGCATGGCCTCGTTGATCGCGTCCTTGAGCGTGGCCGAGCCGATCTCGACGGCCTCCACCTCCGCGCCGAGCAGCCGCATGCGGGCCACGTTCAGCGCCTGGCGCCGCACGTCGACCGCACCCATGAAGACCTTGCACTCGAGCCCGAGCAACGCGCACGCGGTCGCGGTGGCGACACCGTGCTGACCCGCACCCGTCTCCGCGATGACGCGCTTCTTCCCCATGCGCTTGGCGAGCAACGCCTGGCCGAGCACGTTGTTGATCTTGTGCGACCCGGTGTGGTTGAGGTCCTCACGCTTGAGGAACACCCGTGCGCCCACCTCGGCGCCGAACCGCTCCGCCTCGTACAGCGGCGAGGGTCTACCGGTGTAGTGGCGCTGCAGACGGTCCAGCTCCCCGAGGAAGCCCTCGTCGATGCGCGCCTTGGCGTACGAATCCGTCACCTCGTCGATCACCGCCATGAGCGCCTCGGGGACGTAGCGTCCGCCGAAGTCCCCCCAGTGGCCCTTCGGATCGGGCTCGTGGGCGGTGGGGGTCCGTACGACCTCCCCCATGGTGGGAAGTGAGGGCAGAGAGTTGGAAGTCACGCTCCCAGTCTGCCGGAGCGCCGGCCGACAGGCCTAGCGGGGGCCCTGCGGGCAGGACGGGTGTGCGCCCGCCGTGGCCAGTGCGTTGCAGGCGGCACGGGGATCGCCCTGGGTGACCAGGCCCTCGCCCACGAGCACGGCGTCCGCGCCCGCACTGGCGTACGCCAGCAGATCCGAGGCGTCCCGGACACCGGACTCGGCGATCTTCACCACGTCGGACGGCAGGCCTGGCGCGATGCGGGAGAACACGTCGCGGTCCACCTCGAGCGTCTTGAGGTTGCGCGCGTTGACACCGATCACGGTGGCCCCGGCCTCGAGCGCCCGGTCCGCCTCCTCCTCGGTGTGGACCTCGACCAGCGCGGTCATCCCGAGCGACTCGGTGCGGTCCAGCAGCGACACGAGCGCCTCCTGCTCGAGAGCGGCGACGATGAGCAGGACCAGATCGGCACCGTGCGCCCGGGCCTCGTGGATCTGGTACGGACCCACCACGAAGTCCTTGCGGAGCACCGGGATGTTCACGGCACGGCGAACGGCGTCCAGGTCCGCGAGACTGCCGTGGAACCGGCGCTCCTCGGTGAGGCAGGAAATGATCCGCGCCCCACCGTCCTCGTACATCTGCGCCAGGACGGCCGGATCCGGGATGTCGGCGAGCTGCCCCTTGGACGGGCTCGCCCGCTTGACCTCCGCGATGACGCCCACACCGGGCTCGCGCAGCACCTTGAGCGCGTCGATCGGAGCGGGAGCGGACTTGGCCGCCTTCTTCACCGACTCCAGATCGAGAACCGCCTCTCGAGCGGCGACGTCCTCACGGACCCCGTCGAGAATCGAGTCGAGCACGGTGCCCACCGCGACCTCCCTCGGTAGAAATGGGGAAAAGTGTGATCGAGATCAACCATAGAGGCCCGCGGCGGGGTTCCCGAATCGGGTCCCCCGCTCTCGCCTCAGACGGTCGGATCGTTGCCGTCGTCCAGGTCCTGCCAGAGGTCACGACCGGTGTCACTCCCGCCACCGTCGGCGGAGGCCTTCTCGGCCCGCCGGGCGGCAGGGGTGACGTAGCGGTCGTCCCGCCGCACCGCGGCGGCCGGTCGCACCATCACCAGCAGACCCGCCGCGAGCAGCGCTGCGGCACCGGCTCCTGTCGCCGCGGGCCCCGTCGACCGGGCGGAGATCTCGGAGATCTGCGACCAGACGGGGACGGCGGCCGTGCCCGTCTGGTCAGGACCGGCGTTGGTGCGGGCGGGCCCCTCCCCACTGGTGACGATCGAGTGGACCCTGTCGGCGTCGATGCCCCCGATACCGGAGAACGCGAGCGTCGCCGCCGCCACACCGAGGAGGGCGACGACGGCACCGACGATGCGCGCGCCCAGTCCACGGACCAGGGCCACGGCGGCGATGGCCGCCACCGCGCCGAGCGCGAGCGGGACCAGCGCAGGCTGCCACTGCCCGCCGGTCAGCGACCGGGCCGCCGTGCCCGACTGGTCGTTGAAGGCCTCCACGTCGAGCCAGACCACACGGGAGGCGATCCAGAGCAGGATCGCCCCGACGAGCAGCAGCACGACGGGGACGAGCAGGCGTGACCGTTGGTTCACCGTGTCCCCTCCCCGTCGTCCGGCGCACCGGCGTCGCGCAGCGTCTCCGCCGCCGCGACCGCGCGCAGCACCGCCATCGCCTTGTTGCGGCACTCCTCGTCCTCGGACGCCGCGACCGAGTCGGCGACGATCCCGGCGCCCGCCTGGACGTACGCGGTGCCGTCCTTGATGACGGCGGACCGGATGGCGATCGCCTGATCGGTGTTGCCGGCGAAGTCGACGTAGCCGACAACGCCGCCGTAGACCCCGCGCCGCGTGTCCTCGAGGTCCTCGATGATCTGCAGCGCCCGTGGCTTGGGAGAGCCCGAGAGGGTTCCCGCCGGGAAGCACGCGGTCACCGCGTCGAGACCGGAGTAGCCCTGCGCGAGTCGCCCCGTCACGGTCGAGACGAGATGCATCACGTGGCTGTAGCGCTCGACCTGGCGGAACTCGGTCACCGTCACGGTCCCCGGTTCGCACACCCGGCCCAGGTCGTTTCGTCCCAGGTCGACGAGCATGAGGTGCTCGGCGTTCTCCTTCTCGTCGGCGACGAGGTCCTTGGCGAGCAGTACGTCGTGCTCGTCGTCGTCACCCCTGGGCCTGGTCCCCGCGATCGGGTGCGTCGTCGCCGTCCCGTCGGTGACGGTCACCAACGCCTCGGGGCTCGACCCCACGATGGTGAACGCGGTGCCGCCGAAGCCGTCCTCGCCGGTCCCGTCCGGGATGGTCATGAGGAACATGTACGGGCTCGGGTTCGTGGTCCGCAGGATCCGGTAGACGTCCCGCGGGGAGGCGGAGGCGTCCACCTCGAAGCGCTGACTGATCACCACCTGGAACGACTCACCGGCATGGATCTGCTCGATGATGTCCGCGACCCTGGCGTGGTAGGTCGCCTCGTCCGTTCCGCGGCGTACGTCCGGCACGGCGGTGTCGAAGACGCTGACCCCGCCGGCGCCGGGTGTGGCGAGCCTTGAGGTCATCGATTCCACCCGCGCCACCGCGTCCCGGTAGGCCTCGTCGATCCGCTCGTCGCTACCGTCCCAGTTGACCGCGTTGGCGATGAGATGGATGCGCCCCTCGTGGTGGTCGAAGGCGGCGAGATCCGTGGCCAGGAGCTGGACCAGCTCGGGCACCTGCAGGTCGTCGATCGTGTCGGGCTCGATCCTCTCGAGGCGGCGCACGATGTCGTACCCGAGGTAGCCGACCATGCCGGAGGTCAGCGGCGGGAGCCCCTCGATCTGGTCCGTACGCAGCAGCTCCAGTGTCCGCCGCAGCGCCTCCAGTGGGTCACCGCCGGTCGGCGCACCCGCCGGCACGTTGCCCCACCAGGTCGCCTCACCCTCGGGATCAACCGTCAGCGCCGCCGCCGCGCCGCACCCGATGAACGACCAGCGGGACCACGACCGACCGTGCTCGGCGGACTCGAGCAGGAACGTGCCAGGGCGGTCGCCGGCGAGCTTGACGTACGCCGACAGCGGGGTCTCCGAGTCCGCCAGGACCGTGCGCACCACGGGGACCACGCGGTGCCCGGCAGCAAGCGCCCGGAACTGTTCGAACGAGGTGGTCCGGGTGGTCATTCGGCGACCTTGCCGCCGACCCCGAAGGAATCGCGTGGCATGTCGGCCACGTGGACCCACACCTTGGCCGGGTCCTTCCCCGACGCCTCGGCGTACGCGGCCGTGACAGCCTCGATCACGCGGGCCTTGTCCGCTGCCGGCATGCCGGCGAGCTGGTTGATCTGGATGAAGGGCACGAGTGATCAGTCCTCCCGGAGAAGTGTGGCGGTGTCGAAACAACTGGTGGTGCCGTTGTGGCAGGCCGCGCCCGTCTGGTCGACCCGGAGCAAGACGGTGTCGCCGTCGCAGTCGATCTCGACGCTGCGCACATGCTGGACATGGCCGGAGGTCTCCCCCTTCACCCACCGCTGACCGCGCGATCGGGAGAAGTACACGCCGCGTCGGGTCGCCAGGGTCTCGGCGAGCGCGGCGTCATCCATCCACGCCATCATCAACACCCGACCCGAGGTGGCGTCCTGCACGACCGCCGCGACGAGTCCGTCGGCGGTACGGGTGAGTCGCTCGGCGATGGCTGCGTCCAGGTGGTACCCGCTCATCGGACAGTGATCCCGTCGGAGGCCATCGCCTGCTTCACGTCCCCGATCGTCATCTCACCGAAGTGGAAGACACTCGCCGCGAGGACAGCGTCGGCGCCGGCGTGCACGGCCGGGGCGAAGTGCTCGACCGCACCGGCGCCACCCGAGGCGATGACGGGGATGGTGACCGCCGCGCGGACTGCACGGACCATGTCCAGGTCGAACCCTGCCTTGGTGCCGTCGGCGTCCATCGAGTTGAGGAGGATCTCCCCCACCCCGAGCTCCTGACCGCGCACGGCCCACTCGACCGCGTCGATCCCGGTTCCGCGACGGCCGCCGTGCGTGGTGACCTCCCATCCGGACGGCGTGGCCGCCTCACCCTCCGGAACGGTACGGGCGTCGACGGACAGGACGATGCACTGCGATCCGAATCGCCGACTGAGCTCGCCGAGCAGCTCCGGGCGGGCGATGGCGGCGGTGTTGACGCTGACCTTGTCGGCGCCGGCGCGGAGCAGTTGGTCGACGTCCTCGGCCGTCCGCACCCCGCCCCCGACGGTCAGCGGGATGAAGATCTGGTCGGCGGTGCGCTTGACGACGTCGATCATCGTGCCGCGACCGGACGAGGACGCGGTCACGTCGAGGAACGTCAGTTCGTCGGCCCCCTGGGCGCCGTACGCGGCGGCCAGTTCGACAGGGTCGCCGGCGTCACGCAGGTCGAGGAAATTCACGCCCTTGACCACGCGGCCGGCGTCGACGTCCAGGCAGGGGATCACCCTGGTTGCCAGTGACATGGTTCTCCTATCATTCTCCCTCGAGCCGCGGACGCGGGCTCTCGGGTTCCGGGGCCGCCCGTCGGCGACCCACTTCGAGGAAAGTGCCCGGTCCTCCCAGTTCGGAGACGGTGTTGAGGACCTCGGCGTGCGCGAGCGGCCCCGCGGCGAGCATCGACCGTGATTCGATCGACCACTGCTGTCCTGCGAGGTCGGTGACCACTCCGCCGGCGGACCGGATGTGCGACGCCCCGGCGGCGTTGTCCCAGGCGTGGTTGCCGAAGCTCACCGCCGCGGAGAGTCTGCCCGAGGCGACGAACGCCAGGTCGACGCCCGTGGACCCGAACTTGCGGGTGCGGGCGGCGGCCACGGAGAGCCGGTCGGACACCTCACGTCGGTAGGCGGGAGGGTACGTGCCCCGTGCGCCCGTTGAGAGTGAGCCCAGTCCGAGCGCCGAGTCGCGGATCGACACCTCGCCGAGTCGCGGCAGCTCGTCGCCGTTCTGCCGGAGCGGGCGGCCCGCCACGGAGGTGAACCGGAGACCGAGCAGCGGGAGCCAGGTCAACCCGAGTACGGGCTGGCTCTCATGGACGAGGGACACCAGGATGCCGGTCGTGGGGATCCCCAGGGAGTAGTTCGCGGTGCCGTCGATCGGGTCCACGACCCACAGCGTTCCCTCGTTGACCGGCGGCCCACCGAACTCCTCGCCGTGTACCTCGAGACCGGTGCCCTCGCGTAGTCCGACCGCGAGGCGCCGCTCCAACTCGAGATCGAGTTCGGTCGCGAAATCGTTGCGAGAACTCTTGAACTGGATGCCGGGTGCACCCACTCCGTCGATGAACCTCGGGGTGATCTCGTCGAGGAGGCGCGACGCCAGTGCCATCGCCTCGTCAGGGTCGACGGGCAGGGTCGTCGGCAGCGAGTCTCCGGTCAGATCAGTCATCTCGGTCCTCCTGCTCGAGGTCGTGGCGTACGGAGCTACCCGACTGTCACGACGTGTGGCGCACGCTGACGGCGGCCAGTGCCTCGGGCAGGGTGAAGCGTCCGGCGTAGAGCGCCTTGCCCACGATCGCGCCCTCGACGCCCTGCGGGACCAGCGTGGCAATGGCCTCGAGGTCGGCGACGGAGGACACCCCACCGGAGGCGACGACGGGTGCGGAGGTGGCCGCGCAGACCTGCGAGAGCATCTCGAGGTTCGGGCCGTTCAGCATCCCGTCCTTGGAGACGTCGGTCACGACGTAACGGGCGCATCCGTCCCGGTCGAGGCGCTCGAGGACCTCCCAGAGGTTGCCGCCGTCGGAGACCCAGCCCCGTCCGCGCAGCCGGGGCTCACCGTCCACCACGCGGACGTCGAGCCCCACAGCGATCCGGTCACCGTGGCGGTCGATCGCCGAGCGGCACCAGTCCGGGTTCTCCAGTGCGGCGGTGCCGATGTTGACGCGGGCACACCCGGTGGCCAGTGCGGCCTCGAGCGACGCGTCGTCGCGGATGCCGCCCGACATCTCGACCTTGATGTCGAGGGTCCCCACGACCTCGGCGAGTAACTCGCGGTTGCTCCCCCGCCCGAATGCGGCGTCGAGGTCCACGAGATGGACCCACTCGCCTCCGTCCGTCTGCCACTGCCGTGCGGCGTCCAGCGGCGATCCGTACGAGGTCTCGGTCCCCGCCTCGCCCTGGACGAGGCGGACGGCCTGGCCGTCCGCGACGTCGACGGCGGGCAGGAGTTCGAGGTAAGAAGCGTTGGTCACGGGGGTCAGCCTAGTCGTTACGGAGCGGGGGGTTCGTCATCGCCCACCTCGTCGGAGGGGTCGCCGTACTCGGCGCGGATCGCGCGGTCAGTGATCCTGCTCGACGCGACGCCCATCGCCACGATCGTGCCGATGATGCCGACGAGTGCCGCAATGGCTTTACCCACCGGACCGACCGGGAGAAGGGCGACGACGACGGCGGTGAGCCCGAGCCCGAGCACTCCGGCCCCGGCGACCCACAGCGCGAGGGTCGCGAACGACACCGGCACCGGCGAACTCCCGCCCCTAGCCAACGGACCGGATCCAGTTCTCGAGCAGGTGGAGTCCCGCGTCACCGGACTTCTCGGGGTGGAACTGCGTGGCCGAGAGCGGACCGTTCTCCACCGCCGCGACGAACGGGCTGCCGTGCGTCGCCCACGTGACCAGCGGCGCGCGGAGGTACTCCGACGGTTCCATCTCCCAGCTGCGGACACCGTAGGAGTGGACGAAGTAGAAGCGCTCGTCGGCGGCCATGCCGTCGAAGAGCACTGTATCCGGTGCGGCATCGACCGTGTTCCAGCCCATGTGGGGCAGCACCGGCGCCTCGAGCCGCTCCACGACTCCCGGCCATTCGCCGCAGCCCGCGACGCCCGTGGACTCGACGTGTTCCCCGTCGGCGAACTCGAGGCCACGGTCGAACATGACCTGCATCCCGACACAGATGCCGAGGACGGGGCGGGATCCGGCGAGACGCTCGCCGATGATCCGTGGTCCCTTGACCTCCGCCAGGCCCTGCATGCAAGCGGCGAACGCGCCGACACCGGGCACCACGAGCGCCTCGGCCTCGGTGGCCGTTCGTGCGTCCGAGGTCAGGTCGACGGTCGCGCCGACCTTCTCCAACGCCCGTTGCGCTGATCGGAGATTGCCGGATCCGTAGTCCAGTAGTGCCACGCGCGTGGCCTTGGTCGTCATTCGTCCACCTTATCGCCGGTGTCGGGCAGGGGTATCTCCCGCGCGGGGCGGGTACGTCGGGCGGCGACGGTGGCGGGCCCACCGACGACGAGGACGATGCCGGCCGCCACTGCGAACAGCACCACGTAGCCGAAGCCGGCGAGGCCGCCCATGACGATCGAGCCCAAGCCCGTGCCGGTGTCGAACGAGATGTTCCACGAGGCCGACGCGGTGCCGAGCCGTGACCGCGGCATGCGCTCGAATGACGCGACCAGTGCATCGTTCTGCACCGCGCCGAACCCGAGGCCGAACACGATGGTCGGCACGAGGAACCACCACGGGTCCGACCCGGTCGCCACCAACGCCGAGATCCCGACCATGCCGAGCGCGGCCGCGCCGAGCCCCGGGAAGACGAGCGCCCCCGGACCACGGCGGTCGGAAACGAGGCCCGCGAAGGTCCGTCCGACGATCACACCGACGCCGAGCAGTCCGAGTCCCACGCCCGCGACGACCGCTCCGCTCCCGTGGACGATCGAGTCGAGGGCCGGGGAGAGGAAGGACGCGGCGGCACCGTAGGGCAGCGAGACGGCGAGCATCACCAGGAACGGCCCGGCGAGCAGGACGAAGACCCTCCGCGTGTCGAGCGCAGAGGTCTCCGCGGGCTCCGCCGGAGCCGGATAGACCTTCGGCAGCCGGACCGCCGCGAGAAGGCCGACCGCGCCGAACGCAGTTGCTCCCCACGCGACGGTCGGGAGGCCGAACACGTCCAGCACCCACAGTCCCGCCGGGAGGAACAGTGCCTCGGAGATGCCGACCGCCAGGCCGACCAACGACGTGGCCCGACCGAGCATTCCGGGCGGCGCGAGTTCGGCCACGAGCGCCGACCCGGCGACGGTCATCATGCCGAAACCGGCTCCGCGGACACCACTGATGGCGAGCACCGCGAACGGGCCGTCGAGCAGGGCCAGCAGTCCGGAAGGCAGGCCGAGGAGCGAACTGCCCACCGCGAGCGTCCCGCGGTAGCCGATCAGCGTGTTCAGCTTCGGCGTGAGGAGCTGGAACAGCACCGTCACGGTCATGAAGACACCGGTGGTGGCACCGGCGACGAACTCGCTGCCCCCGCCGCGGACCACGGCGAGCGGGACCACCGGCAGCAGCAGCGAGAAACCGCCGAACGCGAGGAGTACGAGGACGAACGCCGCGAGCACACCCGGCGTCCGGATCAGCTGCCTCAACGCCCCCGGTGTCGCACCAGGTGCAGTCACGTCGGCATCACAGTGCGCCCTTGGTCGACGGGATCCCCGTGATGCGCGGATCCGGTTCGACCGCGGCGCGCAGCGCTCGTGCCACCGCCTTGTACTCGGCCTCGGTGATGTGGTGCGGGTCGCGGCCGTAGTGGACGATCACATGCAGGGCGATCCGGGCGTTGTAGGCCAGGGTCTCGAAGACGTGCTTGTTGAGGACCGTGCCGTACGGCGCACTGTCGTGTCCGGTCAGGACGTAGCCGATCATCATGTCGGGCTCGCCGCTGTGGACGCAGTAAGGGCGTCCCGAGACGTCGACGACGGCCTCGGCGAGGGTCTCGTCCATCGGCAGGGAGCACTGGCCGAACCGACGGATGCCCCGCTTGTCGCCGAGCGCCTGGCCCAGCGCCTGCCCGAGGACGATGGCTGTGTCCTCCACCGTGTGGTGCGCCTCGATGTCGATGTCCCCGGTCGCGCGGACCGTCAGGTCGAAGGCCCCGTGCTGACCGAAGGCGGTGAGCATGTGGTCGAAGAACGGGACACCTGTCGAGATGTCGGTCTGACCGGTGCCGTCGAGATCGATCTCCACGACGATCTCCGACTCCTTGGTGGTCCTGGAGACCCGGCCCCGCCGTGCGGTCTGCTCGCTCATCGCTTCTCCTCCGGTAGTGGCGCGATCTCGTCCGCCGCCAGTTCGGCGCTCACCTCGAGCAGCCGATCGTTCTCGTGCTCGAGCCCGATGGTCGCACGAAGTCGACCCGGGATGCCCACGTCGCGGATGAGCACTCCTGCGTCGAGGTACCTCTGCCACGCCCGGGGCGCATCGACGAACGGGCCGTAGAGCACGAAGTTGGCCTCGCTCGGCAGCACCTCGTAGCCCTGCTCCTCGAGCCCGGCGGTCACGCGCTTGCGCTCGTGGGACAACAGCGCGACCGAGGCGAGGGTCTCGTCCGCATGACGGAGCGCCGCCCGGGCGGCGGCCTGGGTCACCATCGACAGGTGGTACGGCAGTCGCACCAGGAGGACGGCCTCGACGAACGACGGATCGGCGGCGAAATAGCCGAGCCGTCCCCCGGCGAAGGCGAACGCCTTGCTCATGGTCCGGCTGACGACCAGCTTCGTGGGGTACTCGGCCAGGAGCGTGCACGCGCTCGGGGACGGGGAGAACTCGGCATATGCCTCGTCCACCACGACGATCCCCGGAGCGGCGTCCAGGAGCCGGCGGAGATCGTCGTTGTCCACCACGTGCCCGGTCGGGTTGTTGGGGGTGGTCACGAACAACACGTCGGGCCGGTGCTCGGCGAGGGCGGCCACCGCGGCGTCGACGTCGATCGACAGATCTGCGGCGCGGTCGACCGGGATCCACTCCGTTTCGGTCCCGGCGGCGAGGATCGGGTGCATGGAGTAGCTGGGGACGAACCCCATCGCGGTCCGGCCGGGGCCGCCGAACGCCTGGAGCAGCTGCTGCAGGATCTCGTTGGATCCGTTGGCCGCCCACACCATGTCCACGTCGAGGTCCACCCCGGTCTGCCGGGTCAGGTACGCGGCCAGATCAGTGCGCAGCCCGACCGCGTCGCGATCGGGATAGCGGTTGAGGTCGGCCGCGGCCCGGGACACCGCCGCGGCGATGTCGGCCACGAGTTCGTCACTCGGCGGGTGCGGGTTCTCGTTGGTGTTGAGCTGGACGGGCACCTCGAGCTGCGGGGCCCCGTAGGCACTGCGGCCCCGCAGGTTCTCGCGCAGCGGGAGGGCGTCCAGTCCCACACCGGGACGCGGGTTCGCGCTCACTGCACGTCCTCCCCTGCGGCGAGATCCTCGAACCGGGCACGGACCGCTTCACCGTGCGCAGGGAGCCGCTCGGCGTCGGCGAGCGCCACCACGGTGGGGGCGATCTCCTTGAGCGCGGCCTCGTCGTAGTCCACGACGTGGATCCCGCGCAGAAACGTCTGCACGCTCAGTCCCGACGAGTGCCGGGCGGTTCCGGAGGTGGGCAGGACGTGGTTCGAGCCCGCGGCGTAGTCGCCCAGTGGCACCGGCGAGTACGACCCCACGAAGATCGCGCCGGCATTGCGCACGCTGGCGGCGTCCGCGGCGGAGTTCCGGGTCTGGACCTCGAGGTGCTCGGCGGCGTAGGCGTCGACGACCTGCAGGCCGACCTCGATGTTGTCCACCAGCACGATGGCCGACTGCGGGCCCTCGAGTGCCTCACGCACACGGTCGGAGTTGAGGGTCACCTCGTAGCGGGCCTCGATCTCGCGGTCCACCGTGTCGGCGAACGCCTCGGAATCGGTCACCAGGACGCTGGCCGCGTTCGGGTCGTGCTCGGCCTGGCTGATGAGGTCGTAGGCCACGTGCACGGGGTCCGCGCTGTCGTCGGCCAGCACCGCGATCTCGGTGGGGCCGGCCTCGGAGTCGATGCCCACGACGCTGCGGCAGAGTCGCTTAGCGGCAGTGACATAGACGTTTCCAGGGCCGGTGACGATGTCGACGGGCTCGAGCTCCGCCGCCTCCGCCGCGGCACCGGAGTCGGTGCCGGAGTCGGTGCCGGAGTCGGTGCCGGGGTCAACATCAGAGCCGGGGGTGGAATCGGTGCCGGTGTCCTGCCCGCCGTAGGCCAACAGCGCGACGGCCTGCGCACCGCCGACCGCCCAGACCTCGTCGACCCCGAGCAGCGCGCACGCCGCGAGGATCGTGGGGTGCGGCCAGCCGTCGAACTCGGCCTGGGGCGGGGAGGCCACGACCAGGGACCCGACCCCGGCGACCTGCGCGGGGACGACATTCATGATCACGCTGGACGGGTAGACGGCCTTCCCGCCGGGAACATAGAGACCGACACGCTCGACGGGCACCCACTTCTCGGTGACGAATCCACCCGGGGCGACCTCGGTGACGGTGTCGGTGCGCTTCTGCGCCGCGTGGACGATGCGGGCCCGGCGGATCGCCTCGGTCAGGGCGTCGCGGATCCGGGGCTCGAGCTCCTCGGCGGCACGGGCGATGACCTCGGCCGGTACCCGGACGGACGCCGGCCGGACGCCGTCGAACTTCTCGCCGTACTCGCGCGCCGCGGTGGCCCCGTGCTCGCGCACCGACTCGACGACCGGGCGCACCACGTCGACAACGGAGTCGACGTCGGCCGCGCCACGAGGGAGCGTACGGCGCAGCTCGGCTCTGCCGAGGGTGCGTCCGCGCAGGTCGATGCGGGAGAGCATGCTGTGGCCTTTCCTAGGGATCGGGACCAGTCTAGTGACGGGTCCGTGCCCCGCGGCCCCGCCCACCCGGGTGGGGCGGGACCACGCCGATCCCGGGTCAGACCACAGCGCCGTCGACCACCGTGATCTGGTCATCGCAGCGGGCGGCGAGGCCCGCGTCGTGGGTGACGAGCATCAGCGCCACACCGAGGTCGCGGGTCGTGCCGAGCAGCAGGTCCATGACCGCCGCGCCGGATTCGGAGTCCAGCGCGCTGGTGGGCTCGTCTGCCAGGACGAGCGACGGCTGTCCCATCAGTGCACGCGCAACAGCCACGCGCTGCCGCTGGCCGCCGGACAGGGCGCCGACCGGGCGTCCGGCCATGTCGCCCAGACCCACCACGTCGAGCAGGCCCTCGGCGCGGGTCCGGGCGGCGTGCCGTACCGCCCGGGAGGGCCGCGTCCCGAGCCACGCCATCGCCTCGAGCTGTTCGCGGGCGGTGAGCGAGTCCAGGAGGTTGGACTGCTGGAAGACGATCCCGATCTCGGTCCGTCGTAGTTCGGCGGCGCGGGTCCGGTCAACCGTTGCGAGGTCCACCAGGGCGTCGGGGGTCTGGAGCATCACCTGCCCGGAGTCGGGTCGGGTGAGCGTGGCGGACACGGCGAGAAGGCTCGACTTGCCGGAGCCGGACGGACCGGTCACCGCGAGACTGCGCCCGCGATCGATCGTCAGGCTCACGGAGTCGACTGCCGTCACGCGTCCCAGACCGTCGGGGTAGGTCAGGACGACGTCCTCCAGGCGGAGCGCCTGGTTGCTGCTCCCGGCGTGCTGTGTGGTGTGGGTGGGGTTCGCCGAAGCCGAACCGTTGGGGCGCAGGGCGGTGGACATGGGGGTTCTCCCTTGTGAGGTGTGCAGGTGGTGTGGACAGGCGTCGCGACGTGTCATCGCGAGGCGCCGAGGGCGGTAGTGGGGTCGACGGTCACGACCGGGCGCAGGGAGACCGCGGCACCGGCCAGGCCGAGCCCGCCGAGGAGCAGCGCCGGCACCAGCGTGGTCCCGGCGGACACGACGAACGGGACGGTTCCCCCGATGAGGAGTCCGAGGAGCGCGGTGATCGCGACGCCGCCTCCCACGCCCACCGCGAGGACGAACGCGGCCTGACCGAGCGAGTCCCGGATCACGGCGCCCGTGGAGGCACCGAGAGCCTTGAGCACGGCGATGTCGGGGCGGCGCTGCATGCCCCACACGGTGAAGAACGCACCCACGACCAGCGCGGTCACAGCCAGCAGCATGGAGGTCATGGTGGTGAGCGAGGTGTTCTCGGCACGGTGCGAGGGCAGGGAATCGACCAGTCCGTCGGCGTCGACCGTCGCCAGGCCGGAGCCGGGGTCACCCGAGCCCACAGCACCCGAGCCCCCGCCGTCGACCGCCATCATCGTGGCCGGCCCACCCCGCGGCGCGAGGTCACGCCAGGTGTCGAGGTCGGTCACCACGACCGGGGTGTGGGAGTGCCAGAGGTCGCCGGCCTCACCGGTCACCGCGAGAGACGTGCCGTTGACCCCGATCGACCGGATGTCGGCGCCCAGCTCGTCGTCGACCCCGTCGGTGACCAGGCCCGCTCCCCCGCCGGGTACGGCCACCGAGCCCACGGGGGCCGACAGTCCCACGGCGACGGCCGCGACGCCGGTCTCGCTCCCGTCGTCGAGGGTGACGCGCGCGATCCCCACCGGAACCGCGGTGGGGTCGGCGGCGGTGACGGCGTCGATCTGTTCGGTGGTCAGTGCGGCGCGGTCGAGGTCCACGGCGCCGTCGGCGTCGGCGGGCAGGACGAAGGACGCGCCACCACTGCCGAGGGCGCGGAGCGCGGACACGCTCTGCCCGGCCAGGCCGGCGGTGAGGCCGAGCAGCCCGGACACCAGGACGGACAGCAGCAGGACGACGCCGGTGATCAGGGCGAAGCGCCAGCGGGCGGTGCGGAGTTCGCGCAGTGCGAAGAACATGGGTTTTCCTCTCGTGAAGGTCTGCCCTCAAGGCTCGTCGCGCCGCGGCGGATCCGAATCGGACGAGCGGTTGGTTCCTCGGGGTCGATCGGTGGAGTCGCGGGTCAACCGTTCGGTGGATGCGCCCGCCTCACCGCAGGCGCTAGCGTCGAGCGGGTGACCTCTGCGCCCGTGCCCGAGATGGAGCTGCCTCCCGAGTCGGCCGGGGTGCGCGCGGTGTTCGCGCAGTTGCAGGTCGCTCTGCACACCTTGGTGGCGGCGCTGCTGGTCCTCACTCTCGTGTCCGCTCATCGCGACTCCACGGGCGAGCCCGATCTCCCGGCGGTGGCGGCCGCTGTCGGGTTCGCCGCCGTGTACGTGGCGGGGACCGTGTGGGATCGTCGCCGCACAACGAGGCGCGCGGTACGGCTGGGCTGGCTCGCGGCGGTCCTGGCGCTGTGGGCCGCGCTGGTCGTCCAGGTCCCGGAGGCCGCTTACCTGGTGTTCCCGTTGTTCTTCCTCGCCCAGTTCCTCCTCGGCGCCTGGGTGGGCGCGGTGGCGGTGGCCGCGCTCGCGGCGGTGGCGGTGGTGGCCCTCGGGTTGCACCACGGGTTCACGCCCGCGGGTGTGGTGGGTCCGGTGGTCGGTGCCCTGGTCGCGCTGGGTTTGTCGGCGGGGGTGCGCGCGCTGCACGCGGAGTCCCGCGCCCGGCGTGAGGTGATCGCCGAGCTGGTGGCCACGAGGTCGGTTCTCGCGGCGCGGCAACGTCAAGTGGGGCGGGAGAGCGAGCGTGCGCGGCTCGCCGGGGAGATCCACGACACCGTCGCGCAGGGGCTGGCGAGCATCGGGATGTTGTTGCACGCCGCCGAGCGCGCCGATCCGTCCCACCCGGCGGTCGAGCAGATCCGCCTGGCCCGTGAGGTAGCCGGCGAGAACCTCGCCGAGACGCGCCGCCTGATCGAGGCGCTCCGCCCCGCGCCCCTGGAGGGGGTCACCCTCGTCGGGGCCCTGGGCCGCGTGGCCGACCGGGTCCGTGCGGAGTATCCGGATATCGAGGTGACCGTGGTGGGCGGTCTGGCGACCGAACCTCCGTCGGAGCTCGCGGCCGCGTCGGTGCGGGTGGTGCAGGAGGCCCTGTTCAATGCCGTCCGGCACGGCGCACCGTCGGAGATCACGGTGATCGTGTCGGACGAGGTGATCGTCTCGGAGGAGGTGAGCGTGCCGGACGAGGAGCACGCGGCCCCCGTCAGCCTGGCGCTGACGATCACCGACGACGGCCGTGGCTTCGATCCGGGTGCCCCACGGACCGCCGCCGCGTTCGGGCTCGACGGGATGTCGCGACGCGTGGCCGACCTGGGTGGGACGCTCGAGGTGGAATCCGGGGTGGGACGCGGTACGACGGTGCGTGCGGTGTGGCCGGCCGGGAGGAGAGAATCATGACGACGACACCGCCGCCGCATCCACAGTCGCAGCCCACGTCGACCCGGATCCGCGTACTCATCGCGGACGACCACGCCGTGGTCCGGACCGGCCTGCGGGCCTTACTGGCCTCCGATCAGACGATCGATGTGATCGCCGACGTTCCCGAGCCGACGGCCGCGGTCGATCGGAGTCGGATCGGCGACGTGGACGTGGTTCTGATGGACCTGCGGTTCGCCGGCGACGCGCGTGCCGGGGTCCGTGCCACCGCCATCCTGCGCTCACTCCCCGACCCACCCCAGGTCCTGGTACTCACCAGCCACGACACGGATGCGGACATCGTGGGCGCGATCGAAGCCGGGGCGTGCGGCTACCTGCTCAAGGACGCCGACCCGGAGGAACTGCTCGGGGCGGTGCGCGCGGCAGCCGCCGGGGAGAGTGCACTGTCCCCCACCGTCGCCGCGACGCTGATGGGACACCTGCGTGCCCCACGTCCTGTGCTGACCGAGCGCGAGACGCAGGTGCTCCAGGCGGTGGCCGGAGGCGCCACCAACCGACAGGCGGCCTCGTCACTCCACGTGTCGGAGGCGACGGTCAAGACGCACCTGGTGCACGTGTTCGACAAACTCGGTGTCACCTCACGGACCGCGGCGGTGGCCCGGGCCCGCGACCTCGGTCTGGTGTGAGGGCCGCGAGTAGAATCCGACCATGCGGACACGCTCCCTGAAGCCCGGACCGCTCGTCGCCGTCGTCGTAGTAGTCGTACTGGTCCTCGTCGTCATCGGGATCGTCGCCGGCCCGTCCCTCTACCGCGCCGCCCGCGGCGGTGACGACTCCTCCGTCACCACCATCTCCACAGGCCGGGCCGAGGCGCCGGCCGGCGAGCTCGAGGGCACGTGGACGGTCATCCCCGGTTCCGGATCAAATCGGACGACCGCCGGATACACGGTCGACGAGATCCTCAACGGTGAACCGGTCACGGTGGTCGGCAGCACCGGCGAGGTCACCGGCCGCATCGAGATCGCCGGATCCACCCTCACCTCCGGTTCCTTCGACGTCCGCGTCGGTGACCTGGCCACCGACAACGGCGCCCGCGACAACCGGGCGGTCCCCCGAGATCCTCGACGCGGACGGGCACCCGGTCGCCACGCTCGACCTGACCGGGGAGGTCGACCTCGCCGGGCTGCCCAGCGACGGCACCACCGCGACGATCCCGATGCCGGTGGAGCTGACCGTCAAGGGCACCACCGTGCCCGCGACCGTCGACGTGGATGTGCTGCGGACCGGCGAACACCTCATCGCCTCGGCCTCGATCCCGGTGACGTGGTCCGAGGTCGGCGTACAAGCTCCGAGCCTGGGGTTCGTCACGGTCGCCGAGAGCGGCACGGTCGACTTCCTGGTCGTGATGGAGAACTCCGGGCCCGTCGGCGCGTAGTCGCCTGCACGTCGTCCACGACGCATGTAGACGAGTGTTCAGTTCCCGGTCACCCGCCGGTCGTGTTCCGGGCACCCGCGACTCGTAGGTTCTCCGGGTCCACCGTTCACAGGTGTTGCCCAGGAAAGGCTCTCTATGCGTATTCGCTCCCTCACCCCCGGCGTCCTCGCCGCAGCCCTCGCCGCCGGTGCGGCGGTCGGGTTGCCCGCGACAGTCGCCGCCGCCCCGGTCCCCGCGACCGCCGCCGACATCGTCATCAACGAGGTCGAGTCCAATGGCGACCCGGTCGGCGACTGGGTGGAGCTGGCGAACCTCGACACCGACCGGGACCTGGACATCTCCGGCTGGTCGATCATCGACGATGATCCCAAGCACGAACCCCTGGTGTTCCCGGCCGGCACCACCATCGAGTCCGGCGGCTACTTCTCGATCTACACCGACGAGGGCCCGAACGGCTTCGGACTGGGCGGCGACGACACAGTCACGCTGTTCGACGCCACCGGCGCGCAGGTCGACGTGACCACCTGGCCGGGCCACTCCGCCACCACCTGGGGACGCGTGCCGGACATGACCGGCGAGTTCGCCGTCACCGGTGAGTCGACGCGGGGCGGCCGCAATACCGCCGCCGAGGACACCGCCCCCGTCGAGACCTCCCCCTGGCCCTTCGACCCGCTCACCATCACCCCGGTGGAGCTCGGTGGCGCCTTCGCCGGTGACGACATGTCCGGCGTGGACATCGCCGCCGACGGCACCGCGTACGTGGTGAACAACGGCGCGGGCACACTGCACGTCCTGACCTTTGACCGGGCCGCCGACACCTACTCCGAGGACCGGACCTTCACGCTGCGTTACCCGGACGGCGCGGGCATCCCCGACTCCGAGGGCGTGACCGTCGACGACGAGGGCGCCGTGTACGTCGCCACCGAGCGCAACGACGAAGCCGACGACATCAGCCGCCCGTCCGTGCTGCGCTTCGAACTCCCCTCCGGCGCTGACTCCGGCGAGCTGGCAGCGACCGACGAGTACGACCTGTCCGGCATCACCGGACCACTTTCCGCCAACGGCGGCCTCGAGGCGGTCGAGTACCTCCCCGAGGCCTGGGGCGGAGCGTTCGCCGTGGGTGTCGAGGGCACCGGAGCGGTCCACTTCGTCTCCTTCGGAGCGGACGGTTCGATCACCGAGCACCAGACCTTCGACTCCCCGTTCCAGGGCGTGATGGCGCTGGACCACGACGCCTCGACCGGCGTCCTGCGGGTCCTGTGCGACGAGGTGTGCGAGGGTCGCTCGCTGGAGATGACGTTCGACGGCACCGAGTTCGTCACCGACGGCACCCTCTACGCCCGTCCAGAAGGCATGCCCAACCACGCCAACGAGGGATTCGCCACGCACAGCGAGACCGTCGAGTGCATGACCGGGACCACCTCGCGCGTGCGGATGCTGTGGACCGACGACGCCGGCGCCGACGGAGTCGGCCTGCGTACCGCTGTCACCTCCGGTGAGGACTGTGAGTCCGGCGGCGGCCTCCTCGGTTCGGTCGGCGACCTCGCGCCGGTGCTCGAGCCGCTGCTCGGGTCGCTCGGCACGCTCGACCTGCCGGTGCCCGTGACCACCGAGTCGGTCATGGGGACGCTGCCGGCGCTGTAGAGCGCCACTACTCACCGCCCACCCGCAGGCCTGTCGCCCGCGCCGCCCGAGACCGCCGGCCGGTCACTCGGGGGGCGTGGGCGACAGCCATGTCGCGTCGTACTCCCGCGCGACGAGCGGCCAGACGAAGTCCCGCCCCGCCTCGACGGAGGCGAGGTCGGTCACCACCCCGGCCCACAGCACGAACTCGTGTGGGATCGGTCGGCCGGACCGGTCCGTCCGCCCTGCCGGATCGGGGAATCGCAGGCCGGTGTAGCCGTCGCGGTGGACGAGAAGCTCGGTGGCGTCGCCGGCACCGACGAACACCGCGTCATAGACGTCGAGGGGGTCGTCCAGCCCACCGTCGCGGAGGAATCGGAAGCCCCAGTCCCAGCCCCGGGTCGCCCAGATCATCGTCACGACACTCCCCTGATCAGTGTCACCGCCTGCTCGGCCTCCTCCAGGTCGATCTTGAACTGGGAGAGGGTAGAGCCGAGGAGGTCTCCCTTGGTCCGCGCGCTGCGGTTGAGCTCCCGGAGCTTGTTGCCCGCCAGTGCAGCCACCTCGGCGAGGACGGACGGACCGAGTGCCACGACCGCCCTCGCGAGCGGTTTCGGCAGGCGCGCGGCGGCCAGAGAGAGGACCGTCGCGACCAGCTTCGAGTTCCGGAGCAGCTCGCCGGACACCTTGGAGGGCAGTCGCAACTCGGTGGTCCATCTGACATGCCTTTCGAACGGCAGCATCGCGGCGAGTGGAAGGAGCAGGTCCAGCCCCACGCGTCGTTCGAGGTGGATCTCGCCGGGTGCAAACCGGCCGGAGGAGAGCAGGAGGACGTCCTCGCCCACCGCCAGTGCCTCCGGCGCCACGACGAAGGAGGCCAGAACCTCGCGGAGCAGATCGAGCTCGTCCACCGCCTTTTCGATCACGAGATCGCGGAACCCGTAGACGTCCAGGTCGGGGTTGAGGTCCGACTTCGACAGGGCGATGAACCAGATCCTCGGGAACCGCACCAGTCGCCTGTCGTCCTCGAGGATGTCGGGGCGCATCGACAGCAGCGTGTTGCGGAAACTCGTGAACAGGTACTTGAGGTAGCGCTCCTCCTCACCCCTGTGGTCGAGGAGTTTCTGCCCGTCGACCAGCAGGAACGCCACGTCGGATTCCAGCAGCGCACGGAAACCCGCGGCCTGACGCTCGCGCTCCCGCGCGCCCTCGCGTCGGCCCTCGAACCATTCGCCGGGATAGTCGTGCCAGACCAACCTCAGTGCGTCGGTTGTGCCTCCGCCGGTAGCGGAGTCCAGCTTCAGTTTGAGGTCGAACCCGTAGGAGTCCCACGAGAACCGGTTGGCCGGGGGCAGCGTGGCCGAGTTCTTCATTCCCAGGTAGTAGCTGTGCAGCTTGTTGCCCTGGGGCTGCGACACCGGGACCAGGTGGCGCCGGCTCGAGTTGATGACCTCGGGTTCCTGCGCGCGCCCGTAGAACGACGACAGCAGGACAGTCTTACCACTCCCGCTCTCGCCGAACAGCGCGATGTGTTGCTCGAACTCTGGTCGGGCCATCGTTTCCCTCTCCGTCGCCGCGCGTGCGGCTGTGCGCCGGGGACCGCGCCGATCAGTACATCAGCATCCCGGCTTTCCCCCTGGTTCTCCTGCCGCATGGTAGCCAGCCGTCACCTCAGTCGGAGGTGTCCGTGTTCCCCACCACGACGAGTACGTCCGTCGCCCGGGACAGCCCGACGTAGATGCGTTCGCGCAGTCGATCGATGTCGTCACGGTGGTTACACACGAGAACCACGGCGGGGCGTTCGAGTCCCTTGAAGCCCAGGACGTGCCCGTAGAAGATGTCCTCCCCGTCCCAGAACGTCTCCCAGTAGGAGTCATTGCCCTCGGCCTGCAGTTCCACCTGCATCGGGTGCCGCGATCCTGTGACGAGCAACGCCACGTCTCGCGGCTCCCAGCCCTCGTCGAGCAGCCGCACGGCCTCGTCGTCACCGATCGTTACGGGATCCTCGCCCTCGCCCACGGCGACGTATCTCACCGCGGGACCGGTGCCTCCCCGCAGCTCCATCCGTTGGCCCACCAGTGGGAGGAACGCCGTCGCGATCTGGCGTGTGTTGCGCAGATTGTGGTCGAGCACCAGCGGGACCAGGTCGACCGGTGGCCGTCCGGTCCGCTGGAACACACTCTGACCGGCGTCGCCGACGATCATCAACCGCCCGTTCTCGCGATCGCGCAGTGCCCTGATGACCGGGTTCCACCAGGTGTCGGCGAAATCCTGCGCCTCGTCGACGATCACCGCGTCGAACCTCTTACCCTCGGGCAGCTGGTCGGCCAGCTCGGTCATGAGCCGCGGCAGCTCCTCCTCCCACCAGTTCGCTGCCTCGGCCGTCCGCTCCCGCTCGTCGGGGCCCACGGGCGCGCCCCACTCCACGCCGAGTGCGTGGAACTCCCCCACGTAGGCGGGCTGCTCCCGCCGTCGCCACCCGCTGGTTACACGCTTGAGGTATCCGGCCAGTCCGTGCGAAGAGCAGATGAGCGCCACCCGCTGACCGTCCCTGGACAGCCGTCGGGCCTGCTCCAGCGCGAGGAAGGTTTTGCCGCTGCCTGCCCCTCCCCTGATCTCCACTCTCGGCAGGGCGTCGACGGCGCGCAGGAGGACCGATTGCTCGCGGGTGAGGGCATCGGCGATGTCGGCGTTCTCCGACGCCCGGGCGACGACGTCCCGCTGCGGTAGCCCACGACCGCCGAGGACCTCCGCGAGGCGGTTGACCGTCTCCGGGGCCAGGAACGACAGATCTGAGGGTCCGGATTGCTGGGCGAGGCGGTAGGCGATCGACGCGAGTTGGTCCAGCTGCTCGCGGTCGGCGATCCGAGTGCGCTGGATCTCGGGCAGGGCGAAGTCGTCGGGGATCCGCGCGTTGGGGAACACGAGCATGTGGGTCCAGCGCTGATACTGCCGCGGCCAGCGGGGATCGGCGCTGACGAATCCTCGCAGCGCGTACAGGGCGTCGCGGCACTGGGTTACCGGGTCGATCACGAACTGCTTGGTCCCGCTGCCCTGGATCCACTGCCCGTCCTCGACGGTGATCTGACCGGCCTTGACCTCGATCGCGACGATCCCCGCACCGGGCATCGCGACGAGGATGTCCACCTCGTGTTCCTTCTCGTCCGTCGACACGCGTTGCCCCACCACGATGAGGGAGTCCTCGGACAGCTGGTCGCGCAGGCGCTCGACGACCGACTCCTCGGAGGGGTGACCGTAGACGGGGTGGGCGGGGAGAACTCGGGCCATGTAACAGGGATACCCCAGGTTCGACCCTCCTCGGTGCCGCTGCGCCACGAGGGCGATGTGGCAGGCGCCACGCCGACCTGTTCTAATGAACGGCGTTCAGGGCCGCGGTGCGGCTTCGTCACAACCGAGGAGAACCATGAGCACGTCGATCGACAGGGCTCCCGCCCGCAGCGCCACCCGTGATCTCGCGCAGATCGCGGTGTTCGCCGCGCTTATCGTCGTTCTCGGCCTCCCCGGGCAGATCAGCATCGGCTCGGCCGGAGTGCCCATCACGCTGCAGACGCTCGGCGTGATGCTCGCCGGCGCGCTGCTCGGCTGGCGCAAGGGCGCCCTGTCGGTCGTGACCGTGATCATCATCGGCCTGGCCCTCCCGGTTCTCGCCGGCGGTCGCACCTCGCTCAACTCGCTCGCCGGCCCCACCGCCGGTTTCCTCATCGGCTGGATCCCGGCCGTGATCGTGATCGGCCTGCTCACCGCGCTGATGATGCCGCGCTACCGCCTCATCCCGGGCCTGCTCATCACGATCCTCGGCGGCATCGTCGTGATCTACGCCGTCGGCGTGGCGGGCATGCTCCTCCGCACCGACCTCACCCTCGGCGCCGCTCTCGCCGCCAACGGCGTGTTCCTGCCGGGCGATCTCGCGAAGGCGGTCGTCACCGCGGTGGTGGCGCAGCAGGTCCACAAGGCCCGCCCGGGACTCATCGCGCCGCTGCGTGGCCACCGCGCGTCTGCCGCGTAACGTATCCCGGCGTGACCGAGCCACGCGAGCCCCTGGAGATCCGTTTCGACGAGGTCGGGCACAGCTATGGCGACCGCACGGTCCTGTCCGACGTCACCCTGACGCTCACCGAACGCCGGATCGGGATCGTGGGTGTCAACGGCGGCGGCAAGTCGACGCTCGCACGGATGATCAACGGGCTCGTCGTCCCCACCTCCGGCGCGGTCACCGTCGGCGGCCTGGACACCCGCCGCAAGGGCGGTCGCGTCCGCAAGCAGGTCGGCTTCTGCTTCACCGACCCTGACACCCAGATCGTCATGCCCACTGTGGTGGAGGACGTGGAGTTCTCGCTCCGTCGTTCCGGGTTGTCGAGCACAGAACGACGACGACGAGCCCTCCAAGTGCTCGAGAAGTACGGTCTGGCCGGGCACGCGGACCATCCCTGCCACCTGTTGTCCGGCGGTCAGAAGCAACTCCTTGCCCTGGCCGCGGTCCTCGTGCTGGAACCGGCGGTGGTCGTCGCGGACGAACCCACGACCCTGCTCGATCTGCGGAACCGGGCGCTGGTCGCGGAGACGTTCGCGACATTGCCCCAGCAACTTGTCGTGGTGACACATGATCTCGACCTGGTCGCCGACTTCGACCGGGTCCTGGTGGTCGACGGCGGGCGCGTGGTGATCGACGACTCCCCCGGCCCTGCGCTCGACGGGTACCGGCAGATCGCGCTGGGCACCTGATGTTCGCGACCTACCAGCCCGGCGACTCGGTGCTCCACCGCCTGTCGGCGGGCGTGAAGATCCTGCTGGTCGCCGTGCTTATCGTGTCGGTCACGGTCCTGGTGCGCGAGCCGTGGCACCTGCTCCCGGCCATCGCACTGGTGGTCGTGCTCTACCTGGTCGGCCGGATCCCCGCCCGTGCCGCGTGGGATCAGGTCCGACCGGTGGTGCCGATGCTCGTCGCGATCGGAGTGTTGCAGTGGATCGTCGCGGATCGTGACGCGGCACTGAGGGTGACGGGCACGCTACTGGTCGCGATCGCGGTGGCCGGCCTGGTGGCGCTCACGACCCGGGTGTCGGACATGCTCGACGCGGTGACCCGCGCAGCCGGTCCGCTGCGCCATGTCGGGGTGTCCCCCGATCGCATCGCCCTGGTCCTCGTCCTGACGATCCGCGCCATCCCGCTGCTCGCGCGGCAGCTGCGCCAGGTCACCGAGGCGCGCAAGGCCCGCGGGCTCGGGATGCCGATCCGTGCGCTCGTGGTGCCGACCGTTCTCGGAGCGCTCACCACCGCCGACCAGCTTGGCGACGCGTTGGCCGCGCGCGGCGTCGACGACTGAGACCCCCGCAGTCGAGGCTCCGTGCGGCCGCTACACAACCGCTGGCCACCACCTCAGCTGGCCAGCACTTCATCCGGCCAGCGCTTCAGCCGGCCCTCCGGGGAGCCACGAACTCCAGCGGAGCGTCGTGATGGTTGTGCTCGTACGGGTCCAGCGCCGGGTCCGCGCCCCGGGCGGCGAGTTGGTCCGCGTACTGCTCCAGCGGGGTGCGGGGATCGCCGAACTTCGCGCGGGCCTGCACGGCGGTGTAGACGCTCGAGGACTCGGCGGGTACACCCCGAATATAGCCCGTGAGCACCGGTCCACCTCGCGGCGCGACACGCTCGAGGAACCACATCTGGGCTCGCGGACTCCGCGCCAGGGCCGCCATCCCCGGCCGGATCAGCCCGGTGACCACCGCGTCCTGCAGGCGTGACTGACGGACGCCCATCAACGGACGCATCCATCGCGGATACGTGGCGATCACGCCGGATCGGATCACCGGGCCCAGGACCGACCGCATCGGCGCCGGCAAAGCGGTGAAGATGGTGCGCATCCCGTCGAGGATGAAGTCGATGTTGTGCACCGCCGCCTCCGAGGAGGCCAGCCGGTCACGCCAGTCGTCGAAGTACTTCTGCACCTCGCCCCGCGTGGTCGGGACGTCCTCCACGCGGATGGGCTGCACGGAGGCCGCGATCGCACACTCCCGCCAGTATTCGTTCTCCTCCGCCCGGGAGAGCGTGCCGGGGCCGAACTTCTCGTAGACGTAGAGGATCGAGTGCCACGCCGTCATGTGGATCCACAGCTGCGAGTCCGGGTCGTTGGAGTCGAAGGTCCCGCCGGTCACCGGGTTCGGCCCGTGGGCCCGGGCGTGGACCTTCATGAGCACGTCCGACGACTTGATCACCGATTCGGCGTCCCCGAACAGCACCGTGGCGAAGTACTGCACGGTCCTGTCGTACCGCAGCGCGGGACGCTGGAGGACCTGGCCGCTGGCATCGACGGCCGCGGTGAGGTCGGGATCGAGGTGTTCGATCGTCACCGCACGGATGAAGCCGAGCAGCGCGGACGTGGGATATGACCACACC
The DNA here is from genome assembly GCF_026011735.1 of Dietzia sp. NCCP-2495. GTDB lineage: Bacteria > Actinomycetota > Actinomycetes > Mycobacteriales > Mycobacteriaceae > Dietzia. Next base: position 408,638 of record NZ_BRVN01000002.1, on the reverse strand, counting down.
CGTCGTGACACCGAATCCGCAGGGAAGAGGCCTTCGTCGCGACGGAGGTACCGGTTCGTCATGGTTTACACCACCCTTGGTTTTGTCCACCTAGTGTGGCGACCGTAGCACCGACTCGTGCTCCGCGCCACACCCGAGGGGCTCTCCCGTGCACGCGGTGTCTCTGGCTACGACTCCGCGGCCCCTCGCCGCCAGTAGCCCATGAACGCCACCGAGCCCTTCGGGATACCGGCGGCGTCCACCGCGAGTCGGCGCATCGCCCGGACCAATCCGGCCTCCCCAGCGAGGAACACATACGGCTCCCCGGCGGACACGGCGGTGGCCGGCTGCCATTCACGCTCGGTCGGACGCTGCCCGCTCATCACCGTCGCCACGCTGTCCTCGCCGAGATCCAGGACCCCGGCCAGTCGGCGCGCGACCGCCGACCCCGCCTCGCCCTCGCGGGCGAAGACGGACACGAACTCGGGAACACCGGCCGCGAGTGCCGCGGCATCGGACTCGGTGGGGACCTCCACGAGGATGCTCACCTCGGGGACGACCGCCTTCGCATCGGGCGCGCCACCGGGCGAACCACCGGGTACAGCACCCGCGGCGGCGAGTTCCTCGGCGATCGCGAGCAGGGCCGGAGCCGCCGTCTCGTCCCCGGCGCAGACGATCCGCCGCGCCTCGCCCGGCGCCCAGGCCGCCCAGGGCGCGTGCCCGCGCCCCGGACCGACGATCCGGAGCAGGTCCCCCACCCGGACCGACCGCGCCCAGCCCGAGCCGGGGCCCTCGTCCTCGCCGGGATGGACCACCATGTCGATCGTCAGCGCGGGGACGGCGTCGCCGTCGAGCACGACGGTGTCCGCGCGGCGCACCGTGTAGGTCCGCATCCAGCCCCGCTCGGACTCCGGGAGTGCGAGCCAGCTGCGGATATCCGCCGGGTCCGGCACGACCCCCTCCCCGCCCGGCGGCGGGATGAGGAGCTTGACGTAGGCGTCGCGCACGGTTCCCGGCTCGATGACCTCCGCCGACCAGCGCGCCAGCTCGGGGCCGGCAACGACCAGTCGGATGAACGACTCCCCCAGGTCCCGGGTCTCGACCACCCGGGTCTCGGAACAGACGAGCGGTGCCTCTACGGTCGTAGCGGTCATGCAAAGTCCTTTCGTCGACTCCGTGGCAAGACCACGGGATGTCCGGTGAGGGGGTCGGGGATGATGTCGGCGTCCAGGCCGAAGACCCGCCGCAGGTTCTCGGTCGTGATCACCTCGTCGGGCGTGCCCGCGGCCACCACGCCGCCCTCGGCCACCGCGACGAGGTGGTCCGCCACGCGCGCCGACAAGCTGAGCTCGTGGAGCACGGCGATCACGGTGCGTCGACCACCCGCGGCGCCGTCGCGATCAGTCGAGTCGCCGTTCGTATTCTCCGGCCGCGTCGCCCCGGGCATCGGCAGGTCGTGCACCAGGTCCAGGATGTCGAGCTGGTGCGCCAGATCGAGGAACGAGCACGGTTCGTCGAGCAGCAGGGTCGGCGTGGCCTGCGCGAGGACCAGCGCCACCCAGACACGCTGCCGCTGCCCGCCGGAGAGCTCGTCGACCCGGCGATGGGCGAGCGACGCGGTGTCGGTCATGTCCAACGCTTCGGCCACGACCCCCTCGTCGTCGTCACCCCCGCCCCACCACCGGCGGTGGGGATGGCGGCCCCGCGCGACGAGTTCGGCGACGGTGAGTCCCTCCGGGACCAACGGTGACTGCGGCAGGAACGCCACCGACCTCGCGTGATCGCGGGCCTTGACCCGGGCGAGGTCGCGGCCGCCCACCTCGATGGACCCCGACGTGGGCGTGAGCTGCCGGCCGAGCGCGCGCAGGATGGTGGACTTGCCACAGCCGTTGGAACCGATGAACACAGTGGTCTTGCCCGCGGGGATGTCGAGGTCGAGGTCGCGGATCACCGGATCGGCTCCGTAGCCGAGCGTCAGCCCGCGGAGACGGAACGCCGGCTCGGTCCCCCCGTCCCGCGGTACAGATGTCGAGGGCCGGGTGGGTGCGTCGGGCGCAGAGATGGACATCAGGCGACCTTTCTGGATCTCAGGAGGATCCACAGCATGGCGGGTGCACCGAGCGCGCCGGTCACCACGCCGGTGGGCAGATCGACGGTGCCGAGAGCTTCGGAGGCGACGATGTCGGCGGCCACGACGATCACCGCGCCGGTAAGCGCCGCGGCGAGGATGTGCGGCCGGCCCCTCCCCAGGGCGGTAGCGATGGGAGTCGACAACAGGGCCACGAACGCGAGCGGGCCGGCGACGGCGGTGGCCGCGGCAGCGAGGACCGTGCCCACGCCGAGCGCGGCGGCCCGCGTGGGAACGGGCCGTGAACCCAGGCCAACGGCGAGCTCGGACCCCAGTTCGGCGGGCTGCAGTGCCGCGTGCAACCAGGCGCCCAGCGGCAGCAACACCACCAGGGCCGCACCGAGCCACAGGATCCGGTCGACGGACGCGCCGGACAGTGACCCGACCGTCCACACGGCGGCCTCATGCGCGTCGTTGAGGGTCAGCCTCGCCATGAACTGGGTGACCACCGCGGTACCGAGCGCGGCCACGGCGACACCGCCGAGCAGGAACCGCTGCCCCACGATGCCGCCGTGACGGCCGGCCGAGGCCGCGAGGACGATGGCCAGCGCGACGGCTGACCCCATGAGTGCGGCCGGCACGACCTGGACCCCGCGGAGCCCCCAGAGCATCATTCCGGTGACCGCGCCGGCGGACGCCCCGTGGGCGATACCGAGGATGTCCGGGCTCGCGAGCGGGTTCCCGAGGACCCGCCGGAACAGCGCACCCGAGGCTCCGAACGCGAGACCCGCCACGGCGCCGAGGACGGCGCGGGGAAGCTTCTCCTCCATCACGACGAACGTGGCGCCGGGGATCTGCGCGCCGCCGACAATGGCGACGAAGTCCGGGATGGTGACGGTGTAGCGGCCGAGCAGGACCCTCACCGCCATGACGGCCAGGAGCGCGACGACGAGGCCGACGACGACCCGGAGCACCTGACGCCGGCGTCGGACGGCCAGCTCGTGGACGAGCTCCTCGGTCTGATCGGATCGCGTCGTGCGGTCGAGTACGGCGGTCACGAGGTGCTCACCCCCTGGCCGGCACGCAGGAGGGCGATGAGGAACGGGACGCCGATCGCGACGGTCATCACGCCCACTGCGATCTCTCCCGGGGGCGCGATCACGCGACCGACGGTGTCGGCGACGAGCAACACGACCGGACCGACGATCACCGACAGTCCCAACACGACCCGGTTGCCCACGCCGACCAGGCGGCGGAGGAGGTGCGGGACGAGGAGACCCAGGAACGCGATCGGGCCGGCGAGAGCGGTGGCCACCCCCGACAGGATCACCACGCCGGACAGCACCACGGCGCGTCCGGCGGCGGGCCCCACACCGAGGCCCCGGGCGAGGTCGTCTCCGAGGGCGAGGGCATCGAGGGTCGCGGCACCGGCGAGGACCAGCGCCAGGCCGAGCAGGATGAACGGCAGGGCGGCTCCGATCTCGGTCAGACCCGAGCGGTCAACGGTGCCCAGGCCCCAGAACCTGAACCGGTCCAGCACGCCCGGCAGGGCGATGACCAGCGACGACGTGACAGCCGTGCAGCCAGCGGTGACGGCGGCCCCGGCCAGGACGAGCCCGGCTCCCGAATCGGCGCCCATCCGACCGGCGCCGGTGACTACCAGGCCTGCCGCGAGGGCACCACCCACCGCGAAGAACGCGACGGTCGACGCGGCCGCGGCGGGTGCGAAGGCCAGGCCCAGGACCACGCCGAGCGCGGCGCCGGCGGTCAGCCCGAGGAGTCCGGGGTCACCGAGTGGATTGCGGGTCGCCCCCTGGAGTCCGGCACCGGCCACGGCTAGTGCTGCTCCGACGAGAACCGCGGTGATGGTCCGGGGCACCCGTGCCGCGACGACGACCTCGTCCATGGACGCCGCGGATCCCGGGGCGAGCGCCGCGGCGAGATCTCCGGAGAAGAGCTGACCGGGCAGGGCCGCCAGGGTGGACACGGCGACCATCGGGTCGACGGTGCGTGAGCCGATGAAGAGCGAGGCGACGACCGCCGCGGCGAACAGGAGCACGGACACCACCACGCCCGCCACCACGCGGCTGGTGCCGCGATGGGGGCGGGTCGTGGTGGAGGCGTCGACCAGCGTCACGAGGTCAGGACTTCGGAGCTGCGTCGAGGATGTCGGGGACCACGTTCTCCAGGGCCCACGGCAGGCTCAGCGGCGACGAGGCGGAGATCGAGAGGACCTGCTGCTCGTCGGTCTGGACCACCATGCGTCCGGCCTCGACGGCCGGGATGCGACCGAGCAGCGGATCGGACTCGATCGCCTGCCGGACCTCGGGAGAGGTCGCGTACGTCACGAGGATGTCGGACTCGAGCTCATCGGCCCGCTCGGGGGACCACGGCACGGCGAACTGGTCGGGGGCTCCCGCGGAGGCCTCGGCGATGACCGGCGCCTGCGTCATGCCGAGGGAGGTGAGGAACCGGGGACGGTTGTCGACGTCGGTGAAGGCGTAGATCTTCTCGGCGGCCTCCGGGTCCACGGTGCCGTAGACGAAGGTCGTGTCCTGGATGTCCGGGTTGTCCTCGGAGACCTGCGCGATCTGTCCCTCGACGTCCGCGATGAGCTCCTCGGCGGCGTCGGACCGGCCGAGCGCCTCGCCGATGAGGCGGGTGGAGTCCTGCCACGCGGTGCCGAATGCGACGTCACCCTCGGGCATGGCGATGGTGGGAGCGATCTTGGACAGCTTCTCGTAGTCCTCGGCGGTCATGCCGGAGTACGCGCCGAGGATCACATCGGGATCGAGCGCGGCGATCGCCTCGGTGTTGATGCCGTCGGTCTCGGAGTACAGGGTGGGCATCTCGCCACCGACGCGCTCGAGCTCGGCGTCGAACCAGTCCGTCGAGCCGTTCTCGTTGGCGCCGAACGAGTTGCGGGGCATGCCGACCGGCACCACACCGAGGGCCAGAGAGACATCGGCGTTCACCCACGAGACGGTGGCGACGCGCGTCGGGGCCTCGGTGAGCTCGGTCTCGCCGTAGGCGTGCGTGATGGTGCGCGGGAACTGTCCCTGGCGCTCGACATCAGAGGCGGTGTCCTGCCCCTCCCCGCCGTCGACCGCGCCGGTGGAGCAGCCGGCGAGCAGCGCGGCCATGGCCACGATCGCGAAGAACGCGAGCAGGAGGTAGCGGGCCCGGCTGCGCACGGGGTCGTTCGCCCGGTCGACTGCCAGTCGAGCTCGTGGGGCGGGTGAGGTCATGGGGATCTCCGTCTCTGAACGTCTACGGTCAGCCAACTTAGGATTGGCTTACCTATGTCGCGCACAACGGTATGACCTCGACACCGTGTCGCGCAAGCCACACCGATGCCTCGCGGAGCGACGGACGGGCGCCACCCGGCCCGTGAGCGGAGGCGACACGGCGACAATCCGCGCGTGAACAGGCGGTATCCCGGAGTTGTGATCTACACCTCAATAGAGCGGGGCGGGCAATTTCCTCCGCGATACCGGCGCAGTGGGACGCGATTCCGCTCGCCCCGGAAATGGCAACGCCCTCTGTGCCCCGCCTGAATTGGCGCGGCGCAGAGGGCGTCGGTAAGTGCTGAGGGCAGCCCGGGTGTCAGTTCTCCGGCGACAGGGATTCCGGTGCCTGGGCCTCCGGCGACTGGGTCTCCGGCGACAGGGAGGTCTCGGCCAGCGAACCGAGACGATCTCCCACGACCCCCTCAACGGATTCCGTCGCGGACGCGGTGTCGACCTGATCGGCGAGTGAGTTGCCGACCACCGGGACTCCGCCGATGACCTCGCCGACCGAGCCGTCCACGTCACCCACGACCAGCGAGTCCAGGGACCGGGCGACAGGGTTCACGATGCCGCAGACGATGCCCACCGGAACGGGGAGCGGAATGGCCATGGCCTGCGCCGCCCATCCGGCGACGGTGCCGATGTTGCACCCGACCGCGGCGGTCGAGCCGATGGGGCCTGTGGTGTACCCGGGCAGGGAACCGGTGACGGAGGCCGGGGCGAGTTCGCCCACCGAGCCGAGCGGCCCCTCCTCCTCGGTACCGGCCTCGTCACCCTCTGCCCCGCTGGACAGCGACGAGCTGCCGAGGCCCTCCGTCGACAGGCCCTCACCGGACTGCGCGACGGCGGGACCTGCAGAGGCGACGAGAAGGGCCGTCGCCAGGGCTCCGGCGTACGCGATGGTCTTGGTCATGGTGGCCTCCGAGGAGAGTAGAGGGGCGGTCACCCCGGCGAGATCGACGACAGTTAGTCCACCACATATAGCGACCCGGTGGGCCTCCGTTACATTCCTGTGATCGCTCGGGTCCCGCCGGCTCCGTGCCAGGCCTGTCCCGCGGTCGCCAACCCCGGCCTGGATCTCTCCCCGATGGGGGATGCTGGGGGCATGACCGCTATCCCCGCGATGCCCTCCGGACATTCTCTCGCCGACGTGATGCCGTCTGTGGCGGCGTCACTCGGTGTCGGTCTCCGTGGGTCGCTGGACCTGGAGCCCTCCGCGGACACCGTGGTGGTGTTGATCGACGGGCTCGGTGCGGAACTCATCCGCGCGCATGCTGACGAGGCACCGACCCTCGCGGCCCTGACCACGCGGGTCATCACGGCGGGCTTCCCCGCGACGACGGCGACCAGCCTCACGAGTCTGGCCGTGGGCGCACCGTGTTCGCAGCACGGGATCATCGGGTACAGCTTCCGGCTGACGGATGCGGAGGGGCCGGTCTCGTTCAACCCCCTCCGCTGGACGCTCGAGTCCGCTGGAGGACCGTCTGCTCTCCAGAGGTTCCTGCCCCGCGACGTGCAGTCGATGCCGAGCCTGCTGGAGATCCTCGCGGACTCCGGTGTCGAGATCACCTATGTGATGCGGGAGGTCTTCCGCGAATCCGGGCTCACCCGCGCGGCGTTCCGGGCCGAGGGACATTTCCGCGCGGTCACGACACTCGACGAGACCGCCCGCGCCATCACTGACGTGGTGGCCCGCCCCTCCCGCGCGAGACGCTTCGTCTACGCCTACTACGGCGATCTCGATATGGCCGGGCATCTGCACGGTCCCGGATCAGACGAATGGCTCGACCAGCTCCGCGACGTGGACGCCTTCGTCGCCGGTCTGGCGACCGACCTGCCACGCGATGTCCGCCTCGTCGTGACCGCGGACCACGGAATGGTGCGCGCAGACACCCCCATCGACATCGACACCCATCCCACGCTTCTGGCGAACGTTCGAACCGTCGCCGGCGAAGCCCGCGTCAGACACGTCTATGCCCGACCGGACGCCGAGCAGGACGTGTTGCACAACTGGGGATCGGAGCTCGCGGGCCACGCGCGAGTGATCAGCCGCGAGCAGGCCCTCGAAGAGCACCTTTTCGGTCCCGGGCGGGACCATGCCGACCGACTGGGGGACGTGATCGCGATCGCCTCCGGGAACACGGTGCTGACCCGATCGAAGAACGAAGAACTGGAGTCGTCCCTGCGTGGTCACCACGGCGCCAACACGGCTGCCGAGCAGAACATCCCACTGATCCTCCGCTGACCGACGCATCAGCGGGTGCGGACGACCTCGCCGGAGATTAGCGTCGGGCCCATCACCGAGGCGGCTCTGCAGGGCGGCGCCGTGAGGAAGCTGAGAGGAGCACCCGTGTCGTTTCACCTCACGAGAGTCCGGACCAGGACGGAGGCCGTCGCGGTTCTCCTCAGTCTCGCCCTGTGCGCGACGGCGTGCGGCGGACCGTTCCCCCGGGACACCGACGGCAGCCTGGACCGGATCACAGGCGGAACGCTCAGAGTGGGCGTGTCAGAAAACGTGCCGTGGACCGAGTCCCTCGACGACGGCAGCGTGGCCGGTCGGGAAGTCGACCTGGTGACCGGGTTCGCCGCGACGATCGATGCCGAACCGGACTGGACCCCCGGAGCCGAGAGCGAGCTGATCATGGCGATGAAGCGGGGGGATCTCGACGTGGTGATCGGTGGGCTGACGGCGGATTCTCCGTGGTCGAAAGAGGTGGCTCTGACCCGACCGTATGCCACCGAGGTGACGCCGGACGGGGAGACGGAGAAGATGGTGATGGCCACACCACTGGGCGAGAACGCCCTGCTCGTGGCGCTCGAGACGCATCTCGCACACACGGGCGAAGCGCAATGACCCGCGACGCACCGGCCGGAAGGGGCGAGGAGGCATCGGCACCGTCGTTCGGCGGAAACAAACTACCGCCGGATCAGCAGGCGGCTCTACACAAGGCCATCCGGCTCGAGTGGGCGACCATCGCCGTAATGGTCGTGACCGTGGCAGCGGTATACGCGGTGTCCGGACAGTCGCAGGCGATGAAGGCGGCCTGGCTCGAGGACTCACTGTCGTTTCTGCCACCCATCGCGTTCCTGATCGCCATTCGTGTCGCCCGGGCGTCGCCGTCGGCGAGGTACCCCTACGGTCGCCACCGCGCCGTGGGAATCGGCCACCTGGTCGCGAGTGTGGCACTGCTGTCCATGGGCCTGTTCCTCGTGGTCGATTCCGGGTCAGGCCTGCTCGGTGGCGAGCGCCCTCCCCTGGGCGTGATGGAGGTCGGCGGGCACGTGATCTGGGTCGGCTGGCCGATGGTGCTCGTGATGGCACTGTCCTGCATCGGTCCGGTGATCCTCGGGCGGATGAAAACCGCGCCCGCGGAAGCATTGCACGACAAGGTCCTGTCCGCCGACGCGGACATGAACCGGGCCGACTGGCAGACCGGCGTGGCCACCATCGCAGGTGTGCTCGGCATCGGGATGGGGTTGTGGTGGGCGGACGCGGTAGCCGCGCTCATCGTCAGCGTGTCCATCCTCAGGGACGGAGCGGCAAACTTGCGCGGGGCGATCGCCGGACTGTCCGATGCTCGACCGACCGGAATCGACGGCACCGATCCGCACCCGTTGATCGGGGAGATCGACACCGCACTCGACACGGTCACGTGGGCAGACGACCACGGAGCCCGCGTCCGCGACCAGGGTCATGTCTTCCATGTCGAAGCGTTCCTCGTCCCTTCCGGCGGGCAGCAGGTATCGGTCGACATGCTCGATCAGGTACGCGAGATGCTCACGGCACTGAGTTGGAAACTCGATGACGTGGTCGTGACGGTGGTATCGACCGTCCACGACGAACACCGGCCGTCGTGAGATCCGTCAACGGCAGTGCCGGCACCGACGCTCTCTCGCGTCGATGCCGGCAGGTGAGGGCTGGCGCGTGATCGTCGGTGCGCGCTGCGTCGCCCGCGGGACGCCGGTCAGCGCAGCGTGAACCCGGCGTCCACCTTGAGCTGGGCTCCGGTGAAATACCGGGCTTCGTCGGAGGCCAGGGACATCAGCGCGTTGGTCACATCCTCGGACTCGACGCCCGCGACCGGGATCGGGCGCATCTGGACGAACAGGTCGTCGAACTGCTCGATGGTCGGGTTCTCCACGTCGGGAAGGAACAGCTTGTAGGGCGCGTCGTTGAGGATCATCTTGGTGCGCACGCTGGTGGGATGGAGCGTGTTGACGCGGATGTGGTGGCGCCCCAGCTCGAGTGCCGCCGTCTTCATCAGGCCGACGATCGCGTGCTTCGCCGAGGTGTATGCCCCGACGTTCTGGGTGCCCTTGATCCCGGCCGCCGAGCTGGTGATGATGACCGACCCACCGTTACCGGCCTCGATCATGAGCTTTCCTGCGGTCTTGACCGTGTGGAACACGCCCTTGAGATCTGTGTCGACGACCTCGTCCCATTCCGTGTCCGTGATGTCGACGAGTTCGGCGCCGAATGCGAAAATCCCGGCGTTGGCTGAGACGACGTCCAGACGACCACCGAACTTCTCGAGGCCTTCCCTGAGCGCCTTCTCTACACCTGCATAGTCGCGGACGTCGACCTTGGTGGCGACGATCTGTCCACCGGCCGGCTCGACCTGGGCGATGGCCTCCTGCAGATCCGCCTCGGTGGCGGGGCCCGGGTCTCGGACTCCAATAGTAGACACATCAATAAGCAACGTCGAGGGTTTTCTCATGAACGAGCGTCCAGCCAAAGGTCTTGGTCAGATGGCCAGCGTCGACTCCGGGTGGTCGGTCTCCTTGAGCGGCTTCATGGCACCGCCGGACAGCGCCACTCCCTCGACGCGGGCATCACGGTAGCGCTCGGCCTGAGCGTGGGTGATGGCGTCACGGGACCCGTCCTTGGCATAGCAGACCGGTAGCCACGAACCGTCGGCGTCGAGACGCGCCACGATGCGCTGACGGAGTCGGAACTGCTGGATCGAATCGGACCACGCCACGAGGAGATCGAGATTCTTCCCGCTCGCGTCGGGCAGAGAGTCGCTCTGGCAGAAGTGCTGGACACTACGCCACACCGCGAACTGCGCATCGGCCACGGCAGCCGGATCGACCGCCGCCGCCCCGGCGGTGCGGGTCGTCCGCGTGCGGGTGGTGGCGGACCGGGAGGCAGCCGGGGCCTTGGGCGGTGGCGGCGGGGTGTTCTCTCCCGCCTCGACCCTGCGACGGGCCTCCTCTATGCGGCGCTGGCGCCGCTCCGCTGCCGATCCTCCGTGCGAATCCCACATGCCCGTCATGGGCGACGATGTTACGCCGCCGGCGACCGCCGACGCCGCATCGGCGAGACCGGCTGGGGTGCACATCACACGCCCCCGTCACCCCCGTCCGGCGACTCCCCGAAGCCGGGTCTGTGGCGGCATGACGCCGGGCCGGACGGGGGCGGTTCTCACATGTCCAGGCCGAGATCGAGCACGCCGACGGAATGCGTCAACCCACCCACCGCGAGGAAGTCGACACCGCAGCGCGCGTAGTCGCCGGCCACGTCGAGCGTGAGCCCGCCGCTGGACTCCAGACGCGTCCCGGGCGAGACCTTATCGCGCCGCTGGACGGCGATCTGCGTCTGCCACACCGGGAAGTTGTCGAGCAGAACCAGGTCGACCTTTTCGTCGAGCATCTGGTCGAGCTGCTCGAGCGAATCCACCTCGACCTCGTACGGCAGCTCCGGGAACCGCTCCCGCACCGCGGCGAGCGCGGGCACGACACCGCCGGCGGCCACCACGTGGTTGTCCTTGACCAGGACGGCGTCCCCGAGTCCCAGACGGTGGTTGACCCCACCACCACACCGCACGGCGTACTTCTGCAGGAGACGCAGGCCGGGCGTGGTCTTGCGGGTGTCGCGTACCGCGCAGTCGGTCCCGGCGAGCTCGTCGGCCCACGCCCGGGTCAGCGTCGCCACGCCGGACAGGTGACACACGAGGTTGAGCAACGTGCGCTCGGCGGTGAGCAGCCCCAAGGTGGGCGCGGAGATCTCGGCCACGACCTCGCCGGCCGAGACCCGATCACCGTCGGCGGCGTGCAGCGTCACCGTGTACCCGGCCGAATCGACCGAGCCAGGGCCGACTGAGTCCGAGTTGCCTGAACCAGCGCCGCCGGAGCCAGCGCCGCCGGAGCCCAGGACCTCGGAGAGCACCAACTCGATCAGGGGTAGACCGGCCACGACGCCGTCTCCACGCGAGGCGAGCCGGGCCGTCGCCCACGCGTCCGCCGGCACCGTGGCGAGCGAGGTGGCATCCGGGCCGTATCGCAGGTCCTCCTCGAGGGCGCGCCGGATCGCGATCAGGGCGTCGGCCCGGGTGTCGGGATCGAGCACCACGTCGTCGTCGCCCATTCCCCTCTCGCCGGACACGGTGGCGACCGGTACGCCGCCGCCCACCGCGCCGCCCGTCACTCCCCCGACCCCGGGTTGCCGATAGCGATCATGCGCTCGACCGACCCGCGCGCGGCCTCGGCCGTGACGGGATCCACGTCGACCTCGTCGGCACCCTCGACCAGGGCACGCAGCAGCGCGGCCGGGGTGATCATCTTCATGTACGGGCAGCTCGCGTCCTCGTTGACCGGCAGGAAGTCGATCTCCGGCGCGGCCTTGCGCAGCTGGTGGATCATCCCGATCTCGGTGGCCACCAGCACCTCGCGCGCACCGGAGGCACGGGCGGCGTCGACCATGCCACCGGTCGACAGGATCTTGACCTGATCGGCGGGCACCGCCCCCTCGGTCGCCAGGTGCAGCGCGCTCGTGGCGCAGCCGCACTCCGGGTGGACGAACAGCTCCGCGTCCGGGTGGGCCTCGGACTTGGCGGTGAGCTGCTTGCCGTTGATCGCCGCATGGACGTGGCACTCGCCGGCCCAGACGTAGATGTTGTCGCGGCCCGTCTTGCGGCGCACGTGCGCGCCGAGGAACTGGTCCGGGAGGAAAAGGACGTCGCGGTAGGGGTCGATCGACTCCACCACGTCGACGGCGTTGGAGCTCGTGCAGCAGATGTCGGTGAGCGCCTTCACCGCCGCGGTGGTGTTGACGTAGGAGACGACGACGGCGTCGGGGTGTTCCGACTTCCACTCGGCCAACTGCTCCGCGGTGATCGAATCCGCCAGCGAGCAGCCTGCCGCCTCGTCCGGGATGAGGACCGTCTTCTCCGGAGAGAGGATTTTGGCGGTCTCGGCCATGAAGTGGACACCGCAGAACACGATGGTCGACTGCTCGGAGCTCGCGGCGATCCGCGACAGCGCCAGGGAGTCACCGACGTGGTGGGCGATCTCCTGGATGGCCGGGATCTCGTAGTTGTGCGCCAGGATCACCGCGTCCCGCTCGGCGGCCAGGCGCCTGATCTCCGACGCCCACTCCTCGTCCGCCTCGACGCCGGTGTACACCGCGCCGTCGTGGACGATCTTCGCGGCCAGAGGCGAGTCGAGGCGCCCGGCCGCGGCGGGCAGCACGGTGGCGGTGTTCAGTTCAGTGGCAGAGCTCATCCCTGCCCCCTCTCGGGTAGTCACTCCGGGCCGATACCCCATCGGTCCGTGTTTTCGTCTTACAATCGAAAACGTGGACAAGTGTAACACCGGTCACGAGGTACTCGTCGTGGTGGGTCAGGTACGTTCCGTCTCCGACGACGAGACCCAGGCCCTGCACGTCCTGCTCTGGCAGCACTCGATGGGGCCCGCCGCAGGGTGCTGGGCCCTGCCCGGCGGCGAGGTCCGGGACGACGAGGACCTCCCCACCTCCGCCGCACGGCAGCTCGACGAGAAGGTCGATGTCCGCGAACTCAGCCACCTCGAGTCGGTCTCCGACTTCTCGGATCCCGCGCGCGTGCCCGGACGACGGATGTTCGCCTCCGGGTTCCTGGGGGTCCTGCCCAGCGACGCCGACCCGGACATCCCCACCGACACCGCGTGGTTCCGAGTCGACGCCCTCCCGGAGACGGTGTTCGACCACTCGGAGATCATCGCCCGCGCCCGGCTCCGCCTCGCGGCGAAGCTCTCCTATTCCACTCTGGGATTCGCGTTGGCACCCGAGGAGTTCACGCTCTCCCACCTCGCGCAGCTCTATGCCGCCGCACTCGGTCATCCTGTCGACCCGACCAATCTGCAGCGGATCCTCACCCGCCGGGGCGAGCTCGTCCGGTGCGGGCGCAGCGCGCCCCCGGGCCCGTCGGGTGGCAGGCCCGCAGCGCTCTACCGCTTCGCCGAGCGTCGACTGCGGATCACCGATCAGTTCGCGACCCTCCGTCCGCCAGGTCCGGCGAGTCGCTGAAATTGGCCAGAGCCGCAACCGTGAACAGTGCGACCATCGCGCCCCACACCAGCCAGCCCGCCGAGGCGGGCAGCAGGTCCCACGACGGGCCGGAGGTACCGAAGAACGCCCGGTCGAAGAACAGCGCGCCCACGGCCGGGGACTGCGCCACCACAGAGCCGTACGGGGCATCTGACGCCGGAGCCACCAACAGGTCCGCGACGCCGGTCGCGACCGCGGCGGAGACGGCGCACCACGCCCCCGGCACCAGGGCCAGGACCGCCACCCCCCGGGGTCGGCGCAGTCCCGGGAGTCGTGCCCAGAGCACGAGCACGCAGCACACCGCGGCGAACCCCGACAGGATCACGAACATCAGCATCTGCCCGGTCCCTGCCGCTCCGGAGTCCGTGAGTCGGATCCCCCGCCCGTCGCCCACGGCGACGAATTCCGAGCGCGGGGCCGCGACCATCCACACCAGGACCGCGATCACGAACGGGACGAAGGATCCCAGGAGCCCGGCCACGACACGGGAGACCGGCCGGGAGCGGCGTCCCTCGTCTGCCCCGACGCCGATCGGGTCGTCGCGATGGTCACCAGGGGCGGTGGACGTGCTGGTCATCTGCCGGACTGTACCAACGGTGGAAACATGCGAGACGGGATATCCGGTCCACCTGTGGTCTAATCGGACCCGGCTCCGCTAGCGCCCGCGAGCACCGGGCAGAGGGCGGGACCACACGTCAGCAGCCAGTCGAGACGTCAGGAAGTATCCGCCAGTGGCCACCACCACCGCCCCCGCGACCTCCGGTCGGCAACGCGGGAAGATGGCCTACCGGTACGACATCGACGGTCTCCGGGGACTGGCGATCGCCCTCGTGGTGGTCTTCCACGTGTGGATGGGCCGCGTCTCCGGCGGCGTGGACGTGTTCCTCACCCTGTCCGGCTTCTTCTTCGTGGGTTCGCTCCTGCGCGGCGCGGACAATCCCCGCACGTCCCTGAACCCGATCCCCCACCTCAAGCGCCTCGTGAGGCGCCTGTATCCCGCGCTCGTGGTGACCATCGCCGCGACGCTGCTGGGCACGATCCTCATCAAGCCGCCCACCCAGTGGTCGGCCATCTTCGACCAAGCGATCGCCTCGCTGCTGTACTACCAGAACTGGGAGCTCGCGCTCACCGCCGGCGACTACGCCGCGGCCGACGCCTCTATCTCCCCGCTACAGCACCTGTGGTCCATGTCCGTCCAGGGCCAGTTCTATGTGATCGTCCTGGCCGTGATCCTCGGACTGTCCGCGCTCTGGCGGCTTGTCATCCGCCGCGGCAGTCCCAAATGGTTCCTCGTGTTGGTGGTGGCCGCGGGTACCGCCTTCTCCGTCTGGTGGTCGGTCCTCGGCCAGGAGGCCAACCCGCCCTGGAACTACTACGACACCGCGGCCCGCATGTGGGAGCTGCTGGTCGGCGGCCTCGTGGCGATCGTCCTGGCCGGCATCGTCCTGCCCTGGCCCCTGCGCCTGCTCGCCACCGCGGCGGGACTGTTCCTCATCGTCAGCACCGGGTTCTACTTCGACGGCGCCGCCTACTTCCCCGGCCCCCTGGCGTGGTATCCGATCGGCGGAGCACTGCTCATCGTGCTCGGCGGGAACCTCCCTGCCGGCCAGACGCCCACACCGCTCAAGGACCCGATCACCTGGCTGTTGTCGGCGAAGGTCTTCCGTCGCCTGGGAGACATCGCGTACTCCCTCTACCTGTGGCACTGGCCCCTGCTCATCCTGTGGCTCTCCTCTGACATCGCAAACCGGATCACGCTCGGCTCCGGTACCGCGATCATCGCGATCTCCGTCGTCCTGGCCCTGCTCACCGAGAAGTACGTCGAGCGGCCGCTGCGCATGGCCAGCCGCGCCAAGGGCGGGAAGACCCCCGCCGCGGTCGCACGCGACCTCCTCCGGGGTGGTCCGGTACGGACCCCCGCGCAGAAGCGGCAGTTCGTGGGGGCGACCAGCCTCGTCGTCGTCGTCGCCGTGGCCACGCTCGGCACCATCGGCTGGTGGACCGCCACCGCGTCGTCCCGCTCGGCGGTCCCCTACGTCGACTCCCTCTCCGACCCGGACCACCCCGGCGCCCGCGCGTTCCTCGACGACATCGACGCGCCGGACGACGTGCCCTTCCTCCCCTCGATCCTCCAGGTCAGCCACGATCTCCCCGCCAGCACCATGGACGGCTGCATCTCGGACTTCGAGACCAGCGAGGTCACCATGTGCGTCTACGGAGACGAGACCTCGCCGCGGACCATCGCCCTGGTCGGCGGCTCCCACGCCGAGCACTGGATCAGCGGACTCGACGAGGTGGGCAAGCACTACGGGTTCCGCGTGATCACCGTGCTCAAGATGGGCTGCCCGCTCACCCTCGACTCGACCGTCTCCGACAGCGGCGAGCAACTGTACGAGAGCTGCGCGGAATGGACCCCCGAGGCGCTCGCGGCGCTCGTCGGACTGCAGCCGGACTTCGTGTTCACCAACGCCAGCCGACCGGTCGGCGTGATGGGCCCCGACGTCACGCCGCGACAGTACGCCGACCTGTGGAACGCACTCGGCGAACAGGGAATCAACGTGATCGCGATCCGCGACACCCCGTGGCTCAACAAGGGCCGCGGCCCGATCCGCGCGAGCGACTGCCTCGGCGACGGCGGCACGCCCGAGGAGTGCGGGATGCCCCGCGAGAGGTCGATCTCACCGATCAATCCCGCCTCCCTCGCCGCCGCCGGCCTCGACACGGTCCAGCTCCTCGACCTGACCGACGGCTTGTGCGATCCCGAGGACTGCCCGGCCGTCGTGGGCAACGTGATCGTCTACCACGACTCCCATCACCTGTCCGGTTCGTGGGTCCGGTCCGCCTCCGGCGAACTCGCACGCCAACTGGGGCCCGCCACCGGCTGGTGGTGACCCCCGCGGTCCCGACTTGCCGGGGTCCCGGCCTACCGAGGCTCGCGACCCAAGAGCCGGTCGGTCTCGCGACGTTCGCGTTTGGTCGGACGGCCGGCACCCCGGTCGCGCCTCGGCTGCGACGCCAGGATCTCCTTGGGCGGCGGCGGGGGCGAATGATCGATGTAGCAGGTCGCGGCCACCGGCGCCCCGACGCGCTTGCTGACCGTCTCGACCACCTCGAGAATCCGGAGACGACCGAGAGCGCCGGTGACCTGTACCCGGTCACCGGGCACCACATTCTTCGACGGCTGCACCGCCTCGCCGTTGACCTTGACGTGACCGCCCCGACAGGCCGCGGCCGCCTTGGTCCGCGACGGGAACAATCGCACCGACCACGTCCACGCATCGACTCGCACACCCATACACGAAGGGTATCGATCCCCCGGAGCCGACCGACAGCGGTCCGGCAGGCGTCGCCAGCCGTCCAGCAGCTGTCCTGCAGCCGTCCGGAGAACGCCAGCCGCGACCGACGTGCGAGACTGGGATCACATCACGTGAGTGCGACCGGAGGACCCATGACCAACGTTGAACTCGGCACAGACACTGCCGCCGCCCTCGAGAAGATCCTCGACGACCGGTTCAGCTGCCGCGGGTTCACCTCCGAGCCCGTCCCCGAGGAGACGATCGACCGGATCCTGCAGATGGCCCAACGCACGGCGTCCTGGTGCAATTCGCAGGCCTGGCAGGTCGAACTGGTGACCGGCGACGCCACGCCCGCGTTCGGCAAGGCGCTCACCGACTATGTGGCGTCCAACCCCATGAAGTCGGACCTACCGGCGCCGGAGCGCTACGACGGCGTCTACGGCGACCGCCGGCGAGCCAGCGGGTACGGCCTGTACTCGGCACTGGGGATCGAACGCTCGGACCATGACGCACGCATGCGTCAGATGCTCGAGAACTACCGCTTCTTCGGTGCCCCGCACGTCGCGATCATCACCTCGGACGCAGGCCTGGGCACCTATGGCGCCGTGGACTGCGGCGCGTACGTGTCGACCTTCCTCGCCGCGGCGTCGTCGCTGGGGGTGGACACGTGCGCGCAGGCAGCGCTGGCGTTGTACTCCGACGGCGTCCGCGAGCACCTGGGCATCCCGGAGGACCGCCTCATCGTGTGCGGAATCGCGTTCGGCTACGCCGATGACGACCATCCCGCCAACGGGTTCCGCACGGAGCGTGCCGACCTGTCCGACGTGGTCCGTCGCCACGGCTGAGTCCCCACCGGCGGGCTGTGCCTGCCGGGCCGGGCCGGGCGGGGGCGTGCCAGGCAGGGCAGCGCAGGGCTGGGGTCAGTGCAGCTGGCCCTGGTTCGGCTTGCCGGAGATGGCCTTGCGGACCTTGAGTCCGTAGTAGATCGTCGCGATGCCGGCGAGGATCGAGATGACGATGACCCCGCTCGCCGCCCAGAACGCGATCGGCAGCGACACGACCGTCACGCCCAGCGCGATCGCCGTATTTCGCGAATCCTTGCGAACCTGCTGCTTCTTCAGCTCGATCGAGTTCGTCTGGTAGGGCTGCATGCTCATGTCTTCAGGATTCCATATCGCTGCGAAGCGCCGCGTTCTCGGTGGTAGTGACCCCTGCCTCTGCCCATTCAGCGCCACCTGACGTGCGCGCAGCGAGGATCGGCGACAGCACGTCGTACTCCCCCGCCACCGTCAAACGCACCCGGCGCCCGTACTCGACATTCAGCACGTGGGCCCCGGCCGCGCGAACGGCGGATTCGAGCCCGCCGGCCACAACATGGTCGACCTCGGCGACCCACGCCGGCGTCCGGATCACCTCGACCACCCGACCAGTCCGCCAGGCCTCATCGACGGCGGCCGCGACCGCCGCGGAATACGCCCTCGCCAGGCCACCGGTCCCGAGTTTGGTGCCGCCGAACCAGCGGACGACCACCGCGCTCACCCCGGTCAGTCCGCTTCCCCGCAGCACGTCGAGCATCGGGGTGCCGGCCGTGCCGGAGGGTTCGCCGTCGTCATTCGACCGCTCGATCCTGCTGGCGCCCTCGACATCCACCAGGAAAGCACTGCAATGGTGGCGCGCGGTGGGATACGTCGAGCGGAGTTCGGCGATCAAGGCGCGCGCGGCGTCCTCGTCGTCGACCCGTCTCAGTACCGCGACGAACCTGGAGCGCTTCTCCTCGTACTCCCCCGTCACGTCCTGACCGGCGGTGAGCCGGAGCACGCGAGGTCGGGGCTGGTCCATTCCACCAGTATCGCGGTGCCGCAGGGGGCGCGCCGTACCTACCCTGGTCCGTGTGACCCCCACGCGACCGCCGACCGTCTCACCCACCGACCCCCTCTCCCCGATCCCCATAGACGTGTACTCCGTCTGGGCGCCCCGCGCCCGCACCGTCGGCCTGGTCCTCGATTCGGCCGACGCTCCGCCGATTCCGATGGACTGCGCCACCGGCGGCTGGTGGACCTCCGACCTCCGCCGGGAGGAGGGCCGTGACTACGGATTCCGCCTGACCGGCGACGACGACGAGGTCAGCCCGCCGCGGCCCGACCCGCGGTCGCTGGACCGATACGTCATGGACGGGGAGGCAGCTGGCCGGGTCGGTGATCTACGAGATGCACGTGGGCACGTTCTCCCGCGAGGGCACACTAACCGGCGCGATCGAGCACCTCGACGAGCTGGTCGAGCTGGGTGTGGACATGGTCGAGGTGATGCCGCTCAATGCGTTCAACGGCGAGTACGGCTGGGGCTTCGACGGGGTGTCGTGGTTCGCGGTGCACGAGCCGTACGGCGGGCCGGACGCGTTCCAGGCGTTCGTCGACGCCTGCCATGTTCGAGGGCTCGCGGTGTGTCTGGACGTGGTCTACAACCACCTGGGGCCGTCCGGGAACTACCTGCCGGAGTTCGGGCCGTACCTGTCGGCCGCGGACGGGCCGTGGGGGTCGGGGCTCAACCTGGACGGTGAGCACTCGGGCGAGGTGCGGCGCTACATTATCGACAACGCCCTGCGCTGGTTCGACGAGTTCCACGTCGACGCCCTCCGGCTGGATGCGGTGCACGCGCTCCCGACGCCTCGGCTGTGCACCTGCTGGAGCAGTTGGTGGTGGAGGTGGAGGCGCTGTCGACGCACCTCGGGCGGCCGTTGTCGCTGATCGCCGAGTCCGACCAGAACGATCCGCGGACCGTCACCGCGCGGGAGGCCGGTGGGCTCGGCCTGGACGGGCAGTGGGACGACGACGTGCACCACGCCGTCCACGCCGCCGTCTCCGGGGAGCGGCAGGGCTACTACGTGGACTACGGGTCGCTCGAGTCGTTGCGGCAGGTGCTCACGGGCGCGTTCCTGCACGCAGGCACGTACTCGACCTTCCGAGGTCGTGTGCACGGGCGGCCGCTGGACGTTGACCGGGTGCCGGGCAGTCGGCTCGTCGCCTACACGCTGACCCACTACCAGGTGGGTAATCGCGCGGCCGGTGATCGCCCGTCGATGAATCTCACGCCGCAGCAGCAGCTGGCCAAGGCCGCGATCGTGCTGTGTTCGCCGTTCACGCCGATGCTGTTCCAGGGCGAGGAGTGGGGCGCGCGGACGCCGTTCTGCTTCTTCACCTCGCATCCCGAGCCGGAGTTGGCCGAGGCGGTGCGCGAAGGTCGGACCCGCGAGTTCGCGGCGATGGGTTGGGATCCCGACACGGTGGCGGACCCGCAGGATCCGGAGACGTTCCGGCGGTCCGTGCTCGACCGCGCCGAGCTGGCCTGCGAACCGCACGCCGGGATCCTGCGGACCTACCGCGAGCTGATCGCCCTGCGGCGGGCCGAGCCCGCACTGTCCGACCCGTGGCTCGGAACCGTCCGGATGGAGGTGGGCTCGGAATCCCCGGACGACCGGTGGCTGGTGCTGCACCGGGGCCGCTGGCGCTGGTGGTGAACCTGGGCAGCGAGCCGTGCCGGGTCCCGGTGTCCGGCGAGGCGGTGCTCACCTCCGGCGCGGAGGTCGTCGCCGGCTCACAGGACGCCACGGACTCGGTGTCCTGCCGGCCGTTCGGCTTCGCGGTGGTGCGGACTCTACAGAGGTAGCGCCGGGCCGCTAGGACGCCCCGGTGACGAACGGCGACACACTCCCGATCGAACCGGCGCCGAACTCGAGCGATCCCTCGAGGCCACCCGGGACGAAGATCTCCGAGGAGTTCCAGGGGGCGTCCACGAACTCGAGGTCCTCGGGAACCGTCGGCGAGGTCCCCGTGATGATCACGCCGGTCGCGCCTGCGGTCTGACCACCGTGCTCGAACTCCCCGACCGTCAAGGGCAGCAACTTGACCTCGTAGTAGTAGGTGCGGGCCGCTTCGGCGCGGGGGAGGCTATCGGTGAATGTCATGGTCGAGGTCGCCGGACGCGGGGCCCCCACCGGCTGACCGTCGCGGTACAGCTGCGCCTGCAGACCGGTGGCAAATGCACCGCCACCGGGCCTCGAGATGGTGGTGGTGAGCTCGACCGGGACCGAGCCGCCGCTGTCCGGAAGTCGGCGTGCCTGGGTGATGTTGACGAGGTAGGCGATCCGATTGGGGTTGATCGTCACGCCCAGGGATCCGCTGGCGCTGCTGCCGGCGATGGACTGGACACCCCCGCGGACCACCCCGTCGTAGGTCGCCGTGACCTCGAATGAGTACCCGTCCATCGTCCCGGGGAACGAGCGGGTCAGGACCGCCTCTCCCGAGTCCCGGTTCGGCGTCGCGGTGCCGAGAACCTCACCGGTGTCCGTGCGGCGGAACGTGACCCGCCCTCGACTCATCTCCCGCCCCGACGCCCCGGAGACGGCGACCCGGGCGATCAGCGAGGTATTCTCGCCACCCGCCACCGCCCGATCCTCGCCGATCATTTCCGCGGACGACTGCGCCACGAGCGGTGCGTCGGACGTGATGGCCGTTGCGGTGAGCGAGTCCGATCCCGCCGGGTAGGTCCTGCCGCAGTAGTGATACCGCTGACCGAGGGACCAGGTACCCGTGTGCAGGTACTGGAGTGCGTTGTTCGTCCCGTTTGACTGACCTCCGGTACCACCGTGGAGCCCGATCTTGATGGGGGTCGGCGTGCGGTCCACCGGGGCGCGCAGGGTCACCTCTACCTTGGGGAGCCGGAAGTTCGTGTTCTCTCGCGAGTGGAGCCCGACACCCCACTGGTACGGGAGAGTCAGGTGGCTGGCGGTGTCGCCGCCGAAATTCGGTGTCATCCCCGCGGAGATACGGACGTGCGTGCCGTCGACATGAGGATCTCCGGAGGAGTCGACCAGCTCGACCGCCAGGCTCCTGCCACTGCTGGTCAGCAGTCCGTAGTCCCCGCCCCCGTTGGCCACGTTGATCACGTCGACATTCGGGGGCAGCGCCAGCGCGTAGGTGAACCTCCCGGTCTCGCTACCCGATCTCATCTCCCCCGGCCAGATGGTGGCGGTGTAGACCTCCCCCGGCCTCACCGATTCCGGGTAGGTCACCTGGATGTCATTGGGGGAGATCGTGGCCGCGGTGCCACCGGCCCCCCTCGTTACGCAGCTGTGCGTGACCCGGACGGTGCGGTCGATCTCGGTCGACTGGGCCAAAGCCGCGGGTACCGCCACCAGGGACACCACCATGGCGCCCGTGCCGATCACCGCACCGGCGGCCGAGAACCCTCGCATATCAATCCCCTTATCTGACGTACAGCGTGCGTCGAGTCCCGACCCAGAGGTCGACCTGCCCGAAGCTGACCTAGACTGTAGGCCAGTTGTAACATTCGCTTATTGTGTCGTAGATTACAGCCAGCACACAAACCCGTGGCCAGAGGGCCATCTTTCCATCGCGCCCCCGTTATCAATATCAGGAGTCACTTAGTGCGCTCGAAAAGCAGGACAACCGTCCGGACCGCCGTGTCCGCCGCGTGCGCCGGCCTTGCGATGATTTCCCTTCCAGGAGTAGCCAATTCTCAGGTTCCTGGTGTCCACGCCCCGACGGACCGGGCGTCCTACGTGGTCACCACCGGAGACCCGCGCGTGAGCGTCGCGGTGGCGCAGCCGGATGTCGCCGCCGGCCGGGTTCTCGTCACGGTTCAGAACAACACGGGTGGGCAGCTGACCTGCGGAGGCTTCGACGGCGGCGGATCGATCGAGGTCGCACCTGCGGAGGTGATCTCCCGGTCGGTGGACCACTATTCGCGCTACCCGGTGTATCCGGAGCCCAAGATCACCACGAACAACATCCAGATCGTCGGTGTCATCACCGTCCCGCTCGGGAGCGTCACCGACATGCTTCCCGCCGCGGCGGCCCGCCACATCTGGGCGGAACAGGGCTCCCGATCCGTGATCGCCTCGAAGTTCGACGACGCGAGGATGCAGGGACAGACGGGCCGACACACCGCGAATGTGTCGATTCCGGCGAACTCCAGCACGAGCGTCTCCGTCGCCCTGGCGCCGGTATCCCAGGGGAGTCGCCAGCCCTTCGACGCCGGCGCCCTGGTCGGCTGCACGTTCGGCGGAGTCAATTACGTGTACGCGGGCTTCTCTCCCGATACCCCGGCGCAGGGCGGGACCGGCTCACTGGACCTGTCCCGGTTCGGACGATTCGGCAGCTGACGCCCCCCGCCGATCGCCGCCGCCCACCCACCGCTCCTGAAAGCAGCTCCCACATGGCACCATCCCTCTCCGGACGGCTCACCGCCGCCACCCTCTCCGCTATCGCGCTCACTGCGACGGTCACCCCACACGCCGCGCAGGCCCGCATCCCCGGCGCCGACCAGAGTGGCGTCGTGGTGATCACGGACAGCACGCTCGCCAGCGTCAGCGTCGGCCAGGAGAGCGGCGGCCGCGTCTCCGGGTCGATCAGCAATCGGGCGACGTTCTCCCTGCGGTGTTCCCAACCCACGGCCACGGGCCGTGCCCCGAACCAGGTCACCGACGCACGCATCGTGGTAGCCGCCATGGACTATTACGCGAAGAACATCTTCGCCCCCGGCGGTATCGATGCGCCGGTGGTCGGCAACATCGGAGTGGGCAGCGTGTACGACCTCATCCCCACCGGCAGTCTCTCCGCCTCCCTCGGCAGCCCCACGTCGGCACTCGTCGATCTCCGCAACGCCCAGGACGGCGCGCACACGCGTGGCCACACCGGGTCGATCGTCACCGGATCCAACTCGATCGACTTCACCGTCGGCGCCGGTCAGACCACCAGTTGGTATGCCGACCTGACCTACCCGAGCACGGGCATCCGCACCGCCTTCCAGCCGGGCGCGCTGTTCTTCTGCGAAGGAGGGGGCAACTCGTACGTGTTCGCTGGTTACCACGGCAACGTCGTGCCCACCGATCCCCCGCCCGGCGTGGGACCGCGCTGACCCGCTCCACCTCGAACCGAAGGACGACCATGATCACCCGACGCCACACTCGTGCGCTCACCGGCCTGGGGTTGGCCGCCGCCGCTCTCCTGACCACCACCGCCACCGGAAATGCCCAGACCACGATCCCCGGGGATGTTCCGGACAGTGTCGTGGTCCGCGTGGTTCCCAGTGCCGGCACCGTGACGGTGAACGGCGCCGGGGCCGCCGCCACGTCAATCTCCGGGACCTTCACCAACCGTACCGGGGCCTCGCTGGACTGTCGCGGCTACCCCTCGACCGCCGACGTCGGGGGCACCGTGGCCCCGGCGGACGTCGTGCAGTCCTCCCTCGAGTACTACAAAAACTTCCCCCTCCGTCCCCGGCCGGGAACCACGGTCACCCCGTCCATCTCCGGTTCGATCAGCATCACGGTCGACATGAACATGGAGGAGGTCACCAACCTCCTACCGGGAGGGAGCGTCGCACCACTCTTCGGCCCCGCATACGGCACCAGCAAGGCCATCTCCGAGCGTTTCGCCGCCGCCAAGGTCAAGGGACAGACCGGGCAGATGGCCTCGTTCACGCTGGCCAACAATGCCACCCGTAACTGGAGCGCGAACCTCGGCAACCCGGCATCCGGGACACGTGAGGACTTCCAGGCCGGCGCCCTCTTCCTCTGCTCCAGCGGAAGCACGGTCTGGGCATTCGGTGGATACGAAGGCGGCAGCGAGCCCGAACGAGACCCCCGCGGAATCCTCAGGTCCGGATCTCTCGGTCGGTTCTGACCGTGGTTTCGAACACTCGCATTCATATAACGGTTCAGCATCTAGGAGGGTTCCGAGGCCTTCCAACCGGGAAGCAATTCAATAGCTATCATGTTTAACTAAGCTATTTCAGGCGACACCGGCTGGCGAGCCATCGGCGCGATCGGCTATCTCCGCATGTCACAAGCACGAAAATGGATCCCTCGGAGACACTCTGCGATGTGGTTGCAATCACACTAAGTTTTATGTCACACTTAGTTGTGCGTCCAGTTACCTGGGCACCTTGTTCTGTCGTCGTTCTGTCGTCGCAGGGGCGGCGGCACATTTTCTCACCTGAAGGGGAATTCAGATGGCTTCCATCTCCACCCGCATGTTCACCAAGTCGGCGGCCGTGGCCGGCGCCCTCGGGCTCGCCGTTGCACTCGGCGCTCCGGCGGCCGGAGCGCAAGAGGACGCAAGCGGCCCGGACTTCGGCTCCCTGTTCGGCATTCTCAATCTCGGTGCCGTCGAAGGTTCGGTGACCGGATCGCTCACGGCAGAGGGGGCCGACACCGGCAGCGCTGGCTCGCTCGGGGCATTCCTCAATCCGGGCTCTCTCACCGAAGGCGCTCAGACCGCCCAGGGCTCGACCTCCGGTTCCGCGGGCTCGATCGGCGAGGTGGCGGGGCTCCTCAATCCGCAGGGATTCGGCAACGTCGTCGGGGGCTCCATAGAGTCGATGTCCGCCGAGGACCAGGGAGCTACCGGTTCGCTGGGCGAGATCCCCGAGTCGTCCATCGGCAACTTCTTCGACACCCTCGAGAACGTTGCCGACAACTGACGCTGATCCGGCCGGTCACCCCGGCCACCTAGCCAGAAGAAGAACCCCTGCCGGACTATGATCCGGCAGGGGTTCTTCTTCTGGCTCCACCAGGCTACGTCAGGTACTCGTACGCCGCGGTGCCGGGTTCGAGGCGCTCGCAGTCGATGCGGGAGGCCTCCATCCGCTCGAGCAGCGAGTGCAGGCCCGTCGCCGAGCCCAGCTCGATACCGACGAGCGCGGCCCCGTACTCGCGGTTGTTGCGCTTGAGGTACTCGAACTGGGTGATGTCGTCCTCGGGGCCCAGGATTTCGTCGAGGAAGCGGCGCAGCTGGCCCGGCTCCTGCGGGAAGTTCACGAGGAAGTAATGCTTGAGCCCGCGGTGGACGAGCGAGCGCTCGATGATCTCGCTGTAGCGGGAGACGTCGTTGTTCCCGCCCGAGATGATGCACACGACGGTGGCGCCGGGCTCGATGTCGAGCTTCTCCAGCGCCGTCACGGACAGCGCGCCCGCGGGCTCGGCGATGATCCCCTCGTTCTGGTACAGCTCGAGCATCTCGGTGCACACGGCGCCCTCGTCGACCGTGAGGACCTGGATACGCTCACTCATCGAGGAGATGACGCCGAACGGGAACTCGCCGAGTCGCGCCACCGAGGCCCCGTCGACGAAGGTGTCCACGTCATCGAGGGTCGTCGGCTCCCCCACCTCGAGCGCGGCGGTCAGAGACGCCGCACCGGCCGGCTCCACCGCGATGACCTTGCAGTCCGGGGCGTATTCCGCCAGGTAGGTGGCGATGCCGCCGAGGAGCCCGCCGCCACCAACGGGGACCACCACGGCGTCTGGCGTCTCTTCGAGCTGGGCCAGGATCTCGGCCGCGATCGTGCCCTGTCCCGCCATCGTGTCGGGATGGTCGAACGGCGGGACCATGGTCGCGCCGGTGCGCTCGGCGTCAGCCCAGGCCGCGGACTGGGCCGCGTCGAAGTTCGAGCCGGTCACCACCAGCTCGACCCAGTTCCGGCCGTGCGCGAGGATGCGGTCGCGCTTCTGCTTGGGCGTGTTGCTCGGGACGTAGATCCGGCCGTTGATCCCGAGGGACCGGCAGGCGAACGCCACGCCCTGGGCGTGGTTTCCGGCGCTCGCGGTCACCACGCCGGCGCTGCGCTCGTCGGTGGTCAGCTGCGCCATGAGGTTGAACGCGCCACGGATTTTGTACGAGCGGACATCCTGTAGGTCCTCACGCTTGAGCAGGATCCGGGCCCCGGTGTGCTCGCTGAGTCGCTCGCTCGTGTCCAGGCTCGTGTACGTGATCACGTCGCCGATACGCCGGGCGGCGGCGTCGATATCGTCCGTGGTTACTACCTGGTCGGCGGCTGAGTCAGTGGAGGTCACGGTGTCCAGTGTTCCACCGTGCCCTCGCCAGCCGCCAACCGGTCAGTCACCTGGCGACCACGGGAACAGGTCAGCCGGTGAGGCAGCCCGGCCCGAGAAGGGCCTTGAGGTCACCCATGAGCGACGACGACGTCTCGACCCGCAGGTGATCGTCCAGGCGCAGCACCGTCGACGAATCCCCGCTGACCAGTCGCAGGTGCACATCGGAGGGCCCGGGGTGCCGGGTGAGCACCTGCTTGAGCGCGGTGACCGTCTCGATGGTGCACACGCGGGTGGGCAGCGTCAGGGCCAGTGGCGCACCGTTGCCGCCCACGACCAGGTCCGGCACCTCGAGTGTGTCCCCGAACACCGAGACGCGGTCCTCGCGGATGTTGATGCGTGCCTTGACCAACACCACCGCGTCCTCGGCGATGTCCATCGCGGCGATCCGGTAGGTCTTCGGGAAGAACAGCACTTCGACACTGCCGTTGAAGTCCTCGATCGTGACGATCGCCCACGGCTCACCGTTCTTGTTGACCCGGCGGTCGACGCCCGAGATGATCCCGCCGATCGTCACCGCCGTGCCGTGCGCGAGTTCGCCCTCGTGGATGGTCGCGATCGACGTGTCCGTCTTGGCTTCCAGTGACGCCTCGAGTCCATCAAGCGGGTGACCCGAGACGTAGAGGCCGAGCATCTCGCGTTCCAGCGCGAGCTTCTGCTTGGTGTCCCACTCCTCGTCGGGGACCTTCACCGCGAACACGTCGCCGAAGCCCGAGTCCTCGCCCGGGTCGTCTCCCCCGCCGAACAGGTCGAACTGACCCACCGCCTCGGCCTTCTTGGTGGACATCACCGACTCGACGGCGTCTGCGTGGATCAGGAACAGGCCCTTGCGCGGATGCTCGAGTGCGTCGAAGGCCCCGGCCTTGATGAGCGATTCGGTGACCTTCTTGGTGCACGCGGTCTGGTCGATCTTGGACAGGTAGTCGGAGAAGTCCGTGAAGGCGCCCTTCGCCTCCCGGGCTGCTACGACGGACTCCACCACGTGGGCTCCGACGTTGCGCACCGCGCCCATGCCGAAGCGGATGTCCTTGCCCACCGACGCGAAGTTGGTGAGCGAGTCGTTGACCGAGGGCGGCAGCACCTTGATGCCCATCTGCCGACAGTTGGACAGGTACAGCGCGGCCTTGTCCTTGTCGTCACCGACGGAGGTGAGCAGGGCGGCCATGTACTCGGCCGGGTAGTTGGCCTTGAGGTAGCCGGTCCAGAATGAGACCAGGCCGTAGCCGGCGGCGTGCGACTTGTTGAACGCGTACGAGGCAAACGGCTCGATGGTGCCCCACAGTGCGTCGACGGCGTCCTTGGAGAAGCCCCGCTCGAACATGCCGCCGGAGAACTTCTCATACTCGGCGGCCAGCACCTCGGCCTTCTTCTTACCCATGGCCTTACGGAAACCGTCAGCCTCACCGGCCGTATATCCCGCGAGCTCGCGGGAGATGGCCATGATCTGCTCCTGGTACACGATCAGGCCGTGCGTCTCGCCGAGAATGTCCTTAAGCGGTTCCTCGAGCTCGGGGTGGATCGGCACCAGTTCCTGCTTGCCGTTCTTACGGTCGGCGTAGTTCCAGTGCGTACCCATGCCCATTGGCCCGGGTCGGTAGAGTGCGAGGGCGGCCACGATGTCGTTGAAGCCGGTGGGCTTCATGCGCTTGAGCAGCTCGCGCATTCCGCCGGAGTCGAGCTGGAACACGCCGAGCGTGTCGCCACGGGCGAGCAGGTCGTAGGTGGCCTGATCGTCGGTCGACAGCGTGTCGAGGTCGATCTCCTCGCCGCGGTTGAGCTTGATGTTCTCCAGGCAGTCACCGATCACGGTGAGATTCCGCAGGCCCAGGAAGTCCATCTTGAGCAGGCCGATGTCCTCGCAGGAGGGGTAGTCCCAGCCGGTGATGAGGGCGCCGTCCTGTGCGCGCTTCCACATGGGGATCACGTCGAGCAGCGGCTCGGAGGACATGATCACCGCGCACGCGTGCACGCCCGCCTGGCGGACCATGCCCTCGAAGCCCCGGGCGGTCTCGTAGATCCGCTTGACGTCCGGATCGGTCTCGATGAGCGAGCGCACCTCGGCGGCCTCGCCGTACCGCTCGTGCGACGAGTCCGTGATCCCGGACAGCGGGATGTCCTTGGCCATGATCGCCGGTGGCAGCGCCTTGGTGATCCGGTCGGCGATCGCGTAACCGGGCTGACCGAAGTTCACGCGAGCCGAGTCCTTGATCGCGGCCTTGGTCTTGATGGTGCCGAAGGTGATCACCTGGGCGATCTTGTCCGAGCCCCATTTGTCGGAGGCGTAGCGGATCATCTCGCCACGGCGGCGGTCGTCGAAGTCGATATCGATATCCGGCGCGGACGGTCGCTCCGGGTTGAGGAACCTCTCGAAGAGCAGGCCGTGCTCGATCGGGTCGATGTTGGTGATCTTGAGCGCGTACGCCACCAGCGCGCCGGCCGCGGAGCCTCGGCCCGGGCCGACCTTGATGCCGATCGACCGGGCGTGGTCGATGAGGTCGCCGACCACGAGGAAGTAGCCGGGGTAGCCCTTGCCCTTGATCACCTCGAGCTCGAACTTCGCGCGGTCGAGGTACTCCTGCGGGACACCGTTCGGGAAACGCCACTCGAGGCCGCGCTGGACCTCCTCGGCGAGCCAGGAGTCCTGCGTGTGCCCCTCGGGAACGGGGAACACGGGCATCCGGTCCTGCGGCGTCCAGATCTCGTCGTACGGCTGGACTCGTTCGGCGACCCACAGCGTGTTGTCGCACCCGCCGGGGACCTCCGAGTCCCACTGGGCGCGCATCTCCTCGGCGGATTTGAGGAAGTACCCGTCGCCGTCGAACTTGAAGCGTCCCTCATCGGCCAGGGTCTTGCCGGTCTGCACGCAGAGCATGGCCTCGTGGGCGTGTGCCTGGTCGCGGGTGACGTAGTGGCAGTCGTTGGTGACCAGCGGCGGCATGCCCAGGTCCTTACCGAGCTTGAGCAGGTCCTCGCGGACCCGACGCTCGATGTCGATCCCGTGGTCCATCAGTTCGAGGAAGAAGTTGTCCTTGCCGAAGATGGACTGCCACTTCTCCGCGGCCTCGTAGGCCTCCTTGACGTGGCCCAGGCGCAGCCGGGTCTGGATCTCCCCGGACGGGCAGCCGGAGGTGGCGATGATGCCCTCCGAGTACTCGGCGAGGATCTCGGCGTCCATGCGCGCCCACTTGCCGAGCTGCCCCTCGTACGAGGCGAGGGAGGACAACCGGAACAGGTTGCGAAGACCGGTGGCGTTCTCGGCGACCATGGTCATGTGGGTGTAGGCACCCGAGCCCGCGACATCGTCGCTCTTCTGGTGCTTCTCGCCCCACAGGATGCGCTTCTTCTCGAAGCGGGACTCGGGCGCGACGTAGGCCTCGATGCCGATGATCGGCTTGAGTCCCGCCTTCTTGGCCTGCTTGTAGAAGTCCGAGGACCCGAACATGTTGCCGTGGTCCGTCATCCCCACCGCCGGCATCCCGAGTCGGGACGCCTCCGCGAAGAGGGGATCGATCTGCGCCATCCCGTCGAGCATCGAGAACTCGGTGTGATTGTGCAGATGCACGAACTGGGAACCGGCCACGCAGCATTCCTCCTACGACTAGTCCGGCCCAGTCTAGGTCGGATCTACGACAGGCCTCGACTCCCGGGCCACACCTCTGCGGGGCGAGCGCCCTGCCAGCGTGAACGCGATGACGGCCGCCCACATGAGGGCGAATCCGACCCACTGGACGGAGTCCAGCTGCTCCCCCACCACGACCAGTCCCCACGCCATCTGGAGCACCGGGACGATGTACTGGAGCATGCCGATGGTGGCCAGCGGGATCCGCTGCGCGGCGGTGGCGAACAGCAGCAGCGGCACCACGGTCACGAGGCCGGAGGCGACGAGCAGTACGGAATGTCCGGGCCCCTCGGTGGCGAACGTCCCCGCCCCGGTGGCCCCGAGCCACACCAGGAACGCGAGGGCGATCGGCGCGGTGACCGCCACCTCGCCGGTCATGCCGACGACCGGATCGACGCGGAGTTTCTTCTTGAAGACCCCGTACAGGCCGAAGCTCACCGCGAGGATGACGGAGAGGTACGGGAAGTGTCCGTACCCGACCGTGAGGACACCGACGGCGACGACGGCGAGGGCCACGGCGAACCACTGTGGGCGCGTGAGTCGTTCGCGGAAGATCAGGACGCCGAGGAGCACGCTCACCAACGGGTTGATCGTGTAGCCGAGTGCGGCTTCGGTCACCCTCCCGGCGTTGACCGTGTACACGTAGACGCCCCAGTTGGCGGAGACGAAGAGCGCAGCGCCGAAGATCCATCCCCACGAGGCGCGGTCCACGGTCGCCAGCTCCCGCCAGCGCCGCAGCACGGTGAGCACGATCGCCATGAAGACCAGTGACCAGATGATCCGGTGGGCGAGGATCTCGACCGCTCCGGCGGGTTCGAGGAGCGGGAAGAACGCGGGGAAGAACCCCCAGAGCGTGTACGCGGCGATTCCCGCGGCCATTCCGCCGGTCGCGGGCGTACCGACGCTCTGCCGTCGGGGGCCTTCGTCCACACTCTCGCCGCCGCCCACCTACGCCTCCTCGATCGACCGTCAACGGCGCCACCCTAGTCCCGGCTGGTC
The DNA here is from genome assembly GCF_026011735.1 of Dietzia sp. NCCP-2495. Lineage (GTDB taxonomy): Bacteria > Actinomycetota > Actinomycetes > Mycobacteriales > Mycobacteriaceae > Dietzia. The sequence continues at coordinate 377,172 of NZ_BRVN01000002.1, read as the reverse complement.
GGCCGCCCAGCCCCGCGCACCGCCCCCGCGGCGTCGGGCGTCCGGCGCCGGCGGGTCGCAGGGAAGCGGCGAGTCACCAGGCAGAGGGTCCGCGGCGTCAGGCGTCGGGCACCGGCGCGTCGTCGGGTAGCGGGTCCGCGGCCTCCGTCTGCTGCGGCAGGAGCGGGCGCACGGCGAACTGACCCCACACGGCGTCGGCGGGCAGCGCCTCGACCGCACGGACGCCGGGCGCGTCCGCCATCGCCCGGAGGTCGTCCGCGGGGCCACGCACGACGAGCCCGATGATCGCCGGCGTGCCGGCCCGGATGCGGCTCGCCGTGAGCGCGGCTTTCCGGCCTTCCCTGTCCCCGGCCGGAACCGTGGCCGCTGCGGACGCGGACCCCGCAGCGGTCCTCTCCAGTGCGCGGGTGAACGTCGCGACGCGGGAGTCCTCCCCCGCCACCGGCTCGGCGACGACCGACTCGGTGACGGGCATGGCCACCCCATCGACGGGAACCCGGACGATCAGGGCTGACGCTCTCGGCAGGTCCCGCACGACCCTCGCGGCCTCGGCCGGGCTCCACTCCGTGTCCGCGGAGACGAGCGCCCAGTGGTGGCCGCCGACCGCCCGGTCGTCGTTCGCCCGGTTGTCGTCGTCGCTTCTTCCACCGACGGTGAGCGTCGCGGCGGCGCGGTCCCGGTACGCGGCGATCGTCTCGCCGGACTCGGGGCCCACGGCGTCGGTCATCACGCCCGCGGAGCGCGGCAGTTCGGTCCGCAGGGCGGTGAGGATCACCACCAGCGCGAGCACGATCACCAGGCCCACACCGGCGACCTTCGCCACCCGTGCGGCGGCTGTCATGCGGAGCGCAGGAGGTCCAGTGCGTGCTGGAGGTCGTCGGGGTAGTCGCTGCTGAACTCGACGAACGATCCGGTCCCGGGGTGTTCGAAGCCGAGGCGGACGGCGTGGAGCCACTGCCGGTCGAGCCCGAGGCGCTTGGCGAGGACGGGGTCCCCACCGTAGGTCGGGTCGCCCGCGCACGGATGGTGCAGCGCCGAGAAGTGCACGCGGATCTGGTGCGTGCGACCGGTCTCGAGCTTGACCTCGACGAGGGTCGCGGCCTGGTGGGCCTCGAGGGTGTCGTAGTGGGTGATCGACGGTTTGCCGTCCGAGGTCACGGCGAACCGCCAGTCCGACGAGTTGTGCCGCCCGATCGGCGCATCGATGGTCCCAGACAGCGGATCCGGGTGGCCCTGGACCAGCGCGTGGTAGGTCTTGTCGACGGTCCGGTCGCGGAACGCCCGCTTGAGAAGTGTGTAGGCGCGCTCCGACGCGGCGACCACCATCAGTCCCGAGGTGCCCACGTCGAGGCGGTGGACGATCCCCTTGCGCTCCGGCGGGCCGGAGGTGGAGATCCGGTACCCGGCGGCGGCGAGGCCGCCGATCACCGTGGGCCCGGTCCAGCCGACCGAGGGGTGGGCGGCGACGCCGACGGGCTTGTCGACGACGACGATGTCGTTGTCCGCGTACACGACGGCCATGCCCTCCACCGGCTCCGCGACGATCGCGGGCTCGGCGCGGGGGGCAGGCATCTCGACCTCGATCCAGCTCATCCCCGTGAGCTTGTCCGACTTGCCGACACATCGGCCGTCGAGCAGGACCTTGCCCTCGGAGGCCAGGTCCGCCACCGCGGTACGGGAGATCCCCAGCAGTCGGGAGATCCCGGCGTCGACCCGCATACCGTCGAGGCCGTCGGGGACGGGGAACGTGCGGACCTCACTCATCGGCGACCTCGTCGGTCTTCGCGCCGGCGGTCTTCGGGGCCACTGACTTCGGGACCTCGGACTTCGGAACCTCGGTCTTCGCGCCCACGGACTTCGGTTCCTCGGCCAGCTCGCCCACCTTCGTGCCGTCGTAGTCGAGATTGCGCAGGACGGCGACGGCGATGACGATCACACCGGTGACCAGGGAGGCGTCGGCGATGTTGAACACCGGCCACCAGCCCACGGCCATGTAGTCCACGACGTGACCGTGGAGCGCGCCGGGATCCCGGAAGATCCGGTCCACGAGATTGCCGGCGGCACCACCGAGGATGAGGCCCAGGCCCCACGCCCACCAGCGGGAGTGGACACGGCGGGAGAACCACACCAGTCCGAGCACCACGAGCATCGCCACGACGGACAACACCGGCGTGAGGTCGGTGCCCAGGGAGAACGCCGCACCGGGATTGCGGATGAGGACCAGGCGGACGGACTCCCCGATCAGCTCGATGGGTCGGCCCGGCTCCATCCGTGCCACGGCGAGGATCTTGGCGGCCTGGTCCGCCACGACCACGATCACCGCGATCACGAGCATCACCACGGGCCCGGCCCTGAAGTACCCGGACGCCGTGGTGCTGCGCCCGGCGTCCCCTGGTGAACGCTCCGCCGCGTCCGACCGTGTGCCGCCCGTGTCTGTCATGGTGCCCAGTATCCCTGATGTGATCGCCGGGCCGCGTGACGCGGGTGGGCGACCCTCTAGGCTCGACGCCGTGGATCCCCGATCGAAGCGTCTCCCCGCCCGTCCGCTCGTCGCCGTCCGTGGCCGCCGGCTCGTCGGCGCCGTCCTGACGGCATCCCTGTTGGCCGGTGCCGCGGCCTGCGGTGACTCCGATTCCCCGGATCCCGCCGCCGGTGCCGGCGGCGAGTCCGCCGCCGCGGGCGAGACGTCCCTCGAGGCGGAGGTCGCGGTCGATCCCGGTCCCGCCCCCGAGGTGGAGCTGGTGGAGCCGGGTGCCGGTGAACGCCGGGTCCTCACCTACGCCCCGTCCCGCGAGCCGGCGACGGTCGAGGTGACCCAGTCGGGCACCGCGCGGACCGAGGTACCGGGCGCCCAGGCCCGCGTGGACGAGACCCCCGCGCAGACCCTCACCCTCGAGGGCCGGTCCGAACCCGACGTGGACGGGGCCCAGCGCGCCTCGGCGACCGTCCGCGAGTTCACGTCCGTGGACGAGCTCCGCGCCGCCCAGTTCTCCACGGCACCCGGGTTCACGGTGACGTGGACCCGGGGGCCCGACGGGATCGTGCGCGAGCTCGGCCTGGCCGCGCCCGCCGACGCGACCGACGTCGCCCGTGCGGCGGTGGAGATCGCCGCCAACGCCATCTCGGACGCGACCGTCGTCTTCCCGACCGAGGCGATCGGCGAGGGCGCCCGCTGGACCGTGACCCGACAGGTCGACGACGCGGTGGCCCCGACGCGGGTCACCACCTACGAGCTGCTCTCACTCGACGGTGACGTGGCGACCGTCCGCCTCGACCAGAGCGCTCCGGACCCCTCCGACACCCTGACCGCTCCGGCACCCGACGGCGGACCCGATGTGTCCCTGGACGTGGAGACCTACGAGATCACCGGGTCCGGCGAGCTGACGGTGGACCTCCGTGCGGCACTGCCCGCCGACGGAACGACCGAGTCCTCGACGCGGGCCGTGTACGTCGACCCCTCCACGGGGAAGCGCACGACCTACGACGAGGACTCGGTGCTCCGGTTCGCCGGAGCGGACTGATCAGGCAGCCGCGCAGGTGGCCGGCGGCTGCAGACCGGCGTTGGTGATCAGCGCGCAGGCGAAGGACTTCTGCAGCATCCAGTCGGTGCCCTGCTTGATGAACTGGGCCTGGACGTTGATGTCCTCCTGACCGGGCTGCTGGATCACCGCGTTGGCGATGAGGGTGCCCGGGATGTCGCCCTCCGCGACACCGGTGATGACCACGGTGGCGCCCTTCTCCGCCTTGAGCGCCGCGATCTGGTCGAAGATCTCGGGCGCCTCGGCGCCACCCTCGACCAGGTTGACCTTCTGCTCCACCGGGACCGCCGGGTCGGAGGCCTGCTCGAGCAGCAGCGAGAGATCCTCGGCGGTCGGGATCGCCGCTTCCTGAGCGCTCGTGGTGGGCGGAGGCGCGGTCTCCCGCCCATTCTCCTCCTCGCCACAGGCGGCGAGCCCGGCCAGGGCGAAAGCGGACAGGGAGACAGCGGCGATAGTCCGTCGAAGACTCACTCGTGGTCCTTTCGTCGAATGTGCGGTTCCGGTGTCGCGTACCGGGACCGGTGCGGCTCTCGGGCCGCGATTGCGTCATTGTTCCATCCCTGACGGCCCCGGTGGTTGACGACGGGCCGTGCGACCACCACTGTGGACCGGGTGAACAACGCAGAGACCAGCACAGACACCCCCCATGTCGTGATCTGCACCACCGGAGGCACGATCATGGCCTCCACGACCCCGGACGGGACCGTCCACGCGGGCGACTCCGAGGCGGCCGCGACCGCCATGATCGAGGGCTTGAAGTCCGTGATCCCGGACGAGATCCGCCTCAGCGTGCGGTCGGTGCTGGACGGCGATTCCTCCGCCTTCGGGCCTCGGGAATGGGACACCCTCCTCGATGCCGTGGCGGAAGTCCTCTCCGATGAGTCGGTGACCGGTGTGGTGATCGCCCACGGCACCGACTCGCTCGAGGAGACCGCGATGGCGCTGGACCTCCACCACCGCGATCCGCGCCCGATCGCCATCACCGGAGCCCAGCTCGCCGCCGACCACCCCGAGGCCGACGGCCCCGCGAACCTGCTAGACGCCGTCCTCCTGGCCGCGGACCCCGTCTCGCGGGAGCTGGGCGTGCTCGTGGTCCTCGGTCGCGCGATCCTGCAGGCCCGCGGGGTACGCAAGTGGCACACCACCGACCCCGTCGCCTTTGCCCGCAACTCCCCCGAACACCCCGTCGAGGGGCTGCCGCCCGAGCTGGAGCGTCCGCTGCTGGGCGGACGGGCCTCGTTCGCCGACGTCCGGGTCGACGTGGTGGCCTGCCCGCCGGGGTCCGACGCTGTGGCGCTGCGTGCCTGCGTCGAGGCCGGAGCCCGCGGACTCGTCCTCGAAGGCACGGGTTCCGGGAACCTGCCGCCGCTCGTCGCCGCGGCCGTGCGGGAGCTCGCCACCGAGCACCCCGATGTCGTGGTGGTGGCCGGTACCCGTGTCCCCCGCGGCGAGGCGGAACCGACGTACGGTGGCGCGGGCGGGGGCGCCGAACTCGCCAAGCTCGGCGTGCTCAGCTGCGGTTACCTCCGTTCCGGCCAGGCGCGCGTCCTGCTGGCCGCACTCCTGGGCACCACGGACGGCTCGGCCGACGAGGTCCGCCGCCGCTGGCAGCGCTTCCACCTCTACAGCTGACGAGGGCTACCACCCGAGGGAGTCCAGGGGGTCGGCCGGCTCGAGGTCCGGGTCGTCCTCAGCGAAGGTCCGCATCCGCCCCGGGCCGGTCGCGGCCGTCTCGAAACGGACCGACACCCTGCCGTGGCCGGCGCCCTGGACCCAGCCGTGTCCGAACTCGGGATGGGACACGTCGTCGCCGGTACCGAACCGCTCGCGTACTCCCTGCCGCCACGCTCCGATCGTCGGCACCGCGCCCGGTGTCTCCGACGCCCCCGCACCCGCGGCCTCCCTACCCGCGGCATCGGGCTCCCGCGGAGTATCGAGGTCGACCTGGTGGTCCGCGTCGACCGCGACGTGGGTGACGCCCATCCCGACGATATCGGGCAGGTCCTCGTCGTCGTCGACCCCGGGGTCACCACCGTGGCCACCACGGACACCAACGCCGAGACCACCACGGTGGTCCGGCACGAACTCCTGCTCGAACAACGCGTCCTGGTGGAACTCCGTCAGCCCCGACAGACTCACACCCAACAGTCGGATCGCCCCGAAATCCACCGGGTCCGGTGCCAACGAGCGCGCCACCGCGATGATCGTCTCCAGCGACGTGGTCCCCTCGTGGAGCGTGTACGAGCGTGTGATGGAGGTGAAGTCGCTGCGCCGCACCTTCACCGTCACGGTGCGGGCCGCCCTCCCGTCCGCGAGCAGCCGCCGGTGAGAACCCTCCGCGGACCGGCGGATCGCGGCGGCGACCTGCCCCGACGTGGTGAGGTCAGAGGCGAACGTGCTCTCCGCGCTGATCTGCTTGGCCTCGGCTCGAGGCTGGACCGGTCGGTCGTCATACCCCCGCGCGATCCGGGCGATCGCCGGGCCGACGGTCTTCCCGAGCGCCTGGGCGACGTCGTCGTCGTCCATCGCCGCCAGCTCCCCGATCGTCGTGATCCCGAACTGGGCGAGCCGCTCCCCCGCCACCGGTCCCACACCCCACAGGCTCCGTACCGGCAGCGGGTCCAGCTTCTCCGCGTGGTCCCGGCGCGAGACCACCGCGACCCCGTCCGGCTTGGCCAGTTCGGAGGCGATCTTCGCGTACTGCTTCCCCGCACCGGCCCCGACCGACGCCGGCAGACCCGTGGCCTGCCGGATCGCGGCCCGCAGCGCCTGCGCCCACTCGCGCGTGCGCTCGGCGGTCGCGCCGCGCAGCTCCGGCGGCTCGAGGAACGCCTCGTCCACCGACACCGCCTCGACCACCGGGGCGTGCTCGGCGAACACCTCGAACACCCGACGGCTCAACGCGCGGTACACGGCCATGCGCGGCGGCACGAAAACCGCCGACACGCCCACCAACCTGCGCGCCTGATGCGACGGCATGGCCGAGCGGGCACCGAACGCGCGCGCCTCGTACGACGCGCCCGCCACGACACCACGGCCCCCGGTCCCGCCGACCAACACCGGCCGACCCCGCAGGGTCGGCCGGGTCAGTTGTTCACACGATGCGAAGAACGCATCCATGTCCACGTGCAGGACCCACCGGTCCTGCCCGCTCCCCACGGCCGGGGTCCGATCAGACCCGAGCCAGCGTCACGCGTACGCCCTCGGCGAAGCCCAGCGCCTCACCGTCAGCGGGATCGAGCGCGTCCACCACGGCGAAATCGGTGGCCAGCACCTCACCCGCGATGAGCTCCGCGTGACGATCGGCCCACTCGCGACGTGCCGCGGGGACCTCCATGCGGACCCGGATCCGGTCGGAAATGTCGAAGCCGGACCGGCGACGCGCCTCCTGCAGCTCACGGATGCGATCCTTGGCCCAGCCCTCGGCCTCGAGCTCCTCGGTCACGACCAGGTCCAGCACCACCAGGCCTGCACCGCCGGGCAGCGCGGCCGTCGAGTCGGGGTCCGCAGCCACGAGACGGTGCTCGTACTCGCCCTCCTCGAGCGCGATGCCACCGGCGGTCACCACACCGTCCACCTCAGACCAGTCGCCGGACTTGGAGGCCTTGATACAGACCTGCACGTCCTTGCCCAGGCGCGGGCCGGCGGCGCGGGCGTTGACCGCCAGCTCCATCCGACCGTGCGCGGCGACATCGCTGGTGAGAACGACGTTTTTGACGTTGACCTCGTCCGCGATGATCCCGACGAACGGCTGGAGACGCTCCGCGTCCGGCATGGCGACGGTGAGCGAGGCGAGCGGCAGGCGCACGCGCAGCTGCTTGGCCTTACGCACCGAGGACACGGTCGAGCAGACGGTGCGGACGGCCTCCATAGCCTCCACGAGGGCCTCGTCGGAGGGGAGCTCGCCCTCGGCCGGCCAGTCGGTCAGGTGCACGGACTCCTCACCGGTGAGGCCGGTCCAGATCACCTCGGACATCAGCGGCAGCAGCGGGGCCGCCAGCCGCATGGTGGTCTCGAGCACGGTGTACAGGGTGTCGAACGCGTCGCGCGCGTCCCGGCCCGAGGCCTCGCCCGCCCAGAAGCGCGAGCGCGAGCGGCGCACGTACCAGTTGGTCAGGGCGTCCGCGAACAGGCGCAGTTCGTCGCACGCGGCGGCGATGTCGGTCGCGTCCAGCGCCACCGACATGGCATCGCGCGTCGAGGCCAGGCGCGCCAGGATGTAGCGGTCCAGCACGTGCTGCGAATCGGTGCGCCAGGTGGCGCGCTCGGCGGCGTACAGCTGGAAGAAGCTGTACGAGTTCCACAGCGGCAGCATGGCCTGACGCACGCCCTCGCGGATTCCCTGCTCGGTCACCACGAGGTTGCCGCCGCGCAGGATCGGCGAGCTCATGAGGAACCAGCGCATGGCGTCCGAGCCGTCGCGGGCGAACACCTCGTTGACGTCCGGGTAGTTGCCCTTGGACTTGCTCATCTTGAGCCCGTCGTTGCCCAGGACGATGCCGTGGGCGGCGACGTGCGTGAACGCCGGACGGTCGAACAGGGCCGTGGCCAGGACGTGCAGCGTGTAGAACCAGCCTCGAGTCTGGCCGTTGTACTCGACGATGAAGTCGCCCGGGAAGTGGGTCTCGAACCACTCCTTGTTCTCGAACGGGTAGTGGACCTGCGCGAACGGCATGGAGCCGGACTCGAACCAGCAGTCGAAGACGTCCGCCACGCGGCGCATGGTGGACTTGCCGGTCGGGTCGTCCGGGTTCGGGCGGGTCAGCTCGTCGATGTACGGACGGTGCAGGTCGGTGGGCCGCACGCCGAAGTCCCGCTCCAGCTCGTCCAGGGAGCCGTACACGTCCACGCGCGGGTAGGCCGGGTCGTCGGACTCCCACACGGGGATCGGCGCGCCCCAGTAGCGGTTGCGGTTGATGTTCCAGTCGCGGGCGCCCTCGAGCCACTTGCCGAACTGCCCGTCGCGGACGTGCTCGGGCATCCAGGTGATCTGCTCGCGGTTGAGCTCGACCATCCGGTCCCGGAACGCGGTGACCTTGACGAACCAGGCGGGCAGCGCCATGTAGATGAGCGGCTGCCCGGAGCGCCACGAGTGCGGGTAGGAGTGCTCGATGGTCTCGTGGCGGATCAGCTTCCCGGCGGCACGCAGGTCCCGCGAGATGGGCGTGTTGGCGTCAAAGACGAGCTGACCGGCGTACGGCGGCACCTCGGAGGTGAACTTGCCGTCCGGGCCGACCGGGATGACCAGCTCGATCCCCGCGGCGTCACAGGCGTCCTTGTCCTCCTCACCGAAGGCGGGCGCGAGGTGGACGATGCCGGTTCCGGATTCGGTCGAGACGTAGTCCGCGGACAGCACCACGTGCGCGCCCGGGTGTCCGGCGAAGAATTCGAACGGCGGGGTGTAGCGCAGGCCGACCAGGTCGGTGCCCTTGAGCGTGGCCACGACCTCGGCGTCGTCGCCGAACTCGGCGGCGTAGACCCCGCGGCGCGCCTCGGCCACGACGAAGGTCCGTCCGGCGAACTCACCGGAGTTGACCCGTACCACCACGTAGTCGATCTCGGGATGGACGGCGGCGGCGAGGTTGGACGGCAGGGTCCACGGCGTGGTGGTCCACACGAGCACCTCGGCCCCGTGGAGGGGACTGTCCTGCGGAGCTTCGAGCGGCAGTCCCACGGTGACGGCCGGGTCCTGCCGCATCTTGTAGGCGTCGTCCAGGCGGGTCTCCTGGTTGGACAGCGGCGTCTGCTCGTACCAGGAGTACGGGAGCACGCGGAACCCCTTGTAGACCAGGCCCTTGTCGTACAGCTGCTTGAACGCCCACAGGACCGATTCAGTGAAGTCGATGTCGAGCGTCTTGTAGTCGTTCTCGAAATCCACCCAGCGGGCCTGACGGTGGACGTAGGCCTCCCAGTCGTCGGTGTACTGCAGCACCGACTTCTTGCAGGCGGCGTTGAACTCGGCCAGGCCCATGTCGAGGATCTGGGACTTCTCGGTGATGCCCAACTGCTTCTCGGCCTCGAGCTCCGCCGGCAGTCCGTGGCAGTCCCAGCCGAAGCGGCGTTCGACCTTGTAGCCGCGCATGGTGCGGTAGCGCGGGATCACGTCCTTGACGTACCCGGTCAGCAGGTGTCCGTAGTGCGGGAGACCGTTGGCGAAGGGGGGTCCGTCGTAGAAGACGTACTCCTCGGCGTCGGCACGGCCGCGGATGGACTCGCGGAAGGTGTCCCGGTCATCCCAGCGGGCGAGGACGGTCTCCTCGAGCGCGGGGAACGACGGCGTCTGTGCCGTGGTGCCTCCGGTGAGGTCGACCATCGGGTACGCGCTTCCGGTGACGGCGGTGCCGCGGCTCTCGGTGCCCGGGGTCGCGGATTCGGTACTCATCTGGGCGGGACTCCTCGCGTACGGGGCCCGCACGAGTTCGCGTGTCGTGGGGCCGTCAGGCCTGCGCTCGGGGACGATCCGGGTGCGAGAAGCGCACCCGGCCGCGGTACCACCCCGTTTGACGACGACGACGTCGACGCCCACTCGTGGCTCGAGCTGTGACGGGCTCTCCCGTTCGGTTCTACTGGGCCGGCCCGAGATGAGGGCCGACTGTTCTTCCGAGCGCTCCCCGGTGATGGCCGGATCGATGCGCATCCGGCTCGGGGCCGGACGTCTGCAGATTCTACCCGTCGGTGCGGGCTTCGGTCTCGTCCGCCGCCACGGGGGCGTCGGACTCGCCTCTGCCGGGCCCGCGGATCAGGTCGATCAGGAGCAGGATCAGCCCCACGGCTCCGACTCCGATGCAGGCCCAGGCCCAGGCGATCTGTCCGGTGGCGACGGCGGCGACGAGAAAGGCGAAACCGAGGATCGTCAGGCCTAGTGCGGCGACGAGCATCGTTGCCTCCTGTGCGTCGCGTATCAGTTCGCTTCTCGAATATACGTCGACCCCCGCACCCTGGGCAGGGTCGGGGGTCGACGGGACATCTGCTCGGAAGACCTACTCTGCGGTATGGCCGCCGTCCTTCTTGTCGCTCTTGGCCGACACGGAGCCGACGTCGCCCGGGGCGGCAGGCGCCGAGGGGCCGTTCTTGCCGAGCTCAGAGAGCTGGTTCTCCAGGTAGCTGGTGAGCCGGCTGCGGTAGTCCTTCTCGAAGGTGCGCAGCTGGTCGATACGACCTTCGAGCACGCCACGCTGCTGGTTGATCGTGGCCATGATCTCGGTGTGCTTGCGCTCGGCGTCGGCCTGGAGGGCGTCAGCCTTGGTCTGCGCCTCCTTGATCTGCTGCTCGGACCGCGTCTGGGCGTCCTTGACGATGCCGTCGGATTTGGTCTTGGCCTCGCCGAGGATGCGGTCGGACTCCTTGCGGGCGTCGCTGACCATCTTCTCGGACTGGGTCTTGGCTTCGCCGACCAGACGGTCGGACTCGCCGCGGGCCTTGGACATGAGCCCGTCGGACTCCTTCTTGGCCTCGCCGGTGAGACGGTCGGCCATCTCCTGCGCCATGGCGAGCACGCGGGCGGCACGCATGTGCGTCTCGGGGTTCGCGGCGCCGGAGTCCTCCGACTTGGCGAGCGACGGGGTCGCGGCCGCGGCAGCGGGAGCTGCGGCGGGTGCGGCGGCACCGGCAGCCGGTGTGGCAGCGGCGGCCTTGCTCGCGCCCGAGTCGGACTCGCTCTTGTCGCCCTTGTCCGACGACTTGCGCGCCTTCTCGAGGTCCTTGCTCAACTCGTCCACCCGATGACGGAGATCCTCGTTCTCTCCGACGAGCTCGGCGAGCTCCTTCTCGACCAGGTCGAGGAACTGGTCGACCTCGTCCTCGTTGTAGCCGCGCTTACCGATCGGCGGCTTGGAGAACGCGACGTTGTGCACATCGGCTGGCGTCAACGGCATGGGATACCCCTCGTGGTCGTCTCGGGTGCCGGCTCGGCGTTTCCACGCCGTGCCCACGACATCATTACTACCTTAACGCGTGCCAATCTAGTCACAATCGGCTCGCGCGTCACCATGACCCCGCGAACGCGGGTCAGGCGACAGTGATCATCAGGTACCGCAGGATCATCTGGATCACGATGATGATCACGAACAGTACGAGTACGGACAGATCGAGTGAGACCTGCCCCAAACGGACCGGCTTGATCACTTTCCGGAGCGCCTTGACCGGCGGGTCCGTGATGGTGAACAGCCACTCCAGGATCACCGCGACGAAGCCCCGGGGGTTCCACCCCCGGGAGAAGGACGCGATCATCTCCACGACGATCCGGGCCAGCAGCAGGTACCAGAAGATCTGGGTGGCGATATAGAGGATTACGAGGAATTCACGCACGTCCCAACCCTACTGTGCCCCGGTCCGACCGGGTCGGCCGGTGGGGGTCAGCGACGGAACGCGCCGTTGACGGCGTCACGGACCTCGGCCTCGGTGAGATCCATGCCAGCGGGCTGCAGGAGGAAGGTGCGCTCGCGGTCGGCGACCTTCTCCATCCGTCCGTCGAGTCCGAACACCAGTCCGGCGGCGAAATCCACCATGCGGCGGGCATCGGGGCCGGCCATGGTCGACAGGTCCAGCACCACGGCGCGGCCGGCGCGGAAGTGCTCTCCGAGGCTCTTGCCGTCACCGAAGCCCCGAGGGCGCTCAACAACGGTCTCGGGAACGGTGACGAGTCCGTCCTCGACGAACTCCTCCTCGGGGGCGAGCGCGACGGCTCCGCGCGTGGTGGGCACACCGCGCAGCGAGGCACGGGCCCCGGCCTCGGCGGCGTGGTAGCGGCGGGGTCGCGGGGCCGCGTCGTCGGCCATGGCGCGACGCGGCGCCTCAGGGGCGTCCATCTCGTCCAGGCGGGGGCGCCCGACGGGCTCCTCGGCGTAGCGATCGGCGGCGTAGCCGTAGTCGTCCCGACGGTCCCGGCCGACCGGTCCCGGATCATCCATCTCGTGCAGGGACCGGGCCCCACGGACGTCGTGGTGCACGGGGCGGTCGTAGTCGTCCAGGTACTCGTCCTCGTACGCCGTGACGGGCGCCATTCCGAAGTACTCCTTGAACCGGGCGATTGCGCTCATCTTCCGGGACCTTCCTGGTAACGGGGTCGTCGCGGTCTGTTGTCGCGGAAGGACTCCCCCGCGAGGTCGGATATCAAATTACTGGTCGCGGGCCGAGGATCGCCGTTCCGACACGCACACAGGTGGAACCCGCGGCGATCGCGTCCTCGATGTCCCCGGACATCCCCGCCGAGAACTCTGTGGCGCCGGGATGCGCGGCCCGCAGACCTGCGGCGACCTCGGCGGCATCGGCGAAATGCACGGCCGGATCCCCCTCGAGCGGGGGGACCACCATGAGGCCGGCAAGGGTGAGGTGCTCCAGTTCCGCCACGTGGTCGGCCAGCGCGTGCAGGTTCTCACGCGCCACCCCGCCGCGGGAGGTGTCGCCGTCGAGGCTCAGCTGCAGGAGGACGGGCAGTGGAGCCAGTTCTCTGGTCGACGCCGTCTCCTCCGCCCGCCGGGCGCGCCCACGATCGAGCCCGTTGGCGACCTTGACCGAGTGCACGGAGTGGACGCGGTCGGCCCATCGCGCGATGGAGGCGGCCTTGTTGGACTGGATGGTGCCGATCATGTTCCAGCGGAGTGTCGCGGCGAGCCCGGCGTCGGTGGTCTCGAACTCGGCGGCCTTGGCGGCCGCCTCCTGGACACGGTTCTCCCCCACGTCGCGCACCCCGAGGCGCGCGAGGCGGATCACGTCGTCGAGGGGGTGGAACTTGGTAACGACGACGAGGTCGACCTCCTCTGTCCGGCCGGCGGCCGCCCGGGCCGCGTCCAGTCGTTCGCGGGTCGCGTGAAGGCGCTCCGCCAGTTCCTCTGTCCGGGGGTCAGTTGTCCGGGGGTCAGTCACGGTGACCTGCTGATTCGCCGACAGTGTGCTGCATGAGACGTAACCTATCGGGCAGGCGCTACTCGCGCCAGATCACCGACGCCAGGCGCCCGGTCCGGCCCTCGCGCCGGTACGAGAACAGGGACTCGTCGGCGATGGTGCACCGCGGGTCCGAGTCGACCTGCGTCACGCCCAGTCCGTGGAGTTGGCGGGTCAGTCCCCGGCGCAGGTCCACCCCGGCGGTCCCGCCGACTGTGCGGGCGCGACTGCCGGGAAGGGCATCCTCGACCTCGTCGACCATCTCGTCCGGGAGCTCGTAGTGCTCTCCGGCCGCGGCCGGTCCGAGGAGGATGGTGATCTGTTCGGGTCGGGCTCCGAGCGAGGTCATGGCCCCGATGAGGTTCGGGACGATCCCGCCCACCGCGCCGACCCGTCCTGCGTGCACGGCCCCGATCACCCCGGCCTCGGAGTCCGCTGCCAGCACGGGCACGCAGTCGGCCGTGAGGACGGCCAGCGCCAGGCCGGGCCTGTCCGTCACCAGGCCGTCGGTGGCGGGGACGGGCCCGCCCGTCGCCCGGCTCACGCGGGCGATGCGGGTTCCGTGGACCTGGTCCATCCACACGATGTCGGTGGCTGGCAGCCCCAACCGCCGCGCCAGGCGCGCCCGGTTCGCGGCGACCGCCGCGGGGGCGTCGCCGACGTGGTCGCCGAGGTTGAACGAGTCGAAATCACCGGAGGACGCGCCGCCGCGGCGGTCGGTGACCACCCGGCGGACGCGTCCTGTTCCGCGTGAGGGCATCCGTCAGTGCCGCATGAACGGCGGGACGTCGATGTCGTCGTCCTCGTCGCGACGGCGGGACGAGGACGAGCCGGAGCTCGCCGGGGCGTCGGTGTACGCCGGCTCCTCGCGACGACCCCCGCCGAGGGGCGTCGAGCCGAGCTCGGACGCTCCGCCGGTCTCCCCGGAAGCGCCGGGCACGGAGTCGTCGTCGAGGTGATGACGACCGCGGCGCGGCGCGGCACCACCGGCGGTGACCGGACGCGAACCGCCCTCGAAGCCCGCGGCGATGACGGTCACGCGGACCTCGTCGCCCAGCGAGTCGTCCACGACGGTGCCGAAGATGATGTTGGCGTCGGGGTGCGCTTCCTCCTGGACCAGCGAGGCGGCCTCGTTGATCTCGAACAGGCCCAGGTCGCTCCCGCCGGCGATGGACATGAGCACGCCCTTGGCGCCCTCCATCGTGGTCTCGAGCAGCGGCGAGTTGATCGCGGCCTCGGCGGCCTTGAACGCGCGGCCCTCGCCTCGGGAGGAACCGATGCCCATGAGCGCGCTGCCGGCGCCGGACATGACGCCCTTGACGTCGGCGAAGTCCACGTTGATCACGCCGGGGGTGGTGATGAGGTCGGTGATGCCCTGGACACCGTTGAGGAGGACCTCGTCGGCGGTCTTGAAGGCCTCCATCATCGACACGCCCGCGTCGCCGAGCTGCAACAGCCGGTCATTGGGGATGACGATGAGCGTGTCGCAGGCCTCGCGGAGCTGGTCGATGCCGGAGTCCGCCTGGCCGCCGCGGCGCTTGCCCTCGAACGAGAACGGGCGGGTGACCACGCCGACGGTCAGTGCGCCGAGCTTGCGGGCGATCGCCGCAACCACGGGTGCGCCGCCGGTGCCGGTGCCGCCGCCCTCGCCGGCGGTGACGAACACCATGTCGGCACCCTTGAGGACCTCTTCGATCTCGTCCTTGTGATCTTCGGCGGCCTTGCGACCGACCTCCGGATCCGCGCCGGCGCCGAGCCCGCGTGTGAGTTCGCGCCCGACGTCGAGCTTGACGTCCGCATCGGACATGAGCAGGGCCTGCGCGTCGGTGTTCACGGCGATGAACTCGACGCCCTTGAGTCCCTCGTCGATCATCCGGTTCACGGCGTTGACGCCGCCGCCCCCGATGCCGACGACCTTGATGACTGCGAGGTAGTTGTGCGGTGAGCTCATCGAGGCCCGGCCTTCCTTGTGGGTGTCGTGCTCGGTTGCATGCTGTCGTGACGAAAGTTCCGTGGACCTAAAGTCTCACCCTCTAGTTGAGGGTTAAACTTGCAGGTCAGAGGCCGTTTCCGCCTTCGGATCACACCGTAGGGGCAGCGACCCCGTGCGTCCATGAACCGCGCGGGCGTGTCGTGTCGTGACGCTTGCGGAAAGTGTGTGCCTCGGCCTTACCGGACGACGCCCCGTCGTGGCCTTCTCTTCACCGGGACAGGCGAGACGTGTACGCCACCGTGCCTAGCGGGAGGTGGGCAGCGCCGGGTTCGAGACGTTCCAGGTCTGCCCGGGCTGGGTGAGCACCATCTCCAGGGCGACCGCCTTCTCGTGGTCGCGGCCGGCCGCGCCCCACTCCACGACCCGTCCATCGCCGAGCGTCAACTCGATCGACGCCGGGGTCTCGACGTGCACTGACGCGATCTCCTGTCGGGCGGTGCCGCGCACCTCCTCGAAGACTCCGGCGAGTTCACGCACGATCGACGGCAGACTCGACCGGGCCTCTTCCCCGACCGTCAGTGTCGGGGTTCCCGGTGGGACTTCGCCGGGACCGAAGTCGACACCCGCGGCGTCGACGAGATGGGCCGCTCCGTCAACGTCCACCACCACGAGCGCGGTGCGCTCGACCAGCTCGATCCGCAGTGCGGACGGGTAGTCACGCTTGACCGTCACCTGGTCGACACGCGGGATCCCCGCCACGCGGCGCGCGACGGAGTGCGTGTCTACCTGCAGCAGCGGCGTGCCGGGAACCACCGCGGCCCGTTCGATGACGAGATCCGACGGGATGGTCTGCGGTCCGTTGACCTTGACCTCGCGCACCGCGAACACGGGCAGGAAGTACAGCGCGATGTAGCCGACGAGCATGACGACCAGTGCCACGCCGAGCCCGACGTAGATGCGGTTGGTGCGGCGGCGTCGCCGTCGGAGCCTGGCACGCACCGCCGGATCGGAGTGTCGAACGCGTGCGTCGGACTCCCGGACCGTCACCGCGTCGAGGCGGCGGTCCGGGTCGTCGGTCACCGGAGTCGACTGCTGCTCGTCGGTCCGGTCGTCGTCGCTGGTCAACGCCCGCTCCTGTCCACGATCAGTGTCCGCTCCCGGCCGTGTCTACGCCGGCGACTATGCGGGGGCCGAGCGTGGTGATGTCACCGGCACCCAGCGTGAACACCACGTCGCCCGGCTCGATCATCCCGGTCACCACCTCGAGCGCGGTGTCCAGGTCGCTCGCCCTGTCCACGGGCGAGGTGACGTGACGGGTGATGAGCCCCGCGTCGACCCCCGGCTCGGGCTGCTCGCGGGCACCGTAGACCTCGAGCACCACGACGCGGTCCGCCAGGGACAGCGCCGCGGCGAACTCCTCGGCGAAGATCCGGGTGCGCGAGTACAGGTGCGGCTGGAACACGGCGACCAGCCGGCCACCGTCGGCCTCCACGATCTCCCGCGCCGCACCGAGAACCGCGCTGACCTCGGTGGGATGGTGAGCGTAGTCGTCGAAGACGCGGACAGATCCCCCGTCGAGCGCGATCTCGCCCTTGGGCTCGAAGCGGCGGCCGACTCCCCCGAACCCGGACAGCCCGGCCAGGAACCCGTCGAGGTCGAATGCGTCGGTGCCGGCGACCTCCCGGGCCGCGAGCAGTGCGGCCACCGAGTTGAGCACCATGTGCTCACCCGGGGTACCGACGTGCATCGTCGTGCGGGTCCGGCCGTCGAGTGTGAGCTGCGCACGCGTGCCGTCGGCGTCGACGACCACGTCGGCGAGCTCGGCCACCACCGGCAGGTCGTTCTCCGGACCGGTCACGGTGCGGTATCCCACCACCCGCACACCCCGGGCGGCGGCCCGGCGGGCGCGCTCGGCGGATCCCTCGTCGTCGAGGCAGGCCACGAGGGCGCCGGTGGCGGGGATCCGCGCGAGGAACGTGTCGAACACCTCGAAGTAGGCTTCGGCGGTGCCGAAATGGTCAAGGTGATCGGGCTCGGCGTTGGTGAGGATCACCACGTCGGGCTCGTAGTGCACCAGGGATCCGTCGGACTCGTCGGCCTCTGCCACGAACACCGGATCCGCGCCGCCGCGCGCGTTGGTCCCGAACTGCAGCACCATCCCGCCCACGGCGAAGGACGGGTCGGAACCGGCGGCCGTCATGCCGGCGATGAGCATCGAGGTGGTGGACGTCTTTCCGTGGGTGCCGCAGACCATGATCGACCGACCGGCCCGCGCCAGGTGACCCAGGACCTGCGAGCGGGTGACAACGGGGATGCCGGAGTCACGGGCCGCGACCAGCTCGGGGTTATCGGCGGGGATCGCGGCCTTGGAGACCACGACGATCTCGGGCGCGGCCCCCGCGGCGTGCAGCGCATCGGCGTGGTGCCCCACCCGGACGACCGCGCCGTGTGCCTCGAGGGACCGCAACTCGTCGGAATCACGCGCGTCGCTGCCGGAGACCGCGGCGCCGTGGTCCAGCAGGATCCGTGCGACGGCGGACATGCCCGCGCCGCCGATCCCGATCATATGGACGCGGGTCAGCGTCTCGGGGACATCGGCCTGGGGTTCAGGGCGTGCGGTCACCGGGTGTCCTTTCCTGCGGCGTCGAGCGCGGCACGCGCCACGACCTCGGCCGCGTCCCGGGAGCCGCCGCTGACGGCGGCCGCGGACATCGTCTCCAACCGTCCGCGGTCGAGCGCGAGCGGGAGCACCTGCGTGCGCAGGTAGTCGGCGTTCAGGTCGGCGTCGTCGACCATCATCGCGGCGCCCCCGGCGACGAGGTCGCGGGCGTTGAGGGCCTGCTCCCCGTTGCCGTGCGGAAGCGGCACGAACACCGCGGGGAGCCCGACCGCGGAGACCTCCGCGACGGTGATCGCGCCGGACCGGCACACGATGAGATCCGCCGCGGCATAGGCCAGGTCCATGCGGTCCAGGTAGGGCACGGTGACGTATGGTGCGCCCCCGCCGGAGACGACCGGCGCGTCGTCGACGTTCTTGGGGCCCACGGCGTGGAGCACGGCGACGCCCGCACGGGAGAACTCCTCGGCGACCCCGCCCATCGCCGAGTTGAGCGAGCGGGCCCCCTGGGATCCACCGACCACCAGGATGGTCGGCGCCGCCGGGTCCAGGCCGAAGGTGCGGCGGGCCTCCTCACGCAGTGCGGGCCGGTCGAGGGCGGCCACCGCCCGCTTGACCGGATTGCCCACGACGCGCGCGTCGAGTCCGGAACCGGTGACCGCCGCGAGGGTCGCCACCGCGAAGCGCGCGCCGAGTTTGTTGGCGATCCCCGCACGGGCGTTGGCCTCGTGGACCACGACCGGGACCTTCCGGCCACGCCCGGCCAGCGGACCGGCGGCGAGGTAGACGGGGACACAGGCGTACCCGCCGAAGCCCACCACGACGTCGGCCTCGGTCCGGGCCAGCACGGCGCGGGCCCCACGGATCGCCCGCAGCAGGCGACCGGGGAGGCGGAACAGGTCCCCGTTGATCCGTCGCGGGAGCGGGACCGGGTCGACGAGTTCGAGCGGCACACCGCGCTTGGGCACGATCTCGGTCTCGAGGCCGCGCGGGGTCCCGACGGCGGTGACCCGGGCACGCGGGTCGAGCGCGGTGACGGCCTCCCCCACGGCGAGTGCGGGTTCGATGTGACCGGCCGTTCCGCCGCCCACCACCAGGACCGACGGTCCGTGGCTCTTCTCGGTCATCTCTGTCTACCTCGGTGGATCGGACGGGGTCGCGGCGTTCCCGGGTTCTGTCTGGTGCCGGGGTCGGGCGCGGTGCGGCGTGGCTGGCGCCGTTCGGCCTCGCGGCCCCGGACCGGACGCGCGGTGCGACCTGTCATGGCGGTGGCTCCCTGCCGCCGGTCGCGAGCGACATCGGCCGGGATCGGCATGGTCTCGTACGCCGGGGTCCGCGGGTCGGTGCGGTTCGGACGCGGCACCGGTGCCGGCTGGGCCGTGCGTCGGCCGCCCTTCTGCGGGCGGGACGGGGGAACGCCCTGGGATCCGCGTGTGACGGGCTCGCCGTAGCGACGGGTCCCCTCGCTGGAGCGGCCGGGTGCCGCCGAGGCCGGCACGGGCCGCTCGGGGGTGTAGGGCTTCGGGTCCGGGAGCGAGTACCAGCGACGACGACGCTGGGGCGAGCTGAGGATCGCCGAGATCGCCTCGGGCTCGTGCCGCGCGCAGTTGGCGAGCAGTCCCAGTGAGGTCAGCGTGACCACCGCGGACGTACCGCCGTTGGAGATGAGCGGCAGCTGCAGGCCCGTGACGGGCAGCAGACCCACCACGTAGCCGATGTTGATGAACGCCTGCAGGACGATCGTGGCGGTGATGGTGCCCGCGAGCAGCCGGCGGAACGGGTCGACGGACTGTGTCGCGATGCGCATTCCCACCCAGCCGAGGACCAAGTAGAGCAGTGCCACGACGGTGGCGCCGACCCACCCGAGCTCCTCGCCGATGATCGCGAAGATGAAGTCGTTCGTCGCCTCGGGCAGGTAGAACCACTTGGCGCTCGACTGCCCCAGTCCGACGCCGAAGAGTCCGCCGTCGGCGAGCGAGAGCATGCCCTGGTACGACTGGTACGCCGCGCCCTGGGGGTTGGAGAAGTCCCCTCGCACGGTGTCGATGTACGTGAGGATCCGCTCGGAGCGGTACGCGAACATCGAGGCGAAGACGCCGAACAGCACGATGCCGAACACGATCACCAGAAGGAAGTGCCGCGCCGGGTACCCGGCGAACCACAGGATGCACAGGAACGCGATGGTCACGGCCGTGGTCATGCCCATATCGGGGGCCACGAGGATGAGCCCGGCGACCACGGCCCAGCCGACGATGGCCGGGAAGAGCAGATCCAACCAGTACCCGGTCCGCATCCGCTTGGCGACCACGGACGACGCCCAGATCATGAAGGCCAGCTTGGCGATCTCCGCCGGCTGGATCGAGAAGAAGCCGAGGTTGATCCAGCCGCGCGAGCCGTTGACCGGGGCGGTGAACAGGACCACGACCAACAGGACGGTCGACACCCCGAGCAACGGCAGTGCCATCGAGCGCAGCAGCTCGAACCGCATCCGCAGGGCCAGTGCGAAGCCGACCCAACCGATGGTCACGAACATCGCCTGACGCAGGAAGATGTCGAACGGCGTACCACCGCCGGAGAAGGCAAGCACGTTGGAGCTGGAGAGCACCATGCCCAGACCGATGACGGTGAGCAGGGCGGTGATCACCATGACGACGTGGTACGAGGTCAGGGGTGCACGGTTGATCGCCACCAGGGGTGCGGCGATCCGCCCGAGCAGGTCGGGACGGGCGGGAGCGGCGTCGGACCGTGACGCGGTCGTCGCACCGGGGTCGGACGCGGGTCGCCCCGAACGGCGGGCCCGATCTTCGGATGCCATGTTCTACCTCCCGGCCAGGCGGGCCACGGCGAGGACGAAGCTGCGCCCTCGGTGGCCGTAGTCGGTGAACATGTCCATCGACGCGGCCGCGGGGGCTAGTAGCACGGTGTCGCCGCCGGTGGCCATCCGCGCGGCCTCGGCGACCGCACGGTCCATCGTCTGCTGCGGCTCGTCGGGACCCGCAGCAACGCCATCGTCCCCCGAGGCCAGCTCGACCACGGGCACGTCGGGGGCGTGTCGGGCCAATGCCTCGGCGATCCGACCGCGATCCCGTCCGACGAGCACCACGCCGCGCAGCACGTCGGCCACCTCGGCGACCAGCGGATCCACGTCGGCGCCCTTGAGCAGGCCTCCGGCGATCCAGACACGGCCGCCGCCCGCGAGCAACGAGGTCCTCGCCGCGTGGGGGTTGGTGGCCTTGGAGTCGTCCACGAAATGCACGCCGTCGACCGTGTCGACCGGCTCGGCGCGGTGCGCTCCGACGTTGAACGCACGCAGGGCGGAGGCGACATGGTCGGGACCGGCACCGACCGACATCGCGACGGCCGAGGCCGCCAGTGCGTCGAGCACGCCCGCGGGCCCTGCGGGGCGGACGTCGGCGGCCGGCATCAGCGGGACAGGGTTGTCGTCGTCGTTGTCGCCCGTGCTGGCCGGCCGCGCGGTGAGAACGCCGTCGGTGACCCCGAACTCACCGGGGGCCGGCTCGCCCAGGCGCACACCGATCCGCGTGGCGGCCGGGGCTGCGGTGAGCAGCCGCGTCGCGATCTCGTCGTCGACCCCCGCCACCGCCACGTCGCCGGAGAGAACCTGCGCCTTGGCCGCGGCGTAGGCCTCCATCGACCCGTGCCAGTCCAGATGGTCCTCGGCGACGTTGAGCACCACGCCCACGTCCGGTCGGCAACTCGGCGCCCAGTGGAGCTGGAAGCTCGACAACTCGGCGGCGAGCACGTCCACGCGCGGCTCGGCGAGCAGGACGTCCGTCACCGGCAGGCCGATATTCCCGCACGCGCGGGCGGACATCCCCGCCTCGAGACAGATGGCCTCGAGCATGGACGTGGTGGTGGTCTTGCCGTTGGTGCCCGTCACGGCGAGCCACGTCCGGCGCGGACCGAACAGCTCTGCGGTGTCGGCGCGCCACGCCAGCTCCACATCACCCCACACCGGCACACCCCGCTCGGCGGCGGCCACCAGCAGCGCCGAATCGGGACGCCAGCCGGGGCTCGTCACCACCAGGTCGACACCCGCACCGGCAGGATCGTCCCCCTCGCCCGACCCGCTCGGGTCACCTGCCGACGCGATCAGCTCCGCCGCACGGTCCAGGTCCGCCCCGGCACACGTCACGCCCTCGGGCAGCGCGTCGCGCAGCCGACTGATCGCCTCCGGCCGCGAATCGGCCACCACCGGTTCGGCACCCAGCGCAACGAGGATCCGCACGGCACCCGGACCGGACACGCCTGCGCCCAGCACGAGTACGCGCGCGCCGGCCAGCTCCCGCACGTCGAGATCGGTCACGGCGCTCCTCACGACGACGCCGCGAGCCAGTCGCCGTAGAACAGCGCGATCGCCAGACCACAGGAGATGGCGACGAGGAGCCAGAACCGGATCGTCACCGTGGTCTCGGCCCAGCCACCGTTCTCGAAGTGGTGGTGGATCGGCGTCATACGGAACGGACGACGGCCCGTGGTCTTGAACGCGCCGACCTGGATGATGACCGAGACGAACTCGATCACGAACACCGCGCCCACCACGACCATGAGCAGCTCGGTCCGGGAGACCACCGAGACGCCGGCGACGATGCCGCCGAGGAACATCGAGCCGGTGTCCCCCATGAAGATCTTGGCCGGGGCCGCGTTCCACCACAGGAAGCCCAGGCACGCGCCCAGGGCCGCGGAGCAGACCACGGCGATATCGAGCGGGTCACGGACCTGGTAGCACCCGGACAGGTTCACGCCCTCTGCCGGCGAGAAGCACGAGTAGCGGAACTGCCAGAAGCTGAACACCACGTACGTGCCCATCACCATCGCCATGGACCCGGCCGCGAGACCGTCCAGGCCGTCGGTGAAGTTGACCGCGTTGGACCAGCCCCACACCAGGACCACGATGAAGATCAGGAAGACCACGAACGGGAACGCCACCGCGACGAAATCGCGCACGTAGCTCAGCGACCGGCTGCCCGGGGTCAGGCCGTCCGCGTTGCGGAACTGCAGGACCAGGACGGCGAACACGATCGCCGCCACGACCTGACCGAGCGTCTTGGACAGGATGCCCAGGCCCTTGTTCTGCCGCTTGAACACCTTGAGGCCGTCATCGATCATGCCCACCACGGCCAACGCGGTGGCCAGACCGAGGATGAGCAGGCCGGAGGCGGTGAACCCCCCACCGCCCACGGTCACGTGCCCGACGATGCCCGCCACGACGTAGCCGAGCCACACCGCCGCCAGGATCGCGAGGCCACCCATGTTGGGCGTCCCCCGCTTGCTCATGTGGGACTTGGGCCCCTCGAGCCGGATCTCCTGGCCGTACCCGTGGCGACGGAAGTAGATGATGAGCATCGGGGTGAGGAAGATGCTCACGACGAACGCCACGATGCCGGCGATCATGATCTGGGTCACTGCTGGTTCTCCTCACCACGCGACGCGAGCAGGTGCTCGGCGACGCTCCACAAACCGACGGCCGACGAGGCCTTCACCAGGACGATGTCGCCCGGCTCCACACTCTCGGACAGGATCGCCATGGCCTCCTCGGCGGTCGCGACGTGCTCCGCCTCCGATCCCCACGATCCCTCCTGGACCGCGCCCTGGAACAGGGCGCGTTGGGGACGTCCCAGTCCGACGACGACGAGCTGGGACACGTCCAGCCGGACGAGGAAGCGTCCCACCAGGTCGTGCTCGATCACCGACTCGTCCCCGAGTTCGGCCATCTCCCCCAGGACCGCCCAGGTCCGGCGGTGTCCGCCCGAGGACCGGGCCATCACGGCAAGTGACTTGAGCGCGGCCCGGACCGAGTCCGGGTTGGCGTTGTACGAGTCGTTGATCACGGTGACGCCGTCCGCGGTGACGCGCACGTCCATGCGGCGTTCCGAGGCGGACTCCGCGGTCCCGAGGGCCGCCGCCACCTGCTCCACACCCATCCCGCAGGCCAGCCCCACGGCCGCTGCGGACAGGGCGTTGCCGATCTGGTGCTCACCGTGGACTTTCAGGGAGACATCGGCCTCACCCTGCGGCGTGATGAGCCGGAAGGAGGCGCGCACCTCCTCGTCCAAGGAGATCTTCTCCGCGCGGATGCCCGCCGAACCCGAGAGCCCGACACGCACCACCTCGGCGGATGTGCGCGTGTCCATCGCGGCGACCCGCTCGTCGTCGTCGTTCAACACCGCGACACCACCGTCGGCGGCCGACGGCAGTGCCTCGACCAGCTCCCCTTTGGTCGCGGCGATGACCTCCCGGGACCCGAACTCGCCCAAATGCGCGGTACCCACGTTGAGGACCACACCGATGCGCGGCGGAGCGATGGCCGCGAGCTCGGTGATGTTACCGGGGGCGCGGGCGCTGAGCTCGAGGACGAGGAAATCGGTCGACTCGTCCGCCCGTAGGGCGGTCCACGGGTGGCCGATCTCGTTGTTGAACGACCCGGGCGGGGCGACGACGGTGCCCGCCGCCGACAACACGGCACCGATGAGGTCCTTGGTGCTGGTCTTGCCAGACGAGCCGGTCACGCCGACGACAGTGAGTCCGTGGTCGGCGACGAGACGCTCGATGCTGGCGCGGGCGAGCAGGCCCAGGGCCGCGAGCACCGACGCACCGGACCCGTCGGCGTCCGCGGCGAGCGCCATGGCGTTCGTCTGGCGACGATCGAGGAGAGGCACGACGATCTGGGCGCCGTCCACGCCCTCGACCTCGCGGGCGACCAGGGCTCCCGCCGCACCCGCGTCGAGGGCACGGCCGACGAAATCGTGGCCGTCGACCCGCTCGCCGGGCAACGCGAGGAACAGTCCTCCCGGGGTGAGTCGACGGGAATCGAACTCGACGGACCCCGTGACCGCGGTGGACGACTCACCTCCGATCAACCGACCGCCGACGATCTCGGCGATCTCACCGAGAGTGAGGTCGATCATGAGTTGCTGTCCTCCGTCTCGCCCGCAGGGGCGGTGTTGGCCAATCGTCTGCTGAGTTCCTCGGCGGCACGGACCCGGTCGTCGAAGGGGTGCACGACGCCGTTGATCTCCTGGCCGGTCTCGTGGCCCTTGCCGGCGATCACCACGACGTCGCCCATCTGGGCCCAGTCGATCGCGGCGCCGATAGCCTCGCCACGATCACCGATCTCCAGGACCTGTGCGCGGTCTCCGGCCGCGTCCTCGGCACCCGCGCGCACGGCGGCTCGAATCGTGGCCGGATCCTCCGACCTCGGGTTGTCGTCCGTGACCACCACCAGGTCGGCGACCTCCGCCGCGGCCGCGCCCATGAGTGCGCGCTTGCCCGGGTCCCTGTCGCCTCCCGCGCCGAGCACCACGGCGATCCGGCCCGCCGCCTGGGCGCGGACCGACCGCAGGACCGCCTCGACGGCACCGGGCTTGTGGGCGTAGTCGACGAGCACCCGGAAGTCCTGGCCCCGGACGACGGGCTCGAGGCGACCCGGGACGCGGACATGCCGCAGGCCCTCGGCGGCGGCGTGGAGGTCGACTCCGAGAGCGCCCACCACAGCCAGGGCGACGAGGGCGTTCGACACGTTGAACCGGCCGAGGATCGGCAACTCCACGTCGACGGTGAACCCGTCCGGACCGTGGGCAGTGAAGGTCTGGGTATCGCGGTCGGTGGTGACGGACTCCCCCGCCGTCCAGTCGGCGGACGCGCCGGGCACGGATGAGACTGTGACGGCATCAGGACGCAGCTCGCGGAGTCGGCGGCCCCACTCGTCGTCGACCACCACGACGGCGGCGCCGGCCGGACGCACGGCCGAACCCGGGTCCGCCGCGGCGTCGAACAGCCGACACTTGGCACGGAAGTAGTCCTCCATGTCCGGATGGAAATCCAGATGGTCCTGGGAGAGGTTGAGGAACGCACCGACCGCGAACCGCGTGCCGTCGACCCGGCCCAGTCGGAGCGCATGGCTCGAGACCTCCGCCGCGACCGCGCGGGCCCCCTCGTCGCGCATGCGACCGAGGAGCACCTGGAACTCAGGCGCCTCGGGGGTGGTGAGGCGACTGCGCAGTGGCCGCCCGGCGATCCGACTGCCCGTGGTCCCGATCAGGCCCGCGATCGCGCCGCACCCCTCGAGCGCGGCCTCGACGAGGTACGACGTGGTGGTCTTGCCAGAGGTGCCGGTGATCCCCACCACGTCCAGCTCGGCGGACGGGTCCCCCGCGACGATCGCCGAGGCGGCACCCAGGATGGACCGGGGCGAGGGGTGCACGAGGACGGGGAGCCGATCGGCGATCTGGGCCATGAGCTCGACCCCGGCCGGATCGGTGAGGACCGCCGACGCACCGGCCTCCACGGCCTCCGCGGCGAACGAGGCACCGTGGACCTTCGCACCCGGGAGCGCCGCGAACAGCACTCCGGGACCCGCGTCCTGGGCCCGGATGGTGGCACCGGTGAGCTCGACACCGGCACCAGGACCACCGTCCCGACCGGCGTCGCCCGCGTCCGAGAGCAGCGTGGCATCCACCGCTCTGGCCAACTGTGCAGCTGTGATCATCGCCTGTTCCCGCCTCGCCTTCTCCGTTCGTGCCCTCCTGTGAACCCGCTACACGCTACCCTGCCGGGCGCAGGTCACCGCGCCTGCAGGACCACATCCTCGGCCGGGGCCGACGGCGGGATGTTGTCCCTGTTGATGAGCCAGCTCGCGATGTCGTGGAACAGCGGGGCGGCCGACGCGCCGAGGACGCCCCGCGACGGTGCGTCGAGCATGATCGCGATCACGTACCTGGGGTCATCGGCGGGCAGGATCCCGGAGAACGTGATCCAGTACCTGGAGTTCGAGTAGCACGAACACCCCGGGTCGATCTGCTGCGCGGTACCGGTCTTTCCGCTGATCTGGTACCCGGCCACGGCCGCCTGGGGTCCCGTGCCGCCGGACTGCGTGACCCCCCGGAACATGTCGCGGACCGTCCGTGCAGTCTGCTCGCTCACGACCCGCTCGCCTTCCGGTCGCTCCACCTTCGTGGACTGACCGTCGGGCCCGACGGTCTCGGCGACGATCCGGGGAGGGACACGCACGCCGTCGTTCGCGATGGTCTGGTAGATCCCCGCCATCTGCAGCGTGGTCATGGACAGGCCCTGACCGATGGGGAGGTTGGCGAAGGTGCCGCCCTGCCAGTTCTGCAGGTCCGGGACGAGGCCCTCGGACTCACCGGCCAGCGCGATGCCGGTGCGCTGTCCGAGTCCGAACTTGTCCAGGTACTCGGAGAATGCGGATTTCCCGACCCGCTGCGCGAGCATCAGAGTGCCGACGTTGGACGATTTCCCGAAGATGCCGGCCGTCGTGTAGGCCTCGGGACCGTGCTGCCAGGCGTCGGAGACGGTGACACCTTCCATACTGATACTGCCGTCGACCGAGTGCACCTCTTCCGGGTCCGTGAGTCCGGCCTCGATCGCCGCGGCGGCGGTGATGATCTTCTGCACTGATCCGGGCTCGAACGGGGTCGTCACGGCCGGGTTACCGAGGTCCGCCCCGCGCTCGAGTTCCTTGCCGATCCCGACGGCCGGGTTGAAGGTGTTGTCATTGGCCATCGCGCGGACCTCACCGGTCTTCGCGTCGAGCACCACAGCCGAGGCATTCTCCGCGCCGGAGGAGTCCTTGGCGGACTGGATGGCCTTCTGGACGTACCACTGGAGGTCGGCGTCCAACGTGAGTCGTACCGTGTCGCCGTCCCGGGGCTCGGTGACATTGCGCAACGTGCCGGGGATGACCGTGTTGTCCTGCGCGCGGTCGAAGGTCTGCTTGCCGTCCTCGCCGTCGAGCGCATCGTTGAAGAAGGCCTCGATGCCCTGGAGTCCGATGAGTTTGCCCTCGTCACTCTTGGTGGTGGCACCCACGACGTTGGCGGCGAGAGCGCCGCCGGGGTACTCGCGGATGTCGACCCGTTCGGCACCGATCATCGGGAACTTCTTGGTGATGGCGTTGGCCTGGGTAACGTCGACGTTGCGGACGAGATAGGTGAAGCCGGCGTCGGAGGTGAGCTTGGCCTCGATCTCCTCGCGGTCGACCGAGTCACCGAGAACCGTCTCGAACTCGTCGACGATGTCCTCGACCAACTCGTCCCACGTCGGCTTGGTGCTGTCCAGCTCACGCCTGGCCTTCGCGTTCTCCGCCTCGACATGGGGCTGGATGGACAGGTCCCGGGCCTCCCGCGTGAACGCGATCGGCTCCCCCGCCACGTCGATGATCGAGCCACGGGTGGCCGGGAGCACCTCCTGCACCTGCCGCTGACTCTCCGCTCGTGCCGCGAGTTCGGTTCCACCGACGGTCTGGACCCACAGCAGCTTGACGAGCGCGACCACGAGGATGAGGACCAACGCCGTCCTCATGAGGGTGAACCTACGGTCGGTGGACGCCGTGGTCCGGATTCGACCCGACCGGTTCGGCAGCCGCCCGCCTCCGGGCGCCGCCGGGCGAGCGACGCCCGGAGGGACCCGTCGACCCGTTCCCGGGTGTCGTCGGTCGGTCATCGAGTGGCCTTTCGCGGTCTGTCTTCTAGAAGGACTGCCCCGGCACCGGCGCCAGGGTGGCGACGTCTCCGCCGGGAGCCACCGGAGCCGGGGCCTGCGGCTCGGGTTCAGCCGACGGTTCGGGTTCGGCCGGCGAAGCGGGTGCCGACTGTCCGGGGCTGACCATCGGGGACTGTGGCGCTGGCGGGTACGGAACGGGAGCGACCCCTCTGGGCGCGCGGTCCTGGGGGGCCTGGGCGGGCGGGGCGTCGAATCCATCGCGGTCCGACGGCTTCGACGGATCGGACGCTACCGGAGCGGGCTGCAACGGCTTGATCGGCGCGCCGAGCGTCGCCTCCGGTTCACCCACGATCTCCAGGACCCCGTCCGAGCCACGGGTCAGGATCGGCGCGCTGGCCACTCCCAGCATCCCGAGCTTCTCGGCCCGCTGGGCGAGCACCTCTGCGGACCGTGCTCGCTCGTTGGAGGCCTCGAGCGACTCCATGCGCTCCACGAGTTCCACATTGGCGTCGCGCGCGTTCTTCAGGTCATAGGTGTCCTGGGTGGTCTGGGCCGAGAGCAACAGGGTGCCGCCGACGCCGGCACCGATGACGAACAGCAGGACGACGACGAAGGGCACACGTGATGCGAGCTCCGCCGGGGTGAGGCGTTCTGCCGGGACGACGACGGTTCGCCGTCCACGCACCGACCGGGTGACCGGCCTGCGCCGAAGGCCTATCCCTCGGCCCGACCGGCCCGTCCGTTCCGGCGTCCCGACATCCGGGGCGTTTGCCGTGTCGTCGTCGACCCCGTTTCCGGCGTCGACAGTGTCGATGGTGCTCGTCATGAGTTTCTCCCGTCGATACGTCGGACACAGCGCACACGGACCGAGGCCGAGCGCGGGTTGTGGTCTATCTCGTCTTGCGAGGCCTTCTCGGCGCCGCGGGTGACTGCCGCGAACTCCGGTCCGTGGCCTGGCAGCTCCACGGGCAGTCCCGCCGGCGTTCTGGATGCGGTCCTCTCGGACAGTTCGCGCTTGACGATCTTGTCCTCGAGCGAGTGGTACGACATGAAGACCGCCCGACCGTCCGTGCGGAGCAGGTCGAGGTAGCCCGTCACGGCGTTCTCCACGGCTTCGAGCTCGGAGTTGACCTCGATTCGCAGCGCCTGGAACACCCGCTTACCGGGATGTCCCCCGGTGCGGCGGGCACCCTGCGGGATGGTGTCGTAGAGCAACTCGACGAGCTGGGAACTCGTCGTGAGCGGCTCGGCCTCCCGGCGTCGGACGATCGCAGCGGCGATCTGACGGGCGAATCGCTCCTCGCCGTAGACGCGGAAGATCCGCGCGAGGTCTCCCCGCGAGTAGCCGGCCAGAATGTCCGCGGCAGTCGGCCCCGAGGTGGGGTCCATCCGCATGTCGAGTGGTGCGTCCACTGAGTAGGCGAAGCCGCGGTCAGCCACATCGAGCTGCATCGAGGAGACACCGAAGTCCAGGAGGATTCCGTCGATCGCGGGACCGGCCGCATCCACGGATTCCGCCGGCAGCGCCGACGTGATGGCGTCGAAGTCGTCGAACCGCGCGTGCACCGGGGTGAAGCGGTCGCGGAACGCGGTGAGACGCCGCGTCGCCATCTCCAGTGCGGCGGGGTCCCGGTCCACGCCGAGGACATGGAGAGAGTCGAACTCGGCAAGCAGGTGGGAGGTGTGGCCTCCGAGCCCGAGAGTGCCGTCGACGATGACCGGGATACGGCCTTCGGCCGCGTCGACGACTGGCCTGAAGAGTTCGATGGTCCGCTCGAGGAAGACCGGGACGTGTCCGGGGCGCGCAGCTTCGCGGTCGGCATCGGGCTGTCCCGCCATCTCGCCTCCTCGCGTCCGGATTGTCGTTCGTGCTCCGGTTGTGGTGAAGCCCCCTGGTCCCCGTCCGGGACCCACCTGGCGTTGGGGAAGTACGTCAGGGTGGTACCGGGCAGGGGCCTGGGGGCTCCGTCCGTGGTGCCGTGCCGTGCTCGTCGTTTCATTCCGCTCCGGATCAGAACTCGATCCCGAGCGAGGTGCCCTCCATCTCGGAGAACACGGGCAGGTTCTCCTCGCTGTAGCGATCCCACGCGTCGGCGTCCCAGACCTCGAGGCGCTCCCCGAGACCGTTGACGACGCAGTCCTTACCGAGACCTGCGTAGTTCCGCTGACTCACCGGGATGGATATCCGCCCCTGCGAGTCCAACTGCTGGACTTCCGCGCCGCTCACCAGGAGCCGGAAGAACGCCATGTGCCTCTCACTGAGGTTGGCGGTCGGCCGGACCTTTCTGACCAGCGCATCGAACTCGTCTTCCGGGAAGACCGAGAGCGTGTTGGTGAACCACCCACACACCACGACCCCGTCCGCCAGGCCAGGCCTGAACCGGGCGGGAATCGTCAGTCGACCCTTGTCGTCGAGCTTGGGACGGTGCGTCCCGTACCCGACAAAGGCTCGTTCGCGTCCTGAGTCGACGGGGTCGGTGTCGGTCACCCGCCACCTCCTGACGGTTCAGGCCCCTTCGAGCTCCTTGCACGCCCCACTGTACCCCACAACGCCCCACACACAAGGCTTGCACCCCACTTCTCCCCACCTACGCCAATAAATACAGGTCAGAGGGCACATCGCTGACTGAGAATTTCTCCGAAGCGGGTCAGGCGCCCCGCCAGGGCGGCATCTCGAATTGATGATTCTGAGGCTGAAGTGACTGTATGGCGCTTACGAGAGACAAGGAGTGATTTCCGTGGGAGAAAGTGGGGGCATGGGGAGAGTTCTGTAAATGACCAGGTCACAGCACCCCGACTCGTCGTGAGGTGCCTGGCTCAGCCACGGGAAGCTCACCGCCGGCACCTGGTATGGGGTCGACACACCGGACGTGGGGTGACGTGGGGCTGGTGCGGTGGAGATGAGGACTGGCGAGCGCTGCGGTCCGCCGGTGACGCGATCCGCCGTTGGGGCGC
The DNA here is from genome assembly GCF_026011735.1 of Dietzia sp. NCCP-2495. GTDB lineage: Bacteria > Actinomycetota > Actinomycetes > Mycobacteriales > Mycobacteriaceae > Dietzia. The sequence goes on along the minus strand of NZ_BRVN01000002.1, from coordinate 345,764 downwards.
GGTGGGGACAGCGGGGCCCGGCGGTGTGCGCCGGCCGTTCGTGGGGCACGGTGGGGGCCTGTGGCGAAGCCCCTCGGCCGCAAGCATCAAGGGGTGAGCCAAAAAAAGAGGTGAGCGCGTATGCGCTCACCCCTTATTCGTTGGAGTACCTGTTCAGATCACGGATCCTGCTCGAAACGGCGACGGAAGCGGTCTTCCATCCGGGTCGAGTACGAACGACCATCGCTTCCGCCGGACGTCGCAGCACGGCCACCGCCCGAGGTGCGAGGACCGCTGGACTTCTTGGGCCCGGCGAGCTTCGCGCCGGACGAGGACCGCAACGCGAGGACACCGGCCGCGAACATCACCAGGAAGCCGACGAGGCTGAGCACCGGGAAACCACCCGGCTTGAAGTCGAGAGCCAGTCCACCGATGAGGAGTGCCACTCCGAGCACAGCGAGACCGATGACGATCCCCGTGGGACGACGGACGCCAGGAGCGCTGGACTTACGAACGGTCGACGCGAACTTGGGGTCGTCAGCGTAGAGCGCGCTCTCGATTTCCTTGAGCATGCGCTGCTCGTGCTCGGACAGGGGCACCGCGACCTCCTTCTTGTGCTCGTGAAGACGAGCGTGGCCGGCTGAGTCGGCTGACGCCGATCAGTCTGGGACAGCCGGTCATGGCTCACCCCATCATACGAGGGCAACGCGAGGGAGACCACCAAAGTTCCCCAGCTCAGATCCGGAGGGCCCGTGTCGGGACGGCCGTTCGGTCACGCAGCGGGTCCGAGCACGCCGAGTCGCTGGTCGACGAGGTCGAGAAATCTGCCCACGGCCCACAGGAAATCGTCTGCCATCCGAGGCGGCACCGTGCGGGGAAGGCCGACCTCGACCGCTGCCGCGAGATCCGAATACCCCCCGAAAGCGGTCGCCCACTCCCCCAGGTCGGGAACCTCGGCCGCCAGCCGGTGCCAGACATCCGAGGGCCCCCGCCGACGGGTGCCCGGAATGAGCAACGCACCTGCGGCAGCACGCGCCGCCCGATAGGCCTCCAGGAACCTCTCCTCCGCCGACGAGGCGGAAATGGCACGCCCACGGTAGGACTCCGCCCGCTCGGCCCGACTCAGTGGTGAGTGGGCGTCGCGTGATCCGACCGCCCGGAGTCCGTTGATCCTGTCCATGTCCGCACACCACCTGTCTCGCTGTTCCACTGCCGTCATCCGGCACGCTATCCCCGGGGTACGACACAACCTGAGGTGATGACCGGGCGGTCATGGTGTGATGGTGCGGATGGACACCGTGATCACCCGGCTCGACGCGGCCGACTTCAGAGACCGACTACCCGAGGCTCTCGGGGTGTACGTCGAGGCGATGGGATACCCCCCGCAGGTGATCCGCACGCGGGCTGCCGCATGGCTGGAGCACAGCAGGCGGGTCGGCTGGTCCGGGTACGCCGCGTTCGAGGCACCCCGCCGGCGACTGTTCGGCCCGACCACCGGGCCACTCGTCGCGATCTGTTACGGCTACCACGGGTCACGCGGCCAGTGGTGGTACGGGCAGGTCGCCGAGGGACTCCGTGCACGCGGCCTCGAGCTCCCCGGCGACTATGTCGAGCTGACGGAACTCCACGTCTCCCCTGCCCACCAGGGGAACGGGATCGGACGGGAGATGCTCCGCCGCTTCCTCGCGGAGCGTCCCGAAGGCACGGTGATGCTCTCCACGCCGGAGGTCGAGGACGAGGACAACGGCGCGTGGAAGCTGTACCGCTCCCTCGGATTCGGCGATGTCCTCCGGGACCACAGGTTCGACGGAGACGCCAGGCCGTTCGCCGTACTGTCCCGTCCCCTGCCCCTGGACGACGGGGAGGCGCCGAGATGACACGGTCGCATGACGTCGTGGTGATCGGGTCCGGCCACAACGGCCTGACCTGTGCGGCCTACCTCGCACGGTCCGGACTCGACGTCCACGTCGTGGAGAAGGACACCGTCATCGGTGGGGCGACCTCGACCGTCGAGAGGTATCCGGGGCACCTGACCGACCGCGGGTCGTCGGCACATCTGATGATCCGGCACACGGGCATCCCCGAAGAGCTCGATCTCGCGGCCCACGGACTCCGGTACGTCGACTGCGACCCCTGGGGATTCGCGCCGGCACCACCGGGATCCGACGAACCACCGATCGTGTTCCACCGAGATCTGGACGCCACCTGCCGGAGCATCGCCGACGCCTGCGGCACGGCGGACGCCGACGCCTACAGGTCGTTCGTCCGCCGGTGGGAGGTACTCGCGGGTCGCATGATGAAGGGCTTCGCGGTACGACCCACCGCGGCAGGCCTCGGATCGGCGTTTCTCGGGATGGAGGACCTCCGTGATCCCTTCGGTGCGGTCCAGACGTTCCTCTCCTCGGGCGACGCACTCCTCGACGCCACATTCGATTCCGAGCGGTTGAAGGCGGCGCTCTCGTGGTTCGGTGCCCAGTCCGGCCCACCGATGTCGCATCCGGCGACCGCACCGATGATCGGGTTCGCCGCCCTGATGCACTCGATCCCACCGGGGCGTGCGATCGGCGGCTCGGGAGCCCTCGCCGACGCGTTGGTCTCGGTGGTCCGGTCGGAGGGGGGCACCATCACCTCCGGCGACGGTGCCACCGCGATCCGGCGGCGGGGACAGGGCTGGCGGGTCGAGACCGCGGGTGGGGGCACACTCGACTGCTCGGCCGTCGTGGCCGCCTGCCACGTCCACACGACGCTGGATCTTCTCGACCCGGCGCTCCCCGCCACCACTCTCGACGGCTGGCGTCGCCGGATCCGCCCGGGATTCGGACTGGGCATGGTGGTCAGGCTCGGGACCAACGACCTCCCCCGATACCCGGGAGTCCCGATCACCGACAGTTCCCACGGACTGCAGCTCCTCGTCACTGATCGACGGCAGCTGGACCGTCGGTACGGGAACGCCGCCGCAGGACGCCTGGACGAGGACCCGGCCGTGCTCGCGATGAGCTTCAGTTCGCTCGACCCCTCACTCGCACCCGAGGGACGTCACGAGCTCACCTTGTGGTCCCAGTGGCATCCGCGGCACCTCGACGGCGGTCGGTCCTGGGCGGAGGCCGGGCCGGGTGAGGCCGACCGGATCATCGCGGCCGCTGATCGATTCGCCCCGGGTCTGGCCGACTCGATCATCCACCGACACGTCCAGACCCCGGAAGACCTCGAGACCGAACTGGGGCTCATCGGAGGCAACGTCATGCACGTCGAGATGTCACTGGACCAGATGTTGCCCATGCGCCCGCATCCGGATCTCCGCGGCCACACCGTGCCCGGCGCCGACGGGGTCTTCCTCGCCGGCGCCTCGACACATCCGGGTGGCGGGGTCATCGGGACGAGCGGCCGGACCGTCGCCCGACTGGTCAGTCGTCGACTCGGCACGTCGGGACGCCGTCGGCGGGCCGCGCGGGCACAATGACAGCCGTGACCGCACCACAGACGACCGCACCAGTGACCGCAGCCCCTGGACGGTCGCCTCTGACCAGGCGGCTGGCCGGTGTCACGGCACTGGTCACCATGCTGTTCGTCCTCACCGGCTGCCTGCAGCTCAACGCGCAGATGAGTGTCCGCAAGGACGACACCGTCTCCGGTCGTATCCTCGTCGCCGCGGATCAGGCCTCCCAGGCAGCCGCGCTGGACCGGATCGGCACGCCGTCCGGGCTCGAGAACAAGGTCCGGATCACCCCGTACTCCGCTGACGGTTTCACCGGCAAGGAGATCTACTTCACCCAGTTGACGTTCGCCGAGATCGACGCGCTCGCGCTGGCCGTGGACATCGAGGGGGCCAGGCCCTACACCATGAGTTTCCGGCGGAGCGGTGACACCGTGACGTTCAGCGGCTCGGTGGACCTGTCCGGAGTTCCGGCGGATCGGTCGGAGAACTCCACCACCCAGGTCGACTTGACGTTTCCCAATCGCATCAGCGAGACGAACGGAACCGTGGGGGCGGGGAACACCGTCAGCTGGAACCCGGCGCCGGGATCGATCACCCGGATGCAGGCCTCGTCGTCCTACCCCGATCCCGCCGCCCGAGGCTTCGCGGTGTGGATGATCGTGGGGATCGGCGCCGCACTGCTGGTGTCGATCGGCACCGTGTTGGCAGCCCGGACGTCGCGAGCACGCGCCGACCGGCTGGTGCGCTGAGCCGACGCCCGGCTCAGTTCGAACCGACCGACAGTCCTGCTGACGGCACCATCGACAGATTCGCCAGGACCTCGTGGGTCGCGCGGGAGAAGTTCAGCGTGTTGAAGTGCAGACACGGGGCGCCCTCGGCGATGAGCCGCTCGCAGAGTCCGGTCGCGAACTCGATCCCGACCTCGCGCACCGCCGGCCGGTCCTCCTCGGGGCCGTCACCGGCGGCCGACCGCAGCTTGTCCGAGAGACCCCTCGGAAGCTCACAGCCGGACAGCTCCACCATCCGGCGGACGACCCGCAGACTCGTCACCGGCATCAGGCCGGGGATGATCGGCTTGGCACCCTGCTCCGGGTCGGCCGCGACGACCCTGTCACGCAGGCGCAGATAGTCGTCCACGTCCCAGAACATCTGCGTGATCGAGTACTCGGCACCGGCGCGCAGCTTGCCGACCAACACCTCCGTGTCGTGATCGAGATCGCGTGCGCGATAGTGCCCCTCGGGGAACGACGCGACGCCGACGTGGAAGTCGCCCACCCCGTGGATGAGACGGACCAGTTCCGCCGCGTAGTGGAGCCCCTCGGGATGTGCGGTCCACTCACCCAGCGGATCGCCCGGCGGATCACCTCGGAGAGCCAGGATGTTCGACACACCGGCCTCGCCGTACAGGCGGATCATCTCGCGCAGCTCGTCGACAGTGTGACCGACCGCTGTGAGGTGGGCGATCGGCAGGATGTCGGTCTCCCGCACGATGCGTTCGACCACCCGGACCGTGCGGTCCCTGGTCGATCCACCGGCACCGTAGGTGACGGACGCGAACGACGCCCCGAGCTCCGAGAACACCGAGGCGGCCCGCCAGAGCCGGTCCTCCGCGGCCTCGTCACGAGGCGGGTAGAACTCCACGGAGAACGGAACCCGGGGAGTGGTCGACGCGGCGATCCGCTCCACGATGCTCGGGTGCCGGCCACCGTCCGTCGGAACGAAATCGGGAAGCTGGGTCACACGACCAGACTAGCCCGACGCGCGGAAAGCCCCTTGTCCGCCCGCCGACTAGGATCGTCGACGACGAGGGCGTCCACACCGGATGCCCGGAAGGGAAGGTGCCCGTTGGCCCCGGAGACTCGTCCCGACGACGGAGAACGCGTCCTCGCCGCCCTCCGCCGTCACATCGACGGGCGACGCGCGGTCGTGGACGGCGTCGACGGCAGGGTGGGTCGCCTGGTCGGGTTGCTGTCGGACTTCGTGCTCGACGGCGGCAAGCGCATGCGCCCCCGGTTCGCGCTCGCCGGATGGACCGCCGCGGACCCTGATGGCGCGCCGGTTCCCGACGAGGTGGTGACCGCCTGCGCGGCCCTGGAACTGATCCAGGCCTGCGCGCTCGTCCACGACGACATCATCGACGCCTCCGACACCCGCCGGGGCCGACCGACGGTCCACCGCAGGACCGAAGCGGCGCACCGCGACGCGGACTGGGAGGGTGACGCGGGTCGGTACGGCGTCTCGCAGGCCATTCTCCTCGGAGACCTCGCCCTCACCTGGGCGGACGAGATGTTCGTGACCTCCGGCGTTAGCGGAGACGCACTGACCAGGGCGCTCGCGCCCTGGTACGCGATGAAGACCGAGGTGCTCTCCGGGCAGATGCTCGACATCCTCGCGGAGGCCTCGGGCGCCACCGACGAGGTCACCCCGGCTCGCGTGAACCGCTTCAAGACCGCCGCCTACACGGTCGATCGTCCGCTCCACATCGGTGCGGAGCTCGCGGGTGCGGGCCCCGAGACCATCTCGGCGCTACGGGACTACGGCATCGCCGTGGGCCAGGCGTTCCAGCTCCGGGACGACCTGCTCGGGGTCTTCGGCGATCCGGCGGTCACGGGCAAGCCCTCCGGCGACGACCTCCGAGAAGGCAAGCGGACGCTGCTCCTCGCCCGGGCCACGACCCTCGCCGACCCGGCCGACGTCGACTTCGTGCTCGGTGTCCTCGGCACGGAACTCGACGAGGCCGCGCTCGAGCGGGTCCGCCGCATCTTCGTGGACTCCGGCGCCGTTGCCACCGTCGAGGCGGAGATCGACACGTTGACGACCCGGGCGCTCGACGCCATCGACACCGACGCCGTCACCGCGAGCGGGCGGGACACCCTGCGGGACCTGGCCGAGGCCGCCACCCGCCGCCGGGCGTAGACCGTGCCGCCGGCCACCGAACCGACCCCGGAGACGGGAGCGTCGTTGTCGTCGTCGTCCACACCGGCGACCACGACAGCCCGGGTGACGCCGGTGGCACGGGTGACGACCTCGCTGCGCACCGCCCTCGCCGGCCCGTCGGGACCGGCCCTGCGTCGCGGGGTCCTCGGCTCGGCGCTGGTCACCATCGCCGGTTTCGGCGTCGGGGCGCTGCCCGCGGACGGCGGGCCGGCCGTGGCACTGGGTCTGCCCGGCTACACCTACGGCCACGGCGCGATCCTGGCGCTGATCCTGTGCTGGATCGGCGTCCTCCTCCTGGTCACCTCCTGGCTCGCCCTGGGACCCCGCGCCGTCGCCGGACGCCTGCCCGTCGGTGACGGCGCGTGGGCCACCGCGCTGTGGTCCGTCCCGCTGCTCCCCGCCGTCCCCCTGTTCAGTGGTGACGCCTGGTCCTACCTCGCCCAGGGCGCGATGACCGGCGCCGGGGGCGATCCCTACGAGCTCGGGCCGGACGCCAACCCCGGGCCCTTCACCGACGAGGTCAGCCCCGACTGGCGATCGACCCCGACCCCGTACGGTCCCCTGCACCTGCTGCTCATGCGCATCGTGGCCGGACTGTCCGGAGGGCACCCGACGGTCGGGATCCTCCTTCTGCGAGTGGTGGTGCTGCTCGGCGTCGCCGCGATGCTCCTGCTGATCGTGGCCGCCGCCCGGCGACTCGGGGTCGACGCCGGCCCGGCCGTCTGGATGGCCGGCGCGTCACCGCTGACCGTCATCCACCTGTCCGGCGGCCTCCACAACGAGGTGTTCCCCCTTGTGGCGTGCCTCGCCGCGGTGGTCCTCACGCTGGACCGTCGGTACGCGTGGGCCGGCGTGGCCGTGGGCCTCGCCGTGGCGTTCAAGGCCACCGCGGTGATCGTGGCGCCCTTCCTGCTGTGGATCGCCCTCGACCGACGTCGACACTCCCCCGACGCCCGGCCCGGTGGCCACCCCCTGACAGGTGCGATCAAGGACATGGTGATCTCCGCGATAACGGCGTCGATCGTGTTCGCTCTGGCGACGCTGGCCTCGGGCACGGGACTCGGCTGGATCTCCGCGATCTCCGTCTCCGACCGCGTGATCAACTACCTCAGCGTCCCCACCGCCGTGGCCCACGTGCTCGGCGCCGTGATTTCCTCGCCCGGTTTCGCCGACATCCTCGCCGTGTCCCGGGACGTGGGCCGCCTCGCGCTGGCGCTCGTGCTGGTCGTGGTGTGGTGGCTGTACCGCCGCGACACACGCACCGCGGTGCGCGGCGTCCTCGTCGCACTGATCGCGTTCATGGTGCTCAACTCGCTGGCGTGGCCCTGGTACTACGTGTGGGTCACCGCGTTCTGGATGCTGGCACGCCCCGGACCGCGGTCGACGACCGCAGCCGTGGGGGTGACCTTGTTCCTCGTGACGGCGATCGGGCCGAACGGCTCGACGAGCCTCTACAGCCCAGTGATCGTGGTGGCCTCGGTTCTCGCCTCCGTCGCCGCCGCGGCGTGGTGGTGGCGGACGACCTCCGACAGCCGGGACGGAGACGTCACGGCGTCCTGACGTCCGGGTCCCCGGTTCGGAACGTCATGGACCGCGGTCAGAAAGTGATGGCCTGTGGTCAGAACGCCATGGCCTGGGCGCGACGGACGACCTCACGCGCCCGGTGGCCGTGGAGGGCGTCTGCCGGTCGTCCCGGAAGGGACTCGTCCGCCTCGAACAGCCACCGCAGGATCTCGTCGTCCTGGTAGCCGCCGTCGCGGAGAACGGAGACGAGGCCGGGGAGGAAACGCACGACCTCGTCGTCGTCGTCGAAAAATACCTCCGGTACCACCACCACGCCGTCACGCTTGATCGCGATCAGCGCGCCGTCGCGCAGGAGATCGTGCACCCGGGTGACCGGGATGCCCAGCCTGTCCGAGACCTCCGGGAGGTTGACGGTCGGGACATCAGCGGGCAGGACGTCGTCGCAGTGCGGGAACTTACTCACGGACACCAGGCTAGTACCCCGACCCCCGACGGGCAGCACCAGCGGCGTCGGGACTCCCGGTAGCGCCATCCGGACACCTGACACCGGTTCCGGCATTCCACATCGGGGACGGGAGGGGCAGAATGGACCTCATGAGTACCCACGACGCGCAGCTTCCGAGGCCGGGCACACTGCTCGACGGGCGGTACCGGCTCGATGCCGTGATCGCGCGCGGCGGGATGTCAATCGTCCACCTCGCCACCGACGAGCGGCTGGACCGTCACGTGGCCGTCAAACTCCTCGACCCCCAACTCGCCGGGGACCGGGCGTTCGTCGACAGATTCACTCTCGAGGCACGCTCCGCCGCACGGCTCTCGGACCCCGGCATCGTCCAGGTCTTCGACCAGGGCGTCGAGGGCGAGACCGCATTCCTCGTCATGGAACTCGTCCCCGGTGGCACGCTGCGCGAGCTCCTCGACGAGCGGGGGCCCATGCCCCCGTACGCGGCGGCCGCCGTGCTGCGCCCCCTCCTCGGGGCGCTGAGCGAGGCCCACGCCGCAGGCCTCGTCCACCGCGACATCAAGCCGGAGAACGTGCTGATCTCCACGAACGGCGCCGTCAAACTCGCCGACTTCGGCCTGGTCCGCGCCGTCGCCGAATCCCGCGCCACCTCGAGCAGCGTCGTGATGGGCACGGCCGCGTACCTCTCCCCCGAACAGATCTCCGGAGCGGACACCGACGGCCGCTCCGACCTGTACTCCCTCGGGGTGCTCGCCTACGAGATGCTCACCGGCGAACCGCCGTTCAGCGGCGACAACAACATCGCGGTGGCCTACCGCCGCCTCGAGACCGACGTCCCCGCGCCGTCGGACCACTCGGACCATGTCGCCGAGGACCTCGACCACTTCGTGCTCCGCGCGACCCGACGCAGCACCGCGGACCGCTACGCGGACGCTGACGAGATGTTGCAGGACCTCGGCCGCGCCGCCCGCGACGGCCGCTTCCCCGACTACGTGGTCCCCGCGCCGCGGGAGTCCTCGTGGTCGCGGGCCCGGGCCAACGCCGCCCGCTCCGCCCCCGGCAGCGAGTCCGAGTTCGACGCCGCCGACAGGGAGAGCGGCGAGGCCGTCCGGCACGGGGCCGGTCCCGTGCCGACCCGCGTCGAGACACGGATGATCCCCGCCACGGGGGCCCCACCCGGGTCCGGTGGACCGCCGGGGACCGGCGGACATCCCGATGAGCACGCCCCTGATCCCTCCGGCCACCCGCAGCACTGGAACGGTGCCGCGGCAGGCCCTTATCCTCCGGGAGAAGTGGAGGTGGCGCCGCAGCGGGACATGATTCGTCCCCGTCGCAAACCGGGACTGCTGTGGCTGATCGTGGTGCTCGCCGCCGCGATCGCCCTGGCAGTCGCCGGATGGTGGCTCGGATCGGGCCGGTTCGTCGAGGTGCCCTCGGTGCAGGGCATGTCCGTGGGGCAGGCCACCGAGGCCGTCACCGGCATCGGACTGACGGCAACCACGCGTGACGCGTTCAGCAACGACGTTCCCCCGAGCCAGCTCATGGGAACAGATCCCGCCGCCGGATCACGGATCCCCCGGGGCGACACCGTGGACCTGTTGGTCTCGGTGGGCCGCCCGGTCGTGCCCGAGGTCGGCGCGGACCGGTCCACCGACGCGGTGTCGGCGGTGCTTCGTGAGTACTCCCTCGAGCCCGTGCGCGGCGAGACCACCCATTCCGACTCGGTCCCCGTGGGCGAGGTCGTGTCGTTGGACCCGCGTCCCGGCACGACCGTCGACGTGGGGACCCGGGTGGCGATGGTCACCAGCTCCGGTCCGGCACCGGTCGCCGTGCCCGACGTGGTGGGGCTACAGGAGGACCAGGCGCGTGCCGCGATCGAGGGTGTGGGCCTGACCGTGTCCGAGGTGGAGAGGGTCTACGACGACGAGGTCGACGGTGGGCACGCCGTGGGCACCAGCCCGGACGCCGGTTCAGACGTGTCCCGGGGCGACGCCGTGACGCTGCTGGTCTCCAACGCACTCACGGTGCCCGACATCCGCGACGTCCCGCTCGACGAGGCGACCGAGGTCCTCGAGAAGGCCGGGTTCACCATCGTCACCGAGCCAGCCGTCACCGACCGTCGGATCACCGACGGACGTGTGGTGAGCACGGAGCCGCCCGCCGGCACCCGACTCGACCCGGTCAACGCGGTCCTGCGTGTGGTCCCGTCGGATTCCGTGCGCGTGCCCGTGGTCCTGGGGGCCAAGGCCTCCGACGCCCGCAAGACCCTCCGGGAGGCCGGGCTGGAGGCCACCATCGACACCGGCACCGGCAGCGGCATCGTCTACGGACAGACTCCGCTGCCCGGTCAGCTCGTTGCCCGGGGCACCGAGGTCGAGATCGACGCCCTGGGCTGAGCCGCGGCCTGGACAGACTTGCCGCCCCGGGCTTAACCGCAGCCCTGGGCAGGACCGTCAGCTGCGGAGCATCTCCGCGACCAGGTAGGACAGCTCCAGCGACTGCTGGGTGTTGAGCCGGGGGTCGCAGGCGGTCTCGTAGCGGCCTTCGAGGTCGAGGTCCGAGATGTCCTGGGCGCCGCCCAGGCACTCGGTGACGTCCTCGCCGGTCAGCTCGATGTGAATGCCGCCGGGATGCGACCCGATCGCCCGGTGGACCTCGAAGAAGCCCTGCACCTCGTCGATGATCCGGTCGAAGTGACGGGTCTTGTAGCCGTTCGACGTGGAGTGGGTGTTGCCGTGCATCGGGTCGCACTGCCAGATCACCTTGTGACCGGTCTCCTCGACCGCCCTGACGATCGGGGGCAGCGCCTCGCGGACCTTGTCGTTGCCCATACGGGAGACAAGGGTCAGGCGGCCGGGACGGTTGTCCGGATCGAGCTTCTTCACGTACTCCACCGCGAGTTCCGGGCTCGTGGTGGGACCGATCTTGAGGCCGATCGGGTTCTGGATCATCGACGCGAACGCCACGTGGGCGTCGTCGATCCCACGGGTCCGCTCGCCGATCCACAGGAAGTGGGCCGACAGGTCGTACAGGCCCGGCTCGGCGTCGCCGCTGAGTCCCGTGCCGTCGTCGGCCAGGCGCAGCATGGCGCGCTCGTAGTCCAGGACGAGCGCCTCGTGCGAGGAGTATATGTCCGCCGAGCGGAGGTTGGCGTCCGAGACACCGCAGGCATCCATGAAGCGCAGTCCGCGATCGACCTCGGCTGCCAGCGCCTCGTACCGGGCGCCGGCCGGGGAACCGGCCACGAACTCCATGTTCCACTCGTGCACGCGGTGTAGGTCAGCGGTCCCGGACGCGGTCAGCGACCGGACCAGGTTCATCGCGGCGGCCGCGTTGGCGTAGGCGCGGACCAGCCGTGACGGGTCGTGCTGCCGGGCTTCCTCGTCCGCCTCGAGGGCGTTGACCATGTCCCCACGGTAGGACAGCAGACCGGCGCCGTCACGGTCCGCGGAGCGTGGCTTGGCGTACTGGCCGGCGATGCGGCCGACCTTGACCACGGGCATCGAGGCACCGTAGGTCAGGACGACGGACATCTGCAGGAGGGTGCGGAGCACCCCCTTGATGTGGGGCTCGGTGTTGGCCTCGAAGGTCTCCGCGCAGTCGCCGCCCTGGAGGAGGAACGCCCGCCCGTGGGCCACCTCGGCGAGACGGTCCGAGAGGTGCTCGACCTCGGAGGCGACACAGATCGGCGGCACACTCTCGAGGACCTTACGCATCGCGGCAGCGTGCTGGGGGTCCCACGACGGCTGCTGGAGGGCCGGCCGGGAGAGCGCATCCGCCAGCTTCCTGTCCAGGTCCGCGGAGAGCGGGGGCAGTTCGGGGAGCTGTGCGATGTCGACGTCGACTGTCCAGTTACTCACCTGCGCGAGAATACGCGACGTGACGCGACCCGGGGCGTCAGAGTCCCAGGTGAGGCGATTTCGCGGCGATCGCCCGGAACCGCATCATCGCGTGGCGCGCGTCAGCCAGCGCGTCATGTGATCCGCCAGGGTGCGCGGGGAGTTCGGGCCTGCCGGCCATCTCCCACAGCTGCCGCACGTCCCGGGTGAACTTGGGCATGGCGGCCGGCAGTGCGGTCATGTCACCCCAGAGTTGGCACACCGCCACGTGGTCGTACGCGCCGATCCAGGCCCACATCTCGACGCCACCGGTCGGTGGTGCGGTGACGAAGTCGAACAACTCGTCACGGATCCGCGCCCTGGACATCCAGGCGGGCGAGGACGGACTGGGGAGCTTGGGCAGCACGTTGCGACGGACCCAGGGGCCTGCGGCGGCCGCGTCGAACTCGGTGGAGACGGCGTAGAACTCGCGGCCGTCGTCGGCGACGACCCCCACTGAGATCAACTCGATCGTCGTGCCGTCCTCGATGAACTCACAGTCGTAGAAGTAGCGCACCTCGTCAGCTCTGCTCGCCGGCAGGCTGGTCGAGGAGATTTCGGCCGGACGCGCGCACCTGCTCGAAGCGCTTCTTCATGTCCGCCCCGTAGGTGTCCGGCAGGTATTCCTGACCGGTGAGCTCCTGGATCCGGAGCATCAGCTGATCGGTGATCTCGCGCTCGGCGGCGCGGTCCCCCACACGGTCCGCCCACGGGGTGATGTCGAACTGCTCCCCGACCATGACCCGGATCTCCGGTCGACGTCCGAGACGCGGCCGCGTGAGCCAGCGGATGTAGTCGCCGGTTCCGGTCACACCGATCGGGACGATCGGCACCCCGGCCCGCATCGCGACGCGGACGGGCCCGGTCTTGCCCCGGTAGAGGCGGCCGTCCGGGGACCGCGTGCCCTCGGGGTAGATGCACAGGATCTCGCCCTCACCCAGTACCTCCAGCCCGGCGTTGATCGCGGCCTGGGCGGCGTCGGCGTTGGTGCGGTCGATGGGGTGCTGACCGGAACCGGCGAAGAAGAAGCGGCTGAGTGCGCCCTTGATGCCGGTGCCGGTGAAGTAGTCGCTCTTGGCGAGGAAGGTCACGCGACGCGGCATGAGCAGCGGCATGAACAGCCAGTCAGCGACGGAGAGGTGGTTGCCCACGAGCAGGGCGGCTCCCTCGCGGGGGAAGTGCTCCCGGCCGGTCACGACCCGTCGACTGGTCAACCGCAGGAAGGGCCCGATGAGCACGAACTTGAACAGCCAGTACAGCAACCTGGTCACCGGTCCTCGGGTCGAGTGGGATCGTCGTGCGTGGATATTACCCGGCGTGCCGGGTGGAGCCCGACGGTACGAGATGACTCGGCCACAAGTCGGGGTCCGGGACGAATCGCAGCACGACGCTGCGGGTGTCACTGTCGTAGTGGGAGTCCTCCAGCGTGCACCGTGCCAGCACCGACGGCAGTCGTAGGATGGCGCGGAATCCGTCGTGGTCGAGCCGGAGCAGGTTCCCGTCGACGGTTCCGGCACCGGTCGGCATCGTCGGGGCCGGGTAGGCCACGAGGTACTCGCCCGAGTCGTCGAGCTCGATGTCGGGGGTCACCGCACCCCGGGCCAGCTCAGCCATCGCCTCGGTCCGCTCGGGGGCCTCGCCCGCCACGACCACCTCGAGGGGGCCGGAGAGGAACGCCGTGACGTCGGCGGCCAGCAGCGACAGCCGGTGCGCCTCTCGGACGCGGGGGTCGGCCATGTCACCGGCCGCCATCGACGCGAACCGGACGTGCGCGGGCCACCGACTATCGACGAAGGCCGTGAGCTCGCCGGCCGCCGCGAGGCGACGGACCGCGGCGAGGTCACCATCGAGTTCCACCACCACCACGTCCCAGTACCCCGAGGCCGCGGCCCGTCGGGTGTACTCCCAGCCGAGCACGGCGGACAGCGGAGTGTCGCTGCCCGCGGACAGCGCCGCCAGCACGTCGTCCCCGGGATCCACCGCGCCGGACAGGTAGGCCTGTGTGCGGGCGACCGGGTCGTCCGCGCGCACCTCGACGGCCCCGACGTCCGTGGTGTCGAGCCGTGGGTCCACGGCGTCGGGGTGGCCGGTCAGGACGAGGGCGGAACCCGCGGTGCGGGCGATGACGTCCGCGGTCAGTTCGGCGCGTCTGGTGGGATCTCCCCCGAGGACGACGACGACATGGGTGTCCATCACCGGGCCTCGGCCCTCCTCTTCAGTTCGCTGAGGGCGTCCCCGAGGATCCGGCGTTCGGCCCGGGTGCGCAGGCTCCCGATCACCGGGACGGCGAGCTCGATCTCGAGTTCGTAGTCCACACGCGTCCCGCCGGCGACGGGCTCGAGTCGGTAACTGCCGTGCTGTGACGACTGCAACGTCGAGGACTCCAGTTGCCATTCGACTCCGCGTCCGTCCTCGGACCACGAGTAGACCAAGACGTACTCGTCGGCGATCGCTCCGGCGAGGAGCTCGAACCGCACCCTGCTCGGATTGCCGTCGGAGCCCGTCGTCAGGACCTCGGTCACCCGGATCGAGTTGGACCACTCGGGGTACCCGGGAAAATCGGAGATCACGGCCATGACGTTGTCCGGCGTCGCCTCGACCACCGTGGAGTCCCGGGTCGGCCAGGCCTCGGGTACACCGTTGTCGTCGCTCATACCCCCAAGCTTCACATATCGGGCTCCACGATGCGTCGCCGCCGAGGGCCGAGTGCCCGGAATCCCCCGGTGGCGTGGCCGGGCTCGACGGTCGCCTCACCTGTTACGACGGGTGCCTTACCTGTTACACAGCCACGGGGATAGTGTGTTTCCAGACATACTGCGATCGTTTCCACCGGGAGGACCCTTTGCGCGAATACGTCGCCGCACCCGCCAAGTTCACCGTCGACGATGACTGGTCCTGCGTCCAGTCGGCGTATGACCGTGCGGCGCGGACCCCGAACAACGTGGCGTTCCAGCGCCCGGTCCACGGACGCTGGATCGACGTGACCAACAAGGAGTTCGCGGACACCGTCCGCTCGGTCGCACGGGGACTCGTGGCCCGCGGTATCGAGGCCGGAGACCGGGTCGCCCTCCTCTGTTCGACGCGGTACGAGTGGAACGTCATCGACTTCGCCATCTGGGCTGTCGGCGGCGTCACCGTCCCGGTGTACGACTCCTCGAGCTCCGACCAGATCCGCTGGATCATGGAGGACTCGTCGGCGCGCCTGATCATCGTGGAGAAGGACACCCACGCCGCGCTGGCCCGCGAGGGCGTCGAGGGCCTGTCCCCCGTGCCCGCCGTCGCGGTGATCGACGGCGACTCCCCCGTCATCGATGCCCTGATCGCCGAGGGCGCGGACGTCGACGAGTCCGTCCTCGACACCCGTCGCGCGTCGGTTCGGGCCGACTCCCCGGCGACACTGATCTATACCTCCGGGACGACCGGCCGCCCCAAGGGCTGCATGCTCACCCACCGGAATTTCATGTCCGAGACGCTGGCGGTGCTCGAGACGCCGTTCAAGTCCTACCTGCGCGACGACGCGACCACCGTGATGTTCCTCCCGCTGGCCCACGTGCTGGCCCGTGCCATCACGTACGCCGGCTTCCACGCCGGGGTCACCATCGCGCACTCCTCTGATATCGCCAACCTGGTGGACACGTTCGGGGAGATGCGTCCGCACTACATCCTCGCGGTGCCCCGTGTGTTCCAGAAGGTGTTCACCAAGGCACAGGCCACCGCCCAGGACGGCGGCGCGTTCAAGGCGTGGATGTTCGAGAAGGCCACGGGCACCGCGGTGGCCTACTCCAAGGCCCGTCAGGCCGGTCGGATCGGTCCGGTGCTCAAGCTCCGTCACGCACTGTTCTCCAAGCTCGTCTACGGCAAGCTCGTGGCCGCGCTGGGTGGCCGGTGCGAGATCGCGATCTCGGGAGGTGCGGCACTCGGTGAGCGCCTCACGCACTTCTTCGACGGCATCGGGGTGAACATCTTCGAGGGCTACGGCCTCACGGAGACCTGCGCGGCGATCACGGTCAACACCCCCGGCAACCTCCGCATCGGCAGTGTCGGTCAGCCGCTTCCGGGGTGCGCGGTCCGCCTCGCCACGGACGGAGAGGTCGAGGTCTCGGGTCCGGTCGTCGCCACGGGCTACTGGCAGAACGAGAAGGCGACCGCCGAGTCGTTCTCCGACGGCTGGTTCCGGACCGGTGACCTCGGATCGATCGACGAGGACGGGTACCTGAGGATCACCGGCCGCAAGAAAGAGATCATCGTCACCGCCGGCGGCAAGAACGTCGCCCCCGCGCAGCTCGAGGACGCCCTGCGGGCGGATCCGCTCATCGCCGAGGCCGTATGTGTCGGCGACGGCAAGCCGTTCGTGTCTGTTCTGCTCACGCTCGACCCAGAGGCCCTCGAGCGTTGGAAGACGCAGAACGGCAAGACCGGCTCGCTGTACGAGCTCCTCAAGGACGCCACCATGATCCAGCACCTCGACCAGGCGCTGACGGCGGCGAACAGGGCGGTCTCGCACACCGAGTCGGTCAAGAAGTACCACGTGCTCCCGGACCAGTTCACCGAGGAGACCGGAGAGCTCACGGCGTCACTCAAGGTCAAGCGGAACATCGTCCACCAGAAGTACGCCTCGCAGATCGAGGCGCTCTACGCCTGATCGACCCGGCGCCTGATCCGCCCGGCGGCGAGATGCTCGCCGCCGACCACCCCGGAACGCGTGTTCTCGGCCGTCACCGGCCCGAGAGCACGCGTTCCATGTCCCGAGCGAGATCCTCCCAGCGCCAGCGGTCGAGTACCCAGTTGCGGCCGCGCATCCCCATCGCCGCCGACCGTGGCCGGTCACCCAGGATCCCGGCGACGGCGTCGGTGATGTCGGCCAGCGACGTGCCGTCGACCACCGCACCGGTGCGACCGTCCAGGACGGTCTCGGGCGCTCCCCCGCTCCGGCCGGCCACGACGGGCACCCCACACGCGGAGGCCTCGAGGTAAACGATCCCCAGGCCCTCCACGTCGAGTCCCCCGCCGCGCGTGCGGCACGGCATGGCGAAGACATCCGCCATGCGGTGATGGTCGACGATCTCCTCGGCGGGGACACGGCCGGTGAAGATCACGCGGTCGGTAACCCTGTGTCGCCGGGCGAGTCCCTCGAGGGTGCGCCGATAGGGGCCTCCGCCGACGACGACGAGGACCGCCCCCGGCACCCGCCTGGCGATCTCGGGCAGCGCTCGGATGAGCATGTCCTGACCCTTCCGTGGCACGAGGCGGGACAGGCAGACGATCACGTCCCTGTCGGCCACCCCGTATCGCTCACGGATCGCCTTCCGCGCCGCGGGGTCCGGACGAAAACGGTCCGTGTCCACCCCACCCGGCTGGTGCACGAGTCGGGCATGTGGACCGAACGCGGACGTGAACCGGTGGCGGGTGTAGTCACTGACATAGGTGACAGCGTCGGTCGAGTCGCCGATCAGTCGCAGGATCTGCCTCGATCCGGGGAGCATAGACCAGCCGACCTCGTGACCGTGCGTGCTCGCCACGATCCGCGTGACCGGCCCCGTACGGAGAACCGGGGCCATGGCCGCCAGCGGCGCCGCCGCCCCGAACCAGATCGTCGAGGCGCCGAAGTCCTCGGCCAGACGCCGTGCCCGGGTCGCCAGGTCCGGAGTCGGGAGGAGCATCTCGGTGGGCACCCGCTCCACGACATACGGCTTGCTCTGGTCGTACATGGTGGACTCCTCGCCTCGGAAGGTCGACGCCAGTACGGCGACGTCGTCCGGGTCGAGGTACTCGAGGTAGGTCTCGAGGTACGACTGGATTCCCCCCGGGCGCGGCGGGTAGTCGTTGGTGATCAGCAGGGTCTTGGTCATCGATTCAGAGAGTGCCACATGCAGCGGTCGTCGCTCACCAGACCTGCCGCTCCACCCGCCGCTGGCACTGTCACCCGACCCGCCGCTGGCACTGTCACCCGACCCGCCGCTGGCTGCCGCAGGACCGGGCACTACTTCTGAGGAACTCCCGAGCCGGTGGGGAGCGTCAGTAGCGCCGGATCCCGCTCACCGGCATCGCGTCGACCTTCTCGAGTTTCACCGGGACCCCGTAGGTCGGTGCGTGGAGGACGAGGCCGTCGCCGGCGTACATCCCGACGTGCGTCGCCCCCGGGTAGTAGATCACCAGGTCGCCCGGCTGGATGTCCGCCATGGCGACCGGAGATCCCGCCACCGCCTGCATCTGACTCGACCGGGGCAGCGACTTCCCTTCCTGTGCGTACGACCACACCATGAGTCCGGAACAGTCGAAAGAGGAGGGCCCGGTGGCACCCCACACGTACGGCGAACCGAGTCTGGTGAGAGCAGTGCGCAGAGCGGCCGTGTTGACCCCGTCCACGGGCGGGGCAACGTATCCCTCCGGCATGATCGGCCCGCCTGCCCAGATCGCCCGCTGGGCATCCGAGAGTGCGTCGACCCGGCGGCGCACCTCGTCCATACGGACGCGCATCTCGTCGGAACGCCTGTCCAGTTCATTGGTGCGGTCCTCGGCGTCCCGCGCGGCCGACCTCGCCTCCGCGGCCGCCACCGCCGCCTCCTCGCGAAGTCTCGTGGCTTCCGCCGACGCGGCCTTGGAGGCATCCAGTGCAGACGTGGTGGCGCCGGAGAGTCGCCTCAGTGCGTCGAGTCGTTGGACGAGATCCTCAGGACTTTCCGCCAGCACGGCGGCACGCGTCGCACCCGTGTCCCCTCCGCGGTAACGCATCGTCGCGAGATGGTCGACGATCGACTGGTCACGCCGGGCATCCCCTTCGGCCGCAGCGGCGAGCGCGCCGGCGACCCCGGCGGCCCGCTCACGTCGGTCCCGTTCGGCGATCGCCCCGTCCAGATCGGCGCGGGCTTTGTGCAGCTCCTCGCCGAGTGCTCCCGCCTCCTCGGAGAGTCGGGACAACTCCGCGAGGTCCTCACCGACCGCACCGTCGACCGCACCGTCGACCGCGCCGTCGACCGCGCCGTCGGACTCAGCCGGGTCTGCGGGATCAGCAACGGGCGACCCGGATTCCGCGGGCACGGGCGGAGTCGGTTGCGCGGAGGCGGCACCTCCGAACGTGAGCACCGTGACCATCGCCGTGGAGACAGCAGCGGCGGCGACCGAGGCGGCGCGGTGAGTACGGGTCATCGTCAAGGGTCGAACTCTCGAATCATCGGACGTGATGCCGGGGGCACCCCGGGAAAGAAGGGGCCAGACAAGGGATCGGGTGTCGAGATTCGGATGTTACATGCGACGAAGCCCCGCTGGTGCCGGTACGTGACCGGCATCAGCGGGGCTTCAGGCGACTGCGATTACCCGATCAGTAGTAGCGGGTCGCGCCGTAGAAAGGCATGGAGTCCAGCGGGGCGTAGCTCACGGAGGTGCCGGAGTACGGGGCGTGGACGACCTGACCGTTGCCGGCGTAGATACCGACGTGGCTCGCGCCGCCGTAGAAGGCGACGATGTCACCCGGCTGCAGGTCGGACTTGGCGACCGGGGTGCCGCCGCCGATCTGGGCCTGGCTGGTCCGCGGAATGGAGATGCCGGCCTGCTGGTAGGCCCACGAGGTGAGGCCGGAGCAGTCGAACGAGTTCGGGCCGGTGGCGCCCCACACGTAGGGCGAGCCCACGCGGGTCGACGCGGCGTCGAGGATCTTCTGGCCGGTGGAGACCTGCGGCGCGGGAGCGGCGAACTCCTGGACCGGCGCGGCGGCGATCTGCTGCAGACCGGCAGGAAGGGCGACGCCCTCGGGCACCTCGACGGTGACCTGGGCCGGCACGCCCGGCAGCCGGAGCTCGGCAGGGACCTCAACGGTCACGGGCGCGGCGGTGGCGGCACCGGAGGTGGCGACGGCCGCTCCGGCCGCGAGCAGTCCGGCGGCGGCGAAACGACGACCGGTCGAACTGGTCTTGATGCTGTGGGCTCCCACGAGAAGCTTTCCTCTTTCTTCCTGCGACACCGACCGGGTTAGCTGACGGGTTCGGACACGGAAGTCTGTCCTACGCCTTGAGGCCGTGTGGCCTCCGGGCGATTCACCCCAATAGTTCTTGGTTCCCCGGCGCACCTCGCGGTGCTTAGGTGTTGACCCCGGCCCCCGCCGGTGGGCGGGTGATGACTTCCGAGGTCTCGAAAAGGTTACGAAACCGTCTCGCTGAAGTCCAGCCACCCACTCACGCGGCGCTGTTCATCGCCAGAATCTCCACGTCGGTGAGCATCCCGACATCCAGCAGGACTCCGATCGCTGCTCGCACATCAGGCTCGAGAACATAGCCACATGACTCCTCCGACAGCCTGTCTACCTGTGCGTCCTCCGAGAACAGGACGTCTACGATGCATCCCTCACACCCACGGGGGCCGGCGGGGCACCCCGCACAGTCGACAGAGAGCATGATCTACCTCACAATCTGTACCGGGCGTGTTGCCCATCCGTTATCGCACCGCGATCAGCGATCTGATGCGCCTGTCGGACCGGACACTAGAAGCGGGGTACGACATCGTCTCTCCCGACGAGTCCCGGCGCGGTCGTGTCGTACCCCGGCGATATCGTCTGCCCATGCTCGGCTCGCCCTCCCGGACCTCGGCCGGAACCCGCACCGCGCCGTCGGTCGGCGTTCAGGCCGCATTCGACGACATCGAACCCCTCCTGTCAGAGGTGACCTTCGTCGTCGTCGACCTCGAGACCACCGGGACCAGCGCCGACGGCGACGAGATCACGGAGATCGGCGCCGTACGGGTCCGGGGCGGTGAGGTCCAGGCGGAGCTCTCGACCTTCGTGGCGATCGACGGCACCCTGCCCCGACACATCACCTCACTCACCGGCATCACACCCTCGGACCTGATCGATGCGCCCAGACTGCCGGAGGTCATGGCCACCTTCCTCGAGTTCTCCCGCGGCGCGGTGCTCGTCGCACACAACGCGCGGTTCGACCTGTCCTTCCTCCGCGCCGCCGCGGTGTCCACGGGCCACCAGTGGCCCGATCCCCCGTCCCTGTGCACCCTCGCCCTGGCCCGCCGCGTCCTGCACCGTGGCGAGACCCGGGGGCACAAGCTCGGGACACTCGCCGCCCACCTGGGCTCCACCGTCGAGCCGAACCACCGGGCACTGCAGGACGCCCGCGCGACCGTCGACGTCCTCCACGCCCTCATCTCACGAGTCGGCGACTGCGGGGTGTCCACCCTCTCCGAACTCAAGTCCTATGACGGCAGGCTCTCCCCGGAGGTCCGTAGGCGCGCCCATCTCACCGACGCGCTCACCGACGGGCCGGGCGTCTACGTCTTCCGCGACGAGACCGGCGTGCCCCTCTACGTCGGGTCCTCAGTGAACGTCCGGCGGCGCGCCCGGTCCTACTTCTCCGGCGGCGACACCCGCGGCCGGATGCGCACCATGGTCGGACTCGCTGCCTCCGTCGACGCGGTCCCGTGCGCACACCAGCTCGAGGCGTGGACGGTCGAGGAACAACTCATCGACTCCCTCCAGCCTCCGTTCAACCGCCGCTCGCGTGGCCCCCGTCGAGGTTGGTGGCTCAGCCCTCCCCGGGGGCGAGGGACCCGAGGACACGTCGAGAGGACGCCGGGGCACGACGCCGCGCTCGGGCAGTTCCGGCGAGCGGAGGACGCGCGGGAGGCGTGGTCGGACATCGTCGACGGTCACGGGGACATCTCCACAGAGCAGACCTGGGAGTCGCTCGTCTCCGGTCACGACTCGGAACCACTCCGCGCGACGATCGCGCGGGTGGACCAGCTCGCCGCAGACGGCGCGTTCGAGAGAGCGGCCCGACTGCGGGACCGGTGCGCCGTGCTCGTCCGGGTGCTCGCGCGGCAACAGGAGCTCGCGGCGACCGCATCACTGAGCGAGCTGGTCCTGGTCCAGGCCGGGGCACGGCGGACCTGGGAGGTCGCGGTGATCCGCCACGGACGACTGGCGGGCTCGGGAACAGTTCCCGCCGGGGCGTCGCCGATGCCGGTCATCACCTCCATCCGGGCCGCGGCTGCCACCGTCCGGCCCGGCCCCGGCCCGCTGTCCGGCGCCACCCCGGACCAGGTCCGTGCGGTGCACCGTTGGATCGACTCCACCCCCACGCGGATCGTGTCGATCGAGGGGGCCTGGTCACTACCGGTGGACGGGGCGTACCGCCTGACCGGGTGGGCCGACCGCGCAGAACGTGCCGCCGCGGAACACCGCGACCGCCCCGGACGGTGATCCGGGACCGACGCGAGATCAGGAATCGGCCGGGGTGCGGCCGGGGTGCGGCCGGGGGCCGCTCAGCGCCCCTGGCTCGCCTCGACCCACTTCTCGAGAAGCCGCGCGGCAGCGCCGCTGTCGATCGCCGTGGCGGCCCGGTCAATCGCCGCCCGCAGGACGGAAACCAGGTCCGCCCCGCGCTCGACACCGTCGAACGCCACGAGAGCTGCGGCCGAATTGAGCAGGACGGCGTCGCGGACCGGTCCCTTCACACCGGAGAGCAGATCACGGGCCACGCCCGCGTTGTGCTCGCCGTCCCCGCCTCGCAACTCCTCGATGGAGCAGGTCTGCATCCCGAAATCACCGGGCTCGATCGAATCCTCGTCAACGTGCCCGTCCGCGACCCGCAGAACACGGGTGGGACCGGTCATGGTGATCTCGTCGAGTCCGTCGGACCCACGGACGACGAGTGCGGACATCCCACGCCGCGCGAAGACCTCCGCCATCACGGGCATCAGGTTCTCGAACGCGCAGCCGATGAGATTCGCACTCGGCGCGGCCGGGTTGGTCAGCGGTCCCAACACGTTGAACACAGTGGGGATGCCGATCTCCTTGCGGGCGGTCGCGACGAACCGGAACGCCGGGTGGAACACCGGGGCGAAACAGAATCCGATTCCGACCTGCTCGAGGCAGCGTGCGACGTCCTCGGGACCGAGGTCGATCTTCACCCCCAGTGCCTCGAGGACATCGGCACCGCCGCTCTTGGACGACGCCGCGCGGCTCCCGTGTTTGGCGACGGGGACACCACACGCGCTGACGACAAGCGAGGACATGGTCGAGATGTTCACGGTTCCCTGGCGGTCACCGCCGGTCCCCACGATGTCGACGCACTCCCGCTGCGTCGGGACGCGTCGCGAGTACTCGAGCATCGTCGTCGCGAGGGCATCGAGCTCCGGACCGGTGACGCCCTTCATCTTGAGAGCCACGCCGAAGGCCGCGATCTGCGCGTCGGTCGCGACGCCCTCCATGATCCGGGACATCGCCCACCCGGCGTCCGCCGGCTCCAGGTCCTGCCCCTCGGTGAGCGCGCCGAGCACTCCGGGCCACGAGCGCCCCCCGTCGAACGCCGTCGTACTGCCCACGTGCACCGACCTCCTCGCACCAACTGACCGCGCGGCGCCACACCTCGGCGCCGACCATTCGCCGTCAATGGTGCCACCGAGACGCCCGGATGGATCGCCCACCCACCCCGTATACCGTGCAGTCCGATCGCTCGGACGAACGACTGAGAGAGCCCTGATAGGCCCTGCAAGGGGACGGAAAAGTGTGGTCCTCACGGCCACTTCCCAGACCGACCTGCGGAAACGCTGAGAAGACACGCCGATTTCGGGGGTCCATGCAGACTCCTCCCACCTCAGGGGTCATACTTGGGCACGTGACGAGCGCAGTAGATAACTCAGGATCGGCCATGGCCCAGCGTGTTCATTCGCTGAATCGGCCGAACATGGTCAGTGTGGGCACCATCATCTGGTTGTCCCAGGAGCTGATGTTCTTCGCGGGGCTGTTCGCGATGTACTTCGTCTCCAAGGCTAATTCGGGAGGTGACTGGCCTTCTTACCCCGTGCACCTGAACGTGCCGTTCGCCGTGACGATCACCGTCATCCTCGTGGCGTCGTCGTTCACCTGCCAGATGGGCGTGTTCGCTGCTGAGCAGGGTGATGTCTTCGGCCTCCGACGGTGGTACACGATCTCGGCCGTGATGGGCACGGTCTTCCTGGTCGGGCAGGCGTACGAGTACGCAGTCCTGGTCATGGAGGGCGTGACGATCTCGTCGAGCGTCTACGCCTCGGTCTTCTTCATCACCACGGGCTTCCACGGTCTCCACGTGGCCGCGGGTGTCATCGCCTTCGTCGTGCTCATCATGAGGACCACGATGTCGCGGTTCACCCCGGCACAGGCGACCGCGGCGATCGTCGTGTCGTACTACTGGCACTTCGTCGACGTGGTCTGGATCGGCCTCTTCGTCACCATCTACTTCATTCAGTAGTCAGCTGGCCGCAGGACGCCGCGTCCAGCAGGTCCCAACTCCAAAGGGAACTCACAATGAACTCACCTCTCCCACCCGCTGCGGATACGCCGGCGCCCGACCAGGCGCCGGATTCCTCGCGGACCACCTCCACCAAGCGGCGCCGCAAGGCGACCGGCGCGCTCGTCATCGCCGCCGGCCTCCTCGGCGCGGGAGCCATCGCCACAGCCGTGGTCCCCGAGCCGCAGGTCGCTACCGCGCAGCAGGACCAGGCAGCCCTCATCGCCGAGGGCAAGTCGATCTACGACGTCGCCTGCATCACCTGCCACGGGCAGAACCTCCAGGGTGTCGAGGACCGCGGTCCGTCGCTCGTGGGCGTCGGTGCGGGTTCGGTCTACTTCCAGGTGCACTCCGGACGTATGCCGGCCGCGGACAACGAGGCCCAGGCCGAGCGTAAGAAGCCGCGCTACAGCGAGCACCAGGTCGTCGCACTGGCCTCCTACGTCGACCAGTACGGCGGCGGACCGGGCATCGTCACCGACCCTGACGGCAGTATCGCCATGGAGAGCCTGCGCGGCGCATCCGGTGAGAGCCGCACCGAGGAGCTGGCCCGCGGTGGCGAGCTCTTCCGCCTCAACTGCGCGTCCTGCCACAACTTCACCGGCCGTGGCGGCGCCCTCTCGGGCGGAAAGTTCGCACCGATCCTGGACCCTGCGAACGAGCAGGAGATCTACCAGGCGATGCTCACCGGCCCCCAGAACATGCCCCGCTTCTCCGACCGTCAGCTGACGCCGGACGAGAAGAAGGACATCATCGCCTACATCAAGAACTCTGACTCCGCGGTCTCGCCCGGCGGCTACGGCCTGGGTGGCCTCGGCCCCGTCACCGAAGGTGTGGCCATGTGGCTTGTCGGCATCGTCGCCCTAATCGGCGCGACCCTGTGGATCGGATCCCGTTCATGAGTGAGACCCCCAAGAACCCGTCCCCTGCGGACCTGGACCGGATGAGCGACGACGAGCTCGTCCGTCTGGGTACCGAGCTCGACGAGGTCGACGTCAAGTTCCGTGGGGCCCGCTGGCCCGAGGGCGTCGAGACGCGCTCCGAGAAGCGCGCGGCACGAACCGTCACCACCTGGTTCGCACTCTCCGCGATCCTCGCCCTCGCGTTCGCCGTGGTCTACCTTTTCTGGCCCTGGGAGCACAAGGGTGAGGGCGAGAGCGGCTACTGGCTCTACATGGCCTACACCCCGCTCCTCGGTCTGACCATCGGCCTGTCGATCCTGTTCCTCGGGTTCGGCGCCGTGCAGTTCACCAAGAAGTTCATCCCCGAGGAGATCTCGGTCCAGACGCGTCATGACGGCGCGTCGGAGGAGCTCGACCGTCGCACGATCGTCGCCGAGCTCAACGACTCGTGGAAGACCTCGACCCTCGGCCGCCGAAAGGTCATGGGCGGTTTCCTCGGTGCGAGCGTCGGACTCATCGGACTCTCGGTCATCCTCCCGCTGGGCGGCATGGTCAAGAACCCGTGGAAGCGCGGACCGATGACCATCTCCGGTGACGGAACGCTGCACACCACCGGCTGGACCCTCGCCTCCGACAACCGTCCCGACGGCCTCCCGGCCGAGAAGGTCTACCTCGGTCGCGACACCGCCAAGGTGTTCCCCGACGGCCACGTGCCGGCCGGACAGAGCCGCCTGGAGCGCATCCACATCGACGATCTCGCCGCCGGAGCCCTCGAGTCCGTGTTCCCCCTCCCCGCCCACGCACTGGGCAACTTCGAAGAGGGCATGCACTCGATCCACGGTGCGCGTAACTCGGTCATGCTCATCCGCTTCCGTCCCGAGGACGCGGCACGGGTGATCAAGCGCAAAGGCCAGGAGAACTTCAACTACGGCGACATCTACGCCTACTCGAAGATCTGCACGCACCTCGCCTGCCCCACCTCGCTGTACGAGCAGCAGACCCACCGGTTCCTCTGCCCGTGCCACCAGTCGCAGTTCGATGCGCTCGAGTACGGCAAGCCGGTGTTCGGCCCCGCCGCGCGCGCACTGCCGCAGCTGCCCATCGCCGTGGACAGTGAGGGCTACCTCGTCGCCAACGGTGACTTCATCGAGCCCGTCGGGCCGGCATTCTGGGAGCGTCGTTCATGAGTAACAACAACCACCTCGCGACCGTCGGCAACAACCTCGACTCGCGATACACCATGGCCAAGGGCATGCGCCGGCAGATCAACAAGGTCTTCCCGACGCACTGGTCCTTCCTCCTGGGCGAGATCGCCCTGTACAGCTTCATCATCCTGCTGATCTCGGGTGTCTACCTCACCCTGTTCTTCGACCCCTCCATGTCGAAGGTGATCTACCAGGGTGCGTACGCGCCACTCAACGGCGTCGAGATGTCGCGCGCCTACGACACCGCGCTGGAGATCTCATTCGAGGTCCGCGGCGGACTCTTCGTCCGGCAGATCCACCACTGGGCGGCCCTGCTGTTCGTGGCCTCGATGGTCGTCCACATGCTCCGGATCTTCTTCACCGGCGCGTTCCGGCGTCCGCGTGAGGCCAACTGGGTCATCGGCTGTGTGCTGCTGCTCCTGGGCATCGTCGAGGGCTTCCTCGGCTACGGCCTCCCGGACGACCTCCTGTCCGGCACCGGCCTTCGGATCACCTCGGGCATCATCGTCGGACTCCCGGTCGTCGGCACCTGGATGCACTGGCTGATCTTCGGCGGCGACTTCCCCGGCATGATCATGATCCCGCGCTTCTACGTGCTGCACGTGCTGCTGATCCCGGCGATCATCCTGGCTCTCATCGCCGCGCACCTCGCGCTGGTCTGGTACCAGAAGCACACCCAGTTCCCGGGCGCCGGTCGTACCGAGAACAACGTCGTCGGTGTCCGCATCCTCCCGGTGTTCGCGGTCAAGTCGATCGCCTTCGGCGCCATCACGGTCGGCATCATCATGCTGTTCTCGGGCCTGTTCACGATCAACGCGATATGGAACCTGGGACCGTACAACCCGTCTCACATCTCGGCTGGTTCGCAGCCTGACTGGTACATGCTCTGGACTGAGGGCGGCGCCCGTGTGATGCCGGCCTGGGAGCTCTACCTCGGGCCGTACACCGTGCCCGCCGTGGTCTGGGTCGCCGTGATGCTCGGCGGCATGGTCGCCCTGATGTTCGCCTACCCGTGGCTCGAGGCCAAGTTCTCGGGCGACACCGCGCACCACAACCTGCTGCAGCGTCCTCGTGACGTGCCGGTGCGCACCGCCGCCGGAATGATGGCCATCACGTTCTACGTGATCCTGGTCCTGATGGGTTCCAACGACCTCATCGCGTACCACTTCGACATCTCGCTGAACGCCACCACGTGGGCCGGCCGAATCGGGCTGATCCTGCTGCCGCCGCTGGTCTACTTCTCGGTGTACCGCATCTGCCTGGGTCTGCAGCGTGCCGACCGCGAGGTGCTGGAGCACGGGATCGAGACCGGCATCATCATGCGGATGCCGCAGGGCGAGTTCATCGAGGTCCACCAGCCGCTCGGCGAGGTCGACGAGCACGGACACGCCGTCCCGCTCGAGTATGCCGGCGCGAAGGTGCCCAGCAAGATGAACCAGCTCGGTGCCGCCGGTCGCCCGCCGCACGGCGCGCTCTCGGCCGACCCGGCCGACGAGGCGACGCTGCTCGACAAGGCGAGCCACGACAAGCACGAGCGCGAGCATCACATGCTCACCACGCTGCAGGAGGAGAACCGTTCCCGCCGGGGCGGCGAGCACTGATCCCACCAGCACGCAGGCCGCGGGCCGGATCTCCACTCGGAGGTCCGGCCCGCAGTCTTCTTCCCCGCACCTCCCCGACAGGAGCGTCATGACCCCGCATGATCCACGCGCCGGGGCCGACGACACGCAGCCGGTCATCCTCACCGACGAGCTCCGACACGCACTCGCTCTTCTCCACGGAGGGCACGACCTGTTCCTCACAGGGAAGGCCGGAACGGGCAAGTCGACTCTCATCCGGCACTTCCTCGACGAGACGCAGCACGCGACACTCGTCGCCGCACCCACGGGAATCGCCGCGCTCAACGTGGGCGGCTACACCATCCACCGCCTGTTCGGCTTCCGCCCCGGCCACACGGTCGACCATGTCCGGAGCACGGAGTACCGCCCCGGACGCTTCGCCGGAGCACTCTCACGGGTCCGGACCCTCGTTCTCGACGAGGTGTCGATGATCCGGGCCGACGTGTTCGACATGATCGTGGTCGCACTGGAGCGATTCGGCCCCGACCCGACACTGCCGTTCGGAGGCGTGCAGCTCGTCCTGGTGGGTGACCTCTACCAGCTGCCGCCGGTCGTGACCACGAGCGACAGGGCCTGGTTCGGCCGCCTGTACGACACCCCGTACTTCTTCTCCGCACACCACTTCAGCCCCGAGTACTTCCCCACCGTCGACCTCACCCACGTGTTCCGCCAATCGGGAGATCCCGAACTGACCCGAATCCTCAACTCTCTCCGCGAGGGCGTCCTCGTCGGGCACGCACGCGAGAGACTCAACGAGCGCACCGACCCCGACTTCACTCCCCCGGACGACGAGTTCTGGCTGACCCTCACCACGACCAATCGGAGGGCCACCGCGCACAACAACCGCCGCCTGGAACGCCTCCCGGGTGCGGCGCTGTCACTGGAGGCCTCGGTCACCGGTGAGTTCGCGGAGTTCGAACCGCCGGCCTCCGAGATGGTCAGCATCAAGATCGGTGCCCAGATCATGATGCTGACCAACGACCCGCACGACCGGTGGGTGAACGGGACCATCGGACAGGTATTGGACGTCACACACGGACACCGCGACGGCCTGCGCGAGCGGGGCCCTGTCGTCGTCGTCGGATTCACCGGCGGTGACGTTGTCGAGGTCGAGCCCCACACCTGGGACATCACCCGCCCTGTCGCCTCGGGCGACGGGGTCCGACACGAGGTGATCGGCACCTACACCCAGTTCCCTCTCGCCCTGGCCTGGGCCATCACGATCCACAAGAGCCAGGGACAGACCCTCGACAGGCTCGTCGTGGATCTCGGCGGCGGGACGTTCGCGGCCGGTCAGCTGTACGTGGCGCTGAGCAGGTGCCGTTCCCTCGCCGGCCTGGTGCTCACCCGCCCCGTCACCGCCCGCGACCTTGTGACCGACCGGCGGATCACCCGCTTCCTCCGCTCCGCTGACCTCGACGGCCGGAAGCGACGGTACTGCGCCATCGCCGTCCTCACCGTCGGGGACGAGAGCACACGGTCACGACCGCGCCCAGTCGAGCTGGCGGTGGCGTTCGCCGACGGAACAGCGGTCTCCACGCTCATCAACCCCCGGCGAGACCTTGCCGCGGCCCGGTCCGACTACGGGATCTCCGCCTCCGATGTCGCGCTCGCACCCACACTCCTCGAGGCGTGGGCGATCCTCGCGCCCCTTCTGGACGGCCACACGCCGGTCGGAGTGGGAGTGGAGCAGACGCTCGGGCAGATCGAACACGAGCTCAGGAGACTCGGCAGTGCCACGCCTGTGCCACACGGGGTGGATCTCTCCTCGCCGCACCTCATCCCCGGCGAGCGGGCCCGGAGCCGGTCTGCGTCCGCGCTCACCCGGGCCCGGTCGGCGCTTGCCGCTCATTCACGCCTGTGGCCCCCGGACGGAGCGGCCGGGGAGTTCGACGCCGACCTGGTCGACGACGGCGAGATCGGGTATCTCCTGAGCCGTGACCAGGGGCACAGCACTCCGTGGAACCCAGCTCTCCCCCAGCTGTCCGCCATGGTGGAGGTCAGCGCGGAGGTGGGCGCGGCTCTGCTCGGTCTGCCCCGGGGTCAGGGCAGCTCGCCGCCGGTGGAGCTCACCGCGGGGGATCGTGAGCTCCACGTGGGCGCGCGGGCGCTGGTCGCCGAGCAACTCCGGTCGGCCGCCGCGCGTGTGCCGCTCACCGATGCCGTCCTGGCCCGACTGGAGGCGGCCGGGGACCTGCTCGGCGCGGACCTGACCAGGGGACTGCGACCGACCGCCCGCACTGAGGCAAGGGCGGTCCTCACCGCAGGTACCCGCTTGTGTTTCACCGGTAGCGCCCTGGACGACCGGGGTGAGGTGCTCTCCCGTCAGGACATGGAGGCTGTCGCGGTTCGCCACGGGCTCGAGCCGGTCTCGACCGTCACGAGGTCGCGCTGCGACGTGCTGGTCGTGGCCGAGCCGGGGACCCAGTCGACCAAGGCGCGCAACGCGCTGACGTGGGGGAAGCCGATCCTGACGGTGGCCGACTTCCTGGACTGGGCCCGAGGCAGGGACAGTGACGGGGTGTGAACGCCGCGGGCGCGAACGCCGCGGGCGCGGGCGCGGACACAGGCGCGTACAGGGACGAGGAGCCGGACGCAGACCCGGACGCCGTCTAGAGCTCGACGGGCAGCGGCTCGCCCGCCATGTCGGCCACCGCACGGAATGCCATCGACATTCCTGAACCCAGCGGCGTGCCCGGCCCGGGGTAGACCTCGCCCGAGACCGAGGCGGAAGAGTTTCCGGCGGCGTACAGACCCGGGATCGGATGGCCGTTCGTGCCCACCACACGGCCGTTGACATCGATCACCGCACCGCCCTTGGTGCCCAGGTCCCCGAGTACCAGGCGGACCGCGTGGAGGCGCTCCCCGCCGATGGGCTGCAGGCACTGCTGCGCTGTGGTGGCACCCAGGAAGAAGCGCCCGTACGGGTCCTCACCGCGGTGGAAATCCGTGTCCTCGCCCTTGGCGGCGAATCCGTTGAACCGGTCCACACTGCCGCGCAGCGCTGCCGGGTCGACCCCGATGGCCTCTGCCAGTTCCTCGACACTGCCCGCCGTGTGCCACAGCCCCGCCTCGCGGTGCTCGTCGGCATCCGGGGCCGGGATACAGATCGCGGGGAATCCGCCGCCCTCGGCGTCGTCGAACACGAACCAAAAGTCGTGGCCGGCGCCCGCCTGCATGCGAGCGCGCAGCTGGCGTCCCATCTGGTCGTACGGCAGGAGTTCGTTGGCGAACCGCTCTCCCCCGCTGTCGACGATGATGCCGGAGCGGAAGCCCAACGTGAACGCCGCGTGCCCGTTCGGGAACAGGGTCGCGGGGCACCACCAGGACTGGTCGAGGAGGTCGAGTTTGGCCCCCACGGCCTCGAACATGCGAACCACGTCCGACGAGCCGGTGTCTGGGTGCGAGGACGACCAGTCGGCCGTCGGCATCTGCTGCAGCTCGTCACGGAGCTCTGCCGACCGTTCGAAGCCCCCCGCCGCGACGAGGACGCCCCGTCGCGCCCCGAGGGTGCGTCGTTGCCCACCCTCGACGACGACGACGCCGACGGCCCGCCCGTCCTCGTCGGTGACCAGGTCGCTCACACCGCTGTTCAAGCGGAGTTCTGCGTTGTCCATGGCGTCGAGGGCCAGCACCAGGCGGGCGATCCAGGCACGGCCACCCTCCAGACGGGAGTTGTCCTCCGGCGCACCGAACTGGTCCACGGGCACCGGCGGGCGGATGTCGCGGGCCCGCTCGCCGATCTCCTCCCCCTTGACCGGCTTGGGATAGATGCTGCGCCCGACGTCCTGCCGGCCCGGGGCGTCGAAATAGTCCGGGAACGCCTGGAACCGCATGGGGATCCCGAGCTCGTCTTTCAGGTAGTCCACGACGGTGGGTCCGGTGTTGAGGAACGCGTCCTGGACCAGCAGATCGGTGCGGTTCCCCACGACCGACCTGAAGTACTCCCTGCCCCGCTCGACGGAGTCCTCGAGGCCCCCGTCGGTGAGGACCGAGTTACCGGGCAGCCACACGGCGCCGCCCGAGTAGGCGGAGGTCCCGCCGAACCGGTCGGTTTTCTCCACCAGACAGGTCGACAAGCCGCGACGTGCCGCGACGGCGGCGCCGAACATCGCGGCCACTCCCGAGCCCACCACCACTACGTCGAACTCGGCGTCGAATGTCTTGTCCTGCAGCACGGTTGTATCCTCACTGGTCATCGGTCATCCACGGGCGCCTGCCGCTGTGGGTATCGGCGCCGTAACTCTGTTCGCCAGCCTAGCCACCGGCGTACCTAAGTAGAACACGTTCCACATTTCGACTGCGACAAGGACCGGCGACTCCGCGATAATGGACTGCACTCCTAGTACGATCGCAGAGGCAGACGCACGTTCAATTTCCGTCCTGTGTCACCTCGACAGTCCACAGGACGACCACCCGAAAGGCAGTCCTTTGCGCCGCACTGTGTTCGACGACGACCACGAAGCCTTCCGCCAGACCCTTCGCTCCTTCATCGAGTCCGAGGTGACACCGCACTACGAGGACTGGTACGAGGCGGGACTCGTCCCCCGCGAGTTCTACTACAAGCTCGCCGACCTGGGACTGTTCGGGATCAGCGTCGACGAGGAGTACGGCGGCGCCGGGCTCGACTCCCACAAGTTCGAGGCCATTCAGATCGAGGAACTCACCCGCGCGGGCGTGACGTTCGGTGGCTCCAACGTCCACGTCTCCCTCTGTCTCCCGTACCTGAAGATGCTCGCCACCGACGAGCAGAAGCAGCGCTACTTCCCCAAGTTCGTCTCCGGCGAGGAGATGTGGGCGATCGCCATGACCGAGCCCGGTACCGGCTCGGACCTGGCGGGAATGAAGACCACCGCCAAGCTCTCCGAGGACGGAACTCACTACGTCCTCAACGGGTCCAAGACGTTCATCACCGGCGGTGTGCACGCCGACCGCGTGATCGTCTGCGCCCGCACCGCACCGCAGCGCGAGGACGATCGGCGCTTCGGCATCTCCCTGCTCGCGGTCCAGACGTCACTGGAGGGCTACGAGGTCGGCCGCAAGCTCGACAAGGTGGGACTCAAGACCTCCGACACCGCGGAACTGTCCTTCACCGACGTCAAGGTCCCGGTCGAAGACCTGCTCGGCGACGAGAACCGGGGGTTCAGCTACCTCGGGCAGAACCTGCCGTCGGAGCGCTGGGGCATCGCCTACGGCGCATACGGACAGGCCGCCGCGGCCGTGCAGTTCGCCAAGGACTACGTCCAGCAGCGCGAGGTGTTCGGCAAGACCGTCGCCTCGTTCCAGAACACCAAGTTCGAGCTCGCGGCCTGCCAGGCCAAGGTCGACGCCGCCCAGGCCGTCGCCGACCGCTCCCTCGAGGCGCTGGACGCCGGCGAGCTCAGTCCCGCCGAGGCGGCGTCCGCCAAGCTGTTCTGCACCGAGGTCGCCGCGGAGGTCATCGACCGCTGCCTGCAGCTCCACGGTGGCTACGGCTTCATCAACGAGTACCCGATCGCCCGCCTGTACTCGGACAACCGGGTCAACCGCATCTACGGCGGCACCAACGAGGTCATGAAGTCCATCATCGCCAAGGACATGGGCCTGTAGGTCCGTCAGCCGCCGGTAGCGCACCGGCCAGCTCGGGGCCCCGCCTGCACCACTGCAGGCGGGGCCCCGTCGTTCGCCCGGGCAGTGGCGATCCCCGCATCGGACAAGAGGGTTCTCCAGCATCTCCCCCGTCCCTGGTCCGGCGATGCGATAACCCCCGCAGTCTGGTGATGCGAGAAACCCCCGGCGCGGTGGGCGGCGGGGGTTCTCGGGAAGCTGCAGGTGTCGGAGCGCGTCAGTGCTTCTCGCGACCCCAGTGGTACTCGAAGACCAGACCACAGGTGGTGATGATCAGGAACGTGGCCGCGCCGATGAGCACCCACCAGTTCCAGAACGCCGCACCGAAACCGATGAGGAAGATCGAGAATGCCATGAGCAGCGGCCAGAGGCTGTGCGGGCTGAAGAAGCCCAGCTCGCCGGCGCCGTCAGAGACCTCGGCCTCCTCGTAGTCCTCGGGAAGCGTGCTGATCCGACGATTCACGAAGCGCAGGTAGCCGCCGACCAGCAGGCAGAGGCCCGCCGAGAGGATGAAGCAGGTGGTGCCGACCCACTCGACGCCGGTCCGGGAGTTACCGGTGAGGAAAGCGTATCCGACACCCATGATGGCCAGGAAGATGACCAGTCCGTCGAACATTCTTACTGTTGCGTTCATCGCTTATGGAGTCCTTCGCGTGATACCGGGAGAGACGTCAGTTGCCCGACGCGGTCTCGATGATGTTGTTCTGGTCACGCGTATCGCTTCGACCCGTCTTGAACGGCGACGTGGACGTGGCGTACGGCGCCTGGCCGATCTCCTGCAGCGCCTCGGCGTTGCTGGCCGTCGGGTTGTCCTGACGGAACTGGATGTACCGCTCGAAGTCCTCCGGCGAGACCGCACGGAGCTCGAAGTTCATCATCGCGTGGTAGACGCCGCACATCTCGGCGCACCGGCCGACGAACGCGCCCTCGCGCTCGATCTCCTCGATCTGGAACATGCTCAGCTGCTGGTTGCGGCCGGGCTGCGGCATGACGTCCCGCTTGAAGATGAACTCGGGGATCCAGAACGAGTGGATGACGTCAGCGGAGGCGAGACGGAACTCGATACGGCTGTTAGTCGGCAGAACCAGGACCGGGACCTCTTCAGAGGTACCGACGGTCTCCATCGTGTTGTAGTGCAGGTAGGACTTGTCCTCCGCGAGACGACCGTGGATCGGACCACCGGCGGCGGGCTTGCCCTCCTGACCGCGGGCCGCGCGCTCCTCGTCGGAGAGCACGCCGGCCTCCTCGGCCTGGCGGGTCGCCTCCTCGTTGGTGCCGTCCTCGATGTACATCCGGTCGTTGACCTGGACCTTGTTGTAGCCGAACTTCCAGTTCCACTGGAACGCGGTGACGTCGACACGCACGTCGACCTCGTCCTCCGGCTTGAGGTCGAGCACCTTGTTCTGGGTGATGACCGTGAAGTAGAAGAGGACCGAGATGATCACGAACGGAACGGCCGTGTAGATCAACTCGAGCGGCACGTTGTACGCGGTCTGCCGCGGGAACTCACCATTGTCGTTCTTCTTCTTGCGATGGAACGCCATCGTCCAGAAGATGAGGCCCCACACGAAGAAGCCGACGATCAGCGACGTGATGGCGGTTCCGGTCCAGAACTCACGGATCGCCGTGCCCTCCGGGGTGATCCCGGTGGGGAAACCGAAGTTGATCGTCTGGTTCCACCACTTGTTGTCGGTCTGGAGGCTACAACCGGACAACAGCAAGCCCAATGTGGCGAGCGACATCGCCAGTGTTGCCCTGCGCGTCCGACGACGCCCTGCACGCTGTTCCACCATCACGCCTTCCTGATCAGCGGCTCCGACCACATGGCCGGGACACCTTAGAAGAGTAGACCACGGCTCTCAGATTGGAAGCCGCGGGTCCGGCAATTCACCCGATGCGCCCCCGCGCCGTCTGCCGGAACCGCGTGGAACGCACGGACCAGTAGTATTCGAACCCGTCGCGAGGCGCGCAAGTTGGTCCGTGACACCCTGACCGACCGACGATCGACGAGGTACCCGACGTATGTGTGGCCTACTAGGTCTGCTGACCCCCGACGGCTCCGCCCGCACCCACGAACAACGGGTGCTCGACGCGATGGGCTGCCAGCGCCACCGGGGCCCCGACGAGGTCGGCACCTGGGCCGACGACGACGTCGCGTTCGGGTTCAACCGCCTGTCGATCATCGACATCAGCCATTCACACCAGCCCCTGCGCTGGGGGCCGCCGGAACAGCCGGATCGCTACGCACTCGTCTTCAACGGCGAGATCTACAACTACCTCGAACTCCGGACGGAGCTCGAGAACGAGCACGGCGCGACGTTCCGCACCGAGGGCGACGGAGAACCGATCGTGGTGGCCTTCCACCACTGGGGCCCCGCCGCGGTCCGCCGGCTCCGCGGGATGTTCGCGTTCGCCATCTGGGACACCGTCGAGCGCTCCCTCTTCGTGGCGCGTGACCCGTTCGGCAT
The DNA here is from genome assembly GCF_026011735.1 of Dietzia sp. NCCP-2495. Taxonomy (GTDB): domain Bacteria; phylum Actinomycetota; class Actinomycetes; order Mycobacteriales; family Mycobacteriaceae; genus Dietzia. The sequence goes on along the minus strand of NZ_BRVN01000002.1, from coordinate 309,480 downwards.
CAAGCCGCTGTACATCGCGACCGGTGAGCACGGGACGGTCTTCGCCAGCGAGAAGAAGTCCGTGAGCGAACTGCTCGACCTCGTCGTCGTCGACACCTCCCTCGACACCCGCGCCCTGCAGCACTACGTCACCCTCCAGTACGTCCCGGAAGACGAGTCCCTCACGCGCGGCGTGAGGCGCCTGGAGTCGGGCTGCCACGCGACCCTCACCCCGGGCGCCGCGCCCGTCATCGAGCGGTACTTCGAACCCACCTTCCCCGTCGTGCCCGTCGCCGACGGCGACGCCGAGCGCCGCTACGACGAGGTCGCCGCCGCCCTCGAGGACTCGGTCGCCAAGCACATGCGCGCCGACGTCACCGTCGGCTCGTTCCTCTCCGGCGGCATCGACTCGACCGCCATTGCCGCACTCGCGCGCCGGCACAACGAGAACCTGCTGACCTTCACCACCGGGTTCGAGCGCGAGGGCTACTCGGAGATCGACGTGGCCGCCGAGTCCGCCGCGGCCATCGGCGTGGAACACATCGTCAAGGTGGTCTCCCCCGAAGAGTTCGCCGCCGCGATCCCCGAGATCATCTGGTATCTCGACGAGCCCGTCGCCGACCCGGCCCTGGTCCCCCTCTACTTCGTCGCCCGCGAGGCACGCAAGCACGTCAAGGTGGTCCTGTCCGGCGAGGGCGCCGACGAACTGTTCGGCGGCTACACCATCTACAAGGAACCGCTCTCCCTCGCGCCGTTCGAGAAGATCCCCGGCGGCCTGCGCCGCGCGCTCGGCCGGGCCAGCACCAAGATCCCCGAGGGCACCCGCGGCAAGGGCCTCCTGCACCGCGGCTCGATGAGCCTCGAGGACCGCTACTACGGCAACGCGCGGTCGTTCTCCGAGGACCAGGTCCGCTCCGTCCTGCGCGAGTACCGCCCCGAGTGGGGGCACCAGGACGTGACCGCCCCGATCTACGAGCGCTCGCGGGGCTGGGACCCGGTCGCGCGGATGCAGCACCTCGACCTTTTCACGTGGCTGCGCGGCGACATCCTCGTCAAGGCCGACAAGGTCACCATGGCCAACTCGCTCGAACTCCGGGTGCCGTTCCTCGACCGAGAGGTATACGAGGTGGCCTCCCGCCTGCCGCACACCGAGAAGGTCGCCCACGGCACCACCAAGTACGCGCTCCGCAAGGCACTCGAGCGGATCGTCCCTGCGCACGTCCTGCACCGGCGCAAGCTCGGCTTCCCCGTGCCGACCCGCCACTGGCTGGCCGGTCCGGAGCTGCACGACTGGGCCCGCGAGCACGTGATGGCCTCCGGGACCGACGAGTACGTCGACAAGGCCGCCGTGCTGCGGATGCTCGACGAGCACCGCGACGGCGTCTCCGACCACAGCCGCCGAATCTGGACGATGCTCTGCTTCATGATCTGGCACGGCATCTTCGTCGAGGGCCGGATCGTGCCGGACATCGAGCAGCGCGACTACCCGGTCCGGCTCTAACCGGCGTCGAGTCCCGCGCGACTCTGCCGGTCGAGCCCCACGCTAGCTGGCCGAATCCCCCGTGCGAACCGTCAGCCGTCACTCCGGTCAGCATTCCCCCAGGTCGGAATTCGCCAAACCGTACCGGAGTGACGGCTCACTACTAAAAGGCGCTCGCCGGGTGAGAGGCGGCCGCCGACGGCTCGCAGGAGGCGGCAGGCGGCCCGGCGCCTACACCTCGGACGCGACTACACCGCGAGCATCAGCCAGGCATCAGCCCGGCAGCAGCGCGGCGAGCTCCGCGGCGGCGTCCGCGCCGTAGGCGTCGACGAGTCGGCGGCGGGCGGAGACCGGATCGATCGTCCACTCCTGGGTTCCGGTGGTCTCCAGGACGTGCGTGGCGATGAGGGCGCCGAACTGGGCCGAACGCTCCAGCGAGTACCCGTCGGTCACACCGCTGAGGAAACCCGCACGGAACGCGTCACCGACACCGGTCGGGTCGAGCAGGTTGTCAGAAGGCACGATCCCGACCTCGATCGGCTCGGCGCCGGACTCCACGATCACGACGCCCTTGCCGCCGCGCGTGGTGACGCGGGTACCGACCTTGGAGTCGAGCTCCTCGGGGGTCCAGCCGGTCTTGGTGAGCAGGAGTTCGTACTCGTACTCGTTCGTGAACAGGTACCGGGCACCGTCGACCAGCGCCGCAGCAGCCTCACCGTCGAGGAACGCGAGCTGCTGGGAGGGGTCGGCCGCGAAGTCCAGGCCCAGCTCACGGCACTCCGCGGTGTGCGAGTGCATCGCGGTGGGGTCATTGGCTCCGATGAGAACCAGCTCGGGGCGGCCGATGCGCTCGACCAGGCTCGCGAGGGAGATGGTCGACGCCTCGGTCATCGCGCCCGGGTAGAAGGACGCGAGCTGCGCCATCTCCGAATCAGTGGTGCACACGAACCGGGCGGTGTGGAGCGCGGTGCTGATGTGCACGGCTGAGCAGTCCACGCCGTGGCTCTCGAGCCAGGCCTTGTAGTCGGCGAAGTCCTCGCCCGCGGCGCCGACGAGGTGCGGCTGCTGGCCCAGGACGCCGAGCGCGAACGCGATGTTGCCGCCCACGCCTCCGCGACGGATCTGCAGGGAGTCGACCAGGAAACTCAGCGAGACGTGCGCGAGCTGGTCAGGCAGGAGCTGCTCGGAGAACTTCCCCGAGAAGGTCATGAGGTGGTCGGTGGCGATGGAACCGGTAATGACGACGGACATGCCCCAGACAGTAGACGACCCGGACCGATACGCAGTCGGTCCGGGTCGTCGTGATGACCGTGAGGTCAGTTGAACGAGTCACCGCAGGCGCACGAGCCGGTCGCCTGGGGGTTGTCGATCGTGAAGCCCTGCTTCTCGATGGTGTCGACGAAGTCGATCGAGGCACCGGTGAGGTACGGGACGCTCATACGGTCAACGGCGAGCTTCACACCGCCGAAGTCGTCCACCACGTCGCCGTCGAGCGAGCGGTCGTCGAAGAAGAGCTGGTAGCGCAGGCCGGCGCAGCCACCGGGCTGGACGGCGATCCGCAGCGACAGGTCATCGCGACCCTCCTGCTCGAGCAGCGCCTTGGCCTTGGACGCGGCAGCGTCGGTGAGCAGTACGCCGGTGGCGGTGTTCTCCGCAGTGGTCATGTCGGTTCTCCTTGCGGTCCGAGAGGATTCGGGGACGTCGTGCATGGTGCAACGCCCTACCGGGAGCCTTCTATTCCCGGGCGCCCGTTCCCTCGCCCACGATACGCCTCCTATCACGCATGGGTGAATGTCCGGCCTCGCATCCGATCGCCTAGCCTTGACTGTGTGAAGTTGCGCGCATTCGGCTCCAGAGACGACGAGAACCAGCAGGGTTCTCCCACACCCGAGGCCCGGCCCGAGCCGGAGACCCCCGAGGCGGAGGTCGTCGACCCGAGAAAGCCTGCCGGCAAGGGCAAGCCCACGCCGAAGCGGCGGGACCAGGAGCGTGCCCGCGGTTTGCGCCAGGGCCCGGTCACCGCGCCGGTCACGCGCAAGGAGGCCCGGGAGCGCCGCAAGGCGGCCGAGGCCAGCATGTCCAAGGAGGAGCGCAAGGCCAACCGGGCCGCGGAGCGTGCCGCCCGCGAGGAGCGCCGTCAACTCATGATGGAGGGCGACGACCGGTACGTCCTCTCCCGCGACCGGGGCGAGGTCCGCCGTTTCGCGCGCGACTGGGTGGACACCCACCGTCGTCTCATCAACTTCTTCATGCCGCTCGCGCTGTTCGTGATCATCTTCCAGCTCATCCCGGATCCGACGCTGATGATGTACAGCCAGACCCTGTTCCTGGTGCTCATCGCGGTGGTGATCATCGACGGGATCCTCCTCGGCCGCACCGTCAACGCGGCGGTCCGGGAGCGCTTCCCCGACACCGAGGACACAGGCTTCGGTATGGGCTGGTACGCGGTCATGCGTGCCACGCAGCCCCGCATGCTCCGGACTCCCAAGCCGCGTGTCCGTCCGGGCGACGCCATCTGAGCACTGTACCTCCCCCACTGACCTGATCCACGACGCTTCTCACGAAGGGCCGATCCTCCATGCGCCACCTCGTCCTCGGCGGCACCCGCTCAGGTAAGTCCGCCCATGCCGAGTCCCTGGCCGTGGGTGCGGGCGGCGATGTGGTGTACGTCGCGACCGCCAGGGTCGATGCGAGCGACGACGAGATGTCCGCGCGCATCGCCGCGCACCGGGACCGTCGGCCCGGTTCCTGGCTGACGGAGGAGACGGACGAGGTCGCCCGGGTCCTGTCGGAGAACCCGTCGGCGACGGTGCTGGTCGATGACCTCGGTGGTTGGGTGACGCGCCGGATGGACGCGACGCTCGGGTGGACCGACGGTGGCCTCGCCATCGAGGGTGAGGTGGACGCGCTGATCGAGGCGGTCGCCGCCCACAGCGGGTCGGTCGTCCTGGTCTCGCCCGAGGTGGGGCTGGGCGTGGTGTCCGAGACGCTGGCCGGTCGGGTGTTCGCCGACGTTCTCGGCACCGTCAACCATCGTCTCGCCGAGGTGTGTGACTCGGCGGTGTTGGTCGTCGCCGGGCGCGCGCTCCCCCTCACCGCCGGCACGTCGGTGCCCTCCGGCACCGCGGCTGTGGGGGCTGCCGGAGCCTCGGAAGCCTCGGGAGCCGCCGCAGCGTCAGGTGCTGTCGCGGCGTCGGGTGCCGCGATGATGATGACGACGACAACGCCCGCCACCGCATCCACCCGGGCTCCGGCCCACGAGGCGGTCCCCGCGGTCGCGGCCAGTGACGCCGGTGACTCCGAGAGCCCAGAGGGCACTGCGCGCGCTGAGGGCTCCGACAGTTCCTCGGGCGCAGCAGCAGTCGACGCCGGGTACGCCGAATCCACTCCGCCCGGCGACTTTCCCGGGCTACGCGACGTGTCCTACTACGACGATCCGGTCGGTTTCCCGCCGATCCACTCTCCGTCGCCGACTGTTGCCGACGAGGCCCGGGAGCGGCAGGCCATCCTCACCAAGCCCGCCGGATCACTGGGTCGACTGGAGGAGCTCGGCACGTGGATCTCCTCATGCCAGGGCGTCTGCCCCCCGAAGCCGCTGGAGCGGGCCCGCGTGGTGGTGTTCGCCGGTGACCACGGGATCGCCCGGCACGGTGTTTCCGCGTTCCCCGTCGAGGTCACACTGCAGATGGCGGACAACATCGTCGCCGGAGGCGCGGCGGTGTCGGTCCTCGCCCGGCAGGCGGACGCGACCGTCCGCGTCGCCGACCTCGCCATGTCCGCCGAGCGTCCCGGTGGCCTCGCCGATCACAAGGTCCGCCGGTCCTCCGGCGCCATCGACCGCGAGGACGCCCTGTCCGAGGAGGAGGTCCGCGCCGCCATCGCGGCGGGTCGTCGGATCGCCGACGAGGAGGTCGACGCCGGCGCCGACATGCTGATCGCCGGCGACCTGGGGATCGGGAACACCACCCCGGCCACGGTACTGACCTGCCTGATCACCGGCCACGAGCCCGTCGAACTGGTGGGCCGCGGGACCGGGATCGACGACGAGGGCTGGATGCGCAAGACCGCCGCGATCCGCGACGCCATGTTCCGCGCCCGCGGCGATCTGCGCGATCCCGTGACGATGCTGCGCAAGGTCGCCGGCGCGGACCTCGCCGCGATGGCCGGGTTCCTCGCCCAGGCCGCGGTCCGCAGGACCCCGTGCATCCTCGACGGCTCGGTCGTCACCGCGGGCGCGCTGGTGGCGGAAGCGCTCGCGCCGGGAGCACGACAGTGGTGGATCGCCGGGCACCGCAGTGCCGAGCCCGCGCACAGTGCCGCACTGTCCTACCTGTCGATGACTCCGGTGCTCGAGCACTCCATGCGTCTCGGCGAGGGCAGTGGCGCCGTCGCCGCCCTCCCGACGGTGAAGGCCGCGATCGCCGTGCTCGCGGAGATGGCGACCTTCGCCGACGCCGGGGTCAGCGGCAAGGGCGACTGACCTGCCGTGGTCGACGCCGTGCGTTTCGCACTGTCCTGGATGACGGTGCTGCCGGTCGGCAGGACCGGCGTCCCCGACTCCGCCGCGGCGGGCCGGGCCATGACCGCCCTGCCGGTCGTGGGGCTGGTCTGCGGCGTCGTCGCCACCGCACTCGCCCACGGCGCCCACGCGCTCGGGGCGGGTCCGGTCCTCAGCGGGGTGATCGGGATCGCGGCGGTGCTGGCCCTGACCCGCGGGATGCACGTCGACGCCCTCGCCGACACCGCCGACGGCCTCGGGTCCTATGCCGGTCCGGATCGGGCGCTCGAGATCATGCGGTCGGGGTCCGTCGGTCCGATGGGCGCCGCGGTCCTCGCGCTGGTCCTGGTGGCCGAGGTCGCGGCGCTGGGCGCCCTGGTCGATTCGGGGACCTGGCTCGCGCCGGTCGCCGCGTTCGTGGTGTCTCGCTGCCTCCCCGTCGTTCAGCTACGCCGAGGTGTTCCGGCTGCCACGGACACCGGCTTCGGTGCGACCGTCGCGGGATCGCAGTCACGAGCTGCGGTGGTCGGCGCCGGGCTCCTGTGCGTCATCGCCGGTGCCGCAACGGCGGGCTCCGGATGGGCCCCCGGCCACTGGCTCTCCCCCGCGATCGGCGCGGCCGTAGGCCTCGCCGCCTATCTGGCGTCCGCCGGCTTCGCCCGCCATGCGGTGCGCCGACTCGGCGGCATCAACGGCGACGTGCTCGGCGCGACCATCGAAATGGGAACGGCGGCGACACTCGTCGCCGCCGTTCTCCTGCTCTGACCTCGCGTCAGGCCAGGGTCGACCTAGTTTAAGGCCAGGGTCTTCCGCGCGTCAGGCCAGGGTCGTCATCCAGCCGAAGGGGTCGGGGACGGAGCCACGCTGGATCCCGGTGAGCGTCTCGCGGAGCTTCATGGTGATCTCACCCGAACCGCCGTCGCCGATCGTGAACTCGCCACCGGCGTGCTTGACGGACCCGACGGGGGTGATCACGGCGGCGGTGCCACACGCGAAGACCTCGGAGATCGCGCCGGAGGCGACCCCGGACTCCCACTCCTCGACGGAGATCCTGCGCTCGGTGACGGGGTAGCCGAGATGCGCGGCCAGCGTCAGCAGGCTGTCGCGCGTGACGCCGGGCAGCAGTGAGCCGGAGAGCTCCGGGGTGACGATCTCCGCCGAATCACCGGTGCCGTAGACGAAGAACAGGTTCATGCCACCCATCTCCTCGACGTACTTGCGCTCGATGGCGTCCAGCCAGACCACCTGGTCGCAGCCCTGCGCCGCGGCCTGGTCCTGGGCCCGCAGCGACGCCGCGTAGTTGCCACCGAACTTGGCGGCGCCGGTGCCCCCCGGGCTGGCGCGGACGTACTCGGTGCTCAGCCACACGCTCACGGGTGCGACACCGCGCGAGAAGTAGGCGCCGGCCGGAGAGGCGATGACGGAGTACAGGTACTCGTCCGCCGGACGCACGCCGAGTCCGGTCTCGGTGGCGATCATGAACGGCCGCAGGTACAGGGCCTCCTCACCACCGGCGGCGGGGACCCAGTCGCGGTCCACCGCGACGATCTGCCGCAGAGACTCGAGGAACAGTTCCTCGGGGACCTGCGGCATCGCCAGGCGGTCGGCGGAGCGGTTGAACCGCGCGGCGTTCTGCTCGGGCCGGAAGGACGCGATCGAGTCGTCGGACTGGCGGTAGGCCTTGAGGCCCTCGAAGATCGTCTGGGCGTAGTGCAGCACGACCGCGGACGGGTCAATGCTCAACGGGGCGTACGCCTCGACGACCGGGGTGCCCCAGGCGCCGTCCGCGTACCGCATGGTGACCATGTGGTCGGTGAAATACTGTCCGAATCCCGGCGCGGCCAGGATGGCCTCGCGCTCGTCAGCGGATATCGGGGAGGACGAGGGGCGGATCTCAAACTCGGGCATGGAGTGCTCGTTCCTGGAAATGGAGAGGTGGGGCGGCGTCAGCGGGTGCGGATCTCGATGAGAGGCGGTACCTCGAGGCGGCACGGTACGTCCCGCCCGCGGACGTCGACCACGACCTCGTCTCCCTTCTTCAGTCCGGCGTCGAGTTCGATGAACGCCAGGGCGATGCCCGTCTTCAACGTCGGCGAGAACGTTCCGGAGCTGGTGACGCCCACGTCGCGACCGTCCGAACGCACGGTGAGGTCGGCGCGCAGGACGCCACGGCCGGTGACCTTGAGCGCGTACATGCGACGGGCCGGGCCCGCCTCCTTCTGCGCGAGGAGCGCGTCGCGGCCCCAGAACGCGGGCTTGTCCCAGCCGATGGCCCAGGAGCAGCGCGCCTCGAGCGGGCTAAGGTCGACCGACAGCTCGTGACCGTGGAGCGGGTACCCGGCCTCGGTGCGCAGCGAGTCGCGCGCCCCGAGTCCGCAGAGCGCGCCCTCGCGGGCGAGGACCTGTTCGGCGAGCGCGTCCCACAGGGCACCTGCCTCATCCCAGGCGGGCAGCACCTCGAAGCCGAGCTCACCGGTGTACCCGGTGCGGCACACGCGGACGGACGTGCCCTGAAAATCGGCGTCGACATAGGCCATGTAGCCCAGGTCGGTGGGCAGGCCGAGGGCGGTGAGCACCTCCGCGGACTGCGGGCCCTGGACGGCGATCACCGCGCGGGAGCGGTGCTCGTCCGTGATGGTGAGCTCCGGCGCGCGCTCGGCCGCGGCAGCCTGCAGCATCCGCACGACCTCGGCCGTGTTGGACGCATTGGGGATGAGGAAGATCTCCTCGTCCGAGACGCGGTAGGCGATCAGGTCGTCGACCACTCCCCCGTCGTCGTTGCAACACAGCGTGTACTGGGCGCTCCCCGCGCTGATCCGGTCGAGATCGTTGGTGAAGCACGAGTTGACGAACTCGGCGGCGCCGGGACCGCTCACCAGCGCCTTGCCCAGGTGGCTCACGTCGAACAGACCGACGGTGCTGCGGGTGGCATTGTGCTCGGCGACGGTGCCCGTGTACTGGACCGGCATCGACCAGCCGCCGAAGGGCGCGAACGTCGCACCGGCCTCGACGTGACGAGAGTGCAGTGGTCCCTCGTGGAGGTCTCCGGTGTCAGCCATATCGCCACTCCTCGCAATGTCCGGTACGAATGGGTTCCCACGTTAGTCGATAGACTATGGTGCCCTCGCCGTGGTGGTCCCCGCCACGATTCCGGGCATCCGGACCCGCCGTCCACGGGCGCGTGTCCGCCCTGTCCCCCACGACCCCACTCTGTCCCCCACGACCCCAGGAGCGCTCTATGCCGACCGCGGACTCGATCCTCGACCACACCCCGGACCTCGCCCCGATCGAGGCGGTCACCTCGCCAGTCGCGTCCGATGTCGTGGTGGTGGGCATCGCGGCCGCCGGAACCGCCTCCGGTGCCGACGCGGACCCGGGAGCGTCCGCGGCGCCCGTCGTCGTCGCCCCGGGGTTGGAGGGTGAGGCCACCGCCGCGCTCGCCACCCTCGCGCGTTCGGTCGGCGCCGCCACCAAGGTCGGTTCCACCACGCGCGTCCCGGCACCGGCGGGCGTGCCCGGCGGCTCCGTCGTACTGGTCGGCCTGGGTGAGGCCGGCGACGAGATCTCCGACGAGACCCTGCGCCGCGCCGCCGGCGCCGCCGCGCGCGCCTGCCGCGGACTCGGATCGGCCCTGGTGCTCCTCGACGCCGAGCGCGCCGAGGCCGTCGCCCTGGGCGCCGGACTGGGATCGTTCCGCCCCGCGAAGGTCACCGCGAAGGACGGAGGACGCGGCGACGACGACGAGGTGGGGCCCGACGCACTCCGGGTGTTCACCGGCGCGGGCGGCACCGACGCGGTCTCCCGCGGGGACACCATCGCGCAGTGCGTAGGACTGGCCCGCGATCTCGTCAACACCCCTCCCAACCTGCTGTTCCCCGGCTCGTTCGCCGACCGCGCGGCCGAGCTGGGTCGCGAGGCCGGCCTCGAGGTCGAGATCCTGGACGAGACCGCGCTCACCGCCGGCGGGTTCGGCGGCATCCTCGCCGTGGGCGGCGGCTCATCCCGCGGCCCACGCCTCGTGCGCCTGACCCACCGCGGCGGCGAGGGCCGTCCGACGGTCGCGCTCGTGGGTAAGGGCGTCACCTTCGACACCGGCGGCATCTCGATCAAGCCGGCCGCCGGCATGGAGCAGATGACCATGGACATGGGCGGCGCCGCAGCCGTGGTGGCCACCGTGATCCTGGCCGCGCGACTCGGTCTCGATGTGACCGTCGTCGCGACGGTCCCCATGGCCGAGAACATGCCGTCGGCCACCGCGTACCGGCCCGGCGACGTGCTGACCATGTACGGCGGGACCACGGTGGAGGTGCAGAACACCGACGCCGAGGGGCGACTCATCCTGGCCGACGCGATCGTCCGCGCCTGTGAGGACTCCCCCTCGCACCTCATCGACACCGCCACCCTGACCGGTGCGCAGATGGTGGCGCTGGGCAAGAAGACCCCGGGCGTCATGGGCACCGAGGACTTCCGCGACCGGGTCTCCGAGCTCAGCCGCTCCGTCGGAGAGGGCGGCTGGTCGATGCCGCTGCCCGAGGAGCTGCGGGACGGCCTGGACTCCGAGGTGGCCGACCTGACCAACGTCACCCCGCACCGCTGGGGCGGCATGCTCTCGGCCGGACTGTTCCTTCGCGAGTTCGTGGCGGACGGCGTGGACTGGGCCCACATCGACGTCGCCGGCCCGGCCTACAACGACGGCGCACCGGAGGGGTACCTGCCCAAGGGCGCGACCGGCGTGCCGGTCCGCACGATGCTGGCGGTCCTGGAGGACATCGCCGCACAGGGCTGATCCAGCGGCTCCAGGCGAGCTCGGCGGGGTGCCCCCGCCCCGTCACGAGGCCGGCGAGCGGACTACCGCTCGTCGGCCTCTCTCATCGATTCCCGCAGTCGCCGGGCGCGCTCCCGGCGCTCGCGCCTGATGCGGACCTCCTCGTAGTCCCTCATCCGCTGCGGGTAGCCGGAGACCGTCGCGTCGAACAACGGAACCTTCAGCTGGGCGGCGAGCGTTCGGGCGGTGGCCACGTCCCCGACGGGCCGCCGGGTCCACTCGCCGTCGAAGGCCACGAGGCACAGACCCGGGACCGACACCAGCGTCTCCGGCTCGAGGAAGGCCTCGATGCCCACCCGGGTCTCGGCCCACCGGCGGAAGTGCTCGAGGTCCGCGGGATCGGCGGGGATCCGGCGCCGACGCCGACCGAACATGTCGCGCAGTCCCACCGCGGTCCCCCTCCCGTCAGCCCCCGTCCGGGGTGACGCTGATCCAACTCTGACGATCGTACCGAGCATGAGCAGCGACTATCCCGAGGCCGAGAAGGTGTTCTGCCCTCCTCATGCGACTGGATCGGTGCGTCCGGCGACACCGACAAGTGGCAGGAGGCACAATGGACCACGATCATCCGAACGGAAGCGCTACCGCGCGTCCGGTCTGGTGCTCCGACTAACAGATTGTTGCCCATACAACGTCGCCGTTCGAGGCGGGTGCGGATCACACCCGGGAGCGGCACCGAGAACTCTCGAGGAGTCACGACACAATGGCCTTCTCCGTACAGATGCCGGCACTCGGTGAATCAGTCAGCGAGGGGACCGTCACCCGCTGGCTCAAGAAGGAGGGGGACACGGTCGAGGTCGACGAGCCCTTGCTCGAGGTCTCCACCGACAAGGTCGACACCGAGATCCCCTCGCCCGTCGCGGGCACGCTGACCAAGATCATCGCCGGTGAGGACGAGACCGTCGAGATCGACGGGGAGCTCGCGCTGATCGACGACGGTTCCGGTGGTGGCGATGACCCGGCAGACGACTCCGCCTCCGAGCCCGCCGACGAGTCCGAGCCCGAGCCCGAGCCCGAGGCCGAGCCCGAGGCCGAGCCCGAGGCCGAGCCCGCCGACGAGGCCTCGACCCCCGCCGCGAAGTCCTCCGGCAACTCCGGCGGCGGCAGCGGCACCGACGTGGTCATGCCCGAGCTCGGCGAGTCCGTCACCGAGGGCACCATCACCCGCTGGCTCAAGAAGGAGGGCGACACCGTCGAGGTCGACGAGCCCCTTCTCGAGGTCTCCACCGACAAGGTCGACACCGAGATCCCCTCGCCCGTCGCCGGCACCATTCAGAAGATCGTCGCAGGCGAGGACGAGACCGTCGACGTGGGCGCCACCCTTGCCGTCGTCGGCGACGGCTCCGGTAGCACCGACGACTCGGCAGACGACTCCGCCTCCGAGCCCGCCACTGAGGCCGAGTCCGCACCCGAGCCCGAGCCCGAGGCCGAGTCTGCCGAGGACGAGCCCGCCGACGAGGCCTCGACCCCCGCCGCGAAGTCCTCCGGCAACTCCGGCGGCGGCAGCGGCACCGACGTGGTCATGCCCGAGCTCGGCGAGTCCGTCACCGAGGGCACTATCACCCGCTGGCTCAAGAAGGAGGGCGACACCGTGGAGGTCGACGAGCCCCTCCTCGAGGTCTCCACCGACAAGGTCGACACCGAGATCCCCTCGCCCGTCGCCGGCACCATTCAGAAGATCGTCGCAGGCGAGGACGAGACCGTCGACGTGGGCGCCACCCTTGCCGTCGTCGGCGACGGCTCCGGTGGCGCCGACGACTCGGCAGACGACTCCGCCGCCGAGCCCGAGCCCGAGCCCGAGAAGAAGCCCGAGCCCGCCGAGGAGACCCCGGCCCCCGCCAAGGCCGAGAGTGCCCCGGCACCGAAGAAGGAGTCCGCTCCCCAGGCTGACGCCGCGGCTTCCGGGTCGGTGCCGAAGCGTGCCGAGCCGGCGGCTGCCGCGAAGGCGGGGACCACGCCGTACGTGACCCCGCTGGTGCGCAAGCTCGCGCAGGAGAACGGCGTGGACCTGGACTCGGTCAAGGGCACCGGCATCGGTGGTCGTATCCGTAAGCAGGACGTGCTGGCCGCCGCGAAGGGCGAGTCCGCAGAATCCGCCTCCGAGGCCCCGGCCTCCGCGGCGCCCACCACCGGTGGACCGTCGACGGCAGGTGTCCGACCGGAGCTGGCCGAGCTGCGTGGTACCACGCAGAAGGCCAACCGCATCCGCAAGGTCACCGCGCGCATCACCCGCGACTCCCTGCAGACGAGCGCCCAGCTCACGCAGGTCTTCGAGGTGGACATGACGCGCGTGGCGCAGCTGCGGGCCGAGGTCAAGGAGAAGTTCGCCGACAAGCACGGCGTCAAGCTGACCTACCTGCCGTTCTACGCCAAGGCCGTGGTCGAGGCCCTGGTCTCGCACCCCAACGTCAACGCCTCGTACGACGAGGACTCCAACGAGATCACCTACCACGGGTCGGTGAACCTCGGCATCGCCGTGGACACCGAGGCCGGACTGCTCTCACCGGTCATCAAGAACGCCCAGGACATGGACATCCCGGCCCTGTCCAAGGCGATCAACGACCTCGCGGAGCGGGCCCGGTCGTCCAAGCTGACCCCGGACGATCTCGCGGGCGGCACGTTCACCATCACCAACATCGGTAGCGAGGGTGCCCTCTTCGACACCCCGATCCTGGTCCCGCCGCAGGCGGCGATGTTGGGTACCGGCGCGATCGTGCGCCGTCCGGTGGTGGATGCCGACGACGACGGCGAGTCGATCGCCATCCGGTCGATGGGCTACACCCCGCTGACCTACGATCACCGGCTGATCGACGGCGCCGACGCCGGCCGCTTCCTCACCACGGTCAAGGACCGTCTCGAGAAGGCCGAGTTCGAGGGCGACCTCGGACTGTAGTCACGGCACGACCCGTCGACGGGCGCTCTCCTTCAGGGAGGGCGCCCGTTGCCGTTGCCCCTCGGGGCCTAGTCTGGAGGGCATGTCCCTCCTTGGTCAGTCCCTCCGCAGCGATCCCACCCCTCCGGAGATCCGCAGACTCGGCACGGTCGAGTACTCACCGACCTGGGATCTCCAGCGCGCCCTCGCCACCGAGCGGGCCGAGGGAACCCGCGGCGACACCGTGCTCCTCCTGGAACATCCGGCGACGTACACGGCCGGCAAGCGCACCGAGCCCTCGGATCGCCCGATGGACGGCACCCCTGTCATTGATGTGGACCGTGGGGGTCGTATCACCTGGCACGGCCCCGGGCAGCTCGTGGGCTACCCGATCATCGGACTGACCGATCCGATCGATGTCGTGGAGTACGTTCGTCGCATAGAGCAGGCGCTGATCATCACATGCACCCGACTGGGGGTCGAGGTCGGTCGGGTCGAGGGCCGCTCCGGAGTGTGGTGCGCGGCGTCCGGGGGACGGCCCGAGCGCAAGATCGCGGCGATCGGCATCAGGGTCCAGCGTGGGGTCACCATGCACGGTTTCTCGCTCAACTGTGACTGTGACCTCGGGGCCTTCTCCCGGATCGTGCCGTGCGGCATCGCCGATGCAGGTGTCACGTCACTCACTGCCGAACTCGGACGCACGGTCACCGTTGCGGACGTCATCGACCAGGCCACCTCCGACGTGGTGGAGGCCCTCGACGGTCGGCTGCCTGTCCTCTGATTCGCGCGTAGGGTTGTCGACGTGACTGTTACTCCTGAGGGCCGCAAGCTTCTTCGTATCGAGGCCCGTAATGCCGAGACCCCGATCGAACGCAAGCCCTCCTGGATCCGCACCCGCGCCACCATGGGGCCGGAGTACAAGGAGCTCAAGGGCCTCGTCCGTACCGGCGGTCTGCACACCGTATGCGAGGAGGCAGGCTGCCCCAACATCTACGAGTGCTGGGAAGACCGGGAGGCGACCTTCCTCATCGGCGGCGAGCAGTGCACGCGCCGGTGTGACTTCTGCCAGATCGACACCGGCAAGCCCACGGCTTTGGATCGCGACGAGCCGCGTCGTGTGGCCGAATCCGTCCGTGAGATGGGCCTGCGCTACTCGACGATCACCGGCGTCGCGCGTGACGATCTGCCCGACGGCGGAGCCTGGCTGTACGCCGAGACGGTCCGCAAGATCCACGAGCTCAACCCGAACACGGGTGTCGAGAACTTGGTCCCTGATTTCAACGGGAACCCCGACCAGCTGGCGGAGGTGTTCGAGTCCCGTCCCGAGGTGCTCGCTCACAATCTGGAGACCGTCCCTCGCATCTTCAAGCGCATCCGCCCGGCGTTCCGGTTCGATCGCTCGCTCGAGGTCATCCGCGCGGCCCGTGATTTCGGCCTGGTCACCAAGTCCAACCTGATCCTGGGCATGGGCGAGACCACCGACGAGATCGTCGACGCGATGCGCGACCTGCATTCGGCGGGGTGCGACATCCTCACCATCACGCAGTACCTGCGCCCGAGCCCGCTCCACCACCCGATCGACCGGTGGGTCAAGCCGGAGGAGTTCGTCGACCTGTCCGACCAGGCCCGGGAGATCGGCTTCGCCGGCGTCATGGCAGGCCCCCTGGTCCGGTCGTCGTACCGCGCCGGTCGGCTCTACGTCCAGGCCCTCGAGCACCGCGGTCAAGACGTTCCCGCGCATCTGCAGCATCTGACCGCGGAAGGGTCCGCGTCGCAGGAGGCCTCGCGTGTCCTCGCGCGTGAGGAGAGTCGCCTCCGGGCACGGGCCTGACAGCAACGTCGACCCGTGGCCGGTAGTCCGGCGGGCTCCCCGCCAACCACCCCACGGGCACCCCACCGAACAGCCTGCGGCGCCCCGCCGAGCACTCTGCGGGCACGCGCCGAGGAGGCTGCTACAGCACTCCACCCCCAGCTCGTACCGCGGTTCTCTGACCGTGGCGTGAGCCACGTATCCTGATGGGCATGGCGAAGAGCGAGCTCACCAAGGCGCAGAAGAAGGAGGCCCGGGCCGCTCGGCGGCAGGCGGGCAAGGAACAGCGTGGCCAGATGTGGGAGGCGCTGAAGATCCAGTCCAAGCAGGACAAGCTCCTGTGGCCGCTGATGATCGGTGCGGTCGTCCTTGCCGCCGTGGTGTTCTTCCTCATCGGAAAGCTCTGGGGTGGCGAGTGGTGGATGCTGCCTCTGGGCGTCCTGGTCGGCGTCATGGCCGCCATGGCGATCTTCTCGCAGCGAATCCAGAAGACCGTCTACGCCAAGGCCGAGGGACAGCCGGGCGCGGCGGCGTGGGCACTCGATCAACTCCGCTCGGGCTGGCGCGTCACGCAGGCGGTATCCGCGACCACCAGCTTCGACGCAGTCCACCGGGTCGTGGGACGCTGCGGCATCGTTCTCGTCGGTGAGGGCCAGCCCCATCGCGTCGCGCCGCTCCTGGCTCAGGAGAAGAAGAAGGCCGCCCGGGTCGTCGGCGATACCCCGATCTACGAGCTGATCGTGGGCGACGAGGAGGGCACCACCCCTGAGCAGGTCCCGCTGAAGAAGCTCAACCGTCGACTCTCCAAGTACCCGATGAACATCAGCCGCCAGAAGGTCGACGCCCTGGACACGCGGCTTCGTGCACTGAGCACCAAGACCAGCGTCCAGTCGCAGATGCCCAAGGGCCCGGTTCCCAAGGGCGCCAAGGTACGCAACGTCCAGCGCAGCGCCCGTCGCCGCGGCTGACGCGAGGCAGCTCGGGCTCGACCCGACTCACGAGGTATCGCCGAGAGCGTTCCGATCGTCCCCGCGGGGCCTGGTCGGAACGCTCTCGGCGTCTTTGTCCCGACAGGTGCCATTGGGTGGCTGCCACCGTGCGACTCCGGTGCCACCGCGTGGCTCCGGCTCAGCGGAAACCACGTCCGACCGAGGGACCCGGATCAGGTCATCGGGTGCGGATCAGTGCGGTTCCGGTGGCCCTGTCGTGCATCCCGCGGCCGTCCTCGTCCTGGATCAGCGGTGGGATCAGGAAGAAGATGAAGACGACGCGTACCAGCGCCCGCACGAATCCCACGCGCTCGTCCGCGTCGATCCGCGCCGTGCCGATACCGAGGAGTGCCTGACCGGGGGTCTGGGCGAACAGCCAGACACACACCACGCCAATCACGCCCCAGGTGAGGGGAACTGCCCAGCTGATGGCCTGCGTGAACTCGTCACCACCGAACCCGCCCGGACTGGTGAACGACACGATGATCCCGACGAGTGCGTACGCCAGCAGCCAGTCCACGGCGAGAGCGCCCATGCGGACACCGAGTGAGGCCATGGAACCCTCGCCGTCCCGGGGCATCCCCATACGCTCACCCTTGAACTCCTGTCCGGGTCCCACCCCGGAGGAGGACGGTCCTGACAGCCACGAACCCGCAATGTCACGCATGGTCCCAGGGTAGCCGGGCCCCCGCGAATCCCCATCTCCGAGATTGACGCCGCGACCGGACTAGGCTGGGTGCGTTGGGTACGAGTGGAACCCGGTCCATCGTGTAACACGAGCGAAACATTCGGTTGACTGCCGGGCAACACCGCGCCCATATCGTGAGG
Organism: Dietzia sp. NCCP-2495; assembly: GCF_026011735.1. GTDB lineage: Bacteria > Actinomycetota > Actinomycetes > Mycobacteriales > Mycobacteriaceae > Dietzia. The sequence goes on along the minus strand of NZ_BRVN01000002.1, from coordinate 292,199 downwards.
TCACCGCACGACGGGAGACACCGGTTTTCCGTCGCACTTCAGAGACGAGGAGCGAATCGTGGCATTCTCCACGCCGGACGAGGTCATCAAGTACGTCAAGGACGAAGGCGTCGAATACGTCGACATCCGGTTCACCGACCTGCCGGGTAACGAGCAGCACTTCACGATCGCCGCAGCGGCGTTCGACGAGGACATGTTCGAGGACGGCCTGGCCTTCGACGGCTCCTCCATCCGGGGGTTCCAGTCGATCCACGAGTCCGACATGATGCTCCTGCCGGATGTCGCGACGGCCCGTCTCGACCCCTTCCGCAAGGCCAAGACGCTCAACATCAGCTGCTTCGTCCACGACCCGTTCACCCGCGAGGCCTACAGCCGCGACCCGCGCAACGTCGCCCGCAAGGCCGAGGAGTACCTGCTCTCCACCGGCATCGCCGACACGTGCTTCTTCGGGGCCGAGGCCGAGTTCTTCGTGTTCGACTCCGTCCGCTACGGCTCCGGGACGAATCACGGTTTCTATGAGGTCGATTCGATCGCCGGCAACTGGAACACGGGCGCCGGCCAGGAGGCCGACGGCTCGCCCAACCTGGGCTACAAGGTCCGCGAGAAGGGCGGGTACTTCCCCGTCGCCCCGTACGATCACTTCGTCGACCTGCGCGACGAGATGTCCACCAACCTCACCAACGCAGGCTTCGAACTCGAGCGGTTCCACCACGAGGTGGCCGGCGCCCAGCAGGAGATCAACTACAAGTTCAACACCCTGCTGCACGCTGCCGACGACGTCCAGCTGTTCAAGTACATCGTCAAGAACACCGCCCGAAAGAACGGCAAGTCGGCCACGTTCATGCCCAAGCCACTCTTCGGCGACAACGGCTCGGGCATGCACGCCCACCAGTCGCTGTGGAAGGACGGCAAGCCGCTGTTCCACGACGAGTCCGGCTACGCGGGGCTGTCCGACATCGCCCGCTACTACATCGGCGGCATTCTGCACCACGCGCCATCGCTGCTGGCGTTCACCAACCCCACGATCAACTCGTACCACCGGCTCGTCCCGGGCTACGAGGCCCCGATCAACCTCGTGTACTCACAGCGCAACCGCTCGGCGTGTGTCCGGATCCCGATCACGGGCAACAACCCCAAGGCCAAGCGCATCGAGTTCCGCTGCCCCGACTCCTCAGGCAACCCGTACTTCGCGTTTGCCGCGATGATGATGGCCGGCCTGGACGGCGTGAAGAACAAGATCGAGCCGATGGCGCCGGTCGACAAGGACCTCTACGAGCTCCCGCCGGAGGAGGCCGCCGATATCCCGCAGGCGCCCACCTCGCTGCCCGCAGTGATCGACCGCCTCGAGGCCGACCACGAGTACCTGACCGAGGGTGGCGTGTTCACCGAGGACCTCGTCGAGAACTGGATCTCGTACAAGCGCGAGAAGGAGATCGCCCCGGTCAACCTCCGCCCGCACCCGCACGAGTTCGAGCTCTACTACGACTGCTGATCTCCTGCTCTCGGCACGACCCTGAGACCCGCGTTCACCTCGCCTGGCGAGAGGGACGCGGGTTTCGTCGTCAGGGAATCTCCTAAACCGTCCAGACGGCACGCCGAATGCCTACGGTGGGACGGGAAGGCCCCTCGTGCTGTGGGCCGGCAGGGACTCCGACGTCTGACGGGCAGCGCTGGAAGGAGCGGACACACGATGGACGCCGACGAGATCGACTTCCGGAGCACCTCTCCGCGGGCCCGGCCGCTCAAGGTCGTGGCCGCCGCACTGGATCCGGAACACGGACCCGAGGTGGGAGTTAACGGACAGGGCTACCCCGTGTGGCTCAAACTGTCCCGGGTCCTCGATCCCGAGGAGGCCCACATGATCGTCGAACGGAATCCGTTCCTCCACGCGACTGCGGGCTCCAGGAAACTCGTCGCACTCGACACCACGGTGGAGACCGTCCGCGAGGAGAAGGACCGACTCCAGGCGCTCCTGGCGGACGTCGAGGCCGACGCCATGGCCGAGCGAGTCAGGCAACGGGCAGAGGAGACCAGAGCGGCCGAGGAACGGGAGACGGAGATCCTCCGCCGCAAGGGCGTCCTCGGCGAGATCGACTGGTAGCCGGCACAGGCCGGCGGAGATCAGCCCAGTTTGGCGATGTTCCCCGGGCAGTAGGTCGTGACGGCCGCGCCGAGGAAGTACCCCTGGCCATCCGGATCCAGGCGTCCGGCCTCGCCGAGCCAGCCCGACACCTCGTCCATCTGCTGCCCACCGTCGAACCGGCCACATGCCTCGTGTGCGGTGGCGACCGGATCCATACCCTCGGGCAGGACGACACCACTCGACTCCATCAGGGCGAGGAAGTCCCCGTCCCCGGGCGCCGCAGGCGGAGGCTGCGGGACGTCGAGATCAGGCGCCGGGGCGGGCCCGGTCTCCGGCTCAGGAGCCGGAAGCGGTTCCGGCTCCCCGGGAAGCGGCTCAGGTGCCGGGGACTGCACCGGCGGCGGTGGGACCGGTTCCGTCGGCTTCTCCGGCCGCTCCTCCGCGAAGGGGGTGGACGACGAGGTGGACATGGTCGATCCCTCGTTCGAGACCTCGGGGGCCTCACCGTCCACCGTGGCGCCCCCGCATCCCGCGAGGACCGCGGCGAGAGCGACGGCGACCGATCCGGAGGCGAGAAGACGCGCGCGTGAACTCATGGTGCGCATGGTAGGTCACCCGACGGGGTCGGTGTGAAGTCGTGCTGGTTCCTGCAGTCCCAGAAGATCCCTCCTGTGCACGCGAACGGTACGGGCTGGGAGGCTCCTCACGTCACCGCAGGAACTTGCGCAGGTCCCCCAGCGCCGCGATCACGCGGTCCAGGTCATCACCGTTTCGGACCATCGATCGGACCGTCTCGGCGACCGACGCGACCGTCGGGGTGGTGGTGGCCTGGGGCGGGGTGGGGTCGGCCGTGGTGTCGGCGAGGGCCTTCGACGCGGCGCGCGCGGAGCCTGAGCGGCGACGGTCCGGCCCCAGGTCGATCTCGAAGCGGTCCCCCCGCTCGTCGGAACCGAGGCATCGGACGCGCTCGTCCGCGGGGACGCCGGCGGCGCGGACGGCGTCGACGAACTCGTACAGATCGCCGTAGGTGACTCCGTCGAGGGTGAGGGTGAGGTTCATGGTGACAGGCATGTGGCCAGGTTATCGCCGGGTGCGACGCGCGCGCATCGGTGATGACCCTGGTCTCTCCCCTGACCCGCTGCCGCTCAGCTCTCTCCCCAGAACACACGGTCCACGGCCTTGCGACCGTGGCGGGTGACGCGGAGGTACTCGTTGAGGAACTCGTGTCCGTCGGAGGATCCGGTGCAGATCGACGCCACCGCGTCCAGGATCTTCCCCTGGGCCGGGAGCTGGTCGACGGACTTGCCGCGGGCCAACACGAGCGCGTTGCGGGCGTGTCCGGCCATGAGCCACGACTGGACCAGTGCCTCGTGGTCCTCCTCGAGCAGGTACCCCGCCGCGACCGCGTTGTCGAGGGCCTCCACCGTGGACGTGGTGTGCAGCCCGGGCTCGTGTGCGGCGTGCTGCATCGTGAGCAGCTGGGCGCACCATTCCACGTCTCCCAGGCCACCGCGGCCGAGTTTGGTGTGAGTCGACGGATCTGCGCCGCGTGGGAGTCTCTCCGAGTCGATCCGCGCCTTCATCCGTCGGATCTCCTGCACGGTCCTGGGTGGCACCCCGTCCGCCGGATAGCGGAACTCGTCGATCATGTGGAGAAAATCCAGGCCCAGGTCCGCGTCGCCCGCGGCGAAGGACGCGCGGAGCAACGCCTGGAGTTCCCAGGTCTCGGCCCACGTGGAGTAGTACGCGCGGAACGACGCGAGGGTACGCACGAGGGCACCGTTGCGGCCCTCGGGCCGCAGGTCGGTGTCGAGGTCAAGTGGAGGATCCGACGACGGCGAGGACAACAGTTTCCCGACCCGTTCGGCCACCTGCGTCGCCCACTTGAGAGCGTCCTCCTCCGGGACGCCGTCGGTCGGGTCGCACACGATCAGCACGTCCGCGTCCGACCCGTAGGACAGCTCGTTGCCACCGAGTCGGCCCAGGCCGATATAGGCGAGACCGGCCGGCTGGACGCCGTCATCCGGCATCATGTCACGCACGACGGAGGCGAGTGCGGCCTCGAGCACCGCCTTCCACACCGCGGTCAGGCGACGTCCGACGTCGGGCACGGAGATCATCCTCAGCACGTCGGCGACGCCGATCCGGGCCAGTTCCGCACGGCGCAGCGACCGCGCCGCCGCGATCACCTTCTCCGGGGTGCGGTGGCGGGCCGCCGAGGCGGTGAGCGCGGAGGCGATGTCGGAGACCTGCGCGGCCATGAGCAGCGGCCCCTCGGCGCCGTCGGTGAGGTCCGGGATCACCTCGGGATTGCGCATGAGCAACTCCGCCACGAACGCGGAGGTGCCCAGGACCTGGACGAGGCGTCGCGCCACGATGCTGTCGTCCCGCAGGGTGCGCAGGAACCAGGTGACCTCCTCGTGTTCCTCGCACAGGCGCCGGTAGGCCAACAGTCCGGCGTCCGGGTCCGGGGTGTCGGCGAGCCATTCCATGAAGGTCGGCAGGAGCAGTGCCTGGATGCGGCCGCGTCGGTTGTTCTGTCCCGCCAGCGCCCGCAGGTGACCGAGCGCGTTGCGGGGCGAGCCGAAGCCCAGCGCGCCGAGCTGCCGCTCCATCGCCTCCGGACTGAGCGAGAGCGCCTCGGCATCGTAGGAGGCTATCGAGTCCAGCAGGGGCCGGTAGAACAGCTTCGAGTGCAGTCGCCGCACCCTCTTGCGGACATCCACGAGGTTCCGGAGCAGGACCTCGGTCGCGTTGCGGGGCATCTCGGGGCGGATGTCGGCGGCGCGGGCCAACCAGCGGTAGGCCTCGTCGTCGCCGTCCTCGGGCAGGAGGTGGGTGCGCTTGTAACGCTGGAGCTGGAGGCGGTGCTCTAGCAGGCGCAGGAACTCGTACGCGGAGACGAGCTCGGCCCCGTCCTCGCGGGCGATGTAGCCTCCGGCGCGCAGCGCGCCGAGTGCCTCGACAGTGCTGGTGACGCGCAGTGTCTCGTCGGTGCGGCCGTGCACCATCTGCAGGAGTTGGACGGCGAACTCCACGTCACGCAGTCCACCGCGGCCGAGCTTGAGCTCACGTTCACGGAGGACCTCGGGCACGTTCTCCTCGACGCGTCGCCGCATGGCCCGGACGTCGTGGACGAAGTCGTCCCGCTCCGAGGCGGTCCACACCATGGGGTTGACCGCGTCGTGGTACGCCTGAGCCAGGGCGAGGTCGCCGGTCATCGGGCGGGCCTTGAGCAGGGCCTGGAACTCCCAGGTCTTGGCCCACCTCTTGTAGTAGGCCACATGGGACTCGAGGGTCCGGATCAGTTCGCCGGCCTTGCCCTCGGGACGCAGTGCGGCGTCCACCTCGAAGAAGGCCATCGAGCCGATGCGCATCATCTCGCCTGCGACCCGCGTGGTGCGGGCGTCCGCGGGTTCGGCGACGAAGATCACGTCGACGTCCGAGATGTAGTTGAGCTCGCGGGCACCGCCCTTGCCCATCGCCACCACGGCCAGACGCGCCGGCATCGGTGAATCGGGATAGACGGTCGTCACGGCCACGGCGAGTGCTGCGGTGAGCGCGGCGTCAGCCAGGTCGGCGAGTCGACGGCCGACCTCCCCGAACTCCAGCGCGGGCTCGTCGGCCTCGACCGTCGAGGCGAGGTCGTGCGCGGCGAGGAGCGCGATGTGGTCCCGGTAGGCCGAGCGCAGGACGTTGACGGCGGCGCCGCCGGTGATCCCGGCCCGGTAGGTCCCGGCGGTGCGCAGGTCCTCGGTCTGGGACGGCTCGGGCGCGTCGTCGACCGGGGTCTCAGGAGTGGCGTCCACCGCGCCGAGCATGTCCGCCAGCACGTCCTCGCGAGTGGGCAGGGACTCCCGGAGCAGTGTCCAGCGCCAGGGCTTGGCCACGAGGTGGTCCCCCAGCGCGCTGGAGGAGCCAAGCAGGGCGAGAAGTCGTGCCCGCACCTGCGGGTCGTCACGCAGTGTCGCGTCCAGGGCCGCGACGCCGCTGTCCGGCCCGCCCGGTCTTGTAGCGCTGCGCGCGTGGGACACCTCGGCGAGCGACTCACGCAGCCGGACCATCGCACCCAACGCGAGATCCGGGTCCGGCGCGCGGGACAGTGCCCACAGGACCGGCACCTCGTCGTCACCGGTCAATCCGAGGTAGTCGAGCCATTCACGGGCCCGGTCGTCGAGGAGTCCGAGTCTCCCTGGGCTGGGGATCCTGCGGCGGGAGGAGTCTGCGCTCACGCTCCGGGTCCCGTCAGAGGCTGAGGTAGTTGCGCAGCTCGAACGGCGTCACGTCGCTGCGGTAGTCACGCCATTCCCGCCGCTTGTTGCGGAGGAAGAACTCGAAGACGTGCTCGCCCAGCGCCTCGGCGACGAGTTCGGACTCCTCCATCGCGTCCAGTGCCTGCTCGAGGCTACCCGGCAGGTCGGTGTAGCCCATCGCGCGACGCTCGCGGCGGCTCATGGTCCACACGTCGTCCTCGGACTCCGGCGGGAGCTCGTAGCCCTCCTCGACGCCCTTGATGCCCGCGGCGAACATCACCGCGAACGCGAGGTACGGGTTGCAGGCCGAGTCCGGGCTGCGGACCTCGATCCGGCGCGACGAGGCCTTGTTGGGCGTGTACATGGGCACGCGGACGAGTGCCGAGCGGTTGGCCCGGCCCCAGGTGGCCGCCGTCGGTGCCTCACCGCCGCCGATGAGTCGCTTGTAGGAGTTGACCCACTGGTTGGTCACCGCGGAGAACTCCGGCGCGTGCGTGAGAATGCCCGCCACGAATGACTTGGCGGTGGCCGACATCTGATACTCGTCGTCCTGGTCGTGGAACGCGTTGGTGTCGCCCTCGAACAAGCTCATGTGGGTGTGCATCGCGGAACCCGGGTGGTCGCGCAGCGGCTTGGGCATGAACGACGCCCGCACACGGTTGTTCATCGCGACCTCCTTGACGATGTACCGGAAGGTCATGATGTTGTCCGCCATGCTCAACGCGTCGGCGTACCGCAGGTCGATCTCCTGCTGGCCGGGTGCGCCCTCGTGGTGGGAGAACTCCACCGAGATCCCCATCGCCTCCAGCGCCTCGATCGCGTGGCGTCGGAAGTGGGGTGCGGTGTCGTGCACGGCCTGGTCGAAGTACCCGCCGTTGTCGGTGGGCACCGGCTCGGCGCCATCGGTGTCGAGGCTGTGGAAGAGGAAGAACTCGATCTCGGGGTGCACGTAGCAGGAGAAGCCGAGGTCGGCCGCCTTGTTGAGCTGGCGACGGAGGACGTGGCGCGGGTCGGCCCAGCTGGGGCTGCCGTCCGGGTTGAAGATGTCGCAGAAGATGCGGGCGGAATGCTGGCCGCCGTCGTCATGCGCCCAAGGAAGTACCTGGAAGGTCGACGGGTCCGGTTTGGCGACCGTGTCCGCCTCGGAGACCCGGGAGAATCCTTCGATGGCGGACCCGTCGAAGCCAATGCCCTCGCCGAAGGCGCCTTCGAGCTCGGCCGGGGCGACGGCGACTGATTTGAGCGTGCCGAGCACGTCCGTGAACCAGAGCCGGACGAACCGGATATCGCGTTCTTCGAGGGTCCTGAGAACGTACTCCTGCTGGCGGTTCATGCCGTCCAACCTAGTGCCTGCCATATGACGTCCGTGTGACATCCCACCCCGCGCCGCCCGACGCGACGTCTCACGAAGGCTCCCGGCGTACCGCCGGAGTCCGCACGGGTGTGGCTGAGGAGTGGCGTCCGCCACTCTCATCGAACCGCGCGCAGGTGCGTGGCAGACTCGTCCACGGTGTCGAGGGGACTCCTCCCCCGCACGTCATCGCCCCCTGGTCCACCCGGGGACCGGCGCACCGCCGGCCTCGAGGTCAAGAAAAGGAAGGCCACACCACCATGACCGAATCCGCTGACACCCCGGTCTACGGGTCGAGCCCGGAGTCGGGTTCCACCTCGCAGGGCCTGACGCGGGTCACGCGCATCCACCATCTCGCCGAGCTCAAGGCCAAGGGCGAGCCCTGGCCTATGCTCACCGCCTACGACTTCGTCTCGGCCCGCCTGTTCCAGGACGCCGGTATCCCCGTGCTCCTGGTGGGCGACTCGGCCGCGAACGTCGTGTACGGCTACGACACCACGGTGCCGGTGACCGAGGCGGAGATGATCCCGCTGGTGCGGGCCGTCACCCGGGGCGCCCCCAAGGCGCTCGTCGTGGCCGATCTGGTCTTCGGCAGCTACGAGGCTTCGCCGACGCAGGCGGTCGAGGCCGCCATCCGCATGATGAAGGAGGGTGGTGCGCAGGCGGTCAAGCTCGAGGGCGGTGTGCGCATAGCCCCGCAGATCCGCGCGATCGTGGACGCCGGTATCCCCGTGATGGCCCACATCGGTTTCACGCCGCAGTCCGTCAACGGCCTCGGCGGCTTCCGCGTCCAGGGCCGTGGCGACGCCGCCGAGCAGCTCCGCGCCGACGCACGCGCGGTCCAGGAGGCCGGCGCGTTCTCCGTCGTGATGGAGATGGTGCCCGCCGACCTGGCCACCGAGGTCACTGCCGAGCTGGAGATCGCCACCGTCGGTATCGGCGCCGGCAACGGCTGCGATGCACAGGTGCTGGTGTGGCAGGACATGGCGGGCCACGGCACCGGCGGCCGCACTGCGAAGTTCGTCAAGCAGTACACCCAGCTGGCCGACAGTCTCCGCGAGGCTGCGCGTGAGTACGGCACCGAGGTCCGATCGCGCGCCTTCCCCGGCCCGGAGCACTCGTTCTGATGACCGGTTCCGGCGACGTCCGTCCGGGCGGCGACCAGCCAGAAGGCGACCAGCCCGGAGTCGACCGGCCCGGCCCCCTCGTCCCGAAGGGCATGGATGCCCCGGGCCGGGCGCCGTATCCGGCGCTCGAACCGTACGAGACCGGGATGCTCGACGTGGGCGACGGCCAGCGGCTGTACTGGGAATGCTCCGGCAACCCGGACGGCACGCCCGTGGTCTTCGTCCACGGCGGGCCCGGCGGCGGGACCAGTCCCGCGCACCGGCGGATGTACGACCCGTCGGTCTACCGGATCATCTTGTTCGATCAGCGGGGCTGCGGCCGCAGCACCCCGCACATCGCCGACGGCGCCGATCTCTCGGTCAACACCACGTGGCACCTCGTCGCTGACCTGGAGCGGCTACGCCAGCACCTGGGAATCGAGCAGTGGCTCGTCTTCGGCGGGTCCTGGGGGTCGACGCTCGCGCTGGTATACGCGCAGGAGCACCCCGACCGCGTCCGCGGACTGGTGCTGCGGGGGATCTTCCTGTGCCGGCCTCAGGAGATCGACTGGTTCTACCGCGGCGGCGCGGCGCACCTGTTCCCGGACGTGTGGGAGGGCTACCGCGCCCCGCTGATCGCCGCCGACGGCGCTGACGCCGTGCGTGCTCCGGAATACGACCACGTGGCCGCCTATCACCGGTTACTGCACTGCGGTGACGCGGCGATCGAACTCGAGGCGGCCCGCGCGTGGACCACGTGGGAGACGTCCACGTCGCAGCTGCTCCCCCGCGCGGCCTCCGATGGCTCGGGCGACTCCGACGGTGTCGGCGACCGCTTCGCAGTGGCGTTCGCCCGGATCGAGAACCACTACTTCGCCCACGACTCGTTCCTCACCGGTCGGGCGATCCTCGATCGGATGGACCGCATCGCCCGCATCCCGGCGGTGATCGTGCACGGCCGGTACGACGTGGTGTGCCCGGTGACCAACGCGTGGGAGCTGCACGCTGCGTGGCCGGGGTCGGAGCTACACATCGTCCCCGACGCCGGGCACGCGATGGCCGAGCCGGGAATCACCCATCTCCTGCTCCAGGCCACGGACCGGTTCCGCCCCTGACCGTCGGGCGTCAGACCACGCCGAACCGCCGGGTCATGGCCACGGTCCCCCGCTGGTAGGCGGTCGGGAAGAGACGGACGAGGGCGTCGATCGCGTAGGCGTCCGGTCCGACGAGGATCCGGGCGCGACGCCGCTCGACGCCGTCGAGGATCACCCGTGCCGCGGTGGAGGCCTCGGTGCGGGCGAACTTCTCGTCGAAGACCGCCGCGAAGTCCTTGCTGTCCAGCCCCTCGGCCGCTCCGGCATTGCGGGCGACGGCCGTCTTGATGCCTCCGGGGTGGACGCAGCTCACGTCGACGGGGTGGCCGGCGGCGAGCATCTCCATCCGTAGAGACTCGGTGAACTGCTGCACCGCGGCCTTGGCGGCGTTGTACGCGTTCTGCGTGGGCACGGACAGGATCGCGAAGATGCTGGAGATGTTGACGAGGTGTCCGTCGCCCGAGGCGATGAGGTGCGGGAGGAATTCCTTGGTGCCGTGGACGACGCCCCAGTAGTCCACGTCCATGACGCGCGCGATGTCCTTGTACCCCGATTCCTCGACGCGGCCGGTGAACGCGATGCCCGCGTTGTTGATCACCAGGTTCACCTCGCCGAAGTGCTCGGCGACCACGCCGGCGTACTCGGCGACCATGGCCTGTTCGGTCACGTCGAGCCGCTGGGAGTACACGTCGGTGGCGCCGTCGCCGCGGGCGAGCTCGACGGTCCGGGCGAGCCCGTCCACATCGACGTCCGACAGGGCCAACCGGGCGCCGCGCCGGGCGGCCTCGCGGGCGAGCTCGCGGCCGATCCCGGATCCGGCACCGGTGACGACGACGACGCGGCCGTCCATCCGCCAGCGGGGTCGGCGGCCCAGGAGCCCGCCGAGCGTGTCGGTCGTGGACGCGATGAGACGGTTCACTGCTGGTTCACCTGCCCGGACTTCTCCGCTGCCGCGGCAGCGGGGACCACGTCGACCTCCGGGGTGTCCGGATCGTCTGTTGAGACGGTGGCGACCGCGTCAGCGGCCGCGGTGCGGCGGTAGGCACTCAGGTCGAACTCCCGGGTCTGCCCCCGATAGGCGAACGTGAAGTCGGGCCAGACGGCCGGTGCGTTGCCCTTGGCGTCGAGGTACCAGCTCGCGCAGCCGGAGGTCCACACGGTCTCATTGGTGTCCGCGCGCAGGGCCGCGTTGTAGGCGCCCTGCACGGCCTCGCGGACATCGACGGTCTGCAGCCCACGCTCGCGCATGGTCTCCATGGCGCTCGCCAAGTAGTTCAACTGCGATTCGATCATGTAGATCATCGACGAGTGCCCCAGACCTGTGGCCGGTCCCACCAGCACGAAGAGGTTCGGGTATCCCGAGACCGTGGTGCCCTTGTAGGCCTCCATGCCGTCGGTGGCCCACTTGTCCGCCAGGGTCCGTCCCGCCGCGTCGCGGACACGCTCGAAGAACGGTGAGTCGGTGACGTGGAAGCCGGTGGCCACCACCAGGACGTCGGCGGGGTGATCGACACCGTCGGCCGTGACGATCCCGTCCGCGGTGACCCGCTCGATCGGCGACGTGACCAGGTCGACGTTGTCCCGCGACAGCGTCGGGTACCACGTGTTGGACAGCAGGATCCGCTTGCAGCCGATCTCGAATGTGGGAGTCACCGCCTCGCGCAGCCGTCGGTCCCGTACCTGCATCGCCAGGTGAGCGCGGCCGATGAGGCGGATGGGCGTCAGCGCCGCGCGACTGCGGGTCAGCCCGACCACCTGGAATTCGCGGCTCGCGTACTGCAGTGCCCGCACCGCGCGCTGGAGGCAGGGAATCTTCCGATAGGCGGCGCGTTCGGTCTCCGAGTAGGTCCGGTCGATACGCGGCAGGATCCATGGCGCGGTGCGCTGGTAGACGTCCAGATGCTCGACCTGTCCGGCGATGGAGGGCACCACCTGGATGGCCGAGGCGCCGGTGCCGATCACCGCGACCCTCTTGCCCGCCAGCACCGTCCGGTGATCCCAGCGAGCGGTGTGGAAGACCTGCCCTGAGAACTCGTCGATCCCGTCGATCTCCGGCAGCTTGGGCTCACACAGCGCCCCGACCCCCAGCACCACGACGCGGGCGTCGTAGGTATCCGCGTCGGTCTCGACGGTCCAGCGTTCGCGTTCGGCGTCGAACTCGACTGCGGTGACCTCCACGCCGAAACGGATCTTGTCGAGCACCCCGGACTCGTGGGCGACCGAACGGATGTAGTCGTAGATCTCGCCCTGCGGCGAGAAGGCCCGTGACCACCCGGGGTTGAGGGCGAACGAGTACGAGTAAAGGTGCGAGGGCACGTCGCACGCGGCACCGGGGTAGGTGTTGTCCCGCCAGGTACCGCCCACGTCGGACCCGCGTTCGAGGACCACCAGGTCGTCGAACCCCTCCTGTGTGAGCCGGATGGCAGCGCCCAGGCCGGAGAAACCGGCACCCACCACCAGTGTGTCGACGGTTCTGTTCTGTCGCATGTCTTCTCCCCCGGATGTCACTGTGCCTTCTCCCGCGGATACCACGGTGTCTTCGCCCACGGATGTCACGGTCTGCGTACGCCGATCGTCTCGCCCGGCGAGGGCGTCGTGTGATCGGAACCACCTAGACGTTACCCGCAGGTAAGGAGATACAGGGGTGAGGTGCCGCGCCGCGTTCACCAGAGCCTGGTAGAACCAGGTCATGTCGATCAGTGAGAGCCTCGAGGTGGAGAGCAAGTTCGAGGTCGGAGCAGATACCCTGCCCCCTTCCGCCGAGTCCTTCGCCCCACTCGTCGCGGATCCCCCGGTCGAGCACGACCTGTCGGCGGTCTACTACGACACCGCCGACCTCTCGCTCACCCGGCACAAGATCACGCTGCGCCGTCGCACCGGCGGGACCGACGAGGGCTGGCACCTCAAACTCCCCGGCAAGGACGGTCGCACCGAACTCCGGGCCCCGCTCGGCGACGAGATCCCCGAGTCGCTGGTCGCCGCCGTGGCCGGGGTGGTCCGTCGCCGCGACCTGACCCCCATCGCCCGCATCGACAACCGCCGACAGGTGACCCTGCTGCGCGATGCCGACGGGACGGCCGTCGTCGAGTTCTGCGACGACCGGGTGACCACGTGCTCGCACGTGCACGACACCGAGTCGGGATGGCGGGAATGGGAGACCGAAATCGTCGACCCGACACTGCCGCACGCGGGTGAGGCCCTGGCCGCGGCGTCCGCGGCATGCGTCGCCGCAGGGGCCGAGGTCTCGTCGTCGTCGTCCAAACTCGCCCGCGCCGTGGGCCCGGTCCCCGACCTGTGGGACCGGGGGGTCTCGCCGGTCCGCGACGCACTCGGCGAGGACCTGCGCCAGCTGCTCGATCACGATCCGGCCGCGCGGCGCGTGACCATGACCGGTGTCCACCAGGTGCGCGTCGCCGTACGAGGCCTGCGCAGCACCATCGGCACGTACGCCGCCGAGCTCGAGGCCGAGACCGCGGACACGGACATCGACCTGCCGTCACTGTTGGACGAGCTCAAGGTGCTCGCCGCGGTACTGGGCAAGGTCCGCGACATCCAGGTGGTCGCCGAGCGACTCGAGACGATCGCGGCCGAGTACCCCGAGGATGTGGTGAGCGCGCAGACGCGGGCCCGACTGCGGACCGAGCTCGACTTCGAGGAGAAGCGGGCCGGCGAGCGCGTGACCGCCGCCCTGGGTTCAGACCGGTACCTCGACCTGATCGACGGTCTCCACGACCTGCTGAGCGTGGCCGGCACCGCGCCCGGGGCAGGCCGCCTCGCCGGGGACGCCGGGTCAGGCGCCCCGTCCGGGACTGTGAAGCAGACCAAGAAGCAGCAGCGAGAGGCCACAGACCTGGTGCTCCGGGGCATCGACCGGCAGTTCGCGAAGTTCACCAAGGTCCGCACGCGCACCGAACGGGACCTGGCCTCGCTCGACCTCACCCTGGCCCAGCGTGAGGAACTCACCCACGTCGTGCGCAAACGCGCCAAGTCCCTCCGCCGGAACGTCGGTTCGCTCCCCGACCGTGGCGACCTCAGTGTGGCGCCGCTGCGCACCGCCTGCCAGCGCCTGCACACCGTGCTGGGCGAGGTGCAGGACAGCGTGACCGCCCGGCAGTGGATCCGTCGGATCGTCCGGCGTGCCGAGGCGGCCGGTGAATCGACGTTCGGTTTCGGCGTGCTGTTCGAGCACGAGCGGGGATTCTCCGAGCGCGCGCTGGCCGGGTTCGAGGCCGATGCCGCGACGGTCACCGCCGCCTACCGCGAACTCTCGGAATCCCGTCGGGCGACTCGCCGCCGCAGCAGTAAGGGCGGCAAGGGCGGTAAGAAGCGCGGTCACTGACGCCTCGCCCGCCTCGCCCGAGCAGGACGGCGCTCGCACTGAACGGCGCTCGCCCACGCGGGATGGCGGTCAGTCGTCGTCCTGGGCGTCCCACGCCTCGTTACGCGCCTTGGCCTTCTCCAGCGCCGCCAACGCCTCGCCGCGAGTCGCGTACGGCCCCATCCGGTTCTCCCACCCGGTGACCTTGCCCTGGGTGGCCTCGCCCGTGGCGACGTCGTAGTACCACTGGCCGTCTGACATGTCCGGTCTCCTTCGCTGCGGGGCACGCGAGATCGCGCTCGCGTGCGGGCATGACAAGCCTAGCCAGCTGACGCGTCGCGCGACGGGGCGAAGCGGGAGTCTGTGAGTGAACGAGCCGGCCTGTAAGCCGGATCCTGTACCCGCCCGTGACGGGCGGGCGACGACCATCCATCTGGACACACCGTCACCGGGTGCCTCGAGCGGTCCACCCGCGGACTCGGGCGAGCAGCCCTCGTGTGCATCACTGCACGTCATCCGCGCAGTCGCACCGCTGGCGATGCGACCTTCGACCTTGCTCCGGGTGGGGTTTACCCAGCCACCCCGGTCACCCGGGGTGCTGGTGCGCTCTTACCGCACCGTTTCACCCTTACCGCGCCCGAGGGCGTGGCGGTTTATTTTCTGTGGCACTGATCCCGCGGGTTACCCCGGGTTGCCGTTAGCAACCACCCTGCTCTGTGGAGTCCGGACTTTCCTCGGGAGGCGGGCCTGTCGCCACCGGGCGATGGTCCCCGTCCCGCAGCCGTCCGACCGGCTCGTTCGCCGGCCAGTCTAATCCCCTCGGTCCGGCGATCCCCCATTCCCGCCGCGACGCAGGGTCTCAGGCGAGATGCGAGGTGTCGTTGACCAGGTGGACCGAGGTCGGGCCGTCGGAGTAGAAGCGCACGTCGGAGACCGAGGCGAGGTCCAGGTGGAGGCGGAACAACAGTTCGTCGCCGGCGCCCAGGCCGGCGCGGATCGCGAGCTTGATCGGCGTGACGTGGGAGACCACGGCGACGACACCGCCCGGTCGTTCCTCGACGATACGGCCGAGCCCACGCTCGACGCGCTCGCGGACCGTCGCGAAACTCTCCCCGCCGGGAGGGGCGACGCTCGTGTCGGACATCCAGCGCGAGTGCATGTCGGGGTCGCGGTCGGCGGCCTCGCGGAACGTCAGGCCCTCCCACGTGCCGAAGTCCGTCTCGATGAGGTCGTCCTCGACGATCAGGGGCACGCCGGCGGCCGCTGCGGTGCGCTCGGCCGTGGCCAGACACCGGCGCAGCGGGGACGAGACCACCGCGGCCAGGTGCGGCACCGACGCGAGTCGCTGCGCGGTCCGCTCCGCCTGCTCGCGGCCCAGCGCGGTCAACTCGGGATCGCCCTGGCCGGAGTAGCGGCGGTCCACCGAGAGCGGGGTCTGGCCGTGGCGGGCGAGCACGATCCGGGTCGGGCGTCCGGTGGCACCGGTCCAGCCCGGCGCTCCGCTCGGTGCCCCGCCGGTTGCCGAACCGCCGGACGGCGCTCCGCCGGTCGCCGAGTTGCCGGTCACGACGTGGCGGTGCGGACCACGATGACTCCGCACTCGGGACAGGTGACGACCTCGTCGGCCGCGGCGGCGCGGAGCGAGGACACGCTGCTGCGGTCCAGGTCCATGGCGCACGCCGTGCACCGGTTGCCGTTGAGGGTCGCCGCACCCACGCCGGCCGACTCGGCGCTACGCGTGTAGAGCGCCAGGAGATCCTCGGGCAACTCCCCTGCCTCGCGGGCACGCTCGGCCAGCGCGGCGGTGACGGCGTCCTCGAGATCGGCCAGCGCCACGTCCCGCTCGGATACCGCGGTCGCGATCCGTGCGTCCAGGTCCGACACCATGTCCCCGGAGTGCTGCACGTCCGCCGAGAGTGCACTGTGGCGCTCGTCCAGCTCGGCCAGCTCCGCCTCGAGGTTCTCCTCCCGGCGGGCGAGCGAGCCGAGCTCGTACTCGAGCTCGGTGCTCTGCCGCTCGGACAGCCCACCGGCGCCGAGCATCGACGAGTCGGAGGCGCGGCGCTTGCGCACGGCCTGCAGGTCCGACTTCAGCTTGGCGATGGCCCGGTCGAGGTCCTCCACCTGGATGGAGGCACGCGCGGCCGACTCGGCGGCGGAGCGGCGCTCGGCCTCGAGCTCGTCGAGCGCCGCCTGCTCCGGGAGCTCCTGCCGCCGGTGCGCGAGCCCGCTCAGGCGGATGTCGAGGTCGGCGAGGTCGACGAGTCGACGCTGGAGCTGGGGATCGGCCTTCATGGACGTCAAGACTACCGCCGCGGCCGGCGCTCTCCCCCCGCGGCGACCGTCCACGGGTCCGTCCTGAGGTCGCAGACCATCGCCTCGACGCCCGCCCGCTCGGCGAGCAGGCCCGCGACCTGCGCACACCATGGGAACTCGAGTGCCCAGTGCGCGGCGTCCACGACCATCGGCCCGCCCTCCCGGAGGTGCTCGTCCACCACGTGGTGGCGCAGGTCACCGGTGATATAGACGTCGGCCCCCGCCGCCCGGGCGGCGCCCAGCAGCGAGTCCCCCGAGCCCCCACACAGGGCCACCCGCCGGACGAGCGCCTCCGGATCCCCCGCCGCTCGCACCCCCCACGTCGTGGCGGGCAGCCGCTCGGCGACGAGCTCGGTGAACTCCGCCAGGGTCAGTGGCTCCTCGAGCTCGCACACCCGGCCGAGCCCGGTGTCCCCGGCACCGGGTCCGGGGCCGGGGCCGGGGCCGGCGTGGTTGACGAGAACGTCCATGGCGGGCACCTCGTACGGGTGCCCCTCGATCACCGCCCGCCGCACCGCCGATCGCAGCTCGGGCGGGGCGACGAACTCCACGCGGAGCTCCTCGACGGACTCCGGCTCGCCGACCGAGCCGATCGTGGGGTTCGTGCCGCTCCCCGGCCGGAACCGTCCGGTGCCGGCCACCGAGAAGGAGCACTCGGTGTAGCCGCTCATGCGCCCCGCCCCTGCCGCGAACACGGACGACAGGAGTGCGTCCACGTCGTCGTCGTTGTGGGGCACCGTCACCACCCACCGGTCCACGGTGCCGTCACCGCTGGGAACCAGCGGACGGCCCGGGGCCAGGCCGAGTGCCTCGGCGAGCGCGTCGTTGACGCCGGGCCGCGCGGAATCGGCGTTGGTGTGCGCGGCGTACAGGGCGCAGCCGCCGGCGATGAGACGGTGCAGCAGCCGCCCCTTGGGGGTGTCCGTGGCGACGGAGTGGACGCCCTTCATCAGCGGCGGGTGGTGCACCAGGAGCAGATCGGCGCCGGCCGACAGTGCGTGCTCGACCACCGCGTCGGTGGCGTCGACGGCCACCACGACCGTCCGCACGGGCGCGGACCGGTCTCCCGCGACCAGACCGACGCGGTCCCACGACTCGGCCAGCCGCGGCGGGTAGGCCTCCTCGAGCAGCGCGATGATCTCGCCGAGGGTGGTGGCCCCGGTGGCGGCACCGTCCCCGGTGGTGCTGCCGGTCCCGCTGGTCCCGCTCGTCACTGTCACTCCCCTTCCGCCTGTGCCCGCCACGCGCGGACGAGTTCGTCCACCATCGTGCCCGGCCGCACCGCGAGCCGCAGGTAGGTGGCGTCCAGCCCGGGGAAGGTGTCGCAGCGCCGCGGCACGACCCCGCGACGGAGCAGCCCGCGCCGGAACTCCTCCGGGTCCACGCCGGCCGGCGTGCGGACCAGCACGAACGGCGCCTCGGGTTCCACCGCCACGGTGATCCCGGCGGACCTCAGCCGCGTCACCATCTCCCCGCGCTCTGCACGGACCTGCGCGGTGATCGCCGCCAGGTGCCCGTCGGCCTCGGGCCCGACGCAGGCGCGGATCGCCTCGAGCTGGAGCGTGCCCAGCGGCCAGTGCGGCCGGTGCGCGGCGAGGTCGGCCAGGACCTCCGGATCCCCCACCGCGTAGCCGACGCGCAGCCCGGCCACCGCCCAGGTCTTGGTGAGCGAGCGCAGGACCACCAGGCCCGGCAGGTCCCTCCCGGCGAGGGTGTGCCCGGCCTCGTCGTCCACGACGTCGCAGAACGCCTCGTCGACGACCGTCACCCTGCCCTCGCGGCACAACGCCGCGAGGGTGTCGCGCGGATGGAGAACCGAGGTGGGGTTGGTGGGGTTGCCGACGACGACGAGACCGGCCGACACCGGCACGAGAGCAGGGTCCAGACGGAACGGCTCGGGCAGCAGCACCCTGTCCACGGCCACGCCCGCGCGCCGGAGTTCGAGTTCCGGTTCCGTGAACGACGGATGCACCACGGCGGCCCGCAGGGAGTTCCTGGCGGCGTGGCCGGCGAGGAGGTGGAACCCCTCCGAGGCGCCGCCGAGCAGCAGGACGCGATCACCGCCGACCCCGTGACGGGCGGCGACGGCGGCGACCGCAGCCTCGTCGTCGTCACCACCGGGGTAACCACCCAGGTCGGCGACGCGCGCGGCGATCCTGTCCCGCAACCACGCCGGCGGCTGTGACCCGCGCACGTTGACGGCGAAGTCCAGCGCCCCGGGCACCAGGTCGGCGTCGCCGTGGTGACGCAGGTCTTCCCATTCCGCGGCGGCCGTACCAGCGCGGCAGTCCAGTTCACTCACCCCCGAAGCCTAGGACGGCCATCACCAGCGCCACACTTCAGCCACACCACTCTCCACCCCACGCCACATTCCACCCACGCCCAGCTCCACCCCTCGGATGTGTCCACCGCAGTTCTGGGAGGATGGCGGCATGGCCGACCGACCTGTTCTCCTCGTCGATCTCGACGGCACCATCACCGACTCCCTCACCGGGATCTCCCGCTCCCTCCACCACGCCCTCGAGGCGGTGGGTGGCAGCTGGGACGACACCCGTGACATCCGGTCGATCGCCGGTCCACCCATGACCGAGACGCTCGCGTCGCTCGGCCTCGCCGGTGGGGACCTGGACCGCGCGCTGGCCGCCTACCGCGAGCGCTACGACGAAGTGGGGTGGCTCGAGAACGCCGTGTTCACCGGCATGGATTCGCTCCTGGACCGACTCGCCACCGACGGCTACCGGATGGCCGTGGCCACCAGCAAGGACCAGGATGCCGCACGGAGGATCCTCGCCCACTTCGACCTCACCGCGCCGTTCGAGTTAATCGGCGGCGCCGACCTGTCCGTGGGTCGGCTCGCCAAGGCGGACGTGATCGCGCACTCGCTCTCCGCGCTCGGCATCCCCGCCGTCCCGGCCACAGAGGGCGGCACCGGAGGGGCACTGATGATCGGTGACCGCGAGCACGACGTCGAGGGCGCGGCGCGGTACGGGATCGACACCGCACTCGTGAAGTGGGGCTACGGCCGGCCCGAGGAATGGGGCGACGCACGCTGGGCCGTGGTCGACACCACCGAGCTGGAGGAGATCATCCGTGGCGCATGACCAGGGCGGGGCCCCGCACCCGGATGAGAACCGCGTGCGGGTGGTGTTCGTGTGCACGGGCAACATCTGCCGCTCCCCCATGGCCGACTCCATGGCGCGACGGGCCTTCGCCGACGCGGGCCTCGGCGAGCGGGTGACCGTCTCCAGCGTGGGCACCGGCGGCTGGCATGTCGGCGACGGGATGGATCACCGGGCCGCGGCCGAGCTCGAGGCCCACGGTTTCGACAGCACACACACCGCCGCCCAACTGTCCGAGGCCGACCACGACGCCGATCTCCTCGTGGCACTCGACAGCGGCCACCGGACCCACCTGCTGGACGAGGGCGTGGACCCCGACCGGGTCCGGCTCCTGCGGAGCTTCGACCCGGACGCCGACGGACTCGACGTGGCCGACCCCTACTACGGCGACCGGTCCGGCTTCACCCGCACCCGGGAGCAGGTCGACGCCGCCCTGCCCGGACTGGTCGCCGAGGTGCGCGACCTGCTGGGATAGCCGCGACACGGCGACGGATACTCTGGTGACATGCGTAATCTGAGGCGATTCCTGACCCCGGGATGGATCCTGGGCGTGATCACCGTGATCCTCTTCGCCTGGGCCTGCTTCGCCCTGCTCGCCCCGTGGCAGCTCGACAAGAGCGACGATCTCCAGGCCCGTAATGACCGGATCGCCACGGCCATCGAGGCCGCCCCCGCCCCGGTCGACCAGCTCGTGAACAGCCCGCTGGATTTCACCGACCACGAATGGCGGCTCGTCACCGTCTCGGGGCAGTGGCGTCCGGAATCCGAAGCGCTGCTGCGCCTGCGATCGGTCGACGGCACACCCGTCTACCAGGTCCTCACCCCCTTCGCCACCGACTCCGGCACCGAATACCTGGTCAACCGTGGTCATGTCCCCGTCGGCGAGGCCGGCTCGGTCCCCGACTACGCCGCGGCGCCCAGCGGGGAGGTCGAGATCACCGCTCGCCTCCGCAAGGCCGAGACGGGCGAGTCCGAACCCGTCACCGTCGACGGCCAGCCGACCGTCCGGGTGATCGACCCCGCGGTACTCGGCCGGACTCTCGATCAGCCCCTCGAGGACGCCGGTTACCTGCAGCTGATCAGCGATCAGCCCGGTTCCCTGGCGCCCGTCCCGATCCCCGGGATCGAGGCCGGTCCGTACCTCTCGTACGGACTCCAGTGGCTCCTGTTCGGCATCCTCGCCCCGGCGGGTCTGGGGTACTTCGCCTGGGCCGAGATCAAGGCCCGTCGCCGCGACGCGGAAAACGCCGCCGCTGACGGGACGGCTGACGGTGCTGCGGACGCCGCCGCTGACGGGACGGCCGACGGTGCTGCGGACGGCGCGGCTCAGGGTGCGGCTGACGGCGTGGCTCACGGCGCAGTCGGGTCCGACAGCGTGGACCCCGATCCGGCGGACGATCGCCCCGCCTCGACCCCGGAGGAGGACGCCACGGCCGCCCGCGAACGGGCTATGCGTGCCCGCTACGGCAGCCGCGACGACGCCGAGAGGCGCCGCGCCCACCGGCGCGCGGACCGCCTCCGCAGCTGATCACGCGCTCCCGGGACGCCGACGACTCCGACCACGACGACCGTCGCCGCTCCCAGGTGGACGCACCGCATGAGGCGCACCGCCCGGCCGATGTCCTCGGGTCCGGGAGCAGACCCCTCACCCATCACGGGCCGCTCGTCCACACCATAGGAGTAGCGGGTCGTGCCACCGAGTCGCACGCCGAGCGCTCCCGCGGCCGTGGACTCCACCACGCCGGCGTTCGGGCTGGGATGTGCGCGGGAGTCCCGGCGCCACGCCCGCACGGCAGCCGACGGACGTCCACCCACCACCGGCGCCAGCAGGACCGTGAGAGCGCCGGTCAGCCGGGCGGCGGGCCAGCCCAGCACGTCGTCGAGGCGAGCGGAGGCCCAGCCGAACTCCGCATAGCGCTCCGATCGGTGCCCGACCATCGCGTCGAGGGTGTTGGCCGCCCGGTGGGCGGCAGCGCCGGCCGGACCGGCCACAGCGCCCCAGAACAACGTCGCCACCACGGCGTCCGACGTGTTCTCCGCGACCGACTCGACCACCGCCCGGGCCAACTGGGCCTCGTCCAACACGGACGGATCGCGTCCGCACAGCCACGGCAACAGTGCACGCGAGGCCTCGATGTCCGACACGGCGAGCAGGTCGCCGTGCCGTGCGGCAACCCGCAGCAGCGACGTCCCACCGAGGCACGACCACACGGTGAGACCTGTGACGGCGATTCGCCCGACCGAGCCACCGGGGGCCAGGCGGTGCGCGGCGGCCACGCCTCCGGCCGCACCTCCGACCACCATCGCCGTCAACAGGGCACCCCGCGAGCGGTTGCTGAACCCGCCCACACGAGCGCCGCCCTCCGGCGACACCGCCGGTAGCGGACCCCCACGACCTCGTGTCGGACCCTTACGTGCCGGATCCCCAGGTGGAGGATCCCCAGGTGGCGGACCCGCCGGATGGAGTGCGTTATCGAGCAGCCCGGCGACCGTGCCGAGCCCGGCGACCGGGTGGAAACGGGCGGGATCGGCACAGACCGCATCCGCGATCACGCCCACCACGATGCCCACCGCCCGGTCTCGCAGATCTACGCGGAAGCGGCGGGTGGAACGAGGTGTGGTCGTGGTCGTGGTCGTCGTCGTCATCGCTCGACACCACTCCCCTCGCGGCCGGGTCGTCGACGATCGGTACCCATCGGACAACCCCCGGATCACCTGCCGCGGCGTCGCACGATTCGCCGGCGACGATGAGTGCGCGCGGAGGGACTCGAACCCCCGACCGCTGGTGTGTAAAACCAGAGCTCTAACCACTGAGCTACGCGCGCAGAGTCCGGCGGACGGTAGCCGCCGGTGCAGGTGAGAGTAGCGCACCCACCAATCGGACCGACGGCGACCCCACCGCTGCCGGTGGGCGACCGGGAGCGATCACCGCTACCGGTCGCCCGTCCCGGGACGGGACTACTTGCGGGGTGTGCTGTTCTTGCGGAGCGTCAGACGGCTGCCCGCCCAGTCGCCGAGGGCGGCGGTCCGGGTCTGGAGCATGCCCGCCGTCTGCGCCGACTCGGCGATGGTGGCCGGCTCGACGTGCCCGTCCAGCCCCGTCTTGGGGGTGATAACCCACACGGATCCGTCGTCGGTCAGAGGCGACATCACGTCCATGAGTCGGTCGACCAGGTCGCCGTCACCTTCCCGCCACCAGAGGAGAACTGTGTCGACCACCTCATCGGTGTCCTCCTCCAGCAACTCTGATCCGATGGCATCCTCGATCGCCTCGCTGATCGACTCGTCACAGTCGGAATCCCATCCGACCTCCTGAACGAGCATGCCCTCCGTCAGTTCGAGCTGACCAGAAACCTGATCCGCTCCGCTCTGCTGGTTCGCCGCGGCGACCACCGTGGTGTTCCTCCCTCATATCCGGGTAAATGTGTTCGGTTCTTCGCTGACCAGGAACACTACCCGCGACGGGTCTGCGAGGAAACGACTACCACCTATTTCGCCCGTCCGCCCTCACCCGCGTGTCGCGCATCACGCTTTGGGGCACAATCGGGATCACGGGTCGACACGCGGCCCGATCCGGGTCGAACGCACCCCGCCCCACACCCGCGGAGCGAGCTGCCGACCCGGCCCCTGCACCACGACGGGCATGGGGGTCCCACCGGGTTCCCAGCGTCCAGTCCGTAGAAGTGAGGACGACAAGCATGACCAGCAATTCCGGCCCCCGGGACACGTCCGTGCCGAGCAACGTGCCGATCCTCCGGGAGGGAGTCGCCTCCTATCTCACCGACACGGACCCGGAGGAGACCCAGGAGTGGATGGACTCGCTGGACGGTCTGCTCGCCGAGGCCGGCCCGGAGCGTGCCCGCTACCTCATGCTCCAACTCCTCGAGCGGGCGTCCAAGCAGCGTGTTCCCCTTCCCGCGCTTACGTCCTCTGACTACGTCAACACCATCCCGACCCAACTCGAGCCCGAGTTCCCCGGCGACGAGGCCGTGGAGCGGACCTACCGCCGGTGGATCCGCTGGAACGCGGCGATCATGGTGCACCGTGCGCAGCGCCCCGGCATCGGCGTGGGCGGTCACATCTCGACCTACGCGGGCGCCGCCCCGCTGTACGAGGTGGGCTACAACCACTTCTTCCGGGGCAAGGACCACCCCGGTGGCGGCGACCACGTCTTCTTCCAGGGCCACGCCTCCCCCGGCATGTACGCACGCGCCTACCTCGAGGGCCGCCTCCGCGAGCACGACCTGGACGGCTTCCGCCAGGAGAAGAGCCACCCCGGTCGCTCCCTACCCTCCTACCCCCACCCCCGGTGCCTGCCGGAGTTCTGGGAGTTCCCCACCGTGTCGATGGGCCTGGGCCCGCTGAACGCGATCTTCCAGGCCCGGTTCAACCGGTACCTCCACAACCGCGGTATAACCGACACCTCTCAGCAGCACGTGTGGGCGTTCCTCGGCGACGGCGAGATGGACGAGGTTGATTCGCGTGGCGCCCTCCAGGTCGCCGCGAACGACGCGCTCGACAACCTCACCTTCGTCATCAACTGCAACCTCCAGCGCCTCGACGGTCCGGTCCGCGGTAACGGTCAGATCGTCCAGGAGCTGGAGTCCTACTTCCGCGGCGCCGGCTGGAACGTCATCAAGGTCGTGTGGGGCCGGGAGTGGGACAAGCTGTTCGCGAAGGACACCGAGGGGGCGCTCGTCTCCCTGATGAACTCCGTCACCGACGGCGACTACCAGACCTTCCGCGCCAACGACGGTGCCTGGATCCGCGAGCACTTCTTCGGACGTGACCCGCGTACCGCGAAGCTCGTCGAGGACATGACCGACGAGGAGATCTGGGCACTGCGCCGCGGTGGCCACGACTACCGGAAGATCCACGCCGCCTACAAGGCCGCCCTGGAGCACAAGGGCCAGCCCACGGTGATCCTCGCGCACACGATCAAGGGCTTCGGGCTCGGACAGAACTTCGAGGGCCGCAACGCGACGCACCAGATGAAGAAGCTGACGCTGGACGACCTCAAGTTGTTCCGCGACAACCAGCAGATCCCCATCACCGACGAGGAGCTCGAGGCGGACCCGACGCAACCGCCCTACTACAACCCCGGCCCCAACTCGCCGGAGATCCGCTACATGCTCGACAGGCGTAGCGAACTCGGCGGACACGTTCCGGAGCGGCGGCAGACGTTCACGCCGCTGAATGTGCCCTCCATCGACGACCTCGGTTCACTCCGCAAGGGTTCGGGCAAGCAGGCGGTCGCCACAACCATGGCCCTGGTGCGGACGGTGCGCGAGCTCATGCGTGACGAGAACCTCAAGGATCGGTTCGTGCCGATCATCCCGGACGAGGCCCGCACGTTCGGTATGGACTCCTGGTTCCCGACACTGAAGATCTACAACCCGCATGGGCAGAACTACACGTCCGTGGACCACGACCTCATGCTGAGCTACAAAGAGGCCAAGGACGGCCAGATCATGCACGAGGGCATCAGTGAGGCTGGTTCCGTCGCCGAGTTCACCGCCGCCGGAACCGCGTACGCCACGCACGGCGAGCCCATGATCCCGCTCTACATCTTCTATTCAATGTTCGGGTTCCAGCGCACCGGTGACGGGATCTGGGCCGCGTCGGACCAGTTGGCCCGCGGCTTCCTGCTGGGCGCCACCGCCGGCCGCACCACCCTCACCGGCGAAGGCCTCCAGCACATGGACGGTCACTCGCCGCTGCTCGCCGCCACCAACCCGGGGATACTCTCCTACGACCCGGCGTTCGGGTACGAGGTCGCACACATCGTCCGTGCCGGTATCGAGCGCATGTACGGTCCGGGGGCCGCGCACGAGACGGACACGGACGGCATCGACCGCAACGTCTCGTACTACATCACCCTGTACAACGAGCCCGTCCCGCAGCCGGCGGAGCCCGAGGACCTGGACGCCGACGCGCTGCTGCGTGGCCTCTACCGCTTCCGCAAGGCCGACAAGGGCACCCACACGGCGTCGATCCTCGCCTCCGGTGTGTCCATGTACGCGGCCGTACAGGCCCAGGAGATCCTCGCCGAGAAGTGGGATGTGGCCGCCGATCTGTGGTCGGCGACGTCGTGGACCGAGCTCGCCCGTGACGGTTTCGCCTGCGAGCGTCACGCGCTGCGCCACCCGGACCAGCAGCCGAGGACCCCGTTCGTCGCGGCCGCGCTGGCTGATTCCCCCGGCCCGAAGGTCGCGGTGAGCGACTTCCAGAAGGCCGTGCCGGATCAGATCCGCGCCTGGGTTCCGGGCGACTTCACGGTCCTGGGCTGTGACGGGTTCGGCTTCTCCGACACCCGCCCCGCCGCCCGCAGGTTCTTCAACACCGACACCGAGTCGATTATCGTTGCTGTTCTCGCGGGCCTCGCTCGTGAGGGCTCCATCGAGAAGCGAACCCTGCTCGAGGCCGCGCGCCTCTACAAGATCGACGACGTGATGGCGGCTCCCGAACCGACGACGGACCCCGGAGTGGCGTGACCGAACCGACCGACCCCGAGACCGGGACACAGGCGCACCAGACGATCCGGCGGCGGGCCGCCACGCCGCCGGATCAGCGCCCCGTGTCGGACGCCCTGCTCAAGCGCATCACCCGGTACTCGGGGACCCTGTCGACGGAGGCTGTCCGCGCACTGGAGCAGGAGCTACCGTTCTTCGCCGAGCTGTCGGCGGACCAGCGGGCGGAGATCCAACTCATCATCCAGAGCGCGGTGCGGGACTTCGTCACGTGGATGCGCAATCCGGAGGCCCAGCACACGGACACGATCGCCGGGTTCAAACTCCTCCCCAAGGGGCTGGGGCAGGGCCTGACACTGCAACAGACGGTCCAACTCGTGCGTTCGACCCTCGAGTACTTCGAGTTGGTGATGCCGCGGATCACCCACAACGAGCGGCAGCGGGGCCTGATGATCGCCGCGGTGCTCAAGTTCGGCCGGGAACTCGGGTTCACCGCCGCCTCCGTCTACGCGGCGGCCGCCGAGAACCGCGGCGCGTGGGACACCCGCATGGAGGCCATGATCGTCGACGCCGTGGTCCGCGGTGACCGGCACGCCGATCTCACCTCGGGCGCCTCGGCGCTCAACTGGGACCCCACCACGGCGGCGACCGTCATCATCGGGACACCCTGCGACGAGATCGGCCTGGAGTCCGTCGCGGCGGTCCATAACGCCGCGATCAACTCCGGCCGGCACGCCCTTGCCGTGGTGCAGGGCTCCCGTCTGGTGGTGATCCTCTCCGGCGAACTCGAGTCGTCGGTGACGATCCCCGCCGCCGTACTCGAAGCCTTCTCCCCCGGATCACCGATCGTCCACGGTCACACTGTCAGCTCGCTCGTCGACGCACCGGACAGCGCGGCCGAAGCGCTCTCCGGTGCGGCGGCGGTCGGCGGCTGGCCCGGAGCTCCGCGGCCGGTGGCAGCGATGGACCTCCTGCCGGAACGCGTCCTGGGTGGCGACCGCGGAGCGGCGGCCACCCTCGTCGAACGCGTCGTCACCCCCCTCCGCGGAGCGGATTCGTCCGTCGAGGACACCCTGCGGGCCTATCTCGACTCCGGCGGACACGTCGAGAAATGCGCTCGCGAGTTGTACGTCCATCCCAATACCGTGCGCTACCGCTTGAAAAGAGTGAGCCAGATCACTGCCTACGATCCACTCAACGCGAGGGACGCTTTTGTCCTCCGAATCGCCCTCGTTCTCGGGAAGTTCGACGAGCGTCGCTCTCAGGAGAATCAAATAGTCACTTGAGTCACACCGTGTAACGAAATCGACGCCAGCACAGATGGAGCGCCAGTCAGCTCGGATTTTGTGGGAACACTACAAAATGTCGATACTGTTTCTGGCTTCCAGAACATCATCCGAACGGGGCTGGGGGGTGTTGTCTGATAACCGTGCTTTGCCTTACTGCTCCCGGACAAGGGTCCCAGAAAGCCGGAATGCTCGCCCCGTGGCTCGAACTGCCCGGCGCTCAGTCCCGTCTCGATGAGTGGTCCGCCGCCAGCGGACTCGACCTCGAGCGACTGGGTACCACCGCGACCCTGCAGGACATCACCGACACCGCGGTGACCCAGCCACTCGTGGTGGCCGCCGCACTTCTCGGTGCCGCAGAGCTCCGTCGACGCGGCCAGGTACCCGCTGACACCATCGTCGCCGGCCACTCCATCGGCGAGGTGGCCGCTCTCGCGATCGCCGGGGTCATCTCCGAGTCCGACGCCCTCCGTCTGGCCTCCGTGCGTGGGGCCGCCATGTCTCGCGCGTGCGCCGACCGGCCCACCGGGATGATCGCCGTCCTCGGCGGCGTCGAGGCGGACGTCCTGATGGCTCTCGAGACCGCCGGACTGACCCCCGCCAACCGCAACGGCGCGGGACAGATCGTCGCGGCCGGCCCGCTGGAGGCCTGCGACGCCCTGGAGAAGAACCCGCCGAGCCGTGCCCGGCTTCGCCGCCTCGACGTGGCGGGCGCGTTCCACACCAGCTTCATGGCGTCCGCCGTGGACGAGGTGCGCGAGCTCGCGGCTGGCATCGAGGTCCGGGATCCGAAGTTGACCCTGCTGTCCAACGCCGACGGGATCGCCGTCACCTCCGGCCACGACGCGCTCGACCGGATCGTCTCGCAGATCACCAGCCCCGTCCGCTGGGACCTGTGCACGCAGACGATGCTCAAGCGTGGGGTCGACACCTTCGTCGAGCTCCCCCCGTCCGGGGCGCTCGTCGGACTGGCCAAGCGCATGATGCGTGAGGTACCCAGGTACGGGCTGACCGCCCCCGAGGATCTCGAGCAGGCGCTCGACGCCGTTCCCGCCCTCACCGGCTCCTAGACCACCACATCACCACGAGAGCCAGCACCCGCTGGCGATCGCCCCATGTCGTTTGCCCCGCCCGCCGGGTGTGGCACAACCCATCTGAAAGGACACCACATGGCACGCACCGAGGCCGAGATCATCGCAGGACTCGCCGAGATCGTCGAAGAGGTCACCGGCATCGAGCCTTCTGAGGTCACGCTCGAGAAGTCTTTCGTCGACGATCTCGACATCGATTCGCTCTCCATGGTGGAGATCGCCGTCCAGACCGAGGACCGCTACGGGGTCGAGATCCCCGACGAGGACCTCGCGAAGTTGCGTACCGTGCAGGATGCGGTCGACTACATCCAGAAGATCGACCAGAACTGACAACCCACTCCGCTGGCGAGAGCGGGGACGCGTCAAGGACCGAAGGTGCGGTCGGTGCACCATGTCGAGTCCGCGTCCCCACTCCCGCAGTGCGGGGTGAACCACCACATCGACCCGCTTCAAGCGGGACGCCGGGTATGAATCCCGGATCGGGAGGGGTCCCGATTCGGGAGATCGCCCACCAGCCAGTCCGGGGGTCCGTTTACGGCGCGCTCTCCCTCAGCGGGACGTGCGCCAAGGAAAGGACTGCACTCATGACCATCACCAGCACCGTGGACCACAACACCGAGATCGATCCGCGCGACCCCGTCGTCCGGCTCGAGAACCTCTTCGATCCCGCTTCTCTCGAATTCATCACCGAGCCCGACGCCTCGGGTGCACTCGCCGCGCGCGGGCTCATCGACGGCGTCGCCACCATCGCCTACGCCACGGACGCCACCGTCATGGGCGGCGCGATGGGACTCGACGGTTGCCGCCACATCGTCAAGGCGATCGACATCGCCATCGACGAGCAGCTCCCTGTCGTGGGTGTGTGGCACTCGGGCGGCGCCCGCCTCGCCGAGGGCGTCGAAGCCCTGCACGCGGTGGGACTCGTCTTCGAGGCCATGGTCCGCGCGTCGGGCCTCGTCCCGCAGATCTCCGTCGTCCTGGGCCCGGCCGCCGGCGGTGCCGCCTACGGCCCCGCCCTCACTGACGTCGTCATCATGGCCCCGGCCGGAAAGGTCTTCGTGACCGGACCCGCCGTGGTCCGCGACGTCACGGGTGAGCAGGTCGACATGGACGGCCTCGGTGGCCAGGACGTCCACCACCGCAAGTCAGGCGTGTGCCACATCGCCGCCGACGACGAGCGGGACGCCCTGCACCGGGCACGTCGCCTCGTGTCCCTGATGTCTGATCAGGGCGAGTTCGACGACCACGCCCTCGAGTCCGATCACACGGACCTCGCCGGCCTGCTGCCCGAGTCCCCCAAGCGCGCCTACGACGTGCGCCCGCTCGTGCACGGGATCCTGGACTCGTCGGAGCTCGACGGCAGCACGACGTTCGAGGAGCTCCAGGCCAAGTGGGCCCCCAGCATCGTCGTGGGCTTCGGCCGCATCGCCGGTCGATCCGTGGGCGTGATCGCCAACAACCCGCTCCGCCTGGGTGGCTGCCTCAACTCTGAGTCGGCGGAGAAGGCCTCTCGCTTCGTCCGCCTCTGCAATGCCTTCGGCATCCCCCTTTTGGTGATCGTCGACGTCCCGGGGTACCTGCCGGGCGTCTCGCAGGAGTGGGAGGGCGTGGTCCGTCGCGGCGCCAAGCTCCTCCACGCGTTCGCCGAGGCGTCGGTCGCGCGCGTCACCCTGGTGACCCGCAAGATCTACGGTGGCGCCTACATCGCCATGAACTCGCGTGCCCTCGGCGCCTCGGCCGTGTTCGCGTGGCCTGACGCCGAGGTCGCCGTGATGGGCGCCAAGGCCGCTGTGGGCATCCTGCACAAGCGCACCCTCGCCGCCGCGCCGGAGTCCGAGCGCGAGGAGCTCCACGAGCGCCTGGCCGAGGAGCACGCGGCGATCGCGGGTGGCGTGGGCCGCGCCATGTCGATCGGCGTGGTGGACGAGGTCATCGAGCCGACCGACACCCGTCGTCGTCTCGCCGAGGCCCTCAGTGCCGCCGCGCACACCCGCGGTCATCACAAGAACATCCCGCTGTGATCTGACCCGACCGGAGGTCGGATTGCCCGTACGGACGACAACGCCCGCCCCGCCTGATGGCGGGGCGGGCGTTGTCGTCGGAGCGGGAGCCGGAAAGGGAGTGGACACCGACGCCGGTACCCGGCGGGAGCGGAGGCCCGAGTTCAGCGCCTGGACGCGGCGCGCGGTATCAGCCGACGCGCGAGAGCCAGGTGACCTCCGCGGAGGTCGGATGCCCACGGAGCGGCTCGAGGGCTCGGTCCCAGGCCGTCCCGAGCTCGGTCTCGACTGCTGCGTAGAAGGCGGCGGGGCCGTCGGCCATGAGGTGCCGGAGGCGGTTCTCGCCCAGCACCACGTCGCCGCTGGCGCCGGTCTGCCCGCGCCACATCCCCAACTCGGGAGTGTGCGAGAAACGTTCGCCGTCGACGAGATCGCTCGGGTCCTCGGTGACCTCGAAGGCCAACATGGACCACTTCGCCAATGCGTCAGCGAGCCGTGCGCCGGTCCCGACCGGACCGATCCAGTCCACGATGGCCTTTCGGGCTCCGGGTTGGGCCGGCTGGTCTTCCCAGCGCATGGCTGATGACGCGTCGAGGATGCTCGCGAGAGCCCATTCGACGTGTGGGCACAACGCGGTAGGCGCCGCGTGGATGAACACCACGCCGGTCGTCGTATCCGCGAAATGGTTAAGGTCAGACATCACTTCACTCCCGACTCACTGAGGGACGTCTTCCCCAACGACCTCGTGACATCGCGTGAATGATGTTGCTTATGTTGTTGTTGATTACCACTGTGCCCCAAGTGATCGACTTACACCAGTGACACTTCTGGATTCTCAGCAAAGCTACAGCACCGGGATTGCCCGGAAATGCTCACGCCGCGGCGTGTCGCCCGGTCAGTCGCCGGTCAGTTAACGAGACAGCAGCGGGGCCGGACGCCCGGTCGGTCGCCGAGCCAGTAGCTGGGCAAGTCGCCGAGCCGGTAACCGAAGAGGTCGCCCGGTCAGCCGCCGAGCGCGTCCTCGCTCCGTGTCCGTCCGGTGGCGGCGTGGATGACCCGATCGGACAGCTCCGGCCACAAAGGCTTGGCCCAGTCGCCGAAATCGCGGTCGGTGAGCACCACGAGCGCGGTGCGGATCTCCGGTCCGACCCACAACAGGGTCCCCGACTGTCCGAAGTGACCGAACGTGGCCGGCGAGTTGTGCTGCCCGGTCCAGTGCGGGTGCTTGGCCCCGCGCAACTCGAACCCCAGACCCCACGGGCACGGCTTCTGCATCCCGTATCCGGGCACGATCCCGTCCAGCCCGACGAACTGCTCGGCGACGGCCTCGGTGAGGGTCTCGGGTGCGAGCAGCCGGGGCGCGACGAGCTCGCGCGCGAACGCCACGAGATCGGCGAGGCTGCCCGACGCGCCGTGCCCGGCGGACCCCTCGAGCGTGGTGGAGCTCATGCCGAGCGGCTGGCACACTGCCTCGCCGAGGTAGTCGGGGAACGCGATCCCGGTGGCGTCGGCGATGTGGTCGGCGAGCACCTCGAAGCCGGCCGAGGAGTAGATGCGCCGCTCCCCCGGCCCGCTACGGACCTTGTCCCGGTCGGCGAAGTCGAGCCCCGAGGCGTGGGCGAGCAGGTGCCGCACGGTCGATCCGTCGGGCCCGGCCGGATCGTCGAGTGAGATGGCCTCCTCCTCGACCGCGAGCAGTGCGGCGAGGGCGACGATCGGCTTGGTGACCGAGGCCAGCCGGTAGACGCGGTCCTCGTCGCCGTGGACGGCCAGTGCGCCGTCGGGTCCGACGACCGCCGCCGACACGGAGTCGACGGGCCAGTCCTCGACGGTGGCGAGCGCCTTCTCCAGCTGGTCCTGCGACATCGTGTCCTCCCTGACGGTGTGGGTGTGCCGGTGGGGCCAGTCTGTCAGGTCTTCGGTACGTCCCGGCGCCGGAATCCGAGGAGCCCCACCGTGACGAGGGCGGTGCTCACCGCGAGCAGGACCACGACGCCGGTCACATCGACGGGGCCGGTGGGTGCGGTGCCCACCGCACCGAAGGGCGACAGTCGCATCTGGTCTGCGGTGAGGCGCAGCGACGGCCCCGTGAAGGTGACGACGACGGCGACGGCGAACACCACCCACGCGAGCGCCTGCAACCGCGGGATCATCCCGAACAGCCCGATCGACAGGGCGGCGACGCTGACCGCGGCGACGGCCTGCCACGCACCCGCACCGAGGATCCGCCCGACGAGTGCGGGGTCGCCGAGGACAGCCGCCGAGGACACGGCGAACGCTGCCGATCCGGCGATGACCACGACGACGGTGCCGGTCAGCACCACCGCGGTGTGCGCGGCAAGCCAGGCGCTCCGGCTCCGTCCGGGGGCGAGCAGCACTTCCAACCGTCCGGTGGTCTCCTCCCCGCGCAGCCCGCCGAGGGCCTGCAGTGCGTAGGCGGCCCCGAGGAATCCGACAAAGACGAGCAGCATCTGCACGATCGAGTCGACGATCGACCCGGCGTCACCGAGGAACACCGCGAGTGCCGGGTTGGACCGGATCGCCTCCACCACGATGTTCATCAGCCCGCCGTACAGCCCCATCAGCGCCACCACGCCGATCGTCCAGGCGACGGTCGCGCCGAGGTGCTGATGGACGGCCGTACCCGCCGCGGAGGCGCGCCAGCGCGTGGCCGCGGCGGGTCCGGTGCGGGGTGGTACGAGTCCGGCGCCGACGTCCCGTCTACCGGCGAGCCACAATGCGAGTGCGGCGAGTCCCACGGTCGCCACCACGGCCACGACGAGTCCGGCGGGCGACGGGTCGCCGAAGGGGCGGACCTGTCCCTGCCAGCCCAGTGGTGAGGTCCAGCTCAGCCAGCTGCGCCGGAGATCCCCGACCCCGCGGGTGGCGAGCGTGACGCCGAACAGCGTCAGGGCGCCGAGCCACACGGTGCGGGCGTGCGCGAACACCTGCGCCAGGACAGCGGTCGCCGCGGTGTAGACCCAGCCCGTGGTCACCAGCGACGCGGCGTACAGGGCCGCGCCGCGCCGGTCCACCTCGAAGCCGAGGGTCACCGCCCAGATCGCCGCGCCCAGCACGACGAAGATCCCGGTGACGACGACGAGTCCTGCCGCCGTCGGGGCGAGCCGCCCGACCCTGCCGGCCGTGAGGAGTTCAGTCCGGCCGGACTCCTCCTCTTTCCGGGTGAACCCCACGGTGAGCGCGATCGCCATGATCGGGATCGCGAAGCTCGCCACCGAGGCGAACTCGTTGGCCAGGAGCCCACCGAGGGTGTCGAGTCCCGCGATGCGACCGGTGAGCATGATCATCGAGTCGCCGATCGACGCCCCGTAGGTGGCCACTTTCTCTGGGGTGTCGTACAGCGCGGCGATCGAGGCCGCGGTGACGAGGTAGAGCAGGGTCGGACCGAGCACCCAGAGCACGCAGCGCAGCCCGCCGGTGGTCAGCGCGATCCGGGCCATCAGCCCGTTGCCCGCGAACGGCGACGTCCCTGTGCGTGTGCCGGGGGCGGACATTACGCTGTCCCGGCGTAGGCGCTGAGGAAGAGATCGTCAAGGCTCGGCGGCGTGGCGGTGAGGGTGTGGATGCCCGCGGTGTGCAGGATCCCGGTGACCTCGCCGAGCCCGGACGCGGCCACGTGGCAGCGGATCTCGCTCCGCCCGTCGCCGGCGGGGTCGATCCGCAGGCCGTCGATCCCGTCGACCCGCTCGATCCCCCGGGGCTCCGTGTCGGTCACCGCGTGGACCTCGGTGGTCGTGTGACGGCGGAGCTCGGCGAGCGTGCCGGAACTAACCGTCCGCCCCTCACGGATGATGCTCACCCGGTCCGCGAGTGCCTCGACCTCGCCCATGATGTGGCTGGACAGCAACACCGTCGCCCCCCAGTCGACGGCCTCGCGGACGCAGTGTTGGAACTCCTGCTCCATGAGCGGATCCAGTCCCGACGTGGGCTCGTCCAAGACAAGCAGGTCGGCATCCGACGCGAGGGCGGCGACGAGGGAGACCTTCTGCCTGTTGCCCTTGGAGTAGTCGCGCGTCCTTGTGGTGGGATCCAGCCGGAACCGACGGATCAGTTCGTCGCGGCGGGCCCTGTCCACGCCACCGAGGGCCCGACCGAGGACGTCGATGCACTGTCCTCCGGTCAGCCGTGGCCACAGGGTCACGTCGCCGGGAACATAGGCGATGCGCGAGTGCAGCGACACCGCCTCCGACCACGGATCGGCGCCGAAGACGCGTGCCTCACCTGCATCGGCCCGGATCAGGCCCAACAAGACTCGAATGGTCGTGGACTTGCCCGCCCCGTTGGGACCGAGGAACCCGTGCACCTCGCCCGGTCGGACCTCGAGTTCCAGTCCGTCCAGTGCCCGGGTCTTGCCGAAGGACTTGACCAGGCCCCGGACGTTCACGACGGGCTCTGCATCTGAACGCATGACCAGCTCCTTGAACGATGTGCCCCCATTGTCCACGTGTTCCACTGCACAATGTGGCTATGAGCACATCGATGTCCGGCCATCGCACCTACATCCCGAGCACCGCTGACCGCCTCACCAGGTCCGCCATGGCGGCAGCGGGAAATCTGCCCGCCTCGGTGATCCGTCTGGTTGCGGGAGCTCCGAAGAAGGTGGACGGCCAGACACTGGATACGCACTTCCAGGCCGGACTCAAGGTGATCGCCCTGCGGGCCGAGGCCGAGTACGAGGAGCTGCCCGTCCCCGAGGCGCGCGAGACCGTCGAGCGGTCGGCGTTCACCGCCGCGGGCACCGAGATCGACCTCGCCGTCGTCACCGACATCGTCCTGCCCCTCGCGGGTGACGATCCCGCCCGCGCCGACCTCCCCGCGCGCGTCTACTCCGCCGTGGCCACCGACGAGCCGCAACCCACGCTGATCTACTTCCACGGTGGCGGATGGACGCTGGGCAGTATCGACTCGCACGACTCCACCTGCCGCTTCCTCGCGCGCGAGGGCGGTCTCAAGGTCATCAGCGTGGACTACCGCCTCGCCCCCGAGTTCACGTTCCCCACGCCCGTAGAGGACTGCGTGGCCGCGTTCCGGTACGTCCGCGACTACGCCGCCACCCTCGGCGTGGACCCGGCCCGCATCGCGGTGGGCGGCGACAGCGCCGGCGGTAATCTCGCCACGGTCGTCTGCCAGGTGACGCGGGACGCCGGCGAGACGATGCCGGACTTCCAGCTGCTGTTCGTCCCCGCCACCGACATGTCCAAGCGCACACGCTCCTACGAGATCTTCCGCGAGGGTTTCTTCCTCACCAAGGCGAACATGGACTGGTACGAGAAGAACTACATCCGGTCTGAGGACGACCGTCTCGACCCGCGGGCCTCCCCACTGCTCACCCCGGATCTGACTGGGCTTCCTCCGGCCTATGTGGCCACGGGCGGATTCGATCCGCTCCGGGACGAGGGCGAGGCGTACGCCCGGAAGATGTCCGATGCGGGTGTCCCGGTGTCGATGCGACGCCACCCGACCCTGGTGCATCCGTTCGTCAACGCCGTGGGGGCCTCGCCGGTCGCCCGGGCCGCGCTACTCGAGGCCGTGGGGGCCCTGCGTATGGGTCTGGCGTACTGATCAGCGCGAGGAGTTGTGGCACGAGCGATCGATGCCCCCTGGGAAGACCCAGGGGGCATCGTCACCTGCTCCCGGCAGGTGGCACACGGTGGGGCCAGCGGGGCTCGAACCCGCGACCAGCGGATTATGAGTCCGCGGCTCTAACCAACTGAGCTATAGCCCCTTGACGAGCGCACACGAGGATCTCTCGGTGCGCGCGGGCAAAGCCTAGCAAGGCCTCACCCGGTTCCTTCCGGCCACCAGACCTCGCGGACCGCGGCGAGTCCGTCCCCGATGACGGCTGGCGGGTCATTCCACTGTCTCACCTGCCGGTTGTCCGGTTCGTACGCCGGGAAGCCCGGGTCACCGGTGGTCACGAAGTCGACCCAGGATCGGTGCATCGCCTCCACGAGTGAGCTCGGGGCGGGCTCGCCGAGGAACCGTTCCACGTTCTCCGCATCCGGGACCGCCCAGAAGAACGGGAGGTCCGAGCAGTGACGGGGCCCGTTCCCCTCCGCCCAGGTGAAGTCGTAGACCCAGGTGGGATCGCCCTCGGCGGCTCGGGTCTCGGCGGCCCGGGCCACGGTGGAATGGATCGCGGCGGCGTCGATCACCGCGCCGACACTGCGCCGGAGTGATCTGCCGCCTGACTGCCGGGCCAACGCCCGGAGCCCCTCTCGGGGGATCTTCTGCGACATCGCCACGAGGGCTGCGCCGGGGACCAGCGCCGGCCACGGAAGCGCGTCGGCGATGATCTCGAACTCGGTGGCGGTGAAACCGATCATCAGCGGGATGCGTCCCGCGTGGCCTCCGGCGACCGCCTCGAGCGGCGGCTCCGGCACGAGGTCCCCACCGACCACCGGACGGAACGGGAGCGTGAACGGGTTGTCCTTGCGGAGCCGGCGGTGGAACTCGTCCACGGCACCCGCCCCACCGGCGGCGAGCGAGGCGGCGGAGACGTCCTTTCCCGGCTGAACCGCCGGGGCCCGCAGCACCGCTGGTGAGGACGCGATCGCCCGGTGGAACAGCCCGGCTGCGGCCGGCGACCCGAGCAGGCACAGCACGGCGCCACCTCCGGCGGACTGTCCGGCGACGGTGACCTGACCGGGGTCCCCACCGAACACCGAGATCTCCCGCTGCACCCACTCCAGGGCGGCGATCCAGTCGAGCATCCCGCGATTGTCCGGCGCGTCCGGGAACGGGGTGAACCCCTCGACCCCGAGTCGGTACCCGACCGACACCACGACGATCCCGCGGCGGGCGAAGGTCGCCCCGTCAAACCACGGCTGGCTGGAGCTGCCCGATTCCCACCCGCCGCCGTGGATCCACACCAGCACCGGGCATCCGGCCCCGTCCGGCCCGGACGCACCGGGCGCGGGAGCCCAGACGTCGACGTGCAGGATGTCGGTGCCGGCGACGATCGGCTCGGGGATGGCGGGATCGGTGTCGAAGCGCAGCCGCTGGGCGGTGGCCGCGGGCCTGGTCGCGTCGCGGACCCCGGGCCACGGCGAACGCGGCCGGGGCGCCGCGAACCGCAGCTCGCCGACGGGATCCTCGGCGTACGGGATGCCCAGGAAGCGGTTCACCTCGTCCAGCGCGCGGCCCGCGACCCGCCCCGTGGACAGCGTCACCTCGACACCGGTCACGATTACAGGTCCTCGGCGCGCAGTTGCTCGGGGGTCTTGGGCGAGAGCAGGCCGGGGGCGATGTCGAACACGGTGACCGCGCCCGACTGTCCGCTTGTGTTGAGCCGGTGCACGGCGCGCGCGTAGGCCACCAGGACCCCGGCCGTGAACTCCGGGTTGCTGCCGAGGGTGAGGTTGTACTCGACGCTCTGCGTGTTGCCCGCACCGGTGACGCCGGACCGGATCACGAACCCGCCGTGCGGCATCGCCCGGTGGTCGCGGGCGAGCTCCTCGGCGGAGATGAACGTGACGGTCGTGTCGTACGGCTCGAAGTAGTTCGGCATCGTGACGATCGCCTCGCGGACCGCCTCGGGGTCGGCCCCCTCCTCGAGAACGACGAAGCACTCGCGGACGTGCTTCTCGCGGGTGGTCAGCGTGGGCCGGTCACCGGCCCGGACCGCGGAGATGGCCGTCTCGCTCGGGACCGTGTACTGGACCCCGGCAGCCACGCCGGGCACGCGCCGCACGGCGTCGGAGTGCCCCTGGCTCAGGCCGCGGCCCCAGAACGTGTAGGTGTCACCCTCGGGCAGCAGCGCCTCGCCCACCACGCGGTTGATCGAGTACATGCCGGGGTCCCATCCGGCGGAGATCAGCGCGGTGGTGCCGGCGGCCCTGGCCGGGGCGTCCACGGCGGCGAAGTGCTCGGGGATGCGGGCGTGGGTGTCGAAGCTGTCGACGATGTTGAACCGGGAGGCCAGCTCCGGCGACTGCACCGGCAGGTCGTCCTTGGAGCCACCGCAGAGGATGAGGACGTCGATCGAACCGTCGTTCGTCGCCAGCGCGTCGGTGGGGTACACGGGCGTGTCCGGGTTCACCGTCTCCACGTCCGCGGGGGCGCGACGGGTGTACACGCCCACCAACGTCATATCGGGGTTCTGTGCGAGCGCGGCCTCCACGCCGCGGCCGAGGTTGCCGTATCCGGCGATTCCGATACGAATCGTGGCGGTCATGCGATGAATCTCCTTGTGGCGGTCTGGTCCGTGTCAGCGTAGCCATTCCGGCGACACCGGGTCGGGCGATGACCACCCGGGCCACTCCCGGTGTTAACGGAACTGGCGGCGATCGCCGATATACGGTTCACCTACACCTCGACACCCGGGAGCCGTCATGGATCCGAGCACGTCACCGCACCGACGAGATCACCGCCGGCTCCGTCCGGGCACCCCGGTCCTCCGCGCCACAGGGATCGTCTTCTCCGCCGCTCTGGTCCTCGCAGGGTGTTCCGCCGGTGGCGACGACGCGACCGCCGCGCAGGACGGCGCGGGTTCCGCCGCGGCGGCGCCGTCGACGGTCACCGTCACAGCCAGCAGTGAGTCCCCTACCGCACCGGATACGGCGAGCGCGACGTCGGAGTCCCGGACGACGTTGACGACGACAACCGCGCCGACCACTCCCCCGTGCGATCCCGCGACCGTCCCGGTGGCCGAGAACGCCGCGAGCATCGCGCAGCCCTTCCCGGACCGTGGATGGACCGTCTACTCCTCGTCGAACCTGTGCGGGACTCTCGGCTACGCCGAACTCGCCACGCAGGGCGGAACCGGGTCCTCCCCGACCCAGTTGCTCCTCTACAACTACGGAGAGTTCCTCGGCACGGGGATCTCGTGCAACGCCCTGGGGCAGGTCATCGGCTCCACCGACCAGTCGGTGTCGGTGGAGTACCGCTGGCCCGAACCGGGAGACAGCAACGCCGACATGTCCGGGCGCGCGAACGTCATGTTCCAGTGGAACGGGTCCTCGGTCGACATGGAGGGCGCGCTCCCGAACGAGGTCACCGGCGGCGCCTGCTGATCGCGCCGGCGCCGAGCGTTTGTGTTGCGTTTACGTGAGACGACTCCCGGAAATGAGAAACAGGCCAGAGTCGTAATGTCTCTGACCTGCTGTTCTCTGCTCCCCCAATTGGACTCGAACCAATAACCCTTCGATTAACAGTCGAATGCTCTGCCAATTGAGCTATGGGGGATTATCACCGGCTTCCGGCGCGCTGGCCGGTTACCGAGAACTTACCTTAGTGCGTCCCCGTCGCCTGGACCAAATCGCCACGTCAGAGCCATTTCTGACCGCACCGGCAGTCCCGATCACGCGAAGTCCGGGGTCGCCCCCACGGCCTGCTCGAGCAGCCCACGGCGGTACTCCTCCAGCGCCACCAGGTCGCCGAACAGTGCCGAGTAGCCGTCGGGGTCCTCGGAGGGACTCATCCGCTGGACACGGGACTTGAGATCCGCGATCTGGCCCGACACCCACACCTCCTGCAGACGCGCGATCACGCCCGAGATGTACCGGGGCATCGCCTCCTCGGAGGCGCGCAGCGTCTCCACGGCGAGGGCACCGACGAGTCGGCGGACGCCCTCGTCCTTCAGCGCCGCGGACACATCGCTCACCCAGTTGACGCCGCTCTTGCCGGCAGAACATCCTCCTGCCTCGGCAAGGGCCGCGGCGACCGCCGAATAGGCCGGGTGCGTGTAGCACTCCTGGGGCAGCGAATCGAAGAGCGGACCGGCCAGGCCCGGGAACTGCAGGGCCGCCTTGATCGCCTCACGCTGCGGCCACAGCACCGGATCGCCGGGGGCGGGCAACGGGATCCCCGGAACCGCCTCCGGTCCGGGCCGGGGGTCGACGGCGGTGTCGTCGTCATACCCCCGTCCGGCACCGACCCCACGATCCCGGTCGTACCGTGGCCCTCCGCCGGGACCACCGGCGGCGCGGCGCCGCGGTGCCGGACCCGAGGACGGGCGCGAGCGCGCGGCCTTCCGCGACTCCTCACGGACGCGCCGCACCACCGTGGCCGGGTCGTCCCACCCGACCCAACCGGCGAGCTGACGGGCGTACTCGTCCCGCAGCGCCGAATCACGGATGCCCGCCACCACGGGAACCGTGCGGCGCAGCGCCTCGACCCGCCCCTCCGCGTGGTCCAGGTCGTGCTCGGTGAGCATCGACCGGATGGCGAACTCGAACATCGGTACCCGCGACGAGACGAGGTCACGTACGGCGGCGTCGCCCCTGTTCTGGCGCAGATCGCACGGGTCCTGGCCCGCGGGTGCCACAGCGGCGAAC
This sequence comes from Dietzia sp. NCCP-2495, assembly GCF_026011735.1. GTDB lineage: Bacteria > Actinomycetota > Actinomycetes > Mycobacteriales > Mycobacteriaceae > Dietzia. The sequence continues at coordinate 251,414 of NZ_BRVN01000002.1, read as the reverse complement.
GTCTTGCCGGAGAATTGCTGATCGCCGGCGAACGCACGCATGGCAGCCTTCTTGCCGGCCTCGTCGCCGTCGAAGGTGTAAATGATCTCGCCGCGGAAATAATTGTCGTCCAACATCAACCTGCGAAGCACCGACACGTGCTCGTCGCCGAACGCCGTGCCACACGCGGCCACCGCGGTGGTGACGCCGGCGGCGTGCATCGCCATGACGTCCGTGTACCCCTCCACCACCACGGCGCGACGCTGCGACGCGATGTCCCGCTTGGCCAGGTCCAGCCCGAACAGCACCTGCGACTTCTTGTAGAGCAGCGTCTCGGGCGTGTTCATGTACTTGCCCAGGTTGTCGTCCTCGAACAGCTTGCGCGCGCCGAAGCCGATCACCTCACCGGCCAGGTTGCGGATGGGCCACAGCAGACGACGGTGGAAGCGGTCGATGAGGGTGCCGCGCGAGGAGGTCTTGGACAGCCCCGCAGCCTCGAGCTCCTTTGCCTCGAAGCCCTGACGCATGAGGTGCTTGCTCATGGTGTCCCAGCCGCTCGGCGCGTACCCGCAGCCGAAGTGGGCCGCCTGGGCCATGTCGAACCCCCGCTCGGTGAGGAAGTCCCGCGCGATCTGCGCCTCCGCGTCCTCCCGGAAGCGCTCGGCGTAGAACTTCTGGGCCGCCGCGTTGGCCTGCGCCAGCCGGGTGCGAGTCCCCCGGTCCCGCTGCACAACCTGACCGCCGCCCTCGTACGAGATGCGATAGCCGATCCGGTCGGCGAGCTGCTCCACCGCCTCGACGAAGCTGATGTGCTCCATCTTCATGAGGAACGAGAAGACGTCCCCGCCCTCACCCGTCGAGAAGCAGTGGAAGTAGCCGGCGTTCGGACGCACGTGGAATGACGGGGTCCGCTCGTCCTTGAACGGCGAGAGCCCCTTCATCGAATCCGCACCGCCCGGCTTGAGCGCCACGTACTCGCCGACGATCTCCTCGATACGGGTCCGTTCGCGGATCGCGGCGATGTCCTGCTCCGGAATCCGCCCTGCCATGACGCCCAGAGTAGCCGCCCACACGAGACCGTGCGTGCCGCCCGTGCCCTGCCGATACGCTGGCCACATGACGGTCACCTCACCTCGTCCGCGTGCCGCTGGGCACCACCGGTCCGGACTCAGCCCGGCGCGCACGCCGCTCCTGGCGCTGGTCCTCGCGTTTCTGACCTCGGCGACGATCTGGGCGGCCCCAGGCGCCGGCGCCGAGCCACCGTCCCGACTCGCGACGCAGATCACCGATTCCGCCGGCGTCCTGGGCCCGGATCGCGGCAGCGTCGAGGACCGATTGGCCGAGCTGCGGTCCACGGACTCCATCCAGCTGTGGGTGACCTACGTGGACACCCTCGACGGGATCCCGGTGCAGCAGTGGGCCGAGCAGACAGGGCGCATGTCCGATCTGGGGATGAACGACGCGCTGCTGGTCGTGGCGGTACGGGACGGGGCGTACTGGTTCGAATTCGCCGACGAGAGCGGCTCCACCACCGCCAACCAGAGCGAGGCACAGAAGATCTCCGCCGGCGACATCGAGCCCCGGCTGGCCGAGGACGACTGGGCCGGTGCCGCGATCGGCGCCGCGGACGGCCTCGAGGCACAGGGCTCGGGATCGGAGATCTCCCCAGTCGCCATGCTCGCGGCGATCGCCGTGATCATCGCCCTCGTCGTGGGAGTGGTCCTGGTCAGCCGCCGTCGCCGCGCCAAGCGCACCGCCGCGCAGAGCGAGGACGCCCTCACCATCCCCGGGGACGACACCGCCCGGCTGGCGGCCCTGCCGGCCGAGGTCCTCGACTCCCGCGCCCGCGCCGGGCTGGCCGCGGCGGACCAGACCGTCGAGGCCTCCGGTACCGCTCTGGCCACCGCCACCGCCGAGTTCGGCGAGCTGCGGACGCGTCCGTTCGCCGAGGCCCTGGACGCCGCCCGTGGTGAGGTCGCCGCCGCGCACGGGGTGGTCCAACGTCTCGACGACGACATCCCGGAGACCCCCGACCAGCGCAAGGCGATGTTGCTCGAGGTGGCAGCCCGTGCCGACCGCGCCGAGAAGGGCCTCGCGGGACAGGCCGAGGCCTTCTCGAACATGCGGGACCTGCTGATCAACGGTGCCGCCGCGGTCGACGCCCTCACCCGGCGGGCCGTGAGCCTACGCGCCCGCCTGCCCGAGGCCGAGCAGACCATGGAGAGCCTGCGCGGGCAGTTCCCGGCGGCGGTCCTGGCCTCGATCACCGACAACGTGTCGCTGGCCGGCGACCTGCTCGAGGCCGCCGAGGACTCGACCGCAGATGCCCGGGAGGCGCTCGCCCGCCCCGTCGGTGAGCAGGGCGCGGCCGTGGACGCCATCACCACCGCCGAGGGCGAGCTCGCCCAGGCGGAGAAGCTCCTCGACGCGGTGGACCACGCCTCCGACGACATCGCGACCGCCCGGCGTGACCTGCCGGACCTGATCGCCGAGGTCGACGAGGAATTGGCCGTGGCCGGCCGACTCCTGTCCTCCACCGACATCAGCAGCGCCACGAGCCACTCGCTCGCCACCGCCGCCACCGCCGCGCGCGGTGTGGTGGAATCCGCGCGGTCCGGTGGCCAGTCCGATCCGCTCGGCGCCTTCTCCCGACTCATCGACGTGGACCGGGACCTGGACGAGGCCCTGGCCGCCGCCGGGCACGAGGCAGAGGCGGCGAGCCGTGCCCGCGCGGCCAGGCAGGCCGCCCTCACCCGGGCAGCCGGTGCGGTCCGGGAGGCGGACGACTTCATCTCCAGCCGCTCGCAGGTGATCGGCCAGGGCGCCCGCACCCGGCTCGCCAGTGCCAAGGACTCGCTGAGGACAGCCGAGGCCACCGTCGGTCCCGCGGCGTTCCCCGCCGCCGAGCGTGCACTCACCCTCGCCCGTGAGGCCCTCCGCCGCGCCCAGGACGACGCATCCCGCCCGCAGTACCACGGGGGTTACGGCGGCGGTCGCCACGGCGGGTACAGGCGCGGCGGGTCCAATACCGGCGCGATGATCGGCGGCATGGTGGCCAGCGCCCTCATCCAGGGCATGCTGCGCGGCGGGTCCGGATACGGCCGCGGCGGCTTCGGCGGTGGAGGCGGCTTCAGCGGCGGTGGCTTCGGCGGTGGCGGTGGCGGCTTCAGTGGTGGCGGCAGCTGGGGTGGCGGCGGCGCGGGCGGGCGGTTCTGACCATGCCCCGTGGACGGAAGGCACTCCTGGCCATCGTGCTGGTCCTGGTGGTGGTCGTGGCCGCCGTCGTGGTGGCAAGCATCGTCTACCGCCCGATGCTCCGCACCGGCACCGGCTACGCCGCCCACAATGAGTGCGCACTGCGGTACCTCGTGGGACGCTCCGACCCGGAAACCGACCTCCCGCCCAATCCACTGGTCCCCTATCTCCGCACCTCGGTGGACGAGTCCGCGGGCACCGTGACCGCGTCCGTGCTCGGCGTGGCATTCACGCAACGCGCCCACGTCTCCGAGTACGGCTGCGCACTCGGCGCCCGCGCGGAGGGCTCCAGCCAGAGCTCCCCTCCGCCGGAGCGCCTCGACCTCGGCACCGAGGGCATACGCCTCCCGGTCGCCGACGCCACCACTCCAGCTGTAGAGGACGCGCTCGACGAGGCCGCGACGCAGGACGGGACGCGGTCCCTCGTCGTCGTCCACAACGGCCAGATCATCGGCGAGAGATACACACCCGGCTTCGGCCCCGACACCCGCCAACTCGGCTGGTCCATCGGCAAGAGCGTCGCCTCGACGCTCGTCGGCCGTGCACAACTCGAGTTCCCGGACGCCGACCTCGACCCCTCCACCACCGGACTCCGCCCCGAATGGACCGACGCGCGCGCCGACATCTCCCTCGACGACCTCCTGCGCATGGCTTCAGGTCTGGAGTGGGACGAGGAGTACGACCTCGGCACCCCCATCACGGCGATGCTGTTCGACGAACCGGACATGGCCCGCTTCGCCGCGTCGCAGAGGCTCGCGCACGATCCCGGAACCTACCGCCAGTACTCCTCCGGCACGACCAACATCATCTGCGACCTCCTCCACGAGCGCACGGGCCTGGGCCCCGAGATGGCCTCCGAGCTGCTCTTCCGTCCGCTGGGGATGGCCAGTGCGGTCCTCGAGGCCGACGCCTCCGGCCGGTCGGTGTGCAGCTCGTACCTGTGGGCCACCCCGCGGGACCTCGCGCGCTTCGGCCAGTTCGCGCTCGATGACGGCCGCGTGAACGGGCGGGCGCTGCTGCCGGAGGGGTGGATGGATTACTCCACGACCGCCGTGCCGGCCGCCGGCGAGCCCGAGCCGTACGGCGCCCAGTGGTGGCTCAACACCGGTGCCGACGGATCCGGTGGGGCTGGCGGGGCCGACGACGACAACGACACCACGGTCCCCCGGCGGATGGCCATGCCCGCGGACGCGTTCTGGGCATCCGGGCACGACGGCCAGTACATCGTCGTGGTCCCGTCGGCCGACCTCGTGGTGGTGCGGACCGGGTTCTCCCCCAGCGCGACCATGGACTCACTCGAGGTGGACCGGCTGGTCGACACGATCGCGAGCGCCGTGCGATGACGCGCAGTCGTGCGGTGACCCGCCTCCACGCGGATCAGCCCCAGGCCGCCTGGATCCCCGCGCTAGACCGATCGATGCGTTCCAGCCGGCTCTCCGTGTAGAGCGCCACCTGGTCGACGATCACCCGCATGCGGGCCGAGTCGTCGGCGGCCGCGTCCCACAGCGGACGCAGCACCGGATCGAGTCCGGCGGGCGCGGAGTGGGCGAGGTACTCGGCGACCCGGTGGATCCGGTCGCGCTGGCGGTCCTGCCGGACCCGGTGCCCGGGGTCACTCATGACATAGCGCACGGCCATCGTCTTGAGCATCACCACCTCCGCCTCGACCTCGGCCGGGATCACCAGGCGGGCGCTGTACCTACCGTGCGGCACGGCCCCGTGCACCTCGCGGGTGGTGTGGATGGCGGGCATGACGAAACGCCCCACCAGCTCACTGGTCAGCGCCTTGAGCGCGACCAGCCCGCCGAACGAGGAGTCGAACGGCTGCACCGCGCGGACCACCGCGAGCGAGGCGAGTCGCTCGGCGGCCTGTTCCAGCTGATCTGCGTCGGGGCCGCGGAACTCCCGCGCGCCGAGCTCCGCCAACGCCGCGACCTCCGACCGGTCGGCCAGTGAGCGCAGGTCGAGGCGGCCCGCGACGATCGCGTCCTCCACGTCGTGCACCGAGTAGGCCACATCGTCGGAGAAATCCATGATCTGCGCCTCGAGGGACCGCGTGTCACCGGGCGCGCCCCGGCGGATCCACTCGAGGATCTCCGCATCCTCGGCATAGGCGCCGAACTTGCTGGTCCCCTCCCGCGGCAGCCACGGGTACTTGGTGGCGGCGTCGAGGGCGGCACGAGTGAGATTGAGACCCACTCCCCTGCCCTCGGAGTCCACGACCTTGGGCTCGAGCCGGGACAGGATGCGGACGGTCTGGGCATTGCCCTCGTACCCCCCGAACCCACGAGCCACCTCGTCCAGGGCCCGCTCGCCGTTATGTCCGTACGGCGGGTGGCCGATGTCGTGGCTGAGCCCGGCGAGGTCCGCCAGGTCGGGATCGCATCCCAGCCCGGCCGCGATACTGCGGGAGATCTGCGCGACCTCCAGGGAGTGGGTGAGCCTGGTGCGCGGGGTGTCCCCGTCCCCGGGGCCGACGACCTGGGTCTTGTCCGCCAGACGGCGCAGCGCGGCCGAGTGCAGCACGCGTGCACGGTCCCGCTCGAACGGGCTGCGCTCGCTGGCCGAGGTCCGCGGGCGCCCCGACCCCTCGTCGACGCGACGTTCCGCGTCACTGTCGGTGTAGGCGTATCCGGTCATGGGCGTCTCTCCTAGCCGGGGAAGTCCACGTTGGAGCCGGCGATCCGGTGATACTGGTACCAGAGCACCGCGCCGGTCTCGCGGATGATGCTCGAGATCTGGTTCTCCCGTGTCCACACCGCCGGTCCGTGCCGGGTCGGCGAGGTCTGGGCCTCGAGTCCGACGTCCCGGGCCATCATCCGGGAGCGGTACGAATGCGTGGGATCGCTGACCAGCACCACGGACTCCCCGCCCTGGTCCTCGACCGTCTGGGCGACGGCCTGGAGGCTGCCGACGGTGTTGGTCCCGGTCTCGACCGCGAGGATCACCTCGGGCGGGATTCCCAACTGGGTGAGGTACGCGCGCCCCGATCCTGCCTCGGTGTAGAGGTCTCCGGGCTGGTTCCCGCCCACCGTGATGATCTGTGGCGCCACGCCCTCCTCGAAGAGCATGGCCGCGTGCTCGAGCCTCGACTGGAACACCGGGGTCGGCACACCGTTGTACTGGGCGGCACCCAGGACGACGATGGCGTCCGCGGGTTCCCGGTCATCGATCCGCGCCACGGACCAGACGCGGAAAGCGATGAAACCGGGGATGACCACACACGACAGCAGCGCGATGACCAGGAGCCATCTGATGGCCCTGCCCACTGCGCTGCGCGGAGACCGGGTTCTACTCACCCGACCAGTGTGCCAGGTTCGTCGGTCAGCACCCGAGGAGCCGCTGGGCGAGGTAGCCCTCGACCTGATCGATCGCGACACGCTCCTGCTGCATGGTGTCGCGCTCGCGGATCGTCACCGCCTGGTCCTCGAGCGTGTCGAAGTCGACGGTGATGCAGAACGGCGTTCCGATCTCGTCGTGGCGGCGGTAGCGACGGCCGATGGCCTGCGCGTCGTCGAAGTCCACGTTCCAGTTCTTGCGAAGCTGCGCCGCCAGGTCCCGTGCCTTGGGCGACAGGTCGGCGTTACGCGACAGCGGCAGCACCGCGGCCTTGAACGGCGACAGGCGACGGTCGAGCTTGAGCACCGTGCGAGTGTCGACACCGCCCTTGGAATTGGGGGCCTCGTCCTCGGTGTAGGCATCGACCAGGAACGCCATGAGCGAGCGGGTCAGGCCGAAGCTGGGCTCGATGACGTACGGGACGTACTTCTCGCCGGAAGCCTGGTCGAAGTACTGCAGGTCCTCGCCGGAGTGCTCCTGGTGCTGCGAGAGGTCGTAGTCGGTGCGGTTGGCGATGCCCATGAGCTCGCCCCACTCGCTACCGGCGAAGCCGAACTTGTACTCGAAGTCGATCGTGCGGTCCGAGTAGTGGGCACGGTCGCCGTCCGGTACGTCGAAACGGCGCAGGTTGGCCGGGTCGATGCCCAGGTCGACGAACCACTCCCAGCACGCCTCGACCCACTCGTCGAACCACTTACCCGCGTCCTCGGGCTTGGTGAAGAACTCGATCTCCATCTGCTCGAACTCGCGGGTGCGAAAGATGAAGTTGCCCGGGGTGATCTCGTTGCGGAACGCCTTGCCGATCTGACCGATGCCGAACGGCGGCTTACGACGCGCCGTGGTCATGACGTTCTTGTAGTTGACGAAGATACCCTGGGCGGTCTCGGGACGCAGGTAGTGCAGGCCGGTCTCGTTGTCCACGGGACCCAGGTACGTCTTCATGAGGCCCGAGAACAGCTGCGGATCGGTCCACTTACCCTTCGTTCCGCAGTTGGGGCAGGCGATCTCGGCCATCGGCGCATCCGCCGGGTTGTCCAGCTTCTTCTTGGCCGCGTACGCCTCCTGGATGTGGTCCTGGCGCAGGCGCGTGTGACAGTTGAGGCACTCGATCAGCGGATCGGTGAAGGTGTCGACGTGACCGGAAGCCTGCCACACCGCACGCGGCAGGATGATGGAGGAGTCCAGACCCACCACGTCCTCGCGGCTGGTCACGAAGGTCCGCCACCACTGCTTCTTGATGTTGTCCTTGAGCTCCACACCCAGGGGTCCGTAGTCCCAGGCTGAGCGGGTGCCGCCGTAGATCTCGCCACACTGGTACACCAGTCCTCGGCGCTTGCAGAGGTTGACGACGGCGTCGATGACGGAAGCTGAGGCTGCCACGTCGGGGGTTCTCCCTTGGTGAGTCGGTTGGCGGAGGTGTCGGGGTGGATCACCTCGGCGCGGGCCGTGGCCCGGGCGCGTGTCCCCAGGGTATCCGGTCACGTACCGGCGTCTGGGATACTGGGGTCGGATGCCGGAGACGACACCGGCGGTGGCGCCCTCGTCACGGAAGTCCTGAAGGTGGAGATGATGGCCTCCGGAACACAGCCGACGGTCGGGGAACTGCCGGTCACGGACGTTCACGACCCCGGACCTCAGCCCGCCCCCGTGCCTCTGCCCGCCGAGAGGGTGATCGCCTCCGCGGGGGATCTCCTGCGCGCCCTGTCCGCTCCCCTGCGGATCGCGATCGTTCTCCAGCTCCGAGACGGACCCCGGTGCGTCCACGAACTGGTCGACTCCCTGGACGCGACCCAGCCACTGGTGAGCCAGCACCTGAAGGTGCTCAAGTCCAGTGGAGTGGTCTCGGCGCACCGCCAGGGACGGGAGATGCGCTATGAATTATTGGACGAGCACCTGTTGAGCATCGTCGAAGCGGCCGTGGACCACGCCGGGGAGGGATCTGTCCGATGACATCAGGCAAGCCCATCGGTGTCCGCTCAACCCGGCAGCGCAGTGCCATCTCGGCGCTGCTGGACGAGTCCAAGGGCTTCCGCTCAGCGCAGGACCTCCACGCCGAACTCCGCGACAAGGGCGACACGATCGGGCTGACGACCGTGTACCGCACCCTGCAGTCCATGGCGGACGCCGGCGCGGTGGACGTCCTCCGGACCGATTCCGGTGAGCTCATCTTCCGCAAGTGCTCCGACTCTCACCATCACCACCTGGTGTGCCGGTCGTGCGGATTCACGGTCGAGGTGGAAGAGCCCCAGGTCGAGGCCTGGGCGAGACGCGCCGGGAGCGCCCACGGTTTCACCGAGGTCACGCACTCGGTCGAACTCTTCGGCCTGTGCGCCGAATGCGCCGCACGCGAAGACTGAGCCCCGCCGGCACCACGCACCCGGCCCCACGCACCCGGCGCCGCGGGCTCAGCTCTCGGCCACGCCGCCGAACCGCCGGTCGCGCTCGGCGAACTCCAGGCACGCGGCCCACAGGTCCCGCCGGTCGAAATCGGGGAACAGGGTGGCCTGGAAGACGAACTCGGCGTAGGCGCTCTGCCACAGGAGGAAGTTCGACGTGCGCAGTTCGCCGGAGGGCCGCAGAAACAGGTCCACGTCGGGCATGTCCGGCTCGTCGAGGTACCGGCCGAAGTTGCTCTCGGTCAGGTCGTCGACACTGACCTCGCCGGCGGCGACGCGACGGGCGAAGTCTTTCGCCGCGTCGACGATCTCGGCCCGGCCTCCGTAGTTGACGCACATCGCGAGCGTCATGACCGTGTTGTCCTTGGTCAACTCCTCCGCCTCTTCGAGCTCCTTGATGACCGAGCCCCACAGTCGCGGGCGCTGACCGGCCCACCGGACCCGCACACCCAGCGCGTGCATCTCGTCGCGGCGGCGACGCAGCACGTCACGGTTGAAGCCCATGAGGAACCGCACCTCCTCGGGGCTGCGCTTCCAGTTCTCGGTGGAGAACGCGTACGCCGACAGGTACGGCACACCCAGTTCGATGCAGCCGTGCACAACATCCATGAGGACGGCCTCACCGCGCTTGTGTCCCTCGGTGCGCGGCAGCCCGCGCTCCTGTGCCCAGCGTCCGTTGCCGTCCATTACCAGCGCGACGTGCCCGGGCACGAACTCGGCGGGAATCGCCGGGGCCGTGGCTCCCGAGGGATGGGGCGTCGGCGGGCGGACGCCAGCACCGTCTCCGGCCGCCGGTGCCGTCCCGTCCGGGGAGCGCTTAAGAAATCTGGGCAGTCCGGGCATGGGACTCCTCCCTGAGGTCACGGGTGGTCTGACGGCCACTAGTTGGCTGACGGTCACCGATGGTCTGACGGTCGCCGGTGGTCGCGCCCGGTGCGGGACGCCCCGCGCCGCGGTCGACCAGCGGAAGGCTGCGCAGGTCGCGCTCGAGGTGCCACTGCAGGTGGGCGCCGGCGATCCCTGACGCCTGGCGGATCACCGCCGGAGAGGACAGTGCCACCGCGTCCCACCGGCCTGCCAGCAACGCGATGAGGTGTTCCGCGACGCCGGGTGAGAGCGTGGCGCAGCCCTGGGGGCGGCACTGCACACAGACGGTGCCGCCGGAGGCGACGTGGAAGCCGCGGTGCGGGCCCACGACCCCGCAGCGCACGCAACAGTCGAGGACCGGCTCCCAGCCGGATGCGGCCATGGCCCGGAGGAGGAACGCGTCGGCGACCAGTCCGGGTTCACGACGCTGCTCGGCGAGCGATCGGAGTGCGCCGACGGCGAGGCCGAGCAATCGCGGGGCCGACGCCCCCTCCTCGCCGGCGAGTCGCTCGGCGGTCTCCAGGACCACGCACCCGGCGGTGTACGCGGGATAGTCGGCGACTATCTGCCGGGCGAGGGATTCCCGGCTGGTGACCTGCCGGATGGTGCCGAGTCCGCTGCGGCCGCGGCCCGGGGCGATCTGCACCTCCACCACGGCGAACGGCTCGAGGCTCGCGCCCATCCGGGACCGTGTGCGGCGCACCGCCCTGGCCACCGCGCGGACGAGGCCGTGCTCCTGCGTCAACAGGGTCACGATCCGGTCGGCCTCACCGAGGTCGTAGGTGCGCACGACGAGGCCGGTGTCGGTGAAGGGATGCATCCCGGCCTCCTGTCGGTGAGCGCGGATCGTCGACGGTCGTGAGAGGGTCCATCATCCCACCGGCGGGCGACAGCCGCGAGGTCGGCGCGCGGCGTCCGTGACTAGAACCCGAGCCTGCCCAGCATCTTCGGGTCGCGCTGCCACTCCTTGAGCACCTTGACGTGCAGGTCCAGGTAGACCCTGGTGCCCAGCAGTTCCTCGATCCCCTTGCGGGCCTGCGTGCCGACCTCGCGCATGCGCGAGCCCTTGGGCCCCAGGACGATCGCCTTCTGACTCTGGCGTTCCACGTACACGGTCGCGTGCACGTCCACCATGTCGTCGCGGCCCTCGTGCGGCAGGACCTCCTCGATCGTCACCGCGATCGAGTGGGGCAGTTCGTCGCGCACGCCCTCCAGGGCGGCCTCGCGGACGAGTTCGGCCATCCGGGACTCGTCCGACTCCTCGGTGATGATGTCGTCCGGGTAGAACTGTGGTCCCTCCGGCAGGAGCGACGCGATCACCTCGGCCACCACGTCCACCTGTTCGCCCGAGACCGCCGAGACGGGAACCACCTCGGAATCCGGCCCGAGGAGCTTCGAGACCGCGACGAGCTGTTCCATGACGCGGTTCTTGGAGACCGAGTCGATCTTGGTCACCACGCCCAGGATCGGGGTCGTGGGGCACAGCTTCCGGACCTGCTCGAGAATCCACCGGTCGCCGGGCCCGATGCGGTCCCCCGCAGGGAAGCACATGCCGATGAGGTCGACATCCGAGTACGTGTCCTCCACCAGCGCGTTGAGGCGCTCGCCGAGGAGCGTGCGCGGCCGGTGCAGGCCAGGGGTGTCCACAAGGATGATCTGCGCGTCATCGCGGTGCACGATGCCGCGGATCGCGTGCCTCGTGGTCTGCGGACGCGACGAGGTGATCGCGATCTTCTCCCCCACCAGCGCGTTGGTCAGCGTGGACTTGCCGGTGTTGGGTCGGCCAACGAAACTGACGAATCCACTGCGGAAGCTCTTCTGGGTGCTCATCTGTCGTCCTCGCCGTCGTCGTCCGAACCGTCCTCGTCCACTATCACCGGCGTCGCGACGACGGTGACGACCTTCACCCGTCCCCGCCGGTCGCGTCCACCCTCGGCCTTCAGGTCCAGCCCGTGGGCCACGATGTGCGCGCCGGGCAGCGGGACGCGTCCGAGTTCGAGCGCGAGCAACCCGCCGAGCGTCTCCACCTCCTCGGTGACCTCGTCTGGGAACTCGGTTCCGAACAGGTCTGCGACCTCGTCCAGTCCCAACCGTGCCGAGAGCCGGAACCGGCTCTCGTCGAGCTGCTCGACGGGCGGGACCTCAGTCGTGTCGTACTCGTCGACGATCTCGCCGACGATCTCCTCGAGAATGTCCTCGATCGAGACCAGTCCGGCCGTCCCCCCGTACTCGTCGACGAGGATCGCCAGGTGATTGTGGTCGCGCTGCATCTCCGCCAGCAGGTCGTCGATCCGCTTGGCATCGGGAACGAACACCGCGGGTCGCATGACGTCGGCCACCGACTCCGCACGACCGTCCGGGTGGTCCAGTCGCGCGACGATGTCGCGCAGGTAGACCACGCCCACCACCTCGTCGGAGTCCTCGGAATCGACCACCGGGATGCGCGAGTACCCGGACTTGACGGTCAGTCGCGCGGCCTGGCCGACCGTCTTGTCGGACTCGATCCACACGATCTCGGTCCGGGGGGTCATGACCTCGCGTGCCGTGGTGTCGCCGAGCTCGAACACGGACTGGATCATGCGTGACTCGTCGTCCGCCACGACGCCGCGCTCGCGCGCCATGTCGACGATCTCGCGCAGCTCGATCTCCGAGGCGAACGGGCCGTTGCGGAAACCGCCGCCGGGGGTGACCGCGTTACCGATCCCGACCAGCATCGCGGCGACCGGCCCCAGGACGAAACCGGAGGCCCACAGCGACGAGGCCGAGCCGAGCGCGATCGTGTAGGCGTGCTGCCGGCCAAGCGTGCGCGGACCGACCCCGGCCACGACGTACGCCACGACGGTGGTCACCAGCGCCGCCGTGGCCAGGGCCCAGGCCGCCGAGTCGATGAGATCGTTGAACACCACCGTGAACAACACGGCGGTGGCCACCAGGCACGCGTGGTGCAGCAGCACCGTGATGTTGATGTAGCGGGGCCGGTTGGTCAGCATCCGCGACAGGCGCGCGGCACCGTACCGGCCCTCTTTGTCCATCTCCTCCACACGCGCCACGGAGACGGTGCTCAGCGCGGCGTCCAGCGCGGAGAAGAGCCCGGCGACGAGGATGAGGAGAACGGCCCCGACGGACGCATAGATGGTCTCGTCCACGACTCAGGCATCCCCCGCCGGCGGCGCGTCCCGGTGGTCATACCATTCGGCCAGCAGCTCGTTCTGCAGTCCGAACATCTCACGTTCCTCCTCCGGCTCGGCATGGTCGTAGCCGAGCAGGTGCAGGCACCCGTGGACCGTCAGCAGCGCGAGCTCGTGCGCGAGCGGGTGCCCGGAGCTGGCGGCCTGATCGGCGGCGAACGCGGGGCACAGGACGATGTCACCGAGCATGGCGGGACCGGGCTCCGGCATATCCGGGCGACCGCCGGGCGTGAGCTCGTCCATGGGGAAGCTCATCACGTCGGTCGGTCCGGGCAGGTTCATCCACGTGACGTGGAGATCGGCCATGCTCTCCTTGTCGACGAGCGTGATGGACAGCTCGGCGGCCGGATGGACGTCCATGCGGGCGATCACGAACGCGGCCACGTCGATGAGTTCTGCCTCGTCGACCTCCACACCCGACTCGTTGGCGACCTCGATGCTCATCGGTGGCGCTGCTCCCTGTTCCTGTGTGATCCGGTCCGCTTGTGTGACTCGGAGTGCTTGTGTGACTCAGCGTTCTTGTGTGAATCGGAGTACTTGTCTGACTCACGGCGCGTGTGTGAGCCGCTCGTGCGGGCCGCCTTCTCCAGGCGTGCCTCGTGCTGCGCGTAGGCGTCCACGATTCGTCCGACCAGCGCGTGCCGCACCACGTCCTTCGACGTGAGTTCCGAGAAGTGGATGCCGTCGACCCCGGTGAGTATCTCCCGCACAACCTTCAACCCGGAACGCTGCCCACCAGGCAGGTCGACCTGCGTGATGTCGCCGGTGACCACGATCTTGGAGCCGAAGCCCAACCGAGTGAGGAACATCTTCATCTGCTCGGGCGTCGTGTTCTGTGCCTCGTCGAGCACGATGAACGAGTCGTTGAGCGTGCGCCCGCGCATGTACGCCAGCGGTGCCACCTCGATCACCCCGGCCGCCATGAGCTTGGGGATGGTCTCGGGGTCCATCATGTCGCGCAGCGAGTCGTACAGCGGCCGCAGGTACGGGTCGATCTTCTCGTGGAGGGTGCCCGGCAGGTAGCCGAGCCGTTCGCCGGCCTCGACCGCGGGGCGGGTGAGGATGATCCGGCTGACCTCCTTGGCCCGCAGCGCGGAGACGGCCTTGGCCATGGCGAGGTAGGTCTTGCCGGTACCGGCGGGGCCGAGGCCGAACACGATCGTGTGATCGTCGATCGCGTCGACGTACTGCTTCTGGCCGAGCGTCTTGGGCCGGATCATGCCGCCGCGGCGCGAGAGCACGTCGGTGCCCAGCACCTCCTCGGGCGTGAGCGGCCCGGAGCCGGCGAGGATCTCCACCGAGCGACGTACCGACGTGGGGGTGATCTCCACGCCCTTGCGGGCCTGCCGGAGCAGGTCGGACACGACGCGGCTGGCCGAGTCCACGGCCACGGGGTCGCCGGAGATGGTCATGGTGCCGCCCCGCACGTGCAGGTCGGCGGCGAGCAGTTCCTCGAGGGCGCGCAGGTTGGTGTCCGCGGCGCCGAGGACCGCCATCGCGAGGTCGGGGTCGAGCTGGACCGCCGTGCGGGCGGACTCGCTTTCTGGGGTGCTTACGTGGATCACTTCCCGGTGTGTGGTTCGGTTGGCACGAGTGTAGTACCCGGGTCCGACCATCTCGGTGTGAGAACGCCGAGCGCCGCCAGCGCGACGGCCGCGGCGGTGGACGTACGGAGCACCTCCGGCCCCAGGACCACCGCGCGTGCCCCGGCGTCGGTGAGTGAATCCACCTCGGCGTCGGAGACGCCGCCCTCGGGTCCGACGACGACGACGATGTGCCGCGGCGGCCCGTCGGGTCCGGCGGTCACCGCCGTTGCGGACTCCGCCGCATCCGACACCGCCGTTGCGGGCTGCGCTGTCGCACTTACCGCCGTACCGGTCACCGCCCCGGCGAACGGGACCGCACCCTCCTCGTGGAGGATCAGCACGCGCGCGCCCCCGGCGACCTGCTCCGACACGTACCGGGCGAGCGCGGCGGAGTCGACGAGCTCACCGATCTCCGGCTCGTGCGCCCGACGCGACTGCTTGGCCGCGGCCCGCGCCGCATTGGCCCACTTGGTGAGCCCCTTGGCCACCTTGGGCCCGGACCAGCGGCTGACACACCGTTCGGACTGCCACGGGATGATCCGGTCTGCGCCGGCCTCCGTGGCGAGCTCGACCGCGAGCTCGGAGCGTTCCGATTTGGGCAGCGCCTGGACGACCGTGACCTCCGGGACGGGGCGCGGGACGTCGGTCCGGGTGACGACCTCCGCCTCGACGACGCCCGGGCTCGTCGTCGTCACCACACAGTCGGCGACAACTCCACGACCGTCCCCGACCCGGATCGACTCACCCGGACGCACCCGGAGAGCGTTACCCGCGTGGCGCCCCTCGGCGCCGTCGAGCACCACGACGCCCCCCTCGGCGGGGACCTCGGCCACCCGGAACAACGACGGGGTCACGGCGCGTCAGTGACCGGCGACGGCGTCGCGCAGGCGGGAGAACAGACCACCACGGCGGGCGGTGTCCTCGTTGACCACCTCGGGCGCGTCATGGGACATCCCGCGCAGCTTCTCCACGAGGTCCCGACGCTTTCGGTCGAGCTTCTCGGGGATCACGACCTCCATGTGGACCGTCAGGTCACCGGCTCCCCCGCCCCGCACACGCGGCATACCGCGACCGGAGAGCGTGACGGTGTGCCCCGGCTGGGTACCGGCAGGGATCTCGATGTCGAGCGCCTCGCCGATCACCGTCTCGACCTGGACCTGACCACCGAGCATCGCGTCCGCCACCGGGACCCGGATGGTGCAGTGCAGGTCGTCGCCGTCGCGCACGAACACCGGGTGGGTGCGCTCGTTGACCTCGATGTACAGGTCGCCGGCAGGCCCGCCGCCGGGTCCGACCTCGCCCTGACCCGACAACCTGATCCGCATTCCGCCACCCACGCCGGCGGGGATCTTGGCCGAGACGGTGCGACGCTTGCGGACACGACCCTGGCCGGTGCACTCGCCACACGGGTCGGTGATGATTTCGCCGGTCCCCGCGCAGGTCGGGCACGGGCGGCTGGTCATGATGTTGCCCAGCAGCGAGCGCTGCACGGACTGGATCTCACCCTGGCCCTGACACATGCCACACGCGGCCGGCGGCGCGTCGGAGGCCGAGCCCTTGCCGTGGCAGACCTCGCACAACACGGCCGTGTCGACGGTGATCTCCTTGGTGACGCCGGTGGCGCACTCGTCCAGGGTCAGGTTGACGCGGATGAGGGCGTCCGAGCCCGGCTGGACGCGGCTGCGCGGGCCACGCCCGCCGCCTCCGCCGCCACCGCCGAAGAAGGCCTCGAACACGTCGCCGAGGCCGCCGCTCCCGAATCCACCGCCGAAGCCTCCGCCGCCGCCACCACCGCGGGACGAGTCGAGCGGGTCGCCTCCCATGTCAACGATGCGACGCTTCTCCGGATCGGTGAGCACCTCGTACATCGCCGTGATCTCGCTGAAACGCTCACGCGCCTCTTCGGACGGGTTGACGTCGGGGTGGAGCTCGCGGGCGAGCTTGCGGTAGGCGCGCTTGATCTCGGACTCCGAGGCACCCCTGTCGACCCCGAGGGTCCCGTAGTAGTCGCGTGACACGTCTCACCTTTCGTTCTGTGGTCTTGGCTGGAGCGGTACCGCACCGCGTTCCGCCTGGGCCCGGTCCGGGTCGGCGGGGCTCGGTCAGTGCCCGCTGAGGATCTCGCCCACGTAGTGGGCAACAGCGGCGACCGACGCGATTGTTCCCCGATAGTCCATCCGGGTGGGACCGAGCACCCCCATCCCGCCGACGGCGTACCCGTCGGAGCCATACGGTGACGACACCACGGAGGCACCGCGGATCTCCGCCTGCTGGGTCTCGGCGCCGATCTGCACCGTGACCCCGCCCAGCCCGCCCTGCCCGACGGACCGCGCCGCGCTGAGCAGACGCAGAATAACGACCTGCTCCTCCAACGCCTCGAGCACGGTCTGCAGTGAACCCTCGAAATCGGCGGCGCTGAGGGTCAGGTTGGCCGTTCCCCCCAGGACGATCCTGTCGTCTGGCTGCTCCACCAACGTGCCCACCAGGACCGTGACACACCGCTCGACCGCGTCCCGGCACTCGGGCCGGGCCTTGTCCTGAGTGGCGGACAGCGCCTCGGAAGCATCTGACAAGCGCTTGCCGGCAACCGCCTCACCCAACAGTGTCCGCAGTTCGCCGACGTGCTCGTCGAGGAGCGGGGTGGCCAGCTCGACCTGGCGCTGGTCGACCCGCCCGGTGTCGGTGATGAGCACGAGCAGCAGCCGCGTCGGGGTGAGGCTGACGATCTCGAGATGGCGGACCGTGGAGCGGTCGAGACTCGGGTACTGGACCACCGCGACCTGGCGGGTGAGCTGGGAGAGCATCCGAACAGCCCGTCGCAGGACGTCGTCCAGGTCGACCGCGCCCTCGAGGAACGTGCGGATCGCGCGCCGTTCAGCCCGCGACAGGGGCGTGATCTCCTCGATCGAGTCCACGAAGTGCCGGTAGCCCTTCTCCGTGGGCACGCGTCCGGAACTCGTGTGCGGTTGAACGATGAAGCCCTCGGCCTCGAGCACCGCCATGTCGTTGCGGATCGTCGCACTTGAGACCCCGAGCGAGTGCCTGTCGACCAGAGCCTTGGAACCGACCGGTTCCTGGGAGGCGATGTAGTCGGAGACGATGGCCCGCAGGACGTCGGTCCGGCGGTCTGATGCGCTCGACATGAACCGTCTCCTCCTCGTCTTCTCGTGCTAGTACTTCTCGTGGTGGATCTTCTCGTGGTGGCTCTTCTTGTACTGGATCGTCTCGCACTTCGGCGCCCGCCGCATGAGGCGGCCGGCGTCAGCAGGTAGCCCCATCCGATTCTATGCCAGAACCCTTAAAGCCCTCGTCGACGATCAGGTCACGTCAGACGAGCAGGTCACGGACCACTCCGTCGGCGAGGAGTCGTCCGGCCTCCGTCAGCGCGTAGCCCGGTCCGCGGGGATGGTCGGCGGCGCGGCGGACCAGCAGTCCGGCCTCGATCTGGGTGTCGGCACGCTCGCGTTCGATGTCGGTGAACGCGGAGTCCTCGAGCCCCTCGGCCAGACGGAGACCGGTCATGATCCGTTCGATGTGTCGGTCCTCGTCGGTCAGGCGTTCTCCGCCGTCGACCGGGAGGTCACCGGCGTCGCAGGCGGCCGCGTAGCGGGCAGGATGCTTGAGGTTCCACCATCGGGCACCGGCCACGTGGGAGTGGGCTCCGGGGCCCACTCCCCACCAGTCGCCTCCGCGCCAGTACCCGAGATTGTGCCGGCAGTAACCTGATTCGTCGGTCGCGAAGTTCGACACCTCGTACCAGTGGAATCCGGCGCGGGACAGGCGTTCACTCACCTGCTCGTAGCGGTCCGCCAGGACGTCGTCGACGGTGTTCGGCAGCTCGCCACGGCGGATGCGGCGGGCGAGTGCCGTGCCGTCCTCGACGATCAGCGAGTAGGCGGACACGTGGTCGACTCCGGCGTCCACCACTGCGTCGAGAGTGCGCGACAGGTCGTCCTCCCGCTCCCCGGGGGTTCCGTAGATGACGTCGAGGTTGACGTGCTCGAATCCGGCACTGATCGCCTCGGCGACCGCTTCCTGCGGGCGGCCTGGGGTGTGCGTTCGGTCGAGGATCGTCAGGACCCGAGCCGACGTGGACTGCATTCCCAGCGAGATCCGCGTGTAGCCGCCTTCCCGAAGCCTCGAGAAGAACTCCGGTGACGTGGACTCGGGGTTGCTCTCCGTGGTGACCTCGGCGTCGGACGCGAGCCCGAACGCCGACCGGATGCGGTCGAGCATCTCGACCAGGACGTCCGCGCCGACGAGGGAGGGTGTCCCGCCGCCGACAAAGACGGTGTCGACGAGCGGCGGCGTGCCCGAGCGCGCGAGTGCCTCTGCAGCGCGGTCGATCTCGATCGCCGCCGCCCGCTCCCAGTCGACCGGTGACGTGGCAGAGCCCAGCTCACCGGCCGTGTAGGTGTTGAAATCGCAGTACCCGCAGCGCGTGGAGCAGAACGGGACGTGCAGGTAGATGCCGAACGGCGACGCCGGATCGCGCTCGGGTGGCGTGAGCGCCAGTCCGGCCGGGTTCTCTGAAATCTCGGTCACGCCTGACCGGCGGTGGGGTTCGAGCCGGTCTCACCTCCCGGTCCGGACCGGTCGGGAACCGCGGTAGGCGCGGTAGGCGCGGTGGGCGCGGTGGGCGTGGTGGACTGCGCGGTGGTCGCGGTGGACGGCCCGCTAGTGGTCGCGCTGGGCTTCGCGGCTGTGGGCGCCGAGCTGGTGGGCTTGGTGCTGGTGGGCTTGGTGCCGGTCGGCTTCTCCCCCGCCGGCTTGGCCGTGGAGTTCGTCGCCGCGGGCTGCGGGTTCACGGCGGGCTTGTCACCGCTGACGGGCTTCGGGGCAGTCGCCGACGCGACGGGCTTGCTCGCCGCCGGCTTGCTTGCCGCCGGCTTGCTCGCCGCGGATTTCGTTGCGGCAGCCGACTTCTTTGCCGGGGCCTTCTTCGCGGGAGCCTTCACGGCCGGCGCTTTCTTCGCCGTGGCCTTCTTCGCGGGAGCCTTCGCGGCGGGCGACTTCTTTACCGGAGCCTTCTTCGCGGGCGCCTTCGCGGTCGGCACCGTCTCGGCCGCGGTGGGCTTCGTGGCTGAAGCCGCTTGTGCAGGAGCCTTCTTCGCCGGTGCCTTCTTGGCCGGAGCCTTCTTTGCGGGCGCCTTCTTGGCCGGAGCCTTCTTTGCGGGCGCCTTCTTGGCCGGAGCCTTCTTCGCGGGAGCTTTTTTTGCAGGAGCCTTCTTGTCCGACGTGGCTCCCGCCGACTCCTTGGCTGACTGCTTCGCCGCCTTGCGCTGGGCCCGACGTACATTCCCCAGTTCGGCAGCCGACTTCCGCTCCGTTGTCGGAGCACCACTGGACTCACGCTCGGCAGCTGCCGCGACGTATTCGGCCAGCGCCTCCGTAACCGCCTCGGCCAGTGGCCACGGATCGGGCACGGACTGCTTGCATGCGATGAAGCCGAAGTGGAGCTTGCCGTCCATCGACATCACTGTCGCGTTGAGACCTGCACCGTGGAACACCGGCCCGAGGGGCAGCATCTGCTCGATCCGGGCGCCGAGGAAGTAGAGCGGAAAGTTGGGGCCCGGCACGTTCGAGATGACCAGGTTGTGCACGACCGGGTGCCGCTCCGACAGGCGGAGGCGCGAGTACATGCGCACCGCCGAACCGAACACAGACGGCGCGGTGAACTGCGCCCAGTCGGTCAGCAGGTTCGCGTCCAGTGCCTTGGTGTGGTCCTTGGCGACGATGTTGGCATCGCGGATCGCCTCGAGGCGTTCGACCGGATCGTCGATATCCGTGGCCAGCGACATGAACATTCCCGAGACGCGGTTGGTGCCGGGGCGGGACTCCGCCGCGTGCACGGACATCGGGACCATCGAGATGAGCGGCTTGCTCGGAAGGGCGTCGAGTTCCTCGAGGTAGGAACGGAGCGCGGTCGAGCAGACGGCCAACACGACGTCGTTTACCGTGGTACCGAAGGCGTTCTTGACCCGCTTGATGTCGTCCAGCTCCACGGTGGCGAACGACAGCGTGCGGTGACCGGTGATGGTCCGGTTGAACGGCGTCCGGGGTGCGGTGAACGGAGCCGGCATCGCCATGCCCTTGCGTGCACGGTTGATCCAGGACGGCAGGACCCCGAGCGTGCCGGGCAGCAGAGAGGCGAGCCGCCAGGGCGTGGCCAGTCGCGACAGCGCGCCGCCGACAGCGAGCTCCAGCGCGCCCGAGCCACCGGCGGTCTCCTTGACCAACTCGTCATCGAGGGCCGGATCATCCGGGGTGAGCGTGCACAGCTGCGACATCATGTTGGCGCCCGTGACGCCGTCCACCGTCGAATGGTGCATCTTGGCGAACACCGCGACTCGACCGTTCGGCAGCCCCTCGATGACGTACATCTGCCACAGCGGCATGGACCGGTCGATGGGCTGACCGGCCAGATGGGCGCACAGTTCCGAGAGTTCACGGTCCCCGCCCGGAGCGGGGATTCCGAGCCGGTTGAGATGGTGATCGATGTCGAAACTCTCGTCCTCGACCCACACCGGGTGGTCGACGTTGAGCATCGAGTCGTGGAGCTTGCGCCGGAACGTCGGCATTCCCGTGATCCGGCGGTCGAGCTCGGCGCGGAGCGCGTCGAAGGAGTACCCACCGGGCATCCCCGAGACGTCGAGCACGATCAGCCCGCACACGTGAAGGAGCTGGGACCGAGTCTCGAAATAGAGGAAACTGGCGTCAAGTCCGCTCAAGCGCTGCATTGGCCGATTGTACGTCCGGAGACTTCTCCGCGGCGGTCCTCCGACCGAGCGGGTGAACGCTCACAGGACCTCGATGACGAACCAGGCGACGACGACGAACACGATCAGCAGGACAAGGGCGAGAGTGACGCGTGACCGGGGCATCAGCGGACCTCCTTCCCGGTCTCTGCGGGCCGCGACGAGACGAGTAACCGGAACCTGCTCACGACAACGTCCGCGAGTTTCTCGACCAGCACGGCGCACGCGAGGAAGAGCGGCAGCCCCATCGCGAGCATGATCACCACCTGCAGCGGGAAGGGCAGTGTGACGAGCCAGAGCTCGAGCCCGTCCCAGAACTGCAGAAAAGTCGACACGTGCGGAGTCTACGACCGACCGGCGGTGGCGGCCTCACGGCCACCGACGGCCGAGGACTGCAGGCCCCGGCGCCGCAGGAGCGCCGCCGGATCGGGATCGGTACCGCGCAGTCTTCGGTAGGCGTCGAGGAAGTCGATGGAACCGCCGCGCGACAGGACCTCGCGACGCATCGCGTCACCGGAGGACCGCTCGAGCCCACCGCGCTCGATGAACCACTCGGCCGCATCCGCGTCGAGTACCTCGGCCCAGAAGTACGAGTAGTACGCCGCCGAGTAGCCGCCGGCGAAGATGTGCTGGAAGTAGCGGGACCGGTATCGGGGCTCGATGCCGGGGACGTCGAGGCCCGCGTCGGCGAGGACCTTCGCCTCGAACGCGTCGACGTCGGTCACCGCGCGCGCCTCGTCCAGGGTCAGCGAATGCCACGCCAGGTCGAGCAGGGCGGCCGCGAGGTACTCGACGGTTGCCTGCCCCTCGCCGAACCGCTCCGCCTCACGCATCCGCTCCACCAGGTCGGTGCCGATGGGCTCCCTCGTCTCCCGGTGCCGGGCGTAGTGGGCGAGCATCTCCGGGCGACGGGCCCACATCTCGTTGACCTGGGATGGGAACTCCACGAAATCCCGGGGTACGGACGTGCCCGAGAAGACCGGGTACTCCACGTCCGAGAGCAGCCCGTGGAGGGCGTGCCCGAACTCGTGGAACATCGTGGTGACCTCGTCCATCGTCAGCAGGGTCGGCTCGCCTTCGGCGGGACGACTGAGGTTCATCACGTTGACGATCACGGGTCGGGAGTCGAGCAGACGCGACTGATCGCGCAGCGAGGTCATCCACGCACCACCCCGCTTGGTCGGGCGGGCGTAGTAGTCCAGCAGCAACAGGCCGATGCCGGCGTCAGGCTGCGAGCGCTCGTCGTCGAACACCTCCACCACGCGGACGTCGGGCAGGTACCCGGCCAGGTCGGGACGCTCGGCGAACCGCAGTCCGTAGAGCTGCTCCGCCGAGTACATGACCCCGTCCCGCAGGACGCTCTCCAGCTCGAAGTACGGGCGCACCGTCGCGTCGTCGACGCTGAACCTCTCGGCACGGAGGCGCTCGGACTCCCAGGCCCAGTCGGCCGGACGTAGCTCGCGGTCCTCGCCGCCGAGCAGGTCCTTGGCCTCGCCGACGGCGTTGGTCACGGCGGCGTCGACCACGTCGAGCAGGAGACCACGCGCGGCCTCGGGCGTCTGTGCGGTCTCCACGGCGAGGACGTGCTCGGCATGGCAGCGCAGTCCCAGCAGCTCCGCCCGCTCGGCGCGCAGGCGCACGATCTCCAGGACGATCCCCGAGTTGTCGTGCCCCGGGGTCGAACCGCGCTTGAGAGAGGCCTCCATGACGCGGCCACGCAGGCCGGGATCGTCGAGCCAGGCGCTGATCGGCTGGACCGTCGGGAGTCCGAGCGGGATGAGCCAGCCGTCCCGGCCCGCCTGCCGGGCGGTGGCGGCGAGCGTGGACCGCATCGAGTCGGGCAGCCCCGCGAGCTCGGCCTCCTCCGTCACCGGGACCGCGAGTTCGGTGGTCGAGGCCAGGAGGTTCTCACCGAACTCGGTGGTCAGTTCGGCCAGCCGCGTGTCGATCGCGGTCAGGCGCGCCCGGCCGGCCTCGTCCAGTGCTGCGCCCGCACGCAACAGGTCCCGGTGGTGACGGCGGATCAGGCGGTCCGTCTCGTCGTCGACCTCGAACTCTCCCGCCTCGAGGGTCGTATACACCTCGGCCACACGGGCGTAGAGGACCGGATCGGTCATCACCGCCGAGTGGTGCGCCGCCAACAGTGGCGAGACCACCCGCTCCACGTCGAGGCGGGTGGGCGTCGCGTCCGGTCCGAGCAGTCCGTAGAAGACCGAGAGCACCCGGTGCAGCGCCTGACCCGAGCGTTCCAGCGCGATCACAGTGTTCTCCACCGTGGGCGCATCCGTTGTGGCGGTGATCGCGGCGACCTCGGCCGCGTGATCGTCGATCGCCGTGCGGATCGCCGGCTCCAGGTCCTCGTCACCGAACGCGGAGAAATCCGGCAGTCCGTACGGCAGTGCGGACTCGTCGAGCAGTGGGTGGCGGGTGGGCTCAGGGCTCGTGGAGGACGGACTCGGCGTGGTCATGGCCGCAGTCTACGTGGGTGAACGGGGCCACTTCAGACCCACATGGCGACCGTGTCCCACGCGAGCCTGGCCCCCAGGATCGTGACGACGACGAGGAACACCTTGCGGATGAAGTCGTTGCCGAATCGCATCGCCATCCGCGCACCGAGGAAGCCCCCGGCGAGATTTGCGGCGGCCATCGCCCCACCGATCAGCCAGAGCAGTTCGCCGTGGAGGCCGAACACTCCGATGGAGGCGATGTTGGTCATGAGGTTCGCGAGCTTGGCCGCGACCGTGCCCTGAAGGAACCCGAAACCGAGGAACGCCACGATCGCGATGACGAAGAACGATCCGGTCCCCGGCCCGAGGATCCCGTCGTAGAAGCCGACGACGAGCCCGATCAACGCCGCGCGCCAGGTCCGCGCCCAGCCCGTGAACCGTTCTTCGTGCGTCCGCCCCATGTTCGGTCGCAACCACGTGTACGTCCCCACCACGACCACGGCGACCAGCACGATCGGCGTGAGCAGTTCCTTGGGTATGTACACCGCCACCGAGGAACCGGCCGCCGACCCGGCGAACGCCGCCGCGACCAACGGGGCCACCATCGCCACCGGCACCCGGATCTTCCGCAGGTACGTCGCTGTGGCGACGAAGGTCCCCGCGACCGAGGACAGCTTGTTCGTGCCCAGAACCTCGGGCGTCGAGGCGTCGGCGGGCAGGGTGATCACGAGTGCGGGCAGCTGGATCAGCCCGCCGCCACCGACCACCGAGTCGATCCAGCCCGCGACGAACGCCGCCACCACGAGCGCCGCGAGCACCCACACCGAGATGCCGAGCGCCGGTGCGGCCGCGAGCTGCGCGAGGTCAGGTGACATGGCGACCACTGTGCTGTAATAGGTTTGTGTATATCAACCCTTACGGCGCCGACCCGGTCACCCTGGTCGCCGACCTGGCCAACAGCCGACCCCGCACCACCCGGGAACTGGTGGACCGCTGCCGCGAGGCCGGAGTGACCATCGATCGGGACGCGGATGAGAACGACCTGGCGGAGGTGCACGATTTCCTCGACGGCTGGCTCGTCGTCGTCGACACCACCGACCCCCGCGCCCGCGCCGAGGCCCTCAACTCCCTACTCGCCGAGCACGCCGGGCCGCCACGCCTCACCGACCACGACGGGCACTGGCACGTCCACTACCGCGCCGACGACGTGACCTTCGCCCGCCTGCTCACGGCGATGTTCTCCGTGGGCACGGCGCTCCACCTCACCGAACGCGGCATCGACCGGCTCGCGCGGTGCGCCGCCCACAACTGCACCCAGATCTTCGCGGACACCACCCGCAACGGTCGCAAGACCTACTGCTCACCGCGGTGCAACAACAGATCGGCCGTGCGGCGACACCGCGCCCGGGCCTGACGAGACACCGCGCCCGGACCTGAGGGGTCGCTACTTCTTGTCCGACCCGCCGTCGGCCGACAGGGCCGCAACGAAGGCCTCCTGCGGCACGTCCACCCGACCGATGGACTTCATGCGCTTCTTGCCCTCCTTCTGCTTCTCGAGCAGCTTGCGCTTACGGCTGATGTCGCCGCCGTAGCACTTGGAGAGCACGTCCTTGCGGATCGCGCGGATGTTCTCGCGGGCGATGATCTTCGAGCCGATCGCGGCCTGCA
Source organism: Dietzia sp. NCCP-2495 (assembly GCF_026011735.1). Lineage (GTDB taxonomy): Bacteria > Actinomycetota > Actinomycetes > Mycobacteriales > Mycobacteriaceae > Dietzia. The sequence continues at coordinate 225,931 of NZ_BRVN01000002.1, read as the reverse complement.
CCGGCACCTCGTACTGCTGGCGCGGGATGAGCTCCTTGAGCTTGACGGTCATCTTGTTGCCGTAGCCCTGCGCGTAGTCGCGGTGCACGATGGCGCTGAACGCGTCCACCGCCTCGCCCTGCAGCAGGATGTCGACCTTGACCAGGTCCGCCTGCTGCTCGCCGGCCTCCTCGTAGTCCATCGACGCGTAGCCCTTGGTGCGGGACTTGAGCGAGTCGAAGAAGTCGAAGATGATCTCGCCCATCGGCAGGACGTACCGCAGCTCGACGCGCGTCTCGGACAGGTAGTCCATGCCCTTCATCTCGCCGCGCTTGGACTGGCACAGCTCCATGGTGGTGCCCACGAACTCGCTCGGCACGATGATCGTGCACTTGACGATCGGCTCGTAGATCTCGCGGTGCTTGCCCTCGGGCCAGTACGACGGGTTGGTCACGTGGTGCTCGGTGCCGTCCTCCGCGATCACGCGGTACACGACGTTGGGCGCGGTGGAGATGAGGTCGAGATTGAACTCGCGCTCGAGCCGGTCTCGCGTGATCTCCATGTGCAATAGGCCCAGGAAGCCGCAGCGGAACCCGAAGCCCAGGGCCACCGAGGTCTCCGGCTCGTAGTCCAGGGAGGCGTCGTTGAGCCGCAGCTTGTCCAGCGCGTCGCGCAGCACCGGGTAGTCCGACCCGTCGATCGGGTAGAGCCCCGAGAACACCATCGGGTTGGGCTCGGCATATCCGGGCAGCGGCTCGGTGGCACCGCCACGGGCGAGGGTCACCGTGTCGCCGACCTTGGACTGACGTACGTCCTTCACCCCGGTGATGAGGTACCCCACCTCGCCGGGCCCCAGCCCCTCGGTGGCCTTGGGCTCGGGCGAGATGACGCCGATCTCCAGCAGCTCGTGGTTAGTCCCGGTCGACATCATGGTCAGCTTCTCGCGCGGCTTCAGCGAGCCGTCCACAACGCGCACGTAGGTGACCACGCCGCGGTAGGTGTCGTAGACCGAGTCGAAGATCATCGCGCGCGCCGGGGCATCCGGGTCGCCCACCGGCGCCGGGATGGTGTCGACGAGCTTGTCCAGCAGTGCTTCGACGCCCTCGCCGGTCTTCCCGGAGACCCGCAGCACGTCCTCGGGCTCGCAGCCGATGATCCCGGCGATCTCGCCGGCGAACTTGTCCGGGTCCGCGGCCGGGAGGTCGATTTTGTTGAGGACGGGGATGATCTCGAGGTCGTTCTCCATGGCCAGGTACAGGTTGGCCAGCGTCTGCGCCTCGATGCCCTGCGCCGCGTCCACCAGCAGGATGGCGCCCTCGCACGCCTCGAGCGCGCGGGAGACCTCGTAGGTGAAGTCCACATGGCCGGGGGTGTCGATCATGTGCAGCACGATCTCCTCGCCCGCGTGGTCGCCGGTGCGCGGCACCCACGGCAGGCGGACGTTCTGCGCCTTGATGGTGATGCCGCGTTCGCGCTCGATGTCCATGCGGTCGAGGTACTGGGCGCGCATGAGGCGCTCCTCGACCACACCGGTGAGCTGCAGCATGCGGTCGGCCAACGTCGATTTGCCGTGGTCGATGTGCGCGATGATGCAGAAGTTCCTGATCCTGGCCGGATCGGTGAACGTCTTCTCGGCGAAGTTGGGAATCTCGATCACTCCTGGAGGCGGGCCCGGGTGCGGCTGGATTGCGGAATCACCGGGCGATCACCCCATTGTCACACGGTCGGGCCCGGAACACGCATCACGTATCGGCCAGTGGGGATCGCATCCACGGTTCCCTCGTCGAGGAACCGGGCGGTCGAGGCGGTCATCGCCGTGACGTTCGCCGCCATCTGATCGTCACTTCCGCGGGAATCGAAAAACACCCCGAGGTCGCGGGCCGCATCGAGAGGGAAGATCTCCTCGACGATCCCGTCGATCACCGGCGCGTCGTCGGTGAGTGCCCGGACCACCACGTGCTGCGTGTAGCCGGTCGTGGACTGGGTGTCGATCGCGACCTGGGTGTGCTCCTCAAGCCAGGTGCGCAGCCACGTCTCGCGGTCGATGCGGTCCGGCCTCCGCAGGAACGCCAGGTTGGCCATGCCCTCGCAGCGGCAGGTCCCCGACTGCGCGTCGGCGGGTGCCGCGACGGGGAGGGGCTCCGACGCCGTCACCGACCATGCCGAGACCGGTCCTAAGCCACTGAGGGCGTCGATGACCCCGGAGCACGCGGTCGCCGACGCGACCGGAACCCGGGCACGCACCGCGGCCAGGACCGGACGCGGGGTGACCTGAACGTCGATGAGCGCCCCGGCCACCTGCTCGTCACGCACGTTGACCAGGTAGTCCTCGACTCCCAGCGCCGCCAGGGGCTCGTCGACCGCGACCGCGACCGACCGCAGGAGTTCCCCTGGATCGGTCTTCACCGACGCGTCCGGCTCCCGCCCTCCGGATTCGTCACGAGAGTTCTCCGACCACACGACCGCCATAAGTACGTCCACAGGTGACGACTTTACGGCCGTTACGCTTGTCGTCATGGCTATCGACTGGGCCCGCGTGGGCCGCACTGCTGTTCAGCTCGGCCGCCGTTACGGACCGACGGTCGCCCGTGAGGTCCGGAAGCGAATGGACAACGGCGCCTCCCCTGCACTGAGCCGGAACTCCGGGGGCGACGGCCGCCCGGCCACCACCTCTACGGCGCCCACTTCGAGCCGCGCACGCGGCATCGCCTACGCGCCCGACATGGACGGGCAGGCCGATCCGGGCGAGATCGTGTGGACGTGGGTGGAGTTCGAGGAGAACGACGGTCGGGGCAAGGACCGTCCGGTCCTCGTGGTGGGTCGGGACGGAGACCGTCTGCTCGGCCTCCAGATGTCTTCGCAGTCCAAGCGTGACGACGACGAGGGGTGGCTCTCGATGGGCAGCGGGCCGTGGGACTCCGAGGGGCGTCCCAGCTGGGTGCGGCTCGATCGCGTGCTCGATGTTCCCGAACAGGGCATCCGCCGTGAGGGCGCCATCTGCCCGCGGGAGAAGTTCGACCGCGTCGCCGACGAGCTCCGCCGGGGGTATGGCTGGAAGTAGTGGTGTGCCGGCTGCGGCATCGCCGATCACTGCCGGCAGGGTCCGCCGTTGTCTCGCATTTTGGCCGGTGACAAGCCCGCTGGTAAGCTAGGCCGTCGGTGTTCACCACATGCCGTTATGCGCGTGTGTGCGGACAAAGACGACACAACATCAGTTCGGCGGGATCCGTACATGGAGCCGTCGACACACGACACAAAGGTGTGACGAGTGGCCAACATCAAGTCCCAGAAGAAGCGGAACATCACCAACGAGCGCAACCGCCTCCGCAACCAGTCGATCAAGTCGGCTCTGCGTACCTCGATCCGCAACCTCCGCGCCGCCGCGGATGCCGGCGACAAGGAGCGCGCCGGCGCACTGCTGGTCGCCACCACGCGTCAGCTCGACAAGGCTGCCACCAAGGGTGTCATCCACAAGAACCAGGCCGCCAACAAGAAGTCGGCGCTCGCCAAGGCTGTCAACCAGCTCTGAGGCGACCCGGCGCCTCCCCGCGAGACGCCATAGCCCCGCGTAACTCCTGCTGACGCGACGAGGCTCCGAGGGCCCACCCTGCATCCCAGCGATGTGCGGTGGGTCCTCGTCGTATCCGGAGAGTTTCCGGAGAACTGTCACCCGGCCGCAGCGATGACCCCTGACGCCCGGTAGCCGCCGGGCGTCGGGTGCCGGGTGCCTATTTCAAGACGACGCCAGCACACCCACCTGCCGAACCGCACGTTCGAGGGCGTAGTACGGGTCCTCGGCCATCCCCTTGACCTCACCGTTGAGTCGCGCGACGACCTGGAGTGCCGTACCCAAGGTGTCGATGGACCAGTACCGTGTCTGGGCCTGGACCTTCTTGACCTTCCACGGCGGCATCCCCTGCCGCGCCAGATCACCCGGGTTCGCGCCCCGCTGGGTGCCGACCATCGCGATCGAGTTCACCGCATCCGCCAACGCATCCGCCAGCACGACCTCCGGCACCCCGGTGTGCAGTGCCCACTCGAGCGCCTCGATAGCTCCCGCCACATCGCCGCCAACGGCGCGCTCCGCGATCGTGAAGCCGCTGACGCCCACGACGCCCGAGTGGTACTTGCGCACCGCCTCCACATCGACCTTTCCGCCGGTGTCCGAGACCAACTGGTCGCAGGCCGCGGCGAGCGACCGGAGGTCCGTGCCGACCGCCTCCACGAGCGTCTCGCAGGCCTCCGGCGCCACCCGGACGTTGAGTCCCTTGAACTCGGAGCGGACGAACCCGACCACCTCGGTGTGCCGGGTGATCTTGCCCGCCGCGTGCTCCTGGGCTCCCGCCTTGCGGAGCTCGGCGACCAGCGACTTGGCCCGCCCACCGCCGGTGTGCTGCACGATCAGGACGGTCTCCTCCGGGAGGTCCTTGGCGGAATCCAGGACCGCCGCCACCGCGTCCTTGCCCAACTCCGCTGCACCCGTGATCACCACGATCCGCGCCTCGCCGAACAACGAGGGAGAGAGCAGTTCGAACAGCTGCGGCGCAGTGACCTCGGGCCCACCCAGACGAGAGACCACCGGCGGTTCCTCTCCCGCAGGGGTCGCGGCCCGCGCCCTGGCGACGACACCCGACGTGGCGCGTTCGGTGAGGAACTCGTCCTCACCCAGCACCAGGTGCAGCGGTGCGGGCGCGGAGCCTGTCGCCATGGCTGATCTCCTCATCGTGGTGCCTCGGACGTCCGAGCGGGCCCGTCGGCAGATCCGAGTCGTCTCTCCCGACATCGTGCCACGCGCCTACGACACCGGCCTCTCCCCCTCACTCACGCTCCGGCATCACGCTCCGGCAGGCTCGAACCGTGGCGATCCCGGCAGCGACGCCACGACCCCGGCAACCGCGTCCAACCACCACAGAGCAGGCGCGCACGCCGCGGCGAGAAGCACCGCCCCCTCCTCCCACACCGGTCCGACCGCCGCGGCGAGCGTGCCCAACACCGTCACCATCGGCACTGCCGGGGCCACCGCGATATTCGCCGGCAACGCCCACGGCCCCGACTCGAGGCCGGAGACGATCAGCACGGGCAGCGTCGCAAGATGGGCGACGATGCATACTGCCACGACATCAGCCACGCGTCCGGGGAACCACTCCCGTCCGAGTCGCGGCTGACGAAGCCACTGGGCCACCGGGCGCGCAGCCAGGACCAACGCCGCGGTCGCCGCGACCGACAGCGTGAACCCCGCCCCTGTCGCCGTAGCCGGGTCGAGCACCGACACCAGCATCACGATCGCGGCGAGCGCCGCCAGCGGCCGCCCCGTCCGGTGTGCCGCCAGGGCCGCCAGCCCGATGGCACCGGTCCCCGCAGCACGCAGGACCGCGGGTTCCGGTCCGACCACCGTCACGAACGCCGCCAACGCCACCGCCGCGGTCACGATGCGCCCACGTCGTCCCACGCCGAGTGCAGCAGCACTGAGCAGGACCGCACCCACGACATAGGTGGTGTTGGCACCGGACACGGCCGCAAGGTGCGAGAGCCCCGCCGCCCGGAACTCGTCCCGGGTCCGGGTGGACACCCCTCCCTCGTCCCCGAGGACGAACGACGGCAACAACCCCACCGACTCGCCCCTCAGCGCCCGGGCCGAGACCTCCCTGAACCGCTCTCGTACACCAGCCGGGAGCCTGCCACTCAGACCCGGTTCACCGATCACCTTCGGCGGCGTGAGCGCCCGGAGTACCGGCAGGTCCCCGGCGGTCATCGGCTCCAGAACCGACACCGACGCCCGCACCCGGGTTCCGGGCGGCAGCCCTCGCCACCCGTCGCTGGCGAGGAGCACCATGTCGAGCTCGGCCTCCGTTGCGTTCCGGCCGGACCCGGCGACCTCGACCCGGATCGGCACCATCACCCCGCCCGAACGCACGGGCCTGTCGAACCCCGTCACCACGCCCTCCACCCCCGTCCGTTGACCGACCATCGCGGGCAGTGGATGTGCGGCCACCGCGTGGACCCGCGCCGCCTGGCTGCCGGCCGCCACCGCTCCCGTCACGAGGATGACCGTCAGCATCCCGAGCGCCGTGCGGTCCACGCCGATCCGCGTCCCGCCGACGAGGGCCCACACCGTTGCCACCACCGCGGCGCCGACCAGTACCACGGCCACCGCGACCGACAGCGCCGGCCGGAGCCCGAAGGTCGCCGTGGTCGCGACCAGGACCGCGAGAGTCGGCAGAACCAGGCGGAGGTCCCGCGTCGCCGGGACACGAGGCGGGACGTCGGGGTCTTCGACAGTCATGCGGGGTCACACCGTGACGAGTGGCCGGAGGCGGGCCAGCGTTGCCGGACCGATGCCGTCGACCTCGGCGAGTTGGTCCACGCTCCCGAACGGTCCGTTCGCAGCGCGCCAGGCCAGGATCGACGCCGCGGTCACCGGCCCCACCCCGGGCAGACCGTCCAGCGCCGTGGCGTCAGCGGTGTTGATGTTCACCAGATCCGGCGATGCCGCGGCATCGGCACCGCCGGACTGTGCCGGCGGCGCCTGCGGTGCACCGGGGGCCGAGGGCGGGGAATCCGTGCCCGGTCCCACGATGCCGCTGCGCGGACCGAGAGGCCCTTCCGGTCCCGGTGCAACACCGACGAGTATCTGCTCGCCGTCGGCCACCCGGCGCGCCAGGTTGAGGCCGTCGCTGTCCCCTCCGTCGAGGACCCCGCCCGCCCGGTCGAGCGCGTCGGCGACGCGCGCTCCGGGCGCGAGGGTGACCAGGCCACTGCGAGCCACCATGCCGACGACGGCGACGACGACGGGCTCCCCCGCCGCCTCCGCCTCCGCACCGGCCGAGGTCGGCGGCTCCTGCTCACCCGTGATCGACGGAGTACGAGCGGCATCCGCCGCGGGCGTCTCGCCCGGTGTGGCCAGCGGTAACTCGGGCACGGGTGCGCCGGCCGGAACGGTGGACAGCAGCCGATGGACGGAGAACGCACCCAGACCGACCACCAGCACCACGAGGGCGATCCCCGCCAGTCGATCGGGAGCCCATCGGATCCGGCGCCACCACGGTGGGTCCGCCCACGCAGCGAGGTCGACCTCCTCGGGGGCGATGCGCTCGGGCCGCTCACCGTCCGGGTCGTCGACCATCCACGGCACGGTCGCTCGGGCCGGGGCGGATGGTGGTACCGCGGACGGCGGTGCGGCCTCGACAGTGGACGTGGGTGTTGCCTGGACGGCAGGCGACGGTGCCGCCGGTTTCGCCGTCGAGGAGCCCGTAGCACCAGTGGCGACAGTGGCCACCGTGGCGAGACGGTCCAACGCCGTGGACCTCGTCGAGTCCCGCACGGCGTCGGCCGGTGCGGCGGGTCTGGCCCGGGTGTCGGTTCGCATGGCGCCGACGCTAGACCCGGCGTCGTCGCACTCCCGCCCGGAAGGCGGCGCTCAGTCGACGGACTGTGGAGAAGGAGAGGGGATGGGGAATTCAGGATCGTCGAGTGCCGTGACCGACACCCCCACCGTTCCCGGACCCAGGTGCCAGGCCAGAACCTCGTCGAACTCGACGAGCATCACCCGTTCGGGGAACTGCGTCTCCTTGCGGATCTCGGTGGCCATCTCCTCGGCGCGCTCGGCCGCCTCGTGGTGGTGGACCACCACCAGGACGTCGGTTCGCTCGATCTCGTCGCGCAGCAGCGCCCGGAGTCGCTGATGCGCCTTGGTGGTGGTGCGGGCCTTCGCGGACAGATCGACGGTGCCGCCCCGCAGCACGATCACCGGGCGCATCGCCAGCACGCCACCGAAGATGGCGGCGACGGCACTGATCCGGCCACCGCGACGGAGACTCTCCAGAGACTCCAACGCGGCGAAGGTCGACGCCCCACGACAGAGCCGTTCCGCGAGGTCATAGACGCCCGACAGGCCCAGCCCGTTCGTCGCCGCCCACGCACACTGCGCGACCGCCGCACCGTAAGCCATGCCGGCCCCGCGCGAGTCGGACACGAGCACGCGCCCGCCGAACCGGGTGGCGGCGTCGGCCGCGGACTCCCACGTCCGGGACAGTCCGCGGGACAGGTGCACCGAGACGATGCCCGTGCAGTCCGGGTCCGACAGCAGACGCTCGTAGATCTCGGCAAGCTGGTCGGGTGTGACCGCCGCGGTGGAGACGGTCTTGTCGTTCTCCTCGACCACGTGCAGCGGCACGACCGTGATGCCGAAATCGCGGATCCACTCCGCGGGGAGATCTGAGGTCGAGTCGGTGACGAGGCGGACGGTCACGGTGTCTCCAGCGGGGTGGTGATGCCGGCGTTCCACTGGTCCAGGCGCCACACGACGTCCCGTGCGGCGTCGGTGACCGGGGCGACCTCGGGGTCGACGACCGAATGGTCTGCACCGCCGGGGCGGGGATGCGCGGACAGTTGCACCCAACAAGTGTTACCCAGTCCGTTGAACACCGGGTACTGCTCCACCGGAAGTTCCAGGAGTGCGGCGGTCAGAGCCGCGATCGCGCCGCCGTGGGCGACGATGACCGCGGGATGTTCACTCCACTGCGGCGACTGGTGCACCAACTCGTCGACAACCGCCCGGGTCCGCCGTGCGACGTCGATCCGGCTCTCCCCTTCGGGCGGTGACCACCGCGGGCGGCCCCGCCACTGCTGCCGGGCATCGGGCCACTGCGCGTCGACCTCGGAGTGGGTCATCCCCTGCCACAGGCCGAGATTGGTCTCCCGCAGCCGGGTGTCCGTGAGAACGTCCAGTCCCACCTCCGTCGCCAGCGCCGCGGCCGTGTCCCGGGCACGACGGAGGTCCGAGGACAGGATCATCCAGGGACGTCGTGGTGCGAGGAACCGGCCCACGGCGTGCGCCTGCCGGACGCCGAGCTCACTGAGGTCGGTGTCCAGCTGACCCTGCATGCGGAAAGACGCGTTGTAGTTGGTCTGTCCGTGCCGGAGGAGGAGGAGACGACGGGTCACCGTGGGTCAGAGCTCCGGCTCCCGCTGCGGCTCCTCGGGCGCCAGAGAGTCGTCGACGGTGTGCTCGGCCACGGGGCGGTTCCCGGTCTCGACGCCCTCGATCTCGACGACCGGGCAGTCCTTCCAGAGGCGGTCGAGCGCGTAGTAGTCACGCTCGTCGACGTGCTGGACGTGGACCACGAGCTCGTTGTAGTCGAGGAGCGCCCAGCGGCCCTCGCGGGTGCCCTCTCGACGCAGCGGCTTGTGACCCGCCTCGCGGAGCTTGTCCTCGATCTCCTCGACCACGGCGTTGACCTGGCGCTCGGTGTCGGCGGAGGCCACGACGAAGGCGTCGGTGATGACGAGTTGGCCGGACACGTCGAGCACGATGATGTTCGTCGCGAGTTTGTCGTCGGCGGCGCGGGCCGCGATGGCGGCCATTTCCAGGGCCTCGGGGCTAGCTGTCACTGTGGGATCTCCTCGTGATGGGGGTCGGTGGGCTCGGCTTCCCGGTGTACCGGGGCCGTCACTGCGGGGGTGCCGTCGAGTCTGGTGGACCCTTCCGGCCGGTAGAGGTTGCGTTTGGCGATGTACTGCACCACGCCGTCGGGTACGAGGTACCAGACGGGAGCGTTCTCGGCGGCTCGGCGGCGGCATTCGGTCGACGAGATCGCCAGTGCCGGGATCTCCAGCAGGTGGACCCGCCCGTCGTCGATCTGGGCGAGATGGGTGTCGGACAACTCGAAGCCGGGGCGCGAGACCCCGACGAAACTCGCCAGGCCGAACATCTCTTCCCAGCCGCGCCAGGTGAGGATCTTCTCGAGCGCGTCGGCGCCGGTGATGAAGTACAGGTCCACGTCGGGCTGCTGGCGCAGCAGGTCCTTGAGCGTGTCCACCGTGTAGGTGGGTCCGCCACGGTCGATGTCGACACGACTGACCGAGAACCGCGGGTTGGAGGCGGTCGCGATGACCGTCATCAGGTAGCGGTCCTCGGCCGGCGAGACCTTGCGCGAGTCCTTCTGCCAGGGCTCACCGGTGGGGACGAACACCACGTCGTCGAGGCCGAACCTGTGCGCCACCTCGCTGGCCGCGACAAGGTGTCCGTGGTGGATGGGGTCGAACGTCCCGCCCATCACTCCGATGCGGCGCCGACTATTCGCGGCGGGTCCTGTCGTGGTCATGATGGTGGAGTCTATCGGCAGGGGCTCGGGTCCCCTCGTCACCGGCACCGCTGGTCGCCCGGTCACACCGGGAGCAGACCGGAGACGACGGAGGTGAGCTGTTCCACGTTCCGGCACTCGTGCATGGGGACGTACTGCGAGTAGAGCTTGGCGGCGGAGTCGCCTGTTCCCCATTGCGTCTTCGGCTCGGGGTTGAGCCAGTGGGTGTGGCCCACGCGCTCGCTGACGAACTCCAGTGCCTCGACGGACGGGTCCCGGTAGTTGTTCCGGGCGTCGCCGAGGATCAGCAGCGAGCCGGTGCGGGTGAGGGTGTGTGCGTACCTGTCGGCGAAGCCGGACAGGGCGTGCCCGTAGTCCGAGTGACCGTCGTAGGTGACGATCTCCGCCTCGCGCACCATGCGGCTCATGGCCGAGCCTAGGTCGGCCCCCGCCTCGAAGAACGAGGTGACCTCGTCGGTGGTGTCGACGAACGCGAACACCCGCACGCGGGAGAACTGCTCACGTAGTGAGTGCACGAGTTGCAGCGTGAAGTGGCTGAACCCGGCCACCGATCCCGAGACGTCGCAGAGCACCACCAGTTCCGGGCGGGCCGGCCGGGGCTTGCGGAGGACGAGCTCGACCGGCACACCGCCGGTCGACATGGATTTGCGCATCGTCTTGCGCATGTCGATCGCACCGTGACGATGTCGACGACGACGAGCGGCCAGCCGGCTGCCCAGCTGCCGGGCCAGTGGCCCCACCCGGCGGCGCAGTGCCTGGAGGTCCTGATCGTTGGCGCGGAGGAAGTCGACCTGTTCGGCGGCCTGCCCCACCGCGTACTGGGCGACCCTGTCCCGTCCGACGGTCTCGGCGGTCCGGCGGCGGGTCTCGTCGGCGACCTCACGGAGGAAGCCCCGCACCATGTCCGCGGCGGAGTTGGCGGCGGCCGCCTTCTCCGCGTGATGCTTGGATCCGTCCGGGTCGAACGGATCCGCGCCGAGGAGTCCATCGAGGATCTTCTGCATGATCTTACTGGTGTCCAGCGGGCTCAGCGCCTGGTAGGCGGAGAAGCGCTGGCCGCCCGCGGAGTCATACGAGCCCAGCTGTTCCACGAGCATCTCCGCCAGGACGCGCGCCTTCTCCCGCGACTCGTCGGTGCCCTCGAGCAGCAGGGAGGCGATGAGCTCGTTGAGCGCCTCGGGGTCCACCCGCCCGTTCTCGTCGGTCGGGATCTCCACCTCTACTGCCAGCACGTCGTCCCTGGTGGCCGCGCCGATACCGACGGGGAACCACAGGTCGAAGAGCTGGTCGAAGACGCCCCGGTGGGTGGGCTTGTGCAGAATCGTCGCCGCGAGTGCCTCGCGGAGTGCATCCCGGTCCAGCAGGTCGATGTGCACCATCGCCGCGGCCGCGTCGACGGCCTCGCTCGGGCCGACCGGGATGCCCTTGCGGCGCAGGGCGTCGACGAAGTCCACCAGGTGCCCGGACAGTCCGCCCGGTGCTTTCTCGGTCATCGTCTCCCCCTCACTTCTCGGCTCCGCTTCACTGCTCGGCTCCGCTTCACTGCTCGGCTCCGCTTCGCTGCCCGGCTCGCCTTCACTGCTCAGCTCCCCTTCACCGCTCAGCGGGTCCTAGTTGAGCCGCAACTCGGCGGCGGCGCGAAGCTGGTCGGACTGGTGCTTGAGCACCACGCCGAGGGTCTGCAACACCGCCTCGTCGTCGATCGTGTCCAGACCCAGCGCGACCAGGGTGCGCCCCCAGTCGATGGTCTCGGAGACGCTCGGGACCTTCTTGAGCGCCATCGCCCGCAGCACGCCCACCACGCGGATGAGCTGTTCGGCGAGCCTGTCGTCGAGTTCCGGGACCCGCGAGGCGAGGATCTTGCGCTCGAGCTCGGGCGTCGGGAAATCGAGGTGGAGGTAGAGGCAGCGTCGCTTGAGCGCTTCGGACAGCTCGCGGGCCGCGTTCGAGGTGAGCACCGCGAACGGCCGCCGCGTGGCCTCGATCGTGCCGAGCTCCGGGATCGTCACCGCGAAGTCGCTGAGCACCTCGAGGAGGAGTCCCTCGATCTCGATGTCCGCCTTGTCCACCTCGTCGACGAGCAGGACGGTGGGCTCGTCCCGCCGGATGGCGGTGAGCAGCGGACGCGACAGCAGGAACTCCTCGGAGAACACGTCGTCGCGCGTCGAGTCCCAGCCCTCGCCCTGGCCTGCCTGGATCCGGAGGATCTGCTTGGCGTGGTTCCACTCGTAGAGCGCCCGCGCCTCGTCGACGCCCTCATAGCACTGCAGTCGGATGAGCTCCGCCTCGGTGGCCGACGCGACGGCCTTTGCCAGCTCGGTCTTGCCGACACCCGCAGGTCCCTCGATGAGCAGCGGCTTGCCCAGGCGATCGGCGAGGAACACAACCGTCGCGGTCGACCTGTCGGCCAGGTATCCCTGCTCCCCCAGCGCCTCGATCACGTGGTCGATGCTCGTGAACGCCGGTCGTTGAGCGGTGCGGGCGCGGTCCATGTGGTGGATCCTTCCGGTCGGTGTCTCGCCTGTGGCGAATCTGAGGTGAGGTCTGGGCTGGGCTCGGGCTGTTCCTGGGCTCGGGCTCGGCTCGGTCTGGGCTGGGCTGGGCCAGGGCTGCGTGACCCGTTACGGCCGCACGTGTCCCTTACCGTTGGCGATCCACTTGGTGCTGGTCAGCTCCTCGAGCCCCATGGGTCCGCGGGCGTGGAGCTTCTGGGTGGAGATGCCGATCTCGGCTCCGAAGCCGAACATTTCGCCGTCGGTCCACGCGGTAGACGCGTTGACCATGACCGCCGCCGCGTCGACGCGGGCGCAGAACCTGTCCGCCACGTCGAGGCTGCGGGTCGAGATGGCCTCGGTATGACCCGACGACCACCGGGCGATGTGCTCGATCGCCTCGTCCACACCGTCGACCACCTTGAGCGCGATGTCCAGGCTGAGGTACTCCTCTCCCCAGTCCACGTCGTCCGCGGGGACGAGCCCCTCCCGGTCGCCGTGGATGGTCACGCCGGCCTCCCGCAGCGCCGAGATGACCCGCTCGACCGCGGCCTCTCCCAGCGCCGAATCGATCAGGACGGTCTCGGTGGCGTTGCAGACGCTGCAGCGGCGGGTCTTGCCATTGAGCAACAGCTCGATCGCCTCGTCGAGATCCGCGTCTCCATGGATGTAGAGGTGACAGTTACCCGTGCCGGTCTCGATGGCAGGGACCTTGGCGTTCTCGACGACTGCCTGGATGAGGCCGGCGCCGCCGCGAGGGATCACCACGTCCACGAGTCCGCGCGCCTGGATGAGGTGCGTGACCGACGAGCGGTCCTCCGAGGGCAGCAACTGGGCCGCATCGACGGTCAGACCGTGCTCGGCAAGGACGCCCCGGAGGACGGCGACGAGCGCCTCGTTGGAGTGCCGGGCCGATCGGGAGCCCCGCAGCAGTGCGGCGTTGCCGGATTTGAACGCGAGGCCGAACGCGTCGACCGTGACGTTGGGTCGCCCCTCGTAGATCATGCCGACCACACCGAGCGGGACCCGGACCTGGCGCAGCTGCAGCCCGTTGGGTCGGACACCGCCACGTGTGACGGTGCCGACCGGGTCAGGCAACGCGGCGACCTGGCGGAGACCACCGGCGATTCCGTCGATCCGCTCGACCGTCAGCCGAAGTCGGTCGAGCATGGCCTCGCCGGTTCCCTCGGCGGACTGCTCGGCGATGTCCCGCGCGTTGGCCTCGAGGATCTGTGGCGCGGCTGCGACCAACGCATCGGCGGCGGCGACCAGGAGCGCGTCCTTGGCGTCGGTCGTCAGCAATGCCAGCTCGCGCGAGGCGGCGCGAGCCCGCCCTGCGGCCTCACGAACCGCCTCACGGACCGGGTCCGCGGCGGCCGGTTCGGCACTGGCGAGGTCGGTGCGTTCGGTGACGTCGAGAGAGCTGGAGGTCATGCTGGCCAGCTTACCTGGGCACGGGCGGGCGGAGAGCGGGGCGGCCGGGGCGTTCATGCCGCCCTCGCCGGGGTGCCGGGCGGTATCCATCGGGGCTTGCCGGGCCTGACCGGATCCGGCTCGGTTCGCCACGAGTTCGGGCCGCTGCCGACCCAGCCGTGATGGATGGGACACGCCAACGCCAGATTGGGCACTGTCGTGGGTCCGCCCGCGGCCCAGTCCGTCACATGATGTGCCTGGCACGAGGCCGCCGGTCTCTCACATGCCGGGTGGGTGCATCCCCCGTGGGCGGTGTAGAGGACGAGTCGTTGGATGGCGCTGGCCAGCCGCCGATTGCGCACACGGTCAATGTCGATGCGACGAAGTTCCTCACGACCGTCACGCAGCGCGGACACGAACCAGGAGCGCCGACCTGCGAGCGACACGGCCTGGGCCGCGGTGAGCTGGGTACCGGCGTCGGTCTCCGACAAGTCACCCTGCTCGCCGGATTCCACGGCGTCGAGCTGCTCGGGTGTCAGCCGGACGACGATCGCGGCCACGCCGCGGGTGGCGGCGGGCTCCACGGACAGCCCGAGTGCGAGCACATGGCACAGCGCGTCATAGGCGCGCTGGCCTGCGGTACGGGTGTCGTCCGCGGCGGAGACGTCGGGAGTGTCCGGCTCGCCGGCAGCGGAGTCAGCGGTATCGCCGGTCGCGGCGTCGGCAGCGGGATCGTTCACGGCGGCGGCAGTGGGATTAGCCGTGGGGTCGGCGGTGAATCCGATGCACTGGCCGGGCGCGCCGAAGCGCGCGATGACCGCCGCCAGGAGCGCCTGCAGTCGGGGCTCGCACGTGATGCCAACGCTCGCCAGCCCGTCGAGACCGGCACGGTGGGCCCGCAGTTCACGTCGGCGCTGCTGCTCCTCCTCGAGTCGCTCGAGGCGACCCGGATCAGCCTCGGCGAGCTCGCGCGCGGCGGCCATGGTGAGGGCACGCACACTCGCGCCGAACTCGGCGAGCTCGGTCAGATGGTGGGAGAAGTCGCGCCGGGCATCCTCGGATGTGCCCTCGGGCAACTCCGCCACGGCCTCCCCGATGGCCCGCTCCTGCGCCGCGGTGATCCTGCCCTGCCGGTGCGCCTCCATGGCGGGCGTGCCCTCGCGGCGTCCGGCATCGATCCGGGACCGGCACTGTCCGGCGGTCAGCCCGAGGTCGTTGCCCAGTCTGGTGGCCGCGGACGTGACCGACCTCCCTGCACTCTCCGCCCTCGTCGCAGCCTCTGCGGCCCCGGAAGCGTTGATGGCATCGAGCCGGCGCGAGAGCTCCTCGAGCTGCCGCAACACCCCGGGGAGCTCGGAATCGGACACCTCGGACCAGCGCACGTCAGAGAGCTCGGTGACCCTCGTCGTCACCCTCACCAGGTCCTCGATCATGACTCCACAATACAGGGAATCTAGAACTCTCGTTCGAACACTGGGTGTCAATCGGATAACCTACTTAGGTCACCTACCTGCACTTATCCGCGACGCACGTCCTCACGTCTCGTCGGCACGAACCAGAACGGCCACCTGGAACCCGTCGGCGTCGGTGAACGGCCGCAGGTCCCACGTCGACCACCGCTGCTCGACGCGTAACCCGGCGTGGTCAGCGGCGGCGTCAAACTCCTCGCGGGTCCACCCTCGATCCAGGCCGAACCCCACGACCAGCCGCCCTGCCGCACCGTCGGTTCCCTCCCCCGCGGGCGCGATCCGCGTGGCGAGGTTGGCCAGCACTCTCCCCCGGTCCGCCGGATCGACGAACGCGAGCACGTTCCCCGCCGACACCAGCAGGTCGAACGGCCCGGTTGCCCAGCCGTCGTCGGCGAGGTCCGCGACCTCCCACGTCGCCTCGGGACAGGCCTCGCGCGCCCGCTCGATGAGGTAGGGATCCAGGTCCACCCCCGTCACCTGATGTCCACGTTCGTGCAGATAGATCCCCATCCGCCCCTGCCCGCACCCCACGTCGAGGATCCGGGCACCGCGCGGCGCCATGGCGTCGACCAGGCGGGCCTCGCCGTCGATGTCGACGCCCTCGTCGACCATGTCATCCCAGCGCTGCGCGTAATTGCGCGAGTGGTCCGGGTTGGCGGCGACGATGCTTTTCCAGGTCATAGTCATGTCGCCAGTATGGACCCGTCCGATGGTTCGCCGCGCCCGCTGTCGGAGGTCTGGTGCACCATGGGCGCCATGACCACCAGTACCGGTTCCAGTACCGCCGCCCTCGACCGCGCTGCCCTGCGATCCCGGGCCGACGAGTTACTGTCGGCACTCGCCGGACCGGGCGCGAGGCTGCGCGAGGACCAGCGGACGGCGATCGAGGCACTGGTCGTGGATCAGCGGCGGGCCCTGGTCGTCCAGCGCACCGGATGGGGCAAATCGGCCGTGTACTTCATCGCGGCCCGACTCCTCCGCGAACTCGGCTCCGGGCCGACAGTGATCGTCTCCCCACTCCTCGCTCTGATGCGCAATCAGGTCGAGTCCGCCGCGCGGGCCGGCGTGCGCGCGGCCACCATCAACTCGGCCAACATGACCGAATGGGACGAGGTGCGGGCGTCGGTCCGTGAGGGTGACGTGGACGTCCTGCTGGTCAGTCCCGAGCGGCTCAACAACCCCGACTTCCGCGACACCGTCCTGCCTGCGTTGGCCGCGGACGCCGGCCTCGTGGTGGTGGACGAGGCGCACTGCGTCTCGGATTGGGGGCACGACTTCCGCCCCGACTACCGGCGCATCCGCACGCTCCTGGCCGACCTGCCCGACGGCGTACCGGTCCTCGCCACCACCGCCACCGCCAACGACCGGGTCGTCAAGGACGTCGCCGAGCAGTTGGGCGTGGGATTGAAGGCCTCAGACCCGGATTCAGGCTCGGACATTGGCTCGGGCTCGGACCAGGGCGACACCCTCGTGCTCCGGGGCGGCCTCGACCGGGAATCTCTCCACCTGTCAGTGGTGTCGATCGACGATTCCGAGAAGCGGGCCGCCTGGCTGGTGGAGAATCTCGAGTCCCTGCCCGGGAGTGGGATCGTCTACTGCCTCACCGTGGCCGCCGCGGAGGACATGGCCGGGCTCCTCACCTCAGCGGGGCACCGCGTCAGTGCCTACACCGGTCGGACCGACGCGAGCGAACGCGAGGAACTGGAACGTGCGTTGCTCGACAACGAGGTCAAAGCACTGGTTGCCACCTCGGCTCTCGGGATGGGTTTCGACAAGCCGGACCTGGGATTCGTGGTGCACCTGGGCGCGCCGTCCTCACCGATCTCCTACTACCAGCAGATCGGCCGTGCAGGCCGTGCCGCCAAGCGTGCCGACGTGGTCCTGATCCCCGGCCCCGAAGACCGCGCGATCTGGAACTACTTCGCCTCACTCGCGTTTCCTCCCGAGGACGTGGTGCGTCGCGTTCTCGACGCACTTCAGACAGACCGGGCCCTGTCGACACAAGCCCTCGAGCCGGCCGTAGACCTGGGACGCACGAGGTTGGAGATGGTGCTCAAGGTGCTCGATGTGGACGGCGCGGTCCAGCGGGTGCGCGGTGGCTGGGTGTCCACCGGGCAGGCCTGGGACTACGACGCCGAGCGCTACGCGGGCCTCGCACAGGCGCGGCAGTCCGAGCAACAGACGATGCTGGAGTACATCCGCACCGACGGCTGCCGGATGGACTTCCTGCGTGCCGAACTCGACGATCCCACCCTCGACCCGGACGCCGGCGGGTGCGGCCGCTGCGACAACTGCACCGGGCAACGGCGCTCTACCGAGGTGGACCACAGCGCGCTGACGCGGGCGAAGGAGGCACTGGAGCGACCCGGCGTGGTGATCGCTCCGCGCAAGCAGTGGCCGACCGGGTTGGCGAAACTCGACATCCCACTCAAGGGCAAGATCGCCGACGGCCCGGCCGAGGGCCGGGCACTCGCCCGGTTGACCGATCTCGGCCTGGGGCAGAAGCTTCGTGCTCTCCTGGACGAGCCGGACCAAGAGGCACCCGAGTGGCTTGCACGTGCATGCGTTCCGGTACTCCGTGAATGGGGATGGGATGAGCGACCGACCTGCGTCGCCACTCTCCTCACCGGTGACCATCCTCAACTTTTGTCAAGCCTCGCGCAGGCACTCGCCCAGATGGGGCGGATGACCTACCTCGGCGAACTCACCCGCGACCAGGCGCTACCACCGGTGACAGCGCAGAACTCCGCCTACCGCGTGGCGCAGCTCTGGGGCACGTTCGTTGGCCCGGGTGCCTCACCAGACGGTCCGGTCCTCCTCGTCACCGACCTCCTGAGCACGGGCTGGACCGTCACCGAGGCGGCCCGGCACCTGCGAGACACTGGCGCGCCTTCCGTTCTGCCGCTCGCGGTGGCCTCGACAGGCTGAGTGGCACGGAGGCCGGGCAAGTCACGGCCGGACCGGGCCGGCCACATCGCGACCGGAACCAACGTCAGAAGAAAATCCTGCGTCGAGTGTCGATTTGGCGCGATCTGGATCGTCATCACCCGAATCGGCCGACCGTCGGCCGACCACGAGGAAGGATCACACCATGCGATACGCACTGGTTTTTCACGCACCCGAACTCGATGACGCAGGTCCTCGCCCCACTGATGAGCAGATCGCCGAGATGCAGCATCTCATGAACGACTACACCGCCGCGCTCGCCGATGCGGGAGTCCTGGTGACCGCCGAGATGCTCGAGCCGTCCTCCGCCACCACCACCGTGACCCGGCGAACCGGGTCGACGGTCATCGAGGACGGTCCGTTCGTCGAGGCCAAGGAGTCCCTGGCCGGAGTCTTCGTCCTCGAAGTCAACGACCACGACGCGGCGCTGGCCTGGGCGGAGAAGTTCCCCGGCGGATCGTACGGAGTCGTCGAAGTGCGCCGAGTGGCCGTCTACGCCGATGAGACCGGATGGAAGACTCCCTGCACTCCGGAGTGATCGACCGGGTCGTCCGCGATGCCCGCCCCAGGCTCATCGCGCTACTGGCGGCCCCGGACGGCGACCTCGCGGCGTCAGAGGATGCGTTCTCCGACGCCGTGGAGAGGGCGCTACGGACGTGGCCCGACAGCGGAGTTCCCCGTGACCCCGAGGCGTGGTTGTTCACCGTGGCCCGTAACCGGCGACGTGATCGCTGGCGCGGAGAACGGCACACCACAGCCATCGACGAGGACCACCCCGACAGCACGGCAGGGGAACGATCCGGCGGGTTCTCAACGCCGGTAGAGGATTCGGCACTGACCATTCCCGATCACCGACTCGCACTGCTCGCGGTGGCGGCGCACCCCGAAGTGGAACCCGCAGCTCGCACCCCACTCATGCTCAACGCGATCCTGGGACTCAGTGCCGAGAAGATCGGGGCCTTGCTCCTCGTACCGACCGCGATCATGGCTGCCCGCCTGACCAGGGCGCGTAAGCGGATTGCGGCGGCCGACATCCCCTTCGAAACGCCCGGGATCGACGAGCTACCGAGCCGGCTCGAGTCAATCCGGGCCGCGATCTACGGTGCCTACGCCGTGGACTGGACCTTTTCGGCACAGTCTGCGCGAGACGGGCTGGCCGGAGAAGCGCTGTACCTGGCGGAACTGCTGTGCGAGTTGGTCGAGAACGATCCCGAATCCCACGGCCTCGCGGCGTTGCTGTGCCTGGCGTCCGCCCGCGCTGGCGCACGGGTGGACGCGCACGGTGATTTTGTGCCGCTCGAACGCCAGGACACCCGGCTGTGGGACGCTGCCCTGCTCGAACGGGGAGAAGAACACCTGCGGTCGGCGGGGACAGCCACCGTCCCGGGCCCGTACCGACTGCAGGCGGCCATCCAGGCACTGCACTGCGCACGGCGCCACACGGGAGTGACGGACTGGGAGTCGATTCGCAGACTCCACGCCGGACTCCAGTCTCTATCCCCCACCGCGGGCGGAGCGGTGGCGCTGGCGGTTGCCACCGCCCGGTGCGATGGCCCGGAAGCCGGGCTCGAGCTACTCGACGGGCTGAGACAACGAGCCGACCGGTTCCAGCCCGCGCTCGCCGCCCGCGCAGCGATGCTGGAGGAGGCTAGCCGTACCGGCGAGGCCGCGAGTGCGTACGACCGGGCAATCTCCTTGACCACCGATCCCGCAGCACGGCGTTACCTCGAGCAAGCACGAAGCCGTTGCCACCCCGCTACTGCTGAGCCTGCCCCAGGGTCAGATTCGTGACGAGCAGCCCTCGGGGGGCATGGACCCGTATCAGAGCACCGCCGGATCACACCTCCCGGGCCACCGCGGCCCCAGCCCTCCCCTGACCATCGCCAGCTCAGACCTCCCGTGCCATCGCGCGGCCGGCCTTCATCCCCGAGAAAATGCAGCCGCCGAGGAAGGTGCCCTCGAGAGCGTTGTAGCCGTGGACACCACCGCCGCCGAATCCGGCGACCTCGCCCGCGGCGTACAGGCCCGGGAAGGGCTCACCGTCCGGGGTGAGGCACTGGGAGTCGAGGGTGGTCTGGATGCCGCCGAGGGTCTTGCGGGTCATCAGGTGCACCTTCACCCCGATGAGCGGCCCGCCCGAGCCGGCGTCGGAACCCTTGCCCGGACCGGAATCGGCGAGCAGCTTGTGCGGCTTGGCCAACCGGGTGAGCTTGTCGGTGAGCACACGGCGCGCGTTGTGGATGGCCTGGACCTGCGCGTCCTTGGCGAACGAATTGTCCATCTGGCCGTCCATCGCCAACACGAACTCGCGGACCTTCTCCAGCTCCAGCGCCGGCTCACCCTCACGGAGCAGCCCGTTGAGCCCGTCGACGAGCTCCTCGAGGGTGTCGGCCACCACCCAGTCGACGCCCTGCTCGGTGAAGTCGGTGATCGACGGCGGCAGCCCGCTTCCAGCCTTGGACGCGAACTTCTTCAGACTCTTGTCGGTCAGCTCCGGGTTCTGCTCGGACCCCGACAGGATGAACTCCTTGCCGGCGATCGCCGAGTCGAGGATGAACCACGAGTGGTCGTGCCCGGCGGCGCGGATCGCCTCGACGGACGCCGTGGTGTGGAAGCCGGGGAACAACGGCACGGGCATGCGGTCGCCGTTGCCGTCCAGCCACAGCGTCGACGGTCCGGGGATGATACGGATGGCGTGTGAGGGCCAGACGGGCGCGAAGTTGGACACGCCCTCGGTGTAGTGCCACATGCGGTCGCGGTTGATCAGGTTCGCGCCGGCGGACTCGGAGATCGCCAGCATGCGTCCGTCGACGTGCTCGGGAACGCCCACGATGAGGTGCTCGGGTGCCGCGCCCAGCCGGTCGGTGGGCCAGTACTGCCGGACCAGGTCGGGGTTGCCGCCGATGCCGCCGGACGACACGAGCACTGCCTTGGCACGGAACTCGAATGTCCCGGTCTCGTCGCGGGGCGAGGCCACACCGCGGTCGAGGTCGCACGGCACGAGGGTGGCGCCCCGGACACCCACGGCGCGGCCGTCGGACACCACGATCTCGTCGACCCGGTGGCGCACGGCGAAGCGCACCAACCCCGCGCGGGCGGCGTCGAGGACGGGCTCCTCGAAGACGCGCACGACCTCGGGTCCGGTTCCCCACGTCACGTGGAAGCGGGGCACCGAGTTGCCGTGGCCGGACACGTCACCGCCGCCCCGCTCGGCCCAGCCGACGGTCGGGACGATCCGCAGGCCGAGGTCGTGGAGGTATTGCCGCTTCTCCCCTGCCGCGAACTCGACGTAGGCCCGCGCCCACTGTCGCGGCAACTCGTCCTCGGCACGATCGAAGCCGGCCGAGCCGAGCCAGTCACGCCAGGCCAGGTCGAGCGAGTCCTTGATGCCGATCCGCCGCTGCTCGGGGGTGTCCACCAGGAAGAGCCCGCCCAGCGACCAGAAGGCCTGTCCGCCGAGGTTCTTCTCGTTCTCCTGGTCCACCACGAGGACCTTCTTGCCGGCCTTGGTCGCCTCGTACGTGGCGACCAGTCCGGCGAGTCCGTGCCCCACCACGATCACGTCCGGCTCGAAGCCCGGCTCGGGTGCGGGAAGCGGACCCGTGTTCGCCGCGTGCGAGGTCGACGGCGGCTGCCACGAGGGGTAGACGGGATGCACGGGCCTGGCCTCGCCCGTGGTCCGGCCGGGGCGGGATGCGGAATTGGTCATGGGTCCAGTGTGCCCTGTCACTCCATGAGATGTCGGAGGTATCTCTCGGGCGCCTCGAGGAATCGACGATGCTGGTCGACCATCGTCAGCTCCTCCCACCGCGCCCGTGCCATCCCGCTACCGGAGAGCTCGTAGAGATCGGCTCCGGGCACCGAGGCGAGGATCGGCGAGTGGGTGGCCATCAGTACCTGCGTGCCCGGGCGCCGGGCCAGGTCGAGCAGGAGCGCGACGAGCCTGAGCTGGGCCTCGAACGACAGTCCCGCCTCGGGCTCGTCCAGGACGAACAGTCCGTCGCCGTCGAACCGCGAGGTCCCGAGGATGTCCCAGAACGCCTCACCGTGGCTCAGGGCGTGGAAATTCCGTTCGGGACCACTGGACTGCAGGTAGGTGAACATCCCGTGCATCGTCTCGGCGCGCAGGAAGTATCCCCATCTCGACGCGGCCGCGCCCCGGACCAGGTGCAGGGACTCGTGCAGGGGCGATCCCGAGACCCAGGTCGTGTCCCGTCCGTTTACCGATCCGCCCTCGGCGCCGAGTCCGTAGGCCATCGCGATCGCCTCGATGATGGTCGACTTGCCGGTCCCGTTCTCCCCGACGAGCACGGTGAGATCGCCCAACTCGAGTCCGTCCCGGAGCAGCTGCGCCACGGCGGGGATCGAGTAGGGCCACCGGTCCGCCGGGACCTCGTGGTGGTGCGCGCGACGGACGGCGACGACAGGTCGCGGGTCCAGGACGGGATCATGACGCACTCTGGTCACGGTACCTTCGACGGCATGCGGATCCACCAGCTCAACTGCGGCACGATGACCGGCGGCATCCCGTCGCGGGTTCTGCTCGTGGAGGCCCCGGACCATCTCGTGCTGGTCGACACCGGCATCGGCCTCGCCGACATCGCGGATCCGGCCGGCCGGTTGGGTCCGCTGCGCCACGTGCTCCGGCCGGCTCTGGACCCGGCCGAGACCGCAGTGCGACGCGTCGAGGCCCTGGGACTTGACCCGCGCGACGTCCGGCACATCGTGCTGACGCATTTCGATCTGGACCATGTCGGCGGGCTCGCGGACTTCCCCGAGGCGACCGTGCACGTCACGTCGGAGGGCCTGACCTGGGCGGTGCGCACCCCGCGGTTCATGGAGCGCCGTCGGTATCGCCGGCCGCAGGTGGCGCACCGTCCGTTGTATGCCGAGTACGAGTTCGCCTCCGACCGGTGGGAGGGGTTCCGCGTGGTGCCGCTGGACCACGTCGCGCCGGGGATGATGATGGTCGACCTCCCGGGCCATACCGTGGGTCACGCTGGCGTGTTTGTGCCGGGCGGCGCCGGAAGAAACTTCGATGACGACGACACCGGCCGCGACATCCTCCACGCGGGCGATGCCTTCTACCACCGCGGGCAGATCGATCCGACGATCCGGGTCCCCGCGTCGATCGGGGTGCAGGAGCGGGCCCTCGCGCTCCAACCGGACGCCATCGCGTTGACGCACTCCGGGTTGGCCGCGCTCGCCGCACGACGGGCCGGGTCCCTCGACGTGGTGTGCGCGCACGATCCCTCGGGCCCCGGCGGAACCTCGTCAGATAGCCCCGCCAGCACCGGCGGACGCATGTCGGATCCGAAGCCTCCCGCACGGGGGTCGCACTGATGGTCCGCATCCGGGAGACCGCCTGGACGCCCGCCGAGCGCACCGCACCGGACGATGATCTGCCGGGCCGCGCCGCCGCGCTGGCGGATCTCCTGCGGGGCAGGCGCGCGGTCGTCCTCACCGGCGCCGGCATCTCCACCCCGTCCGGGATCCCCGACTACCGCGGACCGGACTCCCCTTCTCGCACGCCGATGACCTACCAACAGTTCGTCGGCGACCCCGGCTTCCGGCAGCACTACTGGGCCCGCAACCACCTGGGGTGGCGCCACATGGAGGCCGCCCGCCCAACGCCGCACACCTGCAACTGGCCGACTGGGAGCGTCGCGGACTCGTGTCGGGCGTCATCACCCAGAACGTGGACATGCTCCACCTCAAGGCGGGGAGTCGACGGATCGTCGATCTCCACGGCACCTACGGCGTGGTCACTTGCCTGGGTTGCGGGCATCGACGCAGCAGGTGGGCACTGCACGACGACCTCGACGCGCTCAATCCCGGTTTCGCCGAACGCGTGGCCTCGCGCGGCGCGATCGAGGTCGCCCCCGACGCGGACGCCGTCCTCGCCGACACCGCCGACTTCCGGATGGTCGACTGCCCCGAGTGTGGCGGCGTGCTCAAGCCCGACATCGTCTACTTCGGGGAGAACGTCCCGGCCGCCCGGGTCGCGGCCGCCCACGAGTTGGTGGACGCCTCCGATGTCGTCGTCGTCATCGGGTCGTCCCTGACAGTACGGTCCGGATACCGATTCGTGCGCAGGGCGGTGTCCACCGGCAAGCAGGTCGCGGTGATCAACCGCGGCAGGACCCGCGCCCACGACGAGGCTGACCTGGCGATCGACGGCGACTGCGTGGACGTGCTCCGCCTCACCGACGCCGCGCTGTAGACCCCACGCCGGGATTCCGGACACCCGCCCGCGCGCACCGATCGCCCGGGGAGCATAGTGAACTCATGGGCAAAACTCCTGAGACCGCATTGACCCGACTACTGGAGGGCAATGCCCGCTACGTCGCAGGCGAGAGCCGCAACGAGCACCAAGACCCCTCCCGTCGAGCCTCACTGACCGGCAAGCAGGAGCCGTTCGCGCAGGTCTTCGGGTGTTCCGACTCGCGCGTGCCCGCCGAGGTCGTCTTTGACCAGGGCCTCGGCGACCTGTTCGTCATCCGCAACGCCGGCCACATCCTCGACCCGTCGATTCTCGGATCGCTCGAGTTCGGCGTGGAGGTGTTGGGCATCCGGCTCACCATGGTCCTGGGCCACACCTCGTGCGGCGCAGTGGGCGCGACGATCAACGCGATCGACACCCACACCACCCCGAACGGATTCCTCCGCGACGTCGTGGAGCGCATCTCGCCGTCGGTGTTCGAGGCGCGTCGGGACCCGAACGCGCAGTACGAGGACATCATCGTGGAGAACGTGCGCCACACCGCCGCGGTGATCCGCGAGAAGTCCTCGGTGATCGACCGGGCCATTACCGAGGGACGCACGGCGATCGTCGGCGCGCTCTACAACCTAGAGGAGGGCACGGTCACGCCTGTCCACACCGAGGGTGCGGTCACGCTCGAGGGCTGAGCCTGAGCCACGGCCCCGGCAGGTTGGGGTGGGCCGGGGCCGGATGCGCCTCTAGACGGCGACGAGGTCATCGGCGTGCACCAGTGGGCGCCCCTGGCCAGCAGCCGTCCCGGCGGCCCGTCGGGCCTCCCGCTCGGCCAGGCGTTCCCGGACCTCGATCGAGTCGTACTGCGCGATGCCCTTGCCCACTGTCCGGCCGGACCGGTCGTGCATCTCGATCACGTCGCCGAAGTGGAACAGTCCCTCGACCCCGGTCACGCCGGCCAGCAGCAGCGAGCGCCGCGAGCCCGTGATCGCGCGGACCGCCCCGTCGTCCAGAACCACGGAGCCGCTGGTATCCGCAGCGTGGCGCACCCAGAACCGGCGGGCCGACATCCGCCCGGACCGCGGCGCGAACACCGTCCCCACCTCCGGCTCGGCGGCGAGTGCCTCGGCGGCCCGCTCGGCGGCGGTGAGGAGGACCGGCACCCCTGCGTCGGCGGCGAGGCGGGCCGCGGCGAGCTTCGAGGCCATCCCCCCGGTCCCGAGTGCTCCGCCGGGTCCGGCGGTCACCCCGTCGAGGTCACCGTCCCCACCCACCATCGTCACGGCGGTGGCACCGCCCTTGCGCGGATCGGAGTCATACAGGGCGTCCACGTCCGACAGGAGGATGAGGGCGTCCGCACTGATCAGGTGCGCCACCAGCGCCGCGAGGCGGTCGTTGTCGCCGAACCGGATCTCGTTGGTCGCCACCGTGTCGTTCTCGTTGATCACCGGCACCGCGTGCATCGCCCGCAGACGGTCGAGGGTGGCCTGGGCGTTGGCGGCACTGTCGCGGCGGCCGATGTCAGCGGCGGTGAGGAGCACCTGCCCCACCACCCGGTCGTAGCGGGCGAACGAGTCCCCCCATGCCCGCGCGAGCTCGAGCTGGCCGACGCTGGCGGCCGCCTGCTTGGCGGCCAGGGTCGTGGGTCGGGCGGTCATCCCCAGCGGCGCCATGCCGGCACCGATCGCGCCGGAGGACACTACGAAGACATCCGACCCGGCGACCATGCGGGACTGGCAGACGTCGGCGAGCGCGTCGAGCTCGGCCCGTCGGATCCCGCCGTGGAAACTCGTGATGGCCGAGGAACCGATCTTGACGACCACCCGGCGAGCGGACCCGATGCGGCGGCGCAGCTCCGCCTCGACGGTCACTCCAGGGTCTCCGAGTCGGGGTCGATGAGACCGCGACGGACGTACTTCTGGTACTTGCGCTCGGCGGCACCGGCCCGCTCGGAGGACTCGAACCGGAGGTCGGTGCCGCGGCCGGTGCGCATCAGGTCGACACCTGCCGGGGTCTGCGGCTCCCAGTCGAACGACACGTCACCGATGGTGACCGAGCAGCCCTCCCCGGCGCCGGCCTTGATGAGCGCCTCCTCCACACCGAGTCGCGCCAGGCGGTCGGCGAGGAATCCCACGGCCTCGTCGTTGGTGAAGTCGGTCTGCCGGATCCACCGCTCGGGCTTGGGTCCCAGCACGATGAAGCCGCCCGGCTCGTCCGGGTCCTTGCGCAGCTCGAACTGGTCGGCGTCGACGGCCTTGGGGCGCAACACGATGCGCTCGGGAGCCGCGGGCGGGTTGGCCTTCCGATGCGCCTTGACCAGCTCGAAGAGTCCGTACTTCAATTCTTCGAGCCCCTTGTGTGCCACTGCGGAGATTGCGTAGACGGGCCAGCCCTTGTCCTCGAAGTGGCCGCGCACCATCTCGGCCATGTCCGCGGCGTCGGGCACGTCGATCTTGTTGAGCACCACGACCCTCGGACGGTCCGCGAGATCGCCCATTCCGGCGTCGGAGAACTCGGACTGGTAGGCGGCGAGCTCGGCCTCGAGGGCCTCGACGTCCGAGATCGGGTCGCGGCCGGCCTCCAGGTTGGCGCAGTCCACGACGTGCGCGAGCACCGCGGTGCGCTCGATGTGACGCAGGAAGTCCAGGCCGAGTCCGCGTCCCTCGCTCGCGCCGGGGATGAGGCCGGGGACGTCGGCGATGGTGAACGTGTCGCCTCCCACCGACACCACGCCGAGGTTCGGGGCGAGGGTGGTGAACGGGTAGTCGGCGATCTTGGGCTTGGCAGCCGAGACCACGGAGATCAGTGAGGACTTGCCCGCGGACGGGAAGCCCACCAGACCGACGTCGGCCATCGACTTGAGTTCGAGCGTCACGTCCAGGACGTCGCCCGGTTCGCCCAGCAGGGCGAAGCCCGGGGCCTTGCGTGCGCGGGAGGCGAGAGAGGCATTGCCGAGTCCGCCCTTGCCGCCCTCGGCGGCGACGTAGCGGGTCCCCGTTCCGGTGAGGTCGGCGAGCACCTCGCCCCGGTCGTCGAGCACGACGGTCCCGGGTGGAACCGCCAGCACTAGGTCCTCGCCGTTGGCGCCGGCACGGTGGCCGCCCATGCCGGGCTGTCCCTTGGTGGCCTTGGCGTGCGGCCGGAAATGGAAGTCGAGCAGCGTGTGGACCTGGGGGTCCACCACGAGGACGACGTCGCCCCCGCGGCCGCCGTTCCCGCCGTCCGGTCCCCCGAGCGGCTTGAACTTCTCGCGGTGCACGGACGTACAGCCGTTGCCCCCGTCCCCCGCCGCCAGGTGGAGAACTACGCGGTCGACGAATCTCGACATGGTGTGGGCTCCTCCTGGTGACGACCCAGTGGGTCAGGGCAGCGGGCGTGTTCCCGATTCTGCCCGGAAATGCTCTCGGGGGCCGGACGTGGGTCATGTGACCCCGCCCGGCCCCCGAGGGCGAATGTGACTGTGGTGGCTACCGGGCTCAGGCCTCGGCGCCGGCAGGCACGATGTTCACAGTCTTGCGACCACGCTTGGTGCTGAACTCCACCGCACCGGCGGAGAGGGCGAACAGGGTGTCGTCGCCGCCGCGACCGACGCCGACGCCCGGGTGGAACTTGGTGCCGCGCTGGCGGACCAGGATCTCGCCGGCGTTGACTTCCTGACCACCAAAGCGCTTGACGCCGAGGCGCTGCGCGTTGGAGTCACGACCGTTACGGGTGCTGGATGCGCCCTTCTTACTTGCCATGTCAGTCCCTCCTTAGGGGCCACGCCACGAGGGCGTGTGCTGGTGGCCTGTGGGCGGCCGAGACGGAATTACTTGATACCGGTGATCTTGACGACCGTCAGCTTCTGACGGTGGCCCTGACGCTTGTGGTAGCCGGTCTTGTTCTTGTACTTGTGGATCCGGATCTTGGGACCCTTGGTCTGCTCGACGATCTCGGCGGAGACGGTGACCTTGGCCAGGGCGTCAGCGTCGGAGGTGACCGACGCGCCGTCGACGACGAGGATCGGGGACAGCGACACGGAGGTACCGGCCTCGCCCTCGATCTTCTCGACCTTGACGTGGTCCCCTTCGGCGACCTTGTACTGCTTGCCGCCGGTCTTGACGATCGCGTACATGGAGGGCTTCCCCTTGCTTCTCGGGTGTGTGACCGCATGGCGATCACACCGTGTGTGCGGTGTTCTTACTTGCTCTCCGGCTCTCGCCGGTCAGGATCGCGGGCCCCGATTCGGTTGACGAACCGGCTCGCGACTCTTTGCGCAGCGGAATAGCGCTGCGACGAGCGACTTGTCAAGGTTACGGTCCGGTGGCACAGCAGGTCAAACCGACCGTGCCACCGGCGCCGAGACCTCGCGCTTAGTCGCCCTCGGGCGCAGTCGTGGACCGCGTCGCACGGCGCCGTGCGGGCCGCTGTCGCGGCTCCGCGACCACGGCCTTCGGCGCCTGAGCCAGCGTCGCCGCGGCGACCTTGGCCGTCGGGGCCTCGTCCGTGCTGCCGGTCGGCGTCCCAGCGGTCGTGGCCGCCGCTCCGGCTTCCCGTCTGCTGGACCGTCGCCGTGGGCGGCGCCCGGACTGCGCGGCGCCGGCCGAGTCGGCAGCTGGCGCAGCAACCACCACGGCCGCTAGCGCGGGCTCAGCTGCGGGCGCGGGGGCGGGTGCGGGCTCGACACGTACGGGTGAGACCGTGGTCGCCGGATCCGAGCCGGCCTCGGCCGCGGTCGTCGCGGCCTCCGACGGCGCCGCGGGTGCACGTCGGGTCGCGCGACGCCGCGTCGGGCGCCGGTTCCCCGACGAGCCCGTGGACCCGGCGGCCGGTGCGTCCGTGGCGGGGCTCGAAGACTCAGCAGCCTTCTCCGCCTCAGCCGACTGCTCCGCTGCGGCAGGCTTCTCGCCTGCGGTGGTCATCGCCTCTGCAGCAGACGACCCTGCAGCGGGCTCGCCCTTCGCCTCGACCGCTCCCGTCGACCCGACCTCGGCCGGCGCGTCGTGGCTGCTGTACTGGTCGCCGTGATTGTCGCGGTGGTCGTCGTGTCGCATGGCCAGCGCGGCCGGGTGCGCACCGGGCGCCGGGCCGTCCCGGCGCGGCGCCGGCTTGTTCGTGCCGCCGTCCGACGAGGACGACGAGGACGAAGAGGAGTCACTCCCCTTGCCGCCCCGTCGGCGACCCCGGCGTGAACCGGGCTCGTCGGCGTTGTGCGACTCGGTGTGGATCGGGTCGGCGTGAACGATCAGCCCACGGCCGTGGCAGTGCTCACACGGCGTGGAGAACGCCTCGACGAGCCCGGTCCCGAGCTTCTTGCGGGTGAGCTGGACCAGTCCGAGCGAGGTGACCTCAGAGACCTGGTGACGCGTGCGGTCGCGACCGAGGGCCTCGGTGAGGCGCCGCAGCACGAGGTCGCGGTTGGCCTCGAGCACCATGTCGATGAAGTCGATCACCACCATGCCGCCGACGTCGCGCAGCCGAAGCTGGCGCACGATCTCCTCTGCCGCCTCGAGGTTGTTCTTGGTGACGGTCTCCTCGAGGTTGCCACCGGAGCCGGTGTACTTGCCGGTGTTGACGTCGATGACCGTCATGGCCTCGGTGCGGTCGATCACCAGCGAGCCGCCGGACGGGAGCCACACCTTGCGCTCGAGCGCCTTGGCAAGCTGCTCGTCCACGCGATGCGTCGTGAACACGTCCACGTCGGGATTGTCGTACCGCTCGAGCCGCGAGGCCATCTCCGGCGCGACGCGGGAGACGTAGGAGTGCACGGTGTCCCACGACTTCCCGCCCTGGATGACGAGCTTGGTGAAGTCCTCGTTGAACAGGTCGCGCACGACCTTGACGAGCAGGTCGGGCTCCTCGTACAGGGCGACGGGGTTGCCGGAGCCGGACCCCTTTCGCTTGTCGGCGGCCTCGGAGATCTCGGTCCACTGCCCGGCGAGACGATCGACGTCGCGCTTGATCTCCTCCTCGGACACGCCTTCCGCAGCGGTGCGGATGATCACGCCGGAGCCCTCGGGCACGACGTCTTTGAGGATCGCCTTGAGTCGACGCCGCTCGGTGTCGGGGAGCTTGCGGGAGATGCCGGCGGAGTTGCCGTCCGGCACGTATACGAGGAAGCGACCGGCGAGCGAGATCTGCGTGGACAGGCGGGCGCCCTTCTGCCCGACCGGGTCCTTGGTCACCTGGACCAGCACCATGTCGCCGGGCTTGAGCGCCTGCTCGATGCGGCGGGCCTTGCCTCCGAGTCCGGCAGCCTCCCAATTGACCTCGCCGGCGTACAGCACGCCGTTGCGGCCACGTCCGATGTCGACGAACGCCGCCTCCATGCTGGGCAGGACGTTCTGCACGCGACCGAGGTAGACGTTGCCGACCATCGAGCGGGCAGATTCGGTGGTGACGAAGTGCTCGACCAGCACCTTGTCCTCGAGCACGCCGACCTGGGTCATGATGCCCTTGCCGTCGTCACGCGGCTTCTCGCGCACCACCATGACGCGGTCCACGGACTCGCGCCGGGCGAGGAACTCGGACTCGGACAGGATCGGCTGCCGACGCCGCCCGGCCTCGCGGCCGTCCCGGCGACGCTGACGCTTGGCCTCGAGACGGGTGGAGCCGGTGATGCCCTGCACCTCGTCCTCGGACGTGCCGGACGTGGATCCGGAGCGTCCGGAGCGACGGCGTCCGTCACGCTCGTGGATCTCCGTATTGGGCGGGTCGTCGCTGCTGCCCTGGGTGTCGTCGGTGCCGGAGCCCCCACCGCGACGACGACGACGCCGACGCCGACGCGAGCCCGAGGGCGTCGACTCCGAGGCGTCCGAATCGTCCTCGGAGGAGTTCTCCCCCTTCTCGGAACCGTCTGCGCCGTCCCCGCCATCGGCGGAGTCGGCCGCGCCGGGCCCGGTATCCGAGCCGGAATCGTTCGCGGAGTCGGCGTTCCGGCTCCCGTTCGACGAATTCTCGTCGTCGTCGTTGTTCTCGGTGTTCTGGTCGTCGGCCCCCTCGCCACGTCCGCGGCCGCGACCACGGCGACCACGGCGCCGGCGACGGCCCTCGCCCTGGCCCGACTGGTCGTCGCCCTCGCCCGCGTCCTGACCGGACTCGTCCGACGAGGCCGCTGTCGCTGAAGTGCCTGTCGCCGAGGACCCCGTCGTCGCGGAGTCGGAGCCCGCGGACCCGGTCTGCGCGGAGTCGTCGGCCGACAGGAACAGCGGGGAGAACGACGGGGTCGCGGTGGAGCGGCGCCGGCGGTTACCGGTGTCGGCGGTGCCGACCTCGCCGGTGACGATCGCGATCGAAGGCAGAACGGGGCGCTCCTGCGACGAGGTGCGCGTCGACGACTCCCCCGTGCCGGAGGCCTTCGCGTCGGCGGTGTCGCCGGCGGCCTCGGCCTCGGCGGCCTTCTGCGCGGCCGTCTTCCGCGGCGCACGCTTACGTGGGGCCTTGGTGGCCGGTGCCGAGTCGCCGGCCCCGGGTGCGCTCTCGTCGGCCTGCACAGCGACGGCCTCGGACTCGGCCTCAGACTCGCCCTCGGCGGCGGTGGACTTCTTCGCCGGAGCCTTCTTCGCGGCGGCCTTTTTCGCCGGGGCCTTCTTCGCGGGGGCGGCCTCGGGTGCCGCGGCGTCCGGATCAGCAGCGCCCGGCTCAGCAGCGCCCGGCTCAGCAGCGTCCGGCTCGGCGGGGGCGCCCGCGGCCGTGTCCCGGCCCTCGAACCAGGTGAGCAGGGTCTCGCGGGTCACCGCGGACTGGGCGCTCTTGATCTCGACGCCGATCCCGGACATGGCGGCGAGGAATTCCTTGCTCGTCATGCCCACGGCCTTGGCGGCCGCGTGCGCGCGCATCTTCTCGGGCAGCGCGGTGAGATCGTCGATGGTCAGGGTTGGATCCGACACGTGTCTCCTCTGGCCGGACTCCGGGCGCGATCACGTCACCCTCACTGGGTGACCCACGCCGCCGCACGGGGTCGGGCTTTTCTTCTTGGGTCCCGCTTGGGCGGGACTATGTCTAGTTGTCCGCGATACCGACCGGGGTCGGCCACGGGTGGCGGGCGCTCGCTCCCGGGCGGACGGTGGACCACTCGCCAGGATGAGCTCCGGCCATTCTCCCATACCGGAGTGGGAAACGTCGTCGGCGCGGCAAAGGATGTCGAGGAGACCGCCGAAAATGCGACCGCGCCCGCCGGTGTGGCTACACAGGCGGGCGCGTGCGGGGCCGGACGGTCACGCCGCCGGCGGTGAGGGCTGTTCTCAGGCGAGTCCGGGGAACCAGAGGGCGATCTCGCGGGCGGCGGACTCGGTGGAGTCCGAGCCGTGCACGAGGTTGAACTGGGTCTCGAGCCCGAAGTCTCCGCGGATCGAGCCGGGAGCCGCCTTCTCGACGGGATCGGTGCCGCCGGCGAGCTGGCGCCAGGCGGCGATGGCCCGGGGGCCCTCGAGGACACCGGCCACAACGGGACCAGAGGTGATGAACTCGAGCAGGTCACCGTAGAAGGGACGCTCGGCGTGCTCGGCGTAGTGCTCGGCTGCGGTCTCCTGCGGGACGGTCCGCAGGTCCATGGCGGCGATCTTGAGGCCCTTGGCCTCGATCCGCGCGAGGATGGTCCCGGTCAGGCCGCGCTCGACGCCGTCGGGCTTGATGAGGAAGAAAGTTCTCTCGGTCACGGCGACCATGCTACAAGTACCTCCTCCACCCCGCCCGGACGGTGCGGCAGTCAGTCGTGCTGACTCGGCAGGTACCCTCCGGCGATCCGTTTCATCAGGTCGAGACGCAGGTACAGGATGTACGCCCACACGGCGAGGAACATCAGCCCCGCCACGCCCATCGACCAGTGGACGATCCACCCGGGGAACACCGCGAGGACGGCCAGGACGACGTTCATGGGGATCGCCCAGGGCCGACGCTGCAGTCCGGCCGCCACGATCATCGCCACGGCGAGCAAGCTGACGAACAGCACCTTCCAGGTCTGGAAGTGCGCGCCGCCGTCGAGCCGGGCGATCACCGTGAGGACCAGCCCGATCACGATCGCCTCGAGGACGTGAGTGCCGGCCATGATGCCGCGCAGTCCCTTCCACGGGTCGGTCGACGGGGCGTGCGCCGCCCCCGTGTCGACCGGGAAGCGCGCGGCTCCTGTGCCGCCCGGCTGGCCGGTCGGGTGGCCGGTCTCGGGATTGCTCACTGTGCGTCCTTTCCGAACAGGCTGCGTGCGGCCCCGGCGGTCACCACGGAACCCGTGACGAGCACGCCGACGCCCGAGACGTCGTCGTCGGCGGTCGGGTCGGGGACCCCCACCAGGTCGAGCGCGGCGCTCACCGCGTCCGGGAGGGACTCCACCACGTGGACCCGCTGCGCGGTGAACCGCTCCTCGGCGATGCGGGCGAGCTCGTCGAGCGACATCGCCCGTGGCGAGGTGGTGCGCGTGACGACGACCTCCTCCACCACCGGTTCGAGCGCGGCGAGGAACTCGTCGGCGTCCTTGCCGTCGAGCATCGCCACCACCGCGACGAGGCGCTTGAAGTCGAACTCCGAGGTCACGGCGGCCGCCAGGGCTCGTCCGCCGTGCCCGTTGTGCGCGGCGTCGACCAGCACCGTGGGGCTCGAGCTGAGCCGCTCGAGACGGCCCGGGTTGTCGACCGCGGCGAACCCCGCGCGGATGAGTTCGGGATCCAGCGCGCGCTCGGGCCCGGCGCCGAAGAACGCCTCGACCGCGGCCAGTGCGGTGGCGGCGTTCTCGGCCTGGTGCTCGCCGAACAGCGGCAGGAAGATGTCGGTGTACTCGCCGCCGAGACCGCGGAGCGTGAGCTGCTGGCCCCCCACGGCGAGCTTGCGGTCGGTCACGTCGAACTCGGAGCCCAGGCGCGCGACCACCGCACCGACCTCGACGGCGCGGCGCAGCAGCACCTCCATCGCCTCGGGTTCCTGGCGTCCGATCACCGCGACGGGGTCGCGGGGCATCAGATCGTCGGTGGGACCGGCCTGGATGATCCCGGCCTTCTCCCCCGCGATGGTCGCGAGGTCCTCGCCGAGGTACTCGGTGTGGTCGAGTCCGACGGGGGTGACGACGGCGACGGCCGGCCGCACCACGGTGGTGGCGTCCCACGTGCCGCCCATCCCGGTCTCGATCACGGCCACGTCCACCGGCGCGTCGGCGAAGGCCGCGAACGCCATCGCCGTGAGCACCTCGAAGTAGCTCATACGCGGTCCGCCGGCCGCCTCGGACCGCTGGTCGACCAGCTCGAGGTAGGGCTGCAGCTCGCGATAGGTGTCGACGAACGTGCGGGCGGTGATCGGCTCGCCGTCCAGCGCGATGCGTTCGGTGACGGACTGCAGATGCGGGCTCGAATTACGTCCGGTCCGCTGGTGCAGGGCGCGCATCAGGGCGTCGACCATCCGGGTGACCGAGGTCTTGCCGTTGGTCCCGGCCACGTGCACGACCGGGTACGCGTGCTGGGGATCGCCCAGGACGGAGACCAGCTCGGAGATCCGGTCCAGGCTCGGTTCGAGCTTCGACTCGGGCCACCGGGTGGTGAGCTCCTCCTCGACCGCCGCGAGGTCGGCTGCGTCGGCCTGCCACTCGGGGCTGCCGACCTCGGGGATCGGACGCGGCGGCAGGTGGTCGTCGCCGTCCGAGTCCTCGTCACCGGGCAGCGGCCCGCCGAGGGAGACCCCGGCCACGAGGCCGTCCTCGCCGAGCATGTCGGCGACGTCCTCCTCGGTCGGGGTGTCCCAGCCCTCCTCCGGGTCGTGCGGCGGGAGCCACTTCCGATCACTCACACCGATCAGCTCCCGGCCGGCATGGCCTCGAGGCGGCCGCTGATCCGCTCGACCTCGGCCGCGGCCAGGTCGCGGCGCGCACGGATCTTGTCCACCACGTGCTCCGGGGCCTTACCGAGGAACGCCTCGTTGCCGAGCTTGGCCCCGGTGGTCTCCAGCTCCTTACGCGCGGACGCCAGGTCCTTCTCGAGCCGGCGGCGCTCGGCCGCGAGGTCGATGGTCCCGGAGGTGTCGATCTCCACGCCGACCGTCGACAGTCCGAGGCGCACCTCGAGGGAGGCGGTCGCGGTGAAGTCGTCGCCCGCCGGGGTGAGACGGGCGAGCGAGGTGATCTGCTCGAGCAGGTCGGCGGGCAGGTCCGCCTCGGCGGTGCGGGACAGGC
Source organism: Dietzia sp. NCCP-2495 (assembly GCF_026011735.1). GTDB lineage: Bacteria > Actinomycetota > Actinomycetes > Mycobacteriales > Mycobacteriaceae > Dietzia. The sequence continues at coordinate 190,187 of NZ_BRVN01000002.1, read as the reverse complement.
GTGCGGGCACGCGCTGGCCCGGCTTGAGTCCCTGGTCGGACCGGAAGCGACGGATCTCGGTGACGAGATCCTGGGCGTCGTTCACGCGTCGGACCGACTCGGCCGCGTCCGCGGCGGGGCCCACCGCGCTCGGCCACTCGGCCACCACGAGGGAGTCCCGGCCCGTCAGCGCGGTCCACAGGGTGTCGGTGACGAACGGGATCACCGGATGCAGCATGCGCAGCACCACGTCCAGGACGTGGCCGAGCACCAGCCGCGTGTATCCGGCCCGCTCGGAGGCGCGCACCTCGTCGTCGTTTCCGAACTGGACCTTGGCCAGCTCCAGGTACCAGTCACAGACCTCGTCCCACGCGAAGTGGTACAGGGTCTCGCACGCCTTGGAGAACTCGTAGCGCTCCAGCGCGTCGTCGACGGTCACGCGCACCTCGCCGAGACGGTGCAGGATCCACCGGTCCGCGTCGGTGAGCGCGGACGCCTCCGGCAGGGTCCCGATGGTGGCGCCGTTCATCAGGGCGAAGCGGGTCGCGTTGAAGAGCTTCGTGGCGAAGTTGCGCGAGGCCTGCGCCGAGTCGTCGCCGACCGAGAGGTCGCCGCCGGGGTTCGCGCCGCGGGCCAGGGTGAAGCGCAGGGCGTCGGCGCCGAAGCGGTCGACCCAGTCCAGCGGGTCGATGCCGTTGCCCTTGGACTTGGACATCTTCTGGCCGTGCTCGTCGCGCACCAGGCCGTGGAGGAAGACGTCGGTGAACGGGACCTTGCCCGGCGCCGCCTTGCCCCCGTCAAGCCTCTGCCCCACGAAGGTGCCGAACATCATCATGCGGGCGACCCAGAAGAACAGGATGTCGTAGCCGGTGACCAGCACAGACGTGGGATAGAAGCGCGCCAGGTCCTCAGTCTGCTCGGGCCAGCCCATCGTGGAGAACGGCCACAGTGCCGAGGAGAACCACGTGTCGAGGACATCGGTCTCCTGCGTATAGCCGGCCGGCGCCTCCTCGTCCGGTCCGACGCACACGACCTCGCCCTCGGGGCCGTACCAGATCGGGATCCGGTGGCCCCACCACAGCTGGCGGGAGATGCACCAGTCGTGCATGTCGTCGACCCAGTCGAACCAGCGCGGCTCCTGGCTCGTCGGGTGGATCACGGTGTCGCCGTCGCGGACGGCGTCGCCGGCCATCGTGGCCAGCTCCTCGACCCGGACCCACCACTGCAGCGACAGGCGCGGCTCGATCGGTTCGCCGGAACGCTCGGAGTGGCCGACCGAGTGCAGGTACGGGCGCACCTCCTTGACGATGCGGCCCTCGGCGGCCAGGTCCTCGCGGATCGCCTTACGTGCCTCGAAGCGGTCCATGCCGTCGTACCGGGTGCCGGTGTCGGCGATGTGTCCCGTGGCGTCCATGATCGTGGGCATCTCGAGGCCGTGACGCTGGCCGATCGCGAAGTCGTTCGGGTCGTGCGCCGGCGTGACCTTGACCGCGCCGGTGCCGAACTCCGGGTCGACGTGCTCGTCGGCCACGACGCGCATGGTCCAGCCCTCGCGGAACGGGTGCGGCAGCTCGGTGCCCACCAGGTGGGCGTAGCGCTCGTCGTCTGGGTGCACGGCGATCGCGGTGTCGCCGAGCATCGTCTCGAGACGGGTGGTGGCCACGACCAGGTGTGGCTCGGAGTCGTCCATCGAGCCGTAGCGGAAGCTCACGAGCTCGCCCTCGACGTCCGCGTACTTGACCTCGATGTCCGAGATCGCGGTCTGGAGGGTCGGCGACCAGTTGACCAGCCGCTCGGCGCGGTAGATCAGGCCCTTGTCGTAGAGCTCCTTGAAGATCGTCTGCACGGCCTTGGACAGGCCGTCGTCCAGGGTGAACCGCTCGCGCGACCAGTCGACGCCGTCGCCGAGGCGTCGCATCTGCTCGCCGATCGTGCCGCCGGACTCACGCTTCCACTCCCAGACCTTGTCGATGAAGGCCTCGCGGCCGATCTCGTGGCGGTCGATGCCCTGCTCGCGGAGCTTGCGGTCCACGAGAGTCTGAGTGGCGATGCCGGCGTGGTCCATGCCCGGCAGCCACAGGACCTCGAAGCCCTGCATGCGCTTGCGGCGCGTGAGCACGTCCATCAGCGTGTGGTCGAGCGCGTGCCCCATGTGGAGGCTGCCGGTGACGTTCGGCGGGGGCAGCACGACGGAGTAGGCGGGCTTGTCGCTCGATGCGTCGGCCTCGAAGTAGCCGGCGTCCACCCAGCGCCTGTACAACTCCCCCTCTACCTCACCTGGGTTCCAGGAGGCGGGCAGGGCGTCCGCGCGGTCGGTGTTCGGGGCGGGAGATGCTGGAGTCGTCACCCGCCCATCGTAGGCCGTTCGCGTGCGCGGTCGACACACGCCGTCGGCCTCGGCCCACCCCCGCCGTCAGTCGACGGCACACCCCCGACGTCAGTCGACGAGGCCCAACCCGTGGACCTGATCACGCTCGGCGACGAGTTCGGCCACCGAGGCGTCGATGCGCGAGCGCTGGAAGTCGTCGATCCCGAGCCCCTCGACCACCTCCCACTCGCCGCCGTCGCTGCGACAGGGCAGGCCGGTGACCACGCCCGGCATCGTCCCGTACTCGCCCCCGGACGGCAGCGCGACCGTGGTCCAGCTCCCCTCGGGTGTCCCGCGGACCCAATCACGCATGTGGACGATCGAGGCTCCGGCCGCCGATGCCGCTGACGAGGACCCGCGCACCTCGATGATCTCCGAGCCGCGTCGCGCCACGCGCGGGATGAACTCGTCGGTGAGCCACCGTCGGTCGAGCTGGTCGGCGACGGGGCGCCCGCCACGGGTGAGGTAACTGACGTCCGGGAACTGGGTGGCCGAGTGATTGCCCCACACCACCACCCGGTCGAGTTCCCCCACAGGCGCGTCGAGGCGGGCGGCGAGCTGACTGAGGGCCCGGTTGTGGTCCAGGCGCATGAGTGCCGTGAACCTCTCGGCGGGGACGTCCGGCGCATGGCGATGGGCGATGTAGGCGTTGGTGTTGGCGGGGTTGCCCACCACCAGGACCCGGATGTCGTCGGCCGCGTGATCGTTGATCGCACGCCCCTGGCCACGGAAGATCGCGCCGTTGGCGGTGAGCAGGTCCGCGCGCTCCATCCCGGCGCCGCGGGGACGGGCACCCACGAGGATCGCCGCGCTGGCGCCCTCGAATCCCACGGCCGGGTCGTCGGTGATGTCGATCGAGGCCAGGGCGGGGAACGCGCAGTCCTCGAGCTCCATGGCGACGCCTTCCGCCGCCCCGGTGGCGGCGGTGACCTCGAGCAGCTTCAGCCGGATCGGCACGTCCTTGCCGTAGACCCCGCCCGCGGCGAGCCTGAAGAGGAGGGCATAAGCGATCTGACCGGCGGCGCCGGTGACGGTGACGGTGACCGGTGCGGTAGTACTCATACGGAACGGACCTCCAGCTGGGGACGATGACGGGGCCGGCTCCCACACTAGTGAGGAACCGGCCCCGTCAGGCTGGCGTCAGGCGTGGACCGTCGCGTCCGTCTTCTCGCGGACCTTGTCGATCGTCACGTCCGGCGCCAGCTCGACCAGCTGGAAGCCCGAGTCGGTGATGTCGAGAACGCAGAGGTCGGTGACGACCCGCTGGACGCAGCCGCGGCCGGTGTAGGGAAGCGTGTTCTCCGCCATCAGCTTGATGTCGCCCTTGCGGGTGACGTGGTCCATCATCACGATGACCCTGCCGGCGCCGTGGACCAGGTCCATCGCGCCACCCATGCCCTTGACCATCGCGCCCGGGATCATCCAGTTGGAGAGATCGCCGGACTGCGACACCTGCATCGCACCGAGCACGGCGACGTCCACGTTCCCGCCGCGGATCATCGCGAACGAGTCCGAGGAACCGAAGAACGCGGCTCCGGGGGCGGCCGTGCTGGTCTCCTTGCCGGCGTTGATCATCTCCGGGCCTGATCGTCTCCTCTGGTGATCGCGAGCGGCACTACGCCGCGGCCATCGCCAACGGCGCCCTGGCCCTGGTGGTGGGCGTGTTCTCCCCCGCGTTCGTCGGACTGACCCTGGCACTCCCGCCGCGTTCATCGCCGCGCTCGGGGGGCTGGCGATGCTCGCCCCGCTGCAGGGTGCGTTCGTCACCGCGTTCCGGACCGACCGCGCCCTGGGGCCACTGATCTGCTTCCTCGTGACCGTCGCCGACGTCTCCCTGATGGGGATCTCCGCGCCGTTCTGGGGCATCGTCCTGGGAATGGCGGTCACCGCTCTGCTCGAGCGCCGCTCGATGTCCTGACCCGGAAACGACACGCCGCAGGCCGCCCCCGTGGACTCGGGGACGGCCTGCGGTTTGTGGTTTCTGTGGGAGCGTCCTACGCGGACTTCTCGCGGGGCTCCTCGTCGGAGAGCGGCACGATCGTCGGCAGCACGTTGTTCCGGACCGTGTCGCCGGACACGACCACGCGTGCCACGTCCTCACGACCCGGGATGTCGTACATCACCGGGAGGAGGACCTCCTCCATGATGGCGCGCAGCCCTCGGGCACCGGTGCCGCGCAGGATCGCCTGGTCGGCGACGGCCTCGAGGGCGTCCTGGGTGAACTCGAGCTCGACCCCGTCCATCTCGAACAGCCGCGCGTACTGCTTGACCAGGGCGTTCTTCGGCTCGGCCAGGATGTTGACGAGCGCCTCCTGGTCCAGATTCGTCACCGTGGCCACCACCGGCAGTCGGCCGATGAACTCGGGGATCAGGCCGAACTTGACCAGGTCCTCGGGCATGACCTCAGTGAAGTTGTCCGTGGTGTCCAGTTCGTTCTTGCTGGCCACCTCGGCACCGAAGCCGAGTCCCTTGCGACCCACCCGGTCTCCGACGATCTTTTCGAGACCCTGGAAAGCACCGGCGACGATGAACAACACGTTGGACGTGTCGATCTGGATGAACTCCTGGTGCGGGTGCTTACGGCCGCCCTGTGGCGGGACCGAGGCCTGCGTGCCCTCGAGAATCTTCAGCAGCGCCTGCTGGACTCCCTCGCCGGAGACGTCGCGCGTGATCGACGGGTTCTCGGCCTTGCGGGCGATCTTGTCGACCTCGTCGATGTAGATGATGCCCATCTCGGCGCGCTTGGTGTCGAAGTCCGCGGCCTGGATGAGCTTGAGGAGGATGTTCTCCACGTCCTCACCCACGTAACCGGCCTCCGTCAGGGCGGTGGCGTCGGCGATCGCGAAGGGGACGTTGAGCATCTTCGCCAGCGTCTGCGCGAGATAGGTCTTGCCACAGCCGGTGGGGCCCAGCATGAGGATGTTGGACTTGGCCAGCTCGACCCCGTCGCCACGGCCGAGGCTGGCGCCCACGCGGATGCGCTTGTAGTGGTTGTAGACGGCGACGGCCAGCGTGCGCTTGGCATCGTCCTGTCCCACCACGTACTGGTCGAGGAACGAGTGGATCTCCGCCGGTTTGGGCAGTTCCTCGAGACCCGATTCCGACGCGTCCTCGACCTCGGACTCGATGATCTCGTTGCACAGCTCGATGCACTCGTCGCAGATGTAGACTCCGGGACCGGCGATCAGCTTCTTGACCTGCTTTTGGCTCTTCCCACAGAAGGAGCACTTCAACAGGTCGCCGCTCTCACCAACACGTGCCATGAGTTCTACGTCCTCGCAATCCAGGGGCGTCGATCTCCGCCCCCACGTCGACGGTACGCCGAGTGGGTCGGAAATCCGACCCCGGCGCGATCAGTACATTGCACCCGACGGCGCGCCCCTGCCCGGAGCGGCGCGCCGCCGTGGCCTCAGTTGCTCGCCGACAGCTTGCGGTAGTCGAAGACCGTGTCGATGATCCCGTACTCCTTGGCCTCCTCGGCCGTGAGGATCTTGTCGCGATCGGTGTCCTTGCGGATCTGGTCCGCGTCACGACCGGTGTGGCGGGACAGGGTGGTCTCCATGAGGCGACGCATGCGCTCGATCTCGGCCGCCTGGATCTCGAGGTCCGAGACCTGGCCCTGCATGCCGCCGGTGGCCGGCTGGTGGATGAGGATGCGGGCGTTGGGCAGCGCGGCACGCTTGCCGGGGGTCCCGGCGGCCAGCAGCACGGCCGCGGCGGAGGCCGCCTGGCCGAGGCACACCGTCACGACGTCCGGACGCACGTACTGCATCGTGTCGTAGATCGCCATGAGCGAGGTGAACGAGCCACCCGGCGAGTTGATGTACATCGTGATGTCACGGTCCGGGTCCAGGCCCTCCAGGACCAGGAGCTGGGCCATGATGTCGTTCGCCGAGGCATCGTCCACCTGGGTACCCAGGAAGATGATGCGCTCCTCGAAGAGCTTGTTGTACGGATTCGACTCCTTAACGCCGTAGCTGGAGTGCTCGACGAAGGAGGGGAGGATGTACCGGGAGGTCGGGAGTGAGGTCATCGGGGACTCCGTTGCGGTGGTCGGGACGGGGAGGGCGGCGGGGGCGATCCCGCGCGGCGCGGGATCGATCACGACGGCGAGGTCCCGCCGGACTGCGACGCACGCGCGATCACGTGGTCGACGAAGCCGTACTCCTTGGCCTCCTGTGCGCTGAACCAGCGGTCGCGGTCCGAGTCCTCGGTGACCTGCTCGAACGTCTGGCCCGTGTGCTGCGCGATGAGCTCCGCCATCTCACGCTTGGTGGCGGCGAACTGCTCGGCCTGGATTGCGATGTCGGCGGCGGAGCCACCGACGCCGGCCGAGGGCTGGTGCATCATGATCTTGGCGTGCGGCAGCGCGAAGCGCTTACCGGGGGCGCCGGCGGCCAGCAGGAACTGGCCCATCGACGCGGCCAGGCCCATGCCGTACGTGGCCACGTCGCACTCCACGAACTGCATCGTGTCGTAGATGGCCATGCCGGCGGTCACCGAACCACCCGGCGAGTTGATGTACATCGCGATGTCGCGGGAGGGGTCCTCGGCGGCCAGCAGCAGAATCTGGGCGCACAGGCGGTTGGCGATGTCGTCGTCCACCTGGGAGCCGAGGAAGATGATCCGCTCCTGGAGAAGGCGCTCGTACACCGAGTCGCCGAGGCTGAGCCCGTGCGATCCCGGCGAACTGAGGGCGGGCTGCGTCGAACTGGGCTGAGCCACTGAACCGTTCTGTGCCACGGGGAACCTACCTTCGCTCTACGTCATCACCGCGGGTGCGGTGCCCGGCCGACCGGCGGCCGGGAATCCGTTACGTCAAACACTAACCAACTCGTGCGACGGAACCGTCCCGCCGGGGCGGGTGTTCGCTGTCAGCGTCGGGGATCATCCGATCCCCGCAGTTCGCGCTGAGTTCACCGGGCTTCACCCGAACGCCGACGGGTACGCCACCGGCCGGCGCTTCCGGCGGCTGCCGACACGTACGCCGACAGTCCGCACAGACGCCGATGGTCGGCCACCGCCAGTGCGGTGACCGACCATCGTCGACGGTACGGGCGCGGGGCACCCGCCCCTGGGAGGATCAGTCCTCGGAGTTCTTCTCGTCGGTGGCCTCGGTGGCCTCGGCGGACTCGTCCTCGGCGTCCTCGCCGGTGCCGAAGAACTCGCTCGTGTCGACGGTGCCGCCCTGCGCGTCCTTGACGGTGACCTTCTCGATCACGTCGGCCAGGGCCTTGGAGCGACGCACGTCGGCGAACAGCGAGCCGAGCTGGCCGGCCTGCTGGATCTGCTGCACGAACTGGTTCGGGTCCATGCCGTAGCGCTGGGCCTGGAACAGGATGTGCTGGGTGAGCTCCTCCTGCGAGACCTCGGTCGAGGCGTCCTCGGCCACGACGTCCAGGAGCAGCTGGGTGCGGATGGCGCGCGCAGCGGCGTCCTTGGTCTCGGCCTCGAACTCCTCGCGGGTGGTCCCCTCGGCCTCGAGCATGGAGTTGATCATCTCGTCGTTGTGCGCGGCGTCGCCGAAGATCTGGTGCAGCTGCTGGTGCGCCTCGTTCTCGACGAGTCCCTCGGGGGTCGGGACGTCCGCGGCCTCGAGGAGGGCCTCGAGCACCTTGTCGCGGATCTCACCGGCGAGGCCGGCCTTGGCCTGCTGGGCGACCTTCTCGGTCAGGTCGGCGCGCAGCTCGTCGAGGGTGTCGAACTCGCTCGCCATCTGCGCGAACTCGTCGTCGGCCTCGGGGAGCTCGCGCTCCTTGACGGTCTGCACGGTGACGGTGACGACCGCCTCCTTGTCGGCGTACTCGCCGGCGACCAGCTTGGAGGTGAACTCCTTCGACTCGCCTGCCTTGAGGCCTTCGGCGGCCTCGTCGAGCCCCTCGACGAGGGTGCCCGAGCCGAGCTCGTAGGACAGGCCCTCGGTGGAGGCCTCCTCGACCGCCTCGCCGTCGACGGTCGCGGCGAGATCCACGGAGAGGAAGTCGCCCTTGGTGGCGCCACGCTCGACGCCCTTGAGGGTGCCGAAACGGGCACGGAGGTTGTCGAGCTCGGCGTCGACCGCGGCATCGTCGGCCTCGGGCACCTCGACAGTGACCTCGAGAGAGGAGAAGTCGGGAAGGGTGATCTCCGGACGAACGTCGACCTCGGCCGTGAACTCCACGACGTCGTTGTCCTCGAGCTTGGTGACCTCGATCTCCGGCTGCGCCAGAACCTTGAGATCGTGCTCCTCGACGGCCTCCGAGTAGCGGGCCGGGATCATGTCGTTGATGACCTGCTCGAGGACGGCCGGGCGGCCGATCCGCGACTCCAGGAGCTTGGCCGGGGCCTTGCCCTTACGGAAGCCCGGGATGTTGACCTGGGCGGCGAGAGCCTTGTAGGCCTTGTCGAAATCCGGCTCGAGCTCCGCGAACGGCACCTCGACGGTGACCTTGACCCGGGTCGGGTTCAGCTGCTCGACAGTGCTCTTCACGGTGATGATCTCCTAGAAAGTCTTCGGGGGTTTACTTCAGTCGTTCTCCGCTGGTCGGGATGACAGGATTCGAACCTGCGACCCTCCGCTCCCAAAGCGGATGCGCTACCAAGCTGCGCCACATCCCGGTGAGTCGCGCGGCCGACCATCCCGCGTCGCACACGGGTGACCTGACCGGCCGCCAAACCAACTCGCCCAGTGTACGACAGGGTGCATCCGGCGCCGATTCCGCGTTCACGACCCGGGAGTTGGGACCCGCAGCACCGTCCGGTAGTGTTGTCGGAGCACGGACGAGATCAGGTGTAAAAAACCAGGTCACGCCAGCGATGCGGGTGTAGCTTAATGGTAAAGCCTCTGCCTTCCAAGCAGAATACGCGGGTTCGATTCCCGTCACCCGCTCCACCCGAGATGCCCCGCCTCCGCCGACCACCGGCGCGGGCGGGGCATCTCGCATATGTCAGGAGTTGGGCGCGCGCCGGGCCGGACTCACATCGGGCCGGACGTGCTGCGCGCAGCGCGTCAGCCGCACACCGTTCTGGTTGCGCACCGCGCCGGGCGTCAGCCCCGCCCGCGGCGCCCCGGCTGACAGGTCGGGCACCAGAACAGCGTTCGGGCCTCCATCGTCTCCAGCGCGACCTCGTCACCGCACACCCGACAGGCCCACCCGTCGCGTTGATAGACGTAGTTCCGCGGCCGGTCTGCACCGCGCCGCGGCAGGTCTCCGTGGTCGTGCTCGGGTCGGATGGTGTGGATGTGCCCGGTGTCGACGCCGACGACCATCATCGCCGCCAGGTCGTCCCAGATCGCGCGGAAATCGACCTCCCGCAATGCGGTGCCGGGCCGGAACGGGTCCAGGCCGGCGCGGAAGAGCACTTCGGCGCGGTAGACGTTTCCGACGCCGGCGAGGATTTTCTGGTCCATGAGCAGTGCACCGATCGGCCGGGCGCTGCGCCGGATCCTGGTCCACGCGCGCTCGGGGTCCGCGTGGGGGTCGAGCGGGTCGGGGCCGAGCCGCGTGCGGACGGCCGCGACGTCGTCGTCGTCCAGCACCTCACACCTGGTGGGGCCGCGCAGGTCCACCACGTGGGCCGGGCCTGTGGCGCCCGACTCCCCTGGCGCTCCGCCGCGCTCCCCTGCCCCGTCGCCGCGCTCGCCAGACCCGTCGACGCGCATCCGGACCTGGCCGACCGGGGCGGGTGCCTCGGCGCCGTCGCCGACGACGTAGGTGTTGAAGAAGCCGTAGAGGCCGAGGTGGATGTGGACCGTCAGGCCACCCTCGTAGTGGTGGAAGAGGTGCTTGCCCGTCGCCGTGGCGCGGTCGAAGTATCGTCCGTCGACGACGACACTGTCGACGAATCTGCCCTGCGGGCTGGAGACACGAACGGGCCCGCCTGCGAAATAGTCGGTGTGCAGGCGGGCCAGTCGATGAAGGGTGTGCCCCTCCGGCATGCTCGTTTACTCCGGGCTCAGGCCCCGGGGACGGCGGGCGCCTCGCCGGTGCGCTCGTACTCGGCGAGGATGTCGATGCGACGCTGGTGACGCTCGGCCTCGGACCAGTTCTGGTCGAGGAACGCGTCGACAATCGCGAGAGCCTCCTCGCGGGAGTGCATGCGGCCGCCGATGCCGATCAGCTGGGCGTTGTTGTGCTCGCGGGCCAGCCGGGCGGTCTCGACGCTCCAGGCGAGGGCGCAGCGGGCGCCGGGGACCTTGTTGGCGGCGATCTGCTCGCCGTTGCCGGAGCCGCCCAGGACGATGCCGAGGCTGCCGGGGTCGGCGACGACCTTGCGGGCCGCGTCGATGCAGAAGGCCGGGTAGTCGTCCTCCGCGTCGTAGGTGTGGGCGCCACAGTCGATCACCTCGTGCCCGGAGGCCTTCAGATGCTCGGCGATGGCGTTCTTGGTCTCGAAGCCGGCGTGGTCCGCTCCCAGGTAGATGCGCATGCGGACGATTCTGCCACGTGCTGCTGAGGCCCAACCGCGCGGTGGCGCCGAACTGACGGCCTGCGGCGGGCCGGGCCGTGAGCCGGCGGCAGTGCCGGCCGAGCACGCTCAGGGACGAAGGTCGACGACCATCGTTCCCGGCGCGGCTCCGGTCGCGTCGTGGAATCCGGAGTTCACGTAGATCCTGCGTGCCGGGTTCCCGTCCTCCACGCTGAGGCTGATCTGCCGGATCCCGCGGCTCCGGGCGGCGCGGAATGCCTCGTCGAGGAGCAGCCGACCAATTCCCACCCCGCGGTACCCGGGCCACACGCACACACTGAGTTCGGGAACGCCGTCCGCGACATATCCGTAGCCGGGGTCTCCCGAGTCCAGGAACAGGAGCCAGACCACGCCAACGCAGCGGCCACCAACCTCCGCCACCAGACCGAATTTCCGCGTTCCGGCCGGAGCCGTGTGTAGTGCGCCAGTGCCGGATCAGCGGCGATATCCGAATCACCGAAGCGGTTTGTCCCCGTCCAGTTGAGGTTGAGCCGGGTCGCCTCTGTCAGCAACACCTCCACGCCCCGTCGACCTCCGCAGACCGGGTCCGATGCCATTGTTCGACGACATCGGTGTAGGCAAGCCGATCCGGACGCAGCCAGCAGGTGTGCTCCGGTCCCCATCCGGCGAGCACCGTCGCACCGTCCGCGGCGGGGACCGCCCAGCCCGCCGTGGCGAGATAGCCGGTCACGGTGACGTGGACGGCGTCGTAGTCCTCGGCGACCGCCGACCAATCCGGGATCCACCAGCGGCCGTCGCGCCCGGTGGTCCTCCACCAGTCACCACGCTTGCCGTACGTGACCTCGAGCGGGTACGCCTCCACCAGCCGGGCCCAGGCCCCGGGGCCGTGCACCTCGAAAATCCGGGCCCTCTCGTCGACCACGACGGGATGCACCCGCGCGCGATCCCAACCCATCGAGTCCTCGGTGCAGTACAGACGCACCGGGCCCAGGCGCGGAAGGCTCGGCGTGGTCCACGCGACGCCAGAGAACGCCGGGTCCGACCACCACTGCCCGCCCGTGGACCGCCACTGTGGGTTGCCGGCGTCCAGACGTTCGGCCTCGACGCGCTGCTCTCGCCAGCGCCGCAGCGCAGGGCGGACGTCAACCGGGTCGAGCGACGGCTCCCATTCCCCGGACCAGTAGCGCACGTGGGCCTGAGCAGACCTGTCGAGTGGCGCGTCCCACCAGGCCGCCGCCGGATGCGCGGCCACGGCGTCCGCGATCGGCCGCAGCGCCTCCAGGATCTCGGGCCGAGCGAGCCGTTCCCTGTCGTCGTCGGGCTCCTGCCAGTAGACGGCGGTGTCAACGACCGTCGCGAGTGCGGCCAGGAACCGGCCGTGATCCAGCGCGGCGACCTGATCTGGCCGCACGGCGCCGAGTGCGTCGAGGTACTCAGCGTCCGTCGGTCGGACCCACACGTCCCCCGGGGCGGCTTCCTGCGCGATGGCGGCGCACAATTCGCGCCCGTACGGCCCGGCGAGAAGGTCGTCCCCCGAGGTCACCGTGGATCCGCTCAGTCGAACTGCGGCGCTTCGGTGCGCGAACGCTTGATCTCGAAGAAATACGGGTAGTCGGCCAGCGTCACGGCGCCGTCGAAGACCTTCCCGGCCTCCTCGCCGCGCGGGATGCGGGTCAGCACCGGGCCGAAGAAGGCGGTGCCGTTGACGTGCAGGACCGGGGTCCCCACCTCGTCGCCGACCGGGTCCATACCCTTGTGATGAGAGACCTTCAGCGCCTCGTCGTACTCGGTCGACGTAGCGGCTTCGGCGAGGTCGGCGTCCAGTCCCGCGGCGGCGAGCGCCTCGGTGATCACGGCCGGGTCCCCGATGCCGCGACCCTCGTCGTGGATGCGGGTGCCGAGCTCCGTGTAGAGCTTTCCGAGCACCTCCTGGCCGTGGCGCTCGGCGGCGGCGATCGCCACGCGCACCGGCCCCCACCCGAGCTTCATATTCTCCATGTACTCCTCGGGCAGGTCGCGGCCGTCGTTGAGCACGGACAGGCTCATGACGTTCCAGGTCAGGGTGATGTCGCGGACCTTCTCGACCTCGAGGATCCATCGGCTGGTCACCCAGGCGAACGGGCACAGGGGGTCGAACCAGAAGTCGACGGTGGCGGGAGCGGACGAGCTGCTAGTTGTCATGACTCCATCATCCTCATGGCGGGCAATCACCGCCACTGGCCGCCCGCACGTGGGGCGCTACCGCTCCTCACCGTCCCCCGCAGGGACCGCTACCGCCCGGCCCGGCACCGGCGCGACTGGTAGACCTGAAGCCAGAGCCGGTGACGGCGCGGTGCGCCGCGTCGCCGATCGGTGCCATCACCCGTCCCGCCCCAGGAACCGAGGATCCCGTCATGCGTTCGCTCAATCTCACCCGCGCCGATGCCGCCCAGCGGGCCGATCTGATCAGCGTCGACTCGTACGAGGTGGAGATCGACCTCACGGACGGTGCCGGCGGCCCGGGAGTGGACAGGTTCCGGTCGCGCACCGTCGTGCGGTTCACGGCCCGCCCCGGCGAGGAGACGTTCATCGACCTCCGTGACGCGGCCATCCGGTCCGCGTCGCTTAACGGCGTCGATATCACGCCGGACGACTACGACGACGAGGTCGGGCTGACACTGCCGGGGCTGCAGGCGACGAACGAGCTCGTCGTGGACGCCGATCTGGCGTACACGACCACCGGCGAGGGCCTGCACCGGATGGTTGACCCGGCCGATGGAGAGGTCTACCTCTATTCACAGTTCGAGACCGCCGATGCCAAGCGGGTCTTCGCCTGCTTCGACCAGCCGGACCTCAAGGCCACCTACACGCTGACCGTGACCGCGCCGGCGTCGTGGGTCGTGGTGGCCAACACGCTGGCCTCCGAATCGCCGGCCGAGCACGGCGCGGTGGTGCACCGCTTCGCGACCACCGAGATCATGTCGACGTACCTCGTCGCGCTCATCGCCGGGCCGTATCACGTGGTCTCCGACGCCTACACCGACGAGCACGGAACCATTCCTCTACGGCTGTTGTGCCGCACGTCGCTCGCCGACCACCTCGACGCCGAGCGACTGTTCGCCGAGACCAAGGAGGGTTTCCGCTTCTACCACCGCGAGTTCGGGCTCCCCTACGCGTTCGGCAAGTACGACCAGATCTTCGTCCCGGAGTTCAATGCCGGGGCGATGGAGAACGCCGGCGCGGTGACCTTCCTCGAGGACTACGTCTTCCGCTCCCGCGTCACCGGCTACCGCTATGAGCGACGCAACGAGACGATCCTCCACGAGATGGCCCACATGTGGTTCGGCGACCTGGTGACCATGCAGTGGTGGGACGATCTGTGGCTCAACGAGTCGTTCGCGACGTTCGCCTCGGTACTCGCCCAGGTCGACGCCACGCAGTACACGGATGCCTGGACCACCTTCGCCAATGTCGAGAAGTCGTGGGCCTACCGCCAGGACCAGCTGCCCTCGACCCACCCGGTGGCGGCGGACATGACGGACCTCGAGACCGTCGAGGCGAACTTCGACGGCATCACCTACGCCAAGGGCGCCTCCGTTCTCAAGCAGCTCGTGGCCTACGTCGGCCGGGAGCCGTTCCTCGCCGGCCTGCGCGCGTACTTCGCCGAGCACGCCTTCGGCAACGCCCGGTTCGATGACCTGTTGGGGGCGCTCGAGAAGTCCTCGGGCCGCGACCTGTCCGGGTGGGCCGACCAGTGGCTGCGGACCACCGGGATCAACCCGATCTCCGTCGAGGTCGCCACCTCCGGGGCCGAGGACGACGACGCCGACACGACCATCTCCGAACTAACCCTGGTCCAGGGCCCCGCGTCACCCGGCGCCGGCGAACTGCGCACCCACCGGATCGGCGTGGGCCTGTACAGCCGCGACGACTCGGGCGCCCTCGTCCGCACCGCCCGCGCGGAGCTCGACATCTCCGGTGAGCGGACCATCGTGCCCGACCTCGCCGGACAGCCGGTGCCGGACCTGATCCTGCCCAACGACGACGACCTGACGTACTGCTCGGTCCGACTCGACGACAGGTCGGCGGCCACCGCTCTGGACTCCCTCGAGAACGTCACCGATCCCCTGGCCAGGACGCTGTGTTGGTCGGCCCTGTGGGAGATGACCCGCGAGGCCCGTCTCCCGGCACGTCGGTTCGTCGAGGTGGTGGCCCGGGCGACCCCGCACGAGCCGCACATCGGGGTGGTCCAGCGCGTCCTCACGCAGGCGCAGATGGCGCTCGCCCGCTACGCCGACCCCGCATGGGCCGCCTCGACGGGGTGGAAGACGTTCTCACGCGCGATGCTCGACGCCGCGCGGGGGGCGGAGCCCGGCTCCGATCATCAGCTCGCGTTCCTCACAGCGCTGTGTGCCTGCCCGGTCGGCCCCGACCAGGCTCGGGTGCTCAAGACGCTGCTCGACGCCGGCGCCGACGAGGCGGGCCTGCCCGGCCTCACCGTCGACACCGATCTCCGCTGGACGGTGCTCACCGCGCTCGTCGCCGCGGGCGCCGAGGACACCGAGCGGATCGACGCCGAGCTCGCGGCCGACGCCACCGCCGGCGGTGAACGACGTGCCGCCACCGCACGGGCCGCCCGTCCGACCGTCGAGGCGAAGGAGGCGGCCGAGAAGCTGCTCCTGACGACGGGCGCCGAGGCCCCGAGCAACGCGATCGTCCGGGCCACCCTTCTGGGTGTCGACCTACCCGGCCACGAGCACCTGCTCGCAGGACTGGCGGACCGCTACCTCGACGACATCACCGGCCTGTGGTCGGCCCGTCCCGGCGATCTCGCCCAAACCGTCGCCGAAGGGCTCTTCCCGTCCTGGGAGGTGGACGCCGCGACCGTGTCGCGGTTCGAGACCGCGATCGCCGACGACTCGCTGCCGTCCTCGCTGCGCCGCATCCTCGCGGAGCACACCGCTGACTTGACCCGCGCTCTCGCGGCCCGAAAGGTCGACACGGCCGCCGGCGACTGATCGCGGGGCCGGGCCGCCAGCGACTGATCGCGGGCGCCGCCTTCAGCATGCGAGTGTCACCGTCAGCAGCGGCGAGGCGGTCGCGCGGGTCCGGTCAGGCGGCGTCGAGATAGAGGTAGTCGTCCCAGTGCGGGCCGATCTCACGGAGCTGCGACACCAGCCGCCAGGTGCGACCCCGCGGCGCGACAAGCGGCACCCGCAGCTCCCACCCCAGCTCCGACAGCAGCTTGTCGGCTTTGCGGTGGTTGCACGGCGCGCACGAGGCCACGCAGTTCTCCCAGCCGTGCGCTCCCCCGCGACTGCGCGGGATGACATGGTCGATCGTCGTGGCCTTGGCGTTGCAGTAGCCGCAGCGGTGCGAGTCGCGATGCATCAGCGCGGACCGTGTCATCGGGATCTGCGAGTGGTACGGGATCCGGACGTATTCGCGGAGTCGGATGACCGACGGCACGCGTACCGCGGTGTCCACGGAGCGCACCAGGACCTCACGAGGGTGCTCGTGGACGACGTCGGCCTTGCCACCGATCAGCATGACCACCGCCCGGCGTGCGGGCAAAGCGGTGAGCGCCTCGTAGCTGGCGTTGAGCAGAAGCACACGCGGGGCGGCGGAAAGGGCGACCGGTGGAGTTGCAGTATCAGGGTCGGGCACGCCCTCGAGGCGGCCGCGGCTTCGCGAACCGGGTTGTCGGTACTCCGTGTTCTCGCGCACTGCTGTGCCCATGTGTGGTCTCCGCTCGTGTCTCCCGAGTCCAGTGCACCATCGGCGACCGGGCCCGCAATGAACCTCGCCTGCCACGATGATGCACCTTCGGTGAACTCTTCGTACGGCTAACGCGAGGCTGCACCTCGAGAAAGAGTCACCCCCGGCCGATGTCCGATCCCCTGCCGGCCACCGATCTGGACAATGGGGGCATGAGCACCAGTACGTTCTATGACGAGGTCGGCGGCGCGGAGACGTTCCGCAAGTTGGTCCACGAGTTCTACAGCCGGGTGGCCGAGGACGCCGAGTTCCGGAAGATGTACCCGGAAGAAGACTTGGGACCAGCGGAGGATCGGCTGCGGATGTTCCTCGAGCAGTACTGGGGCGGACCCACGACCTACTCCGAGCAGCGTGGCCACCCGCGACTGCGGATGCGCCACCACCCGTACGTGATCGACCAGGCCGCGCACGACACCTGGTTGAAGCACATGTTGGCCGCGGTGGACACCATCGACAGCGAGACCATGGACGACCGTCACCGCGCGGAACTGGTCGACTATCTCCGCCGCGCGGCCGCGATGCTGATCAACTCCCCGGGCGCTCTGTAAGACGTCCGGCCACTGGCTTCTGGTGCCCGCGCACTGTGAGGCGACCGATCACTGGCTACTAGTGCCGGCGCACTGTCCGCGACTGCACTGTCCGCGACCCGCCCCGGACATCACAGCCGCCCGCACCAGACATGCCCCGACCAGTGAACTTGACGGGTGTCTGGCATTCTGGCCCGGAATGGTCCCGTCCTGTACATGATCAATGCATCCCCTCGATCGGTACCGCGACCACCCGGTGACGGAGTCCGGGCAGTCGTGCCGCTCGACGAGGACCACCCGCCGCCGGCCACCGCCGTTCGGCTCCGGCGCTGACATGTGAAGGAACCTCAGACAGATGCGACTCTCGGGCAAGGCAGCCATCGTCACCGGCGGCGCCGGAGGTATCGGACGCGGGATCACCCGGGCGTTCGTCAAGGAGGGCGCATCAGTCCTCGCCGTGGACATCAATGACGAGGCCGGGGCCGCCCTGGTCGAGGAGCTCGGAGAGAGCGTGCGCTATCTGGGTGCCGACATCTCGGTCGAGGAGAATGCCGAGAAGATCGTCGCGGCAGCCGTCGAGGCGTTCGGCGGCGTCGACGTCCTGGTCAACAACGCCCACGCCTCGCGGCAGGCACCCCTGCTGGAGACGACCGGCGAGATGCTCGACCTGTCGTTCAACACCGGCTTCTACCCGACCTTCTGGCTGATGAAGGCCGCCCATGCCCAACTGGCCGAGCGTGGTGGGTCGGTGATCAACTTCGCCTCCGGCGCGGGGATCAACGGTCACCCCACCCAGGGCTCGTACGCCGCGGCCAAGGAGGCGATCCGTGCCATCAGCCGCGTCGCCGCGAACGAGTGGGCGCGCGACGGCATCAACGTCAACATCATCTCGCCTCTGGCGCTCACCGAAGGCGTGGAGAACTACATCGAGGCGAACCCGGGCATCGAGAAGAAGCTGCTCGCCGGTACACCGATGCGCCGCTTCGGCGACCCGGAGGGCGACATCGGACGCGTGGCCGTGTTCCTGGCCTCCGAGGACGCCTCATACATGACCGGTCAGACGCTCATGGTCGACGGCGGCAGTGTCATGCTGCGCTGACCTCTCGGCACTGTCGAGCGTCCGGTCCCCGGTCAGGCGCTGCTGGCACCGAGCCTGGGGAGCAGCACGTCCCGGACAGTGTCGGGGTTGCGTTCCACCACGACCCACCGTCGGCCGAGGTCCCGCGCCGCGACCGCCGTGGACCCGGACCCGGCGAACAGGTCCACCACCAGGTCTCCGGGAGAGGAGGCCAGTTCGATGATGCGCCGCATCAGGGCCAGCGGCTTGGGTGTCCGGAACCCGTCGACACCGGCCGCGCGCAGGTCGGCGCGTGCGGTGTCGGTCGAGCCCACCTCCTCCGACAGCCAGATCGTCTTGAGCTTTTTGACCCGCCCGGCCTCGTGCCTGTCCCGCTGATAGACGTCGACCCGCCGACCCGAGCGTCCGTTCACCGTCCGACACACCAGGTCGCCCACGCGCTCTCGGGCGGTGTCCCTGGACCAGCGCCAGACCGCCGGCGTGAGGTCGCCGAACACGGGTGACACCTCGACCAGGCCCGGCGCCGGGTCCACCGCGACGACTCCTGTCTCGGGATCGCCGTACAACGGGTAGGTCATGGTGGGAGTTGTCCGCGGGTTGAACCGCTTGTTGGTGTTGCGCAGGGGCAACAGCCGGTAGTTGACCCCGTCGGCATCGACGTGGGGGAAGTCCGAGGGATTGACGGCTGCCGCGATGCCGCCCTCGAGCACGACCTGTTCGGGGTCCCGCGCATAGACCATCAACCTGTCATGCGACCCGGCGAAATACCTGTCGAGCTGGCGCCCCTTCGGGTTGCTCTCGACGGTCAGGTCGGCGATGAACGACTCGACGCCGAACACCTCGTCGAGGAGGCATCGCACACGGTGTGCCTCGGCGTCATCGAGGTGCACCCAGACCGATCCGGTGTCGGCGAGAAGATCGTGGGCGACGCGGAGCCGAGCCTCGATGTAGGTGAGCCAGTCGTGCCGCGGCATGTTGTCGTGATACCCGTCGAAACTGCCGCCCCGGTTGTAGGGCGGATCGAGGTACACCAGCTGCGCAGACCTGACCGGATCCAGACCGAGCCCGGTCAGGGTGGGGGCGGCCTCGCTGATCCGGCCGCCGTCGCCGATGAGTACAGCCCCTGAGACACCGAATCGTCCAGAGTTCGTCCCGCCCTCCGCGGAGGCCGGGCTCTGAGCACCGAACGGGAACACCGCACCGAGGGTCGGTGCGGGACCGTCCGCACCCGGCGCGACCGGCTCGCCCCGCCCCGGCCACCCGACCGCGAACCCCTCGGCCGTCACTTCAGTGGTTCGAGTGTCAGAGAATCGGTGTGTCGGTAGGCGGTGCCGTACCGCGCGTCGATGCGGAGCCACGCGCCACGCTCGCTGACCCGGACCGGCTCGCCCTCGGGGGCTCGACCCGCCCGCTCAGGTACGAAGCCACACATCACGAGCGAGAACACCGTGCGCATGTCGATGCCGAGCGGTGAGTCCGTGTCGGTCCGGACCGTCAGCGCCTCCTGGTCGAGGAGCGACGGTGGGAGTCCGGCCGGGCCGGCGTTCTCCTGCGCGACGGTCCGACCGGACTGCGTGAGGTCCAGGAGTACCTGCGCCGGAACGTCCTCTACCGGGGTGAACCCGTCGGACGGCGGCAGCAGTCCCTGCCACGCCGACAGCAGTGGCATCCCGGGATCGATCAGCCCCTGAATATCTCCGCGTGGGAGGAGGTCGAGTTCGGTGAGCAGGTGGTCGGCGCCGCACGCCACGTCCCCTCCGGGGCATGAGCCGCCGACGACACGGACGACCAGTGCACCGAACGGCGTGCGCGACCAGACGCGCATCCGACTCTCCCCGGCGGCGGTGAGGCGGACCACCGCGGCCTCGTCGAGCCGCAGGATCCGGCGCAGGAGGGTGCGCAGGTCGTCGCGATCTGCGGGATCAGGGACGCGGATCATGCCTGATGCCGCGTCCGGTGAACTCATGACTCCGCCTCGTGCCTGAACTCCAGCAGATAGTCGCGTTCCGCCGTGGTGAATCGCCGCGGACGCTGGGTCTGCAGGTCGAACGCGGCGATCCGCGCTGTGCAGTCCACAGCCGGGGGCTCCGAGTCCGGAGTATGGCGCCCGCGCACCTCGTGCCGGGCGATCATGAGTGCGCCGCCGACTTTCTCGCACCACATCCGCACCCGGATCGGACCGTCGGCGTGCTTGACCTGACCCCGGTACTTGACGTTGAGGTCGGTCATCACCGCGCCCGCCGCCAGCGTCGCCGTGGGGAGGCCCTCGGCGAAAAGCCAAGGGATGCGGGCTTCCTCGATGAGCGTGATCATCCGCGCGTGGTTGACGTGATGGTAGAGATCCTGGTCAGACCACCGCACCGGCATCGCCGCGGTGTACACCCGCCGCCCCGATTCTCCCGAGATGCCGAGCGGACCACCGGCGTCGAGAACCAGCTGCTCGGTCACGTCCCCGACCCCTGCTCGGTGATCGCGGCACGCTGCTTGGCGGCCTCGAGCACATTCCTGACCCCGGAGGGGATCTCGACCGAGGACGAGGTCGAGGGATCGAAGGCGACCATCACCACGCGCAGCGTGCAGCAGATATCGCCGGCGGAGTCGTAGATCGTCTGCCGGATCTCGTAGGAGGTGGTGCCGACGTGGACCACCTCGATCTCCACGTCGACTGTGGTCGAGTCGCGCATGACCGGACGCAGGTGATCGATCTCGGTCCGACGGACGACCTGCGGGAGATTGCCCAGCCCGAACGAGCTGAATCGATTCCTGATGAACAGGATCCGGGCTTCCTGCGCGTACTCGATGTACTTGACGTTGTTGACGTGACCGAACTGGTCGAAGTCCGCCCACCGCACCTGCAGGGTGCACCGGAACGGCTCGACCGCAGGATCCTGCGCGCCCCCACTCATGCCTGCTCCTCTCCTAGCCCGAGGAGCGCCGCGCGCTCCTGCGGGGTGATCTCCAGCGTCGTCTTCTCGTCAGCAGCGGCCACCACGAGCACCGTGTCCACCACGGCGCAGGGCTCGTCCCCCATCGACTCGGTGCCGATCGAGGTCCGCATGGTGAACGAGGTACGTCCGACCCGCAGGACCTGCACGTCGACCCACACGTCGGCCACGCCCATCCCGATGACCTGCCGGAAATCGATCTCCATCCAGCGCGCCAGGGCAATCGGCACGCGGGACCCGGGAACGTCGAACTTGTCCCGGAACCACATGAGTCGGGCGTCCTGGGAGAACTCCTGGAAACGCACGTTGTTGACGTGCATGCCCACGAAGTCGGAGATGCGGAGGGGGATCCGGACGCGGTGTACCGGTCCGGCGGCCTCCGGTGCGGATGCTGTGGGGACGGACATCTCGCCTCAGTCCCGGGTGAGCTTGCGGTGGGTGACGCGGTGCGGGCGTGCGGCCTCGGGCCCCAGACGCTCGACCTTGTTCTTCTCGTAGCCCTCGAAGTTGCCCTCGTACCAGTACCACTGGCCCTCTTCGACGTTGCCCTCCCACGCGAGGATGTGGGTACAGGTCCGGTCGAGGAACCAGCGGTCGTGGGAGATCACGACGGCGCAGCCCGGGAAGTCCTCGAGCGCGTTCTCGAGGCTGCCGAGCGTCTCGGTGTCCAGGTCGTTCGTCGGCTCGTCCAGGAGGATCAGGTTGCCGCCGACCTTGAGCGTCAGTGCGAGGTTGAGGCGGTTGCGCTCACCACCGGACAGGACGCCGGACTTCTTCTGCTGGTCGGGCCCCTTGAACCCGAAGGCGCTGACGTAGGCGCGGGACGGCATCTCGTTCTGGCCGACCTCGATGAAGTCGTTGCCCTCGGAGACTACCTCCCACACGGACTTCTCCGGGTCGATGTTCGCGCGGTTCTGGTCCACGTAGCTGAGCTTGACCGTGTCGCCGATGCGGACGGTGCCGGCATCCGGCTCCTCCAGTCCGACGATGGTCTTGAACAACGTGGTCTTACCGACACCGTTGGGGCCGATCACGCCGACGATGCCGTTCCGCGGCAGGGTGAACGACAAGTCCTTGATGAGGACCCGGCCGTCGAAGCCCTTCTGCAGGTTCTCGACCTCCACCACGACGTTGCCCAGACGGGGCGGCGTGGGGATCTGGATCTCCTCGAAGTCCAGCTTCCGCATCTTCTCCGCCTCGGCGGCCATCTCCTCGTACTTGGCCAGACGCGCCTTGGACTTGGTCTGCCGGGCCTTGGCGCCGGAGCGGACCCACTCGAGCTCGGCCTTGAGCCGCTTCTGCAGCTTCTGATCCTTCTTGCCCTGGACCTCCAGTCGCTCGGCCTTCTTCTCCAGGTAGGTGGAGTAGTTGCCCTCGTACGGGTGGAGCTTGCCGCGGTCGACCTCACAGATCCACTGCGCGACGTGGTCGAGGAAGTAGCGGTCGTGTGTCACGGCCATGACGGCGCCCGGGTAGCTGGCCAGGTGCTGCTCCAGCCAGAGCACGGACTCGGCGTCGAGGTGGTTGGTGGGCTCGTCGAGCAGCAGCAGATCAGGCTTGCTCAGCAGGAGCTTGCACAGCGCCACGCGGCGCAGCTCGCCGCCGGAGAGGTTGGTGACCGGCGAGTCCCCTGGCGGGCAACGCAGGGCGTCCATGGCCTGCTCGATCTGCGAATCGACCTCCCAGGCGTCGACGGCGTCCAGGTACTCCTGGAGCTGGCCCATCTCCTCCATGAGCTCGTCGGTGTAGTTGGTCGCCATCTCCTCGGCGACCTCGTTGTACCGGCGCAGCTTGACCATGGTCTCGCCGAGGCCGTCCTCGACGTTCTCCTTGACGGTCTTGGACTGGTCGAGCTCGGGCTCCTGCATGAGGATGCCGACGGTGGCCTCGGGGTCGAGGAACGCCTCACCGTTGGACGGCTGGTCCAGGCCGGCCATGATCTTGAGGATCGAGGACTTACCGGCGCCGTTCGGCCCCACGACGCCGATCTTCGCACCGGGGTAGAAGGCCATCGTCACATCGTCGAGGATCACCTTGTCCCCGTGCGCCTTGCGAACCTTCTTCATCGTGTAGATAAACTCGGCCATTCTACCCTCTCACCAGCTGAAACAGATCTGATCGCCGCGGGCGGGCCGCGGGCACGACCCCCATGTTACGTGCCCGCCCGCGACCCCGGCTCCCACGGCGGGAGCAGCCCCCGCGATCCGGCCGCTCAGGCGCTGGCCGCGCCGACGTACCGCCCGGCATCCGAGTCGTCGTCCGAGGGTTCCGAGCCCGCGTCCGAGCCGTCGTCTCCCGCGCCTGCCTCCTCCGCGTCGAGCGCGTTCAGGACGGCCGCGGCCTCGTCGATGTCCACCTCGTGGGCGTCGACCGAGCCGATCTCCATCGGGTCACCGTCCGCACCCTGCTCGCCCGCGCCGCCGGCACCCGTGGCCTCGGGATCGCGCGGGTCGAACCGGATCCGCTTGGCGGTGACGTCCATGCGGGACATGTCCGGGCCGATCGAGATGACGCGCATCTCCAGGTCCCGCTGCACCCGCCCGTCCTTCTCGTACTCGTTGGTGAGCAGCCGTCCCTGCACGAGGATCCCGTCGCCCTTGAACAGTCGCCCCGCGGTGCGCTGCGCGAGAGTTCCCCAACAACTCGCCGAGAAGTAGAGGGTGCCGCCGGTCTTCCACTCCCCCGTGGTGCGGTCCTGGTAGCGGGTGTTGCTCGCGACGCGGAACGTGAACACCTGGTCGGTGCCCACGCGCCGGGTGACGGGGTCGGTGATGATGGTGCCGCGGATGGCCGTCTGGGTCTCGTTCATTGCGCCTGCTCCTGCCCTTACCGGACCGACCGGGTGTCGGTCTCGTGAGGAAAGGATGTCGCACCTCGTCGTCGTCGCCCCCGGTCTACGCCGCGCCGCGCGGCGTCCCTGTGGACAGGGACGCCGGGTGTGGAAATCGGGACGACGACGACACCACGCCCGCGCACTCAGGGCCGGCGGTCCCCCTCGGCCATCTGGGCGAGCATCTCGTTATAGGCCTTGAGCTCGGCATCGTCGTCGCGATCGGCCTGCCGCTCGCCGCGCCGCGCCTCGCGCATATCGCTGCTGTACCACTGGAAGCCCAGCGCCACCATGACGATGAACAGAGGGATTTCTCCCATCGCCCACGCGACGCCGCCGCCGACACGCTGACTCTGCAGGAGATCCGGGATCCACGGCAGTCCGATCCCCGAGTACCAGCCCTCGGCCAGGACCGTCGGGTAGTTCATGAGCAGGATGCCGAAGAACGCGTGGAACGGCAGGGACCCGAGCAGCACCATCAGCCGGTACATCGGCGTGAACTGCCGCGGCGCCGCGTCGACTCCGATGATCACCCAGTAGAAGAGGTACCCGGAGATCAGGAAGTGGACGTTCATGAACATGTGACCCAGGTGCTCCGAGGCGAGGGTCTCGTAGAAGCCGCCGAAGTAGACGACGTAGAAGCCGGCCACGAACTGGATCGTCGCCACGATCGGATGCGTGAGAAACCGGGACAGCGGATTGTTGATGAACTCGACGATCCACTCGCGCGGCCCCGGCGGGTTGCCGCGACCGGCGGCCGGGAGGGCCCGCAGCGCCAGGGTCAGCGGCCCGCCGAGGGCAAGCATGACCGGCGCGAGCATCGAGATGATCATGTGGCCGATCATGTGGCTCGCGAAGTCGGCCATCATGTACATCCCCATGCCAGACGAGGTGGTGAGGAACACCATCACGCAGCCGAGGACCCAGAACACCGTGTAGCCCACCGGCCACGAATCGCCCCGGCGGCGCAGGTGGAACACGCCCCACAGGTACAGCCCCAGCAGGATCACCGAGGCCAGTCCGAGGATCAGGTCGAAGCGCCACAGCCCGAATACGGTCCCGAACGAGAACGGGCCGGGCAGTTCGAACCCGAGCAGCGCCTCCTGGCGGGTGGGTACGTACAGCGGCGCCGGCGGCGGGGTGCGGCCGAGCGAGACCGACAGGCCGATCGTGCCCGCCATGACCACCGACTCCAGCACGGCGATCCGCAGCAGGCTCGCCCTGTCGACGGGCGCGTTGGCACCGGTGGATTCGATATTGGCGATCACGCGGCGCCTCATCGCGAGACCGAAGATCGCGAGCAGGATGAGCAGCAGCGCCTTGGCCACCACGAGCAGACCGTAGGTCGAGGAGAACAGGTCCGCCGGGTGCAGGCGCACGATCGCGTTGATCAGGCCGGTGAAGGCCAGGGCGGCGATGGCGACCGTCGCGACCACCGAGAAGCGGCGCAGCGCCAACGCCACCCGGGCGCCCCCGCGCAGCGTGTGGATGAGTACCGCGACCAGCCCTCCGACGTAGAACGCGGCACTGAACAGGTGGATGATCAGCGAGTTGGTGGCCAGATCATGCGCCGTGCTTCCGGAGGCGTGGCCGGTCGCGGCGACGGGCAGCAGCGAGGCGACGGTCACCGCCAGCCAGATGACCGACCACCGCCAGCTCAGGGTGAGGCGCTGCCCGATCGCGGCGACGAGCGCGATCACGAACGTCCAGCGCCACGAGGAGGCCACATCGATCTGGTTGATCGCCACGAACCACTGGTCCGGCGGCAACGACTCAAAGAACGTCCGGCCCGAGACGTCGGAGAGGGTCAGCGGGATGAGCAGCGCCGCGGCCACCGCCCACGCGATGTTCACCCGGGACGAGATCTGCTGCATGCGGTAGCCGTCCACATCGAGCGTCTTGTCCTTCTGCGGCGGCGTGAAGAACGCCGCGAACAGCGCGGTCCCCACCGCCACCGCCGCCAGCAACTCGCCGATCGCGCGGAGCGCGGGCAGGCCGGCTGTCGTCACCGGGCCCGGGTCCGGAACCCCGACCAGTTCGAGCGCGATGTCGGTGGACATGGCCGACAAGGGAACGACCACCGCCGCGGCGACGGTCGCCAGGAGCAGCACCAGCAGTACGGCACCGCGGGCTCCCAGCCGTCCGAGAAGGGCGGGAGCGGACTTCGACGACGTCATGACCTCCATCGTAGGAAGACCAATGCCCAAGCGACGATTCGCGCCTGCTCGGCTCTCCCCCGGCATCCCGGTCGGTGCCGCCGAGCGATCGGCTACCATTCTTCCGGCGACGCCTGCTGCAGGTGCCGCATGCCTCCGTAGCTCAGTGGATAGAGCATCCGGTTTCTACCCGGCTGGTCAGGGGTTCGAATCCTCTCGGGGGCGCGCAGGTCAGGGCATGTTTTCGGCACGGCGGCTGGTTCTCAACCGGTCGCCGTGCCCACATTTTGCCCACATTCCTTCTGCCGCAGTTCGCCGAGCGCGTCCGCGACGGTGTCCAGGTCGTCGTCGAACAGATGCCCATACCGGTCCAGGGTGAGCGCCGCGGACGCGTGGCCGAGCATCCGCTGCACCACCTTCACGTTCGCCCCCGACCGGATCGCCAACGACGCGCACGTGTGCCGCAGTTCGTGCGGGGTCAGCCCGTCAGGAACGTCCGCTTTGTCGACGGCGGTGTCCCACCAACGGCGGGCGTTGCGGTACCGCAGCACTCCCCCACGGGCCGCGGTGAACACCAGATCGTCCGCCGCCTTGTCTTTGATTGCGAACCGGAGTTGGTCGGCCAGGAACGTCGGGATCGGCACCTCCCGGTGCTCGCGGTTCTTCGTCTCACCCCAGTGCAGGGTGCCGGACACTTCCGTCACCGATCGACGGACAGTGATGCGCCGCTTCTTCGGGCTGATGTCCCGCTTCTGAAGGGCTGCGAGCTCACCCCACCGCAGGCCCGAGTAGGCGAGCGTATTGACCAGGGTCGGCCGCTTAGACACCTGTGCGAGGGACTCGACTTGCGCGGCGGTCAGGTACCGGCGCTCGGTTGCCGCGACTTTCGGCAGTTCCACTCCGTCGCACGGATTGGACTGGATCTGTCGGTCGCGGACGGCGCGGGACATGATCGAGTGGAGGATCGACGCCGCGTTGCGGACGGTTTTCGGCGAGCCGTTGAGCCCGTCGATCCAGTCCTGCACCACACCGGGCGTCACCTTGCCCACCTCGATGGTCCGTAGTGGCTCCAGGTGGAGTTTCACGGTGGTGGTGTACCCGGCGAGGGTCTTGGGGGTGACGCGGCTTTTGGAGGCCAGCCAGGCGTCCGCGACAGCACTCAGGGGGGTCTTGCCGGCTTCGGGTGGAATCCATGTGCCGGAGGCGAGTTCGACGACGTTGTTGGACGCCCACAACTCTGCGGCTTTCTTGGTGGTGAAGCCGCGTTTGTCTGTCTGTCGTCCGCCCGGTTTTCGGTACCGGACGCGCCAGCGTTTACCTGCTTTGGTGTCGTAGGCTTTGATGTTCGCCACGGTGGTTCCTAGTCGAGGTTGGGGGTGCCGACTCGGGGTCGGGCGGGTGTGCGGCTCATGCGGCGTCGTAGCCGTTTGGTCTGGACTGGGTAGGTGGCGAGGACGTCTTCGCGCTGAGCGAGCTGCTGCAGCAGTTGGTAGTAGCGGGTCGGCGACATGTCGAGTTCGTCGCAGATGGCGGACTCCTTCGACCCCGCGAGGCGCCACCATCGGTCCTCGAACTTCATGATCAGGTGCTCGAGGTCGGTCACGCGCTCCCCTCCCTCCGGGCGACTATCTGTTCAATGTAGGCCCGCTCGTCGGGCCGTAGTGCCCGGATGCGGGCGAGGAGGATCGCGCGGTCGACCCACAAGTCCTCGGCCATCCCGTCGTGGGCGTGGCCGTCGTGCCAGACGATCGCGTCGGCGAGGTCGTCCAGGCCGACGAGCCGGCGGGCGGCGATCTCCTCCACGATCAGTTCTTCGCGAGCGGCCAGGTGGGGCGGTGCCGGCCCGCGTTCGAGGTGCACCAGCTCGTGCGCCAGCGTCGACCGCCGCTCGGCTTGGGTCAGTAGCGGGTGGAGGGTGATCGTGTGGCCGTCGACCCTTCCCCTGGCGACGGCCGCGGACCACCTGAGGGTGATGTGGGGCAGGCCACGGAGGATCCGCCACGGATGGTATCGGTGTTCACGCATGGCCGACATAGGACCATACGACTACGACACTCATACCGGCTGAGCTGGGATTACATCGATGTAGTTCTATCGCCGCTTCATCGGCTTGAGCCGGTTATCTCGGACGGTCCCGTTCAAGTCGCGAGACACGTCGTTCACGGCGACGTACGCCCCGTACAGACGCGGCAGGGTGAGAACCACCAGGGCGACAATGTAATAGATCAGGCTGAAAGTGACCCCGGCTAGCAGCGCGTTGATCACCAGATCGGCATATTTTCCGAGGGCTGGTACCGCGGCGTCGACCGCAGTCACCCCAGCGGCCACGAGAGACAGCATGGCGGCAAAGAGGACATGAGCGACGGATTCGTCGATCATGTTCTTCTCCACTCGGTGGCCGATGTCTTCCTCCGAGAACCACTCGGTCAACTTCAGCCTAAGGGAGGACAACTGGGCGAAGACAGTAAGAAGCGATCCTGTCAGCAGCGCGAACGCGGCAAGGCGAAGACTGGGCTCACCGAGGGGCGCTTGGGTGAAGAGCCCCGCCAGGCCCGCAATGGTAGCCCCTGCGAGCAGTACCGACCTTGCGTACCAGTCAGGCACCGGCTCCGAGCCATCCGTCTCCTGTGATAACCCCTTCCAGTGGGCGCTGAACAAGGATTTCACCTGGAATCGTGACACTTCCGCCCACCTCCAGCCTCACCAAGAGTCAACGTCTATTGTTGCACCGATCTCCCGCCGAACCGACAGCACCCGCCGTTTCAGTTCGGCCAGCCAGTCGCTGTCAGACGGGCGGTCGGTCGAGACCGGGTAGGTGAAGACTTCTGGCAAACGCGACGGGCTGACCGCCTCCTTGCCGGATTCCGTATCCAGAACGATAAAGCCGTCGTCGTACGTCAGCCCTCCCAGGCCCTTCCCGATGCTGCTCGCCACCGCCTTCGCGAACTCGGCGTCGGACGCCACTACCAGCTCGTCGTCTGTGGCGTCTGGATCGAGATTGTCTCGCTCGCCTTCTGATTCCTCGGCGTCGCGCATGATCACGCCCTCCGCAAGCTCACGCAGATCAGCCTCGGAGTTGTCGAAGATCGCAGCCTCGATGCGAAAGAGTTCGTCGGATCGGAGGCGGGACTCGGGCGTGCCGCGCCGAATGAGGACGGCGTGGTCCAAGCTGGCGCGCTTGATGTAGCTCCGAAGAAGTTCCGGGTCAGCAGCAGCGAACGCCCGCACCTTGTACCACTCACTCGGGTGCGCAGTGACCTGAGCTCGGTCATACATCCAACGTCGAATCCACTTCGTTACGTACTGGGTAGGGCATGCCCCACCGATGACTTCCACAGCCAAGACACCGACCTTCCCGGTCTCGGGAGGAAGGACTGCCACTCTGTAAGAACGTGTCGGAGCGAGGTCTCCGAGCGGGATGTCTGAGCTACCGCCACCACCGTTGATCGAAACTCCGAGATCCTCATCCTTGTGACGGCCATAGCGGACCTGCATGAGTACTCCTCGGCTACCGAGACCGTCCACCTCGACGACTCGGAAGCAGGGGCGTACGCGTCGATCGTTGTCAGTCAGAGGCGGCTCGGTCGGGGCCCGGGGTGCCCCGAACTCTGTCACGCCGCGGGCTCCATCGAGGACGTCCTTCAGCTCGTCGGCAAAGTCGACAGTCCGGCCCCCAAGCGACAAGCCCCGCCACTCCTGCGGGGTGCGACCGTCGCGCAGGACTGAATCCATGCTGAACAGCCGGAATCCATAACCGGGCATCAGGCACCCTCCCAATCGTCGGGTTCTTGGTTCTCTTCGCCGGCATCCTTGCCCGGGAGGCGGCGGCGTTCACCTTCGCTCATCCCGGGTAGGTCGCGTGCGGCGTGCAGCTGCTCGGGCTCGTACGGCAGGGGTTCCTCGAGCTCCTGCTCCGCTTCGTCCTGCCGGCGGGCTTCTTCGGTGACGCGGTCGAGCATGTCGTCAACGTCCGGGGCTCGCCTGTCATCAAGCCAGGCGATGTCGGCGCCTTTCATGGGGGCTCCGTCAGCCCGAGCTTCTCCATCAGCCGGCGGATTGCTCGGCGGGTCCTGCGTGCCCTGGTCTTCATCGTGAGTGCCCTTCATCTCTCGGAGGAGTGCTAGGAGCATCCGACGCTGCGAGTCCGCTAGGAGCGGGTCTCGGCGGATCGCAGTCTCGACGTCGTTGTCGGCTGCGTTACTGCGGTGGATGCCCATGCTTGCCAGGGCGGCGTCCGCGATGTCCAGGGGCGAGATCCCAAGTCCGGCCGCGAGGGCCTTGATCGCGTCGCCTTTGATCGAGCGGACTGGCTCGAGTCGTAGGCGGGAGATGTTGGACTTGCTGATCGTGTGCCCCCGTTGCCGCGCACGCTCGGCGACTTCTGGATCGCTCCATCCGTTCGCGTCCTCGACCGACTGGATCAGTGCGGCGAGCTGGTGCCTGGGTTGCATGGGCTCTACTTCACTTCCCTCTGTCCGTTCCGTCCAGCGGGGCGGACACCGGCGCTGCGCCCGTCGGCGAAAAACGTGGACACTAACGCGTTGCTGACGGGAACGACTATACGTGCAGGTCAGCCCCTACCTGCGAAAGAACAGGCGTGTCATTACTTGCGGTGTGGACACCAACGTGCGATCCTTTGGACAGGAATGCTGGACACAACGGACAGGAGGACGTACCGTGAGTACTGCCATCAAGGAACGACTTGGGGAGGTGTACATGGAGCTTCTTGACCGCAAGCGGCTCGCCCGCCTGATGGTCATTCAAGGGGTCTCCCAGAGAGAGTTGGCCAAAGCCGCAGGATGGAGCTCCCACTCGTACCTCGGCAGGCTCTTGGCTGGCGAGGTCAAGACCCTGAAGACAGACCCGGCTTTGCGCATAGCGCACAAGCTTCAGGTGGGGGTCGACGATCTTTTTTTGACCAAAGTGGACAGTCCCGCTGTCCACACTGGACAGACCAGTGGCCGATCGGCCGCATAGAAAGACCCCCAGCTGCTCGCAACAGCTGAGGGTCAACGACAAGGAAGGCACTTCAATGTCTGACCACAATGGTACCGGGGATATGAGCCCGGTCCAGCAGGAAGGCGGATCGCCGTTCGACGCGATCTGCCGCACCCGACCAGATGGTTCTGAGTTCTGGTCGGCCCGCGACCTCCAGCCACTGCTCGACTACGACAAGTGGGAGCGGTTCGAGGACGCGATCGAGCGTGCCGTCGTCGCGATGGTGGCGCAGGGCTACTCCCCGACCGATGAAGCTTCCCGGCTCCGGGAACCTTCCGGCCGCACGAATCAGTTGCGCGTCGACTTTCACCTCTCGCGGTTCGCTTGCTACCTCGTCGCAATGAATGGCGATCCTCGCAAGGACGCAGTCGCCGCGGCGCAGGCGTACTTCGCGGTCCGCACCCGTGAAGCGGAAACCCGGACTGAGTTTGATCCGGCGTCTCTGTCGCGGCAGGAGATCTTGCGACTCGCCCTGAACGCGGAGGAAGAACGCCTCGCACTCCAGGCGGAGAACAAGGCGCTCGCCCCGAAGGCTGAGGCGTACGACGACTTCATCGACGCGACCGGCAAGTACAGCGTCGGCGCGGTGGCGAAGATGCTCGGCTCATCCCAGAACAAACTGTTCCGGGATCTGCGAAACGCTGGTGTGTTCATCGCCAAGGGTGCGATGCGGAACACGCCGTATCAGCAGTACATGCGTCACTTCGAGGTGAAGGCGCACGCTTTCGAGCGGTCGAACGGTGAGCAGGGGACGTCGTACACGACTTATGTGCAACCGTCGGGGATCGCATTCATTCAGCGCAAGTTGGGGTTGCTAGCGATTGATCCGCTGCCTTCGTCTGAGTCGGAGGTGGCGTGATGATGCCGTACTCCGAACTGCGTGAGCAGATGATGCGGTCCCTGCAGCGTGCCCGCGCCCTAGCCGGGATCGAGGTCGTCGCTGACCTGTACGAGGCCGAGGTCGACGAGGCGTCCCGGGCGTTGAAGTGGCTGATCCTGCACCCCGACCACGAGACCGGGCACATCCCGGCCGAGGTGATGGAAGAAATCAACAGCCGGTTCGATGCGGCGTTCCCGAAAGCGGTGGCGTCATGAGTCGGGTCGATGTCGCCCAGGCGGCGTTCAAGTTGGTGCTGACCTCGCATGAGGCCGGCGCTTTGGTGAATCGGGACCCGAAGACGGTTGCCGGGTTGTGTGAGCTCGGGGTGATTCGGGCTTCTCGTGATCGGGCTGGTGGTCGGTGGCGTATTCCGCGGTCGTCGATTGATGAGTGGATTGCGTCTGGTCAGCCGATGGCGGTGGCGTGATGTGTAGCAAGCATCTTCGTTCCCCCGCACAGGGTGACTGGGTTGTTGCTCATCGGCTTCATCACTCCCAGCCGGTGCAGGTGCCGTCGGATCGTGGCGAGCGGATCTGGCTGGCCGAGTACTTGGTCGATGTCTACGGGTGGCCTGCGTATCGGGCGGCTGCGGTGCTTGGTCTGCGGACGCTGGATTTGGCGGTGGCGTCGTGACTTCTTTGTTCTTCTCTTCTTCTGAAAGCGGTGTGTCCGTGAAGCGTGCCTTGTTTGTTCTTCCTGTTGCTCTGTTGGCCCTGTCGGCGTGTGAGTCGGCGTCGTCGGTGCCGGTTTCGTCTGGGGATCGGGTGTTGGAGTCGACGACTGTCGCCCCGGTGTCCCCCGCTGTGGTGCCGCCGGCGGATCGTACGGATGCGGTGCTGCAGTCGGTTGCTGCTGGTGAGGGCATCGACATGCCGGACGGTATGGCGTCGCAGTACGCGGACATCATCTGCCAGGGCCTCGATGACGGCCTGTCCCCGATGGCGCTTGTTCGGATCGCAGCAAACGAGTTGACGCAGTGGGATGACGACCAGCACGCGTTTCTGGTCGGTGCGTCGATTGGGGCGAAGTGCCCTGAGTTCTCGTACCTGGTCGGGGGTGCGTGATGACTGCGAAGCCTTCCCCATCGGTGCGGCGCCGGCAGTGGGTTGTTCATGGCTCGAACGGTGCGGAGACAGTGTTCCTCGCCGACTACCACCGCACGACGGAACGTAAGGACGGCCTGGAGCTGCAGTTCCTCAACCGGGACGAACACTTGGATCGTCGTGTGGGGTCTGTTCGGCCTGGTGCGTGGCATTGGGTTGCTGAGGAGTCGGCTCTGGTTGAGGAGGACTCTGATGCGTGATCTGCGGTTTGAGGCGATGTGTGCGCATCCGGCGGGTAAGGGGATCCCTGAGTCGGCGGAGGTTGCGCAGGCGCGGATGGATTCTGAGGCGGTCGCGCTCGCTAACTCGGGTCGCCCGGTGCGTGGTGTGTGGCTGGTGGCGGTGGGTCAGGTCGCCGGGATTGTCGGGTTGTTTCTGCTGGTGATGGTTGTGACGGTGCTGGCTGACGTGGCCGGGGGGTGGCTGCTGTGAGTCGCGACCTATTGAAGGCTCACACTGCTGACCTGATCCGTCCCCGGTGGGAGCAGCACAAGGCCGGTCTTGGCCACCTAGTCACCACCGCGCATGACCCCAACGCGTCCGATGATCAGGCCGAGGCGGCGGCTCTCGCGTTTATCGATGAGTGGTCAGGTCACCCGGTGTATCGGAAGACGGCCCGTTATGGGCTGATCCTCCACACGTTGCGTCACCGACCCGAGTTGGCCGACAAGGTTGCGGCGTTCGGTGTGGTGGTGGACGGGGTGGGGTCCACGTCGGGCGGTTTGGAGGGCTGGTACTCGGCCCGCTACCCGAAGGCGGTGCCGTCATGAGTCTTGATCGTGAGTTTGAGCCGGACTGGGTGGACGACTACGACATCGAGTCGGACGAGCGTGACCCGGACGTGGAGCGTGACCGGGCATGGGCCGACGAATCGGATCGCCTGTACGAGGAGTGCCGCGACCGGCAGATGGGGTGGGACCAGTGACTGACCCTATGGAATCCCTCGCCATCCGGGTCGGGGAAATGTCCGTCGCCGTTGACGACCTCGAATATCTTCTCGCCGCCCTGGATAGCGGCAACCAGTGGGAGATCGACGCCGCAGTCAGGCGAGCCGTCACCACCCTCAACACACTTAAGGACAAGCCATGCTCCCCCGCCATGCAGTGGTGATGGACCGGGACGGCGACCTGTGGACCTGCCCTGACGAGGCCGAAGACCGCTGGTACTGCGCCACTCAGCACGACACGCACGGTGTGCCCGCCGAGGAGATGTTGGCCGCGTGCGGGCCGCTCGACGTGCTCGTGCATCGGCACCGAATCGAAGCAAAGGAAGACAAGTGAGCTCTCAGGAGATTGGCCGCCGGCTGGCGGTGTTGGAGTGGATGGCCCGCAAGATCAAGGACCGCCAGGAGGTGGAGAAAGCGGCGTATCAGGACGAGAAAGTCGGTCGGGGTACTGACTACATCGTTGACGACGAGGGCCGGGAGATCGGTTCGTTGCAGGTGGCGAAGGGCCGCAAGTCGGTCTCTGTCGATATTGCGGATGAGGCTGCGGCGCTTGCGTGGGCGGTGGATAACTTCGGCGAGTCGGTGATCGGGTTGTCTGCTGCGGGCCGGAAGTCGGTGATTGAGGCGGCTAAGCGTGGCACGCCGGTTCCTGGTGTGGATGTGGTGGAGAAGACGGGTGATCCGTCGGTGCGGTGGGTTCCGCATAAGCCCGGCCATGAGGATGGCGGTGCTGACGTGTTGGTGGAGTCGATGCTTTCGCGTGGCCTGCTGACGTTGGATGATGCCCTCGCGATCGAGGAGGGTCGACCATGACGTCCATCTATCAGGCTCTCAACTCAGTCATGCGTGACGTCCAGGCCGTGCGTAAGGGTGAGCGGAACACGCATGGCGGGTTCAATTTCCGCGGCATTGATGCGGTGACGAACGCTGTGGGTCCGGCGTTGCGTGAGCACGGTGTGATCGTGGTGCCGAATGTTCTGGACGCGCAGTACGACGTGGTGCATGTGGGGCAGAAGCAGACCGTTATGTCACGTGTCGCTCTGCGTATCGAGTGGAAGTGGTTCGGCCCGGAGGGTGATTCGCTCACGTGCATCACGCAGGGCGAAGCTTTTGACAGCGGCGATAAGGCGACGGCGAAGGCGCACAGTGTGGCGTTCCGTACGGCGATGTTGCAGACGCTCTGTCTGCCGACGGATGAGAAGGATCCGGACGTCGACACGTACGAGCGTGCCGCCGCCCCTACTGGTCAGGATCAGCTGATCACGGCTTTGTCGGAGATTGGTGTTGAGCCTGGCGCGTTTGCTGCGTGGGCGATCACTCCGCAGGGCTGGGACACGAATGTGCGGGCGCTGGACGATCGTCAGCTCTCTGCGTTGTCGACGAGGGTGCGGGCTGAGGCTGACAAGGTGAAGGCCGGCGTCCAGGCGGTGACGGCATGACTATCACTCTGACTGACCTCTTCTGCGGAGCGGGCGGATCCTCAACCGGCGCGATCCAGGTCCCCGGAGTCGAGGTGCGGGCCGCATCGAACCACTGGCAGCTCGCCGTCGACACCCACAACACCAACCACCCGGACGCCGCGCACATCTGCGCGGACCTGTCCCAGATCGACCCCGCCTACTTCCCGCGCACCGACATCCTGTGGGCGTCCCCGGAGTGCACCAACCACTCGGTGGCCCGCGGGAAGCGCCGCGAGTTCGCGACCCCCGACATGTTCGGCGACCTCCTCCCCGACGAGGCAGCCGAACGGTCGAGGGCGACGATGTGGGACGTCCCCCGGTTCACGGAGTACCACCGCTACCAGGCGGTGATCGTCGAGAACGTCGTCGATGCCGCGAACTGGCTGCCGTTCAACGCGTGGCTGGCAGCGATGGACTCGCTCGGCTACGACCACTCCATCGTGTACCTGAACTCGATGCACGCCCACCACATGGGTGTGGGTGCCCCGCAGTCCCGGGACCGCATGTACGTGGTGTTCTGGCGGCAGGGGAACCATCGCCCGGATCTCGAGCTAGTGACCCGCCCGGATGCGATGTGCGACATGCATGGGCCGGTGAAGGCGATGCAGTCGTGGAAGCGTCACGATCGTCTGCCTTGGGGCCGCTACCGGGCGCAGTACGTGTACCGGTGCCCGTCGGTGGAGTGCCGCAATCAGATCGTCGAGCCGCTGTTCCGGCCGGCCGCGGACATCATCGACTGGTCGCTCGAGGGGACGCGGATAGGTGACCGGGCGAAGCCTCTGGCACCGAAGACGATGGCGCGGATCCAGGCCGGGATCGACCGCTACTGGGCGCCTGTCGCGGTGCCGGTCGAGGGCCGGGAAGGCAAGCAGGCTGCCCCGGTGTCGGGTCCGTTGCGGACGATGACGACCCGCAATGAGACGGGGCTGGCGGTGCCGTTCATCGCTGAGCTGCGTGGGGGCGGGTCGAAGCATCGACCAACCACCGATCCCCTGTGCACGGTCACCGCGTCGGGGAACCATCACGGTCTGTGCACGACGGATGCGCTGACGATGACCTACTACGGCAACGGCGGGGTGCGCCCGGCGGACGATGAGTTGTCGACGGTGACGACGGTGGAGAAGCACGGACTGATCATGCGGAACAACCGCGGCGGCGCGGAGATGTCGACGCCGGTTTCGGAGCCGACTCGCACGATCACCACGACCGGGCATCAGTCGTTGCTCGACGCTCACCGGCCGACTGTGGACATTGATGATGTTCGCTTCCGGATGCTCGAGCCGTCGGAGATCATCGCGGCGATGGATTTCCCGTCCGGGTACACGGTGCTGGGGAATCGCCGGGAGAAGGTCCGGATGGCTGGGAATGCGGTTACTCCCCCGGCGGCGCGGGATCTGGTCGCGGTGGTCGCTGACTCGCTGGGGGTGACGGCATGAGTGACGTGCTGAACCCGGTGCAGATCGAGCAGTCGATCCGGGACGTGGCGAACCGCATGGCGAAGGGTGTTGCCGTCTGCTCTGAGCGGTACGGGCTGTACCTCGAGACGGAGCACGCCCACGACCTGGCGTATGCCCGCGCTTACATGGCGCATGACGGGGCCGCGCACGAGAAGAAGTACGCGGCCACTCTCAAGACGGCTGATGAGCGGGCGGCTCGTGATGCCGCTGACGTGGCGTACCGGCACGCAGACCGCACTGCTCGCGCTCTCGAGGCTGAGCTCCGTGCTTGGCAGTCGATTGGGGCGTCTGTCCGGTCGATGTACTCGGTGGCCGGGAGGGGTGAGGGCGCATGAGCGTGTCGGCTTTCTCTGATGTGGTGCGTGCCCGTGTCATGGCCCGCTCCGGCGGGTTCTGCGAGGTGCGGGTGGCGGGGTGTTGGGACGAAGCATCCCAACTGCATCATCGCCGGCCCCGCGGTCTCGGTGGGTCGAAGAACCCGGCGACGGGGCAGGCGAGCAATGGACTCATGGTCTGCCTTCCCTGTCATAACTATCTCGAGACGGTCGAGCGTGCCGAAGCGCGTGACCGTGGATGGATTGTCCGGCAGGGCCAGGACCCGCGTGAGATCCCCGTCTACAGGTACCGGCGGTGGGTGCTTCTTGATGACGAGGGCGGTATCGCCCCGGTGGAGGTGACGGCATGAACCCGACAGTCGAAACGATCATCCGCGACTACCAGCGGCAGCTCGCAGCAGCCCAGGCGGAGAACGAGACGTTGCGTAAGCGCTTGTTCGCCGCGGATCGGCGGGACGAATGGACGCAAGGCCTGCTGCGGCAGTTGAACCGGAAGGTGGCAGCCAATGTCGCGTAGTGGTGCTAGGCATCCGGTGTCGCGGGTGGTGTTCCCGAGGTTGCGGGCGGAGACGTTCGCTGAGGCGCCGTGTCATACGGAGGACGAGAACTTGTGGGAGCCGGTCCGTGATGGGGAGCCGGATAAGGCGGCTCGGGTGCGGTGGCGTGAGGCCGCGGAGTTGTGCGGCTACTGCCCTGCCTTGGATGCGTGTGCCCGTCTGGCTGATGCGCAGGAGTCTCTGTCTGGTGTGTGGGCGGGTCGTGTGCCCCGCATCAAGGGTGAGCGCATCCAGGGTGAGCTCATCAAGGGCGACCTGATCGGGTGCGGGACCCGGGCTGGGTATCAGCAGCACAGGCGGGCCGGTGAGGACGCGTGTGGCGCGTGTTCGGCGGCGAATCGTGCGTATTCGAAGGAGTACAACGCTCGCAGGAAGGCGGGTGTGGTGTGAGCAGTTTTGTTGAGCCTCGGTTGTTGCCGGCGGTGCGTCGGGACCATTGGACGCTGCCGGATGAGCAGGTTGGGTTTCGTTTGTCGGATGCGCGTGTGGAGCGCCGGGAGGAAGCACGCCGGCGGACACAACCAAGGAAGGAGGAACGACCATGAGGATCCGCAGTATCAAGCCCGAGTTCTGGCGATCTCTCGACACCGCCCGCTACGACTACTTCACCCGCCTACTGTTCATCGGCCTCTGGTCGTACGTCGACGACAACGGGGTCGGGAACGACTCGGTCGACCTTATCCGGGCGGACCTGTTCCCTCTCGACTCGGCCGACAGTGAGCTCTCACGGAGCATTCACGGAGGGCTCACTGAGCTCTCAAACGGGGGTCAAATCGTGCGCTACGAAGGCCCCGACAGGCGCCGATACCTCTACGTCCGTAAATGGGAAGAGCATCAGCGGATCAATCGCCCATCCAGGTCGACAAAACCGCTCCCCACCAGCAACGACACAGACACTCACGACACCCTCACTGAGCCGTCAGTGAGCCCTCACGACACCCTCACTGAAGGCTCATCCCCGGAACAAGGGAACAAGGGAACAAGGGAACAAGGGAACAAGGGATCGAGTGAGCCGCGCAAGCGCGGCGCTCGCGGGACTCGCCTCTCCCCCGACTGGAAGCCCTCGGCCGAGCTCATCGAGCAGATGCGGGCTGAGCGGCCCGGCATCGACTTCGAGGCCGAGCACCGGAAGTTCGTCGACCACTTCCTCGCGGCGCCTGGGCAGAAGGGCGTGAAGGTCGACTGGTCGGCCGCTTGGCGGAACTGGATGCGCCGTGCTCACGAGTTCACCCCGAAGCAGTCGGGGCGCCGGGAGAACACGATCGACGCGTGGTCCACCCCGGCAGGCCAGCCGGCGATGGACTTCATCGACGGTGAGGTCGTCGAGTTCCGGAGGGCGTTGCCGTGATGGACATCGAGTTGGCGAAGCACATCCTCCGCAAGGGCAAGGCGCTTGCCCCGGACAGGTTCCCGCAGCCGTCGCTTGAGGTGGCCCAGGCGTGGGCGGGGGCGCTCGGTTCGCCGGAGTTTCCGCCGGCGCTCTGGTCGGAGTCGGTGGATCTGTGGGCCACGACGCTCGTGGGTGACCGGATGTGCACCCCGAAGGAGCTTTTCCAAGCCGCTCTGGTCGTCCGCGATCGGTGGGATGCCGTCCCGGAGAAGAAGCAAGTGCTGGACGAGTTGCGGGTCGCTCGGGCTAACAGCTTCTACGCGAGAAACGGCCTGGATCCGATTACGGCGGCGGACCTGCCCCAGCATGCGGGCAGGCCACCGGAGGCGCTCACAGCGCGTTCTGGGCGGCAGCAATCACAGCCGGAGCGCATCGGCGCGGCCGGAACATTCATCAGAAGGAGCCAGCAATGAGGCACGAACTCATGACGGACTGGTCGGCCCAGGATCCGGACGGGACGCGATTCCGAGTGGCGTGGCTAGACCTCTCCGAGCCGAACGCTGCCTACGTGCTGACGGGCCGGGAGGGCATGCACCTCACATCCCAGCAGTGCCGTGAGGCGGCAGCACACCTGACGGCACTTGCCGAGCAGTGGGACCGCAACCAGGTGGCCCACTTCCTGATGCACCAAACCGAGGAGAACTGACCATGAGCGCCATGTTCGGGCGAATCCCGGCGACGTGGGCAGTCCGCGCCGACTACGCGTACGAGGACCGATATGGCGGCGGCACGGACGGCGAGAAGGCCGAAGCGTTTGACCGCTGGCTAGACCAGGTCCGCGCCGACGCGTGGGACGAGGGCCGCAAGGCGGGCGTGGACGACATGATCGCCGCCGAACTCGGCACATTCCGGAGCCGCAAGCCCAACCCATACCGAACCATTAAGGAGAACTGACCATGCCTAACCAGATTCGTATCGAGGGCAACCTCGGCAAAGACAGTGAGCTCAGGTACATCCCGAACGGCCGTGCCGTGCTGGTGTATTCGATCGCCGCCGACCAGCAGTCGCGCAAGAACGAGCAGGGCGGGTGGGAGCAGACCGGCCCGACCCTGTGGCTCGACTGCGAGCTGTGGGGCGACGAAGCCGAGCGGGTGCATGAGAAGGCTGTGAAGGGTGCCCGGCTGGTGACGTTCGGTCATCTGAAGTGTGAGACGTGGGATGACAAGCAGACCGGGGAGAAGCGGTTCAAGGCGAAGGTTGCGGTGGATGCGGTGAAGGTGTTGCCGCCCCGCAATCAGCAGGGCCAGCAGTTCGGCGGGCAGCAGCAGGGCGGGTTCCAGCAGCAGCAGCAGGACGACCCGTGGGGCAGCACGCCCGGCCAGCAGCAGGGCTTCGGCCAGTCCGACGACGAGCCCCCGTTCTGATGTCGCGCTCACGATCGTCGGCTAAGGCCGCCGGCTCCCGCATGGAGCGGATGGTCGCGGACTGCCTGTCCCATCACGTCGACGACCGGGTCGACCGCCGGGTGAAGACAGGCGCGGCGGACAAGGGCGACATCGGCGGGTTGCGCACCCACACCGGCAAGCGCGTGGTCGTCGAGGTCAAGGACTACGGCGGCCGCTACCTCATCGGCCCCTGGCTCGACGAAGCCGAAACCGAACGCATCAACGACGACGCCACCGCCGGCGTAGTTATCGCCAAACGCCGCGGCATCACCGACCCCCTTCAACAGGTCTGCGTCATGCAGGTCGCCGACCTCATCGCCCTCATCACCGGGAGCAGACCATGACCACCCCCTCCGGCACCTCCAACGCCGCCATCACCTGCCTACTCGCCGGACAACTCGACGACACCCACCTCGGCAAGCACATCGCCTTCTACACGGGCGGCAAACGCCAGTTCGGTGTCCTCGAATCCATCTACCGACCGAAGCAGGGCGTCCGCACCCTCGGCCTGTCCTCCGGCCGGCACCGCGACGTCACTGCCACCACCGAGATCGACGTCATCACCCAGGAGGCAGAACAGTGACCGCACTCCCCGGAAACCCGCACAATCTGTGCGTCGACGACCTCAACGACCAGGTGAACGACTGGCTAGAGAGGGAGGGCGAGACAGACGCGACCATGACTGCTATCGCCCTCGCGGCCAACACCCAAGCAGTCCTGGCCCTGGCACATGAGCAGCGCACTGCCACGCTCTTGCAGTTCCTCATGTGGGAACCGACCCGTGGCCTCGATACGACTGGTGCCGAGTTGCAGGAGCAAATCGTGCAGCGACTCGGATTGAGGGAGGACCAGTGACCGCCCGCGACTCGGTGGCCCGCGACTGGCTCGCCCACATCCCCTACCTGCCGGCCTGGTCTGGCTGGCCGACAATCTCACGTCTCGCGGAAGGAACCCCGACATGGTGAACAAATGGACCGCAGAGCAACTCATGCACGAGTTGAGCAACCCGGACCAGGAGAAGGTGGCGCTGGACGAGGCCCGCATCAAGGCGAACATTGAACGCAATGAGGCGCAGCGCGAGGCGGATCGTTGGCGTCGTGCTCACGGGATTGTGGAGCAGGAACGCGACCAAGCACGTGACCAGTGGAAGAAGTGGGAGCACGAGGCGCGGGAGCGGGCCAACCGCGCCGAGGACGCCGAGCGGGAGCGGGATGATCTGCGCCGCCAGGTTGACGATCTGAAGGAGCGCCGTCGGAAGCACGCGACAGAGCGGGAGGCGTGGACTCGGAACCGGCGAGAGTTGGAGTCGGAGCGTGATGCTGCGGTCGCCCGCGCCGAGCAGGCAGAGAACGCCCGCGACACCGCCGCCACCCGCGCCGAGCAGTTGGAGAAGGCGCTCGCGGGGTCGCGTGACGCTCACCAGCGGTCCGCCGATGCGCACATGGAGTGGAAGGCCCGCGCTGAGGCTGCCGAAGCCCGACTGGCTGACCCGTACAGTCAGACGAACCAGGACGCGGCGGCATGGAAGCGCATCGCAGATCACCCAGCACTGCGGATGGACCTCCTGCCCGAGGCAGACCACACCTACGCGGGCCGCGTGTTCGAGCGCATCACGTGGCTTGCGGAGACCGCTGAGGCCGTTACGGAGATGAAGCCCGCCCCCGCCGTCACCCGCGAGGACGTA
Source organism: Dietzia sp. NCCP-2495 (assembly GCF_026011735.1). Lineage (GTDB taxonomy): Bacteria > Actinomycetota > Actinomycetes > Mycobacteriales > Mycobacteriaceae > Dietzia. Next base: position 147,943 of record NZ_BRVN01000002.1, on the reverse strand, counting down.
GAGGGCGCAATCAGGGCCGCTTATTTCCAACGCAGATTCGGATACACCAGCGGAGACATTGAAGTCTCGACCGATGCCGTGTGCGACCTGTTTGGTGTCTCGACTGGGCAGGGCACCGACCCGGTGCTGGAGAAGGCGCGGGAGCTCGCCCAGGCCGGGGGAATCGACTTTGACGAACAGGAGCCAGAAGGCGTGGAGATGCTCATCGGCATGGCCCGCCACGTTCTCGGGCAGGAGGCAGACCAGTGATCGAGCAACTCCGACAGTCGACCCCCACGGCACGCAAGGCTCACCACTGCTCACTGTGTCACGGGACCATCTCCGCTGGCGAAACCTATACGCGCTCCAGCAACGTCTTCGACGGCCACGTCTACGACTTCCTCACATGCCAAGGGTGCGAGGCCGACCGCATCCTGGGCCGCGTCTACGACTGGTGTGGTGACCCAGATGAGGGCGTGAGTTTCGACGACGCTATCGAGTGGGCCACAGATCACGCTGAGCATGGGGGTGGCGCGGCTAAGGGTGCCGCCTCTAGGTACCTCGACCGCTATCGCAAGGTGAGGGCCGACCGATGACGGCCCGTGAGCGTGTGGCCCGCGTGTGGCACGCGGGGTCGGATCACGCCAAGGACGGCAGCCCGTTCGGTGGGCCACTGTGCAACTGCTGGCGGGTGGCAGGACGGATCATGCCCATGCTCGACCACGCATGGACCGAGGGGTGGGCCGAATGCTACGAGTGGCTACAAATGGCCCCTGCCAGCCAGCCAGAACCGACCAGTCCCTACGAGGCCGAGGAGGCCCATCATGTCGATCAGTGACCCGATAGTGGATAACGCCTGGCACGCGGTGTACAGCATCGAGAGCCGCCACCACATTCACGGCACCCAATGTCTGTGCGGTTTCCAGTCCCACAAATCCCGCGACCGGACGAAACACATCGTGCGGATCGCCCTGGCCGAGTTCCTGGGCACTGACGTTGCCGAGGCTGTCGAACGTCGCGAGAGGGGCGAGTAGTCATGTCGATCAGTGACCGCACGTGCCCCGAGTGCGACAACCCAGTTGACGCTGACGGCGTGACCACGGGGGAATGCGCAGCCGGGAAGAGTGACTGTGATGAGTGTTTCTACTGCTACTGCGATGGGAGTTGCTGATGTCGATCAGTGACCGACTCGACCAGATCGAGCGCAGAGCATCTAGCGCCACCGACGGACCGTGGGTGGCGTACCCGAACGATCAGACCCCCGGCATCTCCCACGTCGACATTCCGGGGTCGATGCACCCAACGGCGTGGCCTGGCAATGCCGAGTTCATCGCGGACGCCCGCACTACGGTCCCGGCCCTGGTGGCTGCTCTCCGGGCCGTCCTCGACGTGTGCGAGGGGCTAGAGGAAGCGTACCGCGCTAACCCTGAGCAGGCTTACGAGTACGGGCTGGAAGAGGCTGCACACCAGGTACGCAACACCATCGCTGCCGCTCTCAGGGAGGAATCGTGACCACCGTGTTCCGGGCGCACTCCCCCAGCCGCAATGAGGGCACCATCGTCACCGACGACCGCACCTGGGCGGCAGGTGTGGCGGGGACACGTAACCAACTCTGCGCCGTACACCCCGACCACACACCGGATTGGGTTGTGCAGGCAGGCCACGTCGAATGGGAGACACCATGACTGACACATTCCTCGACGACCACCGAACCCAACTCCTCGCCGGCGACTGCACTGTCATCGCCACATCCTCAACCGAACTGCTCCGCATCGCACGACGGGAGACATCACCACCCGGAGGAAGGGCAGCCCGCAACCCCAACGTCCCCGACAGTCGACCACCACTCAACATCGGAGCCCTGTCCGTCTCAGAGGAAATGACCGCCTGCCTCAAAGGCTGGTGCGACAACCTCCGCACCGACACCGGCATCCCCATGCCCACCATTGCCGACGTCGCCGGCTACGCCTTGCATCTGCGCTACCACTCCCACCGGGTGGCACAGCAGCCGTGGGCTGAGGACTGCGCCACCGAGGTGGGCCGCTGGGCACGCATCGTCCAAACGATCACCACCCCACCACCGGAGAAGCTGCTCGCCGACTACACCCCGGAACAACGCCGCGAAGGGATGACCCACGCGAAGGTCGACGCCCCCACCTGCGCCGAACTGGTAGCCGAATGGACACACGGCCAGTGCAAGCCGACCGCCGACATGATCCGCAACTGGGGCCGACGCAACCATGTGACCAGGTTCGGCCCCCAGCCGGGCAAGGGTGTGTACTCGCCGCGGGAGGTGATCGCCCACATGCGCCGCCAGAAAGCGAAACCTGCTTGACCTGCACTGTCTGAACTGTGTGCTAGACTGACGTCTAGAGCGAGCCCCGTCCCCATTGGATGCGGCTCGCTTTAGTCGTATCCCGTGACCACACCGGGCCACGACCCCTAGTCTCCCGGTCGTCGCCGTCCGCGCTCACTCCCCCACTGGCCCCGCCATCGAGCGAGGGCGCGATACACACGCGACACGCGACCGACCGGGCCAAACCACACGAGGAGCGGACAATGCCTGAGCTCGCAAAGAAGATCACCATCGACCGCAAGCAACACAAGGTGTACATCGACGGCATCGAGTTCCCCTACGCGATCGCAGAGCGCGGCCCCGACGTCGAGAGCGTCGACGAGGCCCACGCCATTCCGATCGTGTCGCTACCGATCCTCACCGCGGACCTCGAGATCATCCCCAAGGGTGAGCCCTCCATCTCTCCGGACGTGCTGGCACAGTCGAGACTCGACAAGGCGTGGCGCACCGAGATGACCACACCCAATCCAGAATCTAGATAGCCAAGGACCGGCCATGTCCACCGGCACGACAGCACGCGGGTACGGGTACAGGGAACACCAAGTCCACCGCGACCGTCTCATGCGCACACACCGCGACGGCACACCATGCCCCGCGGTCATCAACGGCGAACACTGCGGCAAACCCATGTGGCGAGACAAGACCCGCAACTACGACGGCATGGCCCTCGAAGCTGACCACGAAGACCAACTCCAAGACCAGACCAGCCGCCGCGGACACAAACCCTCACGGCTAACCCACGGACGATGCAACCGCCGCATGGGCAGAGCACGCCAACTCGAACGCCAAGCCGCCACAGCGACACCCAGCGACCCCCACGGCCTCCCCAGCGGAGTGCAACCCCTCATCTGACCCACCCCCCACAAATCTTGAAGGGGTACCGCTCCTGACAGCCCCCCGCCGGTAGTCAGGCTTTTTTGTACGGCCCGAAAAGTTGCGGGTTTGGAGGTGACGGTGGTGGACGAGTTCGGCCCGGGTGGGACGGAGTTGCACGGGGCGCTGTCCCGGCCGGATGACGAGTACTCGACGACGTCGCTGGTCGTTGAGGCGGCGCGCATCAAGGATCGTCTGGATCGGCTGCACGCGTTGACGTCAGGTGATGCGGATTCATGGTGCCGGGTATTCCGTTCGGACTTTGACGGGGAGTTGGTGCTGAAGCTGGACACGGCGGTGTCGGAGCAGCGGCAGTTGACGACGGTGTTCCGACAGCTCCTTGCCGAAATCGAGAGAAGGCAGGGCGATGACGGCGGTGCGGGAGATGGAGGCGACGACCTCGCTGGGCTCTGACTTCTGGTCGGCGGGGATGGAGTCGTGGCCGACGCTGACCGGTCGTCAGGAGCCGCATCATCTTGTCGCCACTCCGGGCGACTGGTCGTTGGGCGAGAAGACGATCACGTTAATGGAGCGGATCCGTCATCCGTTGATGCCGTGGCAGGGCGGGTCTGTTCGGCTGATCGAGGCGACTACCGCTGAGGGGCGGTGGACGCACACCGACGGGGTGCTCATCTGCACGCGGCAGAACGGTAAGTCCGAGCTCGTTTCCGCCGTCATCATCCGGCGCACCATGCTGGCAGGGCACAAGGTGTTCTACACCGCCCAGAGGTGGAAGACCGCGAAGGAGATGTACGAGCGGACGCTGGCGATGATCTGGTCCCGACCGTCGTTGCGCCGGCGGATCGTCAAGAAAACGTGCTCCCAGGGCGAGGGAGTCCTGGTGTTCGACAACGGCGGTACGGTCACGTTCACGACCCGCTCCCCCGATACAGGTCGGGGCCTGACCAAGCTGGACCTAGCCGTCTACGACGAGGCGTACAACCTCTCCGAGGGCGAGATGTCCGCGCTGAACTACGCGCAGGACGCCGCCGAGGATCCGCAGACGCTCTACGTGTCATCGGCGGTCAACGCGGATGAGATGCCGAAAGGCGAGGTGCTGTCCGGGCTGCGTCGTCAGGCGTTGGCCGGGGATGACCCGCAGATGTTCCTCATCGAGTACATGGCGCCGGAAGACATGGACCGCATGGATGAGGCGACGTGGAAGTACGCGAACCCGTCTTACGGCGTGATCAAGACCGCGGAGAAGATTCGGAAGAACATGCGGGGCATGGCAACCGACCGTGGCCGACTCGCGTTCGACGTTGATGCGCTGGGCCGCGGCGTCTGGTTCGAGGAGCGGGCCGCCGCTGACGAGTTCGGCCCGGAGATTGATCTGGATGTCTGGGGGCAGTTGGTGGATCGTTCCCCTGTCCGTGCCGGGCACTTCGTGTTGGCGGTGGAGGCGACCCCCGATGAGAAGTTCGCGTCGATCGCCCAGGGGGTGAAGACCGCGACCGGTGTTCACGCTCAGGTGATCTATCACGGCCCGTTCGATCGTGCGGAGATCGTGTCCCGCATCAAGTCGGTCAAGGCGCGTGAGACGCCGACCGCGGTGCTGTTGGATCCGAAGTCCGCGGCCGGCGCGTTCCGGATCCCGCTCGAGGACGCGGGGATCGAGGTGACGTCGATGACCCTGACCCACGTGAAAGAGGCGTGCCGCGACTTCCTCGTCCAGGTGCGTGAGGGCAAGGCCACTCACGACGACGATCCTCGGCTCGTGTCCGCTCTTGAGCAGGCCCGACTCCGGGAGTTCTCTGACGGGTCGAAGGCGTGGGAGCGCCATTCGGGTGAGGTGTCGCAGTTGGTGGCGCTGACTCACGCGACGTGGGGTGTGTCGGTGTTCAAGCCGCTGGTTGTGAATGCGGCGCCGTTGAAGTCGGTTCCTGCGGTCCCGGTTGGTTCGGGGTCGTCGTGGCAGTCGATGAGTTTCTAGGGGGTGAGTATGGCCGACACTACTGAGACTGGGTATGCGAAGCCGGTTGGGGTTTCCCGTCTGGCGGAGACGAACTTCGAGTTGAAGTGGCCGCAGTCGGTGCGGCAGTACTCCCGCATGGTGCGTGAGGACGCGCAGGTGAAGAGCCTGATCAAGGGTGTCACGTTGCCGCCGCAGCGCACGACGTGGCGCATTGACCCGAATGGTGCGGACGTGGCGCGGGTGCAGTTGGTGGCGGAGGATCTTCGACTGCCGGTGTTGGGTGATGATGGCTCGAATCCGGTGTCGTCGTCGGGTGGGCATGTGTCGTGGCAGGAGCACCTGTACTGGGCACTGCAGTCCCTCACCTACGGTGTGATGTTCTTCGAGAAGGTGTACAAGATCGTTGACGGCCGGGACAGGTTGTGGAAACTGGCGCCGCGGATGCCGGACACGATCGCGAAGATCAACATCGCTGATGACGGCGGGCTGGAGTCGATTGAGCAGAATCCCCGCCCTGGGGCGAGGGACGCGAAGCCGATCGTCATCCCTGTGGAGCGACTGTTGGTGTACGTGCATGACCCGGTGGTGCAGGACTGGACCGGGACGTCGATGCTTCGGCCCGCCTACAAGCATTGGGTACTCAAGGACCAACTGATGCGTCTCGAGGCGCAGGTGCTTGAGCGCAACGGCATGGGTGTGCCGGTGTACACGACGGCCAACCCGGAAGACCGGGAGGAGCTGGATCGGGGCCAGAAGCTTGCGGCTGGTCTGCGTGCCGGGTCGGAGGCCGGGGCGTCGATCCCATTCGGGGCGAAGCTGGAGATCGCGGGCACGAAGGGCCAGCTCGTGTCGCCGCGTGAGGCGATCGACTTCCACAACCGGGAGATCACGAAAGCCGGACTGGCGCACGTCCTGAACTTGGACGGCAAGGGCGGTTCGTACGCGCTCGCTGAGACCCAGTTGGACATGTTCATTCAGTCGCTGCAGACGATCGGTGAACAGATCGCGACGGTCGCGAACAAGTACCTGATCGAAGAGATGGTCGACATCGCGTTCGACTCGACTGGCGGGCCGTACCCGCGGCTGGTGTTCGATCCGATCGGCTCCAAGAAGGAACTGACCGCCGAATCCCTGTCGATCTTGACGAACTCGGGCGTGATCTTGCCGGACAAGGACCTCGAGGAAGAAGTTCGTAGGCGGTACAGCCTGCCCCCGAAACGACCACTGCCGAATCAGACGGAGGATTCATGAACCCGTTCATCACCGATCCGAACCGGTCGCGGGCCGAAGTGACTGCGACGGTCACTGATTCCGGGGTGGCGACGATCCGCTTGTACGACCCGGTCGACTCGTGGGGTGGCCCGTTCGGTGTGTCTGCGAAGGAGTTCGTTGACACGCTTGACGCGCTGCCTGACGAGACGGAGGAGATCCGGCTTCTCATCAACTGCCCGGGCGGCGAGGTGTGGGAGGGCATGGCGATCTACAACTCGCTGCGCTCTCACAAGGCCCGGATCGTGACCATCGTGGAGGGGCTGGCAGCGTCGGCGGCGTCGTTCATAGCGATGGCCGGCGACGAGGTCATCATGCGTCCCGCGTCGGAGATGATGATTCACGACGCGTGGATTGTCGGAATCGGCAACGCCGAGGGTCTGCGGGAGATCGCGGACCGTATCGACGCGGAGACGATGCTTATCGCTGAGATCTACGCCGAGAAGGCGGGCACTCCGGCGGACATGTGGCGTGAGGCGATGCGGGCGGAGACGTGGTTCTCCCCGACGGAGGCGGTCGAGGCCGGGCTGGTGGAGCGGGTCGAGTCCGGCGTCCCCTCCCCTGCCGCGTCTACGAACAGGTTCAACCTCGCGTCTTTCAACTACGCCGGGCGCCGTGAGGCTCCCGCCCCGGCAGTTCAGACTTCCTCCGCGCTGGCGGAGGACAACAGGAAGGAGAGCAGCATGGCTGATCTCATGAACGAGCTCCGCCAGCGCCTCGGTGTCGCCGACGCTGACGCTGACGAGGGCACGATTCTGGCGGCTCTGGATGAGGCGCTGAACGAGCGGGCCGCAGACGAGGACCCCGCCGAGGACCCGTCCGATGAAGCGGATGAGACGCCCGACGAGGACGATCAGGGCGACGAGGCCCCGGCCAATACCGTCGAGCCGGACGATGAGACGGTTGTCCTCGACAAAGAGGTCTACGCCGACCTCCTGGCTCGCGCCGAGAAGGGCGACGAGTTCGACGAGAAGACCACCCGCGAGGACGCCGAGGAGTTCGTGCAGAACGCCATCGACGCCGGCAAGCTGTCCGCCGCGTCGAAGGACCGGTGGGTGACTCGTGTGCTCGGTGATCCCGATGACGCGAAGGCCCGCATCAACCAGATGGCATCCGGGCGAATCCCTCGCGAAGAGGCCGGCCGCGGTGGCAGCGATGCTGACACCGGCACCTCGAACGAACTGTCCGCTGCCGCTGATCGTGCGGGTATCGCCGCACGTCCCAAGCTCTGAGGAGAAGCCAGATGTCCAATCCCACCTTCAAGACCGGTCCGATCTCGTTCGAGGTTGCTGACGCGGTCACCAAGTTCTCTGTCGTCACCCTCGCCGCGGGTGGTGTCTCTCCGTGTGGCGCTGCTGACGTGCCGTTTGGTGCAGTCGCCACGTCCGGCGCCCCGGATGTGCCGCGGGAGCCGAACGACCTTCAGCATGGTCTGCCGGCGCATGTGGCGGTTCACTCCGCAGGTGCCGCGCTGCCGCTCCGCCTCGACGGAGAGGCTGCGGTCGGTGCAACCGTCTACGCCGCCGCTGGCGGCGCTGTGTCCGCGACCGGCACTAACCCTGTCGGTGTTGTGGTCCGTGCGGCCACTGGCGACACGGACAAGACGGCGGTTGTTCTGCTGACCTGCCCCAACCCGGCCGCCTCGGCCTGACACGAAACGGAGTGACTGATGGCTAACAACATCACCTCGATCTACGACGGCGACAAGATCACCGTCGACTCGATGATCGCCGACCCCACGTGGATCGCCCAGCGGATCATCCAGAACCTCGATGGCGCGTTCCTGGTCGACGCGGTTTTCCGCGACGGCGGCTCCAACCAGGGGGTCGTCGCCTACCGTGAGGCCGCCGCGCCTTTCCTCAACTCGGACGCGGAGAACGTCGCCGAGTTCGGCGAGATCCCGGTCGCGGATCTCAACATCGGCAAGGTGCGAACGGTCATCGCCCAGAAGATCGCGCAGGCGGTGCGTGTCTCGTTCGAGATGCGCAACTTCAACAAGATCGACCTGGTCAACCAGCAGATCACTGCCCTGCAGAACAACGTCCTGCGGTCGTCGATCCGCGCCGGCCTGGCGTCGTTCAACGCCGCCAGCGTTCCGGACGCGGCTGCCTCCGCTACGTGGGGCACGACCGGAGATCCGATCAAGGACGTGTTCGACGCGATCGACGCGATCCAGGGCGCCAACGTGGACGGCGACGACACCCGCAACTTCGGGTACAGCCCCGACACGATCGTCGCGCACCCGCGTGCCGTGACCGCCCTCCTTCGTAACGAGAAGGTGCAGTCGAAGTACATCGGTGACGCGGCGTCCGCGAACCCGCTGTACACGGGGCAGCTCCCGCAGACCGTGTTCGGCCTGAACGTGCTGCAGTCCCGCTACATGGACCCCACCGAGGTCCTCGTGATGGAGGCCGGCACTGTCGGTTTCCGTTCGGATGCGATTCCGCTGCAGATGACCCCGCTCTACGCCGAGGGTGGCGGACCGGACTCGAGTGGTGGCCCGACCATGTCGTACCGGTCGGATTGCTTCCAATCCCGTGTGTACGCGGTCGACAACCCGAAGGCCGCGTTCCGGATCACCGGCATCTCCTGATGTCTGCGGTGAGGTTGACCTGCCAGTGGTGGGACCAGCCCACGGACGGCGGGCATGTGCGGCGGGTGCAGGGCGAGACTGTCGAGGTGTCAGAGTCTGAGGCGGAGCGTTTGATCCGTGCTCGGGCCGCTGAGCCCGTCCAGGCATCGAAGCCCCGCACCCGCCGCAAGGCTGGGCCGACCGACGCCGAGTGATGCAGAGCGGTTAGGGAAGGGGGCCCTATGTGGGTAGTCAAGGAACCGTTCGCGAGTGTCGGTGATGTGGCCGCCGAGTTCCCTCGGCCACTGACCCCGTCTGAGGAGAAGCGCGCCGAGTCGCTCGTGCTTGTGGCGTCGCGGCTATTGGAGACGAACGTCAAGACCCACATCGCAACGATGGAAGAGCACGAACTCGCTCGGATCGTCGTGGTTGACATGGTCGCGACCGCGCTACTCCCCGGCGAGTACCGGGGGCATCAGTCCTACTCGTGGCGTAACGGTTCGCTGGCGGGGTCGGGGACGTTGGTCGCTGACGCTGCTGGCGGTATCCGTCTACTGGATTGGCATCTGGCGATGTTCGGCGGATCAGTGAGGGCGATGCCCAAGGGAACATTCCCCAAGCCCCAGAGGTGGCCGGAATGAGTCAGGGGTTCACCACCGAGATTGAGATACTTCGGGCGACGTGGGTCGAGGACAGGTACTCGTCCAGCGGCGGCCGGTGGTCGTGGGACGACCCGGAGGTTACGCCGGTGGAGTTCCCGGTCTCGGTGCAGCCGACGACGTCATCGGAGGGCCCGCCGGAGCGCCCGACAATCATCACGAGTTGGCAGATGATCACCCCGCCTGGACGGGATCTGCCACTGGACTCAAAGAGTCGGATCCGGGTCGCGTCGGGCGATGAATACAGCGTGGATGGCGACGTCCATCGTTTTCCCCACCCCACGATCATCAACGGAATCCATCACCTCGAGGTCCAACTCCAACGAGTGAAGGACTAAGCCGTGGCGATCAACGACGAGATCTGGCGTCAGGTCAACCGCTCCAAGCCGGTGAGGCAGGCCGAGAAACGGGTGGCAGAACAGTTGGCCGCCCGCGCACGGGCCATCACCGCCGCGGAGGGCGGGAAAGCGAAGATCCGGGTGGAAGCGGGTATCCGCCCTGGTGGTCGTTCAAGGGTGAACGTCGTGTCGGACTCCCCTTGGGAGGAGTACGGGACGGAATCAACGAAACGGATCCGCGCCTTGGGCCGGGCCGCGAGAGAGGTATAGCGAGATGGCAGATGACATGGTGTCGGTGACGTGGGCAAGTCACCGCGATTCGAAGAAGGTCGGCACGTCGGAGAAGGTCACTCGGGCGAAGGCCCGGTCGCTGGCGCGTGAGGGCCTGGTCCGTGTGGAGGAGCCGAAGCGTTCCAGCAAGCCGGCGGCGAAGCCGGACTCGGACAGCAAGAAGGCGTAAGCGGTGCGTGACGTCGAAGCCGATCTGGTGGTGGCGCTGGTGTCGTTGCCGTCGGTGACGGCGTCTGGAGTGGACGCGGTCGACATCGAGGCCGGATCTCCGTTCGTTCAGGTGACCGAGCTCCCGTCGCAGGAGGCGGAACGGTTCTCGAACGGGCCACGCCGCTCCCTGTACGACCTCGTGGACGTAGACCTCGACGTGTACGCCTCCACCCTCGATGCGGCGTTCGACACGGCTCAGGCGGTCCGTGAATGGCTCCTATCTGGGGCGCCGGGGCTGCCGTTCACGCCGGTGCAGGTTCCGGTGTTCGCGCGCCGCCCGGACTACAACGAACGCATCAGGCGCAGAGGAGCTGCGGTCACATTCCGTGTCCGCTCCGACAACTGACCCACCCAACTAGAACCACGAACCCCGTACACACCGTGCGGGGTTTTTCTCATGCCTGAAGGAGGCAGTGATGGCGGACATTGACAAGACCGGCCCCAACTACGACCCGGATGCGGTCGACTTCGCGAAGGAGGGCGCGGTTTCGTACGCGCCTCTGGGTACGGCGGAGCCGACGGGTCTCGACCCGTACGAGGCGGAGTACGTCGACCTCGGCTGGTTGTCCACGGACGGGATCGAGGAGTCCCTCGAGGACGAGTCGGCGAACGTGCAGGTGTGGCAGGCGGCCGGGAACCTGAAGGAGTGGCGCCTGTCGCGGGCGATCACGTTCGGGTTCACGATGATGGCCCGCTCGATCTCCACCCTGTCGGTGTTCTACGGCATCCCGGAGGACGCGTTCGAGCTCGTCACCCCGACGGAGGGTGACTCCTACTACGAGTGGACCGACGGCGGTGTGCCGAAGGTGGACGAGCGCCTGTACAGCCTGGACATCGCGTCCGGCGGCGGCACCGGCCACGACCGGATCATCATCCCCCGCGGCACGTTCACCCCGTCCGGGGCGATCACCTACAACCGTGACGGCTCGGTGCAGATGCCGGGTTCGATCTCCTGCCAGGTCAACCAGCTGGGCTACTCGATCAAGCGCCGCTCGTCCGCGCTGGTCCTGCCCACGCCCTGACCGTTTCCCCTCGCCCACCTCTGGTGGGCGCCTGATCGGCGTCGGCCGAGAGTTTCATGGGTAGCTCTCGGCCGGCGTCTTCATACCCATGAATGCCCGTGAAAGTGGAGGTGCGGCTATGGCTGCGAAGGTGACACCCCTGTCCGAGATGCTGGCGACCCGCAAGGAGGCGCTCGGCACCGAGGACCGTTTCGACTGGCCTGTTGACGACGAGAAGTCGTTCCAGGTCCGTGACCCGCGGATGGCGTCGGAGGCGTGGCGCGACGAGCTGGTGCAGCTCGGGCGCGACTTTGAGGACGGTGAACTGCTGCCGTCTGAGTTCTCTCGTGAGCTGATCGAGATGTATCTCGACGACCAGACCGATGACTACCTGGCCCTGTTCGAGGGCATGTCCGACCCGGCGTCCACGGCGCGTGAGCTTCTCACTGACGCGGTGAAGTCGTGGGTTGAGCAGACGGACCCTACCCAGAAGTCCTCGCGCGCCACGCGGAGGCGATCGAAGCAGCGCTGATCCACGAGTATCCGTCGCTCGGTGATCCCCTCGCGGCGTTCTGGCGGGGCGAGATCACGGGCCGAAAGCTCGTGGCGCTGATCAACGGACTCCCGCCGGATTCGGCGCTGCACAGGGCGCAGATGAACGGGCAGTCGTGGACGTGGACCGAGGCACTGTTGTGGCGCCTCGGCTACTTCCTCGAGGTCATCGTCAAGCTCCTGATCTGGCAGAAGGACGGCAAGAAACCGAAGTTCCCGAAGTGGCGCGACTATCCGTGGGCGAAGGCCGAGGGGTCGACGCATTACGGCGATCGAGGCGATCTGACGAATGAGGACATCGAGCGGTGGGTGGATTCGCTTCACCCGCACCGATCCAAGAAGTGAGGGGTGGTCGTTGTGGCTTCTGACGATGCGGTCTGGGTCCCGGTACTCCCCTCTCTGAAGGATTTCGGGAAGAACCTGGCGTCCGGCACCAAGGGGGCGGGGGCGAAGGTCGGCGAGCAGGTCGGCAAGGAGATCGCCGACGGCATCTCCAAGTCGGAGGCCGCAGTCACCAAGGCCAGCAGCGCGGCGGAGAAGGCACATAACCGTGTTGCTGACGCCGCCGGCAAGGTCCGTGTCGCGCAGGAGCAGTACAACAAGGCGCTCGAGTCCGGCGACCCGGTGAAGATTGCCCGTGCCGAGGAGCAACTGGAGTCACAGCGCCGTCGTCAGGCGGAGGCGACGACCGCAGCGGAGCAGGCGGACAAGAACCTCACCGGGGCGCAGGAGCGTCTAGCGCAGGCCCACAAAGATTCGGAGCAGGCGGCGCGGGAGCAGTCCCGTGCAGTCGGTGAGTCGAAGCTGTCCGCCGAGCAGGCGGAGCAGGCCACCAAGGATCTGGAGTCGGCGCAGAAGATCCTCGAAGTCGGTCTCGTAGCGGTCGGCGCTGCAGCGATCGCCACCGCTGGCTACCTGGTGTCGCTGGGGTCGGATTTCCATTCGATGTCCCGCGACATCCGAGTCGGTACGGGCGCCTCGGGTGAGGCGCTGGCGGGCCTGGAAGCGTCGGCCCTGTCGGTGATGCGAACGGTCCCGAACGCGATGGGCGAGGTGGGCTCGACCCTCGCGGACCTGAACACCCGTCTCGGGTTGACCGGTACCGACCTTGAGACGGTGTCGCGGCAGATGCTCGAACTGGAGAACATCACCGGCATCGCTCCGAACATCAACGACATCTCTGCCGCGATGACCGGGTTCGGCATCTCCGGGGCGGACACGTCAGGAGCGCTGGACACCCTGTTCCGGGTGTCGCAGGCGACCGGCGTGGGCGTGGACTCCCTCGCGTCCAGCATGGGCAAGGGCGGCGCCGCGTTGCGCCAGTTCGGCATCAGTTTCGACGAGTCGGCGGCGCTCATCGGTTCACTGGACAAGGCCGGCATCCAGGGCGATCAGGTCATTCAGCGGCTCACCCGATCACTGGGCGAGTTCGCAGAGGCGGGCAAGGACCCGCAGGACGCCCTGTTCGACACGGTCAACGAGATCGACCGGTTCATGGAGGCCGGTGACCGTGCCGCTGCCTACGACCTGGCGGAGGGCTTGTTCGGTACCCGGGGCGCGGCGTCGTTCATCGACGCGGTGCAGTCTGGGACGCTGCAGGTCGACGACTTCATGTCCGGCATCAATGCCTCGGACGACACGATTCTCGGGCTCGCGGATGAGACCCGCACGCTGGGTGAGCAGTTCGACATCCTCAAGAACCAGGCCCTGGTGGAGTTGGAGCCCTACGCCCGGGCGGCGTTCGATGCGTTGCGTGAGGGCGGGGTGTGGGTCCGCGACAACGTGATCCCCGCGATTCAGGATCTGGTCGAGTGGATCCGGGAGAACAAGGAACTGGTGATCGGCCTGACGATCGTCATCGGGTCGATGGCGGCAGGTCTCGCGCTCGCCCGCATCGGGATGGTGGCGTACACGGTCGCGACTCGGGCGATGGCGGTGGCGACCCTGCTGTCTGAGAAGGGCATCCGGGGTCTCAATCTGGCGATGAAGGCCAACATCTTCGGCCTGATCGCGGGGGCGATTGTCGGTCTGATCGCGGCGTTGACGTGGTTCTTCACGCAGACGGAGACCGGCAAGGCGATCTGGGAGTCTTTCACCTCCGCGATGGGCACCGCCTGGGAGTGGGTGAAGGGTGTCCTGCTGTCCGGGTGGGAGATGATCAAGGGCGCGTTCGCTGCGGCGTGGGCGTTCATCTCCCCCATTTTCGAGGGCCTCAAGATCGCGTTCGCGGTCGTCGTGACGGCTGCCCTGCTGTGGTGGGAGGGCGTCAAGCTGTACTGGGGCCTGGTTGCCGACCTTGTGGTGGGGGCGTGGAACAACGTCATTAAGCCTGTCTGGGATGCGATGCAGTTCGGGTTGCAGGCGCTTGGTGCGTTCTTCTCGTGGGTGTGGACTGCCCTGATCCAGCCGGCGTGGAATGCGCTCGGCGCCGGGATCCAGTGGGTGTGGGCCACGATCATTAACCCGACGTGGGAGCTGCTGAAGGCGGCTCTCGGCGCGGTGGGGGCGGCGTTCTGGTTCTACTGGAACAACGTCATCAAGCCCGCCTGGGACGCCCTCGGCGCGGGCATCAACTGGGTGTGGCAGAACGTCATCTCCCCCGCCTGGGATGCGCTGAAGGCCGCGCTCGGTGCGGTCGGCGACTTCTTCAACTGGGTGTGGAACGTAGTCATCAAGCCCGCGTGGGACGCCCTCGGGAACGGGATCCGCTGGGTCCTCGACACCGTGGTGCATCCGGCGTTCGAGGGGCTCAAGACCGGGCTCGGGTTCGTGCGCGACGCGTTCCAGACGGCGGTCGACTTCATCGGGCAGATGTGGGACCGGATCAAGGGCATCACCGCCGCCCCGATCCGGTTCGTCATCGACACCGTGTACAACAGCGGCATCAGGGCCGTGTGGAACAAGGTGGCCGGCTGGCTCGGTCTCGACGAGTTGGACGAGATGCCGATGCCCGAGGCGCTCGGCGCCTACGCCCGCGGTGGTGTCCTGCCCGGCCACACGCCGGGCCGGGACATCTACAACTTCGTGGACCCCAAGACCGGCGTGCGCGTCGATCTGGGTGGTGGCGAGGGCATCATGACGACCGAGTTCGTCGACGCTGTCGGCGGACCGAAGGCGATTGACGAGCTCAACGCCCGCGCCCGCAAGGGTCTGCCCCTCGGTCACGCCGGGCACTACGCCGCCGGTGGTGTGCTGCCGGGCTGGGAGAAGCTCACCACCGACATTCAGCGAGCAATGGCCGGATCCGTGGCCAACGCGTTCCCGAATCAGGTCATCACCTCCGGCACCCGCTATCAGGATGTCGGGTCCGGGTTCGACAACCACATGGCCGGCCGGGCGGTGGACTTCGGCCCGTCCGGTGCGCTGGCGTCGTGGATCGCCCGCGAGTACCCGGACACCCTCGAGTTGTTCTGGGATCCGGGTCCGAACATGAAGAACGGCGCCCCCACTGGTGCGATCGGCGGTCACTCCGATCACGTGCACTGGGCGATGGCGAGCATGGTCGACCCGTACACCGGGGACGTCATCTCTCACGATGGCCCCGGCGGGGGCGGTGGTGGCGTGTCGGCGGTGCGGTCGCTGGTGGCGAACGCGTTCTCCTCGATCATGGATCCGATCATGGGCATGATCCCAGAGGGGCCGGGCTTGTTCGGCGGGGTTGCTAAGGGCATGGCGACGAAGCTGGTCGACTCTGTCAAGGAGTTCCTGATGGGCCAGTCGGGGGGCAGTTCGCCGCACGGCGATTGGGTCGGCACGCCGGGCGTTGAGCAGTTCCGCAGCCTGGTGGAGCGGCTGCTCGCGGAGAAGGGGCACTCGCAGGCTCTCGTCGGTTCGGTGCTGCGGCGCATGAACCAGGAGTCCGGGGGCGACCCGAACGCGATCAACCTGTGGGACTCCAACGCGCTTGCAGGCTGGCCAACCAAGGGCCTGATGCAGATGCGCGACGACACGTTCCTGACGAACGCGGATCCGGGGTACACGAACATCTGGTCCCCGGAGGACAACCTGCGGTCATCGTTGAACTACGCGATGAACGAATATGGGTCCATTTCGGCCGCCTACGACCGGGCCGGCGGCTACGACCAGGGTGGTTGGCTGCCCGATGACGGTATCGGGATCAACACCTCTGGGATGCCGGAGCCGGTGTTCAGCCACGACCAGTGGCGCGACCTCAAGGCCCTGATCGGTGCGGTGATCGAGCTGACCCCGGCGATCGAGGCGTGGGTCGACGAAGGCATGGTCGCGCTCGAGGAGTTCGCCAACGGGATCATCCCGGCCGCACAGTCCGAGATCGGCGACGGCATCGCCGAGTTCTTCGGATTCGGTGGTCTCGTCACCGACGTCAACAGCCTGATGTCGGAAGTGCAGCAGGCGCAGGCCCCCACCGTGGGGCCGGTGGCGGTGGCCGAACCGCCCACTGCGGAGGCCGCCGAGGCATCCGAAGGCGCCCAGGGCGCGGTGCCGCTGGTGCATATCGAGAACCTGCACGTCGAGGACGAGGACGCCGCCACTGCGGTCGGCCGTGAGGTGCGGCGTGCTGTCCGTTCCGAGACTCTCGTCGGGGGGTGGTGACATGACGGGCCTACTGCCGCTGGATCAGACGCTGGTCTGGTACATGTCCCCCGACGGGCGGATCGTGCACCTGTCCGGGGAGCCGCTAGCCGGGTCGGACGGGGTGTGGCTCGGCCCGGACCCGGACGGGTTGGGGTCGGCGGAGGTCGAGTCACTGTTCGAGGCCGCGGCCCGCCAGTCCGGTGAGACGTGGATCGGCACGAAGATGGGGCACGGCACCATCGATCTGCAGCTGTACGTGGAGGCCGAGTCGGCTGACGCGTTCCGCCGCCGCTGGTTGTGGTTGTCGAACCTGATTGAACGCCGCCGGCCGGGCTGGCTGTTGGCGTACACGTCGGCGACCGGCTGGCGGTGGCTGGCGGTCCGCAAGGAGTCATTCAAGCCTGCGCTCGGTCGGGATCCGGGGCCGCGGAACTGGGCAACGTTTGATCTGCTGCTGATCGTCGAGTCGCCGCTGGCGCGTGAGGCCGACGACACCGACGAGTGGATCAACGCGGCCGGGTCGGGGCGGGGCGACCTGTACCTGTACCCCGGTGACAGTGAGTGGCCGCCGTGGCCGCAGTTCGTGCTGCGCGGTCCGGGCCGGTTCAGGCTGCGGTGGGCGGGTAACGATGTCGAGTTCCCGATGCTGAGGGCGGATGAGTGGGCGTTGGTCAACACCGACGAAGCCCGCCCGACGATCCGGGCGCGGGACATCAACGGGGTGGATCGGAACTTGTGGCCGGAGATGAAGCCGGGCACGAAGATCGAGCACCCGCTGCGGCCCCGTGAGGTGTCGCGTGTGGACGTCAAGGTGACCGGCGGATCGTCGCAGTCGTCGGCGTGGGGCACGGTTGCAGTGCAGCGGGAGGGGCTGGTGTGACCACCGCGAGGAGCATGTACGCCGCCCTGACGGCGGACGAGAAGGCGGAACGGGACACCTACGGGCATCCGCGGGCGCACGTCCGGTTCATGTCGAAGTTCATGCAGGTGTGGTCGCCATGCGGCGACTACGCCGAGCTGAAGTTCACAGAGAAGGAGAACGCGCCCGGCGGTCTAGTCATCCTCGTCCCGGACGACGAGCACTGGGGCGAGTACTTCTACGGCCAGCCGCGGGACACGGCCCGACCGATCGTGGTGGATCTTCCCGGCTGGCGCACCATGTGGCTGACCGTGTCGTTCACCCGCACCCGGAAGGGTAAGCGCCGCTACATCGAGGTGTCGGCGGTGCACTGCATCGAGTACCTGAACTGGATGCGGATCTGGCCGGACCCGGGCCTGCCGGCGGAGTTTCAGCCGTCGAAGTGGCGGATGCCGATCGGGCCGGCGGCCACGGTGTGCGCCGCGATCATGATCCCGGAACTGCAGCGCCTGCAAGGCGACCTGTGGCCAATCATGACGCACGCCCGGTTCTACCGGGAGCCGGACAACACGTCGTGGACGAACGGCGTGTACCGGATGGACAAGGTGTACGACGCGGTGCTGGACATCTGCGAGGCGGAGAACCTGCAGATGGTGCCGACGCTGTACATCCACGGCGAGGACGAACAGCCGTTCCCGCAGCATCACGTGCTTCACCGGACGACGTTGATCTTCGACTTCGTACCGCGGAGTAATTCGCGGGCGTTCACGGGCACCTTGTCCGGGGGTCTGCTGCGCACGGGGATCGAGATCGCCCAGGACTTGTTCGAGTGGGTGCAGTTCCCTGTCGCGGATCCGCAGGACCCGCGCGCGATCGACGATCTGGCGGGCCGTGACGGTGAGGTGTTCCCGGTCTACTCCGATGGGGAGTGGTCGCCGGTCGACGAGGTGTCGCAGACGGTCCATATCCAGATGGCTCGCCGGTTCACCGGCGGCGGCAAGTCGCCGGACTTCATCAACGACGTTGTGATCGGTGGGCTCGAGGCCCTCGTCCGCGGTATCGCCGGGTTCTTCCAGCTCGAGGGGTTCCTGCCCGACTTCCTGGCGGAGCGTGCCAAGGATGTGGCAATGGCGTTCCACTCGGTGAAGGATCGTCGGGCTGACGAGGTGCAGGGGCCGTGGGCGCTGCACGAGGCGTTCACCGATTCCCAGGCGACCGGATTGTCGCTGCAGGTGGCGCAGGCGCTCAAGTCGACCGCGTACGCGCACCGCGGGTACACGTCGCACGCGATCACGGTCGAGAACGGGATGCCCTACCTGGTGGGTCGCCACATTCGCACGGGATGGCCTGTGGGTGTCGAGATGCGTGATGGGACGGTGGAAGTCGACAGGGTGTCGGAAGTGACTTATGAAGATTCCCGGTCGGCCCGCGGCCGGATCACCCTACAGATCGGTTCGGGTGACGCCGAGCTAGAGCCTGGAATGAAGGGGTTGACCAAACTGCGTAGGTTCGCGGGCTGGATTCATAGGGTCTCCATGGGCGGGTAAAATGCCCTGTTACCTGCTAGAATGTAGGCGTGGCCGGGGGTGCGCTAACACCGTCCGGCCACTGACCCACTCACTTGAGCGACCAAGGAGCAGGCTGTGGAAGAGCATACATGCGAGGCCGATGAGGCTGTGAAGGTGTGCACCAGGTGCAACGAATCGAAGATGCTCGCTGAGTTCCACAAGGACGCGTCGAAACGTGACGGTCGTCGTACTGCCTGCAAGGTGTGCGTTCGACATCGGGAGCGCGCCTACAGAGAGGCTAATCGGGATAAGAAGATCGCCTACATGAGGGTCTACAACTCGGCCAACCGCGATCGGATCAATGCCAGCAATGCGGCTAGGTACGAAGCCAATCGCGATTCTCGGCTTGCTTGGCAGAAGGACTATCACGAGCGCAATGGGGATGCGGTTCGCGAGCAGAGAAAGACGCGACGTCGCGAGGAGCCTGATCTGGTTCGCGCACGCGATCGGGCCTACTACGAGACCCACCGTAAGAAGAAGCTCGACACGCGTAAGGCGAACCATAAGCGGCGGTGGGAAGCCGACCCGGAGTACAGGGCTAAACGGAATGCGGACAGCGTTCGCCGCCGCCGAATGCTCAGCGCAGCCAAGCAGGAGCCGTACACCCGCGAGTCAATCTTCGAGCGGGACCAATGGGTGTGCCAACTCTGCGATGAGCCAATCGACCCGGGTGCCGCTTGGCCTGATCCGGGCACTCCGTCGATCGACCACGTGGTTCCACTGTCGCTCGGTGGCGACGACACCCCACGCAATACGCAAGCGGCTCACATGGGCTGTAACTCAAGCAAGGGCAACCGGATCGTTGCCTGACACAACGAGACGAGGTGTCGATCGTGGACGTGTATGAGATTGATGATCCGACGGTGCAGGACTTGGCGCGGTTCCTGCAGTCGGCCCCGCTGGCGAATGGCACCACCACCAGCGGGCTCGGTGGGGAGCTCGCGTCCTTGCTCGCGCAATCCATATGCAACTGGACGCGTGGCGTGGTGTGGCAGGACGGCGGCTGGGTGTCCCGGTCGGTGTTCGAGTCCCTGCCCGATGTTGGCGAGGTGGAGATCGAGACGCTCGCGGATGGGGCGGTGGTGAAGATGCGTCACCGCGCCACCGGGATCACGGCTCTGGGCGAGAGCCACGACGAGGCATGGCAGGACTTGCGACGAAGGGTAGTGACTGAACGTGGCGACTAATCCGGACCCGATCGAGAAGATCACCGCGGAGATCGAGATCCACGGCATCCCGCAAGCCGATGGGGCGCCGCCGATGACGACCAGCTACCTGCACGTGAAGCGCCGTCAGGACGGGGCCGCTGAGCGGGCTGTGCTGGGGTTGCCCGCGTACAAGGGCGAGCCGGGTGAGCCGGGTCCGGCGGGCACGATCCATCAGGGTGAGCGGGACACCGCCGAGCTCGATGCGCTGGCGCTGGTCCTGGACCGGCAGCACACCGGGTACGCGTACCGGAACACCGATACAGACGATCAGTACGTGTGGTCGGGTGAGGTGTGGGTCATCTACCACGATGTGTACTCGACTCCGGGTCCGGTGGGGCCGGCGCCGACGATGACACCCGGGGTCCTGACGATTGATGGTGAGCCGGTCGATGACGGGTTCGGTGTCCATGTCGGCGGGTCGGGTGGCACGTACACGGTGGGGATTGATCTGCCTCCGTCACCGCAGGGCGATCCGGGCCCAGTAGGTCCGGCGGGGCCGGTGTATACGTCGGTGGACGTGGATCAGACGGTGTCGCCGTCAGATGGGGACACGCTCGTCCACAACGCCACGACCGGCAAGCTCGAGTGGGCGCCGTCGATGTACGGCATCGAGGAGTTCTGTGTCCCCCCGGGTGAGTTCCCGGAGGCGTCCGGCATCTCCGGTGGGCGGTACGAGTTCTTCACCGTGGTCATCCCGGCTCGGGATTACGACTACCGCATGGACATCTCGGGTGGCGTGGATCTGAATCTGCCGTTCGGTAACCACGTCGATGTGGAGGTCCGGCTGGGGGATCCGGAGACGGGCCGCCTGGTCGGGATTGCGCGTGATGATGCGTCGCAGGGTTGGTCGCGGAAGTGGTTTATGTCGTTCTCGGAGGACGCGTTCGAGCCGGGCACGACGGGTGGTGGGATTGTCGCGGCGGGTACGGAGGCGACCCTGTACGTGGCGGCGGTGCGTAAGCAGTCGTCGTTCTTGTCGTGGGGGCTGCGGCGTGACTTTGCGCAGCTGCGGGTCCGTCTGATGCGGGTCATGTGATGGTGGAGTTCCCTCCCCCGTCGTCCGGTGGTGGTGCTGCTGGTGTCGAGCCTGCTTATCCGTCGGCGCCGGAGCGTCCGGGGTTCGTGTTCCCGCCGCCGCGGCAGTCGTCGGGGTCGGTGCGGGATGCGGGCCGGTACGTCGGCGAGAAGCTGCGGGATGCTACGGATCTGGCCGAGTGGTCGGCCGAGACGAGCCGCAATCAGGGGCAGGTGCTCGTCGACTACGGCAGCGCGATTGAGGATCTTGGTAAGAACAGGGTGATGCCGTGGGCGGTGCCGACGGTGGCCCCGTTGTCGCAGTCGATTAACCGCCGCGCCGATCCGACGTTCCAGCTGTCGGATTTGATGAGTCCGTTGATGCGGGGCCGCTCGGATGCTGCTGGACATAACCACCAGCACGACACCACCTCGGTGCCGTGGCAGATGCAGCGTGGCATGAACACCAAGGGCCGCATCTACTACGCGTTCATCACGCCCGCCGTGACCCGTGCATACACGCAGCTCAACTTCATGGTGTCCGAGGTTACGGACCCGTGCCGCATGGACATTGCCGTCTACGTCGTGGACCCGAACCGTGGCCTTACCCGTCAGGTGCATCAGACGGACGCTGCCGCTACGCTCGGGTTCGGCGAGTCAGTCTTCACTGTCAACTTCCCGACGTTCGTTGCGGACCAAGGCTCGTACCTGGCGATCGCCTTCTTGCAGCACGGCACCGGCAACTCCCGCTACATTCTGGGCCTTGACGACACCCCCCGCCCACTGTTGGGTTCGATCTTCCCGCCGAAGATCTCCGCCACAAACCAGCAGACGGGCAGGACTGCGCTGCCCGCGTTCATCGACGGCAACAACGGCAACCTTGTCGACTTCGCCGGCTACTGGTTCACCCCGTACGCCGAACTGTCCGAGGACGTGGGCATCGACTACAAGATGTTCACGGAGGCGTGGGGGCACGGCTCCGTAGCCCCCCGCCCGTGGGTCACCATCGGCCCCGGCGGCATCTACTCGGAATCGATGGGATACGCCGCCCCCAGAGGCGACGGCCTGCGCGTGTCCATGTACGACACGCCACTCACCACCGACCACGTACGGGTCCGCACGACGATCCCACACCTATCCAGTGGCGGCACCCGCCGATCTACACTCGTGTTCCGCGGCACCAACGACCTCCGCACAGGTCTCGGACTGTCCGCCATCAATGACACCCGCTACGAGATCATCCGATGGGCAAACCTTGCAGTCGACTCGGATGAGGACTGGGACAACAGGACAGTCGTCGCAACAATAAACCGCGCCCCCACAGTGGGCGACCGCCTAGAGGTTGACTACCTCGACGGCCAGGTGATCGTCCGCATCAACGACGTGGAGCGCTACAACGGCACTATTGCCGGGTACAGCGGTACCGCCTATAGGTTCCTCGGTATCCAGATGCGACGCGCCCAGTTCATCACCTCCACCACTTCCCCCCGATTCGGCCCATGGTCGGCGTGTGACCTGCCGCAGGAGTCTGGCGGCGACGACGGCGAGGACGCCGCATGACCCACCACGGCCACACCCGAAAGGACCCACACCATGTCTGACGTGACCAGCTACCGGGTGACCGGCGATTGGCGGCATATCGTCGATGACGGCATGACCGACGCGGACGCCGAGCCCGACCACGTCTACCCGTCGGGGCACGTCCTGTTCGAGGCCATCGACCCGGACGTCGCACAGTCTGGCGACCCGACCCTGGCCTACACGCTCGCCTCGGTCACCGCCCCCATCGTGGAGGGGATCCTCGTCGACAACGAGGACCGCGAAGGGATCTGGCTCGCCGGGTCCATCGGCGACACCCCGGTGACCTGGCGAGCCACCACCCACCTCGAGTACGCCGGGCAGCCCCTCGACTACCCGGTCCTCGAGTTCGAGCTCGTGGGCGACACGCACATCACCGGCATCGAGCCGCACGACGGCGGGTACCGGCTCAGCACCACGGCCGCCCCCGCCGGGGTTGTCTCGCACCCGGTGACTGGCGACTGGCGGCACATCGTCGACGACGGCATGGTCGACCTCGACGCGTTGCCGGACGAGGCGCTCCCCACTGGCAAGGTGGTGTTCCACCCGGTGTGGCCTGCGGTCGCCACCGCGGGCGACCCGGCGGTCGCGTACACGTTCGCCACGGTCACAGCCTTGGTAGCGGCTGGGGAGCTGCGGGACCTGCAGGGCCGGTCTGGGGTGTGGCTCGCCGCGCGCGTGGGCGTGACGCCGATCCAGTGGCGCGCCGTCACAGAGGTCGAGTTCCAGGGGCAGAAGATCAAGCTGCCGCCTGTCGATCTCGTGCTGGACGGGCCGGCGCGGCTGACGTCTCTGTACCGCGACGCCACGGTGTGGCCGGCGCCGGTGGTGACCGCTGTGGAAGGTCACCGCCTGGCCGCCGAGGATGCGGCAGACCGTGCTGAGGTGGCGGCTAACGAGTTTGGTCTGACTGCTACGTCGTCGACGCTCGCACCGGGTTCGCAGGCGACGGTCACGGTGTCGGGTGAGGGGCCTGCCTACGCCGTCGAGTTCGGCATCCCCGACCCAGTGTGGGCCGGGACGGCCGATGATCTACCGGCCACCGGAACCCCCGGTGTGCTGTACGCAATCTTCGAGGAGTAACCGAGTGGCAATCCAGGTGTGGGACGAGCAAACCCAGCAGTACCGGGGTGTGGAGTTGGCCCGGTACGGGTCGGACGGGACGCTAGCGGAAGCCCTGGTGTGGGCGGGCGGCCAGTACCGAAAGGTGTGGCCTCCCGTTGTGCGCTGGTCGGACGACTTCACCTCCCCCACTTTGCATGAGCGGTGGACGCTAATATCTGGCGACTACACGCCTCCAGGACTCTCGGCTGAGGTCCTTGGTCCGGCTGTCACCGAGGCGTTTGAAGTTTCGCACTCAAAGGGCGGGAACGCGGCAACAAGTGTGGCTGTCATTGACGAGTCGTTTTCTAACGGCATCCTTGTCGACTGGTCGTCCGGGATCACGGTGTTTGACATGGCCACTTTCCAGTCCTTGATCGATCTGCCGAACGTCGCCCCCACGTCACGTGTGGGACTACGTCGTACAGGGGGGCAGTGGGAACTGTTGTTGGACGGAAGCGTCGCCGGGAGCGCCCCCGACACTCACATCGGTGTTGGCTTGAGCTTGTACCTCCAGGGGGCTACTGCGGCCCCGATCACCCAGGTGGCCTACACCGAGCTGTAGCCGCGACTCGGACCCCCGCCTGCGCGGGATAATCCTTTCGGTACCAGACGGCGGGTTTCTGGCCCCACACGAAGAACCACAACCCCCAGCCCACCAGCTGGGGGTTTCGTCATTCAAGGAGGAACCCGTGAACAGAACCGTCATCTGTTTCGACGGCGTCGGAACAAACGGCAGAACCGCAGGATCCGTCCTCGCCCCAACCGCCGACAGACTGGCCACCAAGATCGGCGCCGACACACGCTGGTTCCCCTGGGGTGGCTCGACCATGCTCGGCATGGGTGGGGGCGGCACGTGGGCCGACAACAGTCGCCAAGGCGTGCAATCCCTGGTCGAGTGGATGGACGCCAACCCCGGCCAACACATCGTGCTCATGTCCTTCTCCGGCGGCTCGAAACCCGCACACGACTTCCTCGACCAACACCCCCGCTTCCACGACCGGGTCCTCGGCGCAGGATTCCTCTCAGACCCCTGGCGGCCACGCGACCGCTGGCAAACAGGACTCCCCTACCCCGGCGGCTGGGGCATCTGCGGAGAGAACTACACACCCATCAGTGACCGTGCGTGGTGGACCGCAGTGCCGGGGGACGTCATCCCCAATGCTCAACCTGACAGTTTGCTCCGCTACTTCGCCGACGTGTCTTATGGCGGGCCAGACCAGATGATCACCGAAGCAATCAGAGCGTTCCAACAGGGCCGGTTCCAGCTCGCCGCCCACCTCGGGCTGCCGCTACATGAACGCATCTTCGGCTTAGGCCGTCGCATCAACGACGCATCCACAGCAGTACACCAATACCTGAACGGCTGGCATACCCGCCACTATCACGGCCCCGTCGACACCGGTGGCGGCGATCATCGCAGTCTGTCTGACCGTCTGGCTGATTCAGTGGCGTGGGGCGTGAACAGGCGCTACCCCTGATGAGACGCGCCGCATGGCTGGCGTGGCACACGATCCGGATCCACGTCATCAGTATCGGCAGACCGTACGACGCTCCGGTCGGTGTGGTCGCTAGATGCCGCTGCGGAGAACGCAAACACCTCTACTAAGGAGCACCAATGAAAGACTGGGAAACGCTCGAACCGGACGTCTACCGCCTAATGAACAAGCACTACACGCCAGGACGGGGCGGACGGAAGATCCGCTACATCGTCCGCCACCACACCGCCGGGGTACTCACCACCGAGCAGGTGTGGAACGTATGGCAGACCCGGCAGGCGTCCGCAAACTACATCGTCGAACCGTCAGGGCGTATCGGGCAACTGGTCAACGACTGGGACACGTCGTGGGCGAATGCCAACGCAACAGCAAACGCTGAATCCATCACCATCGAACACTCCAACAGTGCCGGGGCCGCCCAGGACTGGCCTATATCCGACGCCACCATCGAGGAAGGCGCCCACCTCGCCGCCGCCCTGTGCCGCGCCTACGGGCTCGGACGCCCGGAGTTCGGCAAGAACATCAAGGACCACAAGGACTTCTGGAACACCAGTTGTCCCTATCACTTGGCGCGTGGCGGCAAGTACCACCAGCGGTACATGCAGCGTGCCCAGTACTGGTACGACCGCATGGCCAATCCCGCGCCGACCCCGGCGCCCGCACAACCGGAGGACACAGACATGGGATTCACCGACGAAGATCGACGTATTCAGCGTGAGATTTGGGAGCAGCTGCGCGGTCCCGGTGGCGAGGGCTGGCCCCAGCTCGGCCAGAACGCGGACGGCCAGAACCTGACCCTGGTGGACGGTATCGCCGCCCTCCGCCGAGACGTGAACACCAAGGAGAAGTGATGAAGCATCTCGATCCGAAGATCCGAATCTCTCTGTACATCGTCGTCGGCTCCGTGGGCGCGATACTGGCCGCCTGGGGGGTCGTCACTCAAGACATGGTCGACGCGATCTTGCCCGTCGTCGCGGGTGTCCTCGCCGTCGGTGGTGGCGTGACAGCGGTCCGCAACATCACCCCCGAGGATCAGGACCAGGGGCCAGACCTGACGGAGTGGATCGGCATCGGACGGGACAGCATCCCGCAGATCCTCCACGAGCTCCACCAACTCCGCAACGACATCGCACAAGGCACGGTCACCCCTACAGACGTCGGTGGCCTGCCGGTTTACGACCAACCATCGACCGGCGTGTACGTCGGCCAGCACCGGGCAGATGGCTGACCGTCCTGGGGTGATGGAATGGGTCGTGGCCCTGGCCCTCGCGGTGTTCCACGGCTGCTACTCCCTCCTGATCGTGTGGCACGACACCGATCTGTGGTCGCTGCGCACCTATTCCGCTGCTCTGGCTGTGCCCGGGTCGCCGGGTACGTGGGCGGTAGTCGCGGCGGCGGCAGCGGTGCTGCTGATTGTCGGTACCGTCACTGGTCGGGAACGGCTCGTCGCTGCCGGTGCCGCACTCAGCGGATTGTGGCTCACGTTCTTCGCGCTGATGTTCGGCATCGCCGCAGTCGGTGACACCACCCCCGTCGCTCAGCCCGGCGTCATCATCTACGGCTGCGCCGCCGTCATCGCTGTCACCCGCGCCGGCACCGCATGGGGGCGTCGATGAGAGCCTTCGACCCCCTCCACCCCAGGCTGCGGGTGTCCGCGCTCGCGGTGTTCGCGTACGGGTCGGTGTCCCGCGGCCTCGCCTACATCGACGCACCCCAGACCGGCCTCACGACGTTCGTTGACGCTCTCGTCCCCCTGCATGTGTGGGCGGTCGTCTGGATCGCGGCCGGCACATTGATGATCGCTGGGATCTGGCACCGCGTCATCGCCCGCGTGGCACTCAACCTGGGCGGCACCCTCTGGGCGGTGTGGGGACTTTCCTACATGGTCGCCACGATCGTGGGGGACTCGTCGCGTGGATGGGTGACCGGCGCACTCATGCTCACACTCGCCGGCAGCATGTACATCTGCGCCGCACTCGCCGACAGTGCAGGGCCTCCACCGGGGCCGGTGATACCCGACAGTGAGGAGACGGGGTGACGTGGGGCCAGATCGCCGTAGGTGTCACCTCCGCAGTGTTGGTCCTGGTGGGGACGTGGGTGTCGTCTCGGTTTTCCGCCAAGGTCGGACATCAGGCCAACGAGGTTTCCGACCATGCGAATCTCACTGCGGGTTGGGAAGCTTTTTCGCGGGAGCAGCGGGAATGGACTGAGGATCGGCTCGCGGAGCGGGACCGCAAGATCGGTGACCTGGCGACCGAGGTCGCGGAGATCCGCGCCGAGTTGGACACGCTCACATCGAAGTACAGGATCGCGATCGGCTATGTACGGCGTTTGGTGCGGCAGTTGCAGCGGCATGTCGACCCAGACGACATCGAGACCCCACCGGACGAGATCGTCCCCGACCTATAAGGCCGCTTGGCCTCACATTGCACGAATGAGCCCCACCTACCTCACATGAGGCGGGTGGGGCTCCTTTTCGTATTTCAGGGGGTCAACGGAGATTGCAATCAACCGTATCCTCGCCACGCGACACGATGATCTGCCCAGGGGTCTCCGTCCCGCCTACTGTGACCACCACATGATCAGCCCAGTCTCCCTGGCTCCCATTAGTCCACGCCCACTGGTGCATATCGTCGGAGACGCGGCCAGCGAAGCATTCTCCCAGTCCGTCCACTTCGTCAGGTAGTCGTTCTCCCATCCACTTGGACGTTTCCTCGAAGTCGGCTCCTGGAACGGTGAACATCTCGCTGGAGTCGGTGCTGCCGTCCGCCTCTGCTGATGCCGGTACGACGATCCCTTCGATCATGGTCGACTTTTCTTCGTCACCGATGCCTCCGCTGCCTATCGCGGTGACGAGGATGGCAACGAGGATGATGATGCCGACGAGTACAGCTATCGCGATGAGGCCGATCTTCATGCAGCCGCTCTTCTTCTTCGGCTGGTCTAGGTGGGGCTGTGTGGGCGTGGTCATGTCGGGCCTTTCGTAGGGGTGTGAGGGTATTCATATCAGGTGTGTACGACGCTCACGCAGCGCACGTTATTTCCAGCTGCACGTCGGTTCCCATAGGGTGACGGCGCCGCACTCGCGGCACTCGTGGGTTCGGTGGCCCTGCTCGAGCGTGCCGGCGCGTGGCGCGAGCCAGCCGACGAGGACTCGGTTGGGTCCGAGGCGGTGGCCGTTGGGGCAGTGGGTGGGGGCGCCTTCGGTCCAGAGCATGGGCTGACTATAGAACATGCGTGCAACAGTCTTTGCCCACATTTTGCCCACATTTGTGGCACTTTCGGACCCCGCGACACCCCGCCGCACCGACGAACGTGCAGGTCAGGACCGTATAGGTGCAGGTCGGAGAGGTCCCAGAACTGGTTTCTACCCGGCTGGTCAGGGGTTCGAATCCTCTCGGGGGCGCAACCACACCACTGCTTTCCCGCGCGCACCGCCGCTGCCCCGCTCGCCCGTGGCTGCGTACCCGCTCGACCCGCCGCAACCCGGCTCAGCCGTCACTCCGGTACGGTTTCGCGAACCGCGACCTGGGCAAACGCTGACCGCAGTGACGGCTGACCGTCGCTGCCCCGCTCGCCCGTGGCTGCTTACCCACTCACACCGCCACTATTCAGCCTCGCACCGCCGCTATCGAGCTCAGCCGTCACTCCGGTACGGTTTCGCGAATCGCGACCTGGGCAAACGATGACCGGAGTGACGGCTAACAGTTGAGAAGACGGTTCAACGTCCTCGTCTCGGCCAGAGTGCGATGTCCGCGTCGGTCGCATCCGAGTCGGAAGTGGGCACGGCCCCGGCTGTACGGTCCATCACTTCGAGCGCAATCCGTCTCACCCGATCGGTACGCCGACCGCCGCGCAGAGCTCGGGATCGGTGATGTAGCCCTGCTCACATCCGTACTGCGTCTGGATCTCCCCTGACGAAGGATTCGGGTTCCCGTTCTCGTCATAGCCGTAGCCGCAGATCGCCGCCGCGCACGAATCGTCGCCATTGGTCTGTGGCTGGGTCTGGGTCTGGGGCTGTGGAGGCGGCGTCCACTGCGCCAACATCTGATCCGCACAGAGCTGCGTCCATCCCGAGCCTCCGCCGGTGAAAAACGTAGTCCCCATCTCGTGGATCGACGGGTCGCCGCAGGACGAGATTTGTTCATCCAAACATGTCGTACCTTGGAACTGGGGCTGACCGTAGGAACCGACGAGACAGTCCGCGCTGGCCTCGGATCCAGCAGCGGTCGGCGCCGGAGTAGACGGCGACGACGACGGTCCCTTGTCGGGGACAGGCCAGGAGAAGTCGGTGTCCTCGATCTCCGGATTGAGGTACCAGCGCGCGGGCAGCGTTTCGACCCGGTATTCTCCGGAAGCTCTGGCCTTGGTCCCTGGCAGGACCGGATCCGAGAACTCCTGAATCCCGGATTCTGGGTTTGCCCTGCAGTCACTCGCCGGAGCCAACTTAATGCTGAGGCGATCTGCGTCGGCCGCAATCCATTCGGGGACCACAAAATCCTCTGTTGCTTCCCGCACGTCGATCAGCCCGACCACCTCGACGATGTGCCCCTCGCCCTCTCCCGAGGTTTCAGCGTCTTCTGCGGAATCATTGACACCATAGCGGCACTCGTCGGCGACGGAGATCTCCGTGATGGTCACGTCGATGTCGCGCGGTTCGGCGACGCTGCCGGTCAGGTGCGCGGTCTCGCCGAGTTCCAACTCCACGGGGCCGGTTCGTGCTTCTTCGGTCGGCGTCGGCACCGGTTCGGACTCGCTGGCCTGGCCTGAGCATCCCGCGAGAGCAACGATCATGGCGGCGGCGACGGTGAGAATAGCGCGCATCGGCATACCTTCCAGCAGCAATGATCTACATGTAGCACCGGCCTAGCCTCCACTGCACTGATTTGAAACGAACGAGACCTCGCAGCAGCCAAGCGTCGACAACAGTCCCCGCACCGCGAAACCCACGCGTGCCCCACTCAGTTCGTTGCGCGCCAGGCTCGCGCAGACGGCGCGCCCGGATCACACCGACGGCGTCGACGGATCTGCCGCCCAGTGCTCGCTGGTCTCGGCACTCGTCGGAGTACGCACCGGCAGCAGCAGGAGCAGACCGACCAGAAGGACGAGCGCGATCCCCGCAATGCCCGCGCGGTCGGCACTGAACGCCCAGGTGAACAGCCCGAACAGAGCCGGCGCGAGGAACGAGACCGCCCGGCCCGTGGTGGCGTAGAGGCCGAACATCTGGCCGTCGCATTCCGGCGGGACGAGCCGCGCGAGGAACGAGCGCGACGCCGACTGGGCCGGCCCCACGAACAGTCACATGAGCAGGCCGAAGATCCAGAACATGGTGGTGCCGGAGACGAACAGCAACACGGTCATGGTCGCGAGCATCGCCACCAGTGAACCCACGATCACGGCCTTGGGCCCGATCCGGTCGTCGAGGTAGCCGGCCACCACCGCCCCGAGCGCCGCCACGACGTTCGCGGCCACGCCGAAGATCAGCACATCCCCCGGGGCCAGGCCGTACACGCTCACCGCGAGGATCGCCCCAAAGGTGAACACCCCGGCCAGTCCGTCGCGGAAGATCGCGCTGGCGATGAGGAACTTCACGGTCCGCGGATCGCGCGCCCACAGCGCCTTCAGATCGGCCCAGAGGATGCGGTACGACGCGAGAAAGCCGGCGTTGTCAGCCGCGCCGTTGTCGTCGTCATTACTCCTGGCGCCATCCCCGCCACGCCTGGCCGCCGCGCGGTTCTCGGGGACCTTGAACAGCACCGGCAGCGCGAACACGGCGAACCACACGGCGGCGACCAGGCACACCAGTCGCACGTTGAGCCCGCCGTCCACGGGAATCCCGAGAAGCCCGCGCTCGTCCCCCTCGCCGGAGATGAACCCGAGGAACGCCGCGAGCAGGAGAAAGATCCCGCCGAAGTAGCCC
Organism: Dietzia sp. NCCP-2495; assembly: GCF_026011735.1. Lineage (GTDB taxonomy): Bacteria > Actinomycetota > Actinomycetes > Mycobacteriales > Mycobacteriaceae > Dietzia. The sequence goes on along the minus strand of NZ_BRVN01000002.1, from coordinate 116,627 downwards.
ATGGCCCAGCCGAAGCCGGACACCCGCCCGACGGTGGACGGCGTGGACACCTGACGCAGCATCGCGAAGTAGGAGACCTCGGCGAACTCGAACGTGATCGACCCGACCGCCAGCAGCACCAAGCCCACCCAGAACCACGGGTTCGGCGCACCGGAGTCGACGAGGAACATCGCCGCCGTGAGCGCGACGGTCAGATAGGTCCACAGGGCAAGGGAGCGCTTGCGGCGCCCGCCACGGTCGGCGCGTTGGCCCATGACCGGCGCGGTGAGCGCGATAACCAGCCCCGCGAGGGCGATGGCGATCGACAGCCACGTCGCCGCGGAGAAGGGTTCCTCCAGGTCCTTGCCTACGGAATCGGTGAGGTAGACCGAAAAGACGAACGTCACGATCACCGCATTGAACGCAGCCGACCCCCAGTCCCACAGGGCCCAGGAGGTCACCTGACCGCGGGTGGTGGGGCGGGAGGGGGATGACGACGACAACGCCGCGGAGGCGTTCGCGGGCGGCGGTTCGGGATCAGACGTACTCACGACCTAGAACCTAGCCTCTGGGTGCAACATCCGACCGGCGATGCATCCCTGCCGCAGTGCCACCGAGGCGCCGTCACCCGACCTCTCTACCAGGAGGTGCCGTACTCGAGGACGTCACCGGTACGCTCAGTCACGACCTCGCGGCCACCGAATTGGTCCCGCCCCTGTCCAGAGCACTTCCGAGAACGTAAGGACGCACCATGCCGCTCCCCCTGCCCACCGCCACGAACCGCGCCGTCGTCACCGGCGCCTCTTCCGGCATCGGCATGGCGCTGGCCACCGAGCTCGCCCGTCGCGGGCACTCGCTGATCGTCGTGGCGCGGCGCGCCGAGGTGCTGGCGGAGCTCAAGGCAAGCCTGGAGAGCGAGTTCGCGGTCACCGTCGAGGTGCGGGCCTGCGACCTGGCCGACCCGGCCGCGCGCCAGCCGCTGCTCGACGAACTGGCCGGTCGGGAGATCTCGATCCTGTGCAACAACGCCGGTATCGCGACCTTCGGACCCATCGCCCAGCTCGACCCCCAGCACGAGAAGCACCAGGTGCAGGTCAACGCGGTCGCCTGCCACGACCTCGTCCTGGCCGTGCTGCCCGGGATGGTCTCGCGCCGCTCGGGCGCGATCCTCAACGTGGGCTCGGCGGCCGGGAACATGCCGATCCCCAACAACGCCACCTACGCCGCTTCCAAGGCGTTCCTCAACACGTTCTCCGAGTCGCTGCGCGGCGAGCTCAAGGAGTCCGGCGTGGCCGTGACCCTCCTCGCTCCCGGACCGGTGCGCACCGAGGAGATCGCCGAGGAGGACAAGACCTTCGTGGACCGCCTGGTCCCGGACAAGCTGTGGGTGGACACCGCGTACACGGCCCGCGTCTCGCTCGACGCTTTGGCCCGCAACAAGATGCGCGTGGTCCCGGGGCCGCTGAGCCAGGCCATGTCCGTGGCCGGCAACTACACACCTCGCGGCATCATGGCCCCGATCGTTGGCCGGTTCTACGCCAAGCTCGGCGAGGGGCAGGCCGAGGCCTGACCGCCGGAGTCCTCGCCCTCGGTCAGACCGAGGGTGCGGAGCTGCCGCCCGACCACGGCGGCGTACAGGCCGTCCGCCGGATCTGCCACCCCCACGAAGTGCCCGGCCAGCTCGTGTGCCACGAACCCGACCAGCTCGGAGATCGCCGCCACCCCTGCTGCCGCCGCTGACGGGCTGGTACCCGCCTCAGCGGCGATCGCGTGGAGCCCCTCACCGCCGGACCGGTGAAGCTGGTCGAACCCCTCGACCTGACGTCCCCCCAGACAGCCGAGGAAGGGTGCGGCCACAGCGGCGGCCGCCGGGATCGTCTCCGGGGGCGCGATGTAGCCCGGAATCGGCGTGCCGTAGATGAGCTGGAACTCGTGCGGCCGGTCCCGTCCCCACTGCCGGAGCGAGTCTGCGATCCCCGCCCAGCGTCTCGCGTCCGGCCATGGAGCACGCCGGTCATCGGCAGTCGGACCCGCCGCATCGGCGACGTCCGGCGTCTCGGCCGAAACGGCAGCACATGCCGTTGGGGCAGCACTTATCGTTGCGGCAGCAGCAGCCGTCTGGAGCACCCTGGCGAGGGCGCCGTAGCTCTCCACGATCATCGCGGTGAGCAGGTCCTCCCGGGTCGGGAAGTAGCGATAGATCGCCGAGGAGACCATCCCGACCTCGCGGGCGACCGACCGCATCGACAGGCCGACACCACCCACCCGCTCGATCTCGTGTCGCGCCGCCGCGAGGATCCGCTCGGTCGTCTCGACCCTTGCCTCGTCGCGCTTGCCCATGCCACGAGCATTCCACACATTCGCGAGCACTGCTCTTGCTTTATATCCGAGGGCGCCCTACCGTCAGGATCGACACATAACGAGAGCGCCGCTCTCACTTCTGCCGGAGGTCGCCGTGACCAGTCAGAAAACCGTCCATTCCATCGCCGCAGACTCACTCAGCACACAGTACGGACCGCCGATCCACGCCCGTGCAGTCACAGCCCTCACCGTCACCACCGGGGCCCTCATGGCCTTCTACCTGCTCGCGCGACCGTACGGCGATGCCGGTGGGGCCGAGACGGCCGCAGCGGCCGACGCGTTCGCCTCGCCGATGTGGATCTGGTCGCACCTCGCCGGCGCCACCGCCCTGGTGCTCCTGGCAGCCCTGTGGGCGCTCGCCTCGACGGGGGCGATCCGGTGGGCCGCACTCGCCGGCGTCGCGATGGTGCTGCCCTACTACGGGGCCGAGACCTTTGCCCTCCACGCGATCGGGATCCGCGCCCTCTCCGACCCCGCAGCGCTCGCCCTGGTTCCCGCGATCCGCAACGACCCGGCGGCTCTGCCCCTTTTCGGTCTGGGCCTGATCGCCCTGGCGGTGGCAGGAATCGCCGCAGCGTTGCAGAAGATGCGAACACAGAACGACGGGCCGGGGCGCGGTCGCCTCGCCTGGGCGCTCCTACCCCTCGCGGTGGTGGCGGCGCTCTTCCTCCCCCAGTTCTTCCTGCCGGCGCCCGGCCGGATCACGTACGGGCTACTCTTCGCCGCCGCGGCCGCGGTAGCGGCTTACGCAATCCGCGGCGGCGCGGGACCGAGCCAGCGGATGCCATCGGGCCCCTCGCGGTCCGCCGCCGGCGGGAGCACCGGATAGAAGTCATTGAGCACGACTGCCTCGGCGACAGCGCCCGGGTCATCCCTTGAGAATCCGGCACGCAGCTCGGTCAGGTTCATGTAGCGGCCCGCACGCACCGGCCGACCATCTTCCGCCAGTGCGCCCGGGAACGACCACACGAGCCTGACGTGTGTCCCGTCATACGAAAGCTCGTCGATCCGGTAGCCGTCATCGTCCGGATAGTCCATCTCGGTTCCCGGTCCTAGAGCGAGCATCCGCGCCAGCTCGGCGACAAATCCGAGGTTCCACTCCGCCACGCCGGACACTGCAGCACTTCCCACCCGAGAGTCCACCGCGCCCGCGTCAGCGGCGCCGCCGGCGGCGGGTCCCGAAGAGGCTGCGCGTGATCTCCCGGCCCGCGGCGGACGCGGCGGACCGCATGAAGCTGCGGACCGCGGGATTGCCCAGCGCCTTGGCGACGAACCCCTCGTCGTCGTCGCCACCACGACCACCACCACCGTCCCCGCGGCCACGCGCCTCCTGCCGCGACTCCTCGCGGGCCTGCTCCGCCTGCCGGGCGGCCTCCTCGGCGTCGACCTCGGCCTGCTGCGCGGCGGCCGCCTTCTGCTCCAGCTTCTCGAAGGCCGACACCGGATCCACAGTCTCGCCGTACTTGACGAACAGCTCCGACGCACGCGAGAACTCCGTGATCGCCGACTCCCCGATCGTGTCCATGAGCGACCGCGGCGGCGCCATGAGCGTCCACGCCACCGGGGTCGGGGCGCCCCGCTCGGACAGGACCGTCACGAGCGCCTCGCCGGTCCCGACGGAGGTCAGCGCCGTCTCGATGTCGTAGACATCCGACTTCGGGTACGTCTTGACCGTCTTGGACAGGGCCGCCTGATCTTCAGGCGTGAACACGCGCAGGGCGTGCTGGACCCGTGCGCCGAGCTGCGAGAGCACCTCCGACGGAATGTCCGACGGTTGCTGCGAGCAGAAGAACACGCCCACGCCCTTGGAGCGGATGAGCTTGACCGTCTGCACGACCTGCTCGAGGAACGCCTTGGACGCGCCGGTGAACAGCAGGTGCGCCTCGTCGAAGATAAACACCAGCTCCGGGGCGTCCACGTCGCCCTTCTCGGGCAGTTCCTGGAACAGTTCGGCGAGGATCCACATGAGGAAGGTCGAGAACAGCGCAGGGCGGGAGGCCTGGTCGCCGAGCTCGACAGCGGTCACGACGCCGCGGCCGTCGCGGGTACGCATGAGGTCCGACGGATCGAGCGCGGGGTCGCCGAAGAACGTGTCGCCACCCTGCGACTCGAGGGTCACCAGGGCGCGCAAGATCACGCCCGCCGTGGCGGAGGAGACGCCGCCGATACCCTCCAGGTCCTCCTTGCCCTCGTCGCTGGTCAGGTGCGAGATGACCGCGCGCAGGTCCTTGAGGTCGAACAGCTCGAGTCCCTGCTGGTCGGCCCAGTAGAAGATCAGACCGAGCGTGGACTCCTGGGTGGCGTTGAGGCCGAGGACCTTGGCCAGCAGGACCGGGCCGAAGTCGGTGATCGTCGCGCGGAGCGGGACCCCGATCCCCCCGGTGCCCAGGGAGACGAACTCCACGGGACAGGACTCGCCGGTCCAGTCGACGCCCGCGCGGGTGGCGCGGTCGGTGATCTTCGGGCCGGCCTCGCCGGGCGCGGCGAGGCCGGACAGGTCCCCCTTGATATCAGCGACGACGACGGGGACGCCGTTCGCGGACAGTTGTTCCACCAGGAGCTGGATCGTCTTGGTCTTACCCGTACCCGTGGCGCCCGCGATGAGGCCGTGACGGTTGATCATCGACAGCGGAATCGCGACACGCGAGGCCGGGTCGGCGGTTCCGTCGACCATCACCGATCCCAGGGTGACCGCGGGAGAGTCGGTGGCGTATCCGGCGGCGATCTTCTGGTGGGACTCAGTCGTGGTCATCTGCTTCTCTCCTCGGGCGTCGGACGCATCGGTGGTCGGCGATATAGTCGAATATATGTCAGAGCCGACCACCGCCCCCGCGTCCGCGCCGACGCCACATCAGGAATCCAAGAACGATCGGATCGTCTGGATCGACTGCGAGATGACCGGACTGGAAACCTCCCACGATGCGCTGGTCGAGATCGCGGCATTGGTCACCGACTCGGATCTGAACATCTTGGGTGAGGGCGTGGACATCGTCATTCACACCTCGGACGCCAAGCTCGACGCGATGCTGCCCGTGGTCCGCGACATGCACGCTGCCTCCGGCCTGACCGAGCAGATCCGGCAGTCCACCGTCACGCTGGCCGAGGCCGAGAAGGCGGTACTGGACTACGTGCGGACCTGGGTGCCCGTGGGTGGCTCCGCTCCCCTGGCCGGGAACTCGATCGGCACAGACCGCGGCTTCATCGCCCGCGACATGCCCGAGCTCAACTCCTACCTGCACTACCGGATGATCGACGTGAGCTCGATCAAGGAACTGTGCAAGCGCTGGTACCCGCGCATCTACTTCGGCCAGCCGGAGAAGGGCATGTCGCACCGCGCCCTCGCCGACATCAAGGAGTCGATCCGCGAGCTGCAGTACTACCGCGCCACGGCGTTCGTCCCCCAGCCCGGCCCCACCACGGACGAGGTGCAGCAGGCCGCAGCCGCGCTCCCCGCGGTCGAGTGACTCCGCCCGGCCCGCCCGTTGCCGGATTCCGGAGCGGGCGACCTGCCGGATTCCGGAGCGGGCGACCTGCCGGGTTCCGGGGCAGGCGACCTGCCGGGTTCCAGTGCGGGCGACCTGCCGGGTTCAGAAGTCGGCGACCTGCCGATTTCACGCCCGGCATATAACGGGGTAAAGTCGTCAGCGCTGTCCGCGAGGACGGCGATGGTGGCTGTAGTTCAGCTGGTAGAGCACCAGATTGTGATTCTGGTTGTCGCGGGTTCGAGTCCCGTCAGCCACCCCGACGAGCAGGGCTCGGACCGACATGGTCCGGGCCCTGCCCCTGTATGCGGAATTCTCTATAGGGACGTCCGGCTCGCGGTTGGTCCTGCTCCCGTTTGCCCTGTTCCCGTGGGTCCGGCGCTGCCGCCGGGCCTCACCTTCGGACCTCACCAGCGGTTGCGGGATTCCTCCGCCCAACCGACCAGTCCGTCGAGCGAGACGGTCGTCCCGTCGTCCAGAACCCCGGTCCCGCCCCAGACGCCGAACGCCTGCCAGGTCTTGACCGCCAACACGCCCAGCTCGGTGATGTCCCGGCGCTGGTGGAACGGCGTCAGGGTGGCGTCCAGGCGCTCCCCCTTCACCCGCCACGGACCGGTCCGGTCGTCCACGTCGTAGCTCCACCTGAGGTCCTCACCGATCTTGTGCATCCGCCCGTCCACGAGGATCCCGTTCTCGGTGCACCCAGTGCCGTCCGTCCACTGTCCTCCGACCTGGATCGCCCGCGGGGCGCCGTCGACCACTCCGCTGCCGGCGCCCCAGTTCCACACGTTCGAGTACCGCCAGCGGCCACGCCCACGGTCGAGAACGGCCCACCCCTGGCCCAGGTCGTGCGCCACCCCGTCGAGCGTCACCGTCCCCGTGACCGGATTGGCAAGGTTTTTGAGCGTGTACTGGAATCGGGTGTCGCTCCACGGCACCACCACGCCGAGACTGTCGTGTCCGGGACGGCTGACGACAAGATCCACCTGCACACCCGTCGCCCGCACACGGATGGTGGTGGTGCGCCCGGCCGACGTATGGGCAGCAGTCGTGGTGTCGGTGGGGTCGGTGCCTGCTGGCGCAGTGACTGATGGAGCAGTGCCTGCTGGCGCGGTGTCAGCGGGGTCGGTGATGTCGTCGTCGTTGTCGTTGTCGTCGATCTCGATACTCACCCGCGTCGACCCGGGACCTGCGGCCGCGTGGATCGTCCCGTCCCCCGGCACGTCGCTGAAGGCCGGCGCGCCGAACGGCGTGATCCCACTGCGCACGGTCTCCACACCGGTGCGCCGGTCCAGCACGTACACGGCGCAATTGGCGAGGTAATCGAGCCCGGCGACGGTCAGCCCCACCACGAACCGGTCGCTGACCACGCCCCAGTACTCCCACCGCTTGGTGCGTCCCCACCCGGAGATGGCGGTGCGCAGCACCGGCGAACGAGACCAGCCTACGGCGGCCGGGTTGAGGCGGCGGCCGTGGGCCAGGTCGGTGACGGTGGTGATCTCGTGTTCGGCGGTCATGCGCCCACTCTCGCACGGCGCTGACGCCCGTCAGGAGAGGCGGGGGCCGTTCGGCTCGTCGGTGTCACCGTCCTCGTCGGACTCCTCCGACGAGTTCCTCTTGGCGATCGCGGACTCGATCGCCCAGATCGCGACGCCGATCGCGGGGCCCAACGCAGCGCCGAGCACGAGGTTTCCCATGGCAGTCCCAATGGACAGGCCGATCGCCACTCCGATCGCGATCCACAGGCCCAGCCGGGATTCGTTCACAAGGATCAGGCAGCGCCCTGGTCGGCGTTCCCGGCCTTCCAGGTCTCCCAGGGGACGTTCCAGTCACCGAGGCCGTCCCAGCCGGGCAGCGTGCCGCCGACGGTGCCGGAGACCTCGAAGATGTCGCCACGCTTGGCGTTGTCGTAGAACCACTTCGCGTCCGCGGTGGTCACGTTGAGGCAGCCGTGGCTCGTGTTCTGGCTTCCCTGCGCCCACACCGACCAGGGCGCGGCGTGGACGAAGATGCCGCTGTAGGACATCCGGGTGGCGTACTGGACCGGGGTCCGGTAGCCCTCCGCCGAATCCACCGCGACGCCGTAAGTCGAGGAGTCCATGATCATCGACGCGTGCTTCTCACCGATCACGTAGACGCCGTTCGGGGTGGGCGTGGCCGCCTTACCCATCGAGGTGGGCATGGTCTTGACGACCTCACCGTTGCGCGTGACCGTGATGATCTTGTTCGAGTCGTCGACCCGCGAGATCACGGCATCGCCGATCGTGAAGCTGGCCTGGTTGTCCTCCTGGCCGTACATGCCGCCGCCCATGTCCTTGCCATAGATGTCGACGTGCACGTCCACCTCCGTGCCGGGGGCCCAGTACTCAGCCGGACGCCAGCGGACCTCCTGGTTGGACACCCAGTAGAACGCGCCCTCCACCTCAGGGGTGGTGGTGATGTGAATCGCATCCTGTGCCGCCTGACGGTCGGCGATCGGCTCGTCGAACATCACCGCCACGGGCTGGCCGATTCCCACGACCTCGCCCTCACCCACCGTGAGGTAGGCCGCGGTCATGATCTCCGGGGTCAGGGTGGAGAACGAGGCGTTGTTCCGTGTGACCAGTCCGGCCTCGTCGGTCGCCGAGGACTCCAGCGTGTACTCGCGGCCGTAGCCGAGTTCCTCGGTGCTGCGCCATTCCGTCTTGTCCGCGTTGAACTCTCCGGCGACCGGGGTGCCCTCGGGATTGGTCATCGACACCGAGTCGAAGGTGCCGTCCTCCGCCGTGAGCACGACAGGCTCAATGGGATTGAAGTCGGTCGAGCCGTCGGAGACCGAGACGTCGATCACGGCGGAAGGCTCCGGCGGAGCCTCGGCGACCTGCTCACCGGGCGCACCCGAGTCACCGATCGTGCAGCCCGTCAGGGTCAGTGCACCGACGAACACGGCAGCCAACGCGAGCCGAGCTCTCGACCGGGCTCCGGTCGACTCGAGTCCCGTCCGATCCGATGTCCGCAGGTTCACTGATGGCCCCTTCCCCGATAACGCCTCCCCCCGGCCACTGACGCGACCGGGCGGATGTCTCCTGCCATTATGCCTGCGAATGGCCCACTTTCCATATCGATAGCATTAAGACTGCGCCCTCACTCACGCACCGAACGCGTATCCTGACCAGGCGATTTCGTGATCCGGCAGGCGTCCTGTTAATGTTTCTCTCGCACCGAGCGAGCAAGGCCGAAGGGCCGGGCACGCAGGGAAAGCGCCATTAGCTCAATTGGCAGAGCAGCTGACTCTTAATCAGCGGGTTCGGGGTTCGAGTCCCTGATGGCGCACACGACGGAAGGCCCCGATCACCGGAATCACGGAGATCGGGGCCTCCCCCATTTCGGGGTGATTGCCAGAGAAAGCCAGGCGACTTCCGGACACGGTCACCGGAGAAATCAGCGAAAGGGCCCCTCCGTGACGGAGAGACCCTTCGCTGCTGACCGGCCCGGACCCGGGCGGCGGAGGAGTCAGCCCCTGCGGGCCGCCAGGTACGCCTCGATGCGCTGGCGCTCCTTACGCTTGTTCGCCATGGAGAAGGCGATACCGCCGATCACCAGTGCGGCGACGCCACCGATGGCCGCGAGAACACGGGGATCCTTGAGGGCCGCCGTGGCCTTCTCTTTGCCCTCGGTGGCGAGGTTCTTGGGGTTGACCCGGTCGGCGAGCTCGTCCAAGGTCGTCGCGAGGTCGTCGCGGGCCTTGGCGATATCTCCCTCGATGCTGTCGTAACTCCTGGACACGAGACCTCCGTCGATCGCACGACCGCGGGCCTGCCCGCGGGATCCTGACCCCGACCACGCTACTGCACACCGTGAGGATCCGCGCCGATGTGTCACCGCATCGGATAGGTTGGAACGGTCAAAAGTCCCGACTCGACATCAGGAGCACAGTGACGACACCTCGTCTCGAGGTGGGCCAGAAGGCCCCCGAATTCACTCTTCCCGACGCCGACGGAACGCCCACGGCGCTGGCCGACCTGCTCGCCGAGCACGGAAAGGTACTCGTCTATGTGTACCCGGCGGCCATGACTCCCGGCTGCACCACGGAGACCGTCGACTTCGAGGACGCCCTCCAGTCCCTGCAGGACGCGGGGATCGCCGTGGTGGGCGTGTCACCCGACCAGCCGGCCAAGCTGACGAAGTTCCGGGACAAGTACGGCATCACCTTCCCGCTTCTCTCCGACCCGGACAAGACGATGCTCACCGCGTGGGGTGCCTTCGGCGAGAAGAAGAACTACGGCAAGGTCGTCATGGGCGTGATCCGCTCGACCTTCGTCGTGGAGTCGGACGGCACGCTCTCGATGGCCCGCTACAACGTCCGGGCCAAGGGCCATGTCGCGATGATCGCCAAGCTGCTCGGCGTGGAGCTCCCCGAGCCCACGCCGTCCGAGGGCTGAGACCGCGCATGACATCAGAGCCGGAAGGACACACCTCGAGTACGTCGGGCGACACAGAGGATGACGTCGCCCAGAGCGAGCCGATCATCCTCGTCCCCCGCCGCCGCCCCATCCAGGAGCGGAGCAGGCTCAAGTTCCAGGCGTTGCTGACCTCCGCCCGCGAGGTCCTGGTCGAGGTGGGTTTCGACTCGTTCACGTGTGAAGAGGTCGCGTCCCGGGCCGGCGTGCCCATCGGGACCCTCTACCAGTTCTTCGCGAACAAGTACGTGCTGGTGTGCGAGCTCGACCGCCAGGACGCCCACGGGGTGATCGAGGAGATCGAACGGTTCTCGCAGAAGATCCCGGCGCTGGACTGGCCGGAACTGCTCAATGACTTCCTGGACCACCTGGCGGACCTGTGGCTGCGGGATCCGTCCCGTCGCGCCGTCTGGCTGGCCACCCAGGCCACTCCCGCCACCCGGGCGACGGCGGCGGTGAACGAGAGCGAGATCGCCCGCATGATCGCGAGCGTGCTGGCGCCGCTCATGCCGGCGACGGACCGTGTGCGTCGGGCCTTCATGGCCGAGGTCCTGGTCCACGCCTCCTACTCGATGCTCAACTTCTCCGTGAGCGCCGGCAACAACACGGCCGAGGACACCGGTACCGGTGAGGATTTCCACGACGCCACGGTCCGAGAGCTCAAGCGGATGCTGACGGCCTACCTCTGGCTGGCGGAGAAGGAAGCGCAGACGGACTGACCGGTCAGGTCGCACCGCACGGGCGGTACGGCACGGGTCGCACGACGCGGGTCGCACGACACCGCGGCGACTCTCGTCGCACTGTCTCACACGGCCCGGTCGCCGACCTCCGGCGCCTCGAGGACCACGAACGCGACCGCAGATCCCCCGTCGTGGCTGAGGGAGACGTTCCAGCGCGCGTCGTCCCCGACGGTGGCGGCGACCTGTCGGGCCACCTCCCCGCCGAGCCGGACCGCCGGCCGCCCCCAGGCGTCGCACACGGTCTCGATCTCCTGCCAGCGCAGCAGGTCCGGGGAGATCGGTGGTGGTGCGCCGTACAGGGCCGCGGACCACGCCTTGACGACCGCTTCCTTGACCGCCCACCGGCCGGCCAGGTGACGGGCCAGAGGGTCCTCCCCCGACTGTCCGCTCCTCGCCCCACGCGCCTCGGCGCGATCTCTGCACTGCCGTCGTTCGGTAGCCGAGAACGCGTCGGTCAGCCGCGTCCCGGGCTCGGCCAGGGATGCGGCGAAGGCGCCGAGGTCGACGATGTCGACCCCGACGCCCCGAACGCTCCCGCTCACGCCTCGGCGCTCCGCAGTTCGTTCATCCGCCTGTCCTGCTTTCTCTCGAGGCCGCGCACCCGCGGCTCACCGTCCGGGACGACCTATCGGCAGCCGCCGCCGGTCATCGCGGACAGCACGCCGTCGTCGTCGATCCGGGCCTCGGGGTCGAGCAGCACCGCCGCCTCGCGCTCCTTGACCGCGTCGGCGGAACCCTCACCGAGGCGACGGGACTCGGGACGGGTGTAGAGCGACTCGCCACCGTAGATCGCGTCCACGATCCGCCGGGCACCCGAACGCTCGCGCTCGAGGGCCGCCTCGCGGATCCGATCCGCCTCCGACTCTCCGAGTTCGGCCGCCGCTGCCCGGTAATACGCCTCCGGGTGCGTCACGGCGATGAGGCCGGACACGTGGCCGAAGCCGAGCGAGGTGAGCAGACCGGCCTTGAGGACCATGTCCCCACCGAGCTGCAGCGACTCGCGCAGCCACACCAGGTGCGGGTGGTGGTCCAGCGCGTCGTCGACGCAGTCCAGCGCGCGGTTGGGCGGGATGGTGCCCGAGCGCAACATCTGGGTGAGCCCGATGAGCTGGAACGCCGCCGCGCCGCCCTTGGCGTGACCGGTGAGGGTCTTCTGCGACACCACGAACAGCGGGTTACCGGCGGACCGGCCGATCGACTCGGCGAGCCGCTCGTGCAGGTCCGACTCGTTGGGGTCGTTCGCCTTGGTCGAGGTGTCGTGCTTGCTCACCACGGCCAGGTCGTCGGCGGTGAGACCCAGCTGGGCCAGGCCTCGGGCCAGCGGCGACCGTGCGCCACCGCGGCCGGCACCCAGCGCACCCAGGCCGGGGGCCGGGATGGAGGTGTGCGCACCGTCGGCATAGGAACCCGCCCAGGCCACGACACCGTGGACCGGGAGGCCCATGCGGGCCGCCACGTCACCGCGGGCCAGCAGGATCGTGCCACCGCCGGCGGACTCGACGAACCCGCCGCGACGGCGGTCATTGGCCCGGCTGAAGTGCCGGTCGTCGATGCCCTTGGCGGACATGGCCGCCGAGTCCGCGGTGGCGGACATGTCGGCGAAGCCCTGGATGCCCTCGACCGAGAGGTCGTCGAACCCACCGGCCACCACGAACTCGGCCTTGCCTGCGCGGATCTTGTCGAAGCCCTCCTCGACGGACACCGCGGTGGTGGCACAGGCCGCCACGGGGTGGACCATCGAGCCGTAGCCGCCGACGTACGACTGCATGACGTGCGCGGCCACGACGTTGGGCAGCGCCTCCTGCAGCGTGTCGTTGGCTCGGCTGCGGCCGAGGATGCCGTCGATGTACAGCGACCGCATGCTGGTCATGCCGCCCATGCCGGTGCCCTGCGTGTTGGCGACGTCGGCCGGATGCACGTGGGCGAGCAGCTCCGCCGGGGTGAAGCCCGAGGAGATGAACGCGTCCACTGTGGCCACGAGGTTCCACGCCGCCACCCGGTCGATGCCGGAGACCATGTCCGCCGGGATGCCCCACGCGGTGGGGTCGAAGCCGGTCGGGATCTGGCCGCCCACGATGCGGGTGAGCGTCGCCCGGCGCGGCACGCGGATCTCGGTGCCGGCCTTACGGGTGACGATCCACTCGCCGTCGGTGCCCTGGGTGACGACGGTGTTCTCCGGGTCGTCGGACTGGTAGGCGCGGGCCTGGGCCTCGTCGTCCACCTCGAAGGACAGGTCCTCCGGCAGGAACACCGAGGTGAGCTGCATCGAGGAGTTGTCGAACATCTCGGCGTCGGCGTCGTCCGCGTAGCGGCGGATGCCCACGCGGCCCAGCACCTCGTCGCCGAAGCGCTCGGCGATCTCGGCCTCGTCGATCGACTCACCGGTGGCGGTGACGGTCCAGCCGGCGCGCGGCGAGTCCTCCCACGTGATGAGGCCGGTCGACCAGGCGAGCTCGACGATGCCGGCAGCGGTGAGCGTGCCGGAGGTCTCCATCTCGAAGCGGGTACGCGAGCTGCCGATGGGGCTGACCTCACCGGTACCCACGATCACGACCATCTCCTCGAGGGCCTGCGTGACCTCGCCCCACTCGGGACGCTCGTCGGCCGCCACGACGGGCAGCGACGGGAGTGCGGCGATGGTGCCGGTGGCCTCCTCGGTGTCCGACGCACCGGAGGTGGCCGGACGGTCCGCGGCGAGTGCGGCCATGTCGAGGTCCGCGGTGCCGAGTCCGCCGGTGAGGTCGACGGTGACGGGGGCGTCACCGGCGGCCTCGCGGAACTCGGGGGCGCACCAGCGCAGGAGCTCGCCGGCGATGCCGGCGGTGGACCAGGTGGTCACGCCGGCGGCCTCGACGGCCTCCACGAGCGGGTCGTTGTGGCCCATGAGTCCGGTGCCGCGGACCCAGCCGATGATCGCGTGGACGAACGTCACGCGCTGCGACCAGGACTTCTCCGAGCTCCACTTGGCGATCATGGCGTCGAGGGCTGCCTTGGCCTCGCCGTAGGCGCCGTCACCGCCGAAGATGCCGCGGTTGGGCGAGCCCGGCAGCACGACGTGCAGGCGGGAGTCGACGTCGGTCTCGGCGCCGATCGCCCCGAGCCCGGCGACGAGCTTCTCCACGCCCCACAGCAGGACGCGCATCTCGGTCTCGGCGCGCGGTCCGGCGTCGGCCATCGAGCCCTGGACGCGGGGCGCCGCGAACGGGAACAGCAGCGTCGGGGTGAGGGCCGTCTTGAGGACGGTCGTCTGACCGCCGGCCGTCTCGGCGTGCTCGCCTCCGACCCACTCGACCAGCGCGTCGACGTCCGAGTAGGACGTGAGGTTGGCGGGCAGGACCCACAGCGCCGCGCCGCCACGGGCGTGGGTGCGGTAGAGGTCCTTGAAGAACGCCAGCTTGGACTGGTCCAGGTTGGAGGTGGTGGCCACCACGGTGGCCCCTCCGGCGAGGAGGTCGCCGGTGACCGCCGCGGCGATGGAACCCTTTCCGGCGCCGGTGACGACGGCGACGTCGGCCGCGTACTCGCCCACGAATTCCTCGGCGGAGGTCTCGGCGATCGCGCGGAACGTCGAGGCCAGTGCATCACGTCGGGCACCGGCGGCCTTGTCGGCCCACCAGCGCGCCTGCTCGGCGACGATCTCCCCCGCGCCGCGGAAGCTCTCCGCGACGTCTGAGGGCGCCTCGGTCCGGGCCCAGAGTCGGGCCAGGTCCTCGCGGGCGGAGGCCCAGCGGTCGTCGAGCAGGACTGCGCGCGTGGCGTCGAAGGCCGGGGCCACGACGCGGCGCCAGTCGCTGCCGAGCTCGGCGGCCACGAGGTCGGCCAGCTCGGTGTCCGGGTCGGCGTCGGCGAGCAGGTCCACGGCGTCGGGCTCGAGGTGTCCGAGGCGGGTCAGCAGGCCACGGGCGGCCTGGGCCAGGACACCGTCGCGTCCGGTGACCTCGTCGGCGAACTCGCCGAGCGCGGCGGAGTCCACGACTCCCCCGCCGCCCGAGGCGGACGCCGGCATGGTCACGGCGACACCGTTGGCGGCGCCGACGGACTGCACGGCGGCGTCGATGAGGGCGTCGAGTCCGGCGACGTCCTTGACACCGGAGGCGTCGAGGCTGGCCAGGTCGCCGCCGCGGATCGAGGCGCCGTCGCGGGTGCCCAGGGCGATCTCGGCGGTGACGTGCTGCGCCCAGCCGGTCCCGAGCTCCCAGGTGCCGGTCACTCGCTCGGTGATGTACGCCGCGCGCTTGCCGCTGCGGCCGAGCACGGCGCGCAGGGCCTCGCCGACCGCGTCCGACAGGACGGGGCCGAAGGGGGCGTAGCCACGGGCCAGGCGCGAGACCTGGTCGGCCAGGGTCGGGAAGTCGGCCTCGGCGGCGCCGTCGATGGCGCCCAGGCTCAGTTCGGTGCCCAGGTCCAGCAGGAGCTGGTTGCGGCGCGAGGACACGCCGTCACACAGAGTCTCGATGGAATCGCTCGCGGCGATCTGCTCGGGACGGACCTTGGTGCGCAGCGCCACCAGCATGCGGGTCGCGGCGGGGGCGCCGAACTCGAGGTCGTCCGGGCGGGGTGCACCGGGGGCGGCGGCCGGGGCCCCGGCGCCTCCTGCGGATGCGGTGGATCGGTCCGCACCGGCCGTGCCGGGGGTATTGACGGCCGGTGCGGGGTCTGTGGGGGCCGCCTGGTCGGCGGCCGCGGGGGTCGACTCGGTGGCGCCGGCCGCGTCGGCGGCGCTCACGGAGTCGTCGTCGTCCTCCAGGCTGGGCGGCAGGGTGCCGTACAGCGTCGTCGAGTCGCGCTCGACGTTGATCACCCGGGCGCGCGGCCCGCGGTGGGTGGGGAGGTCGAGGGTCTTGGAGGCGAGGTTCGCCACGGTTGGCGCATTGGACACGCCCACCTCGACGAACTGCTCCACGCCGAGTCCACCGCGCTCGATGGGGGTGAACAGAAGCTCCTGGGTCTCGATCCAGCGGACCGGGCTGGCGAACTGCCAGGCCAGGAGCTCGACGAGCAGCAGGCGTCCGAGACGGGTCGGGGTGGCCGACCAGGCGTCCCAGTTCGCGAGCACCTCGGCCAGGGACTCGGCCGGCACGAGGTCGGCGATCTCCTGGACGAAGTCGCGCTCGAGGCTGAACAGGCGCGGCACGAGGTTCGGGATGTAGCGGCCGACGAGCACCGAGATGTCGATGTCGTGCGGGATCAGCGCGTCGAGGGTGGCCCGGAAGTCCGGGACGCCGCCGCGCAGGACCGTGGAGTGGAACGGCACGTCGATGCCGGGGACGAGGATGAAGGCGTTCTTGCCGCCCGAGACCTCGAGCTCACGCGTGACGGCCTTCTCCAGTGCCTCGCAGCCGGCGACGGTGCCGGCCAGGGCGTACTGCGAGCCCGCGAGGTTGTAGTTGACGATCTCTATGAACTCGCCGGACTCTTCGGACACGCGCGCCACCCAGTCCTGGATGTCGGCATCGGCGATCCCCATCTGGGACGGGCGGATCGCGGCCATGCGGTAGTCCGAACGCCCCTGGGCGTCACGCGGGACCAGCTGGTGCATGGTCGAGCCACGCTGGAAGACGATCTCGAGCAGCGGCTCGAGCTCGAGCACGCCGGAGATGGCGGCCAGGGCGTCATACTCGCCGATCGAGTGGCCGGCGAAGTACGCGCCTGAGATGAACAGGCCGTCGGCCTCGAGCTCGGCGCGCTGCGCCACCGCGAGGCACGCCATGGCGACCTGGGTGAACTGGGTCAGGTAGAGCACGCCGTCGGGGTGACGGTGCACCTGCCCGCGGACGGTGACCTCGGTCGGGTTGTCGCGGACCAGCGCGAGGATCGAGAAGCCGAGGGCCTCGCGGGTGTGCTTGTCGGCGCGGTCCCAGACCTCGCGGGCGGCCGGGCAGCGGGTGCGGCCCTCCATACCCATCCCCTTGGACTGGATGCCCTGTCCGGGGAACGCGTAGACGGTCCGGGGCGCCTCGGTGAGCGCGGTGGCGGCCATGACGGTCGCCCCGTCGACGGTGCACGTCACCTCGAGGACCTGGCCGCCGGCGTGGCGTCCGGTCTGCACGGCGCGGACCTTGATGCGGTCGCCCGGACGGACCGGGGCGAGCATGCGGGCGGTCCAGCCGGCGATCCGCAGGGCCGGGGTCGCGCCGTCCGAGGCCTGGACGGCGTGCTGGGCCGCGGCGGAGAGCCACATGCCGTGGACGATCACGCCGCCCAGTCCGGCCAGCTCGGCCGCGGTGTCGGAGACGTGGATCGGGTTGTGGTCGCCCGAGACCAGCGCGAACGCGGTCATGTCGTGCGGGGCGGTGAGGGTGGTGGACACGCGCAGCTGGCGGCTGGTCTCGGCGGGCTCCACGACACCGCCCGCGGGGCCGACGAGGGCACCGCCAGCGGGGCGCGGGTCGCCCACCTCGGCGCGGCCGGTGCGGCCGCGGATGGCGAACCGCTCGGTGAGGGTGCACAGCGGGGTCCGGGTGCCGTCGGCGCCCTCGGTGGCGATCGCGACGGTCACCTCGACGACGCGGCCCAGGTCGGTGTCACGCACCGCGCCGGACCGGGCGACGACGACGAGGTCGGTCCCCGTCGCCGGCAGGCCCGCGAACATCCGGACACCGTGATCGAGGTGTACGAGGTCGAGCAGTCCCTCGACGACGGTGCCCTGGCCGCTCGGGCGGCGGGTCGCGCCGAGGACCGCGAACACGGCGGGCCAGGCGGCTCCCACGAGCGCGTCGGGCACGCCGGCGGACGGCACGAGCGCGGTGGGCAGGCTCCCGGCGGTGACGCCGGTGTGATCGGAGGCCAGGGTCGGGTCGAAAGTGAACCGCGCGGTGGCGACGCCGGCGATGACCTCGGGCAGCTCGGTGATCTCGACGCCGCCCGCTCCCCCGCGGCCGACACCTGCGGCGGTGGCGAGAAGGGTGCGCATGGCGGACTCGGCGGCCTCGTCGGTGACGACGGGCGCGGCGCCGGTGGCCACGGAGGCGTCGACGGTGATCTCGATGGTCATCTCGGCGGCGCCGATCGGCAGCGTGAGGTCCACGGTGCGGCCGTCGTCGGCCGGGGTGAGGACGGCGCCGGAGACCGGGTGGCGGCCGACGCCCTCGGCGTCGATCTCCCAGGCATGCAGCACGCCCAGTCGGTGGACGGGGTTGATGACCAGGCGACCCGCCCAGGCGACGTCCGGGCTGTTGAGCACGTCGGCGACGGGGCCGGTGGCGGTGGTGACGATGCCACGACGGCGACCGGACACGGCTTCGGTGGCGGGCAGGTATCCGCTGACCCGGTCGGCGGTGGCGGCCTCGAAGCGGTCGAGCAGCTCGCCGACCGGCTCGTCGACCCGGGTGATCCCGGCGACCGCGGTCGTGCCCGGGATGATGCACACGGCGTCGGCGTCGTAGCGGGCGTCGTGGGCCTGCCACAGGGAGTCCGAGCGCCACCAGCGGCGCACGTCGCCGTCGATCACGGGGACGAACGGCACGGGCTTGCCGGGCATGCGGCAGATGTCGAGGAACTCGGTGGCGTCCGCCGGGTGCAGGACGGAGCTGTCGAGACCGGGGTACCGCGCGGCGAGGGTGTCGATCACGTCGGCGGGACGCTCCATCGACTCCTCCCGCGGGAAGGCGGAGACGATGCGGCCGGTGTCGACCTCGTCGAGCCGGGCCTCGGTGCGCTGGACCATGCGGTGGAAGCGCGCGCGGATGGTCGGGTCGAGCCAGACCGAGCGGGTGCCGTCGGCGACGTCTCCGCCGAAGTCCGCTCCCAGGTCGAAACCGTTGCCGTCGCGGGAGACGGCCCCGTCGGCGGTGGCGCCGTGGGCGAGGGAGAGCTCGACGAAGCGGCGCAGCCACTGCTCGTAGGTCATGGTGTCGAGGTCGCCGAAGTACGGCTTGGCGGTTCCGTTGACCGCGGTGATGATCTCGTCGCGGCGCGCGGCCACGGCCTCGGCGTCGCCGGCGACCTCGTCGAGGAGGCGTCCCGTGCGGGCCGCGGTGTTGTCGATCTCGTGGATGTCCGCGCCCAGCTGGCTGCGGCCCGACGCCATGCCACCGGAGGCCTGGCCGGCACCGACCCAGGCGTCCACGCCGACGGTGTCCGCCAGGAGCTGCTTGACCTGCGGGCTGGTGGTGGCCTCGAGGGTCGCCATGGCGGCGGTGCCGACGAGGATGCCGTCGACGGGCATGGCCGGGTATCCGTGGGCGTTGGCCCAGGAGCCGGTCAGGTAGTCGGCGGCCCGCTCGGGGGTACCGATGCCTCCGCCGACGCAGAGCACGACGTTGGGGCGCTCACGCAGCATGGCGTAGGTATTCAGGAGGAGGTCGTCGAGGTCCTCCCACGAGTGGTGACCGCCGGCGCGGCCGCCCTCGACCTGGACGATCACGGGCATGTGCGGGACCTCGGCGGCGATCCGCACGACCTGGCGGATCTGGGCGACGGTGCCGGGCTTGAAGCTGACGTGACGCAGGCCGGCCTCGGTCAGCTCCTCGATGAGGGCGACGGACTCGTCCAGCTCGGGGATGCCGGCGGTGACGATCACGCCGTCGAACGGGACGCCCGCGGCGCGGGCCTTCTGCACGAGGCGCTTGCCGCCGACCTGCATCTTCCACAGGTACGGGTCGAGGAAGAGGGAGTTGAACTGGGCGCTGCGGCCGGGCTCGAGCAGTTCGGCGAGACGCGCGGTGTTCTCGGCGAAGATGTCCTCGGAGACCTGCCCGCCACCGGCGAGCTCGGCCCAGTGGCCGGCGTTGGCGGCCGCGGCGACGATCTCCGGATCCACTGTGGTCGGCGTCATGCCGGCGAGCAGGATCGGCGAGCACCCGGTCAGCCGGGTGAACGAGGTCTCGACGTGGACACTGCCGTCGGGGAGGGTGATGAGCTGCGGCTGGAACGCGGTCCAGGGCCGCTCGACCTCCGGGGTGGAGCCCGGGGTGAAGAGGTTGCGCAGGCCACCGCGGGTGGCGGCGGCGATGACGCCGACGCCCTGGCCGCGGACGACGGAGCGGTTGAGGCGGGTCAGGGCCTCACCGGGGCCCATGTCGAGGATCCACTCGGAGCCGGCGTGCAGGGCGTCGGCGAGTTCGGAGACCCAGTCGACCGGCTCGGTGAACACCTGGCGGGCGAGGTCGGCGGCGCGCTCGGCGTCGAGGCCGCACCGGCCGGCCCAGCGGTAGACCACGTCGACGGCCGGGGCCATCGCCGGGTGGTGAAAGCCGACCTCCACGTCGAGCGGGTCGAAGACGGGGGCGAAGACCTCGCCGCCGGTCAGCTTCGCCTCACGACGACGACGGGACTCGGCCTCGAGGTCGGCGCAGTGACGACGCAGGTCCTCGAGATCGTCCGGACGGCCGACGACGACGTGGCGCCGCTGGGCGTTGCGGATGGACACGAGAGGACGGACTGAGGCGTCGACCCCGGAGAACAGCTCGTCGACGATGGCCCGTAGCTCGTCGCCGTCGATGTCCGACACCCCGACCATCGGGCTGGCGTCGCCGCGCCGGAACAGCCCCACGCGGCGGCCCACGAGGGTCGCCGCGGCGCCGATGAGCTCGGCCACGGCGAGCAGGCGGTCGTCGACCGAGCCGAACGTCTCGACGGACTCGACGGCGAGGACGCCCTGGGAGTGACCCACCACGGCGGCGGGGACGGCGGCGTTGACGTCGAGGCCCTCGGCGGCGAGCGCACGGAGCGCACCGATCTGGGTGAGCAGGACCGCCGGGAGCGAGACCGCGGCGGAGGAGAGCGAGGCGTCGTCGGGGAGATCGCCGTTGGCCTCGTCCTCGCCGGTGGTGGTGTTGGCCCACTCGATGGGCCGGAAGCCATGGGTGCGGACCACGGCGATCTCGTCGTGAACCGGCTCGGTCAGTGCGACGGAGGCGTCGACGAGGCCCTGGAGATCGGGGCCGATGCCGGTGCCGTCGATGAGATCGCTCAGCGCGTCACGCCAGGCGATCCCCTGCCCACCGAAGGCGAGCGCGTAGGCCGTGCCGTCACGCAGCTCGTCCGCGAGGGCCCGGGTGGCACGGCCTGCCGGCACACCGGTCTCGAGCGGTCGGGGGGTGAGGTCGCGGTCGTCGATCGTCACGTGGGGAACTCCTTGGCACTCGCGTTAGTGGCAACGCCGGCTACCGGTGGCCCGGTACGACGCAGCGCACAGACTGCCACAGAAAGTTGAGGGCCGCCTCAGGTTGGCGACCGCCACCTGCGCCTTCGCCCACGGACCGTCGGACATAGCGGAGTGATCGTCGCCACTTTCGGACCTGATGGATTCCTCATATCCACAGGTGAGGGGCGCCTCAGGTTTGCGAATTCGACCGTTACCGAATCGTTACATCGCTCTCAGCTTGATCGACCCGCCGTGGGCGTGTCGGCGACCCCATCCGGGTCAGGCTCCGCAGCGCAGGATCTCCATCGCGGCCGCGTCCAATCCCACCGAGGGACACAGGTCCGCCTGCAGGCGATCCGCCCCCGCAGTCCACTCGACGTGCGCGGTGCGGACGGGGTCACCGAAAGAGATCGTGACCAGGCCGCCGACCCCCGGCACCGCGTCCGGGGACAACGCGCCATGCCCGATCGACTCGACGGACAGGACCTCGGCAACAGTCGCCGGACCGGGCGCCGGAATCAACCGCAACGCGATCCTGGTGCCGTCGAACGCGCCCATCCATACGGCGAAGTCCCCCGTGCCGTCGTCCCGCAGGTCGAGCGTGTACCCGTGCGCGAACCACGACCCGGTCTCCCGGACCACGTCCGCCGGAGTAGGTGCTGACGCCTGAGCCGGCGCCGGCGCCGGAGGTGGAACCAGCGCCGGAGGAAGGATCGGCTCCGGTGCCGACAAAGGAGAGGTCTCGGCGACAGTAACTATGGCCGGACCCGGAAAAACCTGAGAATCCGCTGGTCGGACCGTCGCGACAGTCGCGGCGCCAGCCGTGAGAACAGCCAGCGACGCAGCGAGAGCCACGCGACTTGCCGCCTTGCGCCCACAGACGTATCTCATGGGACTACTCTAATCCCACCAGTCACGTGAATCAGATAGACGCGAGGCGTCGAAATGATCACCGAACAGCAACCGACAGAATTGAAGTAGGAGGCGCCGCCCCGTGACACGTGGCGTCCCCTGCCAGGAGGAGAACAATGTCCACCACCGCCGCCGCAGGCGGCACGAAGAAGCGTGAAGGGTTTTCCGGACGCTCCGTCTTCGTGTTCGCCGCCATCGGCTCGGCCGTCGGCCTCGGCAATATCTGGCGCTTCCCGTTCGTCGCATACGACAACGGTGGCGGCGCCTTCCTCATCCCCTATCTCGTCGCACTACTTTCCGCGGGTATCCCGCTCCTGTTCTTCGACTACTCGATCGGTCACCGCTTCCGCGGTTCCGCCCCGCTGAGCTTCCGCCGCGTCAGCAGGTTCGCCGAACCCATCGGCTGGATCCAGGTACTCGTCTCGTTCGTGATCGCCGTCTACTACGCGGCGATCCTGGCCTGGGCGGCGTGCTACGCGTGGTTCTCGATCGACCAACGGTGGGGCGAGACGTATGAGGAGACCGCGACCTTCTTCTCCGAGGACTTCCTCCAAGCGGGTAGCGGGTTCGGGATCGACTTCGTCCCGATGATCACCGTCATCCTGGTGATCGTCTGGGTCCTCACGCTCGCCATCCTGCTCGCCGGCGTCCAGAAGGGCATCGGCGGCACCGCCCTGTTCTTCATCCCGCTGCTCGTCGTTCTCTTCGTCGCGCTCGTCATCCGTTCACTGTTCCTGCCCGGCGCGATGGACGGACTCGACACGTTCTTCTCGCCCAACTGGTCGGTGTTGTCCGATCCGGGCGTGTGGATCGCCGCCTACGGCCAGATCTTCTTCTCGCTGTCCGTGGGCTTCGGCATCATGCTGACGTACTCCTCGTACCTCAAGCGCAAGTCGAACCTCACCAGCTCGGGCCTCGTGGTGGGCTTCTCCAACTCGGCGTTCGAGGTCCTCGCCGGCATCGGTGTGTTCGCGACCCTCGGCTTCCTCGTCTCGACGCCGGCCGGCGCCACCTGGGACGACGTCAGCGGCGGTCCGGGCCTGGCGTTCATCGCCTTCCCCGCCCTGATCTCGCAGATGCCGGGTGGTCCGATCTGGGGCGTCATCTTCTTCGTTTGCCTGATCCTCGCCGGCCTCACGTCGATGATCTCGATCGTCGAGGTCGTCATCTCCTCGTTCCAGGACAAGGTCGGCGTCAATCGCGTCACCGCGACCCTGGCGATCGGCATCCCGATGACCGTGATCTCGGTCCTGCTCATGCCCACCGAGACCGGCCTGCAGAACCTGGACATCCTGGACAAGTTCGCCAACAGCCTCGGCATCGTCGGCGGCGCGCTCATCGCGCTGGTGTCGGTGATGTTCATCTTCCGTCTCGGCCCGACACTGCGCGATCACCTCAACTCGGTCTCGTCGTTCAAGGTGGGCCGGATCTGGCTGTTCTTCGCCGCGATCCTCACCCCGCTGGTCCTCGCCTACTCGCTCTTCGGTGAGATCCGCGACCTCATCAGCGAGCCGTACGGCGGGTACGAGAGCAGCGTCATCAACGTGTGGGGCTGGGGCATGATCGCCGCGATCATCATCCTGGCCGTCATCCTCACGCTGTTGCCGTGGCGCGGTGCCAAGCACCTCGACGGGCCTCCGGCGAGCGACGACGACCCCAGCGACTTCGCCTACGACGCACAGTCGCCGTCCCCCACCCCCGGCGCCGCGTCGACGGTGTCCGCCGACTCCCCGAAGGAGGGCTGAGCGATGTCCACAGCCGCGATCATCATGATGGTGCTGTTCCTGCTCGTGATCTGGGGTGGGATGCTCGCGAGCATCGGCCACTTCCTCCGGCATCCGGACAACATCACCGAGGACAAGTCCCTGACGACCAAGTGAGTCCGCTGACGAGGTGACCCTCGTGACGACGTCGGCCCCGCACCCCTCGACGAGGGGTGCGGGGCCGATCTCATCCGTGGTGCGCCCGGGGAGACTTGAACTCCCACGTCCTAGGACACTGGAACCTAAATCCAGCGCGTCTGCCAATTCCGCCACGGGCGCGCAGTTACCCGGCGTGACCGGGCGAGGTGAGTTTAGCGTGTGCTCGACGGTACCGTGGAGGCGTGTCCACCAAGCAGAATCGCCGCGCGACCGGAGGCGATCGTGCGTCCGGCCCGGCGGCGTCGTCGGTCAAGCACCGCCCGGGGTGGATCGCGTTCGTCGTACTGGGTGCGATCTTCTGCCTCGCTATGGGGTACTGGCAACTGACGCGCTTCCAGGCCGCCTCGGGAACGGTCCAGAATCTCGGCTACACGTTCATGTGGCCGTTCATGGCCGGGTTCCTGATCTACGCCTACGTCAAGTACGTGCGCCTGGAGGCCGAGGAGTCTGACTGGCTCGCCGATCAGGGCCGCTCCGCCGGCCAGGTCCGTTCCACCGATCAGGATCGTTCCGCCGAGCACGGGGTCACCGCCGGATCGTGGGAGGATGACGACGACGACACCGTGTCGCACTGCCCCACCTCCGGTGCTCACGCCCCGGTCGCGTCCCGTGCCCGCCGACGTCACGGGGTCATCACGGAGATCCCCGCCGACATCCTCCCCACCCGCCGGCCGACGGCCGACACCGAGGCGACAGACGAGGGTCTGGCCGCCTACAACACCTATCTCGCCGACCTGGCCCGCAGGGACGCGGCCGGCGATCGTTCCCAGGAGAAGCCCGCTTCATGACCGCCCCCGCAGATGCCACCAGCACCACTCGCAAGCCGGATCCCGACGGCAAGGTCGCGCCGGCGCTGACCCGCTACCGTGTCCTGGCCTACATCACCGGCATCTGGCTCCTGGTCCTCACCGCGGAGATCATCTACAAGTACCTGATCCTCCCGAGCTCGGACGACGCGCCGGAGTGGTTCACCTATATCGGCCAGGCGCACGGGGTGTTCTACATCCTGTACCTGTTCGCGACGCTCGACCTGGCCATCAAGGCCCGGTGGGCGGCCACGCGGACGCTGGCCACGGCGCTCGCGGGCACGATCCCGTTCCTGTCGTTCTGGTTCGAGCACAAGCGCACCGCGGACGTCCGCGCAGAGTACGCGGTCTGAGACGGTCCGCGGTCTACGCCGCCGCGTTCAACAGTCAGCGTCCCTCTGACCAGCTTGCCGCCCTTGACCAGCCTGCCGCCCTGCAGTCCTGCCGGTCAGGCGTTCTCTGCGAGGTTTCGCAGCGCCGGCGCCAACGCCCGCAGCGCCCGTCCACGATGGGACGCCGCGTCCTTCTCGTCCGGCGTGAGCTCGCCGGCGGAGCGATCTGACCCCTCGGGCAGGAACAGCGGGTCGTAACCGAACCCGCCCTCACCGCGCGGGGCCCGCAGGACCTGCCCCGACCACCGGCCCTCCTCGACCGACTCGACGCCGCCCGGCACCACGAGGGCGCACGCCGAGACGAACGCGGCGCCGCGACGGGCATCGGGCACATCGCCGAGCTGCGCCAGCAGGAGCTCGTTATTCGCCGCGTCGTCACCGTGACGGCCCGACCAGCGTGCCGAGAGCACACCAGGCATGCCGTTCAGCGCGTCCACGGCGAGCCCGGAGTCGTCGGCCAGGCACGCCAGGCCCGTGGCCCGCGCCCCGGACCTCGCCTTGATGAGCGCGTTCTCGGCGAACGTCGCGCCGTCCTCGGGCTCCTCGGGGAACTCGGGCACCTCGTCCAGCCCGACCGGCTCGATGCCGACGATCCCCTCGGACTCCAGTACCCGCCGCAGCTCAGCGAGCTTCTTGGCGTTGCGACTGGCAACCAGCAGGCGCACGGCCACGGTCAGCGCCTCGCGGAGGACGAGCCCGGCGCGGTCACCCCGGGCGGAGTCGGCAGCTCACCCGGGTACGGCGCGGCCAGTGCCTGACGCTGGAGCTCGAACAGCTTCTCGCAGCCGACCTGCGCGGAGTCCAGCATCGCGTCGAGGGTGTCGCGGCCGAACGCGGCACCCTCGGCGGTGCCCTGCACCTCGATGAGCTTGCCGTCGGACTGACAGACGACGTTCATGTCGACCTCGGCGCGGGAGTCCTCCTCGTACGGCAGGTCGCACAGGACGCGACCGTCGACGACGCCCACGCTCACCGCGGCGATCGCCCCGGTGAGCGGGTTGCCCACCACCGCGCCCTTCGACTGCAGCCAGGTGACCGCGTCCGCGAGCGCGACGTACGCGCCGGTGATGGCCGCGGTGCGGGTGCCGCCGTCGGCCTGGAGCACATCGCAGTCCAGCGCGATGGTGTTCTCCCCCAGCGCCGACAGATCGATCGCCGCCCGGAGCGAGCGGCCGACCAAGCGGCTGATCTCGTGGGTGCGTCCGCCGACCTTGCCGCGCACGGACTCACGGCCCGAACGCTCATGGGTGGCCGCCGGCAGCATCGCGTACTCGGCGGTGAGCCAGCCCAGCCCCGAGCCCTTGCGCCAGCGCGGCACCCCCTCGGTGACGCTGGCCGTGCACATCACCCGGGTCTGCCCGAAGGTTACGAGAACCGAGCCCGCCGGATGCGAGGTGAAGCCCCGCGTGATGGTCACGTCGCGCAGATCGCCGTCCGCGCGCCCGTCTGCCCTGCCTGAAGTCGAAGTGCTCACGAGCGCCGATCCTAGTCGCGCACAACGGCCTCCGCGCGCAGGGTCAGGCGACCCGGTCAGATGTCGACGTACAGGGTCAGGCGACTCGGTCGGATGGCGCCGCACAGGGTCAGGCGACCCGGTCAGATGTCGACCCGCAGGTCCGGCTCGGCCACGAGGATCTCGCCGCCGAACTCGGCCGCGGCCTCGGCCCGCACCGCCTCGCGGTCCGTCCACGGCGGGATGTGGGTCAGCACGAGTCGCCCCACCCCGGCGCGACTGGCCACCAGGCCGGCCTCCCTGCCGGACATGTGGATCCCCGGCGGGTGCGCCTCGTCGTGCGTCCACGACGCCTCGCACAGCAGGACATCCGCGCCCGCCGACAATTCGACCAGAGACTCGCAGTACGCCGTGTCGCCGCTGTAGACCAGGACCCGACCGTCGGCCGAGGTGAAGCGCAGTCCGTACGACTCGGGTGGATGGTTCACCCGCGCGGAGCGCACGGTGAGGGCCACGGCGCCGTCGTCGTCGTCACCCTGACGCAACTCCACCTCGGGCGTGACATCCCACGTCGACACCTCGAACGTGTCCGACAGGTCGTCCACGGTGCCCGGCTCCTCCGCCGACGCGACCCCGATCCGGTACGCCGACCCCGACGGGCCCACCAACGGCACGCGCGCGCACGTCGACGACCGCGGCCCGTACCGACGCAGGACCATCAGGCTTGGCACGTCGAGGCAGTGGTCGGCGTGGAGATGCGACAGCAGGACCGTCGCCTCCTCCGGCACGGCGTGGCGCTGCAACGCGCCCAGGACACCCGGCCCCATGTCGACCACCACCGGGGCCAGCCCCTCGACCTCCACGAGATATCCGGACGCCGGCGAGGTGGGACCACCGATACTCCCCGAACACCCCAGGACAGTCAGAAACATGGCCACCATCGTGCCACGCCGGACGCGACATCGTGTCCATCCCCGCCCTGCCCACGGCGAGGATCACGTCCGGATCACCCCACCGCCGTCCGACCGACTTTCACCAGACCGGGTCCGAGGAACCGCGACGCCACCCTGCGGAACGCATCCGGCTCCCCCGTCACGAGGAATTCCCTCGACGCGGGGGTGGACGGATCGTGGGGGCGCAGCAGGTCCCCGGCCGTGAGGACGCGGAGCACGTCCTTGGCCGTCTCCTCCGCGCTGGACACGAGCGTGACGTCGTCGCCCACCGCCAACTGCACGACGCCCGACAACAAGGGATAGTGCGTGCACCCCAGGACCAGGGTGTCGACGTCCGCATCGCGGATCGGGGCCAGGTAGGCCTCCGCCAGCCCCAGGACCTGACGACCACTGGTGATGCCGCGTTCGACGAACTCCACGAACTTCGGGCACGCGACCGACGTGAGCTCGACACCCGCCGCCGCGGCCACCGCGTCGTCGTAGGCCCGCGAGGCGACCGTCGCGCGCGTGGCGATGACACCGATCTTCCCCGACCGCGTGGTGGCGACCGCACGACGTGCCGCCGGCTGGATGACCTCGACCACCGGCACCGGGTAGCGCTCGCGCGCATCGCGGAGCATCGCCGCCGAGGCCGTGTTGCACGCGATCACGAGGGCCTTCACGCCCCGGTCGACGAGCTGGTCGGCGATGCCCAGCGCATGTGCACGGACCTCGGCGATCGACAGCGGACCGTACGGCCCGTTGGCCGTGTCCCCGACGTAGACGATCGACTCGTCCGGCAGCTGATCCATGATCGC
The DNA here is from genome assembly GCF_026011735.1 of Dietzia sp. NCCP-2495. Classification (GTDB taxonomy): domain Bacteria; phylum Actinomycetota; class Actinomycetes; order Mycobacteriales; family Mycobacteriaceae; genus Dietzia. Next base: position 88,304 of record NZ_BRVN01000002.1, on the reverse strand, counting down.
CCGCGCCACCGTCAACCCGCCGGCTCCGGAATCGAAGATCCCGATCGGGGCGTCCGGGCTCGGTGGCGCGGCCGGCGAACCGTGTATCGCTGGGCTCACCTGGGCAGACCCGCGGCGGCCTGCCCGGACGTGCGATTCCGCTTGAGGCCGTACGCAGAGAGGAAACCACCGATCGCGCCACCGAGATGGCCCTGCCAGGACACTCCCTCGGCCAACGGTGACAACCCGGCGATCGCGTCGATCCCGTAGAACAGGCCGATCAGCACACCGATGAGCAGGTGCAGGAACTTGCGGGAGAAAAAGCCCCGGACGATGACGTAGCAGATGTAGCCGAACACGATCCCGGACGCACCGATATGGACCGTTCCGACGCCGCCGATGAGCCACGAGACCACACCGGAGACCAGCCACGAGATCACCGTGACGCTGACCAGGGGCTTGACCCCGGACATCGCGATGATCGAGCCCAGGATCAGTAGGGCGATCGAGTTGCCGATGAGATGCGGCCACCCGCCGTGGAGCAGGGGCTGGAACAAGATGCCCAGCAGGCCGTCGGTCTGGAGCGGTTCGACACCGTGGGCGTCGAGGACCTGCGGGTTCCCGGTGGCCCAGAGGATCACCTGGTCGGCGGCCTCGATCACCCACATCAGGGCGACGAAGCAGAAGAGGAGGACCAGCGCGGTGCCGCGTCGCGGCGCCGCGGGGTCCCGGCCGGTACCCGGCGATCCGGGCGTACCCGGTATACCCGGCGAACCCGGCATACCCGCCGCCGGGATCCCGCGGCCTCGCGGACGTCGATTCACAGCCTTCTCCTCACTGCCCGGTCAGGGCGGTGCACAGCGAATCCTGCATGAACGTCAACCAGTGGTAGACGTCGAGCTGCGCCGAACGGGGATCGTCGTCAGGGACGAACTCGGGGATGTCCGTCGCGGGGACGCCACCGTCTCCCCCGGCCTCGAGCAGGACCGCGCCCAGTCCCAGACGTACGTCGTTGAGGCAGCCCATCCAGGCGTTCGCCTGCTCGAGGGTGAGCGAGACGGTCCCGCCTCGTGACGGCAGGGAACGCAGGAGCACCGCCGCACCGGCGAGCTTGGCGTCGATGATCGCGGGCTCGTGGATCATCCGCATCCCCGCGTTGTGGGCGCGTGCGACCGCCGCGCCGTCGGGCTCGGTCCCCGACCGTTCCGATGCCGCGTCAGACTTCTCCTGTCGGTGGAAGTCCGGCAGGAGCCGTGCGAGAGGCGCCTCGTCCGGCTTCTCGGAATGACCACTGCGCATCCCAGTCAGTTCGGCCAGCTCGTCACGCGGCGCCGAATCCCGGCGCTGCTCGAGCATGTCCACGACGTTGGAGACCAGGGCGTGCAGGATCTGCACCTCGTGGCTTTCCATGACCGCCTTGATGCGGGCGCCGCCCAGGGAGGACTTTCGCTGCCAGGCCTTCATCGACTCACGCCTCCCGCTGCATGGTGGCCCATAGTCCGGACTCCTGCAGTTTCCGCACGTCGTTCTCCACCTTGTCCCGACTCCCCGACGAGACGACGGCCCGGCCGTCGTTGTGGACCTTGAGCATCAGGTCGTGGGCATGTTCCTTGCTGTAGCCGAAGACCCGCTGGAACACGAAGGTCACATAGCTCATCAGGTTGACCGGGTCGTCCCAGACGACGGTGAGCCACGGCTTGTCGATCCCACCGTCGAGTTGGGTGTCCGTGGACTCCACGGGCACGGCCGCCGGCATCGCCATGACTGGTGTGGCGCTCCGGACGACCGCGAGCGGTGTCGTCACTGGGTGCATGCATCCCAGGATACGGATTACCGGCCGTGGGGCCACGACGTAGAGTCTGGCGGGTGACGTCCACGACCCCTCCCCCCGACGCGCCCACGGTGGGGCGTCCCTCCACGGCGCTTCTCACCGACAAGTACGAACTCACCATGATCCGGGCCGCGCTCGCCGACGGCACCGCGGACCGCTCTTGCGTGTTCGAGGTGTTCGCCCGACGACTGGCGACGGGGCGTCGCTACGGCGTCGTGGGCGGCACCGGGCGACTTCTCGAGCGGCTGGTCGATTTCCGCTTCTCCGACGAGGAGATCGACGTCGTCGCGGATACACTGGACGACAGAACCGTCGAGTGGCTGAGGAACTACCGGTTCACCGGCGACATCGACGGCTACGCCGAGGGTGAGCTGTTCTTCCCCGGCTCCCCCGTGCTGAGTATCCGGGGCGGCTTCGCGGAATGCGTGGTCCTGGAGACCCTCGTGTTGTCGATCCTCAACCACGACAGCGCGATCGCCTCCGCCGCCGCACGTATGACATCCGCCGCCGCGGGTCGACCGATCATCGAGATGGGCTCCCGTCGCACCCACGAGGAGGCCGCCGTCGCCGCGGCGCGGGTGTCCTACCTCGCCGGATTCACGTCGACGTCCAACATGGAGGCCACCCGTCGCCACGGGGTGCCGTCCGCCGGCACGTCAGCGCACGCGTTCACCCTTCTCCACACCGGGCCGGACGGGCCCGACGAGGCAGCCGCGTTCCGCTCCCAGGTCGCCACGCTCGGGGTCGACACGACCCTGCTGGTCGACACGTACGACATCACCGCGGGCGTCGCGACGGCCATCGAGGTGGCCGGGCCCGAGCTCGGCGGGGTCCGGATCGACTCCGGCGACCTCGGCGTCATGGCGCGTCAGGTCCGTGCCCAGCTCGACGGACTCGGCGCGCGCAACACGAAGATCGTTGTGTCGGGTGATCTGGACGAGTACGCGATCGCGGCGCTGCGGGCCGAGCCGGTGGACGTCTACGGAGTCGGCACGCGCCTGGTGACCGGGTCGGGCGCCCCGACCGCGGGGATGGTCTACAAGCTCGTCGAGGTGGACGGAATCCCGGTCGCCAAGCGTTCGGCACACAAGGAATCCCTGCCCGGGGCCAAGCGCGCCCTCCGCCTCCACCGTCGTTCCGGTACCGCGGTCGAGGAGGTCCTCCTGCCCGCCACCGCCGACGCCCCGGACACCCCCGGCCTCTCCCAGCGGGAGCTGGCGGTACCACTGGTCCGGAGCGGCGAGCAGGTCGACGGCCTCCCCACTCTCGAGCAGTCACGCGCGACCCACTCGGAGGTGATGGTCACCCTGCCGTGGGAGGGTCTGGCCCTGTCCCATGGGGATCCGGCAGTCAACGTCCGCGTGATCCCACCGAAGTAGCCGCCACGCACCGGCGGACACCCGCCCTCAGTCACCCGCCCCCGGCCGGCGACGGGTTGTCGGACCGGACGGCTAGGGTAACCGCGTGACCGACTCGCTTCCTCCCGTCTCCGAACTCCTCGACACGGCCGTCGAGAGTCTGGGCGGCAGTCGACGCGACGGTCAGATGATGATGGCGGAGGCCGTCGGTAACGCACTGTCCACCGGAGAGCACCTCGCGGTGCAGGCCGGGACCGGCACCGGGAAGTCACTCGCGTACCTCGTCCCCTCGCTCCGACACGCGATCGAGACGGGTCGCACGGTCGTCGTCTCCACCGCGACCATCGCCCTGCAGAACCAACTCGTCGACCGGGACCTACCCCGCCTGTCCGCGGCACTGCGGCCGTCCCTGGGTGTGACCCCGTCCCACGCGATCCTCAAGGGCCGCGGGAACTATCTGTGCCTCCACCGCGTGGGTAGCGGGCCCGTGGACGAGGCGGATCCGGAGGAGATCGAGACCGAGGAACTGTTCAATATCCCGATCGGTGGCGAATCCACCTCCGCCCGCACACCCCGCGAGTCCTCACCCCGCGACACCGGACCGACGTCCTGGCTCGGTCGCGAGATCGCCCGGCTCCACGACTGGGCGCAGGACACCGAGACCGGCGACCGGGACGACCTGCCGAAGGGCGTGTCGGATGCCGCCTGGCGCCAGGTGTCCGTGACCAGCCGAGAGTGCCTCGGACAATTGTGTCCGGAGGTCTCCGAGTGCTTCGCCGAGCTGGCCCGACAGGAGGCCGGTCGCGCCGACATCGTGGTGACCAACCACGCGCTCCTCGCGATCGACGCCATGACGGATGTCTCCGTGCTGCCCGAACACGACGCGGTGGTGATCGACGAGGCCCATGAACTGTCTGACCGGGTCACCGGCGTGAACACCGCGGAGCTCACCGGCGCGGCCGTCATCCAGGCCGCCCGCCGCGTGGCGAAGATCGTCGATCAGCAGACCGCCGACCGGATGGTGGCCGCTGGCGAAGGCCTCGCGACGCTCCTCGAGATCTGCCCAGAGGGCCGGTGGGACATCCTACCCGAAGGCGCGGACCTCGCGCTGGCGGCCGTACGACACACCGCAGAGAACTGCCGGAGTGCGGTGCCCGGCCCCAAGCCCGGCGAGGCCGCGAACGACCCACAGGGCGCTTCGGACCGACAGAAGATCCTCGCTGCGCTCGACGAGATCGCCGACGCCGCGGACCGCATGCTCTCCTCCTACGAGAAGCCGGTCGCCGACCGGATGGAGGTCGTCTGGATGAGCGTCGAGGACCGCCGCGGCCGGATCCTCCGCGTCGCGCCGCTCACCGTCGCGGGCCTCCTGCGGACACGGCTCTTCGCCGAGTCGACGGTCATCCTCACCTCGGCCACGCTCACCACCGGAGGCAACTTCGATGGACTCGCTGCGAGCTGGGGGCTGCCCCCGGCCTCGTCCGCGCGTATCGACACCTCCACCGCGGTGTCCCTGGAACCTCCGTCGGACGACGACGCCTCCGCGTTGCGGTGGGCCGGGCTCGACGCGGGGTCACCGTTCGACTACCCCCGCAACGGCATCCTCTACATCGCCGCGCACCTGCCCGCCCCCGGGCGCGACGGGACCGCCCCCGCCGCGGAGGACGAGATGGTCGATCTCATCACCGCAGCCGGTGGACGCACGCTCGGGCTCTTCTCGTCGATGCGTGCCGCGAAAGCCGCCGCTGTGATGCTGCGTGACCGACTGGACACCCCCGTCCTGTGTCAGGGAGAGGACTCCACCGCGAACCTCGTGGCGCAGTTCGCCGAGGACGAGGAGACCACCCTCGTCGGGACACTGTCCCTGTGGCAGGGCGTCGACGTTCCCGGCAGGTCCCTGTCACTGGTGATCATCGACCGCATCCCGTTCCCCCGCCCCGACGATCCGCTGCTGTCGGCGCGGCAACGGTCGGTGGCCGCGCGCGGAGGGAACGGTTTCCTCGCCGTGGCCGGGAACCACGCCGCCCTCCTTCTCGCCCAGGGAGTCGGCCGACTCCTGCGACGGACCTCCGACCGCGGGGTCGTGGCCGTACTCGACTCCCGCCTGGCCACCGCACGGTACGGCGGCTACCTGCGTGCGTCCCTTCCGCCGTTCTGGCAGACCGCGAATCGCGACGTGGTGATCGGCGCCCTGGAACGACTCCGCGACGCCTGAGACCACGCCGATAAGGTCAGCCGCCGGTGGCGATGACGGTCAGTGAGCCGGGTTTGACCTCGGTGTACCCGGCATCGACCACAGCCGCCACCCCGGGCTCCGATCGACGCACCGCAGCTGTCAGCTCGGCCCAGCGGGCCGGACCGGATTCACGGACCGCGAGTGGGCAGCCGTCCGCGATCCACTCCTCCAGGCGCGTGCGCGACATCTCGGCCATGAGCAGCATGGCGCCGTGTCCGACCTGCGCGGCGGCCTTGCCGACAGACATCTCCAGGCCCGTGTCGATCCAGATCACGGGGATCCCTGGATCAGGCTCGGCGGGCTGATCGTGGTCCAGGTCGGTCCCGCCGATCTGCAGTCGGCCGAGCCGTGGGTCGATCTCGTCGACCGGGCCGGGGACGAAGGCCCTCGCCTCGCATCCGTCGACCGCGACGGTCACCCCATCGACCTCCTGGGCGGTGCGCCACTGCGCTCCCCTGGCCCGGCGGGCGATCTTCCGCATCCGGGCGTCCAACCATCCCGCGTACGGCTCGTGCCACGGACCACCGGGCGCCACCCGCTCGTCGACGCACACCAGGGCGACCGCTCGTGCCGCGGCCTCGAGCAGCGGGGTCCGCGACGGCGGCTCTGCCTTGGGCATGTGCAACACGATCGGCATCGACCTGACGGTCGACCTGTCGTCCGGGTCTTCGGCCCCGGCGGAACCCGCGACCAACCGCCGGTGGCACCAGTCGAGGCTGTCACCGGTGGCCAGAGCGCCCGTCACGACAACGGGACCCGGCGGTACGTGCCGGCCGCGGTGTCAGCCGCCTCGATCTCGTCCCGGGTGATGCCCAGGATGAACAGCACCGCGTCGAGGAACGGCTTGGACAGCGAGGCGTCCGCGACCTCACGCAGAGCCGGCTTGGCGCAAAAGGCGATGCCGAGTCCGGCGGTGGTGAGCATGTCGATGTCGTTCGCGCCGTCGCCCACCGCGACGGTCTGGCTCAGCGAGATACCGAGCTCGTCGGCGAACTCACGGAGGTACTCGGCCTTGGCCTCGCGGTCCACGATCTTGCCGATGACCCGGCCGGTGAGCTTGCCGTCTACGATCTCGAGCGTGTTGGCCCGGGCGAAGTCGAGTCCCAGTTCCTCTGCGAGACCCGAGATGACCTGGATGAAACCTCCGGAGACCACACCGCACCGGATCCCGAGTCGCTTGAGGGTGCGGATCGTGGTGCGGGCACCCGGGGTGAGGACGATGTTGGCGGCCACTTCCTGGAGGACCGACTCGGGCAGTCCGGCCAGCGTCGCGACGCGCTCGTGCAGGGACTGCGCGAAGTCGAGCTCGCCTCGCATGGCCCGCTCGGTGACCGCTCGGACCTCCTCCTCCTTACCTGCGTGCGCGGCGAGCATCTCGATGACCTCGCCCTGGACCAGGGTCGAGTCCACATCGAACACCACGAGCCGCTTGGACCGACGCGCGAGCCCGGCCTTGTCCACGGAGATGTCGACCCCGTGGGCGTCCGACAGCGGTGACAGGGTGGCGCGCAGCAGCGCGTCATCAGCCGCGTCGCGGCCGGCGGTCGAGACGAAGAGTTCGAGCCCGGTGACCGGATAGTCAGCGATCCCGCGGATGGAGTCGATGTTCGCTCCGATCGTGGCCAGAGACCCCGCGATCGCCGAGAAGGCCGACGCGGTGACGGGACTCCCCAGGATGACCACCGCGTGGGTCGACGGCGGAGCGGCCGGGGCGATGTCGTCGAACTGCACGTCGAGCTGCATCCCCAGTTCGGACACCTGCTCGGTGAGCTCTCGGACCACCACGACCGCGTCGGCGTTCTCGTCGACCCGGGTCATGATGCCGAGCGACAGGTGGCCGTTGACCACCACCTGCTCGACGTCGACCATCTCGGCGCCGTGGGCGGCGAGGACCGCGGTGACACGCGCGGTGACACCCGGACGATCGGGTCCGGTGACGGTGAGGAGGGCCGGGGTTCCAGAGGTGGTCACTGATACTCCTGACGAAAACGTGTGGGGGCGGTCGGCCACCCGGTGGTCATTGTGAGGGCGTCGTGGTGGACGTCTACGCAGCTGACACACGAGAACCCCGCCGGTGGTCGAGCCTACCGGCGGGGTTCTCGTGTCTACCGATCCCGTGGGTGAGTACGGGGTGGGTGATCAGCCCTTCTGCGGTGAGACTCCGCGATCAGCCACGTCCTTGGCGGAATGCGGATCCTTGGACTTGGTCCGGCCTCCGACGTGGGCCTCGGCGCGCATGCGCTCGCTCATGTGCGGGTAGTGCAGCTCGAACGCCGGGCGCTCGGAGCGGATACGCGGCAGCGTCACGAAGTTGTGGCGCGGCGGCGGGCAGGAGGTCGCCCACTCGAGCGAGTTGCCCGCACCCCACGGATCGTCGACGGTGACGATCTCGCCGTAGCGCCAGCTCTTGATGACGTTCCAGACGAACGGCAGCATCGCGATGCCCAGGACGAACGAGCCGACCGTCGAGATCTGGTTGAGGACCGTGAAGTTGTCCGACTCGAGGTAGTCCGCGTAGCGGCGGGCCATGCCCTGGTTGCCCAGCCAGTGCTGGACCAGGAACGTGGAGTGGAAGCCGATGAACATCAGCCAGAAGTGCCACTTGCCCAGCGTCTCGTCCAGCATGCGACCGGTCATCTTGGGGAACCAGAAGTAGATGCCGGCGAACACGGAGAACACGACGGTACCGAACACCGTGTAGTGGAAGTGCGCCACGATGAAGTAGGTGTCCGAGATGTGGAAGTCGATCGGCGCGGCGGCCATCATGACGCCGGTCAGGCCACCGAAGAGGAAGGTGACGATGAAGCCGAGGGAGAAAAGCATCGGCACCTCGAACGTCATCTTGCCGCGCCACATGGTGCCGATCCAGTTGAAGAACTTCACGCCGGTGGGCACGGCGATGAGGAACGTCATGAAGGAGAAGAACGGCAGCAGGATGGCGCCGGTGACGAACATGTGGTGCGCCCACACGGCCATGGACAGTGCACCGATGGACAGGGTCGCGAAGACCAGGCCCGCGTAGCCGAAGAGCGGCTTGCGGGAGAACACCGGGAAGACCTCGGAGACGATGCCGAAGAACGGCAGCGCGAGGACGTACACCTCGGGGTGACCGAAGAACCAGAACATGTGCTGCCACAGGATCGCGCCGCCGTTGGCGGGATCGAAGATGCGACCACCGAACGTGCGGTCGTAGAACACGCCCATCGCGGCTGCGGTGAGCAGCGGGAAGATCAGGAGGATCAGGATCGACGTGATCAGGATGTTCCAGGTGAAGATCGGCATCCGGAACATGGTCATGCCCGGCGCGCGCAGGCAGATGATGGTGGTGACGAAGTTGACGGCACCGAGGATGGTGCCGATACCACCGATACCGACACCGAGAATCCACAGGTCTGCGCCGACGTTCGGCGAGTGGATCTTGTCAGCCAGCGGCATGTACATCGTCCAGCCGAACGACGCCGCTCCACCCGGGGTGAGGAAGCCCGAGAGCAGGAGGGTGCCACCGAAGGTGAACAGCCAGAAACCGAAGGCGTTGAGACGCGGGAACGCCACGTCGGGCGCGCCGATCTGCAGCGGCATGACGAAGTTGGCGAAACCGATGACGATCGGTGTACCGAACAACAGGAGCATCACCGTGCCGTGCATGGTGAACATCTGGTTGAACTGCTCGTTCGACAGGAACTGCAGTCCCGGCAGGAACAGCTCCGCACGGATCAGCAGGGCCATGAGCCCGCCAATGAAGAAGAAGACCATGCACACGACGATGTACATGATGCCGAGCAACTTGTGATCAGTCGTGGTCAGCATCTTCCACACGAACGACCCCGGCCGGGCATTGCCCGTGGGTTCGCCCGGCGGATGGTCGAGCTCGTGGACCGGCTTGGGTGCCACTGCGGTCATAAGGGTCCTCCTGAACGCCTCACCCGACGTCGTGGGTCGAACCACCGACCCCACGTCGAACGCATAGGAATAGTGCGTGAGTGCAATCCTAACCCCCGCCTGAGAACTCCGCCCACCCACCCCGCCGAACTCGTCTGAGGTGGTCATCGGGCTGATCGGTGACAGCTCATCCACCGTCAACACCCCGGTCGCAGATCCCCTGTGACCTCCACGTCGACGAGGTGATCCGGGCCATCTCCTAGGCTGTGTTCTCATGACCGACTCCGCTTCGACGCCACCCGTCTGCCCCGGGCGGGGGTACGGGCGCCTCGCCGCCCGGCTCGCGCCCCCGCTGGCACTCGGATTGTTGCTCGCCGCGTGCGGCCCCTCCCCCGTGGACATGGTCGAACACCCGGTGACGACGACACCGTCGCGGATCGCCGGCGAGGAGCTGCAGCGGGCCGCCGAGCCCGAGAACTCGTGCGCGGAGGAGCCCGCTCCGGCGGAGTTCCCGGGAACTCGTGACCGTGAGGTGGACTCGGCCGGGCCCGGCGCCGACACGGTCGAGGTACCCCGCTCCCCCGAACGCATCCTCGCGATGGGCGCGGGAGCCGTGGACGTGGCGTGCGCGCTCGGCCTGCAGGACCTCGTCGTGGGGACCTCCGGGCTCCCCGTGGACGCGGACGTCTACCTCCCCGATACTCTCGTCGACCTCCCCGAGGTACTGACTGGTGACCGCGAGCCTTCGGCGGTGGCAACGGCGGCGCGGGAGCTACGTCCGGACCTCATTGTGATTCCCGCGGAGGGACTCGATCCGGCCCTTCTCGACGCACTGTCGTCCGTCGCCACCACGGTCGTCTATGACTCTGACGCCCTGTCCTGGGCCGATGCCACGGAAGCGATCTCCGACGCCTACGGTCGCCCTCGCGCGGGAGGGGATCTCCTCCTGCAGGTGCTCGACCGGGCCCGTTTCACCACGGGCGCGACGCACCCCGCGGACACCAACGTCTCTCTCGTGACCGTCACTGGTGATGAGGGCGACGGTGTGGCAGTCCAGGCCCCGGACACGCTCGGCTCCCTGATGCTCGAGGCGGTGGAAGCCGGACGACCGCCCGCGCAACGGACCCGGGACGGAGAGCGCATCCCTCCCCTGCCCCAGTCCCCTGCACTGGGCGACGAACTCGATGGGGACGTGATCTTCACCGTGGTCGGCGGCAGTCGTGGCACAGCGGAGGAGGCGCGCGAGGTGTTCGCCTCGGACAGGTGGTCGGAGCTCGAAGCGGTGCAGGCCAGCCGGATGTTCGTCGTGGACAGGGCGGTGTGGGAGGGCCACGGTCCGGTCGCGGCCACGGCGATCCTGGAGGACATCCGCAAGGCGGTCAACGGCATCGCTCCCGACGGATAGCGAGTCAGGCCGATGGGAATGACGAAGCGGGAGCACGCCGGTGGCGCGCTCCCGCTTCGTCGTCATCTCCCGGTCCCTGCGGGACGCCGGTTCAGAAGTCCCAGTCCTCGTCCTCGGTGGCGACGGCCTTGCCCATGACGTACGAGCTGCCCGAGCCGGAGAAGAAGTCGTGGTTCTCATCGGCGTTGGGGCTCAGCGCCGCGAGGATCGCCGGGTCCACGTCGGTCTCGTCCTTGGGGAACATCGGCTCGTAGCCGAGGTTCATCAGGGTCTTGTTCCCGTTGTAGCGCAGGAACTTCTTGACGTCCTCGGTCCACCCCACCGGGTCGTAGAGGTCCTCGGTGTAGTCCGCCTCGTTGTCGTACAACTCGAAGAGCAGCTCGAAGGTGTATTCCTTGAGCTCGTCGCGGGTCGCCTGGTCGACCTGATCGAGGCCGCGCTGGTACTTGTACCCGATGTAGTAGCCGTGTACCGCCTCGTCACGGATGATCAGCCGGATCATGTCCGCGGTGTTGGTGAGCTTGGCTCGCGAGGACCACCGCATCGGGAGATAGAAGCCCGAATAGAACATGAAAGACTCGAGCATCACCGAGGCGATCTTGCGCTTGAGCGGGTCGTCGCCGGTGTAGTACCCGAGCACGATCTTGGCCTTGCGCTGCAGGTACGGGTTCTCCTCGGCCCACCGGAACGCGTCGTCGACCTGCGGGGTGGAGCAGAGCGTGGAGAAGATGGTCGAATAGCTCTTGGCGTGCACCGACTCCATGAACGCGATGTTGGTGAGTACCGCCTCCTCGTGCGGGGTGGAGGCGTCCGGGATCATGCTGACCGCTCCGACGGTGCCCTGGAGGGTGTCGAGGAGGGTCAGGCCGGCGAACACCCTCGTGGTGAGCGTCTGCTCGTACTCGGTCAGGGTCTCCCACGACGGGATGTCGTTGGAGACCGGCACCTTCTCGGGAAGCCAGAAATTGCTCGTGAGCCGTCCCCAGACCTGGTCGTCGACCTCGTCGGGGATGCGGTTCCAGTTGATCGCGGACACGCGGTCGACGAGCTTGGGCTGGACGCCGGCGGCGGGACTGTGCGATCCCGGGGCGTGGATGTCTGCGGTCATCGGTGAGTTCCTTATTCGGGGCGCTGCGGTGAAGCGATCTGCAACGGGAATCGGTCGAGGACAGGTGGTCTGTTGCGCCGGGTCTCGGGCCGGCGCCGCCCGGTCAGGCGGCCGGGCCGGGACTGATCAGATCCGGCACGGCGGACCGGTCGAGGTACGCGGCGAGACGGTGTCCCGTCATGCCCTCGACCGTGAACTCCTCGGTCCGGCGGCCGCTCACAGCATGCACGAGACGCAGCCCTCGACCTCCGTGCCCTCGAGCGCGAGCTGACGGACGCGGATGTAGTACAGCGTCTTGATGCCCTTACGCCACGCGTAGATCTGCGCGCGGTTGACCTCGCGGGTGTCCGCCGTGTCCTTGAAGAACAGCGTGAGCGAGAGTCCCTGGTCGACGTGCTGGGTGGCGGCCGCGTAGGTGTCGATGATCTTCTCGTACCCGATCTCGTACGCGTCCTGGTAGTAGTCCAGGTTGTCGTTCGTCAAGTAGGGCGCCGGGTAGTAGACGCGCCCGATCTTGCCCTCCTTGCGGATCTCGATCTTCGAGGCCACCGGGTGGATCGACGAGGTGGAGTTGTTGATGTAGCTGATCGAACCGGTGGGCGGCACCGCCTGCAGGTTCTGGTTGTAGATGCCGTACTGCTGCACCTCCGCCTTGAGGGCGCGCCAGTCGTCCTGGGTGGGGATGGCCACCTCGGCGTCGGCGAACAGCTGGCGCACCTTGTCGGTGGCCGGCTCCCACACCTGGTCGGTGTACTTGTCGAAGAACTCGCCGGTGGCGTACTTCGACTCCGGGAACCCGGCGAACCAGGTGCCACGCTCCCGCGCGATGGCGTTCGAGGCCCGCAGCGCGTGGTAGAGCACGGTGTAGAAGTAGATGTTCGTGAAATCGACGCCCTCGTCGGACCCGTAGTAGATCCGCTCACGGGCGAGGTAACCGTGCAGGTTCATCTGGCCGAGACCGATCGCGTGCGACTCCGAGTTGCCGCGCTCGATGGAGGGCACCGACGAGATGGACGTCTGGTCGGACACTGCGGTGAGCCCACGGATCGCGGTCTCGATCGTCCGGCCGAAGTCCGGCGAGTCCATCGACTTGGCGATGTTCATCGACCCCAGATTGCAGGAGATGTCCTTGCCCACGTGCGAGTACGACAGGTCGTCGTTGAACGTCGACGGTGTGGAGACCTGGAGGATCTCGGAGCACAGGTTGGAGTGCGTGATCCGTCCGGCGATCGGGTTGGCGCGGTTCACCGTGTCCTCGTACATGATGTACGGGTAGCCGGACTCGAACTGCAGCTCGGCGACGGTCTGGAAGAACTGCCGCGCGTTGATCTTGGTCTTCTTGATCCGGCTGTCTTCCACCATCTCGTGGTAGTGCTCGCTGATGTTGACGTCGGCGAACGGCTTGCCGTAGATGCGCTCCACGTCGTACGGCGAGAACAGGTACATGTCGTCGTTACGCTTGGCGAGCTCGAACGTGACGTCCGGGATCACTACGCCCAGCGAGAGGGTCTTGATGCGGATCTTCTCGTCCGCGTTCTCACGCTTGGTATCAAGGAACTTGAGGATGTCCGGGTGGTGGGCGTGCAGGTACACGGCTCCGGCGCCCTGGCGTGCACCCAGCTGGTTGGCGTAGGAGAACGAGTCCTCCAGCAGCTTCATCACGGGGATGACGCCCGAGGACTGGTTCTCGATATGCTTGATCGGCGCACCGTGCTCACGCAGGTTGGACAGCAGCAGCGCCACGCCGCCGCCGCGCTTGGACAGCTGCAGAGCAGAGTTGATACCGCGACCGATCGACTCCATGTTGTCCTCGATACGCAACAGGAAGCACGAGACGGGCTCGCCGCGCTGCTTCTTGCCGGAGTTGAGGAACGTGGGGGTCGCGGGCTGGAAACGGCCCTCGATCACCTCGTCGACCAGCTGGCGGGCCAGCACCTCGTCGCCGGCGGCGAGGGTGAGGGCGACCATGCAGACGCGGTCCTCGTAGCGCTCGAGGTAGCGCTTCCCGTCGAACGTCTTGAGCGTGTACGAGGTGTAGTACTTGAACGCGCCGAGGAAGGTCTGGAAGCGGAACTTCTTGGCGTAGGCGTAGTCGAACAGCTCGCGCACGAAGTTGCGCGTGTACTGGTCGAGCACCTCACGCTCGTAGTAGTCCTTTTCCAGGAGGTAGTCGAGCTTCTCGTCCAGGTTGTGGAAGAAGACCGTGTTTTGGTTGACGTGCTGGAGGAAGTACTCCCGCGCCGCCTCATGGTCCTTCTCGAACTGGATCTTCCCGTCCGCGTCGTACAGGTTGAGCATGGCGTTGAGCGCGTGGTAATCCAGGCGCTGCCCCTCGGTCGCCATGGTGCCGGTGCTCTCGGGGGTCACTGTTGGTGCTGCCAAAACTCTTCCAATCCTTCTCGGACGCGGATGACGTCCTCCTGTGTACCCATCAACTCGAACCTATAGAGGTACGGGATCTCCAACTTCTTGGAGATCACGTCGCCTGAGCGACCGAAGTCGGTTCCGAAGTTGGTGTTGCCGGTCGCGATGACGCCCCGGCAGAGACTTCTGTTGTGCGCGTCGTTGAGGAACGCGACCACCTGACGTGGGACTGCTGCCCCGTTCCTCCCGGTGATCTCGAGGCTTCCCCCGTAGGTCGGGACGATCAGAACATACGGGTCCGACACCACCGGCATGGGCTCGGCCTTCCTCACCGGTATGCGCACCGCGGGAAGGCCGAGCCGGTCCACGAATTTCTTCGTGTACTCGGACACATTGGAGAAGTAGACGATCCTCACCGACTCGTCGGTCGGCACCGGAGCCGCCATGGCTGCCCCCTAGTCACCTGGAAAAGCGGTGTGGAAAGAACGTCCGGGATCAGGCCGCGACAGTCGCGAGGGCCTTGATGCGGTCCGGACGGAACCCCGACCAGTGGTCTGACTCGGTCACCACGACCGGCGCCTGGAGGTACCCGAGCGCCATGACGTACTCGCGGGCCTCGTCGTCCACGGAGATGTCGATGCTCTGGTACTCGATGCCGGCCTTGTCGAGCGCCTTGTAGGTCGCGTTGCACTGGACGCAGGCGGGCTTGGTGTAGACGGTGACCATGAGTGGGGGGACCTCGTTTCATCGCGGGCGCCACAGGGGCGCGAGGGGCTCTGTCTCGTGGCGGCTCTACCGACCGGCGCTTCTGGCGCGGCCTGCGGAGAACCGTGGTGGCTGTCAGTGATCGTGGACCGAATCGCATGGATGGCATTCATCGGTGCCGCAATACCTCTAGACACTACCCCTAGTGCCCAGAAGGTCAACCAACCACAACATTTTGGTCTTACATCCCTGGAATTCCCAGGTCGTGATCCCGCCTTGTGGGACGCGACCACCTCGGCTCGGGAGGGGCTGCGCCGGGGCCCTCATGGCGTTGGCACCTGACCATGGTGACACCCCGGAGGCCGTTGTGAAACATCGTTTCCGCAAGTCACAAACAGCCCCCAACGCCCCCACAATTCGTCCCCATTCCATCCACAGGTTCCCCACTATTTCGGCGTTCCGGCCACCCCCGTCGCCTCCGCAGGGATGCGGTGTCGGATGCGCTCACGGCTGCGTTCGGACACCGTTGTCGCCACGTTCGGATCGCCCTCTCGTCTGCGTTCCGAACGCGCCCGGGAGGACCCGGACGACGGGCCGTCACGACGCCGGGGCCGGGGCCATCCGGGGACGACGACAAGGGCCCGTCACCGGCGTACCGGTGACGGGCCCTTGTCGGGTGCGTGAGAAGTCACGCAGAGAATGCTCAGCCCTGGCGGGCCTTGAAACGGGGATCCTTGCGGTTGATCACGTAGACCTTGCCGTGGCGGCGGACAACCTGGGCGCCCGGCTTGTTCTTCAGCGACCGAAGGGACTTACGGACCTTCATCTGGCGCTCCTTAGGCTCTCGGGGCGGCCGGAGGGCCGCACTTGACGGGATTACTGTGCGACGCGGACGCCCGGAAGGGCGACCTTGCTCTACACACAACTGCTCTATCGTAACGGACTCACCCCCGGAACTCCATTCGGCGAGCAACCGCCGCGACCACAGTCGGTTATCGCGCGCCCGGCGCCTCTATGCTGGACTGCATGGACAATTCCGCCGGCGCCACCGGCCTCAGGGCCGCGATCATCTCGGGCCTCGGGGTCCGTCCCCACATCGACCCCGCCCGGGAGATCGAGGACCGGGTGGCCTTCCTCGTCGACTATCTCCGCGCGACACCCACGTCCGGTTTCGTCCTGGGCATCAGCGGTGGGCAGGACTCCACGTTGGCGGGTCGACTGTGTCAACTCGCCGCCGAGAGGCTGCGCGCCGAGGGCGAGGCCGATACCCGGTTCGTCGCCATGCGCCTGCCGTACGGCGTCCAGGCCGACGAGGACGACGCGCGGACCGCCCTCGATTTCATCCGACCCGACACGTGCGTGACCGTCGACATCAAGGCCGCCGCCGACGCCTCGTCCGCCGCCGCGGCCACCGCCCTCTCGGCTGTCCCCGGTCAGGCGGGCCCGCTCCGCGACTTCGTCCGCGGCAACGTCAAGGCGCGTGAACGGATGATCGCGCAGTACGCGGTGGCCGGGCAGCTGAACCTCGTCGTCGTCGGCACCGACCACGCCGCGGAGGCCGTCACGGGCTTCTACACCAAGTACGGCGACGGCGGCGTGGACCTCACACCCCTGACCGGTCTCACCAAGCGTCAGGGCGCGGCACTGCTGCGCCACCTCGGCGCTCCCGACTCCACCTGGCGGAAGGTCCCCACCGCCGATCTCGAGGACGACCGCCCGGGACTACCCGACGAAGTGGCACTCGGGGTGACGTACGCGCAGATCGACGACTACCTCGAGGGCGTCGACGACGTCCCCGCCGAGGCGGCGGCCCGGATCGAGCGCCTCTTCATGAACTCACGCCACAAGCGCGCCATGCCGGCGTCCCCGCTCGACACGTGGTGGCGCTAGGCGAGGGCACCCACGCGGCCGACACCGACCCACGCTGCCGGCGACACCCGGACCGACGTCAGACCTGCAGGAGGCGCCAGACCTGGTCCAGGGCTTCCTGCGTGCCCGGCACATCGAACGACTGGGTGACGAACACCGCCGCCGACCGGCCGCGGCGGCGGTCGACATACCCGATCGACCCCAGACCACCGGCCCACCCCACCGCCCCGTCCGGGCGCACCTCGACTCCGAACCCGTACCCGCACCCAGGGCCGAGCATGTCGTGCGTCGCGCCCCGCTGACTGTCGGTGAGTTGATCCGTCGCCAGCAACCGCGCCCCGGCCTCGGTGAGTACCGGTCCGCCGTGGACGAGAGCGTCGAGGAACGTCAGATAGTCGCCGACCGTCGAGGCCAGGCCGCACGCCAGGGACTCGAAGACCGGAGGGCTCGCGAACCTCTCGGCCGTGGACAGCGCCGTCGGCTCCCCATCCTGCCCCGCGCCGTAGCAGGTCGGCATCCGGGACGGATCGGCGATGAACGCCGTGTCCTCCAGCCCCAGCGGACCGGTCACGTACTCCTCCATCAGCGCGGCGACACCCGAACCGGTCGCCCGTGCCAGCAGGACACCCAGGACGTCACTGCTCGTGTGGTACCACCACCGGTCGCCGGGATGGCTGGCCAGTGGCAGCGCCGCGAGCCGCTGCAGGTACGTTTCCGGCGGGATCGAGGGGGCGTACGGCCCGGGCCCCACGCCGCTCTCGGACATCGCCTCGCCGAGCGCGGGGTTGTCCCCCACCCAGCCGAACCCGGCGGTCATGGCGAGCAGGTGGCGCAGGGTGATGGGCCTGTCCGCGGGGACGGTGTCGTCGAGCGGGCCGTCGGGGCGGGCGAGCACCCGCGGTGACGCCAACTCGGGCAGCAAGGGCTCAACCGGGGCATCGAGCTCGAGGACTCCGCGCTCGAGGAGCGCCGTGGCGAGCATCCCGCCCAGCGGTTTGGTGGTGGACGACAACGCGAACACCGCGTCCTCGGCCACGGACCGTCCGCCGAGCTCGTGCACGCCTCCCGCGACGATCTGCGACCCGCCGGATTCCCTGATCCCGCAGACGTAGCCGATCACCCGTCCGTCGGTGACGGCGTGGTCGAGTTCAGCCCGGGCGGCGGTGAGAGCGTCCACGCCCCGACCCTAGGAGTTCCGGGATCGGGGCGTGGCATTTTCCGGGTCAGCCCGGGACCGAGCTGCTCCCCGAGGTCGACCCGGTTGACGAGCCCGCCGAGATGACGAATCCCGAATCGTCATGGTGACGATCCGGGATTGTCTTTCCTGTGGAGCTAAGGGGACTCGAACCCCTGACCCCCACACTGCCAGTGTGGTGCGCTACCAGCTGCGCCATAGCCCCGTGTTCTGTTATCTGCCGTTTCCCTCTCGGTCACCGGCCTGGATTAAGTTACACGACCACCCGCACTGGTTCCAAATCGGGTCCGGCCCCGCCGGGTGAGGCGGGGCCGGATGACGCGAACTCGCAGGTCAGAGCGAGCCTGACGGGTCAGCCGATGATGTCGGTGAGCCAGGTGGGGCTACCGGTCTCGACGACCTCGCCCTCGAAGGCGACGGTCGGGGTCGACACCCGGTCAGAGACCTCGCGGATGGTCTTCTGAGCGTTGTCCGCGCTCTCCTCCGCCTTGTCCATGCCGCCGTTGGTCTCGACGTTGCCGATGCACTCGACGGAGTCAGAGTTGGCGCCCGCGTCCTCGGCCAGCGAGGCGAGCTCGCGCGCACTGAGGTCGCCGCCGCCCTCTGCCGGCTGGTTGGTGAAGAAGGCCTCCTTGACGGCGAGGAAGGTCGGCAGCGTGTCCTTCGCCGCGACGCACTGGATCGCGGCCAGGGCCCGGGTCGAGTACTCACCGGAACCGGACTGCGCGTTGAGGAAGTTCAGCGTGTGGAACTCCGCGCGCAGGTCGCCTGCCTCGATCGCCTCGGCGATCGCCGAGCCGTTCGTGGCCTCGAAGTTGCCACAAGCGGGACACATGTAGTCCTCCCACACCTGGATGGTCGGCGCGTCCGCCTCGCCGACCACCATGACGCCGGTGTCCGTGATCTCGATCGCCGGATCCGCCGTCTCGCCGAACGAGATCGGGTTCGCCTCACCACCGCGTTGCGCCATCCAGATGACACCACCGAGGACCACCACGGCGACCGCGATGAGAGCGATGACCGTGATGAGCATCCCGTTGTTGGACTTCGTCTGCAGCACCTTGGTGCTCTTGTTGGGCTTGGCGTTCACGTGTGCGACGGCCTTTCTCTACCGGGTGAAACCCGACCACTCCCGGTGATCGGCGCTATGCGAGAGGGTACCGAACATCGAGTCCCCTCCCCCGCGTCCCACCTCGAGCGAGGCCGAAAGCCCCTGGATGCACCTCACCCCCGGTCGAAACTCGACCGGGGGTGAGGCCCGAGTGTGGAGCTGCCGGGAATTGAACCCGGGTCCTCCGCAGCGTCGGCAGGGCTTCTCCGTGCGCAGTCCGCGATGGCCTCTACTCGGATCTCACCCTCATGCGGACGTGTTGGTGATGACGATCCCAGTCACTGTTTGGTGTCCCGACCCACCCCGTGACCGGATGGGCCGGTGATCCCTCTAGATGATGCCGGGGACCGGGGCGAGGGCGACCCCGGGCCGACAGACTACGGGCTCGCTGATCAGGCAGCGAGGGCGTAGTCGCGCTGATTGGTATCGGCGCGTAATTGGTTGCCACGACGCTCACGGTGGTCTCTGGCCTGCACCGGCACGCTTCCCCTGCGTCAACTCACGTAGTCGAAACCACATCAGCCCCTAGCAGGTCCGTCGACTCTCGACGACGGAGTGTTCACTCTACCCCGTCAGGCCGCCCGGGACCAGCGTGATCTCGGTCTCCGCACCGACCTCAGGCCGGTAGCGGGAGACTCACACCGGAGCCGGGAGATTCACGCCAGTGCCAGGAGGGAGATCGCCACCGCGGCCAGCGCGAGCCCGACGACCTGGACGATCCTGAGACGTTCTCCACCATGGGTCACAGCGAGCGCGACGGTGAACGCCGGATAGAGGGCGGCGATCACGCTGACCAGCGAGAGCATCCCCGCCTGCGCCGCGAAGTAGAACGTCCCGTTGGCGACGGCGTCGAACACGGCGATCACCACGCCCACGGCGATGAGCCTGCGGGCGAACCGGAACGACTCCCTCGCCGCGACCGCCGCGACGAGCAGGATGACGGTCGCCCCGACACGCGACGCACCGACCGGCCACAACCCCTGCCCCTCGGGCACCTGCGCGAGCAGGACGAAGAAGGCGGCGAACGCCAGGCCGGACAAGATCGACAGTACGAACAGCTGCCGGGTGAGGCGACCGTGGGCGACGGACGACCCCTGTTCGTCCTCCATGGACACCAGGACCGTCGCCACCAGCGCGATGGCCATCCCCACGAGCGCCGTGCCCCCGGGACGCTCCCCCGCCGCCAGGCCGAACGCCAGCGGTCCGGCCGCGGCGAGGACCGCGGTGATCGGCGAGATGACACTCATCGGCCCCCTGGACAGGGCGACGTAGAAGCTCCACACGGCGATGCCGGAGGCCACCCCCGAGGCCAGTCCCCAGGCCAGTCCGGCGAGCGTCGGCGATCCTCCCGCGATGATCGCGGCGATCCCCACGAGGCCTATCGAGACCGGGTAGGAGATGCTGACGACGCGCAGGGCCCGCGCGCGCCGGGAGGCGACTCCGCCGAGGTAGTCGCTGATGCCGTACGCCACCGCTGACGTGGACGCCAGCACGACGGGCATCATCCCCGCATGCCCTTGATCTTCCTGCCCATCTCCCGGACCGCCTCGCGTTCGGCTGTCCGACGAGCGATGTCGTGGCGCTTGTCGTGGGCCTGCTTACCGCGCGCGACGGCGAGCTCGACCTTCACCCGCCCGCCGACGAAGTAGAGCGACAGCGGCACGAGCGTCGCGTTCCCGTCGCGGACCTTGCCGATGAGCGAGTCGATCTCACGACGGTGCAGCAGCAATTTGCGGGCCCGCTTGGGCGCGTGGTTGGTCCAGCTCCCGTGGGAGTACTCGGGGATGTGGAGCCCGCGGAGCCAGACCTCGCCGTCGTCGACCGTCGCGAACGCATCGACCAGCGAGGCCTTGCCCTCGCGCATGCTCTTGATCTCGGTCCCCACCAGCGCGATCCCCGCCTCGTAGGTGTCGAGGATCTGGTATTCGTGCTTCGCCTTGCGGTTGCTGGCGACGATGCTCCCGTCGGTACCGAGGGACGACGCGCCCTTCTTCTTGTTCTTCTTGGCCACGCCGGTTCACCTCCTTGTTCCCGGTAGGGCAGACCCCACAGTCTAGATCAGCCGCGCCGGCGGTGCCGAACCCGCTCAGTCCTTGACCACCAGCCGCAGTGTCGCCCAGGCGGTCAGCGCGGAGACCACGCCGCCCGCGACGACGAGCACCGGCGCCATGAGCAGGATGTCGGAGGTGGTGATCCGCTCGATGAGGTTGGCCCGGTACGCCTCGTCGAGAATGCGGTCGAGGAAGACGCTCTTGCCCACGAGCAGGCCGCCCACGGCCAGGACCGCGCCGACCACGGCGGCGATGACCGCTTCGAGGATGAACGGCAGGTCGGTGTACCTGCGACTGGCACCGACGAGGCGCATGATCCCGACGGCGGTGCGGCGGGTGAACGCCGCGATCTGGGTCATGTTGGCGATGAGCAGGACCGTGGCGACGAGTTGGACCACGGCGATCGCGAAGGCCGCGTTACGGATGCTGTCGAGGATAGAGAAGACGCGCTCGACCAACTCGCCCTGCCCCTGGACCACCTCGATGCCCTCGACCGCTGCCAGCTCTGTCGCCACGGCCTCGGCGCGGGTGGGATCGGTCAGGGTCAGGGTGAACCGGGACCCGAGCGCATCCGGTGAGGTGGACTCGACCAGGACCGGGTCCGTGGACGCGAAGAGATCGACGAACTCCTCGTAGGTCTGGGTGGGGTTCTTGTACTCCACCGTGGCGACCCCGTCGGTGGACTCGAGCTGGTCCCTGATGGTCGCGCAGTCGGCCTCACAGTCCGGGTCCTCGATCGAGATCGATCGGTCGACGTAGACGCGGAACTCGTTGAGGTAGTCGTACTTGTCCTGGCTGGCGGAGGCGGTGATCACCACCAGTACGCCCGCGCCGAGCATCCCCAGCGCCACGGCGGTGGTGATGATCATGGCCAGTGTCATGGACAGGTTCCGGCGCAGCCCCTGGCCGATCTCCGAGGCGATAAACGACGCGGCGGCCATCAGCGGTCGACCCCGTAGGTGCCGCGGGCGTCGTCGCGGACGACCGCGCCGTCGACGAGTTCGACGACGCGGCGTCGCGACCGGTCGACGATGTGCCGATCATGGGTGGCCATGAGAACCGTGGTCCCCGTCCTGTTGATCCTGTCGAGCAGGAGCATGATGTCCTCGCTGGTCTCGGGGTCGAGGTTGCCGGTCGGCTCGTCCGCCAGCAGGAGCTTCGGGCGGTTGACGAAGGCTCGCGCGATCGCGACGCGCTGCTGCTCGCCGCCGGAGAGCTCGTGCGGGCGGCGGGTGGCCTTGTTGCCGAGCCCCACCATGTCGAGGGTCTCGGGCACGACCTTGGCGATCTCCTTGGGGGATTTACCGATCACCTGGAGGGCGAAGGCGACGTTCTCCGCCACGGTCTTGCCCTCCAGCAGTCGGAAATCCTGGAACACGACGCCGAGGGACCGCCGGAGCACCGGGATGTGCTTCGGCTTCATCGTGACGAGGTCGTGCCCGGCCACGACGAGCGCGCCCGAATCCGCACGGTCCTCGCGCAGCAGGAGCCGGAGGAACGTGGACTTCCCCGAGCCGGAGGCGCCGATGAGGAACGCGAACTCGCCCTTACCGACCTCCACGCTCACATCCGACAGAGCCGGACGCGCCGACGCGGCGTACGACTTGGTCACATGAGAAACACTGATCACACGAGCAGCCTAGCGTCACATCTGCCACGCGCCACCCTCCGCGATGGATTCGTCCCGCGTCCAGACCGCTCGTGCCCGTCGACTACGAGTCCGGGACGCCGGTGCCCGTCGCCTGCGCGTCTGGAATCGGCGTCGCCGGGGCCTGGTCTCCCCCGGTCGGCGCGGGCTCCGTCGCTGCCGGTCCACCGTCGGCGCCCGGCCTCCTCGCCGGAACCGACGTGTCGGTCGTCTCCGAGGCCGTGTCGCCGTCGGCCCCCGGCTCGGCCCCGGTGGGTGACGGAGAGGGTGACGACGGCACCGGCGGCGTCGTGACACCCGTGGACTGATCCGGGGCGGTCGTTCCGGACGATTCCTCCGACGTCGGGCCCGCCTCGCCGGTGTGCGAGGTGTCGGGGTTCTGTGGCGACCGGAACGCCACGACGGGCTCCTCCCGCACGACCAGGTACAAGGCCCCGGTCAGCAGGAAGACGACGAGCAGGATCGCACTGGTCCGCGACATCTTGACGAACTCCAGGAGCAGCGACAGCGCCTCCGGACGAGTCTGTCCTGTCTCCGGCTCGCCCGTGGTGACCCCGCCCCGCGTCGACGTGCCCTCGCCGTCGTCGCCACTGCCGCCCGCACCGCTCTTCCGCGACATCAGACCCCCGCCTCCGCGTCGTCGGGGCGCACCATCCCCGCGCGGATCGCGGCCAGCGCCTCGGGCTCGAGGACGATCCCCTCCTGCCGGAACCGACGCAGGATCACCGCGCGCATGCGCCGGCCGACCTCCCACTGCATACCGGGCTTGGTCCGCGCCAACAACCGGAGGACGGTCTGCTCGAGCCGGATCGCCTGGACTCCCATGACGCTCGGCTCGTCGAGGATGTAGACCCCCACGTAGTCGTCGTGGACGATGTCGCGGCAGATCTCGCCCAGGACGTCGTGGACGAGGTCCAGGTCCGCCGAGTTGGGCACCGGCACGTCGACGACCGCGCGGGCCCAGTCCTGCGACTGGTTGATCGCGGTGATGATCTGGCCGTTGGGGACGATGACGGCCTCACCGTCGAGCGTCCGCAGCCTGGTCACACGCAACGTGACGTCCTCCACGGTGCCCGCGGCGACCCCGGTGGACGTGGTGAGCTCGACGATGTCGCCGTAGCCGTACTGGCGCTCGGCCAACGCGAAGAAGCCCGCGAGGAAATCCTGGACGATCCGCTGCGCACCGAAGCCCAGGGCGGCACCGAGGACGGTCGCCGGGGCCACGAGGGCGACGAGGTTGACGCCGAACCGCAGCAGGATCTGGATGGCGACGATGATGTAGAGCACGCCGACGATGACGTACGAGAGCACCTGGACGAGCGAGTGCAGGTGCTTGGAGTCCTCCGACCACATGTCCTTGTCGGAGTTCTGGCGGTCGATCCGCTCCGTCCACATCCGGGCGATCTTGGTGATGACGCGGGTGAGCAGGGCCGCACCCAGGACCAGGAGCGCGATCTCGAGCCCCTGGTTGCTCAGCCAGGACAGGATCCCGCCGAAGTCGGTGTCGAGCCTCATTCGGCGTCGGCTCCCTCCCGCATACGCCAGCGGATGCCGGCCTCGATGAACGCGTCGATGTCCCCGTCCAGGACCGCGGACGGATTGTTGACCTCGTACTCGGTCCGGAGGTCCTTGACCATCTGGTACGGGTGCAGGACGTAGGACCGCATCTGGTTACCCCACGACGCGTTGCCGCCGGCACCGAGCGCGTCCATCGCGGCGCGCTCCTCCTGGCGCTTGCGCTCGAGCAGCTTGGCCTGCAGCACCTTCATGGCGGCGACCTTGTTCTGCAGCTGCGACTTCTCGTTCTGGCACGTCACCACGATGCCCGTGGGGATGTGGGTGAGCCGGACCGCCGAGTCGGTGGTGTTGACGGACTGACCGCCGGGACCGGACGATCGGTACACATCGACGCGGACCTCGTTCTCCGGGACGTCGATCGAGTCGACGGTCTCCACCACGGGCAGCACCTCCACCTCGGCGAACGAGGTCTGCCGGCGGCCCTGGTTGTCGAACGGCGAGATGCGGACGAGACGGTGCGCGCCCTGCTCAACCGACAGCGTCCCGTACATGTACGGGTCCTTGACGACGAACGTGGCGGACTTGATGCCCGCCTCCTCCGCGTACGAGGTGTCGTACACCTCGACCTTGTGGCCCGCCTTCTCGGCCCAGCGGATGTACATACGCATGAGCATCTCGGCGAAATCCGCGGCGTCCACCCCGCCCGCGCCGGCGCGGATGTTCACCACGGCGTCACGCTGGTCGTACTCACCGCTGAGCATGGTCTTGACCTCGAGCGCCTCCACGTCCTCACGCAGCGACGCGCGCTCGGAATCGGCCTCCTCGACCGCCGAGGAATCGCCCTCGGCCTGCGCCTCCTCGGCGAGCTCGTACATGAGCGGCAGATCGTCGATCCGGCCTCGGAGCTCGCGGCACCTGCGCAGGTCCGCCTGGATATAGGACAGCTCGCTGGTGACCTTCTGCGCGCGGTCCTGGTCGTTCCACAGGTCGGGGTCGGCGGCCATCTGCTCGAGCTCGTCGACGCGTCTGGCGAGTTCCTCGATGTCGAGGACCTTCTCGACCGTGGTCATGGTGGTGTCGAGGGCGGCGATATCAGCAGAGACGTCAGGGTGCACGGTTTCCAACTCTACGCGGCTCCCTCGTCTCCTCGTGTTCGCACGCCCGTCTCCCGCCCGTGACCCTTCCCACGTCGGATTGTCGCCCGCCGGGGGTAGCGTCGGCGCCACGGACCCGCTACCGACACCCGGGCAGCGGAGCCACCACGGCCGATCAGCGGAGGAAGACCATGTCCACCGATACCCGCACACCCCGCCACCTGCCCGACGAGACCACCGCGACACTGACGGACGTCGACCTGGCGGCGCGCCTCGTCGTCGACGCCGGGACCCTGGCCCGTCGCCTGCGCGAGGGCGGCCTCGACGTCCGACACAAGACCTCCGTGTCCGACGTCGTCACCGAGGCGGACAACGCCGCCGAGGCCCGCATCACCGCCCTGCTGGCCCGGCACCGCCCAGGTGACGGCGTCCTGGGAGAGGAGGGCACGCTCGTCCCGGGGGCCGACGAACGACGATGGGTCGTGGACCCCGTCGACGGCACCTACAACTTCGTCAACGGATCCGACTACTGGTGCTCGGCGGTGGCACTCACCGGGCCCGACGACTACCTGCTCGGCGCGGTCCACCGGCCGGTCACCGGCGACACGTTTGTCGGCGGGTCCTCCATCCCGACCCGACGCAACGGTGTCCCCGTCCCCCACCTCGACGCCGGCGATCTCGCCGCGGGGAGCCTCGCCACCTACCTCCACCCCCCGTTCTTCGACGACCCCGACCTCGCCGACCCGTTCCACCGCCTCAGCAGGGGTGCCGCGACGATCCGGATGCTCGGCTCGGGCTCGGTCGACCTGGCGTCCGTGGCCTGCGGAGTGCACACCGTCTGGGCCCAGCATTCGTGCCCCGAATGGGACTGGCTGCCCGGACGCGCGCTCGTCGAGGGCGCCGGCGGAGTGTGCGCGACGGTGGAGGTCAACGGGTACGACTGGTTCGTCGCGGGTCGCGCCGGCGCCGTCGAACAGGCGGTTTCCCTCCTGCGGGGCTGAATTCCCGGCCCACACACGCTTCGACGTCTCACGCACCGGTCGACCCGTTTCGGGGAAAGTCTGGCGCTCGAAACTTACTCCGAAGTAAGGTTGAATGCGACCACACCGTCCACTCCGTCACGAGAACAGCTGGTGATGATGAGCAAGAATCCCACGACCCCGTCCGCGACCGGGCGCGGTGAGAACTCCACACCGGGTCTGAACACGACCAAGATCGATGCGATCGGCGCCGCCATGCGCGCGCTCACGACCATCACCGGGTCCGAGTTCGCCGAGCGCTTCGGCCTCCGGCAGAAGGTCGACCGTGTCACCTACGAGGCCACCAAGTCCGGCTTCAAGACTCTCGGCGCCGCGACCAAGTCGTTCAAGAAGGTCTCCGGTGGCGGCACGCCCAAGCGTCTGCCCGAGGCCGACGCGCAGACCCGCTCGGACGCGTTCGACCTCACGCTGGACGACGAGCAGCAGATGATCGCCGAGACGGTGCGCGACTTCGCCACCGAGGTCATCCGCCCGGCCGCCTACGATGCGGACCACGCGGCCGAGGCCCCGGCGTCGCTGCTCGAGCGGTCGGCCGAGATCGGCGCGACCATGCTCAACGTGCCCGAGGAGTTCGAGGGCATCGCCTCCGAGCGAGGCGTCGTGACCAACTCCCTGGTCGCCGAGGCTCTCGCCTACGGCGACATGGGCCTGGCCCTGCCGATCCTGGCGCCGTCCGGCGTGGCCACCACGCTGACACAGTTCGGCTCCGACGCCCAGCAGAAGTCGTACCTGCCCGCGTTCGCCTCGGAGTCGGTTCCCGCCGCCGCCGTGGTGGTGACCGAGCCGCGCGTGCTGTTCGACCCGTTCTCGCTGCAGACCACCGCCACCCGCGGCCCCGGCGGCTTCACGCTCAACGGCGTCAAGTCCATGGTGCCCACCGCCGCGAGTGCCGAGCTCTTCGTGATCGCCGCGAACCTCGACGGCAAACCAGCCTTCTTCGTGGTGGAGTCCGACACCGAGGGCCTCGTGGTGGAGGCCGACCCGTCGATGGGTCTGCGCGCCGCCGGCCTGGGTCGCCTCAACCTCACCGACGTCTCGGTTACCGCAGACGCGATCCTCGGTGGCCCCGAGGCCTCGGACGCCGACCGCGCCGCCAGCTACGCCGACATCATCCGCCTGTCGCGCCTGGGCTGGGCCTCGCTGGCTGTGGGCACGTCGCACGCGGTGCTCGACTACGTGATCCCCTACGTCAAGGAGCGCCAGGCGTTCGGTGAGCCCATCGCCAACCGTCAGGCGGTCGCGTTCATGGTCGCCGACATCGCCACCGAACTCGACGGCATGCGTCTGGTCACCTGGCGCGGCGCCGCCCGCGCGGAGCAGGGCCTGTCCTTCGCCCGCGAGGCCGCGCTGGCCCGCAAGCTCGCCGCGGAGAAGGGCACGAAGATCGGCCTCGACGGCGTGCAGCTGCTCGGTGGACACGGCTTCACCAAGGAGCACCCGGTCGAGCGGTGGTACCGCGACCTCCGTGCGGTCGGCGTGGCAGAGGGTGTGGTGGTCCTGTGATCCACCCTGACCTCACCCACCCCGCCTCCTTCGGATCAAAGGACCTCTGATCATGATCAACCTCGAACTCCCCAAGCGGCTCCAGGTAGGTGCCAACCAGGCCCGCCAGGTCGCGACCCAGATCTTCCGCCCGGTCTCCCGCAAGTACGACCTGGCCGAGCACGAGTACCCGGTCGAGCTCGACACCCTCAAGGCCATGATGGAGGCCATGGAGGACGCCGGTCAGGCGGCCTCGGGCGCCACCATGGGCTCCGGCGGCGCCCCCAAGCGTGAGGGCGTGTCCAACGGCGGCAACATGAAGTCGCTGCTCAACATCATCGAGACCTGTTGGGGAGACGTGGGCCTGACCCTGTCGATCCCCCGTCAGGGCCTGGGCAACTCGGCTATCGCCGCCGTGGCCAACGACGAGCAGATGGAGAAGTTCGGCCGGGTGTGGGCCTCCATGGCCATCACCGAGCCCGACTTCGGTTCCGACTCGGCCGCGGTCTCGACCACCGCCCGACTCGACGGCGACGAGTACGTGCTCAACGGCACGAAGATCTTCGTCACCTCCGGTGCGCGTGCCGACCACATCGTCGTGTGGGCCACGCTCGACAAGAGCAAGGGCCGCGCCGCCATCAAGTCGTTCGTCGTCCCGCGCGAGCACCCCGGCGTCTCGGTGGACCGGCTAGAGCACAAGCTCGGCATCCGCGCCTCCGACACGGCCCAGATCACGTTCACCGACTGCCGGGTCCCCGCCGCGAACCTCCTCGGCGACCCGGAGATCCGCGTGGACAAGGGCTTCGCCGGCGCCATGCAGACCTTCGACAACACGCGTCCGCTGGTCGCCGGCATGGCCGTGGGCGTCGCCCGCGCCGCGCTCGAGGAGATCCGCACGCTCCTGTCCGAGGCCGGTCTGGAGATCGACTACGACCGCCCCGCGACCAGCCAGCCCGCCGCGGTGGCCAAGTACCTCGAGCTCGAGGCGGACTGGGAGTCCGCGTACCTCCTCACACTCCGTGCCGCGTGGATGGCCGACAACAAGATGCCCAACACCAAGGAGGCATCGATGTGTAAGGCCAAGGCCGGCCGCACCGGTTCCGCCGTCACCCTCGGTGCCGTGGAGCTCGCGGGCACATTCGGCTACTCCGAGCGCAGCTTCCTCGAGAAGTGGTCGCGCGACTCGAAGATCCTCGACATCTTCGAAGGCACCCAGCAGATCCAGCAGCTGGTGATCGCCCGCCGTATCCTCGACCTGTCCAGCGCAGAGCTCAAGTGAGCTGACGCGGGCCCGCCGCCCGCGCGGGACCACACCAGATGCCCTCACGGATCACGTATCCGTGAGGGCATCTGGCGTGTGTGACCCGCCAGAAGGTGGGACGATGCTCACATGGCCCCCACCCGACCGACACCACGCCGCCGCCTGACGAGCGCCCTCACGGCGGCGTCCCTGGTCGCTGCCGGCATCGCTGCTGGTGCGGCCGGCGGCGTCGTTGGCTCACCCGAGGCCTCGGCCCAGGCGTTCCGGTATGCGGACGCGCCCATGCTCTGGACGGTGGCGCACGGCCCGGCCTGCGCCGGCTGGATCACCGCCTCGACCGTGGTGGCCGAGAGCATGCCCGGCCAGATCCGCCTGGTGGCCACGGGGAACTTCTTCGGGATCTCCTGGAACCCCCCTCAGCAGTGCTGGTCCGCAGTGAAGGTGCACTGGCACAACCTCGACAGTGGCAGCCGCGGCTACTGGGAGGCACGGACGGCCGGTGCGGTCGGCGTCGCGCCGACGGAGATCGGCCAGGTCCACCTCGACACCGGCCCGGGTCGGGTCGTCCTCACTATCGGCACGGACCTACACCACCTGCCCGTGACGCACGAGGTCACCGCCTACTGACGGACACCGCCCCGGCCTCTCGACGTGAGAAAAGTCCGGGGCGGTGGGGGTCGCGGTGGACCGCGGACGAGTCAGGCCATCTGGAAGCCGCGGCCGGGCCAGTTGCGTTCGGTGGCATCGGCGACGACCGCGTCGAACGAGACCCCGAGGGCCGGGATGAAGAATGGCGACTGGGCGGGGTGGACGCAGGACGGCAGGACCTGACCGAGACTGCTCAGCGAACCGGCTGCCGGGGGCATGTGGCCGCCGGAGACCAGTCCGACGAGGCGGCCGTCCTTGGTCATGGGCCCACCGGAGTCGCCGAAGCCGGCACACGCCTGGCTCCAGAACCGGGCCCCCTCACGCTGCCAGGTGATACCGCAGGAGTGACCGGTGGTCATGCCGTCCTTACAGACGATGTCGCCGAACTCGGGAGCCGGTGCGCGGCCGGAGACACCGGCCTGGCGGACCGGGAATGCCACGCCGGGGTCCAGGCGGATGACGGAGTAGTCGAGGATCTCGTTCCGGGTGGCGATGGTGCCGATCACGCCGGCGTCCTCGTTGCCGCGGAGGAGGACCGGAGAATTGATCCGGTCGCTGCAGTGCGCGGCGGTGAACGCGACGGGAGCCCCGGAGGCGTCGAACCCCGCGGCGGTGATCGTGCATCCCGCCGTACCGTTGACGAGAACAGGGGTTCCGCCCCCGACGGGGACGGCGGCCTGCGCTACTGCGGGGGCCACCAGCGCGGTCGCCCCGGCCATGACGGCCGCTGCGGCGAGCCTCGCGAGTCGGGTCGTCCTCATATGTGCGGTTCCTCCTTCCCCGGCGGCGGTGCCGGGGTCTCAGCCCTAGCCAGGGTAACTGCCGAGCCGGTCAAACGCACGATGCACACTCCCGCGCCGGACAGCCGTCCGCCCGCTCCTCCGCCCGGGATCCACCGACCGGACCCACCCCGGAATTCACGCGTCGTCGACGACGATCCGGATGCGCGGCTCCTGCTGCGGGTCCCCCTCGATCTCGGACCAGATGGCCGTGACCACCGGGCCGAGGAACAGCTCACCCACCTGCCCCATCAGGGTGCGCACCACCTGCACCTTGTCCGAGGAACGCGTCGAGGCGTGGCCTTCCCGGCGTAGGCCCTCCACCACCCGGGTGGTCAGTTCGACGATCGCGCTGAGGAGGGACTCCCCTCTCCCGTCGGGCTCGAGCAGCGCACGGTTGAGGTATTTGACGATCACGGGGTTCTGCTCGAGCATCGTCCGGACCACGGCGTCGCGCGCGGCCACGACCTCGGCGGACGACCCTGAGTGGTCTGCGCCGGCGAGCGCCTCCTCGATGCGGTCGACGACGATCGCGTCCACGGCCCGCCGCAGACCCTCCTTGGTCCCGAAGTGGTGCTGGATGAGCCCGATCGTCACACCGACCTCGGCGGCGACCCGCCGCATGGAGACGCGGTCCTCACCGTGCTCGGCGTAGAGCTCGAGCGCGGCGAGCTGGATCCTCGTCCGGGCACTGAGGTCTCCGGCGGTGCCGGCCCCCTGGGCATGAGGCTCAGACCCCACCATTGACCACTCCCTATTGCTGATGCGTGGAACAGGCACCGGGTTGCCCCGGTGGACCATACTATACACTTGACTGCCATGCAGTTGTATAGTGGTCGCGTTTAGGCCACACCGTCCCCGAACCACACCATTGGAGTCGCCCCGTGTTCGACACCGCACCCTTCCGCTCACCCTGGATGACCGAGGATCTCGAGGCCCTCCGCGACCACAGCCGCGCGTTCATGGCCAAGGAGCTCGCCCCCAACACCGAGCGCTGGTCCGAGCAGGGCCACGTGGACCGCGAATTCTGGAAGTCCGCCGGCGACGCCGGCCTGCTGTGCATCTCGATCCCCGAGGAGTACGGCGGGGGCGGCGGCACGTTCGCCCACGAGGCCGTGGTCGCCGAGGAGCAGGCCTATGCCCTGGATGACGGCTGGGGGAACTCCGTCCACAGCGCGATCGTGGCGCACTACATCCTCCAGTACGGCACGGAGGAGCAGAAGAAGAGCTGGCTGCCGAAGCTGGCCACCGGCGAGATGGTCGGGGCGATCGCCATGACCGAGCCGGGTGCCGGGTCGGACCTGCAGGCGCTGCGCACCTCCGCCGTCCGCGACGGCGACGACTTCGTGGTCAACGGCGCCAAGACGTTCATCTCCAACGGCATGCACGCCGACCTGCTCATCATCGTCGCCCGCACCGGCGGCGAGGGCGCGGCCGGCCTGTCCCTGCTGGTCGCCGAGGTCACCGACCTGCCGGGCTTCAATCGTGGTCGCAAGCTCGACAAGGTCGGCCTGAAGTACCAGGACACGATGGAGCTGTTCTTCGACGACATGCGCGTCCCGGCCGCGAACCTCCTCGGTGGCGCCGAGGGCGAGGGTCAGGGCTTCATCCAGCTCATGCAGCAGCTCCCGCAGGAGCGACTCATCATCGCGGTGACCGCCGTGGCAGCTGCGGAGACCGCCGTGAAGCTGGCCACCGACTATGCCAAGGAGCGCGAGGCGTTCGGCAAGCCGATCCTCAAGTTCCAGAACCTGCGCTTCGAGCTGGCCGAGTGCAAAACCGAGGCCCTGGCCGCCCGCACGCTGCTCGATCACTGCATCAGCCTGCACGTCGAGGGCAAACTGGACCCGGCCACCGCGTCGATGGCCAAGTACTACTGCACCGACAAGCAGTGCGAGATCATCGACCGCTGCCTCCAGGTCTTCGGTGGTTACGGCTTCATGACCGAATACCCGATCGCCCGGCTGTACGCCTCCGCGCGCGTGCAGAAGATCTACGGTGGCACCAACGAGATCATGAAGGAACTGATCTCCCGCACACTCTGACCGATCCGTCCGGGCGATCCCCCGGACGCGGGCTCACCGAGTCTGCGTCCGCCCCGGCCAGCACCGCCCAGCACCGCCCGGTCAGTGACCACGGCGGCGTCGACGAATTCGTCGGCGCCGCCGTTGTCGTCGCCGCCGTTGTCGTCGTTGCC
Source organism: Dietzia sp. NCCP-2495 (assembly GCF_026011735.1). Classification (GTDB taxonomy): domain Bacteria; phylum Actinomycetota; class Actinomycetes; order Mycobacteriales; family Mycobacteriaceae; genus Dietzia. Next base: position 55,546 of record NZ_BRVN01000002.1, on the reverse strand, counting down.
CGGCTCGTCGTCGCCCGGCTCGTCGTCGCCCGGCTCGTCGTCGCCCGGCTCGTCGTCGACCCCTCTACACCTGTTCCAGGTCGGCGACGATCGCGCGCACGGCATCACGCCCGGCACGGTTGGCCCCCACAGTCGACTGGGACGGCCCGTAGCCGATGAGGAACAGCCGCGGCTCGTCCAGCGCGCGCCCGGCGTCCACGCGGATCCCTCCGGCGGCCGTGCGCAGCCCTAGCGGGGTGAGGTGCGCGATCGCGGGCCGGAACCCGGTGGCCCACAGGATCGCGTCGGCCTTCTCCAGCCGCCCGTCGGGCATGCGTACGCCGCCCGGTTCGATGCGGGTGAACATGGGGTGGCGCACCAGCACGCCGCGCTCCTCGGCGCGGAGGATCCACGGTCCGCGGTACTGGCCGGTCACGCTGATCACGCTCTGCGGTGCCAGTCCCTGACGCGTCCGTTCGGCGACGCGGTCGATCGCGGCGGAGAAATTGGTCGGCGCCGCCCCCGCCTCCCACTCGATCTCGCGGCGCGTCACCCACAGCGTGTCGGCGACGAGGGAGATCTCCTCGAGCAGCTGAGTGGCGGAGATACCGGCCCCTACGATCACCACGCGCTGCCCCGCGAACTCCTGCGCCGAGACGTAGTCGTGCACGTGCAGCTGCCTCCCGCGGAAGGTCTCCTGGCCCGGGTAGCGCGGCCAGAACGGGCGGGTCCACGTGCCGGTGGCGTTGATGACGTACCTCGCCGCCCACGTGACGACCTCGCCGCGCGACGCGCCGTCGGCGCCGGCACCACCGCCTGCGCCGGACCCGGTCGAGGATTCGACGACGACGAGGCGTTCCCCCTCCCCGCCACGGGGCCCGTCGCCGGCCCGCCGGACCGAGCCGACCCGGACCGGTCGGCGAACTGGCAGGTCGAAGCGCTCCTCATACTCTGCGAAGTAGGCGGGCATTGCCTCGCGACTGGGTTCGGCGCGGTCGACCTCGGGGACTTCCATGCCGGGCAGCCCGAAGATACCGTTGACGGTCTCCATCGTCAGCGACGCCCAGCGGTGTCGCCAGGCGCCGCCGGGCCCGGCCTCGGCGTCGAGCACCACGAACGTGCGCTCCTGCTCATCCCGCTGCTCGCCGGGCTCGGCCCCATAGCTGGGCTCGGTCCCTTCGACTGGCTCGGCCCACTCACCGGACGCCGCGCCGCCCACCGGCACGAACCCGCGTCGCCGCAGATGATAGGCGGCCGACAGCCCGGCCTGGCCGGCGCCGATCACCACCACGTCGACCTGACGGGGCGAGGGCGGGCCGGTGGCGGTCACTCCCCCATCTTGCCTTGGGCCTTTCCTCAGGCGCCGTCCGGCAACGCGGTGAAGTCGGGAAGGCGCCCCTCAGCGAACGCCGACAGCGCCTCGGTGTTGGCCGGACCGCCGAGCAGTTCGGCGAACATGCCGTTCTCGCGTCGCCGCGCCTCGGCGACGAGTTGCGCGACAGGTTCGGTCATCGCCCGCTTGACCGCGCGCAGGCTCGACACCGGTAGAGCCGCCAGTCGCGTGGCGTGCTCGGTCGCGGTGGGCACCAGTTCGTCCGGCGCGCACAACTTCCAGACCAGGCCCATCTCGTGCGCCTGCTCGGCGGTGATCCACTCCGACGAGAGCAGGACCCAGGCGGCGTTCTGGTGCCCGACGAGCCTGGGGATGAGGAAGCTGGACGCCGCCTCCGGCGCCACACCGAGGCTGGTGAACGGGCACTTGAGCCTGGCCCCCTCGGCGATGAAGGCCAGGTCGACGAACCCGAGCAGGGTCACCCCGATCCCCAGGCCGAGCCCGTTGACTGCGGCGACGAGCGGCTTGCTGAACGCGATGAGCGCGTCCACCAGCAGGTTGAAACCGTGCTCCTCGGTGTCGGACAGCGCACTCTCGTCGCTGCCACCGGCCACCATCTCGGCCATCTCCACGAGGTCCGTGCCGGCGCTGAACGCCCGGCCGCGACCGGTGAGCAACACGACCGCGATGCCGGGATCAGCGTCGGCCGCGGCAAGGGCAGCGGCCAGTTCCTTGTAGAGCGCACCGTTGAACGCGTTGAGCGCATCGGGCCGGTTGAGCGTGAGGGTCCGGACCCGGTCGGCGTCGTGCAACTCGAGTATCGAGGGACTGGCAGTCGATCCGGTCTCCGACGCGGCGCCTCCGGTCGCAGCGCCTCCGGTCTCAGGGCCTCCGGTCACGGCACTCACGCGTCGTCGCCCGTCTCGGGCTCGCCGAGGTAGACGGACTTAAGCTCCGTGTACTGAGACAAACCCTCGGGGCCGAACTCGCGGCCCACACCCGAGGCCTTGAATCCGCCGAACGGCGCCGCGAAGTCCATCGTGTACGTGTTGACGCCGTAGGTCCCGGTACGGACGCGGCGGGCCACGCCCAGACCGGCGTCCCGGTCGGCGGTCCACACCGTTCCCGCGAGCCCGTAGTCGGAGTCGTTGGCGATCCGCACGGCGTCGTCCACGTCGTTGTAGGCGATGACCGACAGGACGGGGCCGAAGATCTCCTCGCGGGCGATCCGCATGTCGTTGGTGACGCCCGAGAAGACTGTGGGCCGGATGTACCACCCGGATCCCAGCCCGTCAGGCATACCCGTACCACCGGTGAGCAGCCGCGCGCCCTCCTGCTGACCGATCTCGATGTAGGAACTGACCCGCTCCTGCTGACGCTGAGCGACCATCGGACCGATCTCGGTGGCTGGGTCGAGCGGGTCGCCCACGACCATGGAGCCGATGCCCTCGGCCAGCGCCTCGGCCACCTCGTCGTGGCGCTCACGGCTGACGAGGATGCGGGTCTGTGCGACACAGGCCTGGCCCGAGTTCATCACGCCGAGGAATTTCATCCCCTCGACGACGCTGGTCAGGTCGGCGTCGTCGAGCACGATCGCGGCGGACTTGCCGCCCAGTTCGAGCGAGCACCGCTTGAGCTGCTCGCCGCAGATGGCGCCGATCTTCCGGCCGGCCGCGGTCGACCCGGTGAAGGCCACCTTGTCGATGCCGGGGTGGCGCACCAGGTGCTCGCCGACCTCACGGCCGCCGGCCACGATGCTCACCACTCCCTCGGGTACGCCCGCCTCAATGAGCAGGTCCGCGAGCAGGTAGGTGTCCAGGGGCGTCTCGGGTGCGGGCTTGACGACGATCGTGCAGCCGGTGAGCAGTGCCGGGATGACCTTGGACAGGACGGTGAACTGCGGGACGTTCCACGGCGGGATGGCCGCCACCACACCCACTGGCTCGTGACGCACCATGACCTCACCGCCGAGCACGCCCGGGCGCACGTCCTCCCACGGGAACTCGCGGGCGATCCCCAGAAACGCCTCGATCTGCATCCACGGTGCGGGCGCCTGGGCGAGGGTGCTGAACGAGATCGGCGAGCCCATCTCCGTGGAGATGACGGTGGCCATCTCGTCCAGCTTGGCCGCGTACAGCCCGGACAGCTTCTGCACCACCTCGATGCGCTCGTCGGGGCTCATCCGAGGCCACGGTCCGTGGTCGAAGGCCTCGCGGGCGGCCGCGACGGCCGCGTCGATATCCGCGGTCGACCCCTCGGGGACGCGGGCCACGACCTCTTCGGAGTGGGGGCTGATCACCTCGATGACCGAATCGGTGGCAGGTGCCTGCCACGTCGTACCGATGAGCAGGGCGTCGCGGTCCAGTGAGGTTGTCACGGAGGATCTCCAATCGTCAGGATCAGCGGGCCGGCCGCGATGGATCGGCGACCAGACACCTGTCCACCCTATGTCGTGTATCACGTCATTGGGGGTGCCTTCCTGGTGCACGCGACCTCCCGGACCGTGCGCGTAGGCTCCACGAGGTGAACGAGACGGACGACGAGGTCACCCTCTGCTGCTTGCTCTGGGCACACGAGGGCATGGGACACGAACTGTCCGCGTACGAGGACGACGTCCTGGCTCTGCTGCCGCAGCACAGCGGCCGGGTGATCCAACACGCGTACGGCACCGGCGACGACGGGGCACCGGATGAAATCCAGCTGATCCACTTCGACTCCGCGGCCGGACTCGACTCCTTTCTCGCCGACCCACACCGGGTGCCCCTGAGCGCGCGGCGCGACCGCGCGGTCAGACGGACCGAGACCTTTCCGATCCGATTGCGCTAGTCGTCAGGACCACGGGCATCTGTCACCCGCGTGCCGCGAGCTCGCGCACGGCCACCTTCCAGGCCCGGACCACGGCCGCCGAGCCGACCCTGGGCTCCAGGGTCCCGGCGAGATGTGCCCCCGTGAGCAGGTCGATCGTGAACTGCACAAGCATCGGCGCTCGAGGATGGTCGTCGCCCGCCAGGCGCGTGACATTGCGGTGGACCGTGCCGAAGACGCGTTCCTGCAGCGGGATCAGCGCCTGCCGCAGGTCGGGATCCGTCCGTGATGCGACCCAGAGCTCGAGCGCCGCGGTGAACGGAGGAACCTGCAGCTCCTCCCAGACGAGGTCCACGATGTCGTCCCAGCTCGCGGCGGAATGGGCGCGATCGCGGGCGGAGTGTCGGCGTCGTTGTCATCGTTGCCAGCAGCGTTGTCGTCGTTACCGTCGTTGCCGGCGTTGCCGGCGGCGTTGTCGTCGTCCCCTCCGTCCGTCTCCACCGAGGTCAACACCCTCAGACGCCGCTCGATGATATCCTCCACCACCCCGGCCATGAGGGCGCCGCGCGTGGGGAAATGATGCAGCAACGTCCCCCGGGCGACCCCGGCGCGGTTCTGCACTTCACCCACGGTCGTCGCACCGTAGCCGCGGTCGATCAGGCTCCCACAGGCGGCCTCGAGGATCTTCGCTCGGGTCGCGACGGACCGTTCCTGCTTCGGGCGGCGGGGAGCGGGCATGGTCGTGACCCTACTCGCGCGCCCCCGAGGGAACGACTTGCTCACCGCACCGTCTGGTCGCCCGGTACTGCGGTCCGATGACGCCCGCGAGGTGTCGCGGCGTTCGCCGAGAAGCGCGAGCCCCGCTGGACGGGGCGCTGAGGCTCCCGTACGACGACGCAGGGCCCGTTTCCGAGTGTCGGAAGAAACGGGCCCTGCGTTCGTGGTAGCGGGGACAGGATTTGAACCTGCGACCTCTGGGTTATGAGCCCAGCGAGCTACCGAGCTGCTCCACCCCGCGTCGCCAGCCACCCACGTCGGGGCGACCTCACTGCGGCGTCGGATTCTCACTCGAGAACCCCTCACCAGCAGGACCCCGACGCTATCAAAGTCCGATGCGCATCTCTAATCGCAGGGATAGCTCCGGGCGGATGGCGGGTGTGTGGCCAGTAAACCGCTACTAACCCCCGAAGCAGCACCGAGAAATGGCCGAAGGCCCGGTCTCAGACTGGAGACCGGGCCTTCGGTGCGTGGTAGCGGGGACAGGATTTGAACCTGCGACCTCTGGGTTATGAGCCCAGCGAGCTACCGAGCTGCTCCACCCCGCGTCGATTGCGTGTATGACACTACGTGCCACCGGGAGAACAATGCAAATCGGTGAACGCGAATCGACCCGATCGTGACCAACCGCACACCAGAACCTGAATTACCGCAGGTCAGGCCCTGGTGCGCGGCCGCCGGATCAGTTGCCGTTGCCGAGCGCCTGGTAGGCGTCGACTGCCTTCTGAAGGTCGTCGAGTGCTGAGCCGAGATCCGCGAGGTCTCCGCCGTTCTGCGCGGACCGGACGGCCGAAAGCGCCGCGTTGAGCTCGCGCACCGCGGCCGCCTGGTCGGTGGCGTCGCCGCCACCGGTGGACGGCGGGGTGGACGGCCGGGACGCGGTGCCCTCCTCCGTGGACGAACTCGACGGACCGTCCTCTGCCTCGGCTTCCGCCTCCGCCGCACCGGTCTCGTCGATCCGGACCTCGTCGGGATCGGCCTCGATGCCCACCTGCTTGAGCGCCTCGTACAGGGTGGGCGCATACCCGACCGCGCGGTCATAGGTGACCATCACGCGCAGCAGACGCGGGAACGCCGAGTCCTGGTCCTTGCGCTGCGTGTAGATCGGCTCCACGTACAGCACCGAGTCGCCGGCCAGCGGCAGCGCCAGCAGGTTGCCCTCGGTTATCTCCGCCGTCTCACCCCACAGTCGCCGGTCCTGCGCGATGGCCGGGGAGGCGATCATGATGTCCTGCGCCTGGTTCGGACCCTGGGCCAGCGGTTCGGTCGGCCGCTGCACACGGACGACGATTTCCCCGTACGAATCGGGATCGGAACTCGCCGACATGTGGGCGGCGAGGAACTCCCGCTCGTAGCCACGGAACGCCGAGATGAGCTGGAACGACGGTTCGTCCGACTCGGGATCGGTCGGGTCCTTCGCGAGCACGTAGTACGGCGGCTGGCTGGGCCCCTCGCGCTCCGCGGGCTGCGCGCCCGGCGTGCCGGGGGCCCCGGTGTTCTGACCACCGAGCGGCCCCCCGGCGGGCGGGGTCTGCGGGTTCTGGATCGACGAGGTGACCGTCGGATCTGACGGGACGGACCAGAAGGCGTCGTTGGTGAAGAACTGGCCGGGGTCGTTGACCTGGTACTTGGCCAGCAGCTCACGCTGGACCTTGAACAGGTCCTCCGGGTACCGGAAGTGCTCCTGCAGTTCCTCGGGGATCTCGGACTTGGGCTGGACGATGTCCGGCAGGGCCTTGCTCCACGTCTGCAGGACCGGGTCCGTCTCGTCGAACTCGTACAGGTTGACCGTGCCGTCATAGGCGTCGACGGTGGCCTTGACCGAGTTGCGGATGTAGGAGACCTCCTCGTCCGGCAGGACGCGCCCGCCGGCGGCGTTGAGCGAGTCCGAGGTCATGGCCTCGAGCGAGCTCGACTCCGCGTACGGGTAGCTCTTCAGCGTGGTGTAGCCGTCCACGATCCACTTGATGCGGCCGTCGATCACGGCCGGATAGGTGTTGGTGTCCGTGGTGAGCCAGGGGGCGACCTTCTGGACGCGGTCCCGCGGGTCACGGTCGTAGATGATCTTGGACTCGTCGCCGATGATCCCCGACAGCAGGATGTTCCGCTCGGCGAACTTCAGCGCGTAGGCGGTGCGGTTGATCCACCCGCCGACGGGAACGCCGCCGGCACCGGTGTAGGTGTACTGCTCGGTGTCCGTGTCGTACTCGCGCGGCCCGTCACCGTTGTCCCCCACGATCGCGTAGTCCGGATCCGACTGCGCGATGAGCTCGCCGAAGTAGATGCGGGGCTGCGTGACCGGGATCATCATCTCCTGGTCGCTTGAGATCGCCTCCAGATCCGAGACCTGGTAGTTGGGCAGACCGCCGCGATCCGACCCGGCGTCATCGGCGATCTCGTTCACCCGGTTCGCCGGCGCGGCCACGAAGCCGTTGCCGTGCGTGTACACGGTGTGCCGGTTGATCCAGTCCCGCTGGTTGGCCTGCAGGGCCGACGGGTTGAGCTCACGGGCCGCCACGAGGAAGTCCCGCTTCTCCCCCTCGACCGTGTACCGGTCGATGCTCAACGTCTCGGGGAAGCCGTAGAAGTTCCGCAGCTGCTGCTGCTGGGTGAACGTCGGCGCCAGGACGTTGGGGTCGAGGACGCGGATGTTGGACAGGGTCGTGATGTCACTCGCGGCCTCCGCCGGATCCGGGTTCGCCGCGCCCCAGTTCTCCTCGTACGTGACCTTGTCGTCCCCGATGTCGTACGCCGCCCTGGTCGCCTCGATGTTGCGGGCGATGTACTCGCGCTCCTTCTCCGCACGGTTGGGCTTGACCGAGAACTGCTCGACGGCCATCGGCCACGCCGAACCCACCACGAGCGCGGAGAACAGCAGCAGGACGGTCGCCAGCGCCGGGATGCGCAGGTCCTTGATGACGATCGCCGAGAAGAACGCGATCGCGCAGACGATCGCGACCGAGAACATGAAGATCTTGGCCGGCATCACCGCGTTGACATCCGTGTACGAGGCACCCGTGAACGTGGAGTTCTCCCGGAACAGCAGCTCGTAGCGGTCCAGCCAGTACGCCGCCGCCTTGGCGAGCACGAACACGCCCGCCAGGATGACCAGTTGGATACGGGCCGCGCGGGTGAGCGCGCCCTCTCGCGCACCTGGTCGCACGCCGCCCACGATGTAGTGGGTGATGAGGTTGGCGAAGAACGCCAGGACCACGGCGACCATGACCCACGTGACGATCGCCCGCCACATGGGTAGCTCGAAGGCGTAGAAGGAGATGTCGAGCCCGAACTGCGGGTCGGTACGCCCGAAATCCGTGGAGTTGAAGAACGCCAGGACGGTCTTCCATCCGGTCTGCGCGATCGCGCCGGCCAGCAGGCCCAGCACGACGGGGATCCACGCCACGGTCTTGGCCGTCGAGGTGCCCATCGCAGCGCGGTACCGGGCCAGCGCGTCCGGCATCCCACCGTGCGCGAGGAACACCGGTCGGTATCGGTAGGCCAGCAGGAGACCCGTGGTCACTGCGAGGCCGACCAGCAGCCCCACCACCAGGAACAGGCCGATCCGCGTGAGCACCTCGGTGCGGAAGACACTGCTCGCGTCGACGCTGCGGAACCACAACCAGTCCGTGTAGGCGGAATTTAGCCTCGGGAGGACCTGGATGAGGATGATGAGGACGACGACGGCGACGGCGACGGCTCGACCGCGCCGCGAGATCGCGACGGGCCTACCGGGCGGGGTGCCGGGGGGACGGACGGACACCGGTGGGGCTCCTGGACTACTGGTGCGGACGAACTTGTGGCTCCACCTTACGGAAAAGCCCCGGCTCAGCCGCAGGTCGGTGGCTCACCCCCGGAGGCGACCTCCTCCAGCGCCTCCAGTGCGCCGGTGAGGTTCTCGACCTTGATGAGGGTGATCCCACCCGGCGGGTCCTGCAGGGCCTCGGCACAGTTGGCGGCGGGCACGAGGAACTCGGTCGCCCCCTCGTCGGCGGCCGCCCGGATCTTGTGTCGGATACCCCCGATCGGCCCGACCGTGCCGTCTGGGCGGATCGTGCCGGTGCCGGCGACGTCCCGGCCGCCGGTCTGCTCACCGGGCTTCAGTACGTCGACCACGGCGATCGCGAGAACCAGGCCCGCCGACGGACCGCCCACATCCGGCGCGACCGTGATCTGCACGTCCGTCCCGTCGGACGGTGCGTCGCCCACGATGATGCCGAGCCTGCCCTTGTGGGGATCGCCCTCCGGACCGGACGAGGCCAGCGTCACCGTCGTCGTCGTCTCCTCCCCGTCCCGCACCAGAGCCACGTCCACCTTCTCGCCCGGGCGGTGCGCGCCGACCTGGTCCACCACCTCGGTGGTGTCGGCCACGGGCACGCCGCCGATCGACGTGATGAAGTCGCCGGCGCGCAGGGTCCCCTCCGCCGGACCGGACGGGTCCACGTCCTCCACGCGCGGCGTCATGGGGATCCCCAGGTAGCGGTAGGCGGCGGCCTCCGCGTTGTTCTCCGAACCGACCATGTCCGCGGCGTTGGACTCCCGCATCTCGTCACGCGTCACATCGGGCGGGAACACCTGGTCCCGGGGCAGGACCACCTGGTCGGGATCCAGCCAGAACCGCGCCGCGTCGGCCAGGGTGAGCTTGTCCCGTACCGCGACCGTCGTCATGCGCAGCGCCCCGGTCAACTCGTCGGCCTCGTGGCCCGTCACCTCGATGACGGGCACGGACTCGGTGACCCCGTCCTCTTTGACTACCCGGGTCTCGCCGAACGTGTCGTACGTCGGTCCCGGCCCCATCGACACGAGCGGCACCGTGGCCGACGTGGCGAGGACGAGTAGCAGTACGGCGGGGACCAGCGCGGCGACGAGGGTCAACAGGCGGCGACTCACGCACGACAGGATAGTCCGCTCGCCCGCGGACCTGCGTCGCGGCCGGACCCCCGAGCCCGGCACACGGTACCGTTGTGGCATGAATCAGCCCTTCGGTTTCTCCGCTTCCGACGACGACGGGCGGGACGACGACCGGGACTCCGGCCCGGGTGGCTCCGGTGGCCCGGGCGCGGGCGGTCCAGGCTCGGGCGGTCCGGGCGGCTTCGGCTTCGGTGGCGCCGGCGGTTTCGACCCCTCCCAGTTCGGCGACCTCGGCAAGATGATCTCCCAGTTCGGCCAGATGCTCGGCACCATGGGCTCGGCAATGTCCGGCCCCGGCACCGGGGGCCCGGTCAACTACCAGCTGGCCCGGACCGTCGCCCTGCAGGGACTCGGACGCACCCCCGTCATCACCGACGCCCAGCGCTCCGCCGCCGAGGACTCCGTGCGACTGGCCGAACTCTGGCTCGACGACACGACGGTCTTCCCCACCGGCATCCACCGCACCGAGGCGTGGACCCCCCAGCAGTGGGTCGAGCAGTCCCTGCCCACCTGGGAGAAGGTGTGCACCCCCGTCGCCGAGCAGATGAACTCCGCCACCCGCGGTGCCATGCCCGAGGAGGCCAAGCAGATCGCCGGCCCGCTGCTGGGCATGCTCGACCAGATGGGCGGCATGGGCTTCGGCCTGCAACTGGGACAGGGCCTCGGCAAGCTCGCGCCAGCCGTGTTGTTCTCCTCCGAGGTCGGCATCCCGTTCGGTGACGACGGCGTGGCCGCGCTGGCCCCCACCGCGATCGACGCCTTCGCCGACGAACTCGAACTCCCCCGCCAGGACGTCGTGGTGTTCCTCGCCGCCCGCGAGGCCGCGCACCAGCGGCTCTTCGCCGGCGCCCCGTGGCTGCGTGCACGGATCCTGGCCACCGTCGACGAGTACGCCCGCGGCATCCGCGTGGACACCTCGGGACTCGACGACTTCGCGGCCGGACTCGACCCCTCGGTCCTCCAGGACCCGGCCAAGCTGCAGGAGATGCTCTCCGGCGGCGCCGGTGCGATCGGCCCCAAGGTGACCAACGTCAATGAGGCCGCCCTAGGCCGCCTCGAGACCCTGCTCGCGCTGGTCGAGGGCTGGGTCGACGCCGTGGTGACCGCCGCCGTGGGCGACCGCCTGCCCAGCGCGGACAAGCTCCGTGAGACCTGGCTGCGCCGCCGCGCGACCGGCGGTGCCGCCGAGCAGGCCTTCTCCTCGCTCGTCGGGCTCGAACTCCGCCCGCGACTGGCGCGCGAGGCCTCGGAACTGTGGCGTCGTGTCGGCGAAGCCGTGGGGACCGAGCGTCGCGACGGCCTGTGGCACCACCCCGACCTCCTTCCCGTGGGCGAGGACCTCGAGAACCCGGCCGCCGTGATCGACCGACTGCTCGACGAGTCCACCGGCGATTCCAGCGGGGTGGACGAGATCGAGAAGTTCCTCCGCGACGCGGGTGGCGAGGCCGGTCAGGGCGGTGCCCCCTCCGACGGACCGAAGGACGAGACCTAGGGCGTTCGACCCCGGACGCTAGTCCCCCGACTCGATGAGGTCGTCCATCCCCTCGCCGTCGGCTCCGCCTGGTGAGTCGGGCCCGCCCAGTGCGCCGGACGTGCCCGGTGAGTCGGGCCCGCCACCGCCTGTGGCACCCGCCCCGGAGCGGAGCACACGCGAGTACGCCTCCAGGTACCCCATCGCGCGCTCGGTCCGTGGGTAGCGCCGCACCAGCTCCCAGAACTCGGGCGGGTGCCCGCCGGGGACTACCAGGTGCGCCAGTTCGTGCACCACGACATAGTCCAGGACGTACGCGGGCACGTCCCGCAGCGTCTCGCTGATCCGTATCTCCCCGGAGCCCGGCGAGCACGATGCCCAGCGGGTGGTCATGGCCGGCACCCATCGCACCGACGTCGGCGCGGCGCTACCGTCCAGCCACCGCCGCGACAGTTCTCGTGACCGGGTCATGAGTTCGGCATCCGAGGACCGGCTCCCCCGGCGTTTCCCGGACCTCGCCAGCTTGGCCAGCATGTCGGTGACCAGGCGACGCTCCTCCGCCCGCCGCAGGCCGGCCGGCATGAGTACCACGACCTTGTCCCCCTCCACACGCGCCGTGACCGTGCGCTTGCGCCGCGCGGATCGACGCACCTCGATCCGCGGATCGTCGGGGCGCGTGGGCAGCCCGTCGTGGGCGTCGGTCGCAGGCGGCACGGCGACCACGGTAGACCACCGGCTGCGAGACGACGTCGCCGCGGCGACGGTATTCCACAGCCACGAAGGGCCGCCCGAGGCCTGTGGATAACCCGTCTCGCACGGGCGAGTGCGCCGCGTGGGCGTGCCACGATGGGCTGCATGACCGCTCCCCCGACGCCGATGCAGACACCGACCCAGACGTCGACACGGACTCCGACACGCAGTACAGCGGCCCCGGGGTCCACCCGGGTCCGCGCGACGCTGCGCCCGGGAACCGTGGTGGTGATCCGCGACGCCACGTCGGTCCAGGTCGGGCTGGCACCGGGCCGCACGACGGCTGTGCGGGCGCCGTCGGGGTGCGGCCCACGCGGACTCGCGGCATTGCTCAACGGCCTGTCCGGCGGAGCCGAACTCGAGCGCGCGGCGACCCGCGCCGGAATCGACGACGACGACCTGCCCGCCGTGGCCAGGATTCTCGTCCGACTGGCCGAACTGGGGCATGTCGGGCTCGACGGCGCCGGGATCACGAGGGGGCACCCGGTCGATCCGGTTACACGCCCGTCACCGGTGCGGCGGGTGCACATCGTGGGGTCCGGGCAGATCTCTGAGGTCCTGCGCGGACCGCTGGCGGTCAACGGCTCGCGCGTCGGCGTCAGCGCGAGCCCGGGCCTCGAGTTCAATCCCGAGAAGCCGCCGTGGCGGAGCAAGGGCGCGCGACCCGACCTGGTGATCCTCACCGACTCGGTCTCGGTGGACCCGGTCGTTGCCGCCACGCTCAACCGGAACCGGCAGCCGCACCTGCACGTCCACGGTCGAGACGGCCGCGTGATCGTGGGTCCCACGGTGGTCCCCGGATCCAGCCCCTGCCTGCGGTGCACCGACCTGTACCGGGCGAGCCGGGACCCGCAGTGGCCGTTCGTCGCCGCTCAACTGGTCGAGCACTATTCGGAGGTCGGAGTACCCGCCCTCACCGCCGCTGCGGCGCTCGTGTTGTCCGAGGTCGCGGCTACCCGTCAGCCCGACACCGCGCTGCAGACCATCGGCGCGACGGTCGAGATCAACCCGGCGGAGGGGCTGTGGGAGCGGGTGGAGTGGCCCGTCGACCCAGCGTGCGGCTGTGGCGCACCGTCCACCAGTCACACTCTGTCATGATTGTGCCGTGTCAGAACTCCCCCGTTCCTCGTCCCGTCGTGCCGCCCGTCTCGCGGGCCTCCCTCTGGGAATCGCCGGGCGTGCCGCCGGGACCCTGGGCAGGCGCGCGTTCGGTCAGAACCAGGGCAACCTGACCGCGGAACTCGCCGACCAGGCCGCCGAGCAGGTATTCGCTGTTCTGGGCGAACTCAAGGGCGGCGCCATGAAGGTGGGCCAGGCGCTGAGCGTGTTCGAGGCCGGGATGCCGGACAAGTACGCCGAGCCGTTCCGCGAGGCACTCACCAAGTTGCAGGCGGAGGCCCCACCGCTGCCCGCGGCCGAGGTCGAGAAGGTTCTCGACGCACAGTTGGGACTGCGATGGCGCGAGCGGTTCGCCGAGTTCGACGGTCAGGCGGCGGCCGCCGCATCGATCGGACAGGTCCACCGCGGCGTCTGGTCCGACGGTCGCGAGGTGGCGGTCAAGGTGCAGTACCCGGGGGCCGACGAAGCACTCAGGTCCGACCTGCGCCAGCTCCGCCGCCTGGCCCCCATGCTGAGGCCACTCAACCCTGGCACCGACATCAAGGGCGTCATTGACGAACTGTACGACAGCGCGGTGTCCGAGCTCGACTATCGCCTGGAGGCCGATACCCAGCGCGCCTTCTCCGCGGCATACGCCGATGATCCCCTGATCCGCGTTCCGGCCGTACTCGCGTCCTCACCCAAGGTCCTGGTGACCGAGTGGGCCGACGGGAGGGCCCTGAGCAAGGTCGCGGCCGACGGTTCGCAGGAGGAGCGCAACCGGGCCGCCGAGCTCCTCTCGGAGTTCCAGTTCAGTTCCCCGACACGTGTCAGGATGATGCACGGCGACCCGCATCCGGGGAACTTCCTCCTGAACGATGACGGCCGGATGGTGGTGCTCGACTTCGGTGCCGCGATCCCGCTGCCCGACGGGTTCCCCGACGTGCTGACCTCCATGATGAGGCTGGCGCTGGAGGACAAGGGTGACGAGTTGGTCACGCTCATGACCAGAGCCGGATACGTGAACCGGGGCGGAATGGACGCTGCCGACGCGATGTCGTTCCTCGGACCGTTCATCGAGCCGATGCGTGTGTCCGAGTTCCATTTCGACCGCGCCTGGATGCAGGGCATCCTCAACGTCTACGGCGACTTCTCGGGCAAGGAGTTCCGCACCGCGCGCTCATTCACCCTACCGCGCGAGTACGTACTGATCCATAGGGTCCTGTCGGCGTCTGTCGGCATGCTGTGCCAACTCCAGGCCACAGCGCCCTACCGGGCCATCGTGGAGCGGTGGATGCCGGAGATCTTCGCCGACGAGTCCTGAGCCCGGCCCCGCGCGTCAGCCCTCGCGGATCAACCGCAAGACGTCGTCACCGTACTCTCCCAGTTTGTGGGCGCCGATCCCCCCGATGCGGCCGAGAGCACCTGAGTCGCTCGGCCGTTCGCGGGCGATCTGCGCCAACGTGTCGTTGGTGAACACGGTGTACGCGGGTTTGCCGATAGCCTCCGAGGTCTCCTTGCGCCACTCGCGCAACCGCTCGAACAGCTCTGTGTCCACCTCGGTCGAGCATGCCGGGCACAGGCCGAGTGCACGGTGCATGGGCCCGGTCAGCTTCTCGCCGCAGCCACGACACCGTCCCTTCTCCGACGTGCCGGCGCTCCGACGCGGCTCCATCGGCAGGCCTGCCGGACGCACCGGGTCGAGGAACCGGCTCGGTCGGCGGGACGCCCGACCGCCTGCCCGCCGGCTCAGGCTCCAGGAGAGCGCGAGGTGTTCGCGAGCTCGGGTGATGCCGACGTACAGCAGTCGACGCTCCTCCTCGATCGCGTCGGGACCGGCGTTGATCGCGTGGCTGATGGGCAGGCTGCCCTCGTGGACGCCGATGAGGAACACCGCATCCCACTCCAGACCCTTGGCCGCGTGGATCGAGGCCAGGGTGACGCCGCGCTCGTCCGGGGCGTGCCTGGCGGCGGCACGCTCCCGGAGGCCGGTCACCACCGGCAACAGACCGGGGCTGGTCGCGTTGACGGCGAGTTCCTCTGCCAGTCCGACCAGCGCGGACAGTGAGTTCCACGTCTCGCGCGCCTGGGTGCCGGACGGCTCTGCCGCGGTGAGCCCCAGGGGTTCGAGTGCCCGGCGGATGACCGCCACGGCCTCGGTCGCGTCGGTGATCTGCGCGGCGGCCTGTGCCGCGGCCTCGTCGGAACCGTCGACCAGTCGATCGATCGCCGACATCGCCCGACGGATCACCGGGCGTTCGAAGAATCCCTCTCCGCCACGGAGCCGGTAACCGATGCCGGCCTGTTCGAGGGCGGCCTCGATACGTTCGGACTGCGCGTTGACGCGGTACAGGACGGCGACCTCGGACGGGTCCAGTCCACCGTGCACGAGGTCGGCGACCGCGGCAGCGACGGCCTCTGCCTCGGTGTCCTCGTCCGGGTACTCGTCGAGACGGGGTTCCGGACCCGGGCTGCGCATGCCCGTGAGGGTGAGTCCGGCGCTGCGGAAGCGGCCGGCCCCGGCGCCGATCACGGCGTTGGCCATCTCGACCACCTGCGGCGTCGACCGGTAGTCGGACTCCAGCCTCACCACGGTGGCACCCGGGTACCTGTCGGCGAATCCCAGGAGGAAGTCCGGCTCGGCACCGGCGAACGAGTAGATGGTCTGGTTGACGTCCCCCACCACCGTGAGATCGTCCCGTCGGCCGAGCCAGGCGCTGAGCAGTCGCTGCTGGGCGGGCGTGACGTCCTGGAACTCGTCCACCACGAAGCAGCGGTACCGGTCGCGGAACTCCTCCGCGATCGCGGGAACGTCCTCGAGCAGGTCCGCCATGTGCCCGAGCAGGTCGTCGAAATCCAGGAGTCGGACCGGGCTGGAGACCTTGAGGTCCTCATACGCCCGGAACGCGCGGGCCACCTCGGGTGCGGGTGCCGGGAGGTCGCGTGCCAGGGTGATCGCCTGCTCGGCGTAGGTGTCCGGCGTGAGGAGACTGGACTTGGCCCAGCCGATCTCGGTGAGGACATCGCGGATGACCTCGGTGCTGGGGTCCAGCCCCGCGCGTCGGACGGCCTGGGCCACGGCCCGGAACTGCCCGTCGAGCAACTGCCACGGCTCCTCGCCGTAGACCCGCGGCCAGAAGTACGCGAGATTCCTCAGTGCGGCGGAGTGGAAGGTCCGGGCCTGGACCGGGCCGGTTCCGGCGTCCGCGACGCCCAGCGAGGCCAGACGCATGCGGAGTTCCCCGGCCGCCCGGGCGGTGAACGTCACGGCCAGTACCTGGTCACCCCGCACGTGACCGGTGTTCACCAGGTGCGCGATCCGTCTGGTGATGGTCCGGGTCTTCCCCGTACCGGCACCGGCGAGGATGCAGACCGGCCCGCGGGGCGCGAGTACCGCCTGACGCTGCTGCGCGTCGAGACCGTCGAGGGGTGACCCCGCTCCACCACGCCCGCCGTTCAACCCGTGTCTCTGCAAGTCACTCACGCACCCATCGTGGCATCACCGTCCGACATGCCGCCCCCTGCACCCACCCCGGGGAAGATTCTTCCCGCCCCGGGCGTTGGACCGGGTCATGAGCGATGTGACTGTTCCCGAGACCACGGATCCGTTGACCCTGTACACCACCACGTGGTGCCCGTTCTGCAACCGACTGAAGAAGCTCCTCGACGAGAAGGAGATCGGCTACGTCGAGATCGACGTGGAGGCCGACGCCGAGGCAGCCGCCTTCGTCGAGAGCGTCAATGACGGAAACCGGGTCGTTCCGACCGCGCTGTTCTCGGACGGCACCACCGCCACTAATCCGCCGGCCTCGCAGGTGCGTAAAAAGCTCGAGGAGCTCGCCGGGGCCTGATCGCCGGAGCGTCTCGTCAGGCACCGCCGTCGCGATCGACCGCCGCGACCCAGGAGCTCAGCATGACGTGGGCGATGGAGACCGGCGGTGCCACCGTCAGCTCGCCCCGCCGTGCGAGCGCGTCCCGCACCTGGTCCACGTCGAACCACCTCGCCTCGACGATCTCCTCGTCCTCGAGGACGATCGGCGCGGCGGGGTCGGCGACGGCGTGGAATCCCACCATGAGTGACCGTGGGAAGGGCCAGGGCTGGCTGCCGAGGTAGCGGACGCGGTCCACGGTCACGCCGACCTCTTCCTGCACTTCCCGCCGGACGCAGTTCTCCAGGGATTCGCCGGCCTCGACGAATCCGGCCACGTGCGAGAACATGCCTTCGGGCCACACCGGCTGCCGCCCGAGGAGCACCTGCCGTCCGCCGTCGTGCACGAGGCAGATCACGGCCGGGTCGGTTCGCGGGTACTCGGGCCGGCCGTGGAAGGGATCCACGATCGCCCACCCGGCGTCCGTCCGCCGTGGGTGGTGCTCCGACTGTCGGCCGAGGACGTTGTCGCGGTGCCACCCGAGGAGCGCGACGGCCTGGGAGGCCAGGGATCCATCGCCCTCGATGAGGTCTGCTCCGCACCGGCGCAGGTCAGACACCGACGGACCGTCGGGAAGCTCGTCGACGGTCACGGCCCAGATGTGTCGCTCCTCCTCCGTCCGTCCGAGGAACACCGCGTCCTCCGGGAGGGCGTCGCAGTACTGAGCGGCCGGTTCGAGGAGGATGCGCATCCGACCCCCGTCGGCGGGTTCGATCGCGAACTTGTTGCGCCGGTCCACGCGCATGATCAGTGCTTCGGGCCAGCCGTGGGCCAGCGCGTCACTGTCGTTCCGTAGCGTCGCGGCGCGGTCCGGTGCGGCCACGGAGAGGACGGGAATGGAGTCCAGCGTGAAGTCGAGCGGCATCGAGGAGAGTCCTTGTCGCAATTGAGGGGTACCTCGGCCAGCGTAGTCCGCGGGTGTGGGCGCGATCACCCCGGTGTGGCGCGCAACCGCCGTGGTGTGGTGCCCGACTGCCGTGGCGTAAGGCGCGACCGCCGTAGTGACCGGAGTCCGGATCGGATCAGGCGGAGACCATCTTGATGTAGAGCAGTCTGTCCCCGGCCTCGAGGGCGTCGGCCTCGGGCTCGTTGACCTTGATCAGTTGCCCCTTTCGCACCACACCCAGGACGAGTTCGGCGAGATGCCGGGGCGACCCTCCGACCTCGGACTCCTCGATGCGTCGCTCGGCGATCGAGAAGCCCTCGTCCGGGGTGAGCAGATCCTCCATCATGCCCACGACTGTCGGCGTGATGGTCGCCAGCCCGAGGAGCCGGCCGGTCGTCTCCGCCGACACCACCACGGAGTCGGCTCCGGACTGCTTGAGCAGGTGGGTGTTGTCGGACTCGCGGACTGTGGCGACGATCTTCGCGTTGGGTGCCAGTTCGCGCACGGTGAGTGTGACCAGGACCGCGGTGTCGTCGGTGTTGGTGGCCACCACGACGGCCGATGCGCGGGTGACGCCGGCGAGTTTGAGGACGTCGGACCGGGTCGCCGAGCCGTGGACCGTGACGAGGCCACGGGCGGCGGCGGCTTTGAGAGCCTGGGGATCGGTGTCGACGACGACGATGTCCTCGGCGGACGTGTCGTCGGCGAGCATGGCCGCGATCGCGGACCGGCCCTTGGTGCCGTAGCCCACGACCACGGTGTGATTTCGCACGATTTTCCTCCAGCGCTGGATCTTGAATGCCTGCCGGGACTGCTCGGTGAGCACGGACAGGGTCGTACCGACGAGCAGGATGAGGAACAGCAGTCGCAGCGGCGTGACGATGATCGTGTTGACGAGGCGCGCCTGCTGCGTGACCGGGGTGATGTCTCCGTATCCGGTGGTGGAGAGGGAGACGGTGGCGTAGTAGATCGAGTCGATCATGGTGAGCTTCCCGTCGGGAGCCCCTCCGCCCTCGTATCCGTCACGGTCCAGGTAGACGACCGTCGCGGCGACGAACAGGGTGACGATCGCCATGAGGATCCGCTTGCCGATGAGCCGCCACGGGCTCTCGGCGTTCTCGGGGATGCTGACGACCCCCACCAGGATGTGGTCGGGGCTCTCGTCCAACGGGTCGTCGTCACGGAACCGGGACGTGAGCCCCCGCTTCTTCGCCATGCGCCACTCCGTTTCCGTGACGGGCCCCGGCGGGTTCCGTCGTCATCGCCACGTCATCGTTCCGCATTCGGTCACACCGTTCAACAACCGACCCCGCTCGCGCCGCGGCTGAGCATCACGAGCAACTCGTCGGCGTCGGGGAGGTCGGCCGGTTCGATCGTCCGTCCCGATCTCACATAATGAAACGCCGCTCGCACGCTGTCGAGGGGTATCTCCCGACCGAGGCGCCCGGAGATGATCCGTGCCCACGCGTACCTGTAGACCGCCAACTGCAGTGCGACGGCAGGCATGTCCCTGTCGGCGGGGACCCGTCCGGTCTTCCAGTCCACGACGATCCAGCCGTCGCCGTCTCTGTCACTGTCGCCGAACACCGCGTCCATCCGCCCTCGCAGGAGGTGGTCTCCGAGTCCCACCTCGAACGGCACCTCGACCTCGTGCGGCGTCTTGAGTGCCCAGCGCGATCTCTCGAACGACTCCTGGAGCGCGGTGAAGTCCTCTTCTGACAGTCCGTCGTCGGCGCCCTGGTCTCCGGCGCCGGGGAGGTCGTCGATGTCGAGCAGGTGGGTGGCGCCGAAGCGGTGCTCGAGCCAGGCGTGGAACCGGGTCCCGCGCCGTGCGAATCTGTCCGGTCGGTACGGCACGGGGCGTCGCAGGCGGTCGGCGAACGCGTCGGGGTCGGCCGCCATGGCGACGATCTCCCCCGCCGTCAGTCGCCGCGGGAGGATCACCTGGTCGCGCAGTTCGGCGGCGCGGCGGGCGTCGGCGAGCAGCGGCGCGGCGACCAGGTGCCAGCGTCGCGCGGGTCCGGACTCCGGCGCGTCCTCGTTCTCCGGGTCCACGGGGGTCGCGGTGCCCACCGCGTGGGCGGAGGTCATCCGGTCGAGTGTCACCGCGCGGGGCCAGGTCGCCTCGATCTGGGCCGAGGTGGCGGGGTTGGAGGTGGAGGGGGTGACGACGACGTGGTCGATCGTCCCCAGGGGTTCGTCCTGCCGGCAAGCCTCGAGTGCCTCGTCGAGGAATTCCGACGGTCCACGGGGGGTGGTGGCGGTCCCCACCCAGTGCGCTCCGGACAACAGCAGGGTCTGCTCGGAGCGGGTGACCGCCACGTAGTACAGCCTCCGGTCCTCGTCGAGTGAGCGTCGACCCACGCGCTTGATGTGGCTGCGGAGGGCTTCTTCGAGGAGCTTGCGGTCGGTGACCTCCTCGAGCCGGGGTACGGGCACGCCTCCGGGATTGTCCTCGGATTCCCTGTCGCCACGGAGGAACTCGGGCAGCTGCGTGGCGGTGCGGATCGAGGTCTCGGGCGACTGGTCGGACGGGAAGACGCCCGACGACAGGTGCGGCACGGCGACGATCTCCCATTCGAGGCCCTTGGCCGAGTGCACGGTGAGGATCTGGACGCGCCCCGGTGCGGTGACCACTTCTCCGCGGGCGAGACCGCCGTCGACGTCCCGGGCCAGATCGAGGTAGGCGAGGAACGCGTCGAGTCCGGTGCCGCTCTCGGCGCGGAACCCCGCGGCCACCTCCTGCAGTTCGTCGAGCTGTTCCCGGGCGTCCCCATCCCCTGTGCGTTGGCGCAACCGGACCTCGGCATCGAGTCCGAGTGCCTTCTCGGCCGCGGCCACGAGCCGGGCGGGCGGCGCGGTCGACCGCCCGCGGAGTCCGGCGACGATGTCGGCGAGTTCACCGATCCTCGCGAAGCCCTCGGCGCTGTACCCGGAAGTGGGGCCGGGGTCGGCCAGGGCGTCGGCCAGTCCGGCGGTGTCGATCTCCTCGCCGCGGACGAGAGTGTCGAGGACCTCCTCCAGTTCGGTCACGCCGGTGATCACGCCGGTCGAGGGCGAGGACCGACGCAGGGACAGCGCCCGGGCGCGCCGCGAGAGCGAGGCGAGGTCCGTCGCGCCGAGGGCGAACCGGGAACCACTGAGCAAGCGTACGAGCGCCGGGCCCGCGCCGGGCCGGGCGACCACGGTGAGCAGCGCCACCACGTCCGCGACCTCGGGGACGTCGAGCAGCCCGCCCACGCCCACCACCTCGACGGGGATGTCCCGTGCCTCGAGGGCCTCGGCGATGGCGGCGGAGTCGCCGTTGCGTCGCACGAGCACTGCCGCGGTCGGGGTCCGGCCCGCGTCGACCGCCTCGCGGTACCGCACGGCGATCTGGTCGGCCAGCCAGCCCCGTTCCTCCTCGACGGAGTCGTGGACGGAGACCACCAGGTCCGCGGGGTCGGCTCCCGGCCGTGCCCGCAGTTGCGGCACCGAGATCGATCCCGGTCGGTCCCTCAGCGGCGCAGTGATCTTATTCGCCAGGTCGAGGACCTCGGGCGGGTTCCTCCACGACGTGGTGAGCTCGCGGAGGTGGGACTGCGCGCCGCCCTCGAGCGGGAAGTCCTCGCGGAACCGGTCGAGGTTCGAGGCCGAGGCCCCCCGCCATCCGTAGATCGACTGCATGGGGTCGCCGACCGCTGTCACCGCCGGGATCGGCCCTGCGCCACGGCCGAAGAGAGAGGACAGCAGCACCCGCTGGGAGTGCCCCGTGTCCTGGTACTCGTCGAGCAGGACGATGCGGACCGCCCGCCGCTCGGCTTCCCCGACCTGCGGGTGGTCCCGCGCGACGGTGGCGGCGAGCGCCATCTGCGAGGCGTGGTCGAGTGCCGATTCCGCGCGCATCCGCGCGGCCACGGCGTCGACGAGGTCCGCGAGTTCGTCCCGGTGCCCCTGTACCTCGGCGGTCCGCAGCAGCCAGGCCGTGGGGGCGTCCTTCTGTCGGGGACCGGGCGGGAGTGTGGCGATGAGTGTGGTGACGAGATCCGGGTGCGAGCGCAGGTCGTCGGTGGTGACCAGGTGGTCGGACAGTTGCCCGGCAAGCGCCAGAACATCTCGGGTGACCTTCGCCGCACCCGAGGACGTGGTCAGCGGGCTCTCCCAGCGGGACACCACGTCGTAGGCCAGCTGGAACGCGGAGGTCTGCGTGAGCAACCGGGAATCCGGTTCGACCGGGACGAGCAAGCCGTACGAGGAGAGCAGAGTGCCCGCGAAGGCGTGGTAGGTGGAGATCTGCGGGTCCTCGGTGCGGATGGCGTCCGCGATCGCCGGATCCGCGCCCTCCCCGCGACACAGGGGGCTCGCGGCCAGGGCGTCGAGACGCCGCCGGATGCGCCTAGCCAACTGTTGAGCCGCTTTGCGGGTGAAGGTCAGTCCGAGGATCTCGCCCGGTCGGGCATAGCCGTTGGCGACGAGCCACACGACACGGGCCGCCATGGTCTCGGTCTTGCCGGCCCCGGCGCCGGCGAGCACCAGCGTCGGCTCGGTGGGACCGGCGATGACCGCGGCCTGTTCGGGGGTCGGTCGGTGGATCCCCAGTGCGTCGGAGATCTCGTCCGGGGTGATGAGTGCACTCATCCGATGACCTGCTCTCCCTGGGGCTGCGCCGGGCAGCTCGATCTCACGGAACAGTGGTCGCACCACGTGCCCACGCGCGCGGTGTACTCGGGCCCGAGGGTGGACCGACCGGCCTCGAGGACTCGCTCGGTCAGCGCCTCGGCGGTCTCCGGTCCGAGCGGGTCCTGGTCGCGTGTGGTCGGCAGCTTCCCCTCCCGGCCGGCGAGGTACAGCAGCAGTCCCCCGCCGGGTTCCCGGTCCACGGCGGACTCAACAGCCCCGAGCCGGACCGCGAGTTGGTACAGCGCGAGCTGGGGGTGGACGGCGGCATCGGCCTGGCTCACCGCTGAGCGGCCGGTCTTGATGTCAACCGGGACGACCTGACCGGCGTCGGTGGCCTCGAGGCGGTCGATCCGTCCGCGGACCCGGACGTCGCCGGGCACGTCGAACTCGAACGGCTCCTCGACGCCTGCGGTCGTGTACACATCTCGGGTCTCCGAACGCCATCGCCGGAAGGTCTCCGCCATCTCGGCCATCGACTCGGCGCCCCGCTCGGCGAACCACCCTCGGGCGAGCGTGAGTGCCTCGGCGCGTCGCGTGACCGAGGCCCTGATGTCGTCCTCGGACACCCCGCCCTCGACAGCCTGTGTCAGCGCGTGGACCGCCGATCCCCGCACGAGGGCGGCAGCAGAACCCTGGTCGGCCGAGTCTCCCGCGACCTTCTGGAAGAACCAGCGCAGCGGACATTCCTCCAGTTCACCGAACCCGGACGGGGAGAGCTCCGCGAGGGGTGCCCCGTCGACCACCGGCAGTGCTGGCGTGGTGGTGGAGGTCTCGGCGGCCCCGTACCAGTTCCGTGGATCGGCCTCGGCGACGCCGGCGTCCCTCAAGCCGGCGAGCAGCCCGGCGGCGTGCGTGGCATCGGCGGGGTCGGTGTCCGGATCGAGCAGCGCCGCCCGCAGGTCGACGGCCAGGTGCGGCAGCGAGAAGACGGTCGGGGCGTGACGGACGGGGCCCGGTAGCGGGCCGAAGGGACCGGACCGGTTGGCCACCGTCGCCAGGTCCGCGATCTCGTCCAGGAAGCGCGACGGGGCGACGTCACCCTCGTCGGGTGACTCCACGGCCGTGACCAGCAGGTGGTCGCTCGCACGTGAACACGCGACGTAGAACAGGCGTCGTTCCTCGGCCGACCGCGCGACGGACGAGGAGACCGTGCGCTCCGCCTCCGACGGGAGCGGACCGTCGCCGACGATCTCCGTCAGGTCGACCAGTTCGTCTACGGCGAGGAGCCCGGATCGCCGACGCGGGGTGGGCCAGACGCCGTCCTGGACGCCGCACACCGCGACCGAGCGCCACTGGCGGCCCACCGCGGCGTGCGCGGACAAGATGCTCACGGCTCCGGCCCGTCCACGGGTGGCGGCCCGTCGCGGGGCGGGCAGATCGGCACCGGTGACGATCTCGCAGAAGAGGGCGACGGATCCGCCGGGGGTGCGGTCGACGAAGTCCGCCGCGTGGTCGAACAGCGACACCACGGCATCAAGTGACCGGTCGGCCGAGCGCGACCAGGTGTCAGCGGCCAGCGCCTGCCGGACCAGCCTGCGTTCGAGTCGTGCCGAGGACCACGCCTCCCAGAGCACCTCCTCGACGCTCCCGCCGGCGCGCATCGCGTCCCGGACAGCGGCCCGGGCGTACCGGATGCGGGTGACGGGAGCGAGTTCCACCACGGTCAGTCCGGACGGGGTCTGGTCCTCGTCCGCCAGGACGAGCCGTCGGAGTGTCGTGGCACTGGAGTCGACGCCGCCGATGCCGGAGCGTCGGATACCCCGCCTCAATCGCCGCATCGCCACCGCGTCGGCCCGGCCGATCGGTCCGGCGAGCAACGTCAGGATGCGGTCCTCGTCCGTTTCCTCCTCTCCCTCCACGACCGAGCGGAGGAGAAGGATTAGTGCCGCGACCACCGGGTCGTGGGCGGGCGGGAGTTCCGCACCGGCGTCCACGACCGGGACGCCCGCGGCGTCCAGCGCGACGTGGAGAGCGTCGGCGACCTTCGACAGTGACCGGGTGATAATCGCCATGTCCGCGTAGTCCACCCCGTCCAGGACGTGTCGGCGCCGGAGGAAGTCCGCGACGACGGCCGCCTCCGCACCGGCGGAGGCGGCCACCGCGATCTCCACCGAGCCGCGGTCTGCCCCACCGTCTTCCGCCGCCTGGTCGGGGACGGGGATCTCCCGTGGCCGGTGCCGGGGTGCGCCCGGCAACCTGGACGCGATGCGCGAGGCCACCGCAGCCACGGCGGGACGCATCCGCCCGCCCTGCATCAGGTCGACCGCGTGGCCGCCCTGCTCGATCACGGCGCGCGCCAGCCCACCGTCCGCCCCGCGGAACCGGAACACCGACTGATCCGGGTCCTCGGCCACGAGCAGTACGTCTGCCCCGCCACCGATCGTCGCGACGAACTCGGCCGCCAGCGGATCGAGGTGGTGCGCGTCGTCGACCGCGACCAGGCGGCGGTCCCGGAACAGATCCTTCAGGTCCGGATCCGCGGTGAGCGCGTCCAGCGCGGTGCTGACCAGTTCGGCCGCGTTGAGCGCATCGGGCATGTCCGACTCGCCACCGCGCACGCTGGAGCGCAACGCCATCTGTTCCTCGTGTCGCTGGAAGAACCCGGCCGCGGCGACCCAAGTGGGACGGCCGGCACTGCGCCCGAGTCGGGCGAGTTCACGCGGGCCGATCCCCCGCTCGAGCGAGCGCAGCAGCAGGTCACGGAGCTCGCGTGCGAATCCGACGGTCGACAGTGCGGGCCGGATCTGCTCGGGCCAGAGCGGCGCGCCGTCCTCCAACTCGCCGAGGAGCGTGTCCCGGATCACCGCGTCGTGTTCCGCTCCCGTGCGCAGGCGCGGTGTCGGCGCGTCGACCCGTGCGGCGGCCAGCCGGACGACCGCGTGGGCCAACGAGTGCACCGTCCGCACCGGGGCGTCCGTGCCCACCACGTGGCCGGTGGGAAGGGCCAGCGTGGCCTCCTCGAGAAGCTCGGCGGCCGCGCGGGCGGATCCCGTGAGGACGAGGACCCCGTCGAGGCCGGCTCCACCGCTGACCGCCTCGCGAATGACCCGGGCGATCAGCGAGGTCTTGCCGCTTCCGGGCCCCCCGCGCACGACCCAGCGTCGTGGCCGGCCGCGTGGCGCTAACCAGTCGCGGCCGAGCAGCCCGGCGAGGTCGGTCGGCATCCGCTGGTCGGTCGGCACCCGCTGGGCGGGATGCCCCGCGAACTCCGCCGAGCTGAACAGGTCGGCGGAACGGGGGTCTCCGGTGTGGTTCTCTCCGGCGGGTTCGGTCACGGGTCGATGAGACCACACGGGTCCGACATCGGCGCCTCCAGGCGGGTGCGACGCCGGTGCGCGCATCCGGTCGGCGCGCCGCGATAGCGCGGAGGGTCAGCGTAGCCGGTCAGCGCGCCACGGTAGCGCAACCGGTCAGCGCAGCGTGTCCTCGAGCATGACCGGCCGGCACGCGGTGCGGGCGACGACGGTCATCACGGCCAACACGGCGGTGAGGAATCCGAGACCGGCGCCGAGGCCGGGTCCGTCGAGCAGCATGCCGAACACGATCGGCCCCAGGCACGCCGCGGTGTAGCCGACGCCCTGCGAGAACCCGGACAGTGCCGCGGAGCCGGCCTCGGTGCGGGTGCGGAGATTGATGAGGGTCAGGCACAGCGGGAAGGTGCTGGGTCCCACGCCGAGCAGGCAGATCCACACCCAGGGCGCGAGGTCGGGTGCCCAGAGCAGCCCGGCGAAGCCGGCCAGGTAGCTCGCGACGGAGACGACGACGACGATGTACGGATCATCGACGCGGCCGGCCACAAACGGCACGACCAGGGCGGCGATCAGACCGATGGCCGAGTACACGGCGAGCGCCAGGCCTCCCTCGGCCCGCGTCATGCCGATGGACTCCGCCACCGCGGGCAGCCACGTGAAGAAGGCGTACGTCCCCAGGGAGTTGGTCCCGAAGAACAGCGCCAGGGCGATCCCGACCGGCGATCGCCACGGTCGGATGCGCTGCGGCGCGGTGGCCACCGCGCCGCCGGGTACGCCGGGTGCGCCACCGGTTGCGCCGCCGGGCGTGGCGGCGGGTGTGGCGGCGGGTGTGGCGGCGGGTGTGGCGGCGGGTGTGGCGGCGGGTGTGGCGGAGGTCTCGTCGCCGGTCGCGCCGGTCGCGCCCGGAGGTGACCCTGTGGGTGTGCCGGGCCGCACAACCTCGATCACCCACGGGACTGCGGCGACCACGGCCAGCACCGCCCACCAGCCGATGGACACCCGCCAGCCGGCGGCCTCCTCGACGGGCACCGCCACGAGCGCCGGCACGACGGTACCCAGCTGGAGGCCGGTGATGTAGGCCATGCTCACCGTCGCGACATGGCGCGGGAAATACTTCTTGACCAGCGGCGGGGCCACCACGTTGCCGACGCCCATTCCGGCCAGCGCGATGATCGAGCCGGCGCCCATCACCCACGGGTCGTGGGCGACGGCGCGGACCAACTGTCCGATCGCGGCCGCGGCCATCGCGACGATGGTCAGCGCTTCCAGCCCCACGCGTCGGAGGACGATCGGGGTGAGGACACCCCACACGGCGAACATCGCGGTGGGCACCATGCCGAGTAGGCCCATGCCAGCGGCACCGAGACCGATCTCGGCATCGATCACGCTGAGTAGCGGACTGATCGACGTGACCGCGGTTCGCAGGTTGAGGGAGACGAGGATGACCCCGACGAGGGCCATGACGGGAACGGCGACCCGGCCGGATCGCTGCGCCGCGTTACCGGGACGGGAGGACATCAGGCGTTGCCGCCCACGAACTCGCCGACCTGACGGGCCATCGCCTGCAGTCCGTCCATGGCGGCCGGGCGCGAGCCCGGGTGCAGGGCGTGGACCGCGAGGCGGAACACCGCGGCCCGCAGCACCATCTGCGGCCACTCCTCGAGATGGGTCCAGCGCCCGAGCACGCCCACGTCGACGGTTCCCCAGGACAGGTGGTCCACGGCGACGAGAGCCGCGGACCAGGACGCCGGCCGCAGGTACGGCACGATGTCGGTGAGTGCGGGTTCGGCGGACGCGTCGAACAGCAGGCCGCGGGCGAGGTCGCCGTGGACGAGGCCGGAGGCGGTGGTCTCGACGGGTCGGCGATGCCGGATCAGGCCCGTGGCCCCGAGCAGCGCGGCCGCACGATGGGTGGCGAACGGCGTGCCACGATCCTCCATGCCGGGGGCCAGATCACGCTCGGGGTCACCGTCCCACGCGGCGGCCTCGGCGAACCCGAACAGGTCCGTCTCGACCCACGGACGGGTCGACGGACGACGCACCACCCGGGGGCGCTCGACGTCGGCCAACGCGGCGTTGATGCGGGCGGACCACGCGATGGTCTCGTCGGCACGGGCCTCGGGTCGACCGGGCACCGCGCGATCGGCGCGCCATCCGCTCACGACGTGCCGGCCGTCCCGCGAGCGCACGGCGGACGCCACCCGCAACCCGGTGACGTTCAGCTGCTCGCGGATCTTGGCCGACCAGGTGGCCAGCGCGGTGTCGGCGACCGGCCGCAGCACCACGGCACCGCCCGGGGTGGTGACGAGCCACCCGGTGCCCGACCCCGCCACCACGGGCACGGCCCGGTCATCCGTCGCGCCGAATGCACCGCGGACGTGCTCGGGAAGGCTTCCGTCATTCACATCGACCACCGTACCCATCCCCTCAACGTCAATACCCCGGTAGGGAAGGGTCGACGTCGCGCGTCCACGCCTCGATCCCGCCCTCGAGTGAGCGCACCCCCTCGAATCCGGCCGCGGTCAGGGTCGCGACGGCGCGCGCCGACCTCGCCCCGGCCTTGCAGTAGACGACGAGCGGCCCCTGCTCCGCGGCGCGGCCGAGCACCCCGGTGGGATCGGCGGCGTCCTCGGCGACCGTGTCCAGCGGTACCCAGACGGACGGGTCGATCGTCGCGATCGCGCGCTCACCCGCCCCGCGCACGTCCACCAGCACGGGGGTGAGCGCGTCCGCGGACGCCTCCCCGGCGAGCTCTGCATCGAGTTCGGTGGCGGTGACGGTCGGGACCGCGGCGAGCTCCGGGTCCGGCACCTCGCACGAGACCTCGCTCGTGTCCCCGGGGAGCTCGGTGACCGGCTCCCGCGCCGGATCCGGGCGGATCGTCACGGTGCGGTTGGTCGACTCGAGCAGGTCCAGCAACACGAGCCTGCCGAGCAACGGACTGCCGGCGCCGGTGATGAGCTTGACCGCCTCCATCGCCATCATCGAACCCACCGTCCCGCACAGTGCGCCCACGACCCCGGCCTCGGCGCAGCTCGGCACCGAGCCGGGCGGCGGGGCCGACGGGTAGAGGTCCCGCAGCGTCACCGGCTCTGCCGGGGCCGGCGGACGGGACCAGAACACGGCCAGCTGCGCACGGAACCGGTCGATGGTCCCCCAGATCAGCGGGATCCCGGCTATCTCGCAGGCGTCGGAGACCAGGTAGCGGGTCGCGAAGTTGTCGCTGCCGTCCACCACCAGGTGATGCCCGTCGAGAAGCTCCAGGATGTTGAGCGCGTCCAGGCGTGCGTGCACCGTGTCCACGCGGACCCCGGGGGCCAGTCCCGCGAGTCGCTCCCGTGCCGAGTCGACCTTGGGCGTGCCGACGCTCGAGACGGAGTGGATCACCTGCCGGTGGAGATTGCCGAGGTCCACGTCGTCGTCGTCGACCACGGTGATCCGTCCGACCCCCGCCGCGGCGAGATACAACAGGACCGGTGCACCCAGGCCGCCCGCACCCACGACGAACACGGACGCGCCGCGCAGGCGGCGCTGCCCCTCGTCGCCGATCGCCCCGAGGAGCAGGTGACGCGAGTACAGCGCGCGCTCGTCGGCGGTGAGCGTCGCGACCGGCTCCACCAACGGCGGCAGGCCCGCGTCCTTGTCCGGGCGGGTGCCCGTGCCCGGGCTCGCGTCCGCTCCGGTCATCCCGCTCGCCCTTCCTCGGGCGACGTGGACTGTGCCGGGCTGCCGTCGGGGAACGGCCAGGCGTTGAAGCGGCAGGTCTTGTCGTCGTCGGGCACCACGCCCTCCGGGTCCAGGCGGAAGATGTCGCTGTTGTTCACGCCGAACGTCTGCTGCATCATGATCGGCGCCAGCGCCCCGTCGGCCGGGCACGCCTCGTGTGCCGGGAAGCCGATCGCGTGACCGACCTCGTGGTTGACGAGGTACTGGCGGTAGGAACCGATGTCGCCCTGGAACGAGCGCGCGCCGCGGACCCAGCGCGCCAGGTTGAGGTACACCCGCCCGGTCGAGGAGTTGTAGCAGCTCGACTCCAGCTCGATGTCGTAACCGCAGTTCGCGCGGACCGTCATGGGGCTGGCGAGCGAGACCCGGAACGACGGCTCCCCGTCATCGATCCGCCGCATCGCCACCTCGCCGCCGGTGGTCCAGCTCTTGGGGTTGGCCAGGGTGGCGTCGACCATCCGTGCCACCGAGTCGTCACCGCCGAACTCGACCGTGTCGATGCCCTCCTCGACCTCGACCGTGTACGAGAACAACTCCGCCGTCTCGCGGCCGACCGTGTCGGTGCCGCCGGGGACGATCCGGAACTCGCCGGTGCCGCCCTCGACGAATTGGCCGCCCTCGGGCAACTCGCCGCTCGGCGGGACCTCCCCCGGCACCGGGGCGCCGATGATCTCCGACGTCTCCTCCCCCGCGACCTGGGTGCTCTCGGCCTGCTCCCCGCCCGAGCGCACGGCGTCGGCGATCACGAGGGCGGTGATGACGATGAGGACCGGGATCGCGTAGGCGCGCCAGCCCCAGGTGGTCATGAACCGCCCGAGGGGGGACTGTCGCCGCAGGTGGTCACGGGCACCGGGGACACTACGACGACGACCCGGTGCGGACTCCTCCGGATCCCAGGGCGCACGCAGGGGCTCGCCCCTGGACGGGTAATACGGAGCACGGTCGGCTCTACGAACACCGGGGTCGGTGATACCCCCACCACTACCCGGGCGACGGCCGTCGCTCATCCGTGCACCTCCACGTCCCAGTCCAACACTGGCCTCCACGATCCCACACGCGCGCCGTCCGCCTCATTCGGCACACTGCCGGTGCGGGTATTGTCCCCCTCGTCCCGGACGACACTCCGTTTCCGCCCGGGTGGAGAAGGAGCCAGAAATGACCAGCCCGGACGGACCGCTTCCCACGGGAGCGACACGGGTCAGGGCCGCCAGGCTCCCCAAGGGCGCCCGCCGCCGCCAGTTGATCGACATCGCCGGCACCGTCTTCGTGGACCAGGGCTACCACTCCGCCGGAATGGACGACATCGCGGTGCTCGCCGGGGTCTCCAAACCGGTGCTCTACCAGCATTTCGACTCCAAGAGGGACCTGTATCTCGAG
Source organism: Dietzia sp. NCCP-2495 (assembly GCF_026011735.1). Classification (GTDB taxonomy): domain Bacteria; phylum Actinomycetota; class Actinomycetes; order Mycobacteriales; family Mycobacteriaceae; genus Dietzia. Next base: position 24,597 of record NZ_BRVN01000002.1, on the reverse strand, counting down.
GTCCTGCGGCACCACGTCGACGAACTCCTCGGTCGGATCCGCACCGCGCTCGAGTCGACCTCGGACAACCGGCGTCGCGTCGAGGACGCCGTGGACACCTTCTTCGCCTACGCGGACACCGACACCCGGGGCTTCCGGCTCGTGTTCTCCTCCGAGCCCGGCGACGAGGGTGTCCGTGACGAACTCGACCGCGCCACGGAGGGCTGCATCGACGCCGTGCACGATCTGGTGCGCGGCGACTCCGGACTCGACGTGCACCGTTCGCGACTGCTCGCCGTGGGGCTGGTCGGTGCGAGCCGGGTCAGCGCCGGGCACTGGCTCGACGCCGGCCGGCCGATCCCCCGCGAGGACGCCGTCGCGATGACCGTCGCCCTGTGCTGGGGCGGACTGTCCAAGATCCCCCGCCAGAACAGCGACCGCCCGGGCCGCTGAGGCCCGGGCGGTCGGTCTGGATCCACGCGCGATCCGAACCGGGTGACCCGGTCTGGATCGACGCGATCCGGTCAGGACAGGAAGCCCACCGGGCGGCGGACGGTCTCGCCGATCTCGACGTAGGCGACCTTGTCGGTCGAGACCAGGAAGCTACGGCCCTTCTCGTCCTCGAGCTCCAGAACCGCCTTGGAGTCCGCGGTCAGTGCGGCCTCGACGCGGCTCCGCACGTCCTCCGGCGACATCCCGGTCTTGAACACGAGCTCACGATTGCTGTCGGCGATGCCGATCTTGACCTCCACGTGTGCCTGCCCTTCTCGTCGTCGGCGCAAGTCACGCCGTCCTCGCTGATACGCGAAGACAAGGCTAACCCGATCCCGGGCGGAGGCGGCGGGACGGGATAGTATGCGGGGCACGTGGATCACACCCGGGCCCGGGCCGTACAGGCGCCCGCTGGCACCCGATCCTCGTGGAAATGTGCGCGCCCCGCTCGCGAGGCCGTCTCTCAAGTGGCCCGATCACCGGCGCGCGAGACGAGAAAGGCACCGCCCTGTCCTCCACCGATGTCACCACCACCGAAATCGACGGGATGGCCACGACGACCGCCGTCGTCGACGCCCCCTCCTCCGATTCCTCCCCCAGCTTCGCCGAGCTCGGCGTCCGCGACGAGATCGTCACCGCTCTGGCCGAGCGCGGGATCACCCACACGTTCGCCATCCAGGAGCTGACCCTCCCGCTGGCTCTGGGCGGCTCCGACCTCATCGGGCAGGCCCGCACCGGCATGGGGAAGACCTACGGCTTCGGCGTCCCGCTGCTGCACCGCGTCACCACCGGCGAGAACACCCGTGAGCTCGACGGCACCCCCCGCGCGCTGGTGATCGTCCCGACGCGCGAGCTGTGCATCCAGGTCACCCAGGACCTCAAGATCGCCGCCACCGGGCTGACCGCCCCCACCGCGAAGGGCACCCGCCCGCTCAAGGTCCTCTCGATCTACGGCGGTACGCCGTACGAGGCGCAGATCGAGGCGCTGGAGAAGGGCGTCGACGTGGTGGTGGGCACGCCCGGCCGCCTGCTCGACCTGGCGAACCAGTCCAAGCTCGTCCTGGGCAAGGTCGAGGTCCTGGTCCTGGACGAGGCCGACGAGATGCTCGATCTGGGCTTCCTCCCGGACATCGAGAAGCTGCTGCGGATGGTCCCCGAGCAGCGCCAAACGATGCTCTTCTCGGCCACCATGCCGGGGCCGATCATCACGCTGGCCCGCACGTTCCTCACCAAGCCCACGCACATCCGGGCCGAGGCAGCCGATTCCGGCGCCACGCACGAGAACACCACCCAGCACGTCTACCGGGCGCACTCCCTCGACAAGCCCGAGGTCGTGGCGCGGATCCTCCAGGCCGAGGGGCGTGGCGCGACGATGATCTTCACCCGCACCAAGCGCACCGCGCAGAAGCTCGCCGACGAGCTGGCCGACCGCGGCTTCCGGGTGGGCGCCATCCACGGCGACCTCGGCCAGGGCGCGCGCGAGAAGTCCCTCAAGGCCTTCCGCTCCGGCGACGTGGACGTCCTGGTGGCGACCGACGTCGCCGCCCGCGGTATCGACGTGGACGACGTCACGCACGTCATCAACTACCAGTGCCCCGAGGACGAGAAGACTTACGTCCACCGGATCGGCCGCACCGGCCGCGCCGGCCGCAAGGGTGTCGCGGTGACCCTCGTGGACTGGGACGACTTACCCCGCTGGGGCCTGATCGACAAGGCCCTGGGACTCGACTTCGGCGAGCCCGCCGAGACCTACTCCACCTCCCCGCACCTGCGCACCGATCTCGGCATCCCCGAGAGCGCCGGCAGCCGCATCGGCGCCGCGACCGGCACCGGCTCCGGCCGTCGCCCGGCGGACCGCGGCCAGCGCGACGGTGGCGGGGACGGCGGCGGACGCGGATCCGAGCGGTCCTCCCGGTCCGGATCCCGCAGCCGCCGCCGCACGCGCGGCGGGCAGGCCGGCACAGGGTCGAGTGGAGGCGGGACCGACACGGGTGCTGCTGACGGGGCATCCGGCGCGCAGAGCGGCTCGGGTGAGGGTTCCTCGTCGCGTCGCCGACGCCGTCGTCGTCCCTCCTCCGGCAGCCAGGGTGGATCCGGTGGTCAGGGTGGATCCGGCGACCAGGGCGGTAAGCACTGAGCACCGACCAGCAGCCCGGCCCCGGCCCCGACCACTCCCCCGCGGCGGCCACCGATCCGGCTGACCAGGACACCCCGGCACCACGCCGTCGCATCCGACCCGAACGACGGACGCGCCGCGACCTCATGGTGGCCGGGGTGATCACGGTCGTCATGGCGGCCACGACCGGCGGTGTCCTGCTGACCGGCAGTGCGGCCGGGTCCCAGTTCACGCGCGCGGACGCCGAACAACCCGTCTACGGCCCCGCGACGACGTCGCCGACCAGTCTGAACCCCCTGTGGTCGCACGCGTCCTTCGGTAGCGGTGCACCGCTCACCACGAAGGGCAACCTGGTCACCGTGGACGCCGACGGCACCGTCGTGGGACGCGACGCCGGCTCGGGCGAGCAGCGCTGGTCCTACGAGCACCAGGGCAGGTTCTGCGCCGCGACCTACTATGCGGACGTGCTGGTCACGGCGTTCGACGGGGCGGACGGATGCAGCGACGTGACCGCGCTCGACCCCACCACCCAGCAGTACTCGAGCACCCGGCAGAGCGCGTTCCCCGAGACCATGACGCTGTCCAGCACGTGGCGGCACACCCTCGCGTTCAACCCGCAGCGACTCGAGATCTGGCGCGACGACCTGGTCCGCACGATCGAGTACGGCGCCGTGGACGCCCCGCAGGAGGCCGGACAGCAGCCACGCAGCGGGTGCGTTCTGGGCTCGGCGGCTCTCACCGACGCGCGGTTCGCCGTGGCCGAGCGCTGCCCCGGGGAGGGCTCGATGCGGTTGACCATGTCCGACACCGTGCCCGAGGACAACCGTGTGCCCGAGGAGATCGCCTCGGGCAACACCGGTGCGGACGACCTGTGGGTGCTGGGGATGTCCGACGAGGGCACGCTCGGCCTGACCCGTCGGGGCGCCGACTGGGCCGTCGAGTGGTTCACCGCACCCGATCAATACACCCCCGTGCTGCGCCTGCCCGGCGAGCCCGCGCTCCTACCGACGCCAGACGCCGTGGCCGGTGACCTGCGACAGTTGCGGTGGTTCGACGGTCAGACCACGCACGCGTTCGACCTCGACGCGGGCACCTTCGCGTGGTCCGCGCCGGGTGCGACGGGCCCCGGACTCACCGGCGGATGGTCCCCCGATCCGGAGGACCGGACCGTCCGGGACTGGGTCCTGGTGCCGCGCGAGGGTGGATTCGTGCAGGTCGACCACCACACCGGTGCCGAGCGGGGATGGTTGCCCGCGCCTGAGATCGACGGTGGTGAGGCCGGGAGCGGTGGTGACGACGACGGCAACGGCGGCGGTAGCGGAACCGTGACCGGTCTCGCCCAGATCGGCGACATCCTCTACGAGCGTCACGGTGGCGAGATCCGTGCGTACAAGATGGTGAGTTGACCCCGGGGCAGTCGCTCCTCAGGTCAGGCGGCGTACCACTCCACGGCCTCGCGACGCAGCAGCGCCACCAGTGCGACGGCGCTCGATACCGCGAGGACGACCGCACCGAGGTACATGGTCAGGCCCACCTGACCGAAGATTGCAGACTCGGTCCCACCGAAGAGGGTGGAGCCCACGGCCACGAGGATGAGAAACTCGACGATGAGGACCAGCCCGCGACCCCAGCGCCGGCCCCGCAGGAGTCCGAGCCCCGCGGCCAGCAACGCCCCGCCGAGGACGGCGAACCAGCCGGCGGTGGCGTAGCCACTGATCACCACGGTCTCCTCGTGGTGGCCTCCGAGCGCACGCACGACGAGCGCGACGGCGGTGATGACGCCGAAGAGTCCTTGGACCGCCGAGATCCACCCGGCGATACGGACGGGGGTGGGGACGGCCGTGCGCGGATCAAGCGGTCGGCCGTGGTCATCTGGTCGCCTGGAGTTCACCTCTCAAGACTAAGCCGCCGCAGTTCACGAGTCTGTACGGCCCGCGGACTGCGCATTCCCGGGGCGTCCGATTCGCCACTTCGCCCCGTTCGGAAACGATGTAAACACCCTCTGGCGTGGCCTTTCCGGTCGATTTGACAAACCGCGTGACCTTCCCCACATCGCGCATAAAGGGGGTTGACTTGACCGCAAATCGTGGGACGATCATTCGTAACAGCGCAGACACAACGTGTTTGCCTTGCCTTAACCGGGAGCCCCTCCGACACGGAGTGAGCCCACGGAGCGGGTACACCCCCACCACCCCGCCGGGTGCACATGATCACATCCGTCTGCTCGCGGACTCTACTGTCCTGCGCAGTGAACGGAGGCTGATTCGTGCTGTCCGGCGCATCCGATAACGGTCTTACACTTGAAGGAGTTCCACATGGATTGGCGCCACAAGGCCATCTGCCGCGACGAGGATCCCGAGCTGTTCTTCCCCGTCGGTAATTCCGGTCCCGCCCTCGCGCAGATCGCCGAGGCGAAGATCGTCTGCAACCGTTGCCCCGTGACCGCCGAGTGCCTGTCCTGGGCCCTCGAGTCCGGCCAGGACGCCGGCGTCTGGGGCGGCATGAGCGAGGACGAGCGTCGCGCCCTCAAGCGTCGTCGCGCCCGCACCCGTACCACCGTCTGATATTCCGGACGGTTCGGAATCGCCCGTACACCAATTAGAGTCGGGCCGGATTCGACGCCGAGGCCGGTTCCCTTCCCATAAGGAAGAGGAACCGGCCTCTGGTCGATTTCGGGGTGGTGCCCCCCCTGCGCCCTGAGGGGGAACTGTGTCCTGAGTGGAACTGTGCCCTGAGGGAGAACTCAGCCGATCACGGCGATGAGATCGCCGGCCTGGATCACGTCACCGGGCGCCACGGCAACCTCGGTCACCGTGCCGGAGGTCTCGCACAGCACGGGGATCTCCATCTTCATCGATTCCAGGAGGACGATCGTGTCGCCCTCGGAGACCTCGGTCCCCACGTCCGAGACGACCTCCATGACGTTCGCGACCATCTCGGCACGGACCTGTTCAGCCATAAGATTGTTTCCTCTACTTCTTCACGCGACGGCCCCCGGACCCCTCCAATGCAACCACACGGGCCCACTCGTGGGAGACTTGACCACACAGAACGAAAGGAGCCGACATGAGCAAGCGCGGCCGTAAGCGGCGGGATCGCCGTAAGAAGAAGGCTAACCACGGTAAGCGTCCCAACTCCTGAGTCGGGAACAGCTGACACCGCGAAGGGCGGGCACTGATTCGGTGCCCGCCCTTCGCGGTGTCGCCACGCGTGTGTCAGGGCACGCGCGCGTCAGGGTAGGTCGCGTCGCTCCACGGTCGTCTGACGATGGATGACGGTCGTCCCGTCCGCATCCGTGGTGGTGACTGTCGTTCGCCGGATCTCCACCATCAACCGCTCACGCAGGCGGGGCGGCGCCTTCTCGCAGCAGGACTTGGAGAGCTTGGCCTTGAGCCTGTGCTCCGAGAGGAACATCTCGCGGCATTCCGGGCAGCCCGCCAGGTGATGCTCGAGCCGCGACCGGCAGGCGTCGTCACATTCCAGGTCGACCAGCAGCGACAGGTCGCGTCGCGCGTCGTGACAGTCGATCTCCGACAGGCGGGGGTCGTGCTCCCTCATCACTTCTCTGCCTCCTGACCATTGCGACCGTAGCCACGGTCGGTGGCCACGTCCCGCAGCAGCTCACGGAGCTGCTTGCGGCCACGGTGCAGGCGCGACATCACGGTCCCCAGCGGGGTGTCCATAATCTCGGCGATCTCCTTGTAGGGCAGATCCATCACGTCGGCGTAGTAGACCGCCATGCGGAACTCCTCGGGCAGCTCCGCGAGCGCCGAGCGGATCTCGTCATCCGGTAGCAGCTCCATCGCCTCGACCTCGGCCGACCGCAGTCCGGTCGAGGTGTGCTCGGCCGCCGCCGCCAGCTGCCAGTCCGTGATCTCGTCGGTCGGGTACTGGGCCGGCTGCCGCTGCCGCTTGCGGTAGTGGTTGATGTAGGCGTTGGTGAGGATGCGGTGCATCCACGCACGGAAGTTCGTCCCCTGCTTGAACGAGTGGAATCCCGCGAAGGCCTTCGCGTAGGCCTCCTGGACCAGGTCCTCGGCATCGGCCGGATTCCTGGTCATCCGAAGCGCGGCGCCGTACAGCTGGTCGAGGAATGGCATCGCCAGTTCCTCGAACTGCTCGGCACGCAGATCCGCGTCCTCGGACTTCGACTCGGTCGGCAACCGGAACTCCTCACCTGTTGATACGTCGGAGTCTAGTCGCACCTCGGGGGCATCGAGGACCGCGGTCCGCATCGCACCCTCCTTCCCGTTCCCGGGCTCCATCCCAGGGCTCATGTCCATTCCCAACGCCTCCGCACCCATCGGTATTCCGGCCACTGGACGCACTAGGCTCGAGCTGTGGCCAAGAAGAAGGAACGGGGTGGGGCGGCGGCCACTCCCGCGATCGCCGCCCTGAGGACCGCCGGCGTGGAGCACACGGTGCACACGTACGAAGCGAGCGGAACCGACTTCGGTGACGAGGCCGCCCGCGTGATGGGCGAGCGCTTGGGCATCGAGCCGGGCAGGATCGTCAAGACCCTCGTCCTGGCCACTGACAGGCCACCCGCCGGATCGCGGCTGGCCCTGGCCGTGGCCGTCCTCCCGGTGACCCACTCCCTGGACCTCAAGGCGGCGGCCGCCGCCCTGGGTTGCTCCAAGGCGACGCTCGCCCCGGTCGAACTCGCCCAGAAGACCACCGGCTACGTCGTGGGCGGGGTGTCCCCTCTCGGACAGAAGCGCCCGATGTCCACCGTGGTGGACTCCTCGGCGCTCGACGCCCCCACCGTGTTCTGCAGTGCCGGTCGGCGCGGCTGGGAGATCGAGCTCGCGGGATCCGACCTGGTCGCGCTCACCCACGCCACCGTTGCCCCGGTGACCGCCGGCGGTGGCCACTGACGGACCGGGTCTAGAAGAGCATGCCCTCGTCCGGGTCGATCGGCCGGACGAGCTCGGGACCGTCATTGCGCACGCTTGAGACGGCGCGCGAGACCGGATGGATCTCCACGGTTCCGGCCCACTCCTCGAGGTCGTAGCCGGCGCCGTCGACCAACGCGCGCGGGTCGCCGATAACCTCCGGGTCCAGCCAGTCGGACAGGATCTCCGGGGCGACCACCAGCGGCATCCGGTCGTGCACGCTGCGCAACGGGCCGAGGGCGCTCGTGGTGAGGATCGTGCAGGACAGTTGCGTGACCGACTCGTCCTGCGGATCCCGACGTGCCTCCCACAGTCCCGCCATGAGCAGCCCCTGATCGCCGGGCATGCTCATGTGGAACGGCTGCTTCGGGCCTGCCTTGCCGCCGGGGCTCGCGGGCTCGCTCGGCACCCACTCGTACCAGCCGTCCATCGGGATGACGCAGTGCCGACGCTTGACCGCGGACCGGAACGACGGCTTCTCGGAGGCGGTCTCGACGCGGGCGTTGAAGAGGTTCGGCAGCTTCGCATCGTCCTTGGCCCAGGACGGGACCAGACCCCAGCGCATCGCCCGGAGCACCCGCCGGGGCACCTGATCCACGCCTTCACCATCCGCGCCGTCACCGTCGATGTACCGCTCGCGGGGCACGTCCAGCGCGAGGACCGGGATGGTCGTGGTGGGCGCGATGTTGTACCGGGGCGAGCGCGGCCCCTCGGTCGGGAAGAGTCCAGGCGGCGGCGCGGAGGCCTCGTTCAGCGCGTCCATCTCCTGCGCGAGCTGGGCGGGGTCGGAATTGAGCGAGAACCGTCCACACATAGCGCCCATCCTTGCACCCGGCGCGGCCCGGCTCGGCCGGAACCGGCGGTGATGGGAGACAATGGCCAGGTGAGTCATTGGAACGCCCCTGTCGCCGCCGCACCGATCGACGCCGAGGTCACGGTACCCGGGTCCAAATCCCTGACCAACCGTGCTTTGGTCCTCGCAGCGCTGGCGGTCGGGCCGTCCAGGTTGACCGGCACGCTGCGCAGCCGCGACACCGACCTCATGATCGACGCACTGCGTGCGCTCGGCGCCCGCATCGAGGGACCGCACGGTCCGCTCGCGCCCCACGACACCGAGTTGGTCATCACGCCCGGGGAGCTGCGCGGTACCCACATCGACTGCGGGCTGGCGGGCACGGTTATGCGTTTCGTCCCGCCGGTCGTGGCCCTGGCCACCGGCACCTCCACCTTCGACGGCGATCCTGCGGCGCGGGTCCGCCCGCAGGCCACCGTGCTCGACGCGCTCCGCGCGCTCGGCGCCGGGATCGAGGGCAACAGCCTCCCCTTCACCGTCACCGGCACCGGCTCGCTGCGCGGCGGACGGGTCGAGATGGACGCCTCCGCCTCGTCCCAGTTCGTTTCCGGCGTGCTGCTCTCGGCCGCCCGCTTCGACGAGGGGGTGGAGCTGGTCCACACCGGGTCGGCCCCGGTCCCGTCCGGTCCGCACATCGAGATGACGATCGAGATGCTCCGTGAGTCCGGGGTGTCTGTGAAGCAGCCGACGCCGAACTCCTGGCGCGTGGCCCCGGGACCGATCGCCGCCGTGGACCGCGTCGTGGAGCCCGACCTGTCCAACGCCACCCCGTTCCTCGCTGCCGCCGCGGTGACGGGCGGAACGGTCCGCGTCCCGCACTGGCCGGCCTCGACCACGCAGCCCGGGGACGCCATCCGCGGAATCCTGCAGGACATGGGCGCGACCGTGACCCTCGAGGCCGCGGGGGACGGTACCGGGCAGAGTGCCGGTGAGACCGGGTACGGGACCCTCGTCGTCGTCGGCCCCCGGACCCTCTCCCCCGTCGACAAGGACCTGTCCGCCATCGGCGAGCTCACCCCCACCGTCGCCGCGCTGTGCGCGGTCGCCGACGGCCCGTCGCGGCTGACCGGTATCGCGCACCTGCGCGGCCACGAGACCGACCGCCTCGCCGCACTGGCCGCCGAGCTCGGCGCCGTGGGCTGCGGCGTCACCGAACTGGACGACGGACTCGAGATCACGCCCGCTCCCCTGCGCGGCGCCCCGTGGCGCGCCTACGCAGACCACCGCATGGCCACCGCCGGCGCGATCATCGGACTGGTCACCACAGGCGTAGAGGTGGACGATATCGACTCCACCTCCAAGACCCTGCCCGGGTTCTCCGGACTGTGGTCCGACATGCTCGCCGGCCGGGGCTGACGCGCGGTCATGGGACGCGGACGGGGCTCGGGCGGAGCACGCGGCTGGGACGAGTCGGACGTGCGGGTGCGGCCCGGGAAGGGCTCGCGACCGCGCACCAAGCGACGGCCCACCCACGACGACGCGGCGGCCGCGATGGTCGTCACCGTCGACCGCGGACGCTGGGGATGCGTCCTGCTCGACGACGGACCCGGACACACCGCCGGCACCCGCGTGGTGACGATGCGCGCCCGCGAACTCGGCCGCACCCCGATCGTCGTGGGCGACCACGTGGGCGTGGTGGGCGACCTATCCGGCACGCGCGACACCCTCGCCCGGATCGTGCGGGTCGACGACCGCTCCACGGTCCTGCGCCGCACCGCCGACGACTCCGACCCGTACGAGCGTGTGGTGGTGGCCAACGCGCAGCACCTGCTCATCGTGGTGGCCGTGGCGGATCCGCCGCCGCGTGCGGGGTTCGTCGCCCGCGCGCTGGTCGCCGCCTACACCGGCGGCCTGGAGCCGGTGCTGTGCCTGACCAAGGGCGACCTGGACGACCCGTCGGTGTTCGCGGCCGAGTTCGCCGCGCTCGACATCCCCGTGCTGACGGTGGGGGTCGACGACGACCTGGACGCACTGCACGAGGTGGTCGACGGCCGGATCTCCGCCCTGATCGGACACTCCGGCGTCGGTAAATCAACGCTGGTCAACCGCCTGGTTCCCGATGCCGACCGCGCCACCGGACGGGTCTCCGGGGTCGGGAAGGGCCGACACACCTCCACGCAGTCGGTCGCGCTCGAACTGGAGGGCGGCGGCTGGGTGGTGGACACCCCGGGCATCCGTAGCTTCGGCCTGGCCCACATCTCCCCCGACGACGTGGTGGCCGCATTCTCCGACCTGGAGGAGATCGCCGAGGACTGCCCGCGCGGGTGCACGCACCAGGGGCCGCCCGCCGACCCCGAGTGCGCATTCGACGCGATCTCGGACCCCGCCGTGCACCGGCGGGCACTGGCCGTGCGCGAACTGCTCGGGGCGCTGCAGTCCAACGACCCCTGGCTGTTCGGCGTGGACCAGGACTAGCGCTACAGCGTGAGCCCTACAGCTTGAGCTCCACGTCGCCCAACGCGACCGACACACAGGTCTGGATGCGCTCGCCGGGTCCGTGGTCGGTGCCGTTGCGAAGGTCCCGGACGTGCCCGTCCTCGAGCGGGACCACGCAGGTCTGGCAGATGCCCATGCGGCAGCCGAACGGCATCTGCACGCCGCACTTCTCCCCGCCCTCGAGGATCGTGGTGGCGCCGTCCAGCTCGATTGTCTTACCGGTCGACCCGTAGGTCACGGTCCCGCCCGAGGCACCGGCGTCGCGATTGACCGTGAACCGCTCGACGTACAGGTCCTCACGTCCGGTGGCGTCGAAATGCGCGTCCAGCTCGTCCAGCATCGCCGACGGTCCGCACGCCCACGTCGGGCGCTCCGCCCAGTCCGGGACCAGGGCCGACATCTGCTCCGCGTTGATCCGGCCGTCCTCGGCCGTGACCCGCAGGTGCAGGGTGTAGCCGGGCTGGGTCTTCTCCAGCGCCAGCAGCTCGTCGTAGAACAACGCGTCCTCGCGGGTCCGGACCGAGTGCACGTGCACCACGTCGGGAAAGCCCTCGTCCGCCGAGCGTCGGTCCAGCGAGCGCAACATGCCCATCACCGGCGTGATGCCGGACCCCGCGCTGACGAACATCAGCTTCTCCGGGGTGGGCGACGGCAGGTGGAAGTCACCGGCCGGGGACTGCAGACGCACGATAGTGCCCGGCTCGACCGTGCCGACGATGTGATTGCTCAGCAGCCCCTCGGGCATCGCCTTGACGGTGACCGAGTACTCCCCGCGGCCGGAGGTCGGCGCCGAGGTCAGCGAATAGGAGCGCCAGGTCCAGCGGCCGTCGAGCAGCACGCCGATGCCCAGGTACTGCCCCGGACGGTAGGTGGGCGTGGCGCCCCAGCCGGGCTTGATGACGAGCGTCACCGCGTCGTCGGCCTCGCGCCGCACGGACACGATCTCCCCGCGCAGCTCACGGGAGGACCACAGGGGATAGATGAGCGACGAGTAGTCGTCCACCCGCAGCGGGTGGGTCAGCCGGTTGAGAAGGTTGTGGGCGGTACGCGGCTCGGGGACCCGCGCCGCCGCGGCCCGCAGGATCCTGCCGATTCCGCTCTTCGACTCCGACACTGGTGCCTCCCTCGGGTTCCGGCGATCGCGGCCCGGGGATCGGACCGGCACTGTCCGGACATGAACCTACGGTAGCGTAGGTTAGCGCCGGACGCGCGGTGGCGGGCCACTTTCCGGCCCACGGTCGGCCGGCCTCGTCGTCGTCACGCTCCCCTCGCGCGTGGCGCGCACTCAGAGCAACGTCAACAAAAACGGCAACTCCGCCGCGTCGTACCAGGCCAGATCCACATCGAGCGCGTCGCCGACGGTCAGCTCCGCGTCCTCGTCCCCGAGATCCGCCTCGTCCACCGCCGCGATCGCAGCCTCGACCAGCTCCGCCGCACCGGCAAGATCCACGTGCACCGCCGCGATGTCCGCGGTCCCCACGGTGCCGCCACCGACGAGGCGCACCACCGCGGTGTCCAGATCCGGGCGCAGCTCGACCCGCTCGTCCGGCAGGTCCACGCTCACCACCACCCGGCGGTGCGGATGCGTCCCGTGCGCGCTCCCGGAGTCGATCTCGCCACCCAACAGACGGATCGACGCCCGCGCCGCCTCGAGGAACGCGACGTGCTCGATCTCCTCGAGATCCCCTTCCGCGTACGACTCGACCAGCGCCGGGGTCGCGGCGAAGGCGGTCCCGCTCCGCACCGGCATCTCGCCGTCCGCGAGCAGAATCTCGAGCATCGGCAGGGTGGCGGGGATGAACAGGCGCATGGGAGCCTTCCTCGGTCGGGGTGAACGGGTGGTCTCGGCCGGCGGTGTCGGCCACCGGCGTCAGCGGGCGGTCCCGGCGAGCTCGTCGAGGGCGGTCGAGATGAGTTCGCCGATCTCCTCCACGTCCGGCACGGCTTGCCGGTCCGAGGTGAACCCGCAGTACACCGTGCCCGCGTAGCTGCTCATGGACACGGCCAACGCCTGGTTCTCCAGCAGTGGCGGGATGGGGTACACCTCCGTCAGCTCGCCGTCGCCCCAGAACATCGTGTGCTGGGGGCCGGGCGCGTTGACCACCACGAGGTCGTAACTGTCCGACGGCAGCATGATCGCCGCCCGCGACCCCAGCGCGTGCAGGGTCGGCGGTGCGAAGCCCGACAACCGGGCCAGGGACTTGGCGCCCACGGCCTCGCCCTGGTGCCGCTGGGTGGCGGTCTCCCGCGCGATCTGGGCCAGACGCATCCGCGGGTTGGGCTCCCCCACGGGCATCGCGATGAGGGCCGACTCGATCGCCGCGGACTTCACGTCGCCCTTGTCCTCGCCGGAGTCGTTCTCCGTGGTGACCGCCATGGGCACGATCACCCGCAGCACGTCGGCCGTGGTCAGCGGGTGACCGCAGGACAGGATCCACGAGCGCAGCGCGCCGCAGAGCACGGCCAGCACCACGTCGTTGACCTTGCAGCCGTGCGCCCGGGCGATCTCGCGCGCCGCCGGGAGCGGGAACGACGCCAGTCCCACCCGGCTGCCGCGGGGGCGTTCGGTGCGGAACATCGCCGACAGTCCCCCGCCGGGACGCAGCACGGCCAGGCTGGCGGCCCCGGCGATCCCGCGGGTCGCGCGTTCGATCGCATGGACGAGTCGCCCGGACCGGCGCACCAGCTCGAGCGGGTCGGAGACGATCGTCATGAGTGCATCCAGCACCAGCACCCCGTCGCCCGGGGACGGCATGGGCGTCCACGTGGCGACCTCGGCCTCGTCGGTGGAGACCTTGTACTCGGCGGCGAGGACCTGCGCCAGGTCCACCGCGTTGGGTCCGCCGAGCAGCACGTGATGGGTCTTGGTGAGGATCGCCAGCTTGCCGTCGGCCACACCCTCGATGAGGTACAGCTCCCACAGCGGCCGGTCGGCCTCGAGCGGCCGGTCGACGAGCCGAGCGACCAGGTCGGCGAGCTGCCGCATCCCGCCCGGGGCGGGCAGCGCAGAACGACGCACGTGGAAGGACAGGTCGAAATCCGGGTCGTCCACCCAGACATCGCGGGCCAGCCCGAAGGGGACACGGCGGATCCGTTGCCGGAACCGCGGTGCGTCGGCCAGTCTGGCGTCGACGAACTCCATCACCCGGTCGATGTCCCACGGCTGGTCACGATCGACCAACGCCAGGGAGCACGAGTGGCGACTCCGTGAGCGTGCCGGGTCCCCCAGCAGCAGATCGGCATCCGCCGTGGCGAGCCTGGACGCCACTGGTCAGACCGTCTCGTCCAGGCCGAGCAGTCCGCGGATCTCCACGGCTGCCCTGTCGAAGACCTGGTAGAAGACGCCGATCATGCCGGTCTGCACGGCGCCGAGGACGTTCTCGATCGCGTCGTCGACCATCACGCATTCGCGCGGCTCGAGGTCGAGGGTGCGCGCGGCCTCGAGGAACGCCTCGGACTCCGGCTTCTCCACGCCGATGACACCGCTGAGCACCACGTGGTCGATCCCGTACTGGCGAGCGTCCTCGCGGACCCGGTCGGCTCCGGCGCCCTCCGGCTCGTTGCTGAGCACAGCGAGCCGGACATCATTGGCCCTGGCGCCGGCGATGATGGTCCGCCAGTTCTCGCGGTCCTCGTCCGTGCCGTCCAGCACCCCGAAGTAGTCGACAATCAGTCCTCGCATGGTGACAGCCTAGGCAACACCTCGCCGGTGTGCAGTGGCGAGGTGGAACCGTGTGGCCCAGGCAACGCGTCATAGGGGGTAGAGGATGCTCGGCCGCCGGTGGTCGGGCCCGGAGGGAGCCACTGTGAGTATCGTCGCGACATCCATCGTCCACGCCGGATCCGCGCGGGTCACCGCCGGGTCCGCGCGGGTCACCGCCCTGGATCACGGGGGTGACCACGACGACGAGGTCCGCCCTCTGCCGTCGACCGAGCCCTACCCCAGCGCCCGTCCGGGGCGTGTCGCGACCGGGTGGCAACAGGGCACGGAGGGCGCCCTCAGCCCGTCACCTGCGGCACAGACACACCTCGTGGAATCAGCACCGAAGCGGCCCGGTGACCCAGCACCGACACACGCCGGGGGCTCAGCACCGAGGCGGCCTGGTCGGGCAGACCCTGACGAGGTTCCCGTCCCCGCCCGGCGGGCAGCCCACGCGCTTATGGTCATGGCGCTCGAGGTGGTGGACCGCAAACGCGCACCGAACAACATGCGTGGGGCGTTCCCTGAACATCTGGTGGAGATGCTGAGGTCGCTTGCCCGTGTCGGGGTCCCCGGTCGCCAGCTGGGCACCGCGCGGATCCATCGGCTCCACATCCATCCGGCTGCGGCCGGTGCCGTCGACAGCCCGGATCCGTCGGCGGGCCCCTCGGCGGACACCCCTGCGGGCCGCTCGTCGAGCACGGCCGGTACGGCCCCGGAGTTCGTCGACTACGAGGTGTGCGCCACCTACGCCCGCGGGCCGCGCCTGTTCGCCATAGCGGCCCGCATCCGCGTCTCGCCCACCGGAGCCTCGTGCACTGCTCTCAGGCTGGTCTGACTGGGTGCACCAGCGCTTCCGGGCCGACTGCCGCCCGGAAACCCGGAATCCCGGAATGCCGGAATGCCGGATTGCCGAGGTGAGACCGCGTCGCCCATACGACCGCGAAAGGCCTACCGGATTGCGCTACGCCCATGGAATTTCATGGGCGTAGCGCAATCCGATAGGCGTTGTCAGCGAGCCACCTGCTCCCGCTCACTCCTCAGGTCAGCCGGCACGCGCGACTATTCGGACCTGTCAGACTCGGACCTGTCAGACCTTGCGGCCCTTCTCGGCGGAACGGGCGGCCCGGTCGCGGCGCTCGGCGCGGTCCTTGCGGTCCTTTGCGCGCCGCTCGGCACGGTTGCCGGCGATCGACTCGTCGACCAGCTCCGCGTCGCCGGACTCGGACGGTCCCGAGAACTGCATCTGGTCGGCGGCCACGTCACGACCGGTGCCCGCGGCCTGCAGGATCGGGTTGTTCGCCGCGAGCGCGGCCGCCTGGGCTGCTGACGGGGAGGCCACGGCGTTGCTCTGCTGCTGGTTCGCCTGGACCTTGACGTTGAACAGGAACGCGACGGTCTCCTCGCGGACGCCGTCCATCATCCCGGAGAACATGTCGTACCCTTCACGCTGGTACTCGACCAGCGGGTCACGCTGGGCCATCGCGCGCAGGCCGATGCCCTCCTTGAGGTAGTCCATCTCGTACAGGTGCTCACGCCACTTGCGGTCGAGGACCTGCAGCATGACCGACCGCTCGAGCTGACGCATCGCGCCCTCGCCGCCGAGCGCTTCGATCTCGGCCTCGCGCTCGTCGTACCGGGCGAAGACGTCGTCCAGCACCGCGTCGCGGAGGTTCTTCGAGCTCAGGTCGCCGGGCGCACCGTACTCGTCACCGTCGATGACCTCGTTCGCCGTGATCGACACCGGGTAGAGCTGCGCGAGCGCCTCCCACAGGGCGTCCAGGTCCCAGTCCTCGACGTAGCCCTCGGCGGTAGCGCCGTCGACGTAGGCGGAGACGACCTGGTAGATCATCGACTCGACCTGGTCGGTGAGGTCCTCGCCCTCGAGGATCCGCTTGCGCTCCTTGTAGATCACGGTGCGCTGCTGGTTCATGACCTCGTCGTACTTCAGGACGTCCTTGCGGATCTCGAAGTTCTGCGACTCGACCTGGGACTGCGCGTTCTTCACCGCGCGCGAGACCATGCCCGCCTCGATCGGGACGTCGTCGGGCAGGCTCAACCGGTTCATGATCGACTCGACGGCCGCGCCGTTGAAGCGCCGCATCAGTTCGTCGCCGAGCGACAGGTAGAAGCGGGACTCGCCCGGGTCGCCCTGGCGGCCGGAGCGTCCACGGAGCTGGTTGTCGATCCGTCGGGAGTCGTGACGCTCGGTACCCAGGACGTAGAGCCCGCCGGCCTCGCGGACGCGCTCCGCCTCCTCTTTGGTGAGCGTCCGCATGCGCTCGATCTCCTCATCCCACGCGGCCTCGTACTCCTCCGGCGAGTCGACCGGGTTGAGGCCCCGCTCCCGGAGGTTGAGGTCGGCGATGATGTCGGCGTTGCCGCCGAGCACGATGTCCGTGCCTCGACCGGCCATGTTGGTGGCGACGGTGACGGAACCCGGGCGACCGGCCTGCGCGACGATCTGCGCCTCGGAGGCGTGGAACTTGGCGTTGAGCACGTGGTGCTTGATGCCCTTGCGGGTGAGCAGCTTCGACAGGTGCTCGGACCGCTCGACTGAGGCGGTACCGACGAGGACGGGCTGCTTCTTCTCGACCCGCTCACCGATGTCGTCCACGACGGCGGCGAACTTGGCCTCCTCCGTCTTGTAGATAAGGTCGCCCTGGTCGATCCGCACCAGCGGGCGGTTCGTCGGGATGGGGATGACGTCGAGCTTGTAGATCGAGTACAGCTCCGCGGCCTCGGTCTCGGCCGTACCGGTCATTCCGGACAGCTTCTCGTAGAGGCGGAAGTAGTTCTGGAGGGTGATCGTGGCCAGCGTCTGGTTCTCGGCCTTGATCTCGACGCGCTCCTTGGCCTCGATGGCCTGGTGCATGCCCTCGTTGTAGCGGCGACCGTCCAGGACGCGGCCGGTGAACTCGTCGACGATGATCACGTCACCGTCGCGGACGATGTAATCCTTGTCCTTGGTGAACAGCTCCTTGGCCTTGATGGAGTTGTTCAGGTAGCTCACCAGCGGAGAGTTGGCGGCCTCGTAGAGATTGTCGATGCCGAGCTGGTCCTCGACGAACTCGACGCCCTGCTCGGTCACGCCGATGGTGCGCTTCTTGCGGTCCACCTCGTAGTGGGTGCCCTCCTCGAGGAGCGGGGCGATCCGGGCGAACTCGCCGTACCACTTGCTCGAGCCGTCGGCGGGGCCGGAGATGATCAGCGGTGTACGCGCCTCGTCGATGAGGATCGAGTCGACCTCGTCCACGATCGCGTAATTGTGGCCACGCTGGACGAGTTCAGCCGTGTCGTGCGCCATGTTGTCGCGCAGGTAGTCGAAGCCGAACTCGTTGTTCGTGCCGTAGGTGATGTCGGAGTGGTAGGACTCGCGACGCTGCGCGGGGGTCATCCCGCTGAGGATCGCCCCGACCGACAGTCCCAGGAAGCGGTGGACGCGGCCCATCCACTCCGCGTCACGCTTGGCGAGGTAGTCGTTCACCGTCACGACGTGGACGCCCTTGCCGGAGAGTCCGTTGAGGTAGGCGGGCAGAACACAGGTCAGGGTCTTGCCCTCACCAGTCTTCATCTCGGCCACGGCGCCGGTGTGCAGCACGATGCCGCCGATGATCTGGACCTTGTACGGCCGCTGTCCCAGTACGCGGTATGACGCCTCGCGGGCGACGGCGAACGCCTCGGGCAGGAGGGAATCGAGCGTCTCACCTTCGGCCACACGGCGCTTGAACTCGTCGGTCTTCGCCGCGAGTTCGGCGTCGGTCAGCTTCTCCATGTCGTCGGAGAGCGACATCACGTAGTCGGCGAGAGCGGTGTACTTCTTGAGCTTTCGCCCCTCGCCGGCCCGGAGCAGCTTGGAAAGAATGGACACAGTCTCGAACGTCCTCGTGGTCGGGGTCAGGTCGCGGTGATGCCGATCGACAATCGATCGCACACCGGTACGCACAACATCCTAGGTGTTTGCGGCCGTCCGTACACGCACGAGGGCGGCCCGGTCCCACCGGACCGGGCCGCCCTGGTGCGTCAGGGACTACTCCTGATCAGCCGTCGGACAGTGTGAGGAGTCCGTAGTCGAAGGCGTGCCTGCGGTAGACCACGGTCGCGCGGCCTGTCTCACTGTCACGGAACAGATAGAAGTCGTGACCCACCAGCTCCATCTTCTCGAGCGCCTCGTCGACGGTCATCGGGGTGCCGTCGTGCTCCTTGCGGCGCACGATCTGACCGGGCAGCTGCTCGTCCACGGCGTACTGGTCGAGCACCTCGGCGGGGGCCGCGTCCGCGGCCAGTTCCGCTGTCGCCTCGGCCACCGACATCGGGCGGCGGTGCCCGGTGTGGCTGATCTTGCGCCGGGTGCGGGCCTTACGGATCTGGCGTTCCAGCTTGGCCACAGCGGATTCGAGCGCCGCGTAGAAGGTGTCCTCGGCTGCTTCCGCACGGGCGACGCCCGCCTTGCCCTTGGTGGTGATCTCGAGTCGTTGACTCACCTTGGCCAACCTTGGGTTGGACTCGTGCAGGAGGATCACGTCGAACCGTTGGATGTTCGGCGCGATCTTCTCGATCTTCGAGAGCTTGGAGTTGATACGAGTCGCGAAATGATCAGGGACCTCGACATTGCGGCCCCTGATGGTGACCGCGGCATCAGGGGTGCCGGGATCATCGGTCTCGGGACCGTCGAAGGTGGCTGGGTCGAGCAGGACTGCGGGGGTCTTCGCCATTCGAAGCTCCTCCTCATCGGGCCTGCGGCGGACCGCTCGGATCGAGTCCGGACAACGCCCGGAACCCCGGCCGAAGGGTCAACCCACATGGCTGAGTGGACACTCTCCGGACGTGGAACACCACTCACTGATTTCAGTGAACGTGCAGGTGAACCGCGTCCAACGCCCACCTTACCCGGAAACTTCACGACGGTATCGGGACCCGCGGAAGTTCTTCTGTCGACTTCTCACGCGACCGTCAGCGCGAGCACTCCGGTGACCTCGAGCCCTCCTGATCGGAGCCCGTCCACGCACGCGGCCGCGGTCGCTCCGGTCGTCACCACGTCGTCGACGACCAGCACCGTCGACCGCACCGAGAGCAGATCCCGGACGGTCGTCGGCACTCCCCTCGACGTCTGTAGTGGCGTGTCCGCGGGCCGCCGGCGTATGCGCCCGGCGAGGTTGTCCGCTCGCGCCCCGGCGCCGAGTCTCGAGGCGTCGCGGACGCGGCCGCGCACCTCGAGCAGGGGTGCCACCACCACGTCGTCGGGTGGTGTCGAGCCGGCGAGTTCGGCGGCGAGAGCGTCCACCACGTCGCGCATGTGGTCGAACCCGCGTCGCCGCCGTGCCCGGCCCGACGCGGGAGCGGGGACCAGGACGAGGGGTCGTTCCCCGCTGTCCGGGATCTCTCCAGCCGTCCGGAGCGCATCGATCCCGCCGGCGAGAGCGGACGCGAACGGCCGGGCGAGGTCGGCCCTCCCCCTGTCCTTGTAGGCCGAGACCGCGCGGGCCGCGGCGCCGGTGTGTCCGGCCAACACCCAGGCGGGCACCGGCAGGTCGGCCCGCGTCCGGACCGTCAGGAGCGGCCCGGACAGGGAGTGCGCGCATCGCGGGCACCACTGCTTCCCGGGCTCTCCACATCCCGCGCATTCCAGTGGCACGACGAGATCGGCGAGTGCGGCGATCCACGTGGGCCCGCGCCGGCCGTCCCCTCCGGCCGTCGCCCGGGTCTCGCGCCGGCCATCCCCTCCGGCCATCGCCCGGGTCTCGCGCCGGCCGTCCCCTCCGGCCGTCGCCCGGATCTCGCGCCGCCCGCCGGGTGCGGGTCCTCCGAATGCGGGTCCTCCGAGTGCGGGTTCTCCCCGTGAGGGTCCTCCGCGTGAGGCGGCCGGGGACACCGGTGTCAGCCCGCGACGACCGGGTCGGCCCGGATGGCGGCGAGTCCACCGATCTCGCGCCAGTAGCGGTCCCCGGTCTGCGCCGCGGTGTCGAGTCGGAGCAGGGAGCGCTGGTCCACCGCGTACACCTCGCGTCCGGCGGCGGCGACCTCCGTCACGGGGCCGGTGATGTTGCGCTGGGAGAGCGGCTCGGTGATCGCCCCGTCGACCGAGAGGGTGGCGACCGGTACGTCGGTCGCGTCCCTGCCCACGAGCACGGTGGCGCGGTCGCGCCACGCCACGGAGGTGGCTGTCTCCCCCAGTGATCGACCGATCCTGCGGAAGCTCCCGGCGATCGGGTGGCCGGTCTCCAGGTCGAGTGAGCCGATGAACACCTTGCCGTCCACGACCACGGCGAGCCGGGCTCCGGACTGGTCGACGCGCAGGTCGGTGACCCGCTGCCCGAGCTCCAGGATCGGCCGCGCGTCCATCTCCTCGATCGACGGCCGGTCGCCGCCGACCCCGATCCGGACCAGTCGGTTGCCGTCGGCCATGACCCACACCCGCCCGTCGGCCGGGTGGAAGGTGGGTCCGACGATCGTGCGTCCGGTGATCACCTCTTCGGGCTCGGAGTCGAGGGCTCCGACCAGGAGCCGTCGGGGGCCGGACTCCGCGTCACCGGCGATCACGGCCACGGTCCGACCGTCATATGACATCGCCCCGGTGCGGCCGCCCCGGACCGTCGACCAGGGGCCGTCGGCCGGTCGTGCGCCGCCCGCCTCGAGGCGGACGAGGCCGTCGGCGGCGGTGAGCGCGTACCTGATGGGGTCCACCGCCGCGTACGGCGCGAAGTCCCGGACGTCGTCGGTGGTCCAGCCGTCGGCGTAGCGCTCGTCGAGCGGGGATCCGTCGCGTTCGAGGCGGTAGGGCGCCGGGACGTCGGCGCGGGCGAGCGTCCACACGACCTGTGCCGCGAACTCCGTGGTGGCCTGGCTGCTGAGCACCGGGAGACCGCTGAAGTCGATGGTCGTGCCGACTGGGTCGTCGTCGCCGCCGGTCTCGGTCGGCCGGACCGACACCGAGTCCGGTACCCGCGAGTCCACGGCCCCCTGCAGCGCCGGCCGCGGGCCGGTGGCGAGCAGGTTGACGAGCGAGAACCCGAGGCCGTTCCTGTCGGCGGCCGTCCACCGGGGGTCGGTGACGAGGGTGTTGCCGTTCCCGGAGAGGAAGAACAGGTCGCGTTGGGCGTAGGTGGAGAAGAACTCGGTCCGTTCGATCACGACGCCGGCGGGGAGTTCGTCGATGCGCCACTGCCCGTCGGTGCGCGTGAGTCCGATGGTCACCTCGACGCTGCCCTGGTCGTCGCGGAAGATGCCTCCCGGGTCGAGGGTGCCGACCTTCTCGCCGCGCAGGGTGTACTCGGCGTGGTCGCCCGTCCGGCCACCCTCGGCACTGAGGTCGGCGCGCAGGACGATGGTGGTGGCGACCGAGTCGTCCCAGTTCCGCGCGGCCTCCGGGGTGAGGAACTGGCGCGCCGCGGCGTGTCGTTGGTCGGCGATCGCCGCGGCCTTGATGAAGTCCCGGACCAGCGGGTCGGGTTCCTGGTCCGGGACCGGGGTGGGCACCGACAGTTCCGGGGAGACCGGTGCGAAGGTGTCGATGACCTGGGGCGACGACGACGACGGCAACGTCGCGCAGCCCGTGGCCAGTAATCCGGCGAGGCACACGGTCGTCACCATCGTCGTCAGTGGCCGGATCAGGGTCATGACTGCGTGTCCCCCGTGGACGCGGCCTGCTCGAGCGGGGTCGGCGAGCCGGTGGACAGCTGTCGCGCCTCATCCTCGGGCGTGAGCGGGAGCGGGCTGGAGGTCAGCGTGCCGCCGTGGTGACGGGGGATGGTCAGGCGGAAGCACGATCCCTCCCCCGGGCTGCCCCAGCAGTCGAGCCGGCCACCGTGGAGCTTGGCGTCTTCCAGCGAGATGGCCAGGCCGAGGCCGGTCCCACCCGATCGGCGGACCCGCGAGGGATCTGCCCGCCAGAAGCGGTTGAACACCAGGGCCTCCTCCCCCGGCTTGAGCCCGACTCCCCGATCGCGGACCGACACGGCCACCGCGGCATCGGACGCGCGTAGGGTCACCTTGACCGGCTTCGACTCGGAGTGGTCGAGGGCGTTGGCGATGAGATTGCGCAGCACGCGCTCGACGCGGCGCGGGTCGACCTCGGCCATGAGCGGCTCGTCCGGCAGGTCGAGTTCGACCTCGACCCCGGCGGCCTCGGCGATGTGGGCCACCGTCTCGGCGGCGTCGTGGACCGCTTTGCGCACGTCCATCTCGGAGACCGACAACTCGGCCATCCCGGCGTCGTGTCGTGACACCTCGAGGAGGTCGGTCAGCAGGCTCTCGAACCGGTCGAGCTCGGACTCGAGCAGTTCCACAGCGCGCTTGGCGGGGGCGTCGAGGTCCTCGGCGGAGTCGGAGATGATGTCCGCGGCCATGCGGACAGTCGTCAGCGGGGTGCGGAGCTCGTGCGAGACGTCGGAGGTGAACCGCTTCTGCAGGTCACCGAATTCCTCGAGCTGACTGATCTGGTCGGACAGGCTCTGCGCCATGTCGTTGAAGGCCATCGCGAGTCTCGCCACGTCGTCCTCGCCGCGGATGACCATCCGTTCCTTGAGGTGGCCGTTGGCGAACCGCTGGGCGATCGAGGCGGCCTGCCGGACCGGGAGGACGACCTGTCTGGCGACCATCCAGGCGATCGCCGCGGACAACACGATGATCGCGAGCCCCGCGGTGGCGACGATGCCCCGCATGATCCCGAGGGTCTGCTCCTCCGCGATCAGCGGATAGACCAGGTAGAGCTCGAGCCCGGGGATCGACGAGTCCGTCGGGGTGCCGATGATCAGGGCTTTGGCCGGTTCGCCCCGGAAGTCAATGGTGACGTACTGGGAGGCGATTCGGCCCCGCTGGACGAGCGATTGCAGCTCGGGCGGCACCACGGCACCACTCGGGCTGGTGACCTGTCCACGGCCGGCCTGGTCGGGGATGATGAGGATCGGGTCGAAGGTCCCGGCGTGGACCGAGTCGCCGCCCGAGGCCAGTCCCCTTTCACCGAGTGCGCCGCGCGCCTGGTCGAGACGGGACTGTTCGCTGGTGCCCTCGTCTGTGGCGGCGATCTGCGCCTCCACGGTCAGCCGCAGTCGCCCGGCTTGTTCGACCGCCGCGTCGAGTTTGGTGGACAGCAGCTGCGCCGCCATCTGGCTCTGCAGCATGAAGGCAATCGTCAGGATCACGCCCAGTGACAGCGCGAGTGTCGAGGTGACGACCCGCAGCTGCAGCGACCGTCGCCACAGGCGCGCGATCCGCGTGCCCAGGGCCGCGGGGTCGAGGTCGGCGAGTCGCTCGCGGAGCGTGGGCGACGAGTCGGTGGCGTCGGTGGTGACCAGCTCGTCCCCGGAGGACGCCGCCGCGTCGTCCGGACGAGCAGCCGTCACGAGACAGCGCCCGCCTTGTAGCCCACTCCGCGGACCGTGAGGACGACCTCGGGGTTCTCCGGGTCCTTTTCGATCTTCGCCCGCAGGCGCTGGACGTGGACGTTCACCAGGCGGGTGTCGGCCGAGTGACGGTAACCCCACACGTGCTCGAGCAGGACCTCACGGGTGAACACCTGCCGCGGCTTGCGGGCCAGTTCCACGAGCAGGTCGAACTCGAGCGGGGTGAGCGGGATCGGGGTGCCGTCACGGGTCACGGTGTGCGCCGGGACGTCGATCATCACGTCGCCGATGTGCAGGACCTCGCTCGGCTCGTCCTCGCCGCGCCGCAGCCGTGCCCGGATCCGGGCGACGAGCTCCTTGGGTTTGAACGGCTTCATGATGTAGTCGTCCGCGCCCGACTCCAGGCCCAGGACCACGTCGACCGTGTCGGTCTTGGCGGTGAGCATGACGATCGGCACGCGCGACTCCCCGCGGATGTCGCGGCAGACGTCGATCCCGCTCTTGCCCGGCAGCATGAGGTCGAGCAGCACGAGGTCGGGCTGGACCGCACGGAAGGTCTCGATCGCCTGGACACCGTCACCGACGACCTCGGTCTCGAACCCCTCGCCCCGGAGGACGATGGTGAGCATCTCTGCCAGCGCGGCGTCGTCATCGACGACGAGGATCTTCGGGGTCATGGTCACCACTTGTTGTCGGCATGTCGTGTCAGGGACGGCTGGGGCACGTGCTCTCTGGGATCACTCCCATGACACGTGCTCCATACTCTTCAGACCTTACCCGCCTCC
>NZ_BRVN01000001.1 GCF_026011735.1 Dietzia sp. NCCP-2495 | reverse complement strand
TGCCTCCCACCCCGCACGCAGGGCTCCGGTCGCCTCGGTGAGCAGGTCGGACGACGAGCCGGAACGGCGACTGGACGGCTGGCTGGACGGTGGGGTGGAAGCGCCATCGGCTGTGGTGCCCATCGGTGCCCCCTCTTCTCGCCGCCGTTCGCTACTTGAACCGGCCTCGCTACTTCGAACCTGGTTTCTAGTGTACGGGCACCTATTCGAATGTGCGGTCTAGGTTTGGTAACGGTATTGGGTGGTTGGCTGGGGATGGCCGGGGTTGGCCGGATACAAGGGGAATGCGGGGGGCCGACCTGGACTGCGCTATCGCATCGAGTCCGGCTTGCGGCTGGATTCGCAGAGCGTGTCAGTGGGGTCCAAGAGTGGGGCCCAAGGGTGGAGCTCACTGAGGCATCACCGACCGCCAGTCGAGCTCCGCGCATGCGCCATGACGCAGAACTTCCCCCACGCACGAGCGGGAAGGCAGTTCCAAACAGTCCAACGCGAGGACCTCAGCGCAACGCGAGGACCCAAGTACAACGCGAGGTGCAGGATGTCAGTCGAAATGGTCCGCCAGAATCAGGGGATGACGAGGGACGGCGGCCCGGCGCGGCTACAGGGTGACGATCGTGAGTCCGTTCCCGACGGGAAGCACGGTGACATGCGCGTGCTCGGGCAGCTCCGCTTCCTCGGGCAGGGGGGCGTGCTCACCGAGGAGAACCAGGGCACCCCCGGCGCGCAGGAGTTGGTGCGAGCGAGACACCACTCGAGTCAGGGAGTGCGCAGGGACATCGGCAACGACGAGGTCGTAGGCGCCATCGGCGAGCTTGTCGGCGACGTCGAGCGGGCGCGCCGCGATGTACCGTGCGGCCGACGCCGGGTGGCCGGCCGAGCGGACCGCGGACTTGGCGGCGTCGAGATGATGCGGATCGTCGGTGATGCACGTGACGACCGCGCCTCCGTCCGGTCCTGCGGCGGCGAGGATCGCCAGGGCGGGCACGCCGGGAGCGGGGCTGATGCACACCGCTGCGCGAGTCTTGGTCAGTCTGGCCACGAGTCGGATGGCATCCGCGGTCAACGCATCCGGGGAGGCGGCGCCCAGTTCGTCCGCCTCGGTGCGGGCGGCAGAGTAGAGGGCGTCGTCGACGAGTGCGGCGCTCCGAAGCGCTATGCCGTCGAGTCCGGAACGGTCGGTGGCGGGGACATCTGAGGAATCGGACACCAGGACAGGCTATCCGGTGCTGTGGAGTGTTCGGTGTCCAACTCGCGGTGATCGGATCGGTATGAGACTCTCAGTCACATCTCAGCGCGGATCTACTGTTCGGTCATCTCCATGAGGGATGGTGGTCCTGTCGCATCGTGAGGATGCGTGTAGCGCAGCGTGACCACGACGGTCGCGCGGAAGGTGGCCCATTGTATTCACGGACCGTGCACGGTACGACGATCGTCTCCGAGACCGATCGTGACGATCTCACGGGGACTGCGCGCTTCGACGCCACCGGTGCGGCCGCTGATATGCCCTCGTGGTCTGATCTCGTCGCTCAACACGGTGACCGTGTCTATCGTCTGGCATTTCGCCTCTGTGGCAACGCCCACGACGCCGAGGACATCACCCAAGAGGCGTTCATCCGGGTGTTCCGCTCGCTCGACAAGTACAAGCCGGGCACGTTCGAGGGTTGGATGCATCGGATCGTCACCAACCTCTTCCTTGATTCCGCACGGCGGAAGTCGCGTATCCGGTTCGAGACGCTTCCCGATGACGCCGAGCGTGTCCCCGGACGTGAGCGCAGCCCGGAGCAGGTCCTGTCGGAGGAGACGTTCGATCCGATCCTCCAGACGGCACTGGCCAATCTGTCGCCTGAGTTCCGAGCGGCTGTCGTTCTCAGCGACATCGAGGATCTCAGCTACGAGGAGGTCGGGCGGATCCTGGGCGTGAAGATGGGGACCGTGCGCAGTCGGATCCACCGTGGACGTGCCGCGCTGCGGGCGGAGCTCGAAGCCGCCGGAGTGACCGGAGTGCACAGCAGGACCGAGTGAGTGCGGTACTCCCGCCCGGGAACCCGTGAGGACTCCCGGGCGTTGAACCTCTGACGGGATCGACGTGATCCCTGCTCGGCCCTGCAACCCGGCGTTGGCAGGCCGCGACCGGGTCGAGCGCAGGACCGGAGTTGGAGGGCGTGCGGTGGAGCAACGACCGCCTGGAGGCGAACCGACCCCCGAGTTCAGGCTCTCGCAGGAGTCCGCTCGCGAGATCGCCGGACAGACGGGGCCGCCACGCAGACGCAGGACCTTCCTGTCCACCGATCACCTCTCGACCGAAGCCGCTGCCGCCTACGTGGACGGTCGCCTGCCGCACGCCGGGCAGACCCGGGCTGACGCGCATCTCGCGCAGTGCGAGCAGTGTCGTCGCGAGGTGGACGACCAGCGTGAGGCCCGCCGCGCTCTCCGCGGGTCCGGCCCCATCCGTATGCCCAGCGACCTTCGCGACCGTCTGAGTTCTCTCGGCGGTCTCGGGGAGACCGTCGATGACACGGCGCCAGGATCCGGAGCGCCAGGGGCCGGGGAGTCCGAGCCGAGGACGCCGGGGGAGAGGACGCCGGGGAACGGGCCGACAGGTGCGGCCGGTCCCGACGTGGGAGGTGGGCGCGCCGAGGCCACCCCGTGGTCGAGGCTGCTGCGCCGGTTCCGCGGGACCGACCACTAGGGTGGGCCGAGTGGAGGACCAGACAGGTGTGCCCGGCGACGCGGCACGGGGAGACGCCCCGGACCGCCCCTTGCGCGAGCCCGCCCCGATAGACCGCCCGGATGTCGACGACGACATCGCTGCGCGGTTCAGCCGACCAGAGGGTGTCACCGGGGCCTTCGACCCCCGCTTCACCTCAGGGGCTGCAGGTGTAGTCGGTGCTGCGGGTGTAGTCGGCGCTGCTGGTTCTGACGGCACCGGCGGGGACAGGACCGGGGGGGACTCGATCGGCGGGGGCTGGACCGGCGGAGGCACGTCCGGGAACTCCTCGTCCGCGAGTGGTCCTCAGCCGGCTGACCCGGCGCTCGAGCAGGCATTCGCCCCCGCACCCGGCGCCGAGCGCGGAATCGAGCGTCATCCGTCCTGGCAGGACGAGGTCTCCACTCCGCCGCCTCCGCAGCCGGACCCGTGGCGGGACCCCCAGGCGCCCGTCGGGCTGGGAGCCCCGGCCGTGGAGGAGTCCACCGCACACGAACCCGTCGACCTGACTGCCCCGGATGCTCCCCGGGCACCTCGGCTCTCCCTCTCGGAGGCGCTCTTCGAACGGCGACTCAGCAGGAGAGCACTCGCCGGGGCGGCTGCGGTCGTCGCCGTCGTCGCCCTCGCAGGCGGTGCCGTCGGCGCCGTCGTCGCCGATTCCGCTCGCGTCCTCACCACCTCCACGGTGAGGATCGCCGACGCCCCGGACGACGCGTCGGGACCCGACAACACCGTCGGCGAGGTGGCGCGTCGGGTCCAGCCCGCCGTCGTGAGCATCCAGGTCTCCACCCCGTCGGCGCGCGGCGAGGGATCCGGCATCGTGATCGACCCACAGGGCTACATCGTCACCAACAACCACGTCGCCACCCTCGACGGCGCTGCCGACCGCGCCGACATCGACGTGGTGTTCTCCGACGGCTCCCGCGCACCCGCCGAATTGGTGGGGACGGACCCGCAGATGGACCTCGCCGTCCTCAAGGTCACCGACGTGCAGAACCTCACCGTCGCGGCGCTGGGCGACTCGGACGACGTCGAGGTGGGCGAACAGGTCATCGCGATCGGTTCCCCGTTGGGCCTCGTCCGGACCGTCACCGAGGGGATCGTCTCCGCCACCCAACGCCCCATCGCGCTCGGTGAGGCGACCTCCGACGGCGACGTGGTGATCGACGCCATCCAGACCGACGCCGCGATCAACCCCGGCAACTCGGGCGGTCCGCTCATCGACGGAACCGGCGCCGTGATCGGCATCAACACCTCGATCTTCACCCAGTCGGGCGGCTCCATCGGGCTCGGGTTCGCCATCCCGGTCAACGACGTGCGCACCATCGCGACAGCGCTGATGGAGGACGGAACCGTGCGCCACGCGACCATCGGCGTCAACGCGCGAAAGGCCGACAACGGATCGGTGGAGGGCGCAGAGATCGTCAACGTCCGCGACGGATCGCCCGCAAAGGAGGCCGGTCTCCTCGAGGGGGACGTGGTCACAAAGGTCGGTGATCGCCCCGTTCGCTCGTCCGACGAACTAGTGGTGGCCGTGCGCCGGGCGGGTGCTGACAACGACGTGCCCGTCGAGGTGATCCGCAACGGTTCGCGCGTCGAACTGACCGTGCGGCCGGCCCTGGACTGAGCTGCCCACCCGCCCCTGACGCGCCCGGGTAGGGGATCGGACCTCCCCCGGACGACGGCGCACTCCCGTCGGGGGGCCGGACGACGTATCCTCGACAACGATGTTCACGAACGTGGGTTGGTCCGAGATCCTTGTGCTCGGCGTGGTGGCGCTGGTGATTCTCGGACCCGAGCGCCTACCCGAGGCTGCCCGGTGGCTCGCCGGAACCATACGCAAGGTCAAAGAGTTCGCGAGTAATGCACAGCAGCAGCTCAAGGACGACTACGGAGCTGACTTCGAGGAGTTCAGCGAGCCGATCAAGCAGCTCAACGAACTACGTGGGCTCAGTCCCCGCGCGATGGTGACCAAGCACCTGCTGGACGGCGACGATTCGCTGTTCACCGGCAACTTCGACGCCGCCGCCCCCGCTGGTGGCGCGGCGGCCGCCGCGACCGTCGGATCTCAGACCGTCGATCCGCGTCCATCCACCAAGCCGAAGGCCGCGGCGCCGCCCCCCGCAGCGTCGGGGACCACCGGCGCGACCGCAGCCCCGGCTCCTGCTCCCGCTCCCACCCCGCCGGCCGGTGGGGCGGTCTGGGACAGCGACGCCACGTAGAGGACGGCACGTAGGGTAGCTGCCGGTCAGAGGTGTCGGGTGGTGTCGATCCCCAGGTTCATCCCGGCGAGCCCGCGCGGACGGACCGCGAGGTTGTCGGCGATCTCGCGGAAGGCCTTGCCCGACGGTGAGTCCGGCTCGGCGAGGACGATCGGGGTGCCCCCGTCTCCGTGCTCACGGACCGACTTCTCGAGCGGGACCTGGCCGAGGAGCTTGACCGGGGCGCCCACCGAACGGGAGAGGTTGGCCGCGACCTCCGCGCCACCTCCGCTGCCGAACACGTCCATCCGGGTGCCGTCAGGCAGTTCGAGCCACGACATGTTCTCGATGACGCCGGCGATGCGCTGGCGGGTCTGCAGTGCGATGGATCCCGCCCTCTCGGCGACCTCGGCGGCGGCCTGCTGAGGGGTGGTCACCACGAGGATCTCCGCTGACGGGATCAGCTGTGCGATCGAGATGGCCACGTCACCGGTACCGGGCGGGAGGTCCATCAGCAGCACGTCCAGGTCGCCCCAGTAGACGTCGGCGAGGAACTGCTGGAGCGCGCGGTGGAGCATCGGGCCACGCCAGACCACCGGGGTGTTGCCCTTGGTGAACTGGGCGATCGAGATGACCTTCACGTCGTGGGCGACCGGCGGGAGGATCATCTGCTCGACCTGGGTCGGACGGGCATCGGTCCCGAGCATGCGCGGGATCGAGTGGCCGTAGATGTCGGCATCGAGCACGCCGACCGACAGTCCGCGATCAGCGAGGGCGGTCGCGAGATTGACCGTCGCGGTGGACTTGCCCACTCCACCCTTGCCCGAGGCAACCGCGTAGACGCGGGTCAGGTTTCCCGGCTGGGCGAACGGGATGACCGGCTCCGCCGCATCGCCGCGCAGGTGCTTACGCAATTCGGTCCGCTGCTCGTCGCTCATCACGTCGAGCTCCACGGCGACCTCACCGACACCGGGCACATCGGACACCGCCGAGCGGACCCGGTCGGAGATGGTGTCGCGCATCGGGCAGGAGGCGACGGTGAGATAGATGCCGACGTCGACCCGGCCGGTGGCCGGATCCACCTCGACGCCCTTGACCATGCCCAACTCCGTCAGGGGCTTCCGAATCTCCGGGTCATCGACCTTTGCCAGGGCAGCGCGGATCAGTTCTTCGCTGGGTGTACTCATGATGACCCGAGTCTAGGCGTCGTATTTCGGCGACGGGATTCAGGCCGGGGGTGGCGGGCAGAACGGATGGATGCAGGGCAGCTCGATCACCGGGAGACCGACAGGCGCGGGCGGCGGGGCGGCCGGTGCGTTCTCTGCGACCGGTGCCGGCGCGGGAGACCCCGCCGGGGACGGGGTCGCCGACGGCGGAGTCGGTGCGGGATTGTCCGGTGCCGGGGGTGCGGGTACCTCCGTGCAACCCGGCACGGGGTTCGGGGGCTTGCCCTCCTCGGCCGTCTCGGGAGCCGCGGTCGGCGTGCCCTCCCAGCCCTCGGGGCAGTGTTCCGGGGGCTTCGGCGGCTCGATGGTGGGTTCGGGCTGGTGGATCGGGGGCAGATCCGAGGGGAGCGGGTACGCGTTGACGGCGTAGCCGTGAGCCCAGGCGTTCACGTTGGCGACGTAGGCCAGCGAGTTGTTGTACGAGAGGATTGCTCGGCTGCGCGCGGCCGGGTCGGCCATCGAACCGCCCTGGTTACACAGGAGCGTGGCGGCGGCGAGCGCCCCGTCGTAGATGTTGTTCGGATCGGCGAGTCCGTCGTCGTTCCCGTCGCGTCCCAGCGTCGCCCAGGTCGACGGGATGAACTGCACGGGACCCACGGCACGGTCGAAGTCGCGGTCGCCGTCGAAACGGCCGCCATCGGTGTCCTTGATGACCGCGGTTCCCGGAATCGAACCGTCGAGGCGGGGTCCGACGATGCGACCGATGGTGTTGCCGTGGACGTCGAACGCGCCCCGTCCCTGATTGGACTCCACCTGACCGATGCCGGCGAGCACGGTCCAGTCCATCTCACACGCGGGCTGCTCGGCGTTCAGCCTATCCGTGGCGCGGTGGTAGGCGTCGAGTGCGATACCGGGGATGCCCAGCGGGCCGTCGGGAATCGTCGCGGGGGCGATGTGGGCCGCGCCCGGGTCGTCCTCGGGCGCAGGCTTCTCGGAGGTGGGGTCGGTGGTCTCGGGGGTCGTGGACGCGGCGGTGGTCGGGTCCGACGTGGACGTCTGCGGCCCGGATTCGGCCAGCGGAGTGATCTCGGGAGCATCGGGAGGCGAGTTGTCCACGGACAGTCCGACGGTGGAAAGGACCGCGATGGCGGTCGCGGTCACCGCGGCGCTGGTCAGTACTCGACGATCGACGTTCGGCGCGATTCTGCGCAAACCCTCCCCCTAGCGGTCATCGGATACGGCATGCCCGAGGCATGTCCCCTTCTCTCGCATCCTCTCGGGCCGAGGTTACCCCCGACCACTCCACTGTGAGTCGTCTTCCTCGCCCGATTTGTTACCGGCACCGCCGACTGCACCACCGTCCGCGGCAGCGAGCAGCGTCTCGATCCGTTCGATCGAATCCCGGAGGTCGTCGAGCTCTCGTCGCAGGTAGTCGCGGGTGACGGTCTCGCCGACGGAGAGGCGGACGGACGCAAGTTCCCTGGCGAGGAACTCGGTGTCGGCCTTGGTCTGCGTCGCGCGGAGTCGGTCCTCCTTGAGCGCCGACTTGTCGCGGTCCTCCTGGCGGTTCTGGGCGAGGAGGATCAGCGGAGCGGCGTAGGCGGCCTGAGTAGAGAACGCGAGATTCAGGAGGATGAACGGGTAGGGGTCGAACCGGAGTGCCACCACGGCGACGTTGAGGATGATCCAGACGATCACCACGACCGTCTGGATGACGAGATACCTGCCGGTGCCGAAGAAGCGCGCGATGCTCTCGCTGTAGCGGCCGATCGCGTCGGAATCGAAACTGATCCGGGGACGGCGCGAGGTGACAGGGGTGGACAGCGGGGATCGGGTCGAGGACTCGTTCATGATCAGTAGGTCTCCCTGTCGTCGTGGAGGTCCAGGTCACGCCAGTCCTCCGGCAGGAGGTGGTCGAGGAGCTCATCCACCGCGACGGCCCCGAGCAGGTGTCCCTCGTCGTCAACGACCGGGCCGCAGACGAGGTTGTACGTGGCAAAGAACCGGGTCACCGCGTCCACAGAGTCCGTGGGACGCATCGACGACAGACTCGTGTCGAGGGTCTCGGCGACCATCGTCGACGGGAGTTCCCTCAACAGGGCCTGGATATGGACGCAGCCCAGGTATTTACCGGTCGGGGTCGCGGTGGGCGGACGAACGACGAACACGAGGCTGGCCACGGCCGGGCTGAGATCCGGATTGCGGCAGTGCGCGAGTGCCTCGGCGACGGTGGTCTGGGGCGACAGGATGATCGGCTCCGGCGTCATGAGGCCGCCGGCGGTGTCCGCGTCGTAGGTCAGCAGCATCCGGACCGGTGCCGAGTCCGCGGGGCTCATCCGGGCCAGCAGTGATTCGGCCTCGGGCTCAGGGAGCTCGCCCAGGAGATCCGCCACGTCCTCGGGATCCATCGCCTCGAGCACGTCCGCTGCGCGTTCCACCTCGAGTCTGGTGACGATCTCGGTCTGCTCGTCATGCGGGAGCTCCTGGAGGATGTCCGCCAGTCGCTCGTCGTCGAGCGTGCGGGCGACCTCGAGGCGCCGGAACTCGGGGAGTTCGCGTATCGCGTTGGCGACGTCGGCTGGTCGGAGGTCCGCGTACTGCTCGACGAGGCTCTCCGCACCGTGGCCCGGTGCACCGATCGCCGTGTGATCGAGTCCTCGAATCCGCGACCACGGGTGGATCGAGACGGGGCCGCGGCGGCCGAGTGGGGAGCGGCCTCGGCGAACGCGGACGGCGACCCTCGACACCAGCCAGTCCCGAGACCTCTGGCGCTCGATCTCCACGTCGACGACCTGGTGACGGACTAGCTCGTCGTCGTCGACATTCGGACCGGTGCCCGAGGGTGGGGCGTACACAATCGAGTCGACGATCGACCCCAGAACGGTGTCCTCACCCTGGCGTGACTGGAAGCGATGCAGGTTGATGGTCCCGGACACCAGCGAGACGGAGCGGGGTTCGATGGCCGCCACCCTCAGCATCGGTACGAAGATCCGCCGCCGGGTCGGCAGCTCCACCACCAGGCCGATCACCCGGGGCGGCTTGTGTTCGGACCGCATGGTCACCACGACGTCACGGATTCGTCCGATGTCGTCCCCGTCAGGTCCGATCACCGGGAGTCCGGCTAGCCTGGCGACGAAGGCCTTGTTGAGGTTCGCCATGCGGATCAGATTAGTCGCCGCCCGGCGGACACCTCCTGCCGAACCGGACCAGAGGGAGAACCACCCACGATGACCGACCACATCCGCAGCAGCTCTTCTGTGGCCGATGACGCCGCGACCCGGATCGCGGACCTGCGGTCGCGGCCGCGCCGCACGGTTCTCGCCGTTCCCGGCAGCAGCGTCAAAATGATCGCCAAAGCGAAGGGACTCCCCGTCGACGAGGCGTTTCTCGATCTGGAGGACGCGGTGGCCGGTCCGGCCAAGATCGAGGCACGGAGCAACGTCGTCGACGCGCTCGTCTCGGGTGGGTTCACCGCGCAGACGGTCGTCGTGCGGGTCAACGCCTGGAACACCGAGTACACGGTCGGTGACGTCACGGAGGTCGTCGGGCGTGCCGGCGCACATCTCGATGCGCTGCTGTTGCCCAAGGTGCGGTCAGCTTCGGAGGTCGTGGCACTGGATCTCGTGCTGTCCCAGGTGGAGAAGTCCGCGGGACTACCGGTGGGATATATCGGTATCGAGCCCCAGATCGAGGACGCTCTCGGTCTGACGAACATCAACGAGATCGCCACGGCGAGCCCGCGGGTTCTCACCCTCGTGTTCGGGCCGGCGGACTTCATGGCCTCCATCGGCATGCGCACCCTCACGGTGGGGGAGCAGCCGGACGGGTACGCCCCGGGCGACGCCTACCACCACGTGTTGATGTCGATTCTCGTCGCGGCGCGAGCACACGGACTGCAGGCGATCGACGGTCCGTTCCTCAAGGTGCGGGACGAGGAGGGTTTCCGGCGTGCTGCCGCACGCACCGCGGCGTTGGGGTTCGACGGCAAGTGGGTGCTGCATCCCGCCCAGGTCGACGCGGGTAACGAGGTGTTCAGTCCGCGCCAGGAGGAGTTCGACAAGGCCGAGGGGATCCTGGCGACCTATGCTCACTCGACATCCGTCGAGGGCGGCGCCCGGGGTGCCGTGATGTTCGGGGACGAGATGCTCGACGAGGCCAGCCGTAAGATGGCACTGGTGGTCTCCGCGCGTGGCCGCGCGGCCGGGATGACGGTTTCGTCTCAGGGCTCGGCAGACGCCTGACCATCGAGCACGCGCCTGACCATCGAACACGACTGCCCCCGAGTATCCGTGGACACGAGTTCCCGGACAGCTCCCGAAAGGACTGATCAATGAGTTCTCGCGTGAACCCGGCGATGGGCCGATCTCGTGCCGTCCAGTCCCCGGGGCTCCCGACGCCTCCCACCGGGTGGGTCGTGGGGTCCTACCCGACGTACGAACAGGCTCAGGCCGCGGTCGACCATCTGGCGGACGAGAACTTCCCCGTCCACGAGGTCACCATCGTCGGGGTGGACCTCATGCAGGTCGAGAGGGTCACCGGTCGTCTCACGTGGCCGAAGGTCCTCTTCGGGGGCCTGGCGACGGGCGCCTGGCTGGGGTTGTTCGTGGGCCTGATCCTCGGGATGTTCACCCAGCCGCTGTGGGGCGTCGTGCTCACCGGCCTCGTCGGTGGCATGGTCTTCGGACTCGTCTCGGCGTCCCTGTCGTACGCGGCGACAAGGGGTAAGCGGGACTTCGCGTCGACCTCCCAGTTGGTGGCCGGACGGTACGACGTACTGTGCGAGCCCGCCAACGCGGAGCGGGCGCGTGACGAACTCGCCCGGCTCGGACTGAAGTGAAGGAGATGGACTCCCCGCTCGGTGACGCCGGGGTACTGGAGAAGGTCCGCGAGCATCTGGTGGGTCAGTTCGGTCCGGACCCGCAGGAAGCGTCGGTGACGTTCCTCGGCGCGCCCCCGATCCGGATCCTGCGCTTCGTCGACATCGAGACCGGGGTGGTCCGCTACGTCTCGCTGGGCTGCTCCGCCAACCCGATGGGGGACCCGTCGGCCCTGGTGCCCGATCCGACCGCGCCACGGGCCGAACTGAGTCTCGTCCTCCGCGGCGGAGTCGACGGACTCGTCCGCGCACTTGCCGTGATGGCGTCGACGCCGATGATCGAGGGACTGGTCCTGCAGGCGGGGGCGCTCATCGATCTGGGGGAGCCGCTCTGGCCCGGCGCGGCGTTCACCGCCGTGGTCCTGAGGGAGCCGGAGATCCCTGTCGTGGAGCTGCCCGGCGAGGCTGCTCCGGTGGAGGTGTTCCGGGCGGTGCCCGTGACACACACCGAGGCGGCGTGGGTGCGGATGAAAGGTGCGGCGGAACTGGAGGAGGCGTGGGCCGAGGCGGGTATCGACGTCTCGGACCCCGGTCGCTCCGCGGTCAACCCGGGACGGTCCCGCTGAGACAGGCCGGGTTCGACGAGCGTCGCGATACGCCCGTCGTCGGCCTCAGAGCCACTTGTTCCTGCGGAAGACCCAGAACAGCACCGCGCACGTGGCCACCATGAACACCAGTACGTAGAGGTACCCGTACTCCATCGAGAGCTCGGGCATGTGCTCGAAGTTCATGCCGTAGATCCCCGCGATCATGGTGGGGACGGCGGCGATCGCGACCCAGGCGGAGATCCTGCGCATGTCCGTGTTCTGCCGCACACCGATCATCGCGACCGCGGCGTGGACCAGGGACGTGACCTGCTCGTCGAGTGCGGCGACCTCCGCCGCGACCTGGGTGTGATGATCCTGGACGTCGCGGAAGTAGTGCCGGATCTCGGTCGGAACCAGGTCGAGGTGGTCCGCCGACAGGCGGTGGAGTGGCCGGGCGAGCGGCGCGATGTCGTGCTTGAGCTCCACGAGTTCGCGCTTCAGTAGGTAGATGAGCTCGATGTCCACGTCGGCGCGCGGGGTGAACAGCGCAGCTTCCAGAGCGTCGACGTCGAGTTCCACGGCGTCTGCGACCGAGGTGTAGTTGTCCACCATGCGGTCGGCCACGGCATGCATGACGACCGCCGGTCCCACTGCGAGCCGCTGTGGTGCAAACTCGAGTTCGGCGCGGATCCCGGCCAGTTCGGCGAAGTCGCCGTGTCGGATGGTCACCACGAAGTCGCGACCGAGCACGATCATCACCTCGCCGATGGTGACGATCTCGTTCACCTCGCTGAGGGAGTCGTGGGGCTGGTACTGCACGGAGTAGATGTTGAGGACCAAGGTGGTGTCGTAGGCCTCCAGTTTGGGCCGCTGGTCGCCGACCGAGGCGTCCTCCGCGATGAGTTCATGGATCCCGAAGGACTCGGCCAGTGTCTCCATGAACCGGACGTCGGGTTCGTGCAACCCGATCCACACGAATCCGCGGCCGGTTGACCGGACCTCGCGGATGGCCTCGTCGTGGGTGAACTCTCCGGGCACGCGGACGCCGTCGACATAGATGCCGCAGTCGACGACCGAATCGGGGACCGCCGTGGCGGGTGTGGCGGGTGTCGACCGGGACGACGTGGGGACGCCGACCCGTAGTCGTCGGGGCATGGCAGGCACCGGCGCTCCTTTCGCAGATCAGGTTAGACAGTAGCCGCCACCCCGGGACGCGGCGTGACGATCCGGGGCCGGGGCTGGGAGAATGAGAATCCGGGAGTGCCGCGCGTGGGCGTGGGCACGGTGTGACGAGAAGAGAGTGTGGTCGGATGCGGCGGTCGTGGAGACGGACTGGGTGGCGGACGGTCGTGTCGGCGGCGGTCGCCGCAGTGGCGCTGACGGGCTGTCAGGCGCAGTCGTCGATCGTTCCGGCGCACGAGGACTCCCCGCTGGTGATCATCGAGACCGCGTCGTTCGCCGAGGCCGAGATCATCGGTCACATCTACGGTAATGCGCTGGTCCGTCAGGGCTGGCGGGTGGAGAACCGTCCCCAGTCCGGAACCGAGGCCGAGGTCGTCGATGCGGTGGCGTCGGGGGAGGCGACGTTCACCGTCGGCTTCACCGGTGAGCTGTTGCGCATGTTCGATCCGTCGTCGACGGCCGTGGCCGCGGACGAGGTCTACCCGGCCATGGTCGCGGCGCTGCCCGAAGGGGTCACGGCGGGAGACCCGGCTCCGGCCGAGGACGCGCCGGCGTACGTGGTCTCGGAGAACACGTCCGAGCAGATGGGTCTGTCGGTGATGTCCGATCTGGCCGGGCGGTGTGGCACCCTCACGCTCGGTGCCAGGCCCGAGGTCCTGGCGGATCAGGAACTGTCCCGCGCGGTCGGTGAGGCGTATGACTGCGGCTTCGCGGCACGGGTGCCGCTCGGGTCGAATCCGGGAACCGTGCGCGACGCCCTGCGCAGTGGCGCGGTCGGTGTCGGAGTGGTCCGATCGTCGGATCCGATCCTGGACGAGGCGGACCTGGTGATGTTGGACGACGACGACGAGGCGATCACCGCCCAGAACATCATCCCGGTGTTCCGGAAGGGCTCGTTGACGGAGGACCAGCTGGATCTGGTCAACAGGATCAGCGGTGAGCTGACCGATGCCGATGTCCGCGAACTGTTGGTGGGCGTCGATGTCGGCACGGCCTCACCGGTCGCGTTGGCCAACTTCTGGCTGGACGAACACGGCTACTGAGCCGGCCTGCGCTGGAATGACGTGCGCTGGTGTGCGCTGGGCTGGCGTGAGCTGGCCTGCGCAGGGCTGACCTGGCCTGATTCGCAGGACATTCTCAGTAGATCGATCCTCCACGACACCCGCCCTCTACCAACGTCGAAGGGCCCGTCCATCGGACGGGCCCTTCGAGGTGTCAGGTGCTGATCAGGCGAACGCCTCGTCGACCAGGGCCTTCTGCTCGACGGCGTGGACCTTGCTCAGTCCGGTCGAGGTGGCGGCCATGGGGCGACGCGAGACGCGCTTGAGGCGCGGGAAGTCGTCGATCCGCTCGGGCAACTCCAGGGCGAGGAAGCTCCACGCACCCTGGTTGGCCGGCTCCTCCTGGACCCACCGCACCTCCGAGAGGTTCGGGTAGCGGTCCAGCGCCTCGCGCAGGCGACGGTGCGGGATCGGGTGGAGCTGCTCCAGGCGGACGATCGCGATGTCGTCCCGCTCGTCCTTGTCCCGACGCGCGGCGAGCTCGTAGTAGAGCTTGCCGGAGACCAGCAGCATGGTCTTGACCTTGCTCGGGTCGCTGCTGCCGTCGACGAACACCTGGTCGTCGATGACCGAGCGGAACTTGCCCGAGGTGAAGTCGGAGACGGGGCTGACGGCCTTCTTGTTGCGCAGCATCGACTTGGGCGTGAACACCACCTGCGGACGCTTGATACCGGTGGCATGGCGTCGCATGAGGTGGAAGTAGTTCGCCGGCGTGGACGGCTGGGCGACGGTCATCGAGCCCTCGGCGCACAGCTGGAGGAAGCGCTCGATGCGGCCGGAGGTGTGGTCCGGGCCCATGCCCTCGTGGCCGTGCGGCAGCAGCAGCGTGACCGAGGACTTCTGGCCCCACTTGGCCTCACCGGACGAGATGTACTCGTCGATGATGGTCTGGGCGCCGTTGACGAAGTCGCCGAACTGGGCCTCCCACATGACGAGTGCCTCGGGGTCGCCGACCGAGTAGCCGTACTCGAAGCCGAGACCCGCGTACTCGGTGAGGGCGGAGTTCCACACCTCGAACCGGCCCTCGGCGCCGTCCAGGTGCTGGAGCGGCGAATAGGTCTCGGCCGTGGTCTTGTCGACGATCGCGACGTGGCGCTGCGTGAAGGTACCGCGCTGCGAGTCCTGACCGGTGAGGCGGACCGTGCGGCCCTCCAGTGTCAGTGACCCGATGGCCAGCAGTTCGGCGAACGCCCAGTCGATGTTGCCGTTGTAGGCCATCTTCTGGCGGGCCTCGTAGACCGGCTTGACGCGCGGGTGGATGTGGAATCCCTCGGGCAGGTTGCCGAACGCGTCGCCGATGGCGTGGACGACGGACTCGTCGATCGACGTGACGACGCGGGGGAGCGGCTGGTCCGGCTCGATCGACTGCGAGGCCTTGACCGGGTGCTTCTCGAGCTCCCGGACCTCGTTGAACACCCGCTCGAGCTGGCCCTGGAAGTCGCGGAGCGCGTTGTCCGCTTCCTTCTCGGTGATGTCGCCACGACCGACGAGATCTTCGGTGTACGACTGACGGACGCTCTTCTTGCCGTCGATCACCTCGTACATCCGCGGCTGCGTCATCGACGGGTCGTCGGCCTCGTTGTGGCCACGGCGGCGGTAGCAGACGAGGTCGATCACGACGTCCTTCTTGAACGCCTGGCGGAAGTCCATCGCGAGGCGCGCCACGCGGACGCAGGCCTCCGGGTCGTCACCGTTGACGTGGAAGATCGGCGCGCCGACCATCTTGGCGACGTCGGTGCAGTACTGGCTCGACCGGCCCGCCTCGGGTGCGGTGGTGAAGCCGATCTGGTTGTTGACCACGATGTGGATCGTGCCGCCGGTGCGGTAGCCGTCGATCAGCGAGAGGTTGAGCGTCTCGGCCACGACGCCCTGGCCGGCGAACGCCGCGTCACCGTGGAGCATGAGCGGGACGACCGGGTACTCCAGACGCCACTCCTCGTCCTCGATGAGGTCCTGCTTGGCGCGAACGATGCCCTCGAGTACGGGGTCCACGGCCTCGAGATGCGAGGGGTTGGCGGTGAGCGAGACCTTGATCTCGTTGTCGCCGAACATCTGGTACTGGATGCCCTCGGCACCGAGGTGGTACTTCACGTCGCCCGAACCGTGGGCGGCCGAGGGGTCCATGTTGCCCTCGAACTCGGTGAAGACCGTGCGGTAAGGCTTGCCCACGATGTTGGCCAGCACGTTGAGGCGGCCACGGTGGGGCATGCCGATGACGACCTCGTCGAGACCGAATTCGGCGGCCTCGTCGATGACCGCGTCCATCATCGGGATGACGGACTCCGCGCCCTCGAGCGAGAAGCGCTTCTGGCCGACGTACTTGGTCTGGAGGAAGGTCTCGAAGGCCTCGGCGGCATTGACCTTCGACAGGATGTACTTCTGCTCGGCGACGGTCGGCTTGTCGTCGACACCCTCGAGACGGTCTTGCAGCCAGTTGCGCTGCTCGTTCTCGAGGATGTGGGTGTACTCGACGCCGATCTTGCGACAGTAGGCCGCCCGGAGTGCCGACAGGACGTCGCGCAGCTTCATGCGGTCCCTGCCGACGAAACCGCCGACCGAGAACTCCCGATCGAGGTCCCAGAGGGTGAGCTCGTGGGAGTTCACGTCCAGGTCGGGGTGGAACGTACGGCGACGCTGGGCGTGCATCCCGTCGAGCGGATCGATGTCCGCCATGAGATGTCCGCGGTTGCGGTAGGCGGCGATCAACTCGAGGACGCGGGCGTCCTTGTCGACGCGGGGGTCGGTGATGTCCTGGCGCCAGCGGACCGGCTCATACGGGATCGCCAGCGAGGTGAAGATCTCGTCGTAGAACGTGTCGTCGATGAGGAGGCGGTGGATCTCACGGAGGAACTCGCCCGACTCCGCGCCCTGGATGACGCGGTGGTCGTAGGTCGAGGTGAGCGTGGTGATCTTGCCGACGGCGTTCTTCGCCAGCTGCTCGTCGCTCGCGCCCTGGAACTCGGCCGGGTACTCCATTGCACCCACACCGAGGATGGCGCCCTGGCCGACGGTCAGGCGCGGGACCGAGTGGACGGTGCCGATGCCACCCGGGTTGGTCAGGGAGATGGTGACACCAGAGAAGTCGTCCATCGTCAGCTTGCCGACGCGGGCACGGGCGACGATGTCCTCATAGGCGTTGAGGAATCCGCGGAAGTCGAGCTTCTCGCAGTTCTTGATCGCGGCCACGACCAGGCTGCGGCCCGCCTTGGTCTTCATGTCGATCGCCAGGCCGAGGTTTATCCCGTTCGGGGTGACGGAGTTCGGCTTGCCGTCGACCTCAGCGTAGTGGTTGTTCATGTTGGGGTAGGCCTTGACGGCCTGCACCATGGCGTACCCGATGAGGTGCGTGAACGAGATCTTTCCACCACGCGTGCGCTTGAGGTGGTTGTTGATCACGACGCGGTTGTCGATCATGAGCTTGGCTGGCACGGCGCGGACAGAGGTCGCCGTGGGCAGCGTCAGTGACGCGTTCATGTTCTTGACGATCGCGGCGGCAGGTCCCCGTAGCACAGCGCTCTCCGGCTCGGCCGGCGGCGAGTAGTCCGGGCGGACGGGCTTCTTCGGGGCCGGGGCGTCCGGCTTGTTCCGGGTCTCCGGGGTGCGGACGGGAGCGGTACCGGAGCCCTCCCGCGAGGTCTGGGGCTTATCGGCGCGGTTGGTGGCCGGGGTCCCGCTGGGGGCGGACGGTGCCGCGTCGCCGTCGGCTCCCTTCGTTGCGGCCTCGGTGGTCCGAGCTGGACCGGACGTCGCCCGGGCGCCGCCCGTCGAGTTCTTCCCGGAGGCGGAGGCGGAGGCGGCCTCCGGGTTGGCCTCGAAGTACTCGTGCCAGGAGCTGTCCACGGAGGACGGGTCCTTGGTGTAACGCTCGTACATTTCGTCGACGAGCCACTGGTTCTGTCCGAACTGTGAGACGGTGTTGCTCACGATGCTGGGGGGCCTCTCTCGTTCTGTGTTGGGTTTCACACGCCGAATGACTCCCAGGCTAGACCTTCTGCCCGCGCGGGGTTCTCGATCTCACCTGACAGGGGGATGTCGTCGAGTGATCATCCGGGGTTCACCTGTTATGACCACTCGCCGGGCGGAGCACCGAATGTGGCGTCGGCGGTCTCCACGACCGTCCGACCGAGCTTACGGTTGCCCCACCCACCGACGACGGCACCGACCCCGGCGGGGGCGAGTTTGCCCAGGGCGAGGCCCGCCTTCTTCACGGCGAACTTCCGGACGAAGCGGTTGAGCATCCGCTTGTTGATCTCGGCGAGCCCGGGGATCCGCAGCGCCCTGCTCGCGAGGGAGACGTTCTTGGCGGATCCTGCGGAGGAGCCGACTGCGTTGGCCAGCAGTGCGGTCCCGGAGGCGCCGAGCATGACCGTCATGACCAGGAGTTCCTCGTGCTCGCTGCTGTGCACGTCGAGGCCGTGCACCTCGGCCACAGCGAGCGTGTAGAACGCCGTGGCCTC
Source organism: Dietzia sp. NCCP-2495 (assembly GCF_026011735.1). Lineage (GTDB taxonomy): Bacteria > Actinomycetota > Actinomycetes > Mycobacteriales > Mycobacteriaceae > Dietzia. Next base: position 438,445 of record NZ_BRVN01000001.1, on the reverse strand, counting down.
GAGGAAGAGCACCGATTCGGCACCGATCGCGCCGAAGGCGGCGATGGTGCCGATGCCGGGGATCGCAGCGGTGCTGCCCACGGCGGCGCCGGAAGCGGTGACGGCCCCGAGGAACAGGGTGTCCACCCGCTCCCGGATCCGGGCCGGGCTCTCATCAGGATGGTCCTCGCGGAGTTTGCGGACGTACGCCTTGGCCGTCCCCGACTGGAGTCGGATCGCCCGCCGGAGGGCGGCGGTGATCAGACCGGCTGCCGGGCCGGAGATCGGGGACTGTGACTCGTCGCGGTCTGGCACGGGTTCTCCTTCGTCGGGTGAGGGGAGATTTGGACCGTTGGTGATGAGGGCGGATACCCGCCGGTACGGCACAGGGTACGGAATCAGAGGTCTCGAGGGGTCAGGGGAGAACCCGCTCCGTGTAGACGTTGCCGAAGACCCGGTCGGGGTCGAGCCGGTCCCGCACGGCGACGAAGTCGTCGAAACGCCCGACCATCGCCGAGAGGTCTTCGGCGGTTCGGGTGTGCATCTTCCCCCAGTGCGGTCGGCCGCCGGCGGCGAGGAAGATCTCCTCGGCCTGACGGAACAGTTCGGTGTGGTCCATCCGGTGGTACTGGTGCACGGCGATGTAGCAGACCTCGCGGCCGTGGGCGGTGGAGAGCCACACGTCGTCCGCGGCGGCGAACCGGACCTCCATCGGGAACGGGGTCAACACGCCCGAGCGGTCGATCATGTCCCGGATGTCTCCGAGCACCGCGCCCGCCGCGGCGAGCGGGACGGCGTACTCCATCTCCCGGAACCGCACCCGGCGGGGTGAGGCGAACACCGCGTAGCTGCGGTCGGTGAAAGTGCGGGCGGACAGGGCCCGAGAGGTGAACCTGTTGAGGCGGGGAGCCAGGGAGGGGCGGCGCGCGGCCATCCGGCAGATCGCGTCGAAGCCCTCGTTGGAGAGGAACTCGTCACTGATCGCCGTCTGCAGTCGGCCGACCGGCTCGAGCTCCGTGTCCCCGGGGAGCCGGGTGTTCCGCTTGACGTTGATCGAGTCGGTGTGGGGGAACCAGTAGAACTCGGCGTGGTCCGCCGAACGTGCGAAGCCCTCCATGTCCGTCATGACGGCGGACAGAGTCCAGGGACGTTCGTCGGCGCGGAGGGCGAACGCCGGTACGCACCGGATCGTCATCTTGGTGATGATCCCCAGGGCGCCGATGCCCAGCCGCGCGGCCTCGAACACCTCGGGGTTCGCGTCGCGGGAACACGACAGGACGCTTCCGTCCGCGGTGACGAGCTGGAGTCCCACCACCGTCGCGGGGATCCCGGGGTGTCCCAGTCCCGTTCCGTGCGTACCGGTCGAGACGGCGCCCGCCAGCGACTGCTCGGCGAAGTCCCCGAGGTTCGGCTGGGCCAGTCCGAGATCCCACAGCAGGTGGCCGAGGCGGTGCAGGCGCGTCCCCGCCCAGACCGTGACGTCGGCGCCGTCGACCCGGCCGTCGGCGCCGCGCGTGGGGACGATCGACTCGATGCCGGTGAGGTCGTCGAGTGTCATGAGGACGCCGTCCGTGGCCGCCGCGGGGGTGAACGAGTGACCCGCGCCGACGCACTTGACGCGTGTGCCGGATTCGGCGGCGGCGATCACCGTGTCCGTGACCTCGGCGACGGTGGTGGGGGCGACCCGGGAGGTTGGATGCGCGATGACGTTGCCGGTCCAGTTGGTCCACGGTGCGGTCGAGGTCGTCATGGAACCCGACAGTACAACGCGGCGGGCGACCCGGGTGGGTGCCCGCGGGCGGGTCAGCCGGCTGTGTCACAAAGGTGGGCAGAAGGGGCGTCCTGGACGACGTACCTGCACGGGGGCGCCCGCGTGAACGTCTACGCCCGTCCTGCCTCGGGGGAGGTCGCGGTTAACCCGCTCGGAGCACTCGTCGTCGTCGTACCATGACCGGGTGACCAGACGACTTCCTGCCGATCAGCGCCGTGCGCAACTCCTCCAGGCGGCCCTGGAGATCGCCGAGCACGACGGGCTCTCGGCGGTGACGGTGCGCGGCGTCGCCGAGCGCGCCGGCGTGTCGCTGGGCGTGGTCCACTACTGCTACACCGATAAGGAAGAGCTTCTCAAAGAGCTCATCGGTGCGGTCAACTTCGAGGTCCACCAGGCCGCGAGCGCGTTCGTCAGTGTCGATTTCGATTCGGGTACCGCCGGGCCGGAGGGGCTGCGCCGACGGCTGTACGAGGCGATCGATCTCGTCTGGGCCGTCATCACCGCCTCGCCGGACAGGCAGCTGCTCACGTACGAGATCGTGTCGTACTCGCTGCGCAACTACGGGCTGCCCGAGGTGGGACTGGCCCGTGACCAGCAGGAATCCAATGCGGCGATCGTGCGGTCGGTGTTGGAGCGCACCGCGTCCGCCGCCGGGATGCGGTGGGGTATGGGGCTGGACCAGATGGTCCAGGTGGTCCTGGCGATGGTCGTGGGTATGGGCCAGAGGTGGCAGATCCTCCGTGACGACGACGAGGCCGCCAGGCTGCTCCACCATGCCGTGGATCTTGTGGTCCGTGACGCGCTCCCACTCGAGGATGCCTGAGCGAATCGTGTCCGCGATCGACGTGACCCGCGATCTCGAGGCCGCCACGGCCGGGATCGACGCACCCCTCGCGGCTCTACACCTGCCGAGCCTGCGCGCCAATCTCGGGGACCTCCGGCGTCGGGCTGCCGGGACCAGGATCCGGATCGCCAGCAAGTCCGTCCGCTCACGTGGAGTGCTGCGTGAGGCTCTGGGTCCGGACCTGCGTGGTGACGCCGCCGTTCGCGGGATCATGGCGTACTCGTTGCGGGAGGCGTTGTGGCTGGTCGGCGCGGGGTGTGACGACGTGCTGATGGGCTATCCCACGGTCGATACGTCGGCGCTCCGGGAGCTGGGGTCCGATCCGGCGGCGCTCGCGGCGGTGACCCTGATGGTGGATGACGTGCGCCAGCTCGAGATCGCCCGTGACGCCGGCGCGGGCGGTGCGCGGGTGTGTGTGGATGTGGACTGCTCCCTGCGGATCGGGCCGGTCCACCTGGGGGTGAGGCGATCACCCCTGCGGGACGCAGTGGATGTAGAGCCGTTGGTCCGTGCGGCACTGGACAAGGGGTTCCGGGTCGTGGGCGCGATGTTCTACGAGGCTCAGGTGGCCGGGGTGCCGGACAACGTACGGGGGATCGGGCTGGTCAAGCGGCTGTCCATGCGCCGGTTGGTGGACATCCGGCAGGGGGTCTCCGAGACGATCGAACGGCTGACCGGTGCGGCGCCGGAGATCATCAACTCGGGTGGTTCGGGCTCGGTCGCCGAGAGCTCGGCGGCCCCGGCGGTCACCGAGGTCACCGCCGGCTCGGGCCTGTACGTCCCGGGATTGTTCGACCACTACACGACCTTCGAGCCCAGGCCCGCGCTGTTCTTCGCCCTGCCGGCCGTCCGCACCCCGGCCCGCGGGCTCACGACCTTCCTCTACGGCGGATATGTGGCCTCCGGTGTGCCCGGGTCCGACAGGCTCCCGGTACCCGCGTCCCCGGCAGGGCTGCGTTATCTCGGTCGCGAGGGCGCGGGCGAGGTCCAGACCCCGGTCCGGGGTGAGGTCGCGATCGGTTCCCGGTCCTGGTGGCGCCATGCCAAGGCCGGCGAGTTGTGCGAGCGGTTCGACACGCTCCTCGTGGTGGACGACACTGCAGAGGGGCCCGCGATCGTGGACGAGTGGCCCACCTACCGTGGCGAAGGGAAGTGTTTCGGGTGACCGTCGACCAGTCGATGTCCGATCAGGCTCGCGAGAAGCTACACGCGGAGGCTGTGGCGATCACCGCGGATCTGGTCTCGATCGATTCGACCAACACCGGAGACCCGTCGACGATCGGCGACGGCGAGACCCGGGTGTGCCGCCGAATCGCCGAATACCTTGACGAGGTCGGTATCGCCAGCGAGCTCGTGGAGTCCGTGCCCGGTCGGGGCAGCCTGTTCGCGCGCATCGAGGGGACCGATCCGGATGCCGGAGGACTCGTCGTCCACGGGCATGTCGACGTGGTCCCTGCCGTCGCCGAGAACTGGACCGTGCCGCCGTTCGCCGGCGAGATCCGGGACGGGTGGCTGTACGGCCGCGGGACCGTCGACATGAAGAACATGCTCGGGATGACCCTCGCGGTGGTCCGCCACTACGCCCGCGAGGGGATCGTGCCGCGCCGGACGCTCCTGCTGGCCTTCTTCGCCGATGAGGAGGCCGCCGGGATCATGGGCGCGAAGTGGGTCGTGGCCCAGCGGCCGGATCTCTTCGACGGCATGACCGAGGCACTGAGCGAGGTGGGCGGGTGGTCCGTCCCCGTCGGCGACAAGCGCCTGTATCCGATCGCTGTCGCCGAGAAGGGCGTCGCGTGGGCGAGCGTGACCGCGCACGGCACCGCCGCACACGCGTCACGGCCGACCCAGGACAACGCCGTGGCCGCCGTCGCCGGCGCCGTGCACCGCGTGGCGTCCCGGGAGTTCCCTGTCGCGCCGACCGAGGCGAACACCGCGCTCGCGGCCACCGTCGGGCAGCTGACGGGCGGGAGCGGCGACATCGCCGACCTCCCCGAGCGACTCGGGGTGCTGGGGCATTTCGGGCCGGTCGTCGCCGCCTCGCTGTCCCACACGGCATCGCCGACGGTGTTGTCCGCGGGCTACAAGACCAATGTCATCCCCACCGAGGCCCGGGCGGAGATCGACTGTCGCGTCCTGCCCGGCGGTGAGGACACCTTCCGCTCGGAGATCGAGACCGACCTCGGCGAGGGCGTCGCCGTGGACTGGATCTGGGAGCCGCCCATCGCCGCTCCCGCGGACGCCGAGTTGGTCGACGTGATCCGCGAGGCCGTGCTCGCGTCCGACCCGGATTCCGTGGTCGTCCCGTATCTCTTGCCGGCCAGCACGGACAACAAGCATCTCGCCCGTCTGGGCATCTCCGGTTACGGGTTCGTCCCGCTGCGTGTGCCCGACGACTTCGACGTGTTCGGTCACTTCCACGCCGTCGACGAGCGGGTGCCTGTGGACGCGTTGCACTTCGGTGCGGACGTCCTGGCCCACGTCCTCCGCTCGGCGTGAGGGGCGCCACCGGCGACACCCGGTCACCCGCGACCAAGGACCGGCTCCCAGCCGATGTCTGGGTCCTCGTCGCCGCGGCGTTCGCGATCGCCGTCGGGTACGGGCTCGTCGCCCCCGTCCTCCCACAGTTCGCGCAGAGCTTCAACGTCTCGGTGACCGCGGCGTCGGTCGTGGTCAGCGCTTTCGCGTTCTTCCGTCTCGTGTTCGCGCCGGCGGGCGGGTTCCTCGTCGACAGGATGGGGGAGCGCTGGGTCTACATGACCGGCCTGCTCATCGTCGCGGTGTCCACGCTCGCCACCGGACTGGCCCAGGGATATTGGCAGCTCCTGCTCTTCCGGGGACTGGGTGGTCTCGGCTCGACCATGTTCACGATCTCGGCGATGGCTCTCCTCACCAGGCTGTCGCCGCCGGGCGCCCGGGGACGCATCGCCGGGCTGTACGCGACCGCCTTCCTCATCGGGAACATCGGCGGCCCGGTGATCGGCGGAGTGCTCGCCGAGTTCGGAATGCGCGTCCCGTTCTTCGTCTACGCCGGATCTCTGATCGTGGCCACCGGAGTGGTCGCCGTGTTCCTCCGGGGTGGGCGACGCAGGGTACCCGGCGACGATGTCGCCGAGCAGCCACCGATGCTCCTGCCCGAGGCGTTGAGTCACTCCGGTTACCGTGCGGCGCTGGTGTCGAGCTTCGTGAACGGATGGTCCTCGTTCGGTGTCCGTGTCGCGATCGTGCCGTTGTTCGCCGCGGCGACCTTCGAGGACGGAGCGAGGATCGCCGGGCTCACGCTCGCGTCGTTCGCGGTCGGTACCGCCGTGGTGATCTCTCTCGCCGGGTACCTCACGGACAGGTATGGCAGGAAGCCACTGGTGCTCGGCGGGCTCGTCGTCTCGGGTGTCGCGACCATCGCTCTGGGCTGGTCTGACACGGTGCCGTTGTTGGTGGGCACGTCCGTGGTGGCGGGGATGGGGGCCGGAGTGCTCAACCCGGCCCAACAGGCCGCCGTGGCGGATGTGATCGGAGCGGACCGGGCGGGTGGAAAGGTCCTCGCGACGTTTCAGATGGCCAGCGACTCCGGCGCGATCCTCGGCCCGGTGCTCGTGGGACTCGTGGTCGACAGGCTCGGGTACACGACCGGATTCGTGGTGTCCGGGGTCATGTTGATGCTCGCCACGCTCCCGTGGATCTTCGCCCGAGAGACCCATCCGTCGCGGAACGGCTCCGTGACGGGGGAATGACCTGCGCCATCGTCTCGCGAATCGGGGTGTCGACGTCGTAGCATGGACCACCTCATGAAGAACAACGACGAGGACCGTACCGCCACTGTCGGCGACGAGGTCGACACCGCCGCCAGCGCCACTGAATCCGCCGAATCCCCCGAGCCCGCCCGGGACGAGTCCGCTCCGACCGGATCGACCCGGTCGAGCTCGGACACGGACGATTCCGACACGGTCACCTTCGCCGACATGGGCCTCGCGCCCGCCGTCGCCGAGGCCGTCCGCGAGGTCGGGTACGAGGTCCCGTCGGCCATCCAGGCTGCGACGATCCCCCTGGTCCTCGAGGGTCGGGACGTCGTGGGACTCGCGCAGACGGGTACCGGTAAGACGGCGGCGTTCGCCCTGCCGATCCTCTCGCTCATCGACCCGGCGGTGAAGAAGCCGCAGGCGCTCATCCTCGCGCCGACGCGTGAGTTGGCTCTCCAGGTCGCCGAGGCCTGCATCACCTACTCGTCGGGTATGCCGCAGGTGAACGTCCTCCCGATCTATGGCGGTCAGGCGTACGGGATCCAGCTCTCGGGTCTCCGACGCGGCGCTCAGATCATCGTCGGTACCCCCGGTCGTGTCATCGATCACCTCAAGAAGGGGACCCTGGATCTCTCCGGTCTGCGCCACCTTGTCCTGGACGAGGCGGACGAGATGCTGGCGATGGGGTTCCAGGAGGACGTCGAGACGATCCTCTCCGACACCCCGGAGTCGACCCAGGTCGCGTTGTTCTCGGCCACCATGCCGTCGGCCATCCGTCGGATCTCGCAGCGGTACCTCACCGATCCCGCCGAGGTGAAGGTCGCCGCCAAGACCTCGACCGCGCCGAACATCACGCAGCGCTACGTCCTGGTGCAGCACCGGGACAAGCTCGATGCGCTGACCCGGGTCCTCGAGGTCGAGGATTTCGACGCCATGATCATGTTCGTGCGCACCAAGTCGGCCACGGAGGAGCTCGCCGAGCGTCTCCGGGCCCGGGGATTCTCTGCGGCGCCGATCAACGGCGATATCCCGCAGAACCTCCGCGAGCGCACGATCGACGCGCTCAAGGACGGGCGCACGGACATTCTCGTCGCCACCGACGTGGCGGCGCGTGGCCTGGACGTCCCGCGTATCAGCCACGTCGTGAACTACGACATCCCCCACGACACGGAGTCCTATGTCCACCGGATCGGCCGCACGGGTCGTGCCGGCCGGAGTGGACAGGCACTGCTCTTCGTCACGCCGCGTGAGCGCCGCATGCTCTCGCAGATCGAGCGGGCCACCCGACAGCCGCTGACCGAGATCCAGCTCCCGAGCGTGGACGACGTCAACGAGATGCGTATGGCCAAGTTCGCGCAGTCCATCACCGAGAGCCTGGAGGACAGCAATATCGCGCTCTTCCGTCGCCTCGTCGAGGACTACGCGTCCGAGCACTCGGTGTCGATGGCGGACATCGCCGCGGCACTGGCCACGCAGTCGCGGAACTCGGATGAGTTCCTCATGCGAGAGCAGGAGCGTCCGCAGCGTCGTGACCGCAATGACGACCGACGTGAGCGTCCGGCCCGCGATTTCGACGGTCCCCGCCAGTCGCGGTCCGGGAAGAACATGTCGCAGTACCGGATCGCGGTCGGCAAGCGGAACAACGTCAAGCCGGGGTCGATCATGGGCGCGCTCGCCAATGAGGCGGGCCTGCGTGGGGGCGACATCGGTCGCATCTCGATCCGCTTCGACCATTCGCTGGTGGAGCTCCCGGCGGACCTGCCGCGGGACCAGCTCGAGTCGATGAAGGGCATTATCGTCGGCGGCGAGGAGATCGACATCCGGCCGGACAGTGGCGCGCCGGCGGGTCGCCCGTCGTCGTTCCGTGATGACCGTGGTGGCCGTCCCCGCGGGGGTCACCGGGATGACCGGGGCGGTCGGGGTGGTTACCGCGGCGGCGACGACCGTCGGGGCGGTGGACGGTCCGATGACCGTGACGATCGCGGCGGACGTGGCGGATACCGGGGCGGCGACGATCGCCGTGGCGGACCGCGTCGCGACGACGACCGGCGTGGCGGCGGCGGGTTCCGTGGCCGTTCGGGCGGCCCCCGCGACCGCAACTAGACAGGCGGCGTGAGATGCCCCGGCCCGGGATCGGGTCGGGGCATCCGCCGTTCCGCCGCCATTCCACCGCCGTTCGGGCACGAGTGTCGGGCCTCCGAACTGCAGGATCGTGACCGTCACCCGGGGCACCGGCGTATCGCGCCGGACAGTGCGTCGTGGTCGTCGGCGGTGACGGGGAGACCGTAGGTGATCGCGGCCGTGAGGTATCTGGCCGCGTAGAAGCAGTGCCGGGCGGGGTCGGGGGGAAGCCAGTCCGCGGGCGTGGAGTCGCTCTTGCCGGTGTTGACCGTGCCGGTCACCGCGAGCAGGTTGGCGTCGGTGTCGTTGGCGAAGCGCGCCCGCCGGTCGGGCGTCCATCTCCACGCGCCGAGGTCCCAGGCGGCCTTCAACGGGTACACGTGATCGATGTGGATCGCCCGGGTTCCCGAGAGTGCCACGTCGACGACCCGGCCGCTGTACGGGTCGGCGAGGACTCCGGTCGGTGTGACGCACCGTGTAGTAGTACCGGCGTCCCTGGTGACCGCCACTGTGTCGGAGGATGCCCCGTCCGCCAAGGCCGTGTCCGCCGAAGCTGTGTCCGCTGGCGCGGCACGGATGTCGCGAGCCAGGACGTCCTCTCTGGTCGAGCAGCCGTTACCGCCACCCGGCGCCGTGGTGGCATCAGTCCACGCGGGCCCGAACACGCAGGCCGAGGCACCGGTGCAGTCCCGCTCGTAGCCCGGTACCGACGGCCGTTGCGAGACCACCGCTACCCGGTCCAGGAGTTCGCTGACGTCGTCCTCCGACGGGCTCCCGGGCGCCGAGCCGTGTGGCTGGCCCTGCGCGACCACCACCCCGAGGACTGACACCACGACGACGCCCAGCACCAGGGCCCGCAGCGGCACCTGCGCGGACACGTGCCGGGACATCGGACGGGATGACCGCGCGGGTTCCGGGATGGGAACACCGAGAAGTCGGCGGAGGTGCGCGGCAGCCACGGCGACCGACCGTGGCGTCCCGGTGGTGGGGGAGTCGCGTTCGGGGAGCACGGGGCGAGTATCCCGGGTCGGGGACCCGGGACCGCCGGGAAACCGTGCCGGGAGCGCGCGCCTGTGGAGGGGGAAAGGGACTGTGGAATGGACGACGACGACGGCCCAGACGCACACAGTTCGCTGTCGGACCGGCGTGCTTACAGCAAGCCCTCTCGGACCGGCGAACTTATAGCAAGCCCAGTCGGACCTGCGTGCTTTCAGCCCTGTCGGACCGGCGTGCTTACATGTGGGCGTGAGTCAGACACCCCGACCGAGGCTGCACGCGGTGTGGCAGTCCGGCACCATCGGACTGTGGTGTGACACGGGATTGCGGCGTCCGGACTCGGTCGCTCCCGCCGGGTCGCCCGCCGCGGTGCAACGGGCGGGCGCGCCGGTCGCCGTCGTGGATTTTCTCGAGGAGTACACGCTGAGCCACAGGCTCGGTGTGCGTGTCCCGGTGGAGGGCAGAATCCGGGACGCCACCGTGCCGGGAATCCGGGTGTCCGTGGCTGCGGCCATCGACCTGTGTTCCCTGGTGGAGGGCGACGAGCCGTGGCTCGGTGCTAGCACTCGCGCCCTGGTCGCGTTGTCCCGGGGGGTTGCCGCGTTCGTGAGTGCGGGCCACGTGGTGCCGCAGCTCGGTCGTGTCGAGGGAGGGTGGTCCGCCGAGTGGCGACTCGTCGCGTCGCCCGCCACGAGCGCGTGGGCCGCGGAGTGCCTGTCCCGCTGTCACGGACTCGTCGCCGGGCGTGACGAGCTGGACAGGGTGTTCTCGGCACTCGCCGACCAGCACGCCCGGATGGCACTCGCACCACTGGCCGCTGATCGTCGGAGTTCACTCGGGACGTCGTTGATCACCGGCGGGGAGGTCACGTCAGGCGGCCAGGCTCTGGCCGGGGCCATCGCGGACTTCGGTCGCGCGGCCGCTGCACGGGACGTGGACGTGGTGTTCCGTGTCGTCGAACCGCAATACGAGGAGGCCGGGCCGGTCGATGGTGGCGCGGCGGAGGTCAGCACCACGCCGGGCAGCGAGGCAGAAGGCGATGCCCGCCCTGGGCGCGCCCGGGGAGGGGTCCTCTGGCGGCTCGAGGTACTGGTGCGCAGTGGCAACGATTCCCTGCGCCCATACTCCGAGCTCCCCGACCCTTCGGCGGTCTCGGATGCGGTGCGTGACGTCGTCGAGAGAGCGGTCAGGTCGTGGCCCCCGCTGGGGAGCGCCGAACCGGCACCAGATGGACCGGATCTGTTCCTGCCGACCGAGCTCGTGGTGGCACTGGTCGACCACGGGGTGGAGACACTGCGCGGGCGTGGGGTCGAGGTGCTCCTCCCGCGCGCGTGGACCCGGGTCCGCGCCGCCATCCGGGTCGTGGTCTCGGAACCGGGGACCGAGGCCGTCGACTCCGGCCGTCGTCTCGGGCTGGACCAGCTGTCGGACGTGAACTGGGAGATGATCGTCGACGACGAAGCGCTGGACGCGGCCGAGGTCCAGATGCTCCTCGACAGCGCCACTGACCTGGTCCGGCTCCGCGGCCGCTGGGTCCGAGCGGATCCCGGTGCACTCCGCCGCGCCGCCCGCTTCCTGGCCTCGACGAAGGGCGGGCCCGTCACCCCGCGGGCCGTCACGGCGGCGCTCATGTCCGAGGAGGCCGAGGGCGTCGAGGTGGAGGCGCCCGCTACTCTGGGATGGCTCCCGTCGTCGTCGTCGATCCGGCTCGAACTCCCGGACTGGTTCCGGGCGACGCTACGCCCGTACCAACTCGAGGGCGTCCGGTGGCTCTCCGCGCTGACCCGCGCCGACACGGGTGCCGTTCTCGCCGACGACATGGGGCTCGGCAAGACCATGCAGGTACTCGCACTGATCTCGTCGGAGGTCGCGTCGGAGGTCGCGGGGGACACCCGCGGGCCGACCCTTGTCGTGGCGCCGCTGACGCTGGTGGCCACCTGGGCGCGGGAGGCGGCGACGTTCGCTCCGGAGCTCCGTGTCGCCGTCCACCACGGAGCGGGACGCGACAGGGGAGACGGGGCGGCGGAACGCCTGGGCGCTGCCGATCTCGTCCTCACCTCCTACGGCACGGCCACCCGGGATGTCGACCTGCTCTCCGAGGTGCCCTGGCGCCGCCTGGTCGCGGATGAGGCCCAGACCATCAAGAACCCCGGCACGGCCACCGCCCGGGCCCTCACAGCCCTCCCCGCGCAGCACCGGATCGCGCTCACCGGCACCCCGGTCGAGAACCGTCTGGACGAACTGCGGGCGGTGATGGAGTTCGTCAACCCCGGTGTGCTGGGATCCGCCAGTACGTTCCGCGCGCGGTTCGCCGTCCCGATCGAGTCCCATCGTGACGAGGCGGCGGCATCCCGGCTCCGGGCTCTGGTGGCACCGTTCGTGCTGCGCCGACTCAAGTCGGATCCCCGGGTCGCGGCAGACCTGCCGGAGAAGCAGCACATCCGCGTGGACGCGCCCCTGACCCGCGAGCAGGCGACGCTCTACCGCGCCGTGGTGGAGGACATGCTCGAGCAGGTCAAGGACGCCGAGGGGGTCGGGCGAAAAGGGGCGATCCTGTCCGGACTCACTGCGCTCAAGCAGGTCTGCAACCACCCCGCGCACTACCTCGGCGACGGGTCGGCGCTCCTTCGAGGTGGCACGCACCGCTCCGGAAAGCTCGCTGCCCTTGACGAGGTGCTCACCGAGATCCTCGACGCGGACGAGAAGGTGTTGCTGTTCACGCAGTATCGCGCGTTCGGGGATCTCATCGTCCCGATGCTCGAGCGGAGAGCCGCGCACTCGGTGCCGTTCCTGCACGGTGGTGTGAGCGCCGCCGGACGGGCCGAGATGGTCAAGGACTTCCAACGTCCGGACGGACCGTCGGTGATACTTGCCTCACTGCGTGCCGGCGGCACCGGGCTGACCCTGACCGAGGCCAATCACGTGGTGCACCTGGACCGATGGTGGAACCCGGCGGTCGAGAACCAGGCCACCGATCGCGTGCACAGGATCGGTCAGTCACGGGTCGTCCAGGTCCGGACCCTCGTGGCCCCGGGCACCGTCGAGGACCGGATCGACGAGTTGTTGGAGTCGAAGCGTGAGCTGGCGGACATGACCCTGGGACCGCTCGCCGGGGTCCTGACCGAGATGGACGACGCGGATCTCGCCGCGCTCGTGTCGCTCAGCGGCGAAGGGGTGGACGAACCGTGAGTCCGGGGCCGGGTGCCGGGATCACGGCGCGCTCGCGCGCTGGCGCGTTCGGTGGCCACATGTGGAGCAGGCGGTGGACCGCCGATCTCGAGTCGGGCGTGTCGCGCACCGAGGCGTACCTCGGACGCAGCGACGCGCGCGAGGACAAGGTCCTGTCACTGGAACACTCGGGACGGATCGTCCGCTGCGACGTCGCCGGGAGCAGACCTCTACCCTTCACGGTCGAGTTCTTGTTCGCCCCGCTGGACCACTCGGATTCCGAGTCACTGCGTGAGGCGCTGCGGCGGGAGGAGCACGGGATACTCGGAGCGCTCGCCGGCGACTTCTCCGACACCGTCGGGTTCCTCCTGCTCCCGGCGGTCGACGGGGCCACCTCGTACACCTGTCATTGCCCGGTACAGCCGGGTCCGTGCCGTCACGTTCTCGCGGCGGCGAACATCATGGTGGAGTGGTGGGACGCCTCGCCCTCGGTGATGTTCGAGCTCCGCGGTCTCAGCGCCGACACCCTCGGGATCCTGCTTCGCGGCGACGGAGCGGGTGAGTCCGGTGGGGTCGACGTCGACATGGCCGAGAGCCTGTGGGGCAGCGACCCGCTGCTCCCGTCCGTTCCCTCTCCGGCACCGGCAGGTCTGGAGGATCTGCTGGACGCACCCGTCACGCGACGGATGGCGGCCGCTGCGACGAACGACCCGCTCGAGCAGTTGAGGGTGGTGGCCGATCTGGAGGACTTCCTCGACGCGTTCGGTCACTACGGGGCGCCGTGAGACCCGTGTCAGGGGCGACCGTGTCATACCGGCGACCTACGATGCGGCCATGACCACGCCACGGGACGGTGACGCCGTCCGCTTCCTCCATTCGGCCGACTGGCAGCTCGGGATGACCCGTCGGTTCCTCGGCGACGACGCGCAGGCCCGGTACACCGCCGACAGGCTCGCGTCCGTCGCCGAGCTCGCCGAGCTCGCGGTAGAGCACGAGGCGGAGTTCGTCGTGGTCGCAGGCGACGCGTTCGAGGACAATGCGGTGCCGCGGTCCGTGGTGCTACGCGCGGCCGAGGTCCTGGCGTCGTTCCCCGTTCCGGTGCTGATCCTGCCGGGCAACCACGACCCGCTGGACGTGTCGTCCGTTCTGCGGTGTCGGGACTTCTCCGGGGTGGTCGAGAGCGGGAAGGTCGTCGTACTCGACGGCGCGGACCCGGTCGAGATCCGCCCCGGGGTCGAGATCGTGGGGGTGCCCTGGACCTCCAAGCGTCCGGATCCCTCGCGGATGCCCGCACTACTGGCCGCACTCGAGCCCACCGACGGGGTCCGGGTCCTGGTCGCGCACGGTGGGACCGACGAGGTGTACGGAGGGCACTCGCCGTCGGTCGAGGCCCTCTCGGTGGCAGAACTGGAGGGGGCCGTCGACTCCGGACGTGTGGACTACGTCGCGCTGGGAGACCGACACTCGGTGACGCAGGTCGGCTCGGGGGAGCGGATCTGGTTCTCCGGAAGTCCCGAGACGACCGATTTCGACGATGTGGAGAAGGATTCCGGATCCGCCCTCCTCGTCGAACTCCACGCCGCGGGACCGGGGCGGAACCGTGCCGCCACAGTCACCACTCATCGGACCGGTCGGTGGTCCTTCCTTGCGGTCAACGCCCAGATCGACACGGAGTCGGACCTGGACGCACTCGCCGAGCGAATCGAGGCGATCGGGGACAAGCCGCGGACCGTGCTCAAGCTCGGTCTCACCGGGACCGTCGGGGTGGCGCTCCGAGCACGGATCGACGAGTTGGTCGACCGGTGGGACGCTCTGTTCGCGAGTGCCTTTATCCGTGAGTCCCGGACCCACCTCGTGGTGCGGGCTGAGGACACGGATCTGACCGATCTCGTCGACGGGTACGCGAGTCGGGCCGTCGGAGACCTGGTGGAGGTCGCGACAAGCGGTGGACCGGAGGCGGAGGACGCCAGCAATGCACTGAGTCTGCTGTACCGCCTCGTGGACGGGGGAGCGCGATGATCCTGCACCGACTGTTGCTCGAGGACTTCCGTGGCGTGACCCGTGAAGAGGTCATGGTGCCACGGCGAGGGGTCCTGGTGATCGAGGGGCCCAACGAGTCGGGGAAGACCAGCCTCCTCGACGCACTCGAGATGCTCCTGGAACACAAGGCCTCGTCCGGTCGTGCCGACGTCAAGGCGGCGAGCCCGGTCGGACGGGATGTCCCGGTGGTGGTCGAGGCCGAGTTCACAGTCGATGGTCAACGGATGGTGTACAGGAAGGAGTTCGTCCGGGGAAAGCGGACCTCGTTGGAGTTCCCGGACTCAGCCCGCCAGGCGCTCACGGGCGACGACGCTCATGACCACGTACGGGACCTCCTGGACCGCAAGGTGGACCGCTCGCTGTGGCGTGCACTCCGCATCGCTCAGGACGAACCGATCGGCCAGGTCGATGCCGCCAAGGGGATGGATTCACTCCGTCGTGCGTTGGACGCGGCGGCGGGCGGCGGAGATCCCACCGGGGATGATTCGCTCATCTCGCGGGTAGCGGAGGAGCGCAACCGCTATCTCACCGCGCGCAAGGGGGATCCCACCGGAGAGCTCGCGAAGTCGGACGCGAGAGTGCTCGACGCGAGTGCGGCGTTGTCCGCGGCCAGGGCCGCGCACGCCGAGCTCGACGCCGCGGTGGAGGACCACGCCGGGCAGGTCGCCGTGCATCGTGCCCGTAGGGAGGCACTGGCATCGGTCGATGCCGAGGTCGTGCGTCTCGAGGCCGCCGGGGCGATCGTGGTAGAGCGACGGCATGCCTGCGCCGAGGCGGAAGCCGAAGTGGACCGTGCTGCCGCCGAGCACGATGCCGCGTCTCGCGGTGCGCGCGAACGCACGGCGCTCGTTGAGGAGGTCGAGCGCGATCGGACCAGAGCGGAGCGGCTGCGCGACGAGGTCGAGGAGATCGCCGAGCGGCTGGCACCGGCCGAAGACCGTGCAGACGGGGCCCGCATCGCGCTCGAGGCCGCGGAAGCCGATCTGACCGGCGCCCGGGCACGTCTCGACGCGGTCCGTGCCGCCAAGGAGAACGAGCATCGGCGAACCGAACTGGACAGGGTGGATCACCTCGTCGCCACCCTGACCTCGGTCGGGGACGAACTCGCGGCCGTCCAGGCGCGTCTCGTCGAGGTGGAGGTCGATGAGGCTGCGGTCGAGCAGATCAGGTCCGCGGACGACACGCTGAGGGAAGCCGAGGTGAGGAGTGTCGCCAGCGCCCCCACCGTCGAGGTCTCCGGCAGCGGTGAGGTAGACCTCGCCGGAGAGACCCGCGAGGCGGATCCGGGGTGGTCCCTCCGGATCGTCGAGGACACGACATTCGAGGTGGGATCCGTCGCGCTGAAAGTCGTCCCCGCAGGCGATACCGACGCGGTGCGCCGGGAGGTGTTCGCGGCGCGCGAGCAGCTCGGGGCGTTGCTGACAGAGCTGGGGGTGGACAGTCGGGCCGCGGCCGAGGAGCGGTTGAAGCTGACCACCGAGCTCCGCGCGGAGATCGCCTCACTGCGCCGGAGAAGGACCGACCTGTTGGTCGGGGACACTTTCGAGGATCTGGTCACCCGTCGGGACGCGCTACGTGACCAGCTCCGGGATTCCGGACCAGTCGACGCCGCCCGCGATGTCGGGGGTGACGCTGTCGGAGGTGACCGGGACGAGGGCGATCCGGTCGCCGCTGCAGCAGCTGCGGAGCAGTTGCTTAGTGTCCGGAGAGCCGAAGACCGGACGGCCGCGACGGAGGTGGCGAGCATGAGGACCGCTCACGCCACGAGGCAGGCATTATCCGAGGATGCCGCGTCCCGGTCGGCCGCGAGCGCCGACGTCCTTGCCCGTGCCCGCGAGGCGGTGGCGGACGACGCCCTGGCTGAGGGGGAGGAGCGGGCTCGAGCGAAAGTCGAGCAGGCTCGAGAGGCGGCACGACGGGCACGAGCGGATCTCGACGCGGTACTCGCGGACGCACCGCCCGAACTGCTGGAGAACGTCCGTGCCTCGCAGGCAGCCCTGAGGGAGGAGGAGCGGGAAGCCGCCAACGGGGTGGCCACCGCACTGGGGCGGGTGAACGTCATCGGCGACCAGGGACGGCTGGGTGAGGTGTCCGCCGCAGACCGGGAACTCCGCGAAGCCCAACGGGAGAACGATGCGCTGTGGCGCCGGGCGCGGGCCGCGGACCTGCTCCACCGAACCCTTACCACACGCCGTTCCGAGGCGATGCGCGCGTACCAGGAGCCGTTCCACCGCGCGGTCGTCGACCTGGGTTCGCTTGTCTACGGTCGAGACTTCGACGTCAGGCTCGGTGACGACCTGACGATCGAAGCACGTCGCCTGGGCGACGTCACGGTCGACTATGACGCATTGTCCGGAGGCGCCAGAGAGCAACTCGCGGTGATCGTGCGAATCGCGTGTGCGCGGTTGGTCGGGGAGGCCGGCGTGCCGGTGTTCCTCGACGACACGATGGGCTATACCGACCCCACACGCCGCTTGACGATGGGCGCCGTGATCGCGGCCGCGTCGTCGACGTCCCAGGTGGTGGTCCTCACCTGTGACCGCGCCCGGTTCGCAGGCATCGGTGGTGCCCGGACCCACGTCATGCGCCGCTCATCCGTGTCGGGTGACTGAGATGGTGGTGGCATCAACTCGTCGTGACCTGTGCCTGACGCCGGTAGGTGACACGGTCCGTGCTCTAATAGCACCATGAGCGAGACACGCTGGTTGACCGATGACGAGCAGCGCATGTGGCGCCGATACCGGGACATGAACCAGCTGCTCGACCTCGCGATCGAGCGGCAGTTGCAGCGAGATGCGTCGATGTCGCAGTCCGATTACTCGGTGCTGGTCAGTCTCAGCGAGGCCGAAGGCAGCGGGCTCCGTGCGCGGGACCTCGGTGCAGCGCTGGGCTGGGACCGCAGTCGTGTGTCCCACCAGGTGCGGCGTATGGAGGGGCGCGGCCTGGTCGCCAAGAACGACTGCGCAGAGGACGGTCGCGGCACGATTGTCACCCTGACCGAGACCGGGGCACAAGCGATCGGCGAGGTCGCGCCATTGCACGTCGAGAAGGTGCGGGAACTGTTCATCGACGCACTCAGTGCCGACGAGGTCGAGGCGCTCACCGATATCTACGAGCGTGTCGTGTCCCGGATCGAGCAGATCGACGGGATCGTCCTCCCGAAGTGACGGCCACCGCGTGACAGCGGTGGACAACACGGCGGTCGTGTCTCGTTTCGGAGTCGAGCACGATGCCACCGATTTCCCGGTACCTCGTCGGGAGCATGACCCGCAGCTGATGCGCAGGTGCGGAGATGAGCGGCGACTGCAGCCCGGAACCCATCGAGTGCACCCCCCGGACGAAGATCAGCCCGATGGTGACGCCGGCTGATCCGGCCCTCGTTGCTGTGGGAGCAGCTGAGACTTGCTTGTTTCCGGCAATTAACGAAGAAACCCTCTCCCGTGTCTGCGTTGTGCAGGCGGGAGAGGGTTTTTCGCGGTGCCCCCGAAGGGAATCGAACCCCTGACCTTTGGTACCGGAAACCAACGCTCTATCCCCTGAGCTACGAGGGCGGGATACCGGCGACGCGAGCCGGAGGCTGAACTGACGGTGTCGACCGATGGGGCCGGACCCCGTCGAACAGCGAGACTGATCGTAGCACCGTGCCCGGGGCGGGGCCGCATCGACCCCGCCGGGCCTCGATCCTGCAGGCGACAGCGGTGTCCGATTCCCCCCGCTACGTGCCGACACCTAGGATATGAAGACGTGACTCCCGCCGATCTCGCCGCCGTCATCCGTGCCGCCCTCGTGGCACTCCTCGCCGACCGTGGAGCCGATGTCTCGCTCGTCCCGGAGGCCGTCACCGTCGAGCGTCCACGTAACCCGGAACACGGGGACTATGCGACCAATATCGCGCTCCAGCTCGGCAAGAAGGTCGGTGTGGCCCCGCGCGACCTGGCGGCGGACCTCGCCGCGGTGCTCGCCGATGATCCGGGTGTCGCCGCCGCCGAGATCGCCGGTCCTGGGTTCATCAACATCCGGTTGGATTCCGGTGCACAGGGCTCCCTGGTGGCGACCGTCATCGAGCAGGGTGAGAACTACGGCCGAGGCGATGCCATGGCGGGCCGTCGGGTCAACCTCGAGTTCGTGTCGGCCAACCCGACCGGGCCGATCCATCTGGGCGGCACCCGCTGGGCAGCCGTCGGCGACGCGCTCGGTCGGGTACTGGAGGCCTCCGGAGCCGCGGTGACCCGCGAGTACTACTTCAACGACCACGGCGCACAGATCGACCGCTTCAGCAGGTCGCTTGCCGCCGCCGCCAAGGGCGAACCCACCCCGGAAGACGGGTACGCGGGCGCCTACATCGACGACATCGCCGCCCGAATCGTCGCCGCGCACCCCGACATCCTGGCCCTTCCCGAGGACGAAAGTCTCGAAACGTTCCGGGCCACGGGCGTGGACCTGATGTTCGATCACATCAAGACGTCCCTGGCCGAGTTCGGCACGGTCTTCGACGTCTACACGCACGAGAACTCGATGTTCACCTCCGGCGCGGTCGACCGTGCCATCGAGACCCTCAAGAGCAACGGCAACCTCTACGAGAACGAGGGCGCCTGGTGGCTCCGCTCGACGGCGTTCGGTGACGACAAGGACCGCGTCGTCCTCAAGTCGGACGGCAACGCCGCCTACATCGCCGGTGACATCGCGTACTTCCTCGACAAGCGTGAACGTGGCTTCGACCTGTGCATCTACATGTTGGGTGCCGACCATCACGGCTACATCGCGCGGCTCAAGGCCGCGGCCGCCTCTCTCGGAGACGACCCGGAGACGATCGAGGTCCTCATCGGCCAGATGGTCAACCTCGTCCGTGACGGTGTCCCGGTGAAGATGAGCAAGCGCGCCGGCACCGTCATCACCCTCGACGACCTCGTCGAGGCGATCGGAGTGGACGCGGCCCGCTATGCCCTCATCCGCTCGTCGGTCGACCAGACGATGGACATCGACCTCCAGCTATGGGCGTCGGCCACGAACGACAACCCGGTGTTCTACGTGCAGTACGCGCACGCACGCCTGTGCTCGCTCGCGCGCAATGCCGCCGATCTCGGGGTCACGACCGAGGGCGCGGACCTGTCCCTGCTCGTCGAAGACCGAGAGGGAGCGCTCATCCGAACGATCGGCGAGTTCCCCCGAGTCGTGGCCAGCGCCGCCGACCTGCGTGAACCGCACCGCGTGGCACGGTATCTCGAGGAACTGGCCGCCGCGTACCACCGCTTCTACGACTCGTGTCGCGTGCTGCCCATGGGAGACGAGGAACCCGGCGCCCTGCACGCCGCGCGACTCGCTCTGAGCACCGCGACCCGCCAGACCCTGGCCAACGGACTCCGCCTCATCGGCGTCAACGCACCGGAGAAGATGTGAGCGCACACCCCGCCGGCACCCGGCACGAGTACCCGCACGCCCCGGCGATCGGCGAACGTCCCGCCGACGCCGCCGGCGTCATGTCTCTCGCACCCGCCGTCTGGCCCCGTGGTGCGGCACGACGCGATGACGGAGTCGTCGAGTTCGCCGGAGTCACGGCGACCGACCTGGCCGCCGAGTTCGGCACCCCCCTGTTCGTCATCGACGAGGACGACTTCCGGTCCCGCTGCCGGGAGATGGCCGAGGCATTCGGTGGTCCCGATCGCGTGCACTACGCCTCGAAGGCGTTCCTGTGCACCGAGGTCGCCCGCTGGGTCGCCGAGGAGGGGCTGAGCCTCGACGTGGCCTCGGGCGGAGAACTGGCGATCGCCCTGCGAGCCGACTTCCCGGCCGAGCGGATCACCATGCACGGCAACAACAAGTCGGCTGACGAACTCCGAATGGCCGTGCGCAACGGGGTCGGCCACGTGGTGATCGACGCCATGGGGGAGATCGACCTCCTCGATCGCATCGCCGGCGACGAGGGAGTCTTCCAGGACGTCTTCATCCGCGTGACGGTCGGCGTCGAAGCCCACACCCACGAGTTCATCGCGACCGCACACGAAGACCAGAAGTTCGGGTTCTCGTTGGCCGGGGGAGCGGCCATGGAGGCTGTCCGCGGCGTCTTCGCGGCGAAGAACATCCGACTGACCGGACTGCACAGCCACATCGGATCGCAGATCTTCGAGATCGACGGGTTCGAGCTCGCCGCACGCAGGGTGATCGGTCTACTGCGCGACATCGTGGACGAGTTCGGAGCCGAGCGCACGGCCCAGCTCGACCATCTCGATCTCGGTGGTGGGCTGGGGATCAGCTACGTCCCATCTGACGATCCTCCGCCGGTGGCGCAGCTCGCGGCGTCGTTGAAGGAGATCGTCGCCTCCTTCGCCCAGGAATCCGATCTTACGCCGCCGACGCTGGTAGTTGAGCCCGGCCGGGCGATCGCCGGACCCGGTACCGTCACCCTCTACGAGGTCGGGGTCACCAAGGACGTCACCCTCGCCGGAGGCGAGACCCGGCGGTATGTCAGCGTCGACGGCGGGATGAGCGACAACATCCGTACCGCACTGTATGACGCGGAGTACGACGCCCGGCTGGTCGGCCGGTTCTCCGAGGCCGAGCCGGTCGTTTCCCGACTGGTGGGCAAGCACTGCGAGAGCGGTGACGTGGTGGTCCGGGATCTGTGGCTGTCCGAGGACGTCGGCGCGGGAGACCTGGTCGCGGTGGCGTCCACCGGCGCCTACTGCTATTCGATGTCGAGCAGGTACAACCTCATCGGGAGGCCCGCCGTGGTGGCGGTCCGTGACGGACGCGCACGACTCGTGCTGCGACGTGAGACCCTTGACGATCTGACGAGTCTGGAGGTGGGACAGTGAGCGACGCGAGTGCGTCAAGCGTGCGACCCGTGGGAGTGGCGGTGCTCGGAATGGGCACGGTCGGCACCGAGGTCATCCGCTTCATGACCGAGAACGCGGAGGCGCTCGCCTCGCGGATCGGCGCACCCCTCGAACTACGCGGTGTGGCCGTACGAGACCTGAGCAAGGACCGTGGGCTCGACCCCGAACTGCTCACCGCGGATCCGGCATCGCTGGTGGTCAGGGACGACGTCGACATCGTCGTCGAACTCATGGGTGGCATCGACGTGCCACGTCCCCTCCTCCTCGACGCCCTGGGACAGGGAAAGTCCGTCGTCACCGCGAACAAGGCACTTCTCGCCGAGTACACCGACGAGCTCGCGGACGCCGCGGATTCCTCCCGAGCCGACCTGTACTTCGAGGCTGCGGTGGCCGGGGCGATCCCGGTGATCGGCCCACTCCGTCGGTCGATGGCCGGCGACCAGGTAGAGCGCGTGGTCGGCGTCGTCAACGGCACCACCAACTACATCCTCTCCGAGATGGGATCCACCGGGGCCGATTACTCGGAGACCCTGACCGAGGCCTCGCGTCTGGGCTATGCCGAAGCCGATCCCACAGCAGATGTAGAGGGCTACGACGCCGCCGCCAAGGCCGCGATCCTCGCCTCGATCGCGTTCCACAGTCGCGTGACCGCCGGCGATGTCTACCGGGAGGGGATCTCGCGGATCTCCCCGGAGGACTTCGAGTCGGCCCGGGACATGGACTGCACCATCAAATTGCTGGCCATCTGCGAGAAGCTGCGTAGGGCGGACGGGACCGAGGCGGTGTCCGCCCGTGTGTATCCGGCTCTGCTGCCCAACACCCACCCGCTCGCGGCTGTCAACGGCGCGTTCAACGCCGTCGTGGTCGAGGCGGAGGCCGCGGGTCGCCTCATGTTCTACGGCCAGGGTGCGGGCGGTGCACCGACCGCCTCGGCTGTGCTCGGAGACATGGTCGCTGCGGCCCGCAACAAGGTGGGAGCGGGTCGGGCACCCGGCGAGTCCACGTACGCCGCGCTGCCGGTGGCCTCGATGGACGAGATCCTCACCCGCTATCACGTACGGATGCGCGTCGCCGACAAGCCCGGTGTGCTGTCCCAGGTCGCGGCAGAGTTCTCCACGCACGGAGTTTCGATCGCGCAGGTCCGTCAGACCGAGGTCGAGGCGCCCGCGGAAGGCGGCGAGGACGCACAGCCCACCGCCGAACTGACGGTCCTGACCCACCGCGCATCGGAGCGTGCACTGGCGGACACGGTGGCTGCGCTCTCCGACCAGGACGCCGTCACCAACATCACCAGCGTTATCCGTCTCGAGGGAGTGGACACCGAATGAGCAACACGTACAAGCCCGTGCACCACCGCTGGCCCGGCCTCATCGAGGCTTACCGTGATCGTCTCCCGATCGGCGAGGACTGGGAGGCGGTGACGCTGTACGAGGGTGGGACGCCGCTGATCCGTGCGACTCACCTCTCCGCCGTCACCGGGTGCGAGGTCTATCTCAAGGTCGAGGGTCTCAACCCGACCGGCTCGTTCAAGGACCGCGGGATGACGATGGCGGTGACCGACGCGAAGGCGCGCGGTCAGCGAGCGGTGCTGTGTGCGTCCACCGGCAACACCTCGGCCTCGGCGGCGGCGTACGCCACGCGCGCCGGCATGGAGTGCGCGGTCCTGATCCCCCAGGGCAAGATCGCCGCCGGCAAGCTCGCCCAGGCCGTGATGATGGGCGCGACCATCATCCAGGTCGACGGCAACTTCGACGACTGTCTCGAACTGGCTCGTAAGACCACTGCCACCTACCCCGAGATTGGCCTGGTCAATTCGGTCAACCCAGTCCGTATCGAGGGACAGAAGACCGCCGCGTTCGAGATCGTCGACGTGTTGGGTAAGGCTCCGGACCTGCACTTCCTGCCGGTGGGCAACGCGGGCAACATCACCGCGTACTGGAAGGGCTACACCGAATACCATGCGGACGGGATCATCAGCACCCGCCCGCGCATGATGGGCGTGCAGGCGGCCGGTGCGGCCCCGCTCGTCGACGGTGCCCCGGTCAAGGATCCCGAGACGATTGCCACAGCGATCCGGATCGGTGCCCCGGCGTCCTGGGACGGTGCCGTCAACGCCAAGGAGGAGTCGGGCGGGACATTCCGTAAGCGCACCGACGAGCAGATCCTCGAGGCCTACCGCACGGTCGCGGGCAAGGACGGCGTGTATGTGGAGCCCGCCTCGGCGGCCTCCGTCGCCGGGCTGCTCGACGCCCATGCGAACGGTGAGCTCGAAGCGGGACAGACGATCGTGTGCACGGTGACCGGCAACGGGCTCAAGGACCCCGACACCGCGCTTCTCGGCATGCCCTCCGTGGAGCCGGTCCCTGTGGATCCCACCGCTGTCGCCGGCGCCCTCGGCCTGGAATGAGCGAGATGGACGTGGCCGGACCAGAGGTCATCGGTAGCTCTGGGGGCCGAATCCTGCCGGTCGGTCGAACCGTCACCGTCGAGGTGCCGGCGTCGAGCGCCAATCTCGGGCCGGGATTCGACGCGCTCGGGGTGGCACTGGGGTTGTACGACACGCTCACTGTCACCGTCATCGAATCCGGCCTGGAGCTGGAGGTGACCGGTGAAGGTGCCGGCGAGGTGCCGGAAGACGCCTCGCATCTGGTGGCCAAGGTTGTCGAGGCGGGACTCCGCGCAGGCGGTATGGGCGCACCGGGCCTGCGTATCGCGTGCGTCAACGCCATCCCGCACTCGCGGGGCCTGGGATCATCGGCGTCTGCAGCGGTGGGCGGTCTGGTCGCGGCCAACGGCTTGATGAACGGCGCGCTGACCACCGAACATCTGGTTCAGCTCTCCAGCGAGTTCGAAGGTCATCCGGACAACGCTGCGGCGAGCGTGCTCGGTGGCGTGGTGGTCTCGTGGACCGAGCGTTCGGAGACCGCGGTGAAGTACAGTGCCGTCCGGATGGATGTTGACCCATCGATCGTCGCGACCGTTCTGGTGCCGTCGGAAACCTCGTCCACAGCCCAGACACGGGGTCTCCTCCCCGCTACGGTGCCGCACGAGGACGCGGCGTTCAACGCCAGTCGCGCCGCGCTCATGTCGGTTGCGCTCGGTTCGCGGCCGGAGTTCCTGATGGCGGCGACCGAGGATCGCCTACACCAGGCGTACCGTGCTCCGGCACTGGTCGCCACCACGGAGTGGGTCACCCGGTTGCGTGGCCGTGGACTCGCCGCGACCGTGTCCGGTGCGGGGCCGACGGTTCTCGTGCTCAGTACCTCCGCACTGCCCGCCGATCTCCGGGAGTCGGCGGAATCGCAGGGCTGGCGGGTTCTCGACCTGACGATCGCCGACGGCGCTCGGGTGGTCAGCGAGGCGTAGCGCTGCGGCTACACCAGCTACAGCGCGGCAGCTGCGTGACGTCAGGCGTAGTACGTGACGTGCTGCATGTCAGTGTTGGGAGCCGGGCGAGATCGTGGTGATCTCGTACCGGCCGGCAGCGTGACGTGCGCGGATTTCCAGCTTGTCGATCTTTCCGACGGATGTACGTGGGATGTCGGTGACGAACGCCCAGTGATCGGGCCTCTTCCACGTCTCGACACGACCCTCGAGGTTCTCCCAGAGGGTACGAGCCGTGACCTGTGCACCGGGCTTGAGATGGACGAGCACGAGCGGCCGGTGGCCCCAGCGGTCGTCAGGGACGCCGATCACCGCGGCGTCGACCACCTGCGCGTCCCGGATCACCGAATGCTCGAGTTCGACACTCGAGATCAGCTCGCCGCCTGAGGCGATGATGTCGTCCTCGCGGTCGACCACGTCGAGGTAGCCGCGAGGCGAGATGGTGGCCATGTCACCGGTACGGAGCCAGCCGTCGACGAATCTCTCAGGGGAATGATCGTCGAGGTATTGAGCGGTGACCCACGGTCCCCGCAACTGGAGTTCACCGACCGACCAGCCGTCGTTCGGCTGAAGCCTGTCCCCGTCCATCAGGCGTGCCTGTACGCCAGCCGGGAACCGGCCCTGGCCGAGGGTCTGTGCACGCCGGTGCGTGGCGGACGAGTGGGGGTCGGGCCTGGCGAAGGCGGCGATCGGGCTCGTCTCGGTGAGACCGTATGCCTGGATGATCGTCACTCCGTGCCGCTCCACGAACGCGTCGAACAGTGCTTCCGGTACCGCGGAACCCCCGACGGCCACCTCTGCGAGATGCGACACCGACTGGGGATGCTCTTCGAGGCGGACGATCAGCCTCTGCAACGTGGCCGTCGTGGTCATGAACTTGTTCGGACGGTGGGTGGCCAGTAGTTCGGCGATGTCGGCGCCGAGATGCATTGCCTGACCAGGTCGCGGCCGGGCGATGATCACATCGGTGCCGGACATGAGTGCGGCGAACGGGAGTCCCCAGGACATCACGTGATGGATAGGAACCGTGGTGAGGACCGTGTCGCCGCTGGTGAGCGCGGCGCTCTCGGCCATGCACAACTGCATCGAATGGAGCCAGACCGACCGATGGGTGTACGACACACCTTTGGGTGCGCCAGTGGTCCCGGACGTATAGGCGATCGCTGCTGCCGAATTCTCGTCGAGCGCGGGCCAGGGGTACGTCGCGGACAATCCGTCGAGAAGTGATTCGAGCGCGTGCACCTCGACAGGGAGCCTCTCGGCTCCGGGCGGGAGGACGCTGTCCAGAACAACGACGTGACGGAGCGACTCGACACGAGGAGCGATCTCCTCTACGGAGGGGAGATTCTCCGGATCGACCATCAGGACGGAGACGGTGTTGCTCTCGAGGAATGAGGCCGTGGCGTCAGGAGATCGATGGAAGTTCAGCGGCAGGACGACAGCGCCCATCGACGGGATGGCGAACAGTGCCTCGAGGTACTCCGTGCGGCTCTCGGACAGGACACCGACCACGTCTCCGATCCCGACGCCCAGCTGCGACAGTGCGTGGGCTGTCGCTCCCGCACGCGCCGCGACGACATCGAATCTGGTGGTGCGGGACTCCACCTGGTCCACGAAGCCCGTGATGGTCGAGCTGCCGTGGCGTTCCGCCGCGTTCTCGAGGATCCGGGAGATGAGCAGCGGGGTGTCCAGCATCGTTCCGAACACGGGGTACCTCCTGCCATACGGATCGTGCGATGGGCAGTACGTTACCGCCAGGGTTCGGTCATACGGGCGTACAGGCACGACGCGCGGAGGCGGACGTGTACGTCGGTGGCTCCGGGTAGTATGCTGGCGGTCAGCCACGGACGCTGGGTCGTTTCCGCGTATCGGGTTTTCAGCGTCATCTTCCCTGTGTCAGCCCAGTCTGCAGGGTTGGTGTCGACCCCGATAGGCGGCGGCCGAACGGCGAGTGGCGATCAGGGATCCTCATCCGTGGGCGCTTCGTCCACCACACGGATCCTCCTCAGACGAAAGCTCCGTATGCGGCGCCGCTGCAAGTGCGGAGAGGCCCACGCGGCCACCCGGGACGTCGGCTCGGCGATCCCGGACACCTGCTCGAAGCGAGGCGGTGCACACCGCCTCGGCCCCGGGCCCAGAAAGGATTCCCGTGACCTCGACGGAAACCACCCCCAGCGCGCCACAGGGCGCCTCCTTGGCAGAGATGCGTCTCGCCGACCTCAAGTCCGTCGCGCAGCAGATGGGACTCAAGGGACTGTCCGGAAAGCGCAAGAGTGACCTCGTCGCGATGATCGAGGGTGCTCGCAGTGGCCGCCCCGCGACCAAGGTCTCGGCACCGGCTCCGTCCACCAAGGCTGCGCCTGCAGGGAAGTCGGACACCGACGCCGGTCGTGTGGACACCGACGCCGGGCGCACGAACACCGGCGACAGCGGCGCGGAGGGTTCGGCACCGACGTCGGATTCACGTCCTGACGAGGGTCGCCGTGGCGATCAGCGTCAAGACCGTGAGCAGGGCGGTCGTCAGCGTCGTGGTGCTCAGGACGGCGGTGACCACGCCGCTGGCCAGCAGGGTGGCGGCGAGCAGGGCGGTCGCGGGCGTAACCAGCAGAACCGCGACAACCAGAACCGCGACAACCAGAACCGTGATCAGCAGGGGGGCGGCGAGCAGGGCGGTCGGGGTCGCAACCAGCAGAACCGTGACAGCCAGAACCGCGACGGTCAGAACCGGGACCAGCAGGGTGGCGGTGAGCAGGGCGGTCGCGGGCGTAACCAGCAGAACCGCGACAACCAGAACCGCGACAACCAGAACCGCGACCAGCAAGGGGCGGAGCAGGGCTCGGGTTCCGGTAACCAGGGCGAGGGCAACGGACCCCGTGGTGACGGCCAGAACCGGGACGACGACGGCGGCGGTCGCGGGCGCCGGAGTCGGCGGCGTCGCGAGCGCAACCGCGGAGGCAACCGCCAGCAGGACGGCGACACCGAGGTGCGGGAGGACGACGTCCTCCAGCCGGTCGCGGGCATCCTCGACGTGCTGGACAACTACGCGTTCGTCCGCACGTCCGGGTACCTTGCGGGCTCGAACGACGTCTACGTCTCCATGAATATGATCCGCCGGCACGGTCTGCGCCGTGGTGACGCGATCACGGGTGCGGTCAAGATCCCCCGGGACGGCGAGGGACACGGCGGGAACCAGGGTGGCGGGAAGAACCGCCAGAAGTTCAACCCTCTCGTCCGGATCGACACGGTCAACGGCGGACCGGTGGACCAGGCCAAGGGGCGGGTCGATTTCTCCAAGCTCACCCCGCTGTACCCGAACCAGCGACTGCGCCTGGAAACCGAGAAGAACGTCATCTCCACCCGCGTGATCGACCTGATCATGCCCATCGGCAAGGGCCAGCGCGCCCTCATCGTGTCCCCGCCCAAGGCAGGTAAGACCACGATCCTGCAGAACATCGCGAACGCCATCGCGACCAATAACCCGGAATGCCACCTCATGGTCGTGCTCGTCGACGAGCGTCCCGAGGAGGTCACCGACATGCAGCGTTCGGTGAAGGGTGAGGTCATCGCCTCGACCTTCGATCGGCCGCCGTCAGACCACACGCAGGTCGCCGAGTTGGCCATCGAGCGGGCCAAGCGCCTCGTCGAGTTGGGGCAGGACGTCGTCGTCCTCCTGGACTCCATCACGCGCCTCGGTCGCGCCTACAACAATTCCTCGCCTGCGTCGGGCCGCATCCTGTCCGGCGGTGTCGACTCCACGGCGCTGTACCCGCCCAAGCGGTTCCTCGGAGCGGCGCGCAACATCGAGAACGGCGGCTCGCTCACGATCATCGCCACGGCGATGGTGGAGACGGGCTCCGCGGGCGACACCGTGATCTTCGAGGAGTTCAAGGGCACCGGTAACGCGGAGCTCAAGCTCGATCGCAGGATCGCCGAGCGTCGTGTCTTCCCGGCGGTCGACGTGGGACCGTCCGGCACCCGCAAGGAGGAGCTGCTCATGAGCCCCGAGGAGGCGGGCATCATGCACAAGCTCCGCCGCGTCCTCTCCGGCCTGGACACGCACCAGGCGATCGACCTGCTCATGTCCCAGCTGCGCAAGACCACCACGAACTACGAGTTCCTGCTGCAGGTCGCCAAGACCACGCCGACGCTTCCCCAGGACGAGGAGTGAGCGACGGGGCTGGACGGGCACCATCGTCGATCGACGACGTCCTCTCCGAGTACGGCGGGCTCGAGGCCCAGCTGTCCGATCCCGCGCTGCACGAGGACGCGGCCGCTGCGCGCCGCGTCGGCAAGCGGTTCGCCGAACTGACCCCGGTGGTCCAGTGCTACCGGGCGCTGGAGTCGACGGTCGGAGATGCGCAGGCTGCGCGGGAACTCGCCGACGACGATGCCTCGTTCGCCGCGGAGGCCGACCGCCTCGATGCCGAGGCGTCGGTGCTCGAGGCGAAACTCGCAGACCTGCTCGCCCCGCGCGATCCGCATGACTCGGACGACATCATCATGGAGATCAAGTCGGGCGAGGGCGGCGAGGAATCGGCGCTGTTCGCCTCCGATCTCGCCCGCATGTACACGCGGTACGCCGAGAAGCACGGCTGGACCGTCCAGGTTCTTGGCGTCACCGAGTCGGACCTCGGTGGGTACAAGGACGCCACCTTCTCCATCCGTTCGAAGCAACCGTCGCGCGACGGAGTGTGGTCGCGCCTGAAGTTCGAGGGCGGCGTCCACCGTGTCCAGCGCGTCCCGGTGACCGAGTCCCAGGGCCGTGTCCACACCTCGGCCGCCGGCGTCCTCGTGTACCCCGAGCCCGAGGACGTGGGCCCGGTCGAGATCGACGAGTCCGACCTGCGTATCGACGTCTACCGCTCGTCGGGCAAGGGCGGGCAGGGCGTCAACACCACCGATTCCGCTGTCCGCATCACCCACCTGCCGACCGGCACCGTGGTGACGTGCCAGAACGAGCGCAGTCAGCTGCAGAACAAGCAGCGCGCGCTCGAGGTCCTCGCGGCCCGGCTCCAGGCCGCCGCCGAAGAGGCCGCCGACGCGGAGGCCGCGGAGGGACGCGCCACCCAGATCCGCACGGTCGACCGATCAGAGCGGATCCGTACCTACAACTTCCCGGAGAACCGTATCGCCGACCATCGAGTCGGGTTCAAGGCGCACAACCTGGACTCCGTCCTCGACGGTGATCTCGACGCGGTCCTGGACGCCCTCGCCGACGACGAGCGACAGCGGCGCATGGAGCAGGGCTAGCAGGAATGGAATCGAGTCCGGCTCCCGGCACCGGCCTCACCCCGGTGCCCGTCGCTGTGCGCTCCGCCACCGCGACGCTCGCCGCCGCCGGGATCGACTCCGCGGCGGTCGAGGCGCGGATGATCTGCGCGCACGCCGCGGGGGTGGACCTGTCCCGACTCCTGCTCGCCGACGGGCTCGACGCCGTGCAGCTCGCCGAGGTGGACCGGATCGTCGCCGCGCGGGCGGCGGAGCACCTGCCGCTGCAGTATCTGCTCGGGCGTGCGTCGTCGGGCCTGCTGGACCTGGCCGTGGGGCAGGGCGTGTTCATCCCGCGGCCGGAGACGGCGCTGCTCGTCGAGTGGGTGCTCGACCGACTCCCTGCGCCGACCGGGGGACCGGGACCGATCGTGGTGGACCTGTGCGCGGGCAGCGGCACCATCGCACTGGAGATCGCCCACGCCCGCCCCGACGCCCGGGTGCACGCCGTCGAACTGCATGACGCGGCGCTGACGTGGCTGCGCCGGAACGCCGCCGAACGCGCCACCGCAGGCGACACGCCGATCGAGATCCACCACGCCGACGCCACGGACCCCGGGCTGCTGACACAGCTGCGGGGCCGGGTCGACGCCGTGGTGTCGAATCCGCCGTACATCCCGATCACCGACGACCTCCCCTCGGACGTGCTGGGGCACGAGCCCGCGACCGCCCTGTTCGGGGGAGAGGACGGCCTCGTCGTCGTCGTCCCCCTCGTCGACGTGGGCGCGTCGCTCCTCGCGCCCCGGGGACTCCTCGCCGTGGAACACGACGACACGACCGGCGCGGAGGTCGCCGCGGTCGTCGCCCGACAGGGACACTTCGGTACCGTGGAACTGCACACCGACCTCGCAGGTCGGCCCCGGTTCGTCACCGCGACGGCGCGCGGCACCCGCCGCGACACCGCCCGCGGCGGGGCGACCGGGAGGGAACAGAACCGACACGACTACGACGACGACACCGTCGCCGAGGTCGACCCGACAGTCCAGAAGGGGATCGCCCGGTGACCATCACCTACGACTGCACCGAGGCCACCGGCCGTGAGGTCGGTCTGAGCTCCGCCGCCGGGGCCCTCCGCGCCGGCCGGCTCGTCGTGACCCCGACCGACACCCTGTACGGCATCGCCGCAGACGCGTTCGACCCGGATGCGGTCAACCTACTGCTGTCGGCCAAACGCCGCGGACCGGACATGCCCGTTCCGGTGTTGGTGGGCTCGTGGGAGACCATCGACGGTCTCGTCGTGAGCACCCCGGCCTCCGCGCGTGACCTCATCCGCGCGTTCTGGCCCGGCGGGCTCAGCCTCATCGTCCACCAGGCGCCCTCGCTCGGCTGGAACCTCGGCCACACCCAGGGCACCGTCATGCTGCGGATGCCGCTGCACCCCGTCGCCATCGAGCTCCTGCGCGAGGTCGGACCGCTCGCGGTGTCCAGCGCCAACGTCTCCGGGCAGCCCCCGGCGACCACGGTCGCGCAGGCGCGCGACCAACTCGGCGAGTCCGTCGCCGTGTACCTCGACGGCGGGCCCTGCTCGATCGGGGAGCCGTCCACGATCGTCGATCTCACGGGGCCCGCGCCGAGAATCGTGCGCGAGGGAGCAGTGACGGCCGAGCGCGTCGGCGAGGTGCTCGGCGTCGACGCGGCGTCACTGCGCGGGTAGCCGTGGGCATCGGGATCCCCTTTCGGGAGCTCCTGCTCATCGGGGTCGCCGCGGGCCTCGTCACCTTCGTCGTCACCGGCCTGGTCAGGGGAGTGGCACCGGCCATTGGCGGACTGGCCTACCCCCGCGAGCGGGACGTCCACCTCGTCCCCACCCCGCGGCTCGGCGGCGTGGGCATCTTCACCGGCATGCTCGTCGCGGTGTATCTCGCCGCGCAGCTCCCGGCGCTGAACAGGGGATTCCCCCCGTTCGCTCCGGATGTCGAGGCGACGATCACGGCCGGGGCCGTCATCGTCCTGGTGGGGATTGTCGACGACATCCTCGGCCTGGGTGCAGTCACCAAACTCGCCGGACAAGCGGCCGCCGCGGGAGTCCTCGTGGCGATGGGCGTGTCATGGACGCTCGTCTATCTGCCGTTCGGTGACGGCAACATCCTCGTCCTGGACCAGTTCCAGGCCGGACTGCTCACCGTGGTGTTCACCCTCGGGATCGTCAACGCCATGAACTTCGTGGACGGACTCGACGGGCTGGCCGCCGGCCTCGGGGCGATCGCGGCCGTGGCCATCTGCGTGTTCTCCGTCGGGATCATGCTCGACCAGGGCGGCACCGTCGGCGCCTACCCGCCGGCACTGGTCACCGCCGTGCTCGCCGGCGCGCTCCTCGGGTTCCTCCCGCACAACTTCCAGCCCGCCCGCATCTTCATGGGGGACTCCGGTTCGATGCTCATCGGGCTGGTGCTCGCCGCCGCGTCGACCAGCGCCTCCGGCAAGATCTCGCAGAGCCTCTACGGTCCGCAGGAGATGCTCGTCCTCCTGTCGCCGGTGATCGTCGTGGCCGCGGCGATGTTCGTGCCGATGCTCGACCTCGTGATGGCGGTGATCCGTCGGGTGGGCGCCGGACGGAGCCCGTTCGCGCCCGACAAGATGCACCTGCACCATCGGTTGCTCGCGCTCGGCCACTCCCACCGCAGGGTGGCGCTGGTCATCTACGCGTGGGTGTCTCTCATCGCGTTCGGCGCCGTCGGGGCCACCATGTTCCCGACGGAGGTGATCGTGCCGCTGGTCGGGGCCGGCCTCCTCAGCGTCCTGGCCGCGACACTGGTGCCCCGGCTGCGCGCGTCCAGGGGAGAACACCGCGCGGAGGGTGACGAGAGCTCCCGCTAGGCTGCTCCGCATGAGCAACAGCCCCACGCCTCCCGTCGAGCCCGTCAAGAGCGCCCACACGGTCGGCCTCCAGAAGGCCCTCATCAGCGGCGTCCTGGCATTGATCGTCCTCGTCATCCTCAGTGCGGTGATCTGGTACGCGGTCGACGGCATGCCGGGCCTGTGGGGAGCGCTGCTCGGTGCGGCGATCGGTGGCGTGTTCGTTCTCCTCACCGTGGTCGTGGTGATCGCGACCGCCAACACCTCACCCACCGTGACCGGAGCGGTATTGCTCGGGACGTGGCTGCTCAAGCTGATCGTCGCGATCGTGGCGGTCGCCGCACTCAAGCCGCTGGACTTCTACTCGCGGCCCGCGTTCGCGCTGACCATCGTCATCGCGATGGTCGTGGTCCTGGCCACGGAATCTGTGGCGATCATCCGACATCGTGCTCCCGCAGTCGAACCCGTTCCGGAGCCCTGACCGCCACGTTCTCCACACGGCCGGGGACAGGTGTCAGTGTGGTGTCCCCCGGTAGCGGTCGAATCGTTACTCTTTGCTACGATGCTCCGTGGCGGTAAGCCGGGAAGTGGGAAGGACGCGATCGCGTTCCAGACCCCCTCGGAGCCGCTGGGTTCCGTGTGCCGGAACCGGAGCGATGCACATAGACCACCGTCTGGAGTAGACGGCCCGAACAGGGGAGAGAGCGCTGAGCACGTCACTGCTGGCATTCAAGGGCGAGTTCCACCCGCCGTCACTCAATGATTTCTTCCCGCCGGCCGTACTGTTCGAGGGCACCGCCTTCCAGTTGGACCGCCTGATGATCATCCGGGTGCTCATGGCGCTCGTCGTGGCGGTGTTGTTCTACGTGGGTATGCGCGGCGCCAAGGTCGTCCCGAAGGGCTTCCAGAACGTCACCGAGATCGCACTCGACTTCGTCAAGACCTACATCTCGGACGACATCATCGGGAAGAAGGACGGCGACCGGTTCCTGCCGATCATCGCCACGATCTTCTTCCTCACGCTGTTCATGAACCTTCCGGCGGTGATCCCCGGACTGAACATCTCGCCCAACGCGCGAATCGGCATGCCGCTCGTGATGGCGCTGATCGTCTACGTCGTGTTCATCTACGCGGGTGCGAAGAAGTACGGCTTCTTCTCCTTCGTCGGCAAGTCGGTCGTCGTCCCGAACCTCCCGCCGGCTCTGCACCTCCTGGTGATCCCGATCGAGTTCATCTCGACCTTCGTCCTGCGTCCCGCGACGCTGACGATTCGTCTCATGGCCAACATGCTGGCCGGACACATTATGATCGTGCTGCTGTTCTCCGCCACGAACTTCTTCTTCTGGCAGTTCAACGGGTGGACCGCGGTGAGCTTCGTGACCATCATCGTGGCCATCGCCTTCACTCTCTTCGAGCTGCTGGTGATCTTCCTGCAGGCGTACATCTTCGCCCTGCTCGCCGCGGTGTACATCGACCTGTCGCTCCACGCCGACAGTCACTAATTCTTCCGGCGCCCCAGAGCGCCGGTTGCACAGACCACTCCGACGACCGAGTGCGGACATCCCGTACCGGCCATCTGAAAAGGAACGGAAAATCCACATGGATATCGTCACTCTCGCGCAGGCCACGGAGACCAGCTTCAAGGGTCTCGGCGCCGTCGGCTACGGCCTGGCCGCCATCGGCCCCGGCATCGGCATCGGCATCGTTGTCGGTAAGACCATCGAGGGCATGGCCCGCCAGCCCGAGATGGCCGGTCAGCTCCGGACCACGATGTTCCTGGGCATCGCCTTCACCGAGGCCCTCGCGCTCATCGGTATCGTTACCGGCTTCATCTTCTGATCGCCGACTGGCGCAAGGTCAACGACATGAATCCGATCCACATCCTCGCCGCAGGCGAGGGCGAAGGGCTTCCCCTCGAGGAGACGCCCAACGTCCTGTCGCCGGCGCTGTATGACATCGTCTGGTCGCTGATCCCCTTCCTCGTCGTCCTCTTCATCTTCTGGAAGTTCGTCCTCCCGATGTTCAAGCGGGTCCTGGACGAGCGCACCGAGAGGATCGAAGGCGGAATCGAGAAGGCGGAGGCGGCTCAGGCCGAGGCCAAGGCAGCTCTCAACAAGTACAACGCCCAGCTCGCGGAAGCGCGCTCCGAGGCCGCCAAGATCCGTGATGACGCGCGGGCCCAGGGCCAGCAGATCATCGCCGATATGAAGGCCGAGGCGCAGACCGAGAGCGATCGCATCATCGCCGCCGGTCAGCAGCAGCTGGCCGCGCAGCGTCAGCAGATCGTCACCGAGCTCCGTAGCGATCTCGGTCGCCAGTCGGTCGATCTCGCTGAGCGCCTCATGGGTGAGCAGCTGTCCGACTCGGTCCACCGTTCGGGCACCATCGACCGCTTCCTGGCTGACCTCGACGGGGTCGCCGGGGCCGGCCAGAAGTAAGGAAGTAGCTGAACATGCACGCAGCAAGCCGCGACGCCCTTGAGCAGTCCCGGTCAGTCCTGCAGTCCCGGCTCTCCGCGAATCCCGCGGGAGGTGCCACCGGAGCCAAGGTCGGCTCCGAGCTCTTCAGTGTGGTCGACCTCCTTGAGGGGGATCGCTCTCTCCGGGTAGCGGTCGCGGATTCGTCCGCGCCCGTCGAGGCACGTCAGGACCTCGCACGGTCCGTGCTGGGCTGGAAGATCGACGACACCACCCTCGAGGTGGTGCTTGCTGCGGTCGCATCGTCCTGGTCGAACCCACGTGACCTGCGAGAGGGTCTCGTGACGTTGGGCCGGGAGGCTCTCCTGCTCTCCGCGAAGGAGCAGGGGCAGCTCGGAGCGGTCGAGGACGAGCTCTTCCGACTCGGCCGCATCGTGGCCGGAGACGCCGAGTTCGAGCAGGCACTGTCGGACAGGAACGCTACCGCGGAGAGCAAGCGCGCCCTCCTCGGCCAGGTCTTGTACGGAAAGGTCACGGCCGTCACCGAGGCTCTCGCCTCGCAGGCCGTCGCCCGGCCCGAGGGCATGCCCGCTGACGACATCGACTCGCTCTCCCGGATGGCTGCGGAGATCGAGGGGCAGTCGGTGGCGGTTGTCACCTCTGCCTCGGAGCTCACTCAGGAGCAGCAGGACGCGCTGTCCCGCAAGCTCGCCGGCATCTACGGTCGCGAAATGACCGTGCACGTCGAGGTCGATCCCGCCGTGATCGGCGGTGTCGTGGTGCGCGTCGGTGACGAGATCATCGACGGGTCCGTCGCCGGACGTCTCGCCGCGGTTCGGCGGGCCCTGCCGTAACCCGGCGGGGACCGACCCCATGACGAGCAACGGTCGCCCACGGTCGGTGCTCACCTAATGAACGACTAGCCCAGACCACTTTTAGTGAGAGCAGGAATGACATGGCGGAGCTGACTATCTCCTCCGACGAGATCCGTAGTGCAATTGCGAACTACACCTCCAGCGTCTCGACCGAGGCGTCGCGCGAGGAGGTCGGAATCGTCACCGACACCAGTGACGGTATCGCCCACATCAGCGGCCTCCCGTCCGCGATGGCCAACGAGCTCCTCGAGTTCCCCGGCGGCATCCTCGGTGTCGCGTTGAACCTGGAGGACCGCGAGATCGGTGCGGTTATCCTCGGTAACTTCGACGAGATCGCCCAGGGGCAGGAGGTGCGCCGTACCGGAGAGGTTCTCTCCGTCCCTGTCGGTGACGCGTTCCTCGGCCGCGTGGTGAACCCGCTCGGTCAGCCCATCGACGGCCTCGGCGAGATCGCCTCGGAGAGCACCCGCGCCCTCGAGCTCCAGGCCCCGACAGTGCTGGAGCGTCAGCCGGTCGAGGAGCCCATGCAGACCGGCATCAAGGCGATCGACGCCATGACGCCGATCGGCCGTGGCCAGCGTCAGCTCATCATCGGTGACCGCAAGACGGGCAAGACCGCCGTCTGCATCGACGCGATCCTCAACCAGAAGGCCAACTGGGAGTCGGGCGACAAGACGAAGCAGCTCCGCTGCATCTACGTCGCCGTCGGCCAGAAGGGCTCCACCATCGCGGGCGTCAAGGCGACCCTCGAGGAGCACGGCGCGATGGAGTACACCACCATCGTCGCGGCCCCGGCCTCCGACTCCGCCGGCTTCAAGTGGCTCGCCCCGTTCACCGGCTCGGCGATCGGTCAGCACTGGATGTACGCCGGCAACCACGTCCTCGTGGTGTTCGACGACCTTTCCAAGCAGGCCGACGCGTACCGCGCCATCTCGCTGCTGCTGCGTCGTCCGCCGGGTCGTGAGGCCTACCCGGGTGACGTCTTCTACCTCCACTCCCGCCTGCTGGAGCGGTGCGCCAAGCTGTCCGACGAGATGGGTGGCGGTTCGATGACCGGTCTGCCGATCATCGAGACCAAGGCGAACGACGTCTCGGCGTTCATCCCGACCAACGTCATCTCGATCACCGACGGTCAGGTCTTCCTCGAGTCCGACCTGTTCAACCGCGGTGTGCGCCCGGCCATCAACGTCGGTGTCTCGGTCTCGCGAGTCGGTGGCGCCGCCCAGACCAAGGGCATGAAGAAGGTCTCCGGCTCTCTGCGTCTCGACCTGGCCGCGTTCCGCGACCTCGAGGCGTTCGCCACCTTCGCCTCCGATCTCGACGCCGCGTCCAAGGCGCAGCTCGAGCGCGGTCAGCGTCTCGTCGAGATCCTCAAGCAGGACCAGAGTTCGCCGGTCTCCGTCGAGGACCAGATCGTCTCGATCTACCTCGCCGGTGAGGGCTACTACGACACGGTTCCGGTCGATGACGTGCGCCGCTTCGAGCGTGAGCTCATCGAGAACCTGCACCACACCGCTGCCGACGTCTACTCGCAGATCGAGGGCGGCGCCGCACTGAGCGACGAGTCCAAGTCGGCACTCGAGGCCCGCACGGACGAGTTCAAGCAGGGCTTCGTGGCCTCCGACGGGTCGCGCGTCGTCAACGAGCCGGAGGCCGAGCCCCTGGCTGCCGACGACATCGATCGTGAGTCCCTCACGGTCAGCAAGAAGAAGGCCTGAGGCCCCTCGATGACTGTCATCAGAACCGAGGCCGAGAGGAGTGTGATCTGAGACCATGGCGAATCTGCGTGAACTACGCGACCGGATCAAGTCGGTCAACTCGACCAAGAAGATCACCAAGGCCCAGGAGATGATCGCGACGTCGCAGATCTCCAAGGCCCAGGCGCGGGTCGAGGAGGCGAAGCCCTTCGCCGATCAGATCACCCAGATCCTCACCGATCTGGCCAACGCGTCGTCCGTTCAGCACCGGATGCTCAACGAGCCCGAGAACCCGAAGCGGTCCGCGGTGCTCGTCGTGACCTCCGACCGCGGCATGTGTGGTGGCTACAACCACAACGTGTTGAAGGAGGCGTCGGAGCTCATCGCTTTCCTCGAGGATGAGGGTCGCGAGGTCGACATCTACGTGCTCGGCAACAAGGGCATCGGGTACTACTCGTTCCGCGATACGGCGATCGCCGGCGCGTGGCACGGACACTCCCAGAAGCCCGTGTACGCGGAGGCGCGCCCGGCGTTCCAGCTCCTGTCGACCGCGTTCGCGGTCGGAGGAGAGGGATCGTTCGACGCGGCGGAGTTCCTCGGTGTCGACCAGTCCGGTGACACGACCCGAAAGGGAGTGGACGAGGTCCACATCGTGTACACCCAGTTCGTGTCCATGCTCACCCAGACCCCGCGTGCGCGGCGTCTGGCCCCGATCGAGACCAAGGTCGAGGTCGAGGAGCTGGATCTGGGCGAGGACATGCTCGACACCTCCAAGACTGACTTCAAGCCTGAGGTCTCTTTCGAACCCGATGCGGACACGTTGCTCGACAACCTCCTCCCGAGGTACATGTCGACCCGCGCCTTCGCGTCTCTGCTCGAGTCGGCGGCGTCGGAGTCGGCTGCCCGCCGTACCGCGATGAAGTCGGCTACTGACAACGCCACCGAGCTGGTGGAGGGCCTCAGCCGTGAGGCGAACCAGGCCCGTCAGGCACAAATCACCCAGGAAATCAGCGAGATTGTCGGTGGCGCTGGCGCGCTCGCCGCGAGCGCAGGAAGTGACTAAGTAATGACCACAGCTGTTACCGATCAGAGCGCGACGGGCACGGCCGGTCTCACCGGTCGCGTCTCCCGGGTCCTGGGTGCGGTCGTCGACGTGGAGTTTCCGCGCGGCGCCCTCCCAGCCCTGTTCAACGCACTCACGGCCGAGATTACCCTCGAGGCCGTTGCCAAGACCGTCACCTTCGAGGTCGCCCAGCACCTTGGCGACAACATGGTGCGCTGCATCGCGATGCAGTCCACCGACGGACTCGTCCGCGGAGCCGAGGTCGTCGACTCCGGCAAGCCGATCTCGGTTCCCGTCGGCGATGCCGTCAAGGGCCACGTGTTCAACGCACTGGGTGACTGCCTCGACGCGCCCGGCACGGGTCGCGACGGCGAGCAGTGGGGCATCCACCGCGAGCCCCCGGCCTTCGACCAGCTCGAGGGCAAGACCGAGATCCTCGAGACCGGCGTGAAGGTCATCGACCTGCTCACCCCGTACGTCAAGGGCGGCAAGATCGGTCTGTTCGGCGGCGCCGGCGTCGGCAAGACTGTGCTCATCCAGGAGATGATCACCCGTATTGCGCGTGAGTTCTCCGGTACCTCGGTGTTCGCCGGTGTCGGTGAGCGTACCCGTGAGGGCACCGACCTCTTCCTCGAGATGGAGGAGATGGGCGTTCTCCAGGACACGGCACTCGTGTTCGGTCAGATGGACGAGCCCCCGGGGACGCGTATGCGCGTCGCCCTCTCGGCGCTGACCATGGCCGAGTACTTCCGCGACGTCCAGAACCAGGACGTGCTGCTGTTCATCGACAACATCTTCCGCTTCACGCAGGCCGGTTCCGAGGTCTCGACGCTGCTCGGCCGTATGCCGTCCGCCGTCGGTTACCAGCCGACCCTCGCGGACGAGATGGGCCAGCTGCAGGAGCGGATCACGTCGACCCGCGGTCGCTCGATCACCTCGCTCCAGGCGATCTACGTCCCGGCTGACGACTACACCGACCCGGCTCCGGCGACCACCTTCGCCCACCTTGACGCCACCACGGAGCTCTCGCGCTCGATCGCGTCGAAGGGCATCTACCCGGCCGTGGATCCGCTGACCTCGACGTCGCGAATCCTCGAGCCCGGGATCGTGGGCGACGAGCACTACCGTGTCGCGCAGGAAGTCATCCGGATCCTCCAGAAGTACAAGGAGCTCCAGGACATCATCGCCATCCTCGGTATGGACGAGCTGTCCGAGGAGGACAAGGTCACCGTCCAGCGTGCTCGTCGTATCGAGCGCTTCCTGGGCCAGAACTTCCTGGTTGCCGAGAAGTTCACCGGCCAGGTCGGTTCGGTCGTGCCGCTCAAGGACACCATCGAGGCGTTCGACAAGCTCACCAAGGGCGAGCTCGATCACCTGCCCGAGCAGGCGTTCAACGGCATCGGTGGTCTGGACGACGTCGAGGCTGCCGCCAAGAAGCTCGCCGGGA
This sequence comes from Dietzia sp. NCCP-2495, assembly GCF_026011735.1. Lineage (GTDB taxonomy): Bacteria > Actinomycetota > Actinomycetes > Mycobacteriales > Mycobacteriaceae > Dietzia. The sequence continues at coordinate 398,012 of NZ_BRVN01000001.1, read as the reverse complement.
AGTGACGGTTCACCATGGCTGACATGCACGTCGAGTTCGTGACTGTCGAGCGCCGCTTCTGGTCCGGTTCCGCGTCGATGGTGGTCGCCAAGACCACTGAGGGCGAGATCGGTATCCAGCCGGGTCACGAGCCGCTACTCGGTGAGCTGGATACCGGCGGCACCGTGACGGTCTACACGGACGAGGGCAAGAAGGTCGCCGCCGTCGAGGGTGGCTTTATCTCGGTCACCGCGACCAAGGTGAGCATCCTCGGCGAGTCCGCGGCCTGGTCTGACTCCATCGATCGCGCCGCCGCCGAGAAGTCGCTGGCGGAGGCTGGCGACGATGCGTCGGCCGCCGCTGTCGCTCGCGGTCGCCTCCGGGCGATCGAGAAGGCCGGCGCCTGAGCACTATCCGGTCTGGACCGTTCATCACGGCCGCGACCGCTGGAAGGAGTTGAGCTACGTGACGGCTCCCATCGGGGTGATCCTCGGTGTCGTCGCGCTGCTCATACTCCTGCCGGTGGTCGCGGCCGTGTTGTATCGGTTGGTCTTCGTCCGTCGCAACTCGACGTCGCTGTTGTCCAAGCGGGCTGGCGAGGACGCCTGGCGCTACGGCGCGGTCCGGTACACGGACACGGAGGTCGAGTTCTACCGTTTGCTCAGCATTCGTTTCCGACCGGATGTCCGGCTCGACCGTCGGACCCTGGAACTGGGAAAGAGACGGCAGCCCACCGGTACCGAGCTGGACATCGCGGAAGAGGGCGAGATCATCGTCCCGTTCTCCGGACAAGACCGCAGTGGTGGTGTCGTGGACGGCGAGCTCTGCCTTGGCCCGGCCGAGTTGACCGCCATGCTCTCGTGGGTCGAGGCATGCTCGATCGAGCAGGTCCGTCCCCGTCGCCACCGTCGCTGACCACCGACTCCACTGCTCTCCGAGCCGATTCCAGGAGGTACCGTTGCGACTCGTCGTCGCCACCTGTCAGGTAGATTATGTCGGCAGACTGACCGCGCATCTGCCGATGGCACCCAGGCTCCTGCTGGTCAAGTCCGACGGTTCGGTGAGCGTGCACGCCGATGACCGGGCGTACAAGCCGCTCAACTGGATGACCCCGCCGTGCTCGTTGACCGAGCAAGAACATCCGGAGAACGAAGAGCATCTCCTCTGGGTCGTGGAGAACAAGGCAGGAGAGCAGCTGCGCATCACGGTGGCCGAGATCCACCATGATTCTCACCATGATCTGGGTGTCGATCCGGGACTCGTCAAGGACGGCGTCGAAGCCCATCTCCAGGAGCTTCTCGCCGAGCACATCGACACGTTGGGCGAGGGGTACAGCCTCATCCGCCGTGAGTACATGACTGCGATCGGCCCCGTGGACATTCTCGGGCGGGACTCGGCGGGCGCGACTGTCGCCGTCGAGATCAAGCGGCGGGGAGAGATCGATGGGGTCGAGCAGCTGACGCGGTATCTCGAGCTGCTCAATCGAGATCCGCTGCTGGCCCCGGTCAACGGGATCTTCGCCGCACAGATCATCAAACCCCAGGCGCGCACCCTCGCTGAGGATCGCGGGATTCGGTGTGTGACACTGGACTACGACCGTCTCCGGGGGACCGAGTCCAACGACCTCCGACTCTTTTGACGCGTGCGAGAGTCGATCTGATCGGAGCGCGTTATGCCTCGACGACATAGACGGGCGGAACGACCCGGCCCGTTGCCGGACCGTGTCGGGCTCGGCTCCGCGCGGGTGGAGTCGGGGCCGGCGGGGGACCCGGATCAGTATCACGTCCGTCGCATCGCAACATCGCGGGCGACGAAGGACTATCGCTGCCCCGGCTGCGATCAGATCGTCCGCTCAGGCACCCCGCACATCGCGGCATGGCCTGACCGGCCGGGTGGTGAGGACGAACGACGGCACTGGCATTCAGGCTGCTGGAGCGGACGCGGGAGTCGCGGTCTCACTCGTCGCTGGGGCTGAGGCTCTGGTCCTCACGCCCGATCGGTGAGGCCGGGAGAGGTTCTTCATCAACGTCGCTCGGCACGATTTCGAGTCGTGCCCGGATCGCGGCGAGGTCCGACAGAGCGTCCCTACGTAGGGCGCGGAGACGCTCTGTGTGCGCTGTGGCTTCGGAGATCATCTGGGTGGCCCTCGCTTGAGCATCTGCGCGGAGCTGCTCGGCTTCATCAGACGCCCGAAGGCGGATTCCCTCGGCGGCCTCGATCGACGCCGCCCGGCGGAGCTCGTCCTCACGTAGCGCTTCCTGCCGGCGGGCGTCAGAGGCGATCCGGTGATCCTCGTCGACTCCCGTTCGCCGTCGAGCGGCCTCCTCGTCCAGTGCCCGGGCGGACCGTTCGGCGGTGGCGATGATCTCTGCGGCCCGGGAACGGGCGGTGTCGAGCACTGCCGCGTGTTCGGACCTGATCGCGGCGTTCCGGTCCCGGATGTCCTTCAGTTCCGCCTCTGCGGACTCCCTGAGCCGCCACGCGTCGTCCTCCGCCTGGGTGAGGATCTGGTCCGCGTCCGCGTGGGCGGCATCCCGGATAGAGTTCGCCTCGGAGTGGGCGAGGCCGAGCATCGTCGACAGTCTGTCTGACATCTGGTCGGCCGTGACCGGCGCGGTACCGAGTTCGGCGACCCGGGCTTCGAGCGAGGTCGTCCGTTCCCGCTCCCGCGCCAGATCATCGGCCGCCCGGTCGGCTCGACGAACCGCCGCGTCCCGGTCTGCCCGGAGCAGTTCGACCTCCGCCTCGAGGCGGGAGAGTGCCGCATTCACCTGGTCACGGTCGTACCCCTTGCGTACCAGGGCAAAAGACTGCGCGGCCGTGCGGGGGCTCTCCATGCTCGACATGTTGCCACCCTAGCCGCGCGGGCCGGCCTGTCGCCGAAGCCGTCGATCAGTCGATCTAGTGCTCCGTGGGCTCCACCAGTTCCAGGAGCACGCCGCCCGCGTCCTTGGGGTGGATGAAGTTGATGCGGGAACCGGCGGTGCCGTTCTTTGGGGCCGGGTAGAGCACCCGCACACCACGAGCGGTGAGATGGGCGGTGATCGCCTCGATGTCCGTCACCCGGACGGCCATCTGCTGGATGCCCGGACCGTTGCGGTCGAGGTATTTGGCGATCGTGGACTCCTCGTTGAGCGGGGCGAGGACCTGGAGGAGCGCGCTTCCGGTGGGCCGACCGGGCGATCCGAGCATGGCCTCACGGACGCCCTGCTCCTCGTTGATCTCCTCGTGGAGGTTCTCCATGCCCAGGTTGTCCCGGTACCACGCGACGGCGGCATCGAAATCCGGCACGGCGACACCGACATGGTCGATCGCCACGACGAGGTCTGAGGGCAGCAGGGGCTGGTCGGCTGGGGTAGTGGTCATACCTTCCACGCTAGCGGGTCGGGGTTCGCGGTAGTTTGGCGTGGATAGTCATCCCCCCCACATTCGGAAGGTGTCTCATGACCGCCGATCCCACCCGTACCGTCATCGTCTCCGGCGCCCGCACCCCCTTCGGACGCCTGCAGGGCGGTCTGTCCTCCCTCGCCGCGCCCGAACTCGGTGGCGTCGCGATCAAGGGCGCCCTCGAGCGCGGCGGAGTGTCGCCCGAGGCCGTCGACCAGGTCATCATGGGCCAGGTCCTCGGTGCCGGAGTCGGGCAGATGCCCGCGCGCCAGGCCTCGATCGCGGGCGGCCTCCCCAGGGCCGTCGACGCATTGAGCATCAACAAGATGTGTCTGTCCGGGCTCACGGCGATCGCCCTGGCGGATCAGGCCATCCGGTCCGGCTACTCTGAGGTCGTCGTCGCCGGCGGCCAGGAGTCGATGTCCCAGGCCCCGCACCTGCTCCCCAAGAGCCGTGCCGGCTACAAGTACGGGTCGATCGAAGTCTTGGACCACATGGCCTACGACGGGCTTCACGACGTTCCGACCGACCAGCCCATGGGTGCGTTGACCGAGCAGCGGAACGCCGAGCTGGGTATCACCCGCGAAGCACAGGACGAGTTCGCCGCCGTCTCCCATCAGCGTGCCGCGGCCGCCTGGGAGAAGGGGCTCTTCGCCGATGAGGTCGTTCCGGTGACCATCAAGGGGCGCAAGGGCGAGACGGTCGTGTCGACCGATGAGGGGGTGCGTGCCGACTCGACCGCGGAGTCGATGGCCTCGCTGCGTCCGGCGTTCGCCAAGGACGGCACCATCACCGCCGGTTCGTCGTCGCAGATCTCCGACGGTGCCTCCGCTGTCGTCGTGACCAGTGCAGCGCGGGCCGAGGCGGAGGGATGGCCGGTGCTCGCCGAGATCGTGGGGTACGGCACCGTCGCCGGGCCGGATTCCACCCTTCAGCACCAGCCGTCCGACGCCGTCCTGGACGCCTGCGAGCGGACCGGGATCGCGGTCGAGGACATTGATCTCTTCGAGTTCAACGAGGCCTTCGCCTCCGTCGGACTCCACGCCACGAAGGTGCTCGGGGTGGATCCGGAGAAGGTCAACGTCAACGGCGGGGCCATCGCCCTGGGCCACCCGATCGGGGTGTCCGGTAACCGTGTCGTGCTGACACTCGCGCTCGAGCTGGCCCGTCGGGGTGGCGGACTCGGTGCCGCCGCACTCTGTGGTGGTGGCGGTCAGGGCGACGCGCTGATCATCCGGGTGCCCGCAGCAGGCTGAACACCGGCCGCTGCAGCAGCCTCGGCGGCGGCGTGGCAGGATCGGGACCGTGTCGAGACCAGGTAACCGTCCCCCGTCCGCCGTCGAGCAGAAGCTCGCGGCGTCGCTCGCCGGCGCCGTCGACCTCACGGGGCTGAAGAACCGTGCCGAAGCCCAGCGCAGCGCGACCGCAGACGGTCGCGCTCCGGGGCAGGCAGGTGCGCGGCCCACCGGTGGCGCCGCCACCCGGGTACAGGTGGACGAGTCGACGTTCGAGCAGGAGGTCCTCGTTCGATCGGGCCAGGTGCCCGTGATCATCGAATTGGTCTCCCGGCGAGCACCCACGACGCTGACCGCGCTGTTGGGCGCGATGGCCGACGAGGCGGACGGCGCGTGGGTCCACGCGACCGTGGACGTGGACGTGTCGCCGGGTATCGCCCAGGCGCTCCAGGCGCGTACGGTGCCGTCGGTCTTCGCGATCGCGGCAGGGCGTCCGCTCGCCGATTTCGAGGGCGAGCAGCCCGAGGAGGCTCTGCGGCAATGGCTCGACGCGGTGTTGCGTGCGACGGAGGGCAAGCTCACCGGTCCCGAGTCCGGTCCGTCAGTCGAGGCCCCTGGGGAGGTGTCGGACCCCGAGTTGGACGCGGCGGAAGAGGCCCTGTCCGAGGGAGATCTGGCCACCGCTGAAGAGCTTTTCAGTTCCCTGGTCGAGGCGCGTCCCGGCGATCACGAACTCGTCGAGGCGCTGCGATATGTCCAGGCGTCCCGACGGGTGGCGGACGAGACCGGCGGCGGCAGCGGTGCCGACGCAGTGGACGGCGCCGACGCGAGGGACGGCACCGTCGCGGCCGCCCTGCGGTCCGCCGACCTGCTCCTGGTGTCGGGTGAGTACGACTCGGCGTACGACGTCCTGACGGACGCGATCCGGGTGCATTTCGGCGACGATCGCGCCACCCTGCGGACCCGTCTGCTCGAACTGCTCGAGGCACTTCCGGCGGATGACCCGCGAGTGCTCACCGCTCGCCGGAACCTCGCGAGCGCTCTGTACTGAGCTGTCGCCGCCGTCGCACCGTCTCGCGATTCCGCCGTGCCGTGTCGAGGGGTTTGGCGGATGAGTCCGTGTGCCTCGCCACCCGGGTGGCGGATTAGGGGTTAGATGGGCGCCGTGAGTACCCCCATCGACATCGACCCCGACCTCGTCCTGGATTTGAGGGACGTCTCCCTGCGCCGTGAGGGCAAGAGTCTCGTCGGCCCGTTGTCCTGGCAGGTGGAGCTGGACGAGCGGTGGGTGGTGTTGGGGCCGAACGGCGCAGGCAAGACGTCGCTGCTCAAGATCGCCGCCGCACTGGAGTACCCGAGCACGGGCACGGCGGTGATCGTCGGCGAGCAGCTCGGGCGCACCGAGGTGACCGAGCTCCGTAGTCGTCTGGGCATGTCCTCGGTGGCGGTGGCCGGCCGGATCCCGGGTGACGAAGTGGTGCAGGACCTGGTGGTCTCGGCCGGGTACGCGGTGCTGGGACGGTGGCGCGAGCGCTACGACCAGATTGATTTCGACCGGGCCGCGGATATGTTGGAGGCGATCGGGGCGGAGCATCTGGCCGAGCGGACGTGGGGGACCCTGTCGGAAGGCGAACGCAAGCGGGTCCTCATCGCCCGTGCGTTGATGACCGATCCGGAGCTGCTGCTGTTGGACGAACCGGGTGCCGGGCTCGATCTCGGGGGCCGCGAGGACCTCGTCGCGCGGTTGGGCGACATGGCTCTCGACCCGGACGCACCCGCGACGGTGCTCGTCACCCATCACGTCGAGGAGATCCCCCCGGGGTTCACGCACGCCATGCTGTTGGCGGAGGGTGAGGTCACGGCGATGGGACTCATCGAGGACGTGATCACCTCGGAGAACCTCAGCCGCGCGTTCGCGCAGGCTATCACCGTGTCCGTGATCGACGGTCGGTACTTCGCGCGTCGGTCACGCCGTGCGGGTCGGCACCGACAGGCATGACGACGCGTCCGCGGGACGAGGCGTATGTCCCGGAGGAGGTACCGGTGCGCGAGGCCGCGACAGTGGCGCTGATCCGCGAGGCCCGTGTCGGTGCCGGGGTCGAGGTGTTCCTGCAGCACCGGGTGGCGACGATGCAGTTCGCGGCGGGGATGTCGGTGTTTCCCGGGGGAGGTGTGGAGCGTCGTGACCACCTCGGAACGCGCCGGTGGCGGGGCCCCGACGCGACGTGGTGGGCCGACCGGTTCCACATCTCGGTCAGGCGTGCCGGCGCCGCGGTGCGGGGCGTGGTGCGCGAGCTGTTCGAGGAGACGGGGGTCCTCCTCGCGGAGCCGGACCTCGACGCAGTGCCGGACCTCGACGCAGTGTCGGACCATGACGCAGTGCCGGACCACGACGCCGCGCAGGGTGTCATTCCCGTCTGGCCCGGCCGCGACGAGCGAGACGCCCTCGACGCGGGGGCGGGCGATCTCGACGGCCTGCTGCGGGACCACGGGCTGGTCCTGTCCGCGCACCTGTTGCGGCCGTGGGACCGGTGGACCACGCCCGTCGGCCCGCCGCGTCGGTACGACACGCTGTTCTTCGTCGCCGCCCTTCCCGACGGCGCGGAGCCGGACGGTGGGACCAGCGAGGCCAGGTCGGCCGAGTGGATCAGGGCCGACGATGCCGCCCACGCCGGGACCTTGGGCCGGCTGGGGATGTTGCGCCCGACCCTGCACGTGCTCACCGACCTCGCCGCCGCCACGGACGTCGCCGAGGTCCTCGGGGCCCACCGCGACATCGCTCCGGGTGGGCACTAGGGTGCGCCCGTGACCCCGGAGGATCTGGATTTCCTGCTCACCGCTGCCGGCCGCGCGCTCCTGGAGGTCGCGGACGGGCTCGATTTCTCGCGTACGCAGGTGGTCGCGTCGACGGAGGCGGTGCGCCGGGTCGACCCGCAGCACGCCGCCGCGGCGATCGACGTGGTGACGGCGCGGACGCGGGCGGCCGGCCGGATCCGCGGTGCGGATCGGATGGTGCTCACGGACGAGGCGGTGCAGCAGGCGACCGCCTGGCCGGTTGCCGCATTGCGCGCTCTACGTCTGTCGAGTCGCGTTGTCCACGACGTGACCTGTTCGGTCGGAGCTGAGCTCGGCGAACTGGTCCGCACCGCCGACCGTGTGGTGGGGTCCGATCTCGATCCGGTGCGTGCGCGCATGGCCACCCGGAACGTCCCCGGGGCGCTGGTGTGTGTCGCGGATGCGCTCGCCCCGCCGAGCCGGGACGCCGTGATCGTCGCCGATCCGGCGCGACGCTCCGGTGGACGCCGGATCCACGACCCCGCCCAGCTCAGCCCGCCGCTGCCGGCGCTGCTGGAGGTGGTCGGCGGCCGCGATCACGTGATCAAGTGCGCGCCCGGCCTGGACACGTCGGTCCTGGATCACCGGGGCGAGGTGGAGGTGGTGTCACTCGACGGCTCGGTACGCGAGGCGTGTCTGTGGTCCGAGGGATTGTCCGGGGGAGTGGGTCGCCGCGCCACTGTGGTCCGCACCGTCGGCGCCGGGGAACCCGGCCCGTGGGGACCGCCGCGCCTGGAGTCCGATGGTGTCGCCGTGCATGTCGAGGAGGTGACCGACGGTGACGACGACGACGTCGACGCACACCCCGAGCCGGAGGCGTTCATCGTGGATCCGGACGGGGCGGTCGTCCGGGCAGGGCTGGTACGGCACTGGGCCCGCCGTCACGGGCTGCGGCAACTCGATCCTCGGATTGCCCACCTGACGGGTCCGGAGATCCCGCCCGGATACTCGGGATTCGAGGTCCTCGACCGGTGCCGGCTCGACAGAAAAGAACTCCGCAGGGTCCTGCGGGCGAGGGACTGCGGGTCTATGGAGATCCTCGTCCGCGGTGTCGACGTGGATCCCGATGTCCTGCGGAAGTCTCTGGCGCTCAAGGGTTCGCGGCCACTGGCACTGGTGGTGACCCGCATCGACCGCTCGGCGGTGGTGTTCGTCTGCGGGCCGCGACGCCGCGGATAGTGCTGTGCGCGCGGGGTTACTCGTGAGCGCAGGCTCTATTCGTAGACGTAGACCGCGCCCAGGCCGGTGGTGAGAGCGATGTGACCGTCGTCGTCGATGCTCAGACCGGAGACCGGACCGGTCGCGGCGGGGACCTCGATGCGGTGGATCGTGTGCCCGTCCGCACCGTCGAGCAGGTGTAGGGCGATTCCGGGCCCGGAGTCGTCGTCGTCGGAAGAGTCCGCCGCCCGGACGGCCACCACCACCCGGCCGTCCGCGGTCGCGGCCGGGTTGGTCAACTGCTGCAGGTCATCGCGCCGCCAGAGCTCCCGGCCCGAACCGTCGCCGCCGGAGAGCGCCACGACCGGTGCCGGGCCGGCGTCGTCGTCGTGGTCGTCGTCGGGTCCCTTCCACACCGTCGTCGTGCGGCCACCGGTGACCAGCGTCCCGTCGGGGAGCAGCGCCGGCGGCAGGTCGGGTCGGTACCCGATCGGGGTGGACCACGTCCCGGTCCCGTCCGCGGTCGCGAAGGCACGGAGGTCGCCGTCCGCGTCGTGGACGTAGACCGTCGCACCGTCGTCGGAGAGCACCGGGGGCACACCGAGGCGCCCTCCGGGCAGCGGCACGCGCCACAGTTCCTCGAGCGTCGGGTACTCGCCGTCGACGAACCGCACGGCGACCAACTCGGGGTCGTCGGCGCCCGGCGTCCACACCGTCACATATGCGGTGGCGGAGTTCGTGTCGACCGCTGCGGGTCCGGGTACCGGGCACCCCGACTCGCCGATCCCGCACCACGGCAGCCCGTAGCCGTGGTCGCTCGTGGTGATCTCCCCGGCGAGCCGCATCTCCGGGGAGGAGTCGAGTCCGGTGTGGGTGTTGACGACGCGTGCCGCGCCCTGGTGGCTGATGAGCAGCAGGTGACGCTCGTCCAGCAGCGTCACGGTCGTGGGGATGCCGCGGATCGGGGCGAACCACCGGTTCTCGCCCTCGGCGGCCACCGAGCTGACACCGCCGTACATCGGGACAAACAGGGTTCCGCGCCCGTCGACGGTCGCGGTGATGCGCGGGCCGTCGGTGGGCATCCGCATGCACCAGTTCTTACGGCCGTCGTCCATCGACAGCGACCACACGTTGCACCCGCGCTCGGACACCGTCGCCTGGAAGAGCGACCCGAGACCATCCGAGCTGGCCACACCGATCGCCGGCGCGCCCAGCGTCCGCGACCACAGCAACTCCGGGGCATCGGCGAGCTCCGAATGCGCGCGGCCCGAATTGGATGGTCCGCCTGTGACCGAGGACCAACTCGCCGCCTGGCTCATCCGCGCGCCGCCGCTCTCGGTGTGCGAGACACAGCCGGCGAGCAGCCCCACCGCGAGTGCGGCGGCCAGGGTCCGCGTGGCGCGCGGAGTCGATGCCGGTCCCACAGTTCCTCCCTCGTTGCCGACCCCCGTGGCGAGAGTCACCGCCTGAGACTAGTCCGCACCGCGCATGGCCCGACGTCGGGCGCACCGTGTCGCAGGGATCAGCGGCACACCCGGCGGCGGGGGATCTCGGAGCGAACGGCGCGGTGGACCGGCATGCGCGGCGCTACTGTGACTGGCATCACGGCACTTTCCACGAAAGGTGAATACCTGCGATGACCGCCACCTCCGGACTCGACACGGCACTGACCCCGCTGACCTTCCTCGAGAAGGCGGCGCGTGTGTCTCCCGACGCGACCGCCGTGGTGGACGGCCCGCGCCGCCAGACCTATGCCGAGTTCGCCGAACGGGCCACCCGACTCGCCTCGCTCCTGACGATGCGCGGGGTGACGCGTGAAGACCGCGTCGGCGTACTCGCGCCCAACTCCGCAGAGGCGTTGCTCGCCCAGTTCGGTGTGCCACTCGCCGGTGCCGCCGTGGTGGCGCTCAACACGCGACTGGCCCCGGCCGAGATCGCCTACATCGTCGACCACGCCGGCATCGAGGTGCTCATCGCCGACGCCGAACTGCTCGCGGGGCTCGGGGACGAGTTACCTGAGTCGATCCGGCTGGTGCTGGTGACGCCCGACGCTGACGGCACCCAGCCGGACCCCGCGCGGTTCGGGCCGCGAGCCGAGGCGTTCGAGGACGCGCTCGCCCAGGCGTCCCCGCAGCCCGTGCCGTGGGGTGTCGAGGACGAGGACTCGATCATCGCCGTCAACTACACCTCGGGGACCACGGGTCGCCCCAAGGGCGTCATGTACACCCACCGTGGTGCGTACCTCAACGCGCTCGGCGAGATCGTCACGCAGAAGTTCGACGCGGACTCCCGGTACCTGTGGACCCTGCCGATGTTCCACTGCAACGGATGGTGCACCACCTGGGCGTTGACCGGCGCCCGGGGTACCCACGTCTGTCTCCGTGCGGTCCGCGGTGACCAGATCTGGCGGGCGTTCGACTCCGAGCAGATCAACCGGCTCGCCGGAGCCCCGGCCGTTCTCTCCGCCATCGCGGACGATCCCGCAGCCCGCCCGGTCGAGGGGATCAGCATGGTCACCGCCGGCGCTCCGCCGTCTCCGACGATCCTGCGGCGATTCGAGGACCTGGGCATCGACGTGACGCAGGTGTACGGGCTTACCGAGACCTATGGTCCGTTCACCGAGTGCATCCCGCAGCCGGGCTGGGCGCAGCTCGACCCGGACGAGCGCGCCGCCCTCAAGTCCCGCCAGGGTGTGGCGATGATCCACGCAGACACGGTGCGTGTCGTCGAGCGGACCTCGCCGGGGGAGCGCAGGCTCGTCGACGTGCCGGCCGACGGCGTGACCATGGGCGAGGTCGTCATGCGCGGAAACGGGGTCATGAAGGGCTACTTCCGGGACCCCGAAGCCACGGAGGCAGCGTTCGCCGGCGGGTGGTTCCACTCCGGTGACCTCGGCGTGATGCATCCGGACGGCTACGTCCAGCTCCTCGACCGGGCCAAGGACGTCGTTGTCTCCGGAGGCGAGAACATCTCGACCATCGAGGTCGAGCAGGCCATCGCCTCGCACCCCGAGGTCATGGACTGCGCGGTCGTGTCGATGCCGGACGAGAAGTGGGGCGAGCGGCCCAAGGCGTACGTCGTGGTGTGCCCCGGCTCGGAGCTTGACGAGGCCGGGGTGATCGAGCACTGCCGGACCAGGATCGCCCGCTACAAAGTGCCCGGCGCGGTGGAGATCACGCCTGCCCTGCCGAGGACCTCGACGGGCAAAGTCCGCAAGAACGAACTGCGTGATTCGGCCTGGGCGGGCTGGGAGAAGCGGATCAATTGACGGACCCGACACTGCGTCCACGGCCCCGGGCGCGTTATTGTGTGACTCAGGACCACAACCCGGTGCGATCCGTCATGTCCGGCGGATCAAACCCAGCCCCGACTCGCAGGAGGTCGACGCAGGCCGATGACGAATATCGTCGTATTGATCAAGCAGGTTCCGGACTACGAGTCCGACAAGAAGCTCAACGACTCGGACCACACGCTGGACCGTGAAGCCGCGGACGCGATTCTGGACGAGATCAACGAGCGTGCCGTCGAGCAGGCGCTCCAGATCAAGGAGGCCGGCGAGGGCGAGGTGACCGTGCTGTGCGCCGGTCCCGAGCGCGCCACCGAGGCGATCCGCAAGGCCCTCTCTATGGGTGCGGACAAGGCCATCCACCTGAATGACGAGGCCCTGCACGGATCCGACGTGGTCCAGACCGCGTGGGCGCTGGCCAACGTGCTCGGAACCATCGAGGGCACCGAGCTGGTCATCTGTGGCAACGAGGCCTCCGACGGACGGATGGGCGCGCTGCCGGCTATTCTCGCCGAGTACCTCGGCCTCCCGCAGCTCACCCACATGAGCAAGCTCGAGATCGCCGACGGTGTGGCCAAGGGCGAGCGCGAGACCGATGAGGGCATCTTCGGCGTCGAGGCGTCGCTGCCGTGCATCGTGTCGGTCTCGGAGAAGATCAACGAGCCGCGCTTCCCGTCGTTCAAGGGGATCATGGCGGCCAAAAAGAAGCCGGTCGAGACCATGACCCTGGCCGACACCAATGTCGAGGCCGCGCAGGTGGGCGGGGAGAACTCCGCCTCCAAGGTCACCTCCGTCACCCCCAAGCCGCCGCGCGCCGCGGGCGAGAAGGTCACGGACGAGGGCGAGGGCGGCAACGACATCGCCAAGTACCTCGTCGCCCAGAAGATCATCTGATCTCCGGTCCCGGACCGACTGCCCAAGACATTCCAAGGAGAATCCACAATGGCTGAAGTACTCGTCGCGGTCGAGCACGTCGACGGCGAACTCAAGAAGGCGACCCTGGAGCTGCTGACCGCCGCGCGTGCGCTCGGTGAGCCGGCCGCCGTCGTCTTCGGCGACAGCGGCGTCGCCACCTCGCTCGCCGAGGAGCTCAAGGCCGGGGGCGCCGAGAAGATCTACGCCGCCGAGGGGGACAACGTCCAGAACTACGTCGTCGCACCCAAGGTCGACGTCCTCGCCGGCCTGGCCGAGCAGGGCGCGGCCGCGGTCCTGCTCGCCGCCACCGCCGAGGGCAAGGAGCTCGCCGGCCGTCTGGCGGCCCGGACCGGCTCGGGCGTGCTTTGCGACGTCATCGAGATCCGCCAGGACGGCTCGGCCGTCCACTCGATCTTCGGTGGTGCCTTCACCGTCGACGCGACGGTCTCCGGCGACACCCCCGTCTACGTCGTGCGCCCCGGCGCCGTCGAGGCCGAGGCGACCGCCGGTGCCGGCGAGATCGTCGAGGTCCAGGTCCCCGAGCCCGAGAACGCCGCCAAGATCACCTCGCGCAACCCGATCGTGGGCGGCGACCGTCCCGAGCTCACCGAGGCCACCATCGTGGTCTCCGGTGGTCGTGGCGTCGGCTCGGCCGAGAAGTTCACCGAGGTCGTCGAGCCGCTCGCCGACTCGCTCAAGGCCGCCGTCGGTGCGTCGCGTGCCGCAGTCGACTCCGGCTACTACCCGGGCCAGTTCCAGGTCGGTCAGACCGGTAAGACGGTCTCGCCGCAGCTGTACATCGCCCTGGGCATCTCCGGCGCCATCCAGCACCGCGCCGGCATGCAGACGTCCAAGACGATCGTCGCGGTCAACAAGGACGAAGAAGCCCCGATCTTCGAGATCGCGGACTACGGCATCGTGGGCGACCTGTTCAACGTCGCCCCGCAGCTCACCGAGGCCGTCAACGCCCGCAAGTGAGTCGCTGTTGACGAGCGGCGCCTTCGCGCCTGCTCGCCCGGTCCGGAACCCCGGCACCCCTGCGGTGCCGGGGTTCCGGTCTTTCCGGCGTATCCTTGCCTGCGATATGCGCACCACCCGAGATGTCCACTATCTGGACCATGCCGCCACCACGCCGATGCGTCCCGCGGCCATCGCCGCCTACGCCGAGGCCGCCTCGTTCGTGGGGAACGCGTCGTCACTCCACGGCTCCGGACGCCTCGCGAGACGCCGCGTCGAGGAGTCACGCGAGGCGGTGGCGCACCACCTGGGCTGCCGTCCCTCCGAGGTCGTGTTCACCTCCGGCGGGACGGAGGCGGACAACATCGCCGTGCTCGGACTCGCCGCAGGCGCGACCGGTGACGTGATCGCCGTCGGCGCTACCGAGCACCATTCGGTGCTCGACGCGGCGGAACACCTGTCGACCGACCGCGGTGGGAGCCGGGACGTGCGGGTCCTGCCCGTCGACGGTCGGGGCGAGGTGAGACCCGAGACGGTCGCCGAGTTGGCCGACGAGGTGGGCGAGCGCTTGGCCCTGATCGCGACCATGCTCGGCAACAACGAGATCGGCACTCTCAGCGACGTGGCGGCGATCGCCGCCGAGGCCCGGTCCGCCGGTGCGGCGGTGCACACCGACGCGGTTCAGGTGGTCGGCCACGTCCCCGTGGATTTCTCCGCGCTGGGTGTCACGTCGTTGAGCCTGTCCGCGCACAAGTTCGGTGGCCCATTGGGAGTGGGTGCGCTCCTGCTGGACCGGAGTGCGACGTGCGAGCCCATCGGATTCGGCGGCGGCCAGGAGCGTGACCTCCGCTCGGGCTCGGTGAACGTGCCCGGTGTGGTGGCACTGGCCGCCGCCCTCGACGCGGCCGTCGCCGATATGGAGGGGGAAGCCCGGCGTCTGTCGGCGCTCCGTGACCGTCTCGTGGACGGGATCCGTCACGCCGTGCCCGACGTGATCCCGAACGGCGGGGGAGACCGGCTGCCCGGTATCGCCAACCTGACCTTCCCCGGCTGCTCCGGGGAGTCGCTCATCCTCTTGCTGGACGCCGCCGGGATCGAGTGCTCGACGGGGTCGGCGTGCACCGCTGGCGTGGCCGAACCGAGTCACGTGCTGCTCGCGACCGGTGCCGACGACGCCGCCGCGCGGAGCAGCCTGAGATTGAGCCTGGGACACACCAGCACGGACGCCGACGTGGACGCGACCATCGCCGCCCTCGGCCCCGCGGTCGAGCGCGCGAGGGTGGCAGGTCTCGGGCTGTCGAGTGCAGGAGTGGAGGCGTCATGAGAGTTCTCGCCGCGATGAGTGGTGGCGTGGATTCCGCTGTCGCCGCCGCGCGCGCCGTGGCCGCGGGACACGATGTCGTGGGTGTGCATCTCGCGCTCAGCGCCGACCCGGCGACACTGCGGACCGGATCACGCGGCTGCTGCTCCCGGGAGGACGCCGGAGACGCGCGTCGCGTCGCCGACATGCTCGGCATCCCGTTCTACGTGTGGGACTTCGCCGAACGGTTCCGTGCCGACGTGATCGACGACTTCGTCGACTCCTACGCCCGGGGAGAAACCCCCAATCCGTGCCTGCGCTGCAATGAGCGCATCAAGTTCGAGGCGCTCCTCGACCGCGGGATGGCCCTGGGGTTCGACGCCGTAGCGACCGGGCACTACGCTCGCCTGTCCCACGAGGAACTGCCCGACGGCACCACTCGTCCTGTTCTGCGGCGAGCGGTCGACGAGGCCAAGGACCAGTCCTATGTCCTGGGCGTGCTCACGCCCCGCCAGCTGGCCCATTCGATGTTCCCCCTGGGGGACACGACGAAGCCGGAGATCCGCGCCGAGGCCGAGGCGGCGGGGTTCTCCGTCGCTTCGAAGCCGGACAGCCACGACATCTGCTTCATCCCGTCGGGCGACACCCGAGCCTTTCTCGGCGCGCGAATCGGCCTGCGCCCCGGCGCGATGATCGACGCCGACAGCGGAGACGAACTCGGAAGGCACGAGGGCGTCCACGGGTTCACGATCGGTCAACGTAAGGGCCTCGGACTGGAAGCGCCGGCGGCAGACGGGCAGCCCCGCTACGTCACCGCCATCGACGCCGAGACCGGGACGGTCACGGTCGGGGGCGCGGATCATCTGCTGTCGTCCCGGATGACCGCGACCTCGCCTTACTGGCTGGTCGACGAGGAGATCCGCGAGGCGGACTGCCGGGTCCAGATCCGCGCGCACGGTGAGGCGACGCCCGGCCACGTACGCAGGGTCGGCGAGGGCGCCGACGCCCGGCTGGAGATCACGCTCGACACCCCGGTCCGTGGTGTCGCGCCGGGACAGGCCGCCGTGCTCTACCAGCCCGATCCCGGCGGGGATCGGGTTCTGGGGAGCGGGACGATCTCGTCCGCACGGCCGGAAGCCAGGGAACGGTGACGCGGCGGGCACCGTCGAGCACCGGGCCGGGCCCGATGCCGGGGACCGACCCCCGGGAGGCGGCCCGGATAGTGATGGGTGAATGCCACGCGCTGCCGTACCTCCCCGAGCTCACGGACCGGGGCCCCGGTACTGACCTCATGGGCCGGACCGCGGCGATGCTCGTCGACCTCCCCGTCGACGTGTCGCCCCGCGGCTGGCGTCTGGCGAGTTCACCGGGCAGGTTGGCCAGGGTGGCCGCAGACCTCCTGGACCGCGACAGCGACGCGCTCGAGGAGGCCGACGAACTGGTCCGTGATCCCGAAGCGGACCCGGTGGACGACGCGCGGCTACTGCAGGTACGGATCCGGGGACCGTGGTCGCTCACCGCCGGACTTGAACTCGCCTCCGGTATGCCGGTCTCGTCGGACCGCGGAGCCCGTCGGGACGTGGCCGCATCGCTCGCCGAGGGCGTATCGCGGTTCGCCACCGGACTCGCCGGCCGGCTCCGGACCGGGTCGAGGATCATCCTCGACGAACCCCTGCTCTGGCGGGTCGCTGCCGGTACCGTTCCGGCTCCGAGCACCTTCGACCCGGTACCCGCCGTCTCCGTGGACCAGATCGGGCTGGCGTTGTGCCGGTTCGCCGACTCACTGCGGGCGGGCGGTGTCGACGAGATCCTTCTCCGCGTGCCCACCGCGTCCGGACCTGATGCTCCGGCGCTGTACACGGCGTTCGCCGAGCCGCCTGCGGACGAGGCCGCACTCGACGGCCTCTGCCTCGCGGCAGAGCCCCTCCGCCGAGCGAGCTCGCACGACGCCCTGGATGCCGCGGGAATGGTGCTCGGCGCGGGGCGGATCCTGCAACTGGAGGGCTCGCCCGACGGACGAGGTTGGCCCGACGCGTCCTCCGGGGCAGAGCATGCCGCCCGAGAACTTCTGCATCTGATGGATCGGTTGTCGGCCCCCCGCTACGAGAGCTTGCACCAACTGACGTTGACGCCTACCGAGGAGCAGATGACCGGCAGCGCGGCCGCCGCCACCCGTGCCCTGGCCGGTGCCAGGTCGGTCGCGGAGACCGCGCCGCGCGTCGCCGAATAGGTCGGGAGAGCAACTCACGCGTTCCGGACGGTGCCGAGCGGTGCACGCGGACCAGCCGGATCAGATCGATTCGGTCAGTCCGTGGCCATGGGCCAGGCGGTATTGACGTCCGAGGCGTCCTTGCCCGTTCGTTCGAGATACGCCACGAAGTCCCGCTGGCGAGCCTCGTGCCATTTCGCCTGCAGGTTGTTGACCTCTCGCCAGTCGGCTCCGGCGAGCTCGTTGTGTCCACCGAACAGCTTCCATGCCAGTCTCGCAGCAGCGAGCGCGTCCGCACTCGCCTCGTGGGCGGAGTCGAGAGTGACACCATGGTGCTCGCACACCGCACCGAGGGTCCGCTTCCCCTTGCGGTAGGGATCGACCGCCCGGTCCACCACGAACGGGTCGACCACCGGTCCGAGGATCTCGAACGAGGGGTCCCATCTGCGAAGGATCGTCAGGTCGAACGCCGCATTGAACACCACCAACGCCCGGCCCTCGTTCCATCCCCGGCGGATCCCCGCCACGGTCTCGGCGATCACCTCCGCATGCGGCCGTCCGTTCGCGCGCGCGTATTCGGTACTGATCCCGTGGACCGCGGTCGCCCCTTCCGGGATCTCGACCCCCGGATCGGCAAGCCAGGTGAACTCTTGTTTCTCGGGTCCGTCGATCGCCACGAGGGCCGAAGTGACGACGTGTGCGGTTCGGGGGTCCTGGCCGGTGGTCTCCAGATCGAATGCGAGCAGACGATTCCGGTCGATGGTGACGGGGGACTGTGTGGTGGTTGTCATTGTCACACCGTATGCCAGCACTGCGACATCAACGCGGTGGGCGGGACTACCCTGACACCGTGAGCGATCCCATCGACAGCAACGTCCCCGGTACCGACGGGGACATCCCGCCCCGGGCCCGACACTCCTGGGCCGAGCTTGCCGAGACCGTCCGCGACCACCAGTTTCGGTACTACGTCAAGGACGCACCGATCGTCTCGGACGCCGAGTTCGATCGTCTCTTCGCCGAGCTCTCCGAGCTCGAGGCCCAGTACCCGGGGCTGCAGAGTCCCGATTCGCCGACCCAGCTCGTCGGCGGCGGGTTCTCCACGGATTTCGCGCCGGTCGAGCACCTCGAGCGGATGACGAGTCTGGACAACGTCTTCTCCGAGGACGAGCTGCGGGACTGGATCGTCTCCGCGGTCGAGCAGGCCAACGTTTCGGAGGAGCAGTTGCCGTTCCTCTGTGAGGTCAAGATCGACGGCGTCGCGCTCGACCTCGTCTACCGGGACGGGAAGCTGGTCAGTGCGGCCACCCGGGGAGACGGTCGTACCGGGGAGGACGTCACCCTCAACGCACGCACGATCGAGGACATCCCGGTGACCCTCACGGCATCCGGCGACCGACCGGTCCCGTCGCTGCTCGAGGTCCGGGGTGAGGTCTTCTTCCGTCTCGAGGACTTCACCGAGCTCAACGCCGGGCTCGTGGCCGAGGGCAAGGCCCCGTTCGCCAACCCGCGCAACAGTGCGGCGGGATCGCTGCGTCAGAAGAACCCGGCCGTGACCGCCCAGCGACGTCTGCGGATGTACTGCCACGGCCTCGGCGCGGTCGAGGGTGCAACCTTCGACAGCCTGCACGACGTGTATCTCGCTCTCGGTGACTGGGGACTGCCGGTGTCGCCGTACACCGCACCCGCGACCGGTACCGATGCCGTGCTCGAGCGGGTGCGCTACTGGGGCGAGCACCGCAGCGACCCCGTCCACGAGATCGACGGGCTGGTCGTCAAGATCGACGACCGTGCGGTACAGCGGCGCCTCGGACAGACGTCCCGCGCTCCACGCTGGGCGATCGCCTACAAGTACCCGCCCGAAGAGGTCATGACGACCTTGCACGACATCCGCGTGTCCGTCGGACGGACCGGACGGGTGACCCCCTTCGCCTACATGGAGCCCGTCCTCGTCGCGGGATCCACCGTCTCCCTCGCCACGCTGCACAACCAGACCGAGGTGATCCGCAAGGGGATCCTCATCGGGGACACCGTGGTGATCCGCAAGGCCGGCGACGTGATCCCTGAGGTGCTGGGCCCGGTCGTCGAACGCCGGGACGGTAGCGAGCGCGAGTTCGTGTTTCCCGAACGGTGCCCGGAATGCGACACGGTCCTGGCACCCGCCAAGGAGGGCGACGCCGACTGGCGGTGCCCCAACCAGCGGTCGTGCCCGGCTCAGCTGAGGGAGAGGCTGTTCTACCTCGCCTCGCGCAACTCGCTGGACATCGAGGCTCTCGGGTACGAGGGGGCGTCCGACCTCCTTGTCAGTGGCGTACTGGAGAACGAGGCGGGCTTGTTCGACCTGACCGAGGGCGACCTGCTCCGCACGTCGCTCTACACCCGTATTGCCAAGGCCACGAAGAAGCAGATCGAGGCCGGCGCGCCCGCCGAACGCGTGGTCCTGACCGAGAACGGCCGCAAGCTGCTCGGCAATCTCGACACCGCCAAGCAGCGTCCCCTGTGGCGGGTCCTCGTGGCGCTGTCGATCAGGCACGTGGGCCCCACGGCCGCGCGTGCCCTCGCGACCCGTTTCGGCTCCATGGAAGCGATCCGGGCGGCGACCGAAGAGGAACTCGCGGAGACCGACGGAGTCGGCGCCACGATCGCGGCCTCGGTGGTCGAGTGGTTCTCGGTCGACTGGCATCGCGAGATCGTGGACCGGTGGACCCGCTCGGGCGTGTCGATGGAGGACGAGCGGGACGAGACCGTGCGGCGGACCCTCGAGGGACTGACGATCGTCGCGACGGGCTCACTCGAGGGCTTCACCCGCGACGGCATCAAAGAGGCGATCATCTCCCGCGGAGGGAAGGCCTCCGGATCGGTCTCCAAGAAGACCGATTACGTGGTGGTGGGGGACAACCCCGGATCCAAGGCCGCCAAGGCAGAGGAACTCGCCCTGACGATCCTCGACGAGGCGGGCTTCGTCGACCTTCTGGAGAACGGACCCGCAGCGGCCGCGGAGGACGACGTCTCCGGCGGTGACGTCGCGGACGCGGCCGCGGACGCCGACGGTCCCGACGAGTGACGGCTGCGGCGCCTCTGGCGCAGTTCCCCTGGCCGTTGGTCGTCGGCGCACTCGTGGGACTGGTGCTCGCGGTGGCCGTCAGCGTCCGGGGGCTCGTGGGCAGAGGACCGCTGAAAGTCGTCGCGCTGGTCGCCGCGGCGCTGACGGGCATGTCGGTGGGAGCCTTCCTGGCGTTGGTGTGGCTCTGGGTTGGTCCGATGTCGCGGCCGGTGGGCGGTCTCTTTTCGTTCGACAGCCAGCAGTTCCTGTCCACCGAGCAGCTTCGACAGATCGTCGTGATGACTGATCTGGCATGGATCCTTCCGCTGGTCTCGCTGTTCTTCGGAGCGATCGCTGCGTGGTTGTGGCGACGGGACTGACGGTCCGCGCCGAGTCCGGGGCCTAGTACCCGGCGGCCAGTCCGGCAGCGCCGGCGAGCCACAGAGCGCACAGCGGTGCCGCGTACCTGCGCTCGAAATCGGTGCCCACCTGTCGCGCGTGCGTCGGGTGGCGTCCGGCCCACAGGGCGAGGCAGGCCTCCGCGGCGAGCAGGGGGATACTCGCCGCCGATGCAGTCTGTGCACGATGCTCGTCCGCCACGCGGCCACCTGCCAGTGAGGTGAAGGGGATCCGGCGGGTGAGCACCAGCACGTGCGGGACAGTGCCAGCAGCGATCGCTGTCGTCGTGACCATCGCCGCGGTGCGCATCGTCAGCCCGTCCGGAGAGTCCGCAGGATCCCGGTGAGGTAGCCGAGCCTGGCGATCTCCGACGCCCGGAAAGACGGCCCACCCGGTCTGCCCACGACGAGAACGTGGCCAGCCGGCAGCGGCGCCGCCGCGAGGGCGGTGTCCATGGCGGACCATTCCGCCGGCACCGTGTCGTCGTCGTCAACGAGCGCGACCGCACGCTCCAACCCGCGCAGGGCGTCGACCCGGCCGCTCTCCCACTGGGGAGCGGCCTCGCCGCGCGCCACCAGGTGAGAGGCGTCGCCGGAGACGTCGACGACCAGCGCCCATCCGACACGCAGGGCATTGGGCAGTTCGTCGGCGATCAGCTGCGCGGCACCCGCGCCGGCGCCCGCCACCGCGTCGACCAACTCGAGCTCGCGGTGAGCGTCGAGGATCCCGCTGAACGGGCGCAGGGAATCCACCATCACCCCGTCGAGGTTCTCGGCCGCGGTGATGAGGGTGTCCGGGAACGTCGCGTGTGGCACGTCCACCACGATGTCGTCCACCGCGACACCGTCGAACCGGTCCACCACGTCGAGGCTGATGATGTCCGCGCCCACCGAACCCAGGGCCACCGCGAGGGATCCCAGGCTTCCCGGTCGGTCGGGGAGCAGGACGCGAAGCAGATAAGACATATACCCATTGTGCCGCACCGATCCGGGCTGACTAGGCTGGCCCGGTACCGACCACGTCACGGAAAGGGGCAGGCACGTGACCTCGATCTCACGCGGTGATGTCGCGCATCTCGCCAGGTTGTCACGTCTGGAGCTCAGCGAATCCGAGTTGGATTCCTTCGCGCAGCAGCTCACCGACATCCTCGGCCACGTGCAGGCCGTCTCCGAGGTCGCCGCGGACGACGTCCCGGCGATGAGCCATCCCACCGCGATCGCCAACGTGTACCGGGAGGACGTCGTCACCCCCGGGCTGACGCCGGACCAGGCGCTCGACCAGGCGCCGGCCGCCGACCAGCAACGCTTCGAGGTTCCGCAGATCCTGGGAGAGGACGCATGACCGAGCTCACCACCGCCACCGCCGCCGACCTGGCGGGCCGGATCGCCGCGCGGGAGGTGTCCTCGGAGGAGGTCACCCGTGCGCACCTCGACCAGATCGAGAAGGTCGACGGCGAGATCAACGCCTTCCTCCACGTCGGCGCCGACGCCGCGCTGGACGCGGCCCGTGCCGTTGACGCGCGCCTCGCGGCCGGCGAGGAACTCGGCCCGCTGGCCGGCGTTCCGCTCGCCCTCAAAGACGTCTTCACCACCACCGACGCGCCCACCACGTGCGGATCGAAGATGCTCGAAGGCTACATGTCGCCCTACGACGCGACGGTGACGGCAAGGCTCCGCGAGGCCGGGATCCCGATCCTGGGCAAGACGAACATGGACGAGTTCGCGATGGGGTCCTCCACGGAGAACTCCGCGTACGGCCCGACACGGAACCCGTGGGACCGGTCGCGGACCGCGGGCGGCTCTGGCGGTGGCTCCGCCGCGGCGCTCGCCTCGCACCAGGCGCCGCTGGCCATCGGAACCGACACCGGCGGATCCATCCGTCAGCCCGCCGCACTCACCGCCACCGTCGGCGTCAAGCCCACCTATGGCACGGTCTCGCGCTACGGGCTCGTGGCCTGCGCCTCGTCGCTCGACCAGGGCGGTCCCTGTGGACGCACCGTCGAGGACACTGCGCTGCTGCACCAGGTGATCGCCGGGCACGATCCGCGCGACTCGACCAGCCTGGACGTGCAGATCCCTGACATTGTCGCCGCATCGCGTGCCGGCGCCACCGGAGACCTCAAGGGAGTCCGGGTGGGGGTCGTGCGGGAGTTCGCCGGGGACGGCTACCAGTCCGGGGTGGAGGAATCGTTCCGCACCGCCGTGGAGACGCTTCAGGGTCTCGGCGCCGAGGTGGTCGAGGTCTCGTGCCCGAACTTCGTCTACGCACTGCCCGCGTACTACCTCATCCTCCCGTCCGAGGTCTCCAGCAACCTCGCCCGCTTCGACGCCATGCGGTACGGACTGCGGACGGGCGACGGATCGGCCGACCAGGTCATGGCCGCGAGCCGTGAGGCGGGGCTGGGCCCCGAGGTCAAGCGCCGCATCATCCTGGGGACCTACGCCCTGTCGGCCGGCTACTACGACGCCTTCTACGGCCAGGCGCAGAAGGTCCGCACGCTCATCGCCCGCGACTTCGACGCCGCATACGAGAAGGTCGACGTGTTGGTGTCACCCACGACGCCCACCACCGCGTTCCCGCTGGGGGACAAGGTGGAGGACCCGGTCGCGATGTACCAGTTCGACCTGTGCACGCTCCCGTTGAACCTGGCCGGTCACTGCGGCATGTCCGTGCCTTCCGGCCTGGTCGACGGCCTGCCCGCTGGCCTCCAGATCATGGCGCCGGCGCTGGCTGACGACCGCCTGTACCGCGTCGGTGCCGCCTATGAGGCCGCGAGGGGCGCGATCGCGTGACCACTGTCCCCGAGCGGGACGCGTGGAAGGCGATGGCGGCTCTGGTCATCGGGTTCTTCATGATCCTGGTCGACCAGACGATCGTCGCCGTGGCCACCGAGGCGTTCGTCACCCAGCTGGGCGCCACCACCAACCAGGTCATCTGGGTGACGAGTGCGTACCTGCTCGCCTACGTGGTGCCCCTGCTGTTCACCGGGCGGCTCGGGGACCAGATCGGTCCCCGGACCGTGGCGATCGCCGGACTGGTCGTGTTCACCGCCGCATCGCTGTGGTGTGGGCTCGCGCCGAACGTCGAGACCCTCATCGTGGCGAGGGTGTTCCAGGGTTTCGGCGCCGCTCTGCTCACTCCGCAGTCCCTCAGCGTCATCACCCGGGTGTTCGCTCCCGAGCGCCGTGGCGCGGCGATGGGCGCGTGGGGTGCCGTCGCGGGTATCGCGTCGGTCGTGGGGCCGGTCGCCGGAGGAGTGCTCATCGACACTCTCGACTGGCGATGGATCTTCTTCGTCAACATCCCGTTCGGGATCCTCGCGGTGGTGCTGGTCTGGCTGTGGGTGCCGCAGATGGACACGCGTGGCCACTCATACGACGTGCCGGGGATCCTGCTGTCCGCCGTGGGAATGTTCGGCCTCGTGTACGGCATCCAACAGGGCGAGTCGCACGGGTGGGGCGGGACCACGATCGCGCTGATCATGGCCGGCGCCCTCTCGCTCGTCGCGTTCCTGTGGTGGCAGTCCCGGGTCCGGACCGAGCCCCTGGTCCCGCTGCGACTGTTCCGGGACCGCAACTTCTCTATCGGCAACTTCAGTGTGTCGACGGTGGGGTTCGTCACCGCCGGCACGATGGTCCCGCTGATGTTCTATCTCCAGGGCGTCAAGGGGCTCAGCCCCACCGCCGCGGGCCTGATGCTGCTCCCGATGGCCCTGGTCGCCGGGGTGCTGGCGCCGGTGGTCGGCCGGCTCGCCGATCGCCTCGATCCCCGGATCTTCACCAGCATCGGATACTTCTCGTACGCCGTGGCGCTCTTCTGGCTCGCCCTGGTAATGGACTCGGAGACCTCGCTGCTCGTCCTGACGGGGCCGATCATCCTGACGGGCGTGGCGAACGGCTGCGTGTGGGCACCCACGTCTTCCACTGCGATGCGGCAGCTGGACCTGGCGTCGGCGGGCGCGGGCTCGGGTGTCTACAACACGACCCGTCAGGTCGGCGCGGTGTTCGGCTCCGCCGCGATCGGGGCGTTGATGCAGGCACGGCTGGTCGCCCACGGGGACGTGGGCCAGGCCGTCGCCGACGCGATGTTCCTTCCGGCCGTGGTGGTGTTGCTCGGCGGTCTGGCCACGATGTTCTTCCGTACCGGTGAACACTCGGTGAGCCCGGCACGCTGACCCCGGGGTCGCCCTAGACTGCCCTGGGGGAGACCGAGAGGAGCTGCAACGTGCGCATTGGCGTTCTCACCGCCGGTGGCGACTGCCCCGGCCTCAACGCGGTCATCCGTGCGCTGGTCCGTACGGCCCGGGCCGAGTACGACTCGCCGGTCCTGGGTTTCCAGGACGGGTGGTCCGGGTTGGTGGACGACCGTGCGGTGCCGTTGTACGACGACGAGGAGATCGACCGCATCCTGTTACGCGGTGGCACGATCCTCGGTACGGGCCGACTCAACCCGGAGATCTTGCGGGCGAGCCTGCCGCAGATCCGCGCGACGCTGGAGCGGCATTCGCTGGACGCGCTCGTGGCGATCGGCGGCGACGGGACGCTCAAGGCCGCCCGGTGGCTGACCGAGAACGGTATTCCTGTCGTGGGGGTGCCCAAGACCATCGACAACGACGTGAACGGGACCGATTTCACCTTCGGTTTCGACACCGCGGTCTCCATCGCCGCCGACGCGATCGACCGTCTGCACACCACCGCAGAGTCGCACGAACGCGTGATGCTGGTGGAGGTCATGGGCAGGCACGCCGGATGGATCGCACTGCACGCAGGACTCGCGTCGGGTGCGCACATGATCGTGATCCCGGAGCAGCCGTTCGACATCGACTACGTCTGCAAGGTCATGAAGCGTCGCTTCCAGATGGGGGAGGCGTACGGGATCTGCGTGGTCGCCGAGGGCGCCACCCCCGCGGCGGGGACGGGGATGACGCTGCGGCAGGGCGGGACGGACCAGTTCGGCCACGAGGTCTTCACGGGGGTGGCGGATCAGATGGCCACCGCGATTGCCGAGCGGATGGACCGGGACGTGCGGACGACAGTGCTGGGGCACATCCAACGGGGCGGCACCCCCACCGCGTACGACCGGGTGCTGGCGACCCGCTTCGGCGTGCACGCGGCGCACGCAGTCCACCGGGGCGATTTCGGTCAGATCGTCGCGCTGCGCGGTGAGTCGATCGAGATGGTGCCGGTAGAGGACGCGGTGTCGGTGCTCAAGACCGTTCCCACCGACCGCTATCGCGAGGCCGCCTGCCTCTTCGGCTAGATTGTTCGGCATGGAGTTCTCCGAGGTCGTGTCACGTTTCGATCCCGTCATGGGCATGGAGGTGCACGTCGAGCTGCACACCGCCACCAAGATGTTCTGTGGCTGCCCCACCACGTTCGGTGCCGAGCCCAACACCCAGGTGTGTCCGGTGTGCATCGGCCTGCCGGGCGCGTTGCCGGTGGTTAACCGTCAGGCGGTGGAGTGGGCCATGAAGATCGGCCTGGCCCTGAACTGCTCGATCGCGCCGTCGAGCCGGTTCGCGCGGAAGAACTACTACTACCCGGACCAGCCGAAGAACTACCAGATCTCGCAGTATGACGAGCCGATCGCACACGACGGGTTCCTGGACGTCGAGCTGGAGGACGGCACCACCTGGCGCGTGGACATCGAGCGCGCGCACATGGAAGAGGACACCGGTAAATCCACCCACGTGGGGTCGGCGTCTGGCCGCATCCACGGTGCCACGCACTCGCTCCTGGACTTCAACCGTGCCGGCGTCCCGTTGATCGAGATCGTGTCCAAGCCGATCGTCGGGGCGGGGGAGCGTGCGCCGGAGATCGCGCGCGCCTACGTCTCCGCCCTACGGGATCTGCTCAAGAGCCTGGACGTGTCCGACGTCCGTATGGACCAGGGGTCGATGCGCTGCGACGCCAACGTCTCGCTCATGCCCAAGGGCAGCACCGAGTTCGGTACGCGCACCGAGACGAAGAACGTCAACTCACTGCGCAGTGTCGAGGTGGCGGTCCGCTACGAGATGTGCCGCCAGGCCGACGTCCTCACCGAGGGCGGCGAGGTGGTGCTGGAGACCCGCCACTTCCAGGAGGGCGACGGCACCACGACCGCCGGCCGGCCAAAGGAGTCCGCAGAGGACTACCGCTACTTCCCCGAGCCGGACCTGGCTCCCGTCGAACCGTCCGAGGAGCTCGTCGAGCAGATCCGGGCGACGCTGCCCGAGCTGCCGTGGGTTCGTCGTGCGCGGGTCCAGGCCGAGTGGGGCGTCTCGGATGAGGAGATGCGCGATCTCGTCAACGCAGGTGCGCTGGATCTGATCCTGGCCACCGTGGACGCGGGCGCGGCGCCGGCCGAGGCGCGGTCCTGGTGGGTGTCGTACCTGTCCCAGCAGGCCAACAAACGCGGCGTGGACCTGTCCGCGCTCGCGATCACCCCTGCCCAGGTCAGCCGCGTGATCGAGCTGGTCTCCGAGGGCAAGCTCACCAACAAGCTGGGCCGCCAGGTGGTCGACGCGGTGCTCGACGGTGAGGGTGAGCCGGACCAGATCGTCGTGGACAAGGGCCTCGAGGTGGTCCGTGATGATTCGGCGCTCCAGACCGCGGTGGACGAGGCGCTCGCCGCGCAGCCCGACATCGCCGACAAGATCCGTTCGGGCAAGGTCCAGGCCGCCGGCGCGATCGTCGGTGCGGTCATGAAGGCCACCCGAGGCCAGGCCGATCCGGCACGCGTCAAGGAACTGGTGATCGCCGCCTGCAGTTAGGGCGCCTCGACCAGATCGTCGGACCGTGCGACCGGCCTGCGAGTCCTTCCCACGCGACCGGCCCGCGGGACACCTCAGGTCCGTGCGTCGCCGCCGCCACCCGCCGACTCGGGCAGGATGACGGCACGGTCGTCAGTGGCCACAGGTGCGCCACCGTCCTTGTTGGTGGTGCCGGCGAGCAGGAGCCCGTCGGCGATCATGGTGAGACCGGTGAGGCGACCGTATTCGCCCTGAGCGAGTTGGTCCGGCTGCCCGAGTGCGGCGCCGTCCGCGGTCTGGACGGTGTCGACCCGCTCGGCATCGGGGAGGGCGATCGCCAGACTGTCCGGTCCGGCGGCGCAGCCACCGGCCGCCTGCTGGTCGGGCCAGGTCCAGACGACGCGATCAGGAGTGCGCAGTGACGCGCCGCGGTCGGACACCGTCGACAGGAAGACGTCGTCGTCATGAGTGCACAGCCCGCGGATGCGGCCGAGTCCCTCGGCGACGACCTCGGGATCGGCCGCCCGGCCGATTCCGTTGAACCCGGGGAAGCGGACCAGACGCTCGCCCGCGCCGACGGTGAGGACCTCGTCGACAAAGGCGAGACCACCGGATTCGGCCGGCGGGAGCTCGGCGACGGTTCGCGGTGAGTCACCACGCGCGAGCCGCTCGACGCGTGTCGGCCCGTCACCCACGACGAGGGCGTAGACGAGACGGTCCTCGGCGAAATCAGGGGACGGGGCGACGGAGACGACCCGGCCACCGCGGGGATCGATCCGGCCGAAATCCTCCGGAGGTGCATCCGGGGAGACGAGTTTGATGCCACCGGAGGACTCCGCGAGAAGTGCCTTGTCGCCGAGGCCCGCCACCGAGACCGCCGGTTCGAGGCAGGTAGCGATGACCGCCGGGTCGGGATCGACACACGGACCCGTCTCCTCCTCGGGTTCGGGGGCTCCAGAAGAAGAGGTGGGCGGGGGAGCGGGCGACGAGGGTGGGGCGGACGGGGGAGCGCCGGCCATGCCCGGTCCCGGCGCGGGCGTGAACGGGTCGTCCAACCTGTCATCGAACCGCGCACATCCGGACACAGCCAGAGCCAGCGCCAGGAGCACGGTGATCGATCTCATGACGACTAGCGTACGGCCCGCCGTGTCCCCGGGCGCGCCGGGCGGCGGCGGCTTACAGTCGATGAGTGACTTCCTCAAAGCCCGGAGACGACGCCCGTACCGAGATCATCCACGACGTCGACTACCCGTTGGACGTCCCCGCCGCATCCGGGACGAACAGTGGTGACACGGCCACCACCGCGTTCCCGCCTGCCGGATCCACCGACTATTCGCAGTTCTCCGAAGCCGGAGGCTACGACATGTCGGCGCCGCTCCCGTTCGGCGACCAGCCCACCACCATCGAACCCGAGTCGCGACAGACCGTCGGGCCTCGTGGAACCACGGATTTCGGGCTGTTCCTCCTCCGCGTCACCGTGGGCGTCCTCCTGACGCTGCGTGGACTACAGAAGCTGTTCGGGCTGTTCAACGGTCCCGGAATCGACGGGACGACGCAGCTGCTCACGGAGGCCGGCTTCGACCAGGCCCGGGTCCTCGCCGTGGCCGGCGGAGCGATCGAGCTCGTGACCGGGGTGATGCTCATCATCGGCCTCGCGACGCCGATCGCGGTGTCCGCACTCCTCGGCTTGGTCGGACTGAACATCGCCATCACGCTGACCGGCGACTCGACAGTGCCGCTGTTGGGGGAGGAGACCCGCGGACTGGAGCCGTCCGTCCTCTACGCGGCCGCCTTGTTCTCGCTCCTGTTCACCGGACCCGGTCGCTGGTCCGTCGATCGCAAGTGGGGCTGGTCGCACCGTCCCCGTTTCAGCGGCATCGTGTGGCTCGTGATCGCCGCCGTGGTGGCGGGAGCCGTCTGGTACTTCCTCAACGGCACCAATCCGCTGATGGGTACCGGCGACAGTGCCCCGGTGACCGCGGGCTGATCGGCCCGCGGTCGGACGCGGGACGTCTAGTCGGGCAGGATCCGGACCGCGCCCTTGTCGGCCGACGAGGCCATCGAGGCGTAGGCGCGGAGCGCTCCGGAGACCTTCCGGTCGCGCTTCTCGGGGCGCCACGGGAGAGGGCCCTTCTCCTCGCGACGGCGCGCCAGCTCGTCGTCGTCGACATCCACCGAGATGGACCGCGTGGCCACGTCGATCGTCACCACGTCGCCGTCCCGGATCAGGCCGATGGGGCCGCCTGAGGCGGCCTCCGGCGCGATGTGGCCGATCGACAGGCCCGAGGAACCACCGGAGAAGCGGCCATCGGTGATGAGCGCGCACTTCTTGCCCAGCCCGGCGCCCTTGATGAACGCCGTCGGGTGCAGCATCTCCTGCATGCCCGGACCACCCGCCGGGCCCTCGTAGAGCACCACCAGGACCTCACCGGGCTGCAGCGTCTTGTCGAGGATCACCGACACGGCCTCCTCCTGGGACTCCACCACGCGGGCCGGGCCGCTGAAGTGGAAGCTGTCCTCGGAGACACCGGCGGTCTTGAACACCGAGCCGTTCGGGGCGATGTTGCCGCGCAGGACGGCCAGTCCGCCCTCGGCGGTCGCGGGATGCTCGACGGAATGGATGCAGCCGTTGACCGCGTCGGTGTCGAGCGACTCCCAGCGGTTATCCGTCGAGAACGGCTCCGTGGTGCGGACACCACCGGGTGCCGCGTGGAAGAGCTCGATTGCAGTCTCCGTGGCGGTGCCGCTCCGGATGTCCCAGTCCGCGATGTACTGCTCGAGGCTGGGTGAGTGGACCGAATGCACGTCGGACTCCAAGAGACCGCCGCGGTACAGCTCGCCCAGGATCGCCGGGATCCCGCCGGCGCGGTGGACGTGCTCCATGTAGTAGTCCGAGTTGGGCGCGACCTTGGCCAGGCACGGAACGCGGCGGGAGATCTCCTCGATGTCGTGGAGATCGAAATCGACCTCGCCCTCCTGGGCGGCGGCGAGGATGTGCAGCACCGTGTTGGTGGACCCGCCCATCGCCACGTCGAGGGTCATGGCGTTGGTGAACGCGGACTTGGTGGCGATCGACCGCGGCAGGACGGACTCGTCGTCGTCCTTGTAGTAGCGCGTGGCCAGGTCGACGATCGTCCGGCCGGCCTCGGCGAAGAGTTCGCGGCGCGCACTGTGGGTGGCCAGAGTCGAGCCGTTGCCCGGAAGCGACAGACCCAGCGCCTCGGTGAGGCAGTTCATCGAGTTGGCGGTGAACATGCCAGAGCAGGATCCGCACGTGGGGCAGGCGGAGCGCTCGATCTGATCCAGATCCTTGTCGCCGATCGCCGAGTTGGCGGACGCTGAGATCGCGGTGATGAGGTCCGACCCGGCCTTGACCACACCGTCCACGACCACCGAGAACCCGGACTCCATCGGGCCTCCGGAGACGAAGACCGTCGGGATGTTCAGGCGCATCGCGGCGTTGAGCATGCCCGGCGTGATCTTGTCGCAGTTCGAGATGCAGACCAGCGCGTCGGCGGTGTGGGCGTTGACCATGTATTCCACGGAGTCGGCGATGATCTCGCGGCTCGGCAGGGAGTACAGCATTCCGGCGTGGCCCATCGCGATGCCGTCGTCGACCGCGATGGTGTGAAACTCGCGTGCCACTCCGCCGGCGGCGGCGATCTGCTCGGCGACGATCTCGCCCACGTTCTTCAGGTGCACGTGGCCGGGGACGAACTGGGTGTAGGAGTTCGCGATCGCGATGATCGGCTTCCCGAAGTCAGAGTCCGTCATGCCGGTCGCACGCCAGAGGGCTCTCGCCCCCGCGGCATTGCGTCCGGCGGTACTGGTTCGTGACCTCAAGGGCGGCATGGGACCTCGATCCGATTCGGTGAATGCAGGAACTGCGCACGGGGAAAGAGACGCGGCGCCGACCGTGAGATAGGTCGCGCGCATCTCGTCCCCCACACAATACGCTCCGTGGCGCAGCTACCCTTCTCACGGTCGGCAGTCGCTGTCGCTACACAAGAAGGAAATGGGGGCCCACATGACCGACTCGGGACACCGCGGGGGTTTTCGCGAGTTCGCCTCGCATTCAGCCGGGGCCGTGGCACTCGTCTGTGGGCTGTTCTTCCTCCTGTCGTTCATGTATCTCGGTGGTACCGCCGATCCCCAGTCGCACGCGCGGTCCATCCCCGTGGCGGTGGTGAACGAGGACGACGGGGCGACTCTGCAGACCCCCGTCGGACCGCGCACCCTCGACATCGGCGGTCAGGTGAGCGCCGGCCTGCTCCAGAACAATGACTGGAGAAAGGTCGATCTCCAGTTCGTCGACATGGCGGAGGCGGACCGCGGGCTGCGCGAGGGCGAGTACTTCGGCACGGTGCGGATGCCACCGGAGCTGAGCCAGCGGGTCGTGGACCTGGTGGAGGCCACCGCGACGGAGGCGGGAGAGAGCGGTGAGGCGCCGGACCGTGCGGTGATCGAGTTGCAGTCCTCGCCCCGCGTGTCCATCACCTCGAGTCAGGTGATGGGCACCGTCGCCGACCGTTTGGGTGAGTCCCTCCACGAGAAGATGGGCTCGACCCTGCTCTCGGACGCCTCGCTACTGGCGGAGGCGGAGGGGAGGACGATCAGCGGCGGGTCGGCACTGGCACTGGAGTACCCGGTCCATGTTGACCTGAGTACGTGGAACGACCTGCCGGAGGGCGTGTCCAACGCCTCGTTGCCGATGTTCTACTCCCTCATCATGGTGCTCGCGGGATTCACCGGGGCGATGATCATCTCGAACCTGCTGGACGCCCGGCTCGGGTTCATGCCCCTGGAGATCGGACCGCTCGTTCTACACGTCCACGTGGCCCCGTTCGGTCGCGTCCAGACCCTGCTGCGGAAGTGGGCGATCACCGCGATCACCGCACCGTTGGTGTCGGGTCTGAGTCTGCTGGTGGCCCGGATCGTCGGAATCACCGGCTACGACACGTGGGACATGTTCTGGTTCTCGTGCCTGGTGATCATCGCAGTGGGGGTCTGTGCGCACTCGATCATCGCGGCCATCGGTAACGCGGGGCTGCTCGTCAACCTGGTCGTGTTCGTCGTGCTGGGCATCCCGACCTCCGGGGGTGCCACTCCCACGCAGATGCTGCCGTCGGTCTTCGTCCAGATCGGCGCACTGCAACCGATGCACCAGGCGTACCTTGGGCTGCGGTCGATCATGTTCTTCGACTCGAACTGGATTAGTGGACTGGGGCACGCGGTCTGGGTGCTCGTTGGATGGGGAGTCGCCGGTGTCATCCTCGGTCTCGTGGTGACCAACTGGTACGAGCGGTTGGGTCTGCGTCGACAGATGGTCGCTGACCGTGTGCCCGCCAACGCGGGGGTCGGCCAGGTTCTCGCGCCGCTCGGCGGTCCGCGGCGAGGTGCGGTTGAGCGCACCGCCGCCGAGGCCTCCGTTGAGGACAGTGGCCGCGGCGTGGGTCAAGAGGGGTCAGCTGTCGCCGGGGGCGGGCGCGCTGTACGGGTCGCGGATCCGTCCCCGGCTGGCGGCCGAGAGCCGGGGGAGGTCGTGGAAGGAGACGCCACCCATCGCCAGTGACTCGTCACCGGTCGTGACGAGCTTGGCGAAGCCACGCTTGGGAAACATGACGCCCTTCACCTCGTCCCACGGGACGACGCGACGCCTGCGCCAGCTGCTGAGGTGCACGCCGTCGTCGTCCAGACGGGTCGAGGTACGGGCGACCCACCAGCCGAAGGCGAGAGGGAGGAGCACGAGCCAGCCCAGTGCCGCGGGATAGACGGCGACCGGCCACAGGATCGCGAGGAGGAAGATCGCGATCACGATGTACGACATGGGATTGACCCGGAACAGTGCACGGTCGCGAGGGGTGGACTCGGGCACGGGGGCTTTAAATGGGGCGCTCATGATGCCTACGAGTCTCGCACGGTCCACATGGTGGGATCGCTCCACCGCGAATTGACGCTGCTGACCGCCGCCACATAGTCTGGTCCGCATGAACTCTTGGAACGGTCTCGTACTCGGCCGGCGCGTCGGCGCCTGAGCCGTTACCTGGCTTCTCGACGACGCGCACCCTCGCCGGCCCCGTGGCCGTCGGGGGTTTTTTGTTGCCGGGTACCCGCGGGCCGACCGGGCCGCGGAGGGCGACAATCCATTGCTCCACGACCAGCATGAAGGATAGTTGAAGTGAGCGCACCAACGGCACAACCCGGACCTCGTCCGGGCACAGAGCAGAAGGCCCGGTCCTCGGCCCCTGAGAAGATGACGGGCGCCCAGGCGGTCGTCCGGTCTCTCGAGGAGATCGGTACAGACGTGGTCTTCGGGATCCCCGGCGGGGCCATCCTGCCGGTCTACGACCCTCTCTACGACTCGGCCAAGGTCCGGCACGTTCTCGTGCGTCACGAGCAGGGTGCGGGCCACGCCGCGACGGGTTACGCGCAGGCCACCGGCAGGGTCGGCGTGTGCATGGCCACCTCGGGCCCCGGGGCGACCAACCTGGTCACCCCGCTGGCCGACGCGCAGATGGACTCCGTCCCCGTGGTGGCCATCACCGGTCAGGTCGGCACGGCCCTCATCGGGACCGACGGCTTCCAGGAGGCCGACATCTCCGGCATCACGATGCCGATCACCAAGCACAATTTCCTCGTCTCGCACGGTGACGACATCCCCCGCACGATCGCCGAGGCGTTCCACATCGCGCAGTCCGGTCGACCGGGCGCCGTGCTGGTGGACATCCCCAAGGACGTCCTGCAGGCCGAGATGACGTTCTCGTGGCCGCCGGAGATGAAGCTGCCCGGATACCGCCCGGTGACCAAGCCCCACGGGAAGCAGATCCGTGAGGCCGCCCGGATGATCACGAAGGCCGAGCGCCCGGTGCTCTACGTCGGTGGTGGCACCATCAAGGCCGACGCGTCGGCCGAGCTCCTCGAACTGGCCGAGCTCACGGGGATCCCGGTCGTCACCACGCTGATGGCGCGCGGCGCGTTCCCGGATTCGCACACCCTGCACTACGGCATGCCCGGGATGCACGGTGCCGTGGCCGCGGTGGCCGCACTGCAGCGCTCGGACCTGCTCGTCACTCTGGGTGCGCGGTTCGACGACCGGGTGACCGGTCGCCTGGACACCTTCGCGCCGGATGCCAAGGTCATTCACGCGGACATCGATCCGGCCGAGATCGGCAAGAACCGCGCCGTGGACGTGCCGATCGTCGGCGACATCAAGGAGGTGCTGGTCGAGCTCGTCCAGACTCTCCGTGAGCAGGGCGAGTCCGGTTCCCTCAAGGCTCCCGCCGAGTGGGTCGCCCAGCTCGACGAGATCCGCGACGAGTACCCGTTGGGTTACGCTCCGCAGTCCGACGACTCGCTGTCCCCGGAGTACGTGATCGAGCGGCTCAGCGCGGCCGCCGGACCCGATGCGATCTACTGCGCGGGCGTCGGCCAGCACCAGATGTGGGCGGCCCAGTTCGTCAAGTACGAGAAGCCGCGCACCTGGCTGAACTCGGGTGGTCTCGGCACGATGGGCTACTCGGTTCCCGCCGCGATGGGCGCCAAGTTCGGACGTCCCGAGGCCGAGGTCTGGTCGATCGACGGCGACGGCTGCTTCCAGATGACCAACCAGGAGCTCGCCACCTGCGCGATCGAGGGTGCCCCCATCAAGGTCGCCCTGATCAACAACGGGAACCTGGGTATGGTCCGGCAGTGGCAGACGCTGTTCTACGATGAGCGCTACTCGCAGACCGACCTGTCGACGCACACCAAGCACATCCCGGATTTCGTCAAGCTCGGTGAGGCCCTCGGCTGCGTGGCACTGCGCTGTGAGCGGGCCGAGGACGTCGACGCCGTGATCGCCCAGGCGCGGGAGATCAATGACCGTCCGGTCCTCATCGACTTCATCGTGGGCAAGGACGCCCAGGTGTGGCCGATGGTCGCCGCCGGCACGTCCAACGACGAGATCATGGCGGCCCGGGACATCCGGCCGCTGTTCGACGACGAAGACTCCGCGGCGGACGAGCCCGCGGACATCCACGAGGCGACCGCGCGCATCGACGCCGCGGTGGTCGCCGCCCAGGAGGAGGACCAGTGACCGCTCGCTCCCACACCCTGAGCGTGCTGGTGGAGGACAAGCCGGGCGTGCTTGCGCGCGTGGCCTCGCTCTTCTCCCGGCGCGGGTTCAACATCGAGTCGCTCGCGGTGGGACCCACCGAGACCGACGGACTGTCCCGCATGACCATCGTCGTCAACGTCGAGGACTTCCCGCTCGAGCAGGTGACCAAGCAGCTCAACAAGCTGGTCAACGTCATCAAGATCGTCGAGCAGGACCCGGCCGGGTCGGTCTCGCGCGAGCTCACCCTGATCAAGGTCCGCGCCGACGCGACGAACCGCGGTCAGATCGTCGAGATCGCGAGCCTGTTCCGCGCCCACGTCGTGGACGTGGCCCCGGAGTCGGTCATCCTCGAGGCGACCGGTACCCCCGACAAGCTCGACGCGCTCCTGCGGATGCTCGACGGCTACGGTATCCGCGAGATCGTGCAGTCCGGCATGGTCGCGCTGGGACGCGGCCCCAAGTCCATCAACACCACTCGATAGTCTCGAGTACACACCAACTGAGAAGGGAATCCACCATGGCAGTGGAGATGTTCTACGACGACGCGGCCGACCTGTCGCTCATCCAGGGCCGCAAGGTCGCCGTTATCGGCTACGGCTCGCAGGGCCACGCGCATTCGCTGAGCCTGCGTGATTCCGGTGTCGAGGTCGTCATCGGTCTGCGCGAGGGTTCCAAGTCCCGCGCGAAGGCCGAGGAGGCCGGCCTCAAGGTCATGACCGCGGCAGAGGCGTCCGCCTGGGCCGACGTCATCATGCTCCTGGCCCCCGACACCTCGCAGGCCCAGATCTTCACCGAGGACATCGAGCCCAACCTCAAGGACGGCGACGCGCTGTTCTTCGGCCACGGCCTGAACATCCACTTCGAACTCATCAAGCCGGCCGAGAACATCACTATCGCGATGGTCGCCCCCAAGGGCCCCGGTCACCTGGTGCGTCGTCAGTTCGTCGACGGCAAGGGCGTCCCGGCCCTCATCGCCGTGGAGCAGGACCCGAAGGGCGAGGGCGAGGCGCTCGCGCTCTCGTATGCAAAGGCCATCGGTGGCACCCGCGCCGGCGTCATCAAGACCACCTTCAAGGAGGAGACCGAGACCGACCTGTTCGGTGAGCAGGCCGTCCTCTGTGGTGGTACCGAGGAGCTCGTCAAGACGGGCTTCGAGGTCATGGTCGAGGCCGGTTACGCGCCGGAGATGGCGTACTTCGAGGTCCTCCACGAGCTCAAGCTCATCGTCGACCTGATGTACGAGGGCGGCATCGCCCGCATGAACTACTCGGTCTCCGACACCGCCGAGTTCGGTGGCTACCTCTCGGGCCCGCGCGTCATCGACGCCGGGACCAAGGAGCGCATGAAGGCCATCCTCGCCGACATCCAGAGCGGCGAGTTCACCCGTCGTCTCGTGGCCAACGTCGAGGGTGGCAACACCGAGCTCGAGGGCCTGCGCAAGCAGAACGCCGAGCACCCGATCGAGGTCACCGGCCAGAAGCTCCGCGATCTCATGAGCTGGGTCGACCGGCCGATCACGGAGACCGCCTGAGTGTTGCGGGGGCGATCACGGTGAGATGCCTGTAGCGTCCACCGGGATCTGATCCCGAGTGCTTGGAGGACCGTCGTGCGTCACATCAAACGAGGTGTGGGTGCGGCGGTCCTCGCCATTTCCCTGGCCTCGTCCACGGTTGCCTGCACCTCCGGCCCGTCAGGTGAGGGGTCAGGCGCCCGGGCGGCCGATGACCGGGGCACGCGCGTGGCCGTGGACGCGGACGGCTCGGGCGTGGAGGCCTCCGCGCTCCTGTTGGAGACCGCTCCCGTGGTCGTCGTGGCCGCCCCGGACGCGGCCGCACAGGCGCGTGCCGCGTCGGTGGCGGTGGGACTACGGGCGCCCATGTTGACCTCCGTGCCGGGCGGGGACGCGGAACTGGCCGGGGAGGTGACACGACTCGGCGCAGAGCGGGTTCTCAGGGTCGGGGCGGTCTCGTTCGACCCCGACGACGCCGACGTGGTCGACGCCCCCGAGGATCGCTCCGGGCTCGAGGAACTGACCGGGGTCTCGTTCGAGACCGAGGTGGACGTCCCCGCGTCCCGGATAGACGACACCACCGTCCATCTGAGTCCCGGTGCGCCGGCGCTGATGACGTCGGGCGGACCCACGTCGCGGGACACGGGCGCGGGCGCGGCCGAGCCGGCTGATTCCGAACCGTTCGAGACCGACGCGCCGGCCTGGGAAGGCGACCGGGCACCGACGGTTCTCGTGCACGACGGAACCCCCGTCGCCGCGATCGCCACCGCGGTGGCGATCGGTGGCGCCGTGTCGCATCTGCGTGCGCCGGACCCGCGGGTCGACGGGGGATCGGTGGAGGCCGTGCGGGACGCGGACATCGTCTATGCGCTGGGGCCGGACTGGGGGAGTGAAGACGAGGTCGCGGACCGGGTCGAGAAGGCGCGGACCGTCCCCGAGCTCCCCGGCGGTGGGCAGCTGGTGTTCCCGGGCCGGCGCTTCGTCGCGGCATACGGTTCGCCGATCACCCCGGCCCTCGGGATCCTCGGTGAGCAGGGACCGGAGGAGAGCGTGGCCCGGGTGCAGAGGTTGGTCGAGCAATACCAGCCGTACTCAGCGGAGCAGGTGGTTCCCGCCTTCGAGATCATCGGCACCGTCGCTTCCGGCGCGCCGGGTGACGACGGGAACTTCACCAATGAGTGGGGCCCGGAAGAGTTCGGACCGTTGGTCGACGCGATCACGGACGCCGGCGGCTACGCGGTGATCGACCTGCAGCCCGGAATGGCCGACATGGTCGACCAGGCCAGGATCTTCGAGGACCTGCTGAAGCGGCCGGGCGTGGGGCTCGCGCTGGATCCGGAGTGGAAGCTGGAGCCGGGGCAGCAGCCCGGGGCCCAGATCGGGTCGGTGGATGCCGAGGAGATCAATCGCGTTGTCGACTGGCTGGCTGATCTGACCAGGGAGTCGGGCGGACCCCAGAAGCTCCTGATCCTCCATCAGTTCAGCACGGCGATGATCTCGAACCGTGAACAGATCGACACCTCGCGGCCCGAGCTGGCCATCGCGCTGCACGCCGACGGCCACGGCACCCCGGACCTCAAACTGGGGACGTGGGATGCCCTGCGTTCAGGCCTGTCGCCCGACATCTGGTTGGCCTGGAAGAACTTCTACGACGAGGACACCCCCACCTTCACGCCGGAGCAGACGATGGCTGTCGAGCCCAGACCGTGGTTCGTCTCCTACCAGTGACCGGCTGAGCCGGGTGGGTCAGGCGCGGAGGATCCGCCGCGCCACGTGCTGACCGGCCATCCCGTGGACGCCGGGGCCGGGCGGGGTCGAACCGGAGGCGTGCCAGACGCCGGGGATCCCGGTGGCGAACGGATCCACGCGGGGGACGGGGCGGGCGATCAGCCCGCGTAGGTCCACCCGACCACCGGCGATGTCCCCGCCGAGCTGGTTCGCATTGTGCTCGGACATCCGGGAGGCCGGAGTGCAGTGCGTTGCCACCAGCACGTCGCGCACGCCCGGGGCGACGGCCTCCAGCGCGTCGAGCACCTGCTCGGTCTGATCCTGCTCCGAGAACGCCGGGACGTGGGCGTAGGACCAGAGCGGCCGGCGCCCGTCGTCGGCGATGCGGCCGGGGTCCGTGACCCAGGGCTGGGAGATCAGGATCATTGGCTTGTCGGCATGGCGGCCGGCCGACACCTCACGTTCGGCGAGCCGGATGGCGTCGGTATCGCCACCGAGATGAATTGTGCCCGCCTCGCGGAGCCGGGCATCTCGCCACGGCACCGGCCCGGAGAGAACGAGATCCACCTTGGCCGCCGCGCCACCCATGGGGACACGGTTGAGACGGCGGGCGCGTCGGGCCGTGGCAGGCGAGGGCGAGGACGCCAGCAGAATCGACCCCAGTCCGCGCGGCGAGGTGGTGAACACGACGTCCGGGGCGTCGAGTTCTGCCAGGCCGCCGATGCGGACGCCTGTCCGGATCTCCCCGCCGGCAGCGCACAGTGCGTCGGCGAGTGCGGCCGTGAGCGCGCCGCTCCCACCCGCCGGCAGGGCCCAGCCCAGGGGGGCGTGGAGGAGTGATCCGAGAACGAGGCCGGCCGCCGTGGCGGCCGGGGAGCCGAGCGGGGTGATGGCGTGGGCGGCGATCCCGGACATCAGCGTCCGCCCGTCGATGCCCAGTGAGTCCGGCAGCGCGCCCCGGGGGTGTGCGCGGACAAAGGCGCCGGCGAGGGCTGCGGTGGCGGCCGGGGGCGGGACGGAACGCTGGTCCGACAGCGCTGCGGCGGCCACCTCGACGGGCCGACGGGCGAGCGCGCCCATCAGAGACCACCACGCGGCTGCTTCCTGCACTGAGCCGAACCCGTCGGCGAGGGTATCCGGAGCGGGGTCGGTCGGCACGACGATCGCATCCCGGCCGGGCAGCGCGTGCGCCAGCTGCACCGGGGGAGTGACCATGTCGACACCGTGGGCGGCGAGGTCGAACTCGAGGAAGAACGGCGAGGCCCCGGCCATCGGATGGACTGCCGAGCACGGATCGACGACCAGCCCGTCCCAGTGACCTGACGACAGCGCCCGTTCCTTGTCGGCGCCGGAGAGCAGGTCGGGCAGAGGAATGGTGCGACAACCGCCGCCGAGGCTCTCCTGCTCCTCCAGCACGACGACCCGGCGACCGGATCGCGCGCACAGCAGCGCCGCGGCGAGACCGTTCGGGCCGGAGCCCACCACGGCGACGTCCGCGCGTATCCGGCCGGCCGCGCTCACCCGAACAGTTCCAGGCCGTAGCCACGGCGTAGCTCCTCCAGGAGGCTTTCCTGTGACCGGGCCTGGTCCGCGAGCGCGAGCAGTAGGCTCCGGACGTCGCCGGGGAGCATTGTGTTGTCGTCGTTGTCGTCGGGCCCGGGGGCGCGGGCGTCGACGACGGCGGCGTCAGCGGCGTCAGCCACCCACGACTCGGCGAGCAACTCCCACATCGACCTCTTCGCCACGACGAGGGTGCGCAGGCTCTCGAGCAGGCCGAGTCTGGTCAGCGGATCGCGCACGATCGGCCCCGCCGGGAGCGAGGCGAGGGCGATCGTCGCCGACGCCCGGACAATGCGGCGGCCCGGCGCTCCCACCGGCGAGATCCCCGTCAGCAGGCGCCCCGTCGTGGCTATCTCCCCCTCGAACTGGGCGCGGAGTGGCGCGAGCCGCTTCCTGTCCGCGGGATCGACCGCGCTGATGCACCGGTCGAGGATCGTGCGGCCCACCGCGGCGCCGTAGAGGTGCGCACGGAGATACATCGCCGTCGCCGACCGACCGCGTGTGGGGCGGAGGGCGGCGGCCCGCGACCCGGGGAACTGGTCGGGTCCGGACATCGAACGGTGTGAGCGGGCCATGGGGGCGACCTTCCAATCATCAGGAGAACACCGAGGCTACGGGTGAGGCATTCGTCACGGTAGGCCGTCGAGGCCTCCGGAGGCCACCGGCGGCCACTGGTGAGCGGCGGGGATGGTTGGCCTAGACTGACAGTGCCCGAATTGACACCGAGGAGATCTCACTGTGACAGCATCCGGACGTCCCGTCGTCCTCATCGCCGACAAACTCGCCCAGTCGACCGTCGATGCGCTCGGCGACGCCGTCGAGGTCCGATGGGTCGACGGCCCGGATCGCCCGAAGCTCCTCGAGGCGATCAAGGACGCGGACGCGGTGCTCGTGCGCTCGGCCACGACCATCGACGCCGAAGTGCTCGCCGCCGCGCCGAACCTGAAGATCATCGGTCGCGCAGGCGTCGGACTGGACAACGTCGAGATCCCCGCCGCCACCGAGCGCGGTGTCATGGTGGTCAACGCGCCCACCTCCAACATCCACTCGGCCGCCGAGCACGCCGTCGCGCTGCTCATGTCGGCCTGCCGCCAGGTGCCCGCCGCCGACCGCACTCTGCGTGAGCACACCTGGAAGCGCAGCTCCTTCAACGGGGTCGAGCTGCTCGGCAAGACCGTCGGCGTGGTGGGACTCGGCCGCATCGGTCAGCTGGTCGCCCAGCGTCTCGCCGCATTCGAGACCAACCTCATCGCCTACGACCCGTACCTGCCGGCCGCCCGCGCCGCGCAGCTCGGCATCGAGCTCGTGGACATCGACGAGTTGGTCGCGCGCGCCGACATCATCACGATGCACCTGCCCAAGACCAAGGAGACCGCCGGTCTGTTCGACGCCGAGCGGCTCGCCCGCGCCAAGGACGGCGTCGTAATCGTCAATGCCGCCCGTGGCGGCCTCATCGTCGAGTCAGCACTCGTCGACGCCCTGCAGTCCGGCAAGGTCCGCGCCGCCGCGCTCGACGTGTTCGACACCGAGCCGTGCACCGACTCGCCGCTGTTCGAGCTGGAGAACACGGTCGTCACCCCGCACCTCGGTGCCTCCACCTCCGAGGCCCAGGACCGCGCCGGCACCGACGTCGCCCGCAGTGTCCTGCTCGCCCTCCGCGGCGAGTTCGTTCCCGACGCCGTCAACGTCTCCGGCGGACCGGTCGGCGACGAGGTCGCACCCTGGCTCGACCTGGTCCGCAAGGTCGGTCTCGTCTCCGGGCACCTGTGCCCCGGCGTGCCCACCACCGTCAAGGTCGAGGTCGCCGGCGAGCTCGCCGCCGAGCAGGTCGACGTCCTGGGCCTCGCTGCCCTGCGCGGCATGTTCTCCGCCATCACCGACGAGCCCGCGACATTCGTCAACGTCGGGCAGATGGCAGAGCAGCGCGGTGTCACGCACTCCGTGGAGACGGTCAGCGAGTCCAAGGCGTACCGCAGCACCATCACCGTGACCGCTGTCGCCGCCGACGGTGCCAACGCCAGCGTCACGGGCACGCTCTCCGGCCTCGAGCAGGTCCAGAAGATTGTGCGGATCAACGAGCGTGGCTTCGACATGCGCGCCCAGGGACAGAACCTCTTCGTCCACTACGCGGACCGTCCCGGCGTCCTCGGCAAGGTGGGCTCGATCCTCGGCAGCGAGGGGATCGACATCCAGGCCGCGGCCCTGAGCCAGGACGCGACCGGCGAGGGCGCCTCGCTCATCCTCCGCGTGGACCGCGCGGTGGCCGAGCCGACCGTCGACCGGATCGTGTCCGAGCTGAGCGCCACCGCGACCCAGATCAACCTGGACTAGTAGCGAGAAGGAACCGACGAACCACATGAAGCTGGCAGTCATCCCCGGAGACGGCATCGGTGTCGAGGTCACGGCCGAGGCACTGAAGGTCTTGAACGCGCTCGTCCCCGGCGTCTCCACGACCGAGTACGACCTCGGTGCACGTCGCTACCTCCGCAACGGTGAGACCCTCACCGATGCCGACATCGCGAGTCTCAAGGAGCACGACGTGATCCTGCTCGGCGCGATCGGTGACCCCCGTTCCGTGCCGGCCGGCGTCCTCGAGCGCGGCATGCTGCTCCCGCTCCGGTTCGCGCTCGATCACCACGTGAACCTCCGACCGTCGAAGCTCTACCCGGGGTCGGCCAGCCCGCTCAAGGACCCGGGCGAGATCGACTTCGTCGTGGTCCGCGAGGGCACCGAGGGCCTCTACACCGGTAACGGCGGGGCCATCCGTGTGGGCACCCCCCACGAGATGGGCACCGAGACGTCGGTCAACACCCGCTACGGGGTGGAGCGAGTCGTGCGCGACGCGTTCGCGCGTGCCACCGCGCGCCGCGGCAAGCTCACACTGGTCCACAAGACCAACGTTCTGGTCAACGCCGGCGGCCTGTGGCAGCGCACGGTCGACGAGGTGGCCCCGGAGTTCCCGGACGTCGAGGTGGACTACTGCCACATCGACGCCGCGACCATCTACATGGTCACCGACCCGTCGCGCTTCGACGTGATCGTCACCGACAACCTGTTCGGCGACATCATCACCGACCTGGCGGCGGCCGTCACCGGCGGTATCGGTACCGCGGCATCCGGCAACATCGACGCCTCCGGCACCAACCCGTCGATGTTCGAGCCGGTCCACGGCTCGGCTCCGGACATCGCCGGCCAGGGCAAGGCCGACCCGACCGCGGCTATCCTGTCCGTCGCGCTGCTCCTGCGCCACGTGGGCAAGACCGCCGAGGCAGAGAAGATCGAGGCCGCCGTCGAGGCAGACCTCGGATCGCGCGGCGACGCGCCCGTCGTCACCTCGGAGGTCGGCGACCGGATCGTGGCGGCCGTCAGCAGCTGACACCGGCAACTCACGGCTCCGTATGCGTCAGTAGACGCTCGGCAGGTCAGAACGATGCGAGCCCTCACGGCCCGCGGGTGTGATTCATGACAAATGGTCACCTCGCGGGCCGACTGACGTCCACAGTGATGTGATGGACGTCGAACTCGTGGAGGTACGGGACTTCCTCGCGCGATGTGCACCGTTCGATGACCTCCCCAACGAGGTCCTCGACCGGCTGCCCGCACGCCTGACCCAGCGGTACCACCGACGGGGCAGCGTGATCGTCGGAGTGGGGGAGAGCAACGACTCACTC
Organism: Dietzia sp. NCCP-2495; assembly: GCF_026011735.1. GTDB lineage: Bacteria > Actinomycetota > Actinomycetes > Mycobacteriales > Mycobacteriaceae > Dietzia. The sequence continues at coordinate 354,018 of NZ_BRVN01000001.1, read as the reverse complement.
CACCTCATCCGCTCCGGCGCGGTCGAGATCTGTGATCCCGAGGGCACCCTCCTGGATACGCGCGACGAGGGCGACTGTTTCGGCTATTCGACGTTGGTCCGGTCCACCCCGTCCAGGTACCGGATGGAGGCCGCCGCCGACACGCTCGTGCTGGAGATGTCCCGCGAGGTGTTCGACTCGGTCGCAGCCGAGCATCCGTCGCTTCGCCAGTACTTCGGGCGCCGGAGCGATCGTGTCCGCGAGGATCTCGCCTCGGCGAGGGTGGCCGCCGCCGCGGGCGACGCTCTGAGCACACCGGTCGGGCAACTCCTGACCAGAGACGCGGTGACCATCGAGCCGGAGGCGTCGATCCGGGACGCCGCGCGGTTGATGACCGACAGCAGGGTCTCGTCGCTCCTGGTGGTGGAGGACGGTCAGGTGGTGGGGATCTTCACCGACCGGGACCTGCGTGCCAAGGTGGTGGCGGTGGACGGCGACACCCACGCGCCGGTGGCGACCATCATGAGCCCGGCGCCCGTCTCCGTGGACGCGTCCACCCGTGCCTTCGACGCGACCTTGCTGCAGATGCAACGCGGCGTGCACCACCTGCCGGTGATCGAGAACGGGGTTCCGGCGGGCGTGGTGACGACCGGCGACCTGTTCCGCCTGGCCCAGGCGAACCCCGTATATCTCGCGGCGCGTATCGCCCGCGCCGTGGACGTGGACTCGGTCGCCGAGCTGACCGGGCAGGTGCCCGGGATCGTGGGCGAGTTCGTCCGACGGGGGACAGCGCCCCAGGACATCGGTCGGGTGGTCACGGCCACCGCCGACGCCGCAACACGCCGGCTCATCGCGCTGGCCGAGGAGGATCTCGGTCCGGCTCCGGTGGAGTACTGCTGGGTCGGACTCGGTTCCCAGGCCCGTGGTGAGTTGGGTGTGGCGAGCGACCAGGACAACGCACTCGTCCTGTCGGACGCCGCAGCCGGGATCCCCGGCGCGGACGAGTACTTCCACGCCCTCGCCGAGCGTGTGTGCCAGGGGCTGGACCGCGCCGGGTATCCGTTGTGCCCGGGGGACGTGATGGCGTCGAACTCCGCATGGCGGCGGACGGTGTCGGACTGGGCCGGGCAGGTCGCCGACTGGGTGGGGGCTCCGGAGCCCGATGCGATGCTCCACGCGCAGGTGTTCTTCGACATGCGGGCTGTGCACGGCCCGGAGTCACTGCTCGATCCGCTCCGCGCCGACATGATCGAGCGTGCCCGGGGCAGTTCGCGGTTCCTGGCGCATCTCGCGCGGATCGCGTGTGAGTGGCAGCCTCCGCTCGGGTTCTTCAGAGGACTCGTCGTGGCGCGGCGTGGCGAGTACCGCAACACCCTGGAGATCAAGGCGGGCGGGACCGCCCCGGTCGTGCAGATCGCCCGGGTGCACGCCCTGGCCGCGGGATCACGGCAGGTGGGTACGTTGGACCGTCTGCTGGCCGCGGCGGAGGAGGGGGTGATCGGGCACAGCGATGCCGCGAACCTCGTCGAGGCCTTCCGGTTCCTCCGCGGTCTGGCGTACCGACATCATGCCGCGCAGATCGCCCGGGGACTCCCGCAGGACAACAATGTGGATCCGTCGACGTTGAGCGGCAAGGACCGTCACCGTCTGCGGGCGGCCTTCCGGATCATCGCCGCCGCGCAGGACGCGTTGGAGCTGCGCTACCGGGTGGGGCAGATGTGATGGCGCTCTGGTCGGGACTGACGGACCGTGGTCGACGCCGTGCCGCCGCGAAGGCCCCCGAGGGTGGCCTGAAGCGCTACCTGGAGACCCCGGCGCCCGGGAGTTCGACACCGGTGGACGAGCTGCCTCTGCTGGCCGTGGATGTCGAGACGACCGGGCTGGATCCCAGGCGTGACCGTGTCCTGGCGATCGGGTTCGTTCCGGTGGACGGGCGCCGGATCGTACTGGGTGGCGCCGGGTCGGCGGTGGTGCGGTCGGAATATGACGACGACGACGGCGTCGGGCAGAGCGCCACGGTGCACGGACTCACCGATGACCTCGTCGCCGGGGGCGTCCCGGTGGCCGAGGCGCTGGACCTGCTCTTCGACGCTCTGACCGGGAGGGTGCTGCTCGCCCACTACAGCCGCATCGAGACGGGGTTCCTGGGCGCCATGTGTCGGCGTGCCTTCGGGGTGAGGCCCCCGCTCGTCGCCGTCGACACCCTCGAGCTCCAGCGACGGGTCACGGCCACCCGGATCGACATGGGTTTCCCCTCCGACATTTCCGTCGAGGACCTCCGACTGTGGGGGGCGCGGGAGCGGTACGGGCTGCCGCGGTACCGCGCCCACGACGCACTCGTCGACGCCATGGCCTGCGCGGAGCTGTACCTGGCGCAGGTGTCCGAGCTCGAGGCCCGTGGGCCGCGGACGCTGAGGGACCTGCGGACCGCCTAGGATCGCGGTATGCGTCTAGCCCGTATCGCCCATCCCCAGGGGTTCGCCTTCGTCGAGATCCGGGGGGACGTCACCGATCCCTCGTCGCTGGTCTGCGCGGAGATCGCCGAGCACCCCTTTGGTACCCCCGAGTTCACCGGACGCGAGTGGCCGCTCGCCGATGTCCGCCTCCTGGCACCGATCCTCGCCTCCAAGGTGGTGTGCGTCGGCAAGAACTACGCCGAGCACGCGGCGGAGATGGGGTCGGAGGCACCGGAGGAACCGCTGATCTTCCTCAAGCCCAACACGTCCGTGATCGGACCCGAGGCCGCGATCGCCTATCCGCCGAGCTCGGAGCGGGTGGACCACGAGGGAGAGTTGGCGGTCGTGATCGGTCAGCCGTGTCGCGACGTCGCCGCGGCCCGGGCCCACGAGGTCATCCTCGGATACACCTGCGCCAACGACGTGACCGCCCGCGATCAGCAGATGGCGGACGGGCAGTGGACGCGCGGGAAGGGGTACGACACGTTCTGCCCGCTCGGACCCTGGATCGTCACGGACCTCGACCCGAACGGTCTCGACGTGCGCACCAGGCTCACCCATGAGGACGGGACCGCGGAGCTGCGCCAGGACGGCAACACGTCGCAGTTCATACACACCGTGGGCGAGATCGTCGAGTACGTGACGAGGGTGATGACCATGCTGCCGGGTGACGTGATCCTCACCGGTACGCCCGCCGGGGTCGGCTCCATGCTGCCCGGCGACCGTGTCACCGTGGAGATCGAGGGGATCGGCTCGTTGAGCAACCCCGTCGTGGACCGCTGATCACACTGCGCCGAAGGCCCTGAGTACCGTCCGCAGTTTGGCTCCGGTCTCGGCGACCTCGTCGTCGGGATCGGAGCCTTCCACCAGTCCGCCGCCAGCCCACGCGATCGCCCCGTTCCGGTCCGCGTCGATCTCGGCGCAGCGGATGGTCACCATCCAGTCTCCGTCACCTCCGGCGTCGGACCATCCGACCGCGCCGGCGTAGAACCCGCGGGGCCCCTCGATGCCCGCGATGATCCGCCGCGCCTCGTCGGTCGGGGTCCCGCAGACCGCCGGAGTGGGGTGAACCGCGAGCGCCAGGTCGAGCGCGGTCGTCCGGGGATCGGCGATCCGACCTCGGATGCGGGTTCCCAGGTGCCACATCTCCCGCGTGGAGGTCAGGGACGGGCGCTCCGGGATCTCCAGGTCGACACACAGTGGGCGCAGCGCGGTGGCGAGCGAGTCCACCACGAAGGCGTGCTCGAACGCGTCCTTGCCCGACTCCCGCAGTGCACGAGCGGACGCCTGGTCGGCGGCGGGGTCCGTCTCGCGCGGCGCCGAACCGGCGAGGGGGTGGCATTCCACGACCTCGCCGCGCCGGCGGACGAGGATCTCCGGGCTCGAGCCGACGAGTGTGCGGCCGGTGTGGTAACCCCCGGCCGGTGACAGGTCCACCAGGAAGCCGTCGGCGTACGGGCTCGAGTCGATGAGGGTCGCGCACACGGCGTGTGGATCGATCGGCTCGTCGGCGACGAGTCGGACGGCGCGGGCCAGGACCACCTTCCCGACGCCCCCGGCGCGGATGCAGGACAAGGCGGTGGAGACCCGCCTGCGGTGCTCGTCGGGGGAGGGGATCTCCTCGGCCACCCGTGTTCTCGTCCGGATCCCGCGGAAGTACGCGGGAGGTTCCAGTGGTCCGTCGGTGCGGACGACGACCTCGGGTTCGACCAGTGCGGCGGGCGCGTCGGGTTCGAAGCCGATCGCCCCCACCACGAGGTCGCTCGTTCCTGATCGGAGGGCGAGTGCGGCATCAGCCGGGTCGGTGAAGGTCCGGGTCGATCCCTGGGTGCGCAGCGACCCGGTGGGTCGGGACAGGAGGAAATCCGGTGCGGTGACGGGACGGCCGACGTCGGGCTGCATGCCAGGCGTCACGGTCCGCCTCCCTCGTGTAGCTGGGCCCGTGGATCCACGCCGTTCGCGGCACCCACGGATACCCGGTCGATCCTAGGCCGGTGCTCGGCGGGGGTGCGAGCCGGGCTCGTCACTAGGATGGTCGGCATGACCGCCTCGAACGTCCGTGTCCGATTCTGCCCGTCACCCACCGGAACCCCTCACGTGGGGCTCGTCCGTACCGCCCTGTTCAACTGGGCGCACGCGCGCCACACCGGGGGCACCTTCGTCTTCCGTATCGAGGACACCGATGCGGCCCGTGACTCGGAGGAGTCGTATGCCGCGATCCTGGATGCCCTGCGCTGGCTGGGTATGGACTGGGACGAGGGCCCCGAGGTCGGTGGCCCCTACGCGCCGTACCGCCAGTCCGAGCGTCGCGATCTCCATCTCGACGTGGTCCGCAAGCTGCTCGAGGCAGGCGAGGCGTACGAGTCGTTCTCCACACCCGAGGAGGTCGAGGCCCGTCACAAGGCAGCGGGGCGTGACGCCAAGCTGGGGTACGACGGGTTCGACCGGGACCTCACCGAGGAGCAGAAGCAGGCCTACCGTGACGAGGGGCGCGGTGCGGTGATCCGCCTGCGGATGCCCGACGAGGACCTGGCGTGGAACGACCTGGTCCGCGGGGAGACCGTGTTCAAGGCCGGCAGCGTGCCGGACTTCGCCCTGACCCGTGGTAACGGCATCCCGCTGTACACGCTCGTCAACCCCGTCGACGACGCGCTCATGAAGATCACGCACGTCCTCCGTGGCGAGGACCTGCTCAGCTCCACCCCGCGACAGATCGCCCTGTACAAGGCGCTCGAGCGCATTGGTGTGGCCGACGGGGTGCCCGAGTTCGGGCACCTGCCGTTCGTCATGGGAGAGGGCAACAAGAAGCTCTCCAAGCGCGATCCGCAGTCCGACCTGTTCCTGCATCGTGACCGCGGGATGCTGCCCGAGGGGCTGCTCAACTACCTCGCGCTGCTCGGCTGGGGGCTGTCCGAGGACCGTGACGTGTTCTCACTCCGGGAGATGGTGGACGCGTTCGACGTACGCCAGGTCAACGCGAACCCGGCCCGCTTCGACCAGAAGAAGGCCGACGCCATCAATGCGGAGCACATCCGCATGCTGCCCGCGGACGAGTTCGCCCGCCGCCTCCGCGAGTACCTCGTGGCCTACCCTGCGGAGGACGGGCTCACCTTCCCGGAGAGCCTCGACGGTGACCGCTGGGCGATGATCGCCGAGCTTCTGCAGACCCGCATCGTCGTCCTGTCGGACGCGTGGAAGCTCATCCGCTTCCTCCTGGTGGACGAGGCGGACTTCTCCGTCGACCCGCAGTCTGCGGCCAAGAACCTCAAGGCGGAGTCCCGCGAGGTCGTGGATGCCGCCGTCGCGGCGCTGGAGGGGGTCGGGGAGTGGACCACGCCGGCCATCGAGGCCGCGCTGTCCGGCGCGCTCGTGGACGAGTTGGGTATCAAGCCGCGGAAGGCCTACGGACCGGTCCGCGTCGCGGTGACCGGTTCGCACATCTCGCCGCCGTTGTTCGAGTCGCTCGAGCTCCTCGGCCGCGACGCCGCCATCGCTCGTCTGAAGGCCGCTCCAATCGCGGACTGAACTGCCGATTTGCTATTCACTTCCGAAGTTTTGTAATCTCTTCGAGGTCGCCGAAAGGCGGCGGACAAGTGAATTGCAATGGCCTATGGTGTAATTGGCAACACAGCTGATTCTGGTTCAGTCGTTCTAGGTTCGAGTCCTGGTAGGCCAGCTGAGCGCTCCTGACGGAGTGCTCGAGTGCGCAGATCCGCCAGCGGATCTGTTGCTTAGGCCCCCGTCGTCTAGCGGCCTAGGACGCCGCCCTCTCACGGCGGTAGCGTGGGTTCGAATCCCATCGGGGGTACACAAGCGAGAAACGCCCGGAGCAGATGCTCCGGGCGTTTCTGCGTTTCTGCGTTCTTGCTTCCTGCGTTCCGGGTTCAGGCGCGGCGGCGGTCAGGGCCGCCGCCGCACCGACTCAGTCGATCGTCTCCTTGAGGGCGTCCTCACGCAGGAACAGCAGCATGACCGTGCCCACCAGGATCAGCGGGACGATGAGGTGGAAGATCGGCACCAGCGCATCGTTGTACGAGCTGACGATCGCGTCGTGGATCGGTCCCGGCAGGTGGGCCAGGATCTCCGGACTCATCGAGTTGGCGGCGCCCGAGCCTTCCGCGAACCCCGCCGCGGCATCGGCGCCGGCCGGACCCATGGAGGCGGCCGCCGCGGGGATGCGCTCGCCCATGAGGTCGCCGAGGCGGCTGACGAACACGGTGCCGACGACCGCCGAGCCCAGCGTCCCGCCGATCTGGCGGAAGAAGTTGTTCGACGCGGTGGCCGTTCCGACCATCGTCACGGGGAACGAGTTCTGGACGATGAGGACCAGCAGCTGCATGCACAGCCCGAGCCCGAATCCGAACACGAACAGGACCACCCCGAGGTGCACGAGGGTGTCGTCCGCGTTCAGCGACCCGATCAACCACATGCCGATCGCCATGACGATGGTGCCCGCGACGGGATACCACTTGTAGCGGCCGGTCCGGCTGACGATGTTGCCCACCACGATCGAGGTGCCCATCATCCCGGCCATCATCGGGGTCATCATCAGCCCGGCGGCTGTGGGGCCCAGGCCGTGCACCATCTGGATGTACGTGGGGAGATACGTGATGGTGCCGAACATCGCGACGCCGATGAGCAGGCCGGCGCCGGTGGTGAGGGCGAAGTTCCGTTCGGCGAACAGTGTCATGGGGATGAGCGGGTCCTCGACCCGTAGCTCGACGAGGACGAGCACCACGGCACACACGACGAACAGCGCCGCGAGGCCGAGGATGATCGGATCGGTCCACTCGTACCGGTGTCCGCCCCACGAGGAGACCAGGATGAGTGCGGTGGTACCGGTCGCCATGAACAGCGTGCCGACCCAGTCGGTTCGGCGCCCGCCACCGCGTCGCGGCAGCTTGAGGAAGACGATGGCGACCACCAGTGCGAGCGCGCACACGGGGAGGTTGAACCAGAGTCCCCAACGCCAGCCGGGTCCCTCGGTGAAGAAGCCGCCGAGCAGCGGACCGAGTACCGACGAGAGTCCGAACACTGCGCCCATGACGCCCATGTACCGGCCACGCTGACGGGCGGGGACGACGTCGGCGACGATCGCCTGCGAGAGGACCATCAGGCCGCCGCCGCCGAGTCCCTGGATCGCGCGCGAGGCGATGAGGACGTCGATGTTCCACGCCAGTGCGCCGACGAGCGAGCCGACGGAGAACAGGAGGATCGCCACGATGAACAGCGGCTTGCGACCGATCTGGTCCCCGAGTTTGCCGTAGACGGGCAGGCCGATGGTCATGGTGAGCAGGTAGACGGTGATGACCCAGCTCATCTTGTCGACGCCGCCCAGGTCGGCGACGATCGTCGGCAGCGCGGTCGAGAAGATCATCTGCCCCAGGGACACGATGAGCATCCCCAGCAGGAGGGAGGTGAACACCAGCGGGACGTTGTGGGTCTGTTCCCCGGAGGCCTCGGTGGGCGCGGGCGGTCCGGCCGGCGCGGTGGGGGTCTTGGTCATGAGGTGCTCCCGGTGGGGGTGACGAGTCGGGCGATCATTCGGAGCGCGGCGATGCAGTCTTCGTCCAGGTCGGCGAAGGTCCCGGATTCACGGGTGAGCCAGGTGGACAGGCCGAGCTGGCCGGAGGCGGCGACGAGGGCCACGCAGGCGCGTGATTCGGCCTCGACCGGGACCTCCGGTAGGCGCCGGAGGTCGGGTCTGCTTTCGAGGAACTCGGTGACGAGGGCAGTGAGGCGGAGATGGAAGCGCGCGGACGCGGTCATCCTGAGGAGCCCGAGATCGGGCTCCGCGCGGAAGATCTCACGCCGTCTCTGGGCGAGGGTGACGGTCTGTGCGTCGTCGGCGACACGGGTGGCGGCGAACGCACCCATGAACATCCGGAGGACGGACAGGGGCACGTCCGCGTCGTCGCTCGAGAGGAACTCCTCCCGGGCCTCGTCGGAGACGTCCTCAGGAGTGGTGCCGATGACAGCGGCGTCCTTCGACGGGACGTAGTTGAAGAACGTGCGCTTGGAGATGTCGGCGGCGGCACAGATCTGTTCGACCGTGACGGCGTCGTAGCCGTGCTCGAGGACCAGCGCGGTGGCGGAGTCCTCGATGGCCACCATCGTGGCGAGGCGTTTGCGTTCCCGGAGTGAGCCGGGAGGGTGGGCAGATGACATGCCGAGAATACTAGCCAGTTGGTGCACTGAGTGCATAGTTGCACCTGATCTACGATGCTGAACTGCGCTTTCGTCCGAGGCGCGGGGGCGAGGCCGGGGGAGCGGGCCATCCGATTTGGCCAGAGGCGTCCGCGTTGGTTATGGTTTATAGGCACCTAAGCCCCCGTCGTCTAGCGGCCTAGGACGCCGCCCTCTCACGGCGGTAGCGTGGGTTCGAATCCCATCGGGGGTACCAGGGAGATGTCCCGGTTCATCGGTCATGATGAGCCGGGACATCGCTGTTTGTGGCAGACCTGGAACCACTGCGGTCGTTAGTTCGCGAGGAGGTGTCCGCCGATGCCGAGCCGGCGTGAGGTGCAGGCCCGACACGAGATGCCCACTCGACGTGACGTCCTGGGTCTGGCGCTGGGCGGGGGACTGGCGTTGGTGGGGGTGTCCGCGTGTGCGGGTCCGGACGAATCCGCGACGACGAGCACGACCGCGCCCCCGACAGGTCAGCTCGAGACTCCGGGTCCGATCAGGACTGTCACTCCCGATGCACCCGCGAAGCGGGTCCTCACGCTGTCATCGGCCGACCTTGACGTCCTGACGGCGCTCGGTCACACGCCCACGGCGGCATGGGCGGCCGACGGTACCGGGCCCCGACCCTGGCGGCGGCAGGCGGCACCGCCCGCGCCCGAGTGGGATGGAGCCGGTCCACCGAGCCTGAAGTCTCTCCTGCGTTTCGGGGTGGATGCGTTCGCCCTGGCTGCGGCCGACGTCTCCCGGTCGCAGCTTCGAGCCTATGAGCAGTTGGCCGCCGTCATCGTCGGTCTCGACGGCCGGCCCGGGTGGCGGGACCATGTGGACCTGATCGCGGACGCGGTGGATGCCGACCCCCGTGAGGTGGTGCGTGCCGCGACGAACGAGTTGGAGACGTGGGCCGAGGAGCAGCGTCGATCAGGGGTGGACGGTGTCGTCGTCGTCATCGGTCCCGGGGCGGGCCCCGACACCCCGGTGGCAACACTCGACGCCGGGTCCCCGTTCGGGGAGGAGGTGACCGCGCTGGGATTCGAGGTGATCTCACATCCCGAACCGATCCCGTTCCGCCAGTTGCGCCGGCGTGGGGTCACGGTCGTACGGGTGGACCCACGGGACGGGGACGTCGTCGCCGCGGTGCGCCAGCCGAGCGTCACCAGCCTGCCGTGGGCGTTGGGGCGCCTGGCGCCGAGGCCCAGGCCCCGGGCCCGGTCCCGGTCCCGGTAGCGCTGGCCCGGTCCCGGGTCAGAGGCGTCTACTGATCGCCTCGGCCGCGGAGAGCAGATCACTCGCCCACCGGACACCGGGACGCCGGCCGATGCGGTCGACCGGGCCGGACACGGAGATCGCGGCGATCACCGCGCCGTTGGCGTCGCGGATCGGGGCGGCGATCGACGCCACCCCCGGTTCGCGCTCGGCCACCGACTGCGCCCAGCCGCGTCGGCGGATCTCGGCCAGGTGCCGCTCGGTGTACACCGCGTCGGCCAGGAGGGAGCGCTGGGTGGCGCTGTCCGCCCACGCGGCCAACACCTTGGCGGCCGATCCGCCGCTCATGGGCATGTGCGCGCCGACCGGGACGGTGTCTCTCAGGCCGGTGAGGGGCTCGGCAGAGGCCACGCACACGCGGCGGTCGCCGTCGCGGCGGTACACCTGGATGCTCTCGTCAGTCAGTTCGCGGAGGCGGGGGAGTACGCTGGAGGCGGCCTCGGCCAGCGGGTCCGGCATCGTGGCGGCGAGTTTCGCCAGCCCGGGGCCGAGGGTCCAGACCCCGGAGTCGTCGCGGGCGAGGAGCTGGTGCACCTCGAGACCCACGGCGAGTCGGTGAGCTGTCGCACGGGGGAGCCCGGTGCGCTCGCAGAGATCCGACAAGACGCAGGGCTGCTCGGCGACGGTGTGGAGTACCGCCATTGCTTTGTCGAGGACCCCGATCCCGCTATACTGTCTCACAGTGCGACTATAGCGTCCTACATGGTGAGAATCCATAGCTATTTCGCGGAGTTCGGGGACGTGCAGGGACTTGGAGGCGTGATGAGCGAGACGGTGTCCGGCGGACGACCGCGGACCCTGGCAGAAAAGGTCTGGGATGACCATGTGGTGGTCAGTGGTGACGGTGCCGGCGAGGCCCAGCAGCCCGACCTGATCTTTATCGACCTCCATCTGGTCCACGAGGTGACCAGCCCGCAGGCGTTCGACGGCCTGCGGATGGCCGGGCGGGAGCTCCGCCGACCCGACCTCACCCTCGCCACCGAGGACCACAACGTCCCCACCGACATCGTGGGCGGCGCGGTGAACCTCATCGCCGACCAGACCTCGCGGACGCAGATCGAGACGCTGCGCCGGAACTGCGAGGAGTTCGGCGTCCGGCTGTACCCGATGGGCGACCGCGAGCAGGGGATCGTCCACGTCGTGGGCCCGCAGCTCGGTCTGACCCAGCCCGGCATGACCGTCGTGTGCGGCGACTCGCACACCTCGACCCACGGTGCGTTCGGGGCGATCGCCATGGGGATCGGCACGTCCGAGGTCGAGCACGTCATGGCCACCCAGACGCTGTCGCTGCGCCCGTTCAAGACGATGGCCGTCACCGTGACCGGAGAACTGCAGCCCGGTGTCACCGGCAAGGACCTCATCCTCGCCGTGATCGCCCAGATCGGCACCGGCGGCGGCCAGGGCCACATCATCGAGTACCGCGGCGAGGCCATCGAGAAGCTCTCGATGGAGGCGCGGATGACCGTGTGCAACATGAGCATCGAGGCCGGCGCCCGGGCCGGCATGATCGCGCCCGACCAGACCACCTTCGACTACCTCGAGGGGCGCCCGCACGCGCCGAAGGGCGACGAGTGGGACGCCGCCGTCGAGTACTGGAAGAGCCTGAGGACCGACGACGACGCGGTGTTCGACACCGAAGTGGTGATCGACGGTTCGGCGCTGACCCCGTTCGTCACCTGGGGCACCAACCCCGGCCAGGGCGTGCCGCTCGGTGCCACCGTGCCGAACCCCGAGTCCTTCACCGACGAGTCCGACCGCATCGCGGCGGAGAACGCTCTGGAGTACATGGATCTGCAGGCCGACACCCCGATCCGAGACATCCCCGTCGACGTGGTGTTCGTGGGCTCGTGCACCAACGGCCGCATCGAGGACCTGCGTGCCGTCGCCGAGGTGGTCGAGGGCCGGACGATCGCCGACGACGTCCGGATGCTCATCGTTCCGGGCTCCGCCCGCGTCCGCGAGCAGGCCGAGGCTGAGGGACTGGGGGAGATCTTCACCGAGTTCGGCGCCGAGTGGCGGCAGCCGGGCTGCTCGATGTGCCTCGGGATGAACCCGGACTCGCTCCAGCCCGGCCAGCGCTGCGCCTCGACCTCCAACCGAAACTTCGAGGGACGGCAGGGCAAGGGTGCGCGCACCCACCTGGTCAGCCCCTCGGTCGCGGCGGCGACGGCCGTCCTCGGCCGCTTCGCCTCTCCCGCCGACCTCGAGCCCGCGAAGGGGGCCTGACACCTCATGGAGCCGATCACCACCCACACCGGCATCGGCGCCCCGCTGCGCCGCTCCAACGTGGACACCGACCAGATCATCCCCGCCGTCTACCTCAAGCGGGTCACCCGCACGGGATTCGAGGACGGACTGTTCTCGTCGTGGCGTGCGAACGAGCCCGACTTCGTTCTCAACCGCGCCCCGTATGACCAGGCCTCGGTCCTCGTCGCCGGCCCCGATTTCGGCACCGGATCTTCTCGCGAGCACGCGGTGTGGGCGCTCATGGACTTCGGCTTCCGCGTGGTGATCTCCTCGCGCTTCGCCGACATCTTCCGAGGCAACTCGGGCAAGTCCGGGCTCGTCGCGGCGCAGGTCGAGCAGCAGGACGTGGAGCTTCTCTGGAAGATCATGGACGAGCGTCCTGGTATCGAGCTGACGGTCGACCTGGCGTCGAGGACCGTCACCGCTGGCGACGTGACCGTGCCGTTCGACATCGACGACTACACGCGGTGGCGTCTGATGGAGGGACTCGACGACATCGGTCTCACCCTGCGCAGTGCTGACCAGATCGAGGAGTATGAGGGACGGCGCCCGTCATTCAAGCCCGTGACAACTCCGGACTAGGCAGTATTCGGCCGTAGCCGACCAGAACCCGCCCCCTCGAGATATGACCTCGAGGGGGCGGAACCATCACGGGACGATGACGGCGCATGTTTCCCACATTGCCCTTTGTGTGAGTAAACTTATCTCTACTGGGGTCGGACACGTTCCGCCTCAGCGTTACTCACTCGAAGGGGGTTCCCACGTGAACAAGGCCGATCTGATCGACGAATTGGCTGAGCGGCTGGGCGGTGACCACCAGCTGGCCACCGAGGCGCTGGAGAACACCCTCGACATCATCGTCCGCACCGTCGCCTCCGGAGAGTCGATCACCATCATGGGCTTCGGCATCTTCGAGAAGAAGGCGCGTGCTGCCCGTGTCGCGCGTAACCCGCACACTGGTGAGGCGATCCCCGTGCCACCCACCTACTCGCCGGTCTTCCGGCCCGGCCAGTACTTCAAGTCGGTCATCCAGGGGCTGGAGAAGCTGCCTGAAGGCCGTTTGGCGGCCAAGAGGTCGAGCTCTCACCAGTCCTTCGGTGGACTCGTCAAGAACGGGGCCGGTCACCGGGACATGGTGAGTTGAACCCGACACATGCGCGGCAGTTACGCAGCCCGCTGTCGGTCCGTCACAGGACCGGCAGCGGGCTGCGGTAGTAGTCGGCGAAGAGCAGGGTGTCGCCGGCGAATCCGAGGCCCCAGGCGCCCGCCTTCTTGGTGTGGGTCTCGTCGATCCGGATGCTGGACGATGCGGCCAGTCGCTGCACCATTCCCGGGATGGCGGTCCCCTGTGAGCTGACGGCAGCCACACCGTCACCGGATCTCGCGATCTCGACCAGCCTGGCGACTGCGGCATCGGGGGAGTCCAGAAACGCCTCGTCGCTGAGGGCGGGTTCGATCGTGATCTCGGTTCCGAGTTCGTCCGCGAGTGGCGACAGGGTCTGCTCGCACCGGGCCCGGGGGGCGCTGTGCAGTCGTGTGGCACCGAACGACCGCAACATCGGCACGAGCATCTCGGCCTGCGCACGCCCAGATTTGTCCAACGGACGGAGCGCGTCGTCGCCGCTCCATTCACGTCTGCTGCCAGCCTTGGCGTGGCGGACGAGGAGGAGGACGGAGTCGGGCATCGGAGCGTCGGCGAACCGGGTGAGGATCTTGCGGTCAAGAGCGTAGGAGACCAGGTCCTTCGCCTCGTTCACGGGAAGCCACTTCAGTCGGTCGACCTCAGAGTTCGGGGCGAACTCGCCGTCGTGCGCGCGCGCTGACCAATAGGTGACCTCCTTGCGGGTGTTCTCTTTCAGCGGGTAGGCGGTCGTGCCGATCAGGGACTCGAGTGAACACGTGACCCCGGTTTCCTCGGCGATCTCCCGCACGGCGGTCGTCGGCAGGGACTCACCCGGATCGACCTTCCCCTTGGGGAGCGACCAGTCGTCGTATCGCGCGCGGTGGACGACGGCGCACCGGGGTTCACCGTCCTGCATCCGGTACACGATCGCTCCTGCGGCGTGCACGATGCGGACCTTTGATGTGGTGGCTGCTCTGCTCATCAGCTGCGGAACCCCGCGTGGACGTTCGCCATCCGTTCCTGGTGATCGACCGACTCAGCCCAGTCCTCGACGGCGGGCATGCGCTTCCAGGTCGCGTCCGGCTGGAGGTGGAAGCTCCGGCTGAGCGGGTCGAGCGCCGAGTCGAAGATCCGTCGGACCTGGTCCTTGAGTCGCGGATCGGTCACCGTCACCATCACCTCGACCCGACGGTCGAGGTTCCGGTGCATCATGTCCGCGCTCCCGAGCAGTACCTCGTCGGCACCACGGAAGTGCAGGAGTCGGGAGTGCTCGAGAAACCGGCCCAGAATCGACCGGACGTGAATGTTCTCACTGAGCCCGGGGACCCCGGCCCGGAGGGAGCAGATCCCCCGGACCACGATGTCGACCGGGACCCCGGCCTGCGAGGCCCGGTAGAGCGCGTCGATGACCTGCTCGTCGACCAGGGCATTGGCCTTGAGGCGGATCCCGCATTCCCTGCCCTCGGAGGCGAGCGCGATCTCGTTCTCGATGCGCTCGATGATCCCGGACCGGATCCCCTCCGGTGCGACGAGCAGTCGGCGGTACTTGGTGACGTTGGAGAAGCCGGTGAGGTGGTTGAACAGGTCCGTCAGATCCGACACGACCTCCTCGTCGGAGGTGAACAGCCCCACGTCCTCGTACAGGCGCGCGGTCTTGGGGTTGTAGTTCCCGGTGCCGATGTGTGCGTACCGCTTGAGGACGTCTCCCTCCTTGCGGACCACCAGGCAGGTCTTGCAGTGGGTCTTGAGCCCCAGGAGTCCGTAGACAACGTGGACACCGGCCTGCTCGAGCTCGCGGGCCCACCGGATGTTGTTCTGCTCGTCGAACCGGGCCTTGATCTCGACCAGCGCCACGACCTGCTTCCCGGCGGCGACCGCGTCGACGAGGGCATTGACGATCGGCGAGTCGCCGGAGGTGCGGTACAGGGTCTGCTTGATGGCCAGGACGCTGTCGTCGGCGGCGGCCTGCTCGATGAACCGTTGGACAGTGGTGGCGAAGGAATCGTAGGGATGCTCCACCAGGACGTCCGATTCCTGGAGCGAGTCGAAGATGTTCCGGGCGGTCTCGCGCTCGCCGAACGCCGGTGGGGTGGCGGGGACCATCGCGGGGTCCTTGAGGTCCGGCAGGTCGAGACCGTGGAGTTGCCACAGTCCGGTCAGGTCGAGCAGCCCGCCGAACCGGATCACGTCCTCGGACGGGACGTCGAGTTCGCGGCGCAGGATCCGCAACATCCGATCCGTGGTGTCCTCCGCGATCTCCAGCCGCACCGCGGAGCCGAAGCGACGGCGCGCGAGCTCACGCTCGAGAGCCTGGAGCAGGTCCTCGTCGCGGTCCTCCTCGACGTCCATGTCGGCATTCCGTGTCACGCGGAACACGTGGTGTTCGACGATCTCCATGCCCTGGAACAGCTCACCCAGATGTGCGGCGATGATGTCCTCGGCGGGGACAAAAGCGAAGGGGCCGCGGTCACCCCGCACCAGACGGATGAAACGCGGAACGGTGTGGGGGATCTTGACGCGGGCGAAATGCTCCTGGCCCGAGTCGATGTTGCGGATGATCACCCCGAGGTTGAGGCTCAGGCCCGAGATGTAGGGGAACGGGTGCGCCGGATCCACGGCGAGGGGGGTGAGGACCGGGAAGATCTGGTTCCGGAAGACCTCTGACATATCGAACTGCTCGTCGGCGGTGAGCTCCGACCACGGCAGGATCTGGATGCCGTTCGACTCCAGCTCGGGCCGGATCTCGTCGTGGAACAGTCGGGACTGCTCGTCACAGAGTTCGCGCGTGCGATGACTGATGTGCCCGAGCTGCTCCGCCGGGGTGCGGCCGTCCGCCGACCGGACCGAGAGCCCGGTCTTGTCCCGACGTTTGAGGCCCGCGACGCGGACCATGTAGAACTCGTCGAGGTTCGAGGCGAAGATCGCCAGGAACTTCGCCCTCTCCAGCAGCGGGATCTCCTTCTCGCCGGCGAGGGCGAGCACACGGGCGTTGAAATCCAACCAGCTGAGCTCACGGTTGAGGTAGCGGTCGCGGGGTCGGGGAAGAGCCTGGGGAGCGTGGTCGTCGACTGTCACCAGACCATTGTGGCCGATTCCGGTCGGTCTGGGCACGAAGGCAGGGCAGAGTCTTCGTGGTGCAGCGCGATCGACGTGGCCGCGCCGACCCGACGGCCGCGGAGCCGCGAGAGATCACCCGGCACGTCGACGTCATGGGACGCGGCGTCCGACGAGGGGTCCGACACCTGGATCTCCACGGCCCCACCCTCGTCGCGGAACCGCCTGGCGGAGTCGACGCCGAAGCGGCAGACGCGGTCACCGCTGCCGTCAGAGGTCCAGAACGCCATCGTGGTCCCGTATCCCTGATGATCGGCGACTATCGAGTGGGGATGGCGTGCCGCCGAGAGCAGCACACGCCCCAGGAGCGTGGAATCGAGTTCGGGGAGATCCGCGGTGACAACTGCGACCGGTCCATGGACGCCGTCGAGTGCCGCGGAGAGCGCGGAGTTGAGCGGGTCCGATCGCCCGTCACCGGGGCCCTCGACCACGAACTCGGCGCCGAGCCGGCTCGCCAGCGACGCCACCTCGGAATCAGGCGACACCACGCGGACTGCGGAGACCCCCGGGGTCGCGACACAAGTGCTCACGACGTCGGCCGCCATGGCCATGACGAGTGCGCGGCGGGCGTCGGGTGACAGTGAGGGGCCCAAGCGGCTCTTCGCGCGATCGAGTGCCTTGACGGGGACGACGATCGTCCACCCGTCAGCCCCGTCGCCGTGATCACCCGAGTTGCTCATCGAACGCCATATTGCCAGCCAAGACTCAGGAATGCCCCGGGGCGGGTAGCGTCTAGCCGTAGCCGGCCACGGTCGGGGGTCGTACAAGGGATGAGTGCCGGGAGGCGAGATGGCGCGGATCGCAGTGATGGGCGCGGGGTCCTGGGGGTCCGCGGTGGGCAAGGTGCTGGCGGATGCCGGCTCCGAGGTGATCATGTGGGCACGGCGGGACGAGGTCGCCGCCGGCATCAACGAGAACCACTGCAACGACAAGTACCTGCCGGGCATCGTGATGCCAACCTCGCTCTCCGCATCGACGGATCCGGCAGAGGTGCTCGACGGCGCGGAGGAGGTGGTTCTCGCCGTTCCATCCCAGAGCCTGCGCGGAAATCTCGAGACCTGGGTCGACCACTTCGCGCCAGGCGCCGGGGTGATCTCCCTGGCCAAGGGCATCGAGACCGGGACTCTCAAGCGCGTGAGCGAGATCGTCGCCGAGGTGACAGGATTCGAGGACGGCCGGATCGCCGTGTTGTCCGGACCGAATCTCGCGCGCGAGGTGGCAGAGGGGCAGCCCGCCGCGACCGTCATCGCGTGCAGCGACGAGGCCCGGGCCACCCGCCTGCAGGACGCGTTCACCACTAGGTACTTCCGGCCCTACACCAACACCGACGTCGTGGGTTGTGAGATCGGTGGCGCCACCAAGAACGTGATCGCCCTCGTCTGTGGCATCGCCTCGGGCATGGGACTCGGAGACAACACCGCGGCCACACTGGTCACCCGGGGGCTGGCGGAGTCGACACGACTCGGCGTGGCACTCGGTGCCAACCAAGCGACGTTCGCGGGACTGGCCGGACTCGGCGATCTCGTCGCCACCTGCACCTCGCCGCTGTCGCGCAACCGGACCTTCGGCGAGCGGCTCGGAATGGGCGAGAACCTCGAGCAGGCGCAGGCCGCCACCAACGGCCAGGTGGCCGAGGGCGTCAAGTCCTGCACGTCGATCCGCGAGCTCAGTCGGCGGGCCGGTGTGGAGATGCCGTTGACCGAAGCGGTCCACGAGATCTGCCACGAAGGCGGCGACGCTGTCGAGGTGGCGGTGCGCCTCATGAAGCGGAGCACCAAGCCCGAGTAGCCTCGGCCCGGTGAAACGCACCACCGTTGCCGTCCTCTACGGCGGGCGCAGCTCGGAGCATTCCGTGAGCTGTGTGTCCGCCGGCGCTGTCATGTCGCACCTCGATCGGACCGTGTACGACGTGATCCCGGTGGGGATCACCTCGTCGGGTACGTGGATTCTCGGTCCGAATGATGTCTCGGACCTGCGCATCATCGATCGCTCGATGCCGGTCGTCGACCCGAATCGCCCCCGTGTCGCGATCGGGTTGTCCACGGAGGATCGTGGTGTCCTGAGATTCGTGGACGGACCGCGGGCCGGCGAGGAGATCGCCCGCATCGACGTGGTGTTTCCCGTCATGCACGGCACCCACGCCGAGGACGGGACCGTTCAGGGGATGCTCGAACTCTCGGGTGTCCCGTACGTCGGCCCAGGCGTCTTCGCCAGTGCGGCCGGTATGGACAAGGAGTTCACCAAGGTCGTCCTCGGTGCGGCCGGACTGCCGATCGGTGACCAGGTGGTCCTCCGCCCGGGGACGGTGTCGCTGACCGTCGAGCAACGGGATCGACTCGGACTGCCGCTCTTCGTCAAGCCCGCCCGAGGCGGATCATCCATCGGGATCACCAAGGTCTCCCGGCACGAGGACCTCGCCGCCGCGATCGCCGAGGCCCGTCGGTTTGACCCCAAGGTGATCATCGAAGCCACCGTCGTCGGTCGCGAGGTCGAGTGCGGTGTGCTGGAGTACCCGGACGGGCGCGTCGAGGCAAGTCTGCCCGCCGAGCTGCACATCCCCGGCGAGCCGACCGCTCCGGGAAGTGAGGGCGAGGCGTTCTACGACTTCGACACCAAATACCTGGATAACGTCACGACGTTCGACCTGCCCGCGCACATGCCGGACGTCGACCTCGACCGTCTGAGGGAACTCGCCGTGGAGGCCTTCCACGCGCTCGACGCCACGGGGCTGAGCAGAGTCGACTTCTTCGTGACCGAGAACGGTCCGGTGATCAACGAGGTCAACACGATGCCCGGCTTCACGCCGATCTCGATGTACCCGCAGATGTGGGCCGCCACCGGCGTCGAGTACGAGACGCTGCTCGACACTCTCATCCAGACAGCACTGGCGCGGGGCTGACAGTGACCGACCGTCGGATCCGCTGACGGCGACCGCCTGTCGGTTCCGCTGACGGCGACCGCCTGTCGGTTCCGCTGACGGCGTCAACGGAAGCGATCAGCCGGCGGGGGCGGGTGACGGCTCGACCTTGTTGGTCGACGCCGAGATCGCGGCGGAGAGGTCCTGGATCGGACCGGTGCCGCTGCCGTCGGGCAGGGTGACGGTGATGAACTCGGGTCGGTCGACAGCCACCCAGGTCGACGCGGTGACTGCCGGATTCGGATCGTCCTGCTGGAACCACTCGACCTCGTCGACCACCTGGAGTCCCACGCCCACCACGAACGTGGGCGGCGCATCGAGACCGCACCGTACGACGACCGGCTCGCCGTCCGGCAGTCGGTAGGCGGCGACGCCTGCCGGAGCGGGCTCGGCCAGGTCGACCCGGGTCGCGTCCCCGAGGTCAGCGGGAAGTGCCTCGACGACGGCGGTGCACACGTCCGACTCCGCTCCGGGTGCGGGGAGCGGCACGGCCGAATACGGCTCGCTCACCGCGGACTGAGTGGCCTCGTCGCCCATGTTGCGCACCAGTACCAACGCCACGGCGAGCACGACGAGGGGGATGAGGACCCCCGCGACCACGGCGATTGTGGGGACCGGATGCGTACCGGCATCCGACTCGCTCGACTCCACTGGTGCAGTCCTTCCTCCCACGGGCGACCACCGTCCGGGCGACCGCTAACCTTCACGCAACGCTACCCAACCTCGGCCGGGCGACCGACGCGCGAGGTCCGACACCGGCGTGAGGAGCATCGACAGTGACCGATCGGACCGTCACCGTGGCCGAAGCAGGGGAGTCCGCGGTCCTCGACGTACTCAGCGGTGAACCCGCCGATGTGGGCGACGACCCGGTGGGGAACGGTGACGACGCGGCGGTACTGGGGCCGGCGGCGGCCACCGTCGTGACCACCGACATGCTCGTCGAGGGCACCCATTTCCGACTCGACGTGACGAACTGGTCCGACCTCGGCCGCCGTGCCGTGGCCCAGAACGTCTCGGATGTCCTGGCGATGGGCGCGGACTGCACCCGGATCCTCGTCGCCCTCGCGGTTCCCGGCCATACGACGATGGCGGACATCGCGGACCTGTCGGAGGGGATACACGGAGAGGCCGCCCGATCCGGGGCGTTGGTGGTGGGCGGCGATCTCACCCGAGCAGACGTCGTCGTCGTCGGGATCACCGCCATCGGCACCCTCCCGTACGGACACGCCCCGGTGCGCCTCGACGGGGCGAGGCCCGGCGACCGCATCGGCCTCACAGGACTACCGGGGTGCTCCGCGGCAGGGCTCGCACTCCTCCTCGACGGACGGGGGGACGGTCCGCTCCAACAGGCCCACCGCGTCCCCACCACCCCGATCGGATCCGGCGCGGCCGCGCGGCGGGCGGGGGCGACCTCGCTCACCGACGTGAGCGACGGGCTCCTACGAGATCTCGCCGCGCTCGCCCGCGCGTCCGGCGTGGCAGCGGATCTCGACGGCGGCGCCCTTCCTGTCCACCCTGACCTCCGGCAGGCGGCGGCGGACCTCGGCGCCACCGACATCGACGCCCGCGTCCTGGACTGGATGCTCGACGGCGGCGAGGACCACGGGCTGCTGGGTACGTTCCCGCCCGGTGTCGACGTGCCGCCCGAGTTCACGATCATCGGTCGGGTCCGCGCGGGCGAACCCGGTCTGGTGACTCTGGACGGCGTGCCCAGGATCCCCGGGGGCTGGGACTCCGCACGCGGGGCGAACTAATCTGGCCCCATGGCCATCTACGCTCTGCGAGACCTCGAACCCGACATTGCCCCCGACGCCTGGGTGCACCCCGACGCCGTGGTGATCGGACGTGTCACGCTCGGCCCGGGCGTCTCGGTGTGGCCCACCGCCGTCCTGCGCGGGGACTACGGCCGCATCGAGGTGGGTGAGATGAGCAACGTCCAGGACGGCACGATCATCCACTGCACGGAAGCCGAGCCGACCATCATCGGCCGCCACTGCATCGTGGGGCACAACGCGCACATCGAAGGCGCGACGATCGGTGACGGTGCGCTTATCTCTTCGGGCTCCATCGTGCTCAACGGCTCGGTCATCGGCGAGGGCGCGGTAGTCGCTGCCGGGTGCCTCATCCCGCCGCGGTTCGAGCTCCCGGCGCGCCGGATGGCGATGGGCGCACCCGCGAAGATCCGTGAGGGCTACGAGGTGGATCCGGCCATGCTGTCCGGGAACACCGAGAAGTACCACGGCAACGCCATGCGCTACCGCGATGAACTGCGCCGACTCGACTGATGGCGCCTGACGGAGACGGGCCGGGTCCCGCCGCGCAGACCTCCGGGTCCGCCTCGACGCTGTTCGAGGTTCGCGATCCGGGATGGTCGAGCGCCCTCGAGCCGGTGGCCGGACGGATCCGGGAGATGGGGGAGTTCCTGCTCGCGGAGGAGGCCGCCGGACGCGGTTTCCTGCCGGCCCCGGACTCCGTGCTCCGCGCGTTCGACCAGCCTCTCGCCGACGTGCGCGTCCTCGTGGTGGGACAGGACCCGTACCCGACGCCCGGGCACGCCGTGGGGCTGAGCTTCTCGGTCGAGAAGGACGTCCGTCCCCTGCCCCGGAGCCTGGCCAACATCTACCGCGAGTACACCGACGATCTCGGGCACAGCGCGCCGGTGCACGGGGATCTGAGCGCGTGGACCCGGCAGGGGGTGCTCCTGCTCAACCGCGTACTCACCGTCGCGCCCGGACAGGCCGGGTCCCACCGCCGCAAGGGCTGGGAAGAGATCACCCAACGGGCGATCGAAGCTCTGGTGGAACGAGATTCGCCCCTGGTGGCGATCCTGTGGGGCCGCGACGCGCAGTCGCTGCAGCCTGTGCTCGGCGACACACCGGTGATCGCCTCCGCCCACCCGTCTCCGCTGTCCGCGTCCCGGGGGTTCTTCGGTTCGAAGCCGTTCAGCCGGGCCAACGGCGAACTCGAATGCCTCGGCGCCGAGCCCGTCGACTGGCGACTGCCGACGGACGATGAAGGCGGACAGCTTCACCTCGCGCTGTGAGACGACTCGGGCGACGACCCACGCGCTGCGTAGATCGTTCGCCCGAGAATCGGCTCGACCGAGTGGCCGGAAGTGGTTCGACCGAGGGGCCGGACTAGTTCTGCCCGAAGCGGGGCGCCCGCTTGGCGACGAAGGCGTCCACGCCCTCGATCCCGTCCGGCGTCGTGCTCAGGCGCGCGATGGAGTCTCGCTCGGCGTCGAGATGATCCGAGAACGACGCGGTCTCGGCGGAGCGGATCAACGACTTGACCGCGGCATAGGACTCGCTCGGCCCCGAGGCGAGGCGCACGGCGAGCGCACGAGCAGTCTCCTTCACGTCACCGTCGGTGAAGGTGGTGAGCATGCCCAGGGCGTAGGCGCGCTCACCCGACATCGGCTCGTTACCGATGATGAACGCGCGCGCGGCCGCCGGGCCGATCGCCCGCGGCAGGCGCCACGACATGCCACCGTCGGGGGACAACCCGATCCCCGGGTACGCCGCCAACAGCCGGGTGTCCGGTCCGCCGACGGAGAAATCGGCCGCGAGGGCGATGGACAGCCCGGCACCGGCGGCCCACCCGGCGACGGCCGTGACGACCGGCACGGTGACCTCGTTGAGGTCGCGCATCAGATTGTGCAGGCGGTCCGCGAGTTCGCGGATGTGCTCGGCCCGGTCATCGGCGGCGGCGAATCCGGCGACGTTGCCACCGGCGCAGAAGTTCTTCCCCAGGCCGACCACGAGGACGGCCCGGGCCTCGAGTTCTCCCGCCCGGAGAGCGGCCACGGCGGCAGCCGCCTGGTCGATCGCGTCGGAATCGAGGGAGTTGCCGGCGCTCTCCAGCGAGATCGGCAGCGTCAGCACACCATCTGCGAGAGAGATCAGAGGCGTGGCTTCGAAGTCATAGGTCATGGTGTGGGCTCCCGTAAGTCTCATCCGGCTGTGACTGTTCGACGGCTGTCGAGGGGAGAGGGTACTAGGCTTGTTCGCGCCGACCCCGCTATTCGGGTCGCAAGGGGTGACGGGGCCGTCGAGGAGGGGTGATGACGCAGGAGACCACTCGCGTCGGCGAACGTCCGGGAACCCTCGACGCGCAAGGTGTGCTGACGTGGGCCCGCCGGTGCGTCGAACGGCTCGCGGAACGGCGCGACGAGATCAACTCCCTCAACGTCTTCCCAGTTCCCGACTCCGACACCGGCACCAACCTCCTCTACACGATGAGAGCCGCATTGGACCGTGCGGAAGGGGAGGACGCCTGGATCTCCGAGGGGGGAGGCATCGCCGGTGCCCGTGAGATCGCTCTGGCGCTGGGCCGTGGTGCGGTCCACGGTGCACGTGGCAACTCGGGCGTGATCCTCTCCCAGGTATTGAGAGCGGTGGGCGAAGCCGCCACGTTCACCGTCGTGGACGCGGCGACCTACCGCCGGGCACTGCGCACAGCCGTCACTCTCGTGGACCACGCGATCAGTGACCCGGTCGAGGGAACGATCATCACCGTGCTCCGTGAGGCGGCCGGGGCCGCCAGCAGGTCCACGGCGGCCACTCTGGTCGAGATCGCCCGCGTCGCCGCCGATGCGGCTGCCGAGGCACTCGAGAAGACGACGGCGCAATTGGCAGTTCTCCGGAATGCCGGTGTGGTGGATGCCGGGGCTCGTGGCCTGTTGATCCTGCTCGACACGATGGTCGAGGTGCTGAGCGGAGAGATCCCCGAACGACGCGTGTACCTCGCACCGACCGGATCGTCGGGGTCCGCCCGCCCTGTCGACGGCACCGATGCACTCGGTGGAACCAGCACTCCCGGCGGTCCCGACGGGACCGGCGGGTGCGGCTCCGGGAGGTCGCTCGCGGAGACACGGTATGAGGTCATGTACGCCCTGACCCATTCGGACGACGCGCGGGCCGACGAACTCAGGTCCGTGTTGCGGACACTCGGGGACAGCGTCGCGGTGGTCGGCGACGGTGGCGTGGGAGATCAGGCGCGATGGTCTGTCCACGTCCACACCGACGAGATCGGCCCGGCCATCGAATCCGCGCTGCCCCTGGGCAGGATCGCTGAGATCCGGGTGACGGACATGCTCGACCCGGTCGGTGAGGGGCGCACGACGAGGGTGGGGAGCCCCGGCGAGATCGAGCGAGGAGGGGACCCCGACCATCCGTCCGGCACGCCCACACGCAAGGTCGTGTCGATCGTCGGCTCCGGCCTGCTGGGGGAGCTGTTCACCGACTCGGGTGCGGTCTCGGTGGACCCGGGTACGAATGGAGACGGCGTGATCGACGCGGTGCTCGCGGTGGACGCCGACGAGGTCGTCGTCCTGCCCAACGGGTTCCTGTCCCGGAACCAGATCTCCTCGCTCGACGCCGGCCTGCGGGATCTCGGTAGGCATGCGTTGATCCTGCCGACCGCGTCGGTGGTCCAGGGGCTGTCCGCGCTGGCGGTGCACGACGAATCCACGACCCTGTCGTTGGATGGTTTCGGCATGGCCGACGCGGCGGCGGCCACGCGCCACGGCTACCTCGTCCGAGCAGAACAGGACGCGTTGACCCTCGTGGGCCGGTGCACCGAAGGAGACCTCCTCGGGGTGATCGGGCACGACGTCGCCCTTATTGACCAGGATCTGGTCGGGTCCGTCTGCGCGATGGTCGACATGATGCTCTCGGCCGGTGGCGAACTGGTCACGGTCCTCTTCGGCGCCGACTACGACGAGGCGGCGACCGAGAAGGTTCTGGAGAACCTGCGGCACCGTCACCCAGGTGTGGAAGTGGTCGGGTACGGAGCGGGACCCGGGACCGTCCTGGCGCACGTCGGGGTCGAATGACCTCGCTCGCCACCACGGACACCCCGCTCGGCGAGGTGCTGGACACAGAACTCGCGGCGCGGATCGAGAAGGCCTTCGACCACCGGACTATCGGGGATCTCCTCCACACCCTGCCGCGGCGGTACCGCGAGCACGGTCAGCGCTTCGACAAGAAGTCTCTCGTCGTGGGCGAACGGGTGACGGTCATCGGGACTGTCCAGAGTTCCCGGTCGCGGATGTACCAGACGAAGAACGGCAAGGGTCGACGGGAGATGGTCACCCTCACCGTCGACGACGGCGGCACCGTGTTCACCGTCGTGTTCTTCGCGGGATCCCGGATCAAGCACATGCTTCCCGTGGGCACGCTCGCGATGTTCGACGGCACGCTGTCGACCTTCGGATCGAAACTCGATCTCAAGCATCCCGAGTTCCTCGTACTCCGGGCGGTCTCCGGACCGACGGGGGCACTCCGGGGATCCGGGGATCTCGCCCAACTGGCCAAGCTCTCGGCAAAGGTCGAGGCAGAGGGCGGTGAGAGCCTGTTCGATCGCACCTACCTCCCGGTCTACGCAGCCAAGGACGGAGTGACGTCCTGGGACCTGTTCGGTGCGGTCTACACCGCGTTGCGCGCGCTCGTCCCGGTCGTGGACCCGCTCGACCCCGCGGTCCGGGCGGCGGCCGGACTGATGGGCCTGGACGAGGCATTGCGGAAAGCGCACCTGCCGGTGGCGGCGGGCGAGTACAAGGCTGCCGGCTACAGGCTGAGGTTCGACGAGGCGCTCGCCCTGCAGCTGCTGCTGGGTGCCCGCAGGCGCTTCCTCGCGCGCGATCCGGCCCCGCCGAGCCCGGTTCGATCCGACGGGATCCGGGCGGCGATGTTGCAGCGGATGCCGTTCGAGCTCACCGACGGGCAGAAATCGGTTCTTTCGGACATCTCGACCGACCTCGCGCGGGACGAGCCGATGAACCGACTCCTGCAGGGTGAGGTCGGTTCGGGCAAGACGGTGGTGGCGCTGCTGGCAATGCTCCAGGTCGTCGACGCCGAACGGCAGTGCGTCCTGCTCGCGCCCACTGAGGTGCTGGCCGTCCAGCACCACCGATCGCTCCGTGGAATGCTCGGCGACCTGGGCGAGGGCGGCCAGCTCGGTGCCCCCGACTGCGCGACCAGGGTCGTCCTCCTCACCGGGTCCATGTCGACGGCGGAGCGGCGGGACGCCCTGCTCCAGATCGTCACGGGCGAGGCCGGGATCATCGTGGGCACCCACGCGCTCATCCAGGACTCGGTCGACTTCTTCGACCTCGGGATGGTTGTGGTGGACGAACAGCACCGCTTCGGCGTGCGGCAGCGCGACCGACTCCGTACCAAGGGGCGGGACCGGATGGTGCCGCATCTGCTGGCGATGACCGCCACCCCGATCCCTCGGACAATCGCGATGACCGTGTTCGGTGATCTGGAAGTCTCCGAGCTGGGCGAGCTGCCCGGGGGACGTCGCCCGATCGCCACGTCGGTGGTCCCTGCGCGGGAGCGCCCTGAGTGGTTGACGCGCGTGTGGAAACGTATCCGTGAGGAAGCCGACGAGGGACACCGTTCCTACGTGGTGTGTTCGCGGATCGATGCGGCCGGGGAGGACGAGCCCGGGGGAAAAAGGGTCGACAACGACGGGTCCCGGCCCGATCCGGTGGCGGCGGTCGAGCTGTACAAGTTCCTCACGGAGGGGCCACTGGAGGGACTCCGGATCGGACTGATGCACGGCAGGCTCCCTCCGGAGGAGAAGGACGCCGCGATGGCGGACTTCGCCTCCGGGCGGCTCGACGTACTCGTGTCCACGACCGTCATCGAGGTGGGCGTGGACGTCCCCGAGGCGACGGTCATGGCGGTCATGGACGCCGATCGTTTCGGCGTGAGTCAGCTCCACCAGCTCAGGGGCCGCGTCGGCCGAGGTGGCCTGCCGGGACTGTGCCTGCTCGTCACCACCGCGCACAGTGGCGGAAAGGCAATGGAACGACTGTCGGCCGTCGCCGGAACCACAGACGGCTTCGTCCTGGCCCAGTTGGATCTGCAACAACGGCGGGAGGGCGACGTGCTCGGGGACGCGCAGTCCGGCGCGCTGTCGGCCCTTCGACTGCTGTCCATCGTGGAGGATGGCGAGGTGATCGAGATCGCGCGTCGGCACGCCGAGGAGATCCTCGAGTCCGATCCCGGCCTGGACGCGCACCCGGCCCTCGCCGAACGAGTGCGCCGACTGGTGGGATCCGAGGAGTCGGAGTATCTGTTCAAGTACTGACCAGGCGCCATCGGCACCGACCCACCTTGCCACCGATCCCGCCCAGCCACCGACCCACCTTGCCACCGATCCCGCCCAGCCACCGACCCACCCAGCCACCGACCCACCCAGATCGCCGACCCGACACGACATCGAGGAGGACTGACATGACCCGCATCATCTCCGGCCGCCTCCGCGGTCTGTCGATCGCCGTGCCCCCGGCGGGCACCCGCCCGACCACCGACCGGGTGCGAGAGGCTTTGTTCAGTGCGATCGTCAGCCGGGTCGATCTCGAGGGAGCGGCGGTGCTCGACCTGTTCGCGGGTTCCGGCGCACTGGGGCTGGAAGCCGTCTCCCGCGGTGCCGACATCGCCTGGTTCGTCGAAAAGAACGCCAGGGCCGTGGCGTGTCTGAAGTCGAACACGGCCGGGTTGGGGTCGTTGTCGTCGTCGTCACCGGTCCGGGCGACAATCAAGCGTGCCGCACTGCCCGGCGCGGTCGGGGGACCGTGCCCCGTCCCCGGCGGCTTCCACGTCGTCCTGGCGGACCCGCCGTACGACCGTTCCGGCGCCCTCGACGAGCCGGTCCTGCAGGCACTGCTCGACGGCGGTTGGCTCGCGCCGGACGCGCTGGTGGTCTGGGAACGGTCCAAGCGGGACCCGGCCGTCCGGTGGCCGGAGGGGTTCGAGGTCGAGTTCGAACGCACCTACGGTGCGACCGCCGTCGAGATGGCCCGCCCGGTTGATACGGTCTGATCATGACCACAGTCGTGTGCCCAGGCTCTTTCGATCCGGTGACCCTCGGGCACCTCGACGTCATCGAGCGGGCTGCGACGCTGTTCGACGACGTGATCGTCTGCGTGGTGGCCAACCCGAACAAGCAGGGCACCTTCACCATCGACGAGCGCAAGGCCCTCATCGACCAGGTCTGCGTGGACATCCCCGGCGTCCGGGTCGACAGTTTCTACGGACTACTCGTGGACTACTGCCGGGAGCAGGGTGCCACCGCCGTGATCAAGGGACTGCGTGACTCGACGGACTACGACTACGAGCTGCCGATGGCGCACATGAACCGGTCGATCGCCGGCGTGGACACCGTGTTCCTGCCCACGCGCTCGGACCTGTCGTTCGTCTCCTCGTCGCTGTGCCGGGAAGTGACGCGACTGGGCGGTGACGTCTCCCATCTGCTGCCCGAGCCCGTCGCGGTGGCACTGCGGGAACGACTCAGCTGATCTGATCCTCCGGTCTCGGAGACGCGGACACACCGCTGGCGTAGCAGCCGAGACGCCTGTGTTGCGGGCACACTGTTGTGGCAAGAGTGACGAACTGGTGAAGGGACGAGCGTGTACCGAGTGTTCCAGGCCCTCGACGAACTGAACGCGATGATCGAGGACGCCCGCAGTCTGCCCATGACGGCGAACTGCGTCGTTCCCCGACACGAATCCCTGTTACTGCTCGACGACATCCGCGACTCCTTCCCTGGCGAGCTCGACGACGCCCAGGACGTGCTCGATCAGCGCGACCGCGTCCTGGCCGACGCAGACGCCGCCGCGCGCGACACCCTCTCGTCCGCCGACGCCGAGGCCGAGCGCACGCTGCGCGAGGCCCGCGAGGACGCCGACGCCATGCTCGCCGACGCCAAAGCTCGCGCCGATCGCATGGTCGCCGAGGCGACCATCCATGCCGACGGCGTGGTCGCCGATGCGCGTGCGGAGTCCTCGGACCTGCTGGAGCGGTCCCGCCGCGACGCCGAGTC
This sequence comes from Dietzia sp. NCCP-2495, assembly GCF_026011735.1. GTDB lineage: Bacteria > Actinomycetota > Actinomycetes > Mycobacteriales > Mycobacteriaceae > Dietzia. The sequence continues at coordinate 324,896 of NZ_BRVN01000001.1, read as the reverse complement.
CACGACCGCCCGCGCCCGCGCCGAGGCCGACCGACTCACCGAGCAGGCCAACATCATCTACGACCGGACCATCACCGAGGCCCGCCAGGAGCAGCAGCGGATGCTGTCCGAGTCCGAGGTCGTCCGGATCGCCGACGAGGAGGCCGCCCGGGTCCGCGACGCCGCGCACTCCGAGAGCGACCGTCGGCGCGAGGAATGCGACGCCTACATCGACGAGAAAATGGCGCACTTCGAGGAGTTCCTCGGCGCCACCATCCGGACGGTCACGCGCGGCCGCGAGGAGCTGCACGGGGTGGGCCCGGGCGGACGGCGCGAGGCGTCCGGGCGTCGCCTCGGTCACGATGAGGAGTCCTACAGCGACGGCTACCGGGACTACTGAGTCCGGCGGGTACTCTGCTGGGCGTGTCCACCAAGCCTCGCACCCATCGATTCCCGTCCGGACCGCTCGTCCTCGACACCCGCAGTCTCGGGCGGAACCCCAGCGCCACCATGGAGGTCCGGCGCGGTGCCGCTGTGCCGACGACCATCGGCGTGGAGATGATCGCGATCCCTGAAGGATCCGAACTCGACCTGGACCTGACCCTCACCTTCGTGGACGAGGGGATCCTCGTCACCGGCTCGGTCACCGGCTCCGCCCGTGTCGAGTGCGCGCGGTGCCTGGGGGAGTTCCGCACCGACGTCGGCGTGGACCTCACCGAGATGTACGCGATCGAGGGCAAGGCGGCCGCGGACGCCGAGGAGGACGAGGTTCGACTCCTGGACGGTGACATGCTGGATCTGGAGCCCGCGCTCATCGACGCGTTCGGCCTGGAGTTCCCGCTCTCGCCGACCTGCACCGACTACGGCCACGAAACCTGCATCAATCCGGACATCCCCGCGCCGGACGGCGTCTCGGGCGACGAGGAGGGCCGGATCGACCCACGGTGGGCCGGTCTGGCCGACAAGTTCGGTTCCCTCGGCTCCGACGAGGAGGGGAAGTGACGACCGATGTCTCCGGGCTGACCGGGGTGTTGGGCGTCGACCTGCCCACGGAACTGGCGACTCAGGCGGTGACGCATCGGTCGTACGCCTACGAGCACGGTGGGCTGCCGCACAACGAGCGACTCGAGTTCCTCGGCGACGCGGTGCTCGAACTGGTGGTGACCGAGTACCTCTACGGGGCCTACCCCGATCGACCCGAGGGCGACCTGGCGAAGATCCGGGCGAGCCTGGTCAACACCTACGCGCTGGCGGACATCGCCCGCGAGCTCGGGCCGGACGGCCTGGGAGCGCATCTGCGGCTGGGCAAGGGCGAGGAGCTCACGGGAGGACGCGACAAGCACTCGATCCTCGCCGACACGATGGAGGCGGTGTTCGGCGCCGTCTATCTCACCCACGGACTGGAGCCGGCACGCGAGTTGATCGAGCGGATCATCGGCGAGCGACTGACCGTCGTGCCGACCCTGGGCGCGGCGCTCGACTGGAAGACCAGCCTGCAGGAGAAGGTCGCCTCGCTCGGACGGCCCAAGGCACTGTACGAGATCACCTCGACGGGCCCGGATCACGACAAGACCTTCACCGCGATCGCGCTCGTGGGGGAGGACCGTCTCGGCGAGGGCGTCGGTCGCACCAAGAAGGAGGCCGAGCAGAAGGCCGCCGAGCAGGCCTGGGCAGCCCTGGACAGCAAGTCCGGCTGATCCACGGTGCCTGAACTACCCGAGGTGGAGGTCGTCCGCCGCGGCCTCGCCGACCACGTGGTGGGCCGCCGTATCGTCGAGGTGTCCGTGACCGGCCTCCGGACCGCTCGACGGCAGCCCGGGGGTGCCACCGAGATCGAGGACAGACTGCGCGGCCGGACGGTCACCGGAGCGCGAAGACGCGGCAAGTACCTGTGGCTGACCCTGGACGCCGGCGACGCGGCGGGCGCCGACTGCCTCCTGGTCCATCTGGGTATGAGCGGGCAGATGTTGGTGACCGGTGCCGGTGCGCCTCCGGTGCGGCACTTGCACGCCCGGGCGATATTGGACGACGACACCGAGCTTCGCTTCGTCGACCAGCGGACATTCGGCGGGTGGACCGTCGTGCCACTGACCGAGGCCCGCGACGGCACCGGAGTACTCCTGCCGGCGCCGGCCGCCCATATCGCGGCCGATCCGTTCGAGGACGGCTTCGACCTGATCGCGACCGCTCGTCGGATCCGGTCGCGCGACACCGAGGTCAAGCGGCTTCTGCTGGACCAGACCGTGGTGGCCGGGATCGGCAACATATACGCCGACGAGTCCCTGTGGCGGGCCGGGGTGCACGGCCGCCGCCGTGCCGGGGCGCTCACGCTGCGGACCGTCACTGAGATCCTCGGCCACGCCCGCGATGTGATGGCTGATGCGCTGGCGGCGGGCGGAACCTCGTTCGACGCTCTGTACGTCAACGTCAACGGGGCGTCGGGGTACTTCGACCGGTCCCTGGACGTCTACGGCCGGGCGGGTGAGCCCTGCGGCCGCTGTGGCACACCGGTGGTGCGCGAGGACTTCATGAACCGTGGCTCGCATTTTTGTCCGTCGTGTCAGCCCGCGCCACGGCGCTCCGTGCGGCGGCCGACGGGACCCCGCGCCAGGTGAGCTCGGGTCGCTCCGACCGTACGATAATCGGCATGACGTCACAGACCCCGCAGACCTCCACCGATCCGATCGCGCCCGGACACACCGAACTCCGTGTGGAGCGGACCGGCACGCGCCGGTACGTGGGCATGTCCACGCGTGGGGCCCGGGTGGAGATCGGATCCGCGGACGTGGAGGGCGTGTTCACCCCCGGTGAGCTGCTCAAGATCGCGTTGGGCGCGTGTTCTGCGATGGCGTCGGACTTCACGGTGTCGCGACGGCTCGGGGACGACTACGAGGCGACCGTGCGCATCTCCGGCGACGCCGACCGTTCCAACGAGCGCTACCCACTGCTGGAGGAGCGCTACGAGCTCGACATGTCGGAGCTCGATCCCGAGGCGGCTGCGCGGTTGGTCGATATGATCCGGCGCTCCGTGGACAAGGCCTGCACCGTGGGCCGGACCCTCCAGGCGGGAACGGAGATCGACCTCGCGATCGAGACGGGTTTCGAGGCCGGGGACACCGCGCGGTGACGGGGTCGGAACAGGGCTCGGGCAATGTCCGGCTGGTGGCGTGGGTGCACGGCCACGTCCAGGGCGTCGGGTTCCGGTGGTGGACCCGTAGCCGAGCACTCGAGCTGGGCCTGACGGGGTACGCGGCCAACAAGCCGGACGGCCGCGTCCACGTCGTGGCGGAGGGCAGCTCGGCCGCCTGCACCGCCCTGCTCGAGGCGCTGCGCGGGGGATCGACGCCGGGCCGGGTGGATCTCGTCGTGGACACCATTGAACCGGCACGCGGTGGCCTCACGGGATTCGTCGAGCGCTGACCTAGGATCAGTACCCGTGTATCTCAAGTCGCTGACGCTCAAGGGCTTCAAGTCCTTCGCGGCGCCCACGACCCTGAGATTCGAACCCGGCATCTGCTGCGTTGTGGGCCCCAACGGCTCCGGCAAGTCCAACGTGGTCGACGCGCTGACGTGGGTGATGGGTGAGCACAGTGCCAAGACCCTGCGCGGCGGCAAGATGCAGGACGTCATCTTCGCCGGTACTGCCGGCAAGCAGCCACTCGGCCGTGCTGAGGTCACGCTCACCCTGGACAACTCCGACGGCGCACTGCCGATCGACTACGCCGAGGTCTCGCTGACGCGCCGGATGTTCCGCGACGGCGCGGCCGAGTACGAGATCAACGGTGACCGCGCCCGGCTCATGGACGTGCAGGAACTCCTGTCCGATTCGGGGATCGGGCGCGAGATGCACGTGATCGTCGGGCAGGGCAAGCTGTCCGAGATCCTGGAGTCCAAGCCCGAGGAACGCCGCGCCTTCATCGAGGAGGCCGCGGGCATCCTCAAGCACCGCCGTCGCAAGGAAAAGGCCCAGCGCAAGCTCGCCGGCATGCAGGGCAACCTCGACCGACTCACCGATCTCACCTCCGAACTTCGCCGCCAACTTAAACCGCTCGGACGCCAGGCCGAGGTGGCCCGCCGTGCCCAGACCATCCAGGCGGACCTGCGCGACGCGACCTTCCGGCTGGCGGCCGACGACCTGGTGACCCGACGCCGCGAACTCGCGGACGCCGAGAGTGTGCGCAAGCGCCTGGAGGACCGGGTCGCCGAGGCAGTCGACCGCCGGGACGAACTCGCGCAGCGGGTCGCCCGGACCCAGGCCGAACTCGACCGGTTGACCCCCGACGCCGAGGCCGCACAGCAACGCTGGTTCGCGTTGTCGACCCTGGCGGAGCGCGCCCGCGCCACCGCCCGCATCGCCGCCGACCGTGCGCGTTCCCTCGCCGCGGAGGTGGCCGTGCACCACGGCACGGATCCGGAGGAACTCGAGCGCCAGGCCGAGCGGGCGGAGGCGCACGAGAAGGAACTCCTCGCGGACGTCGAGCAGGCCGCGGACCGGGCACGGCAGGCCACGGAGGCGCTCTCGGCGGCGGAGTCGGCGCTGGCCGCGCTCGAGGCCGAGCACCTCAAGGCGGTCCGGGCGATCGCCGACCGTCGCGAGGGCGTCGCCCGACTCGCCGGCAAGGTCGAGACACTGGCTGCGCACGTCGAATCCACCGAAGCCGAGATCGCCCGCGTCGACGCGGAGACCGTGTCCGCGCGCGACGCGGTCACCGCTGCCGAGGCGGAGTTCGACGAGGTCTACGCCCGGGTCGGTCTGCACGGTGAGGGCGAGCAGACCCTCGACGAACACCTGGGACGGGCCGAACGGGCCCACCTGTCCGCCCGTGCCCGGCTCGCCGAACTCCGCCAGATCGACAGGGAGGCGGATCAGGAGATCGCCCGCCTCGCCGCGCGTATCGAGACCCTCGAGCAGAACAAGGGCGCCGGTGACGGGGCCGACTGGGTGATCCGCCATCTCGGCCCGGACTCGGTCGCCGGGACGGTGGGGGAGATGCTCGCCGTCCGGGACGGCTGGGAACGTGCGGTGGGTGTCGCTCTGGGGCCGGCCGTGGACGCCGTCGTCGTCGACCCCGACGTGGACCGTTCCGCGGTCCTGGCGGCACTGCGCGACGCCGACGCCGGTCGCGCCGGACTCGTCGGGCGAGGAGCCGCCGGCGGTGACTATCGACTCGAGGTGGACCTGGTCAGCGGGGCATGCTGGGCGCTGGACGTGATGGACATCCCCGGGGATCTCGTCGCCCCCGTCACGGCCCTGCTCGTGGACGTGGTCCTGGTCGATGATCTCGCGACGGCGCTCGCCCAGGTCGACGCCGATCGACGTGTCCGCGCGGTCACGCGCGACGGGGAGCTCGCCGGACCCGGCTGGGCTGTGGGCGGTTCGGCGTCGGGACGGACCGGCATCGAGATCCAGTCCGCCATCGACGCCGCCGTGGCCGAGCGTGACGCCGTGCGAGCCGAGCTCGAGACGACCCGCGCCGAACTCGCCGGCGCCGAGGCGGAGGACGCCGAGCGGACCGACCGCTACTCGGAGTCGATGGCCGCGATCACCGAGTCCGACGCGGCGATCGAGGAGATCTATGCCGAGCTGGCGCGAATCGGTCAGCGTCGTCGTCGCGCCGAGGCCGACGTGCGACGCCTGGAGCAGACGCGCCGCATCGCGGTGGACAAGCTCCACGCCGCGCGCGTGGAGCACGCCGAGCTCGTCGATCGGCTCGCCCGCGCCGGGGACGAATCCGACGACGAGCAGCTGCCCGCCGACGACGGGCGCATCGCCGCGCAGGCGGAGGTCTCCTCCGCCCGTGCCGCGGAGATCGAAGCCAGGCTCGCCCACCGCTCCGCCGAGGAGCGGGCCTCCGGGGTGCGCGGAAAGTCCGCGTCACTCCGCCGCGCGGCCCAGGCGGAGCGCGAGGCGCGGGCCCGGGCTGCCCGGGCCGCTGCCGCGAGGCGTCGCGGCGCCGAGGTGGCGGGGGTCGTGGACGAGCTCAGCCAGCGACTGCTCGCCAGACTCGACGAGGTGATCGGCACCACCGGGGCCGAGCGTGACCGCCTGGCCGCCGGGCGTGCTGAGGCGACCACCGCCCTCGCGGCGCTCCGGACCGACCTCGCCGCAGCGGAGTCTGAGGTGACCAGGCTCGGTGACGCCGCGCACCGGGACGAGATCGTGCGCGCGCAGCTCGAGGTCAAGGTGTCCGAGCTCGAGGCCTCCGTCCTCGAGCGCCACGGCATCGAGCCCGAGACACTCGTGACGGACTACGGCCCAGACGTGGACCTCCCGCCGTCAGCGCTCGAAATCGAGGAGTACGAGGCGGCCCGCGAGCGTGGCGAGGACGTGACCCCGCCGCCACCCATGCCGTTCGTGCGCGCCGAGCAGGAGCGTCGGCTCAAGCGTGCCGAGAAGGACCTGGCCACCCTCGGCAAAGTCAACCCGCTGGCACTGGAGGAATTCGCTGCCCTGGAGGAACGCTACGCGTTCCTGTCCACGCAACTCGACGACGTGAAGAAGGCGCGGTCCGATCTGGAGGGCGTGATCGACGACGTCGACCAGCGGATCGAGCAGATCTTCACCGAGGCGTGGATTGACGTCGAGCGCGAGTTCCGTGGTGTCTTCTCGACGCTGTTCCCCGGCGGCGAGGGCCGGCTCGTACTCACCGAGCCCGAGGACATGCTCGCCACGGGCATCGAGGTGGAGGCGCGCCCACCGGGGAAGAAGGTCAAGCGCCTCTCCCTGCTGTCCGGTGGCGAGAAATCCCTGACCGCGGTGGCGATGCTGGTCGCGATCTTCAAGGCCCGACCCAGCCCGTTCTACGTCATGGACGAGGTCGAGGCGGCACTCGACGACACCAATCTCCGCCGGCTGATCGGCCTGTTCGAGCAACTGCGCGAGACCAGTCAGCTCATCGTGATCACGCACCAGAAGCCCACCATGGACGTGGCCGACGTGCTCTACGGCGTGTCCATGCAGGGCGATGGCATCTCGAAGGTGATCTCCAAGCGGATGCGCTGACCGGCCTCGACGCCGGTGCAGGACCCCGCACCCGTGAACCCACTCGAGGGGTTCGGCCATACTGGGCACCGTGAATACCACCACCTGGATCATCGTGGCCGTCGCCGTAGTGCTGCTGCTCGCCGTCATCGCGCTCGTCGTGGGACTGCAGCTGCGCAAGAAGCGGCAGATCTCCCTCAGCAAGCCGGAGGAGCACAAGGAGCTCACCCAGCAGGAGCGCTCCGGCAACTATCAGGCAGGGACGGGCTTCTCGTTCGCTCCCGCCGGATCCACGGCGACAGCCGCCCCGGAGAAGGAGCCGCTGCGACGCGAGGAGCCGTTGCCCCGCGAGAAGGCGCCGCGCCCCGACACGCCGGACACCCCGGCCACCGGTGGCGCCGCTACGGTGTCACCGCCGGCCGAGCCCCGGGTGGAGCCGACGCCGGAACCGAAGTCGGAACCGAAGGCGGAGCCGACGCCCCGACCGGAACCTGAGCCGACGCCTGCGACACCGGCTGCCACCGCGCCGACCGTCGAGCCGGCACCGGACGTCGAGCCCGGCCCCAGCACGGCGACCGAGGTCGTCGAGCCCGCTCCCGTCGAGCCGGTCGTCGCACCGTCGGACGTGCCGGACGAGGAGCTGCCCGCACCTTCTACCGACGGCATCACGGGCACCCCGGAGCCGGTCGCTCCCGTCGAACGCATCGATCCGTCCACGGGCCGACTCGACCGACTGCGCGGCCGGCTCTCGCGGTCGCAGAACACCGTGGGTCAGGGCCTGCTGGGCCTCCTCGGAGCCGGTGACCTCGACGAGGACGCGTGGGAGGAGATCGAGGACACCCTGATCATGGCGGACCTCGGTGCCGCCATGACCGAGCGAGTGGTGGACACCCTCCGCGAGCAGATCGCGACCCGCGGTGTCCGGACCGAGGCCGAGGTCCGGGAACTGTTGCGTCAGACTCTTGTCGACAACCTCCATCCCGAGTACGACAGGTCGCTCAAGGCCCTGCCCAACAACGGCACTCCGGCCGTCCTCCTCGTGGTGGGCGTGAACGGCACGGGTAAGACCACGACGACCGGCAAGCTCGCCCGGGTCCTCGTGGCCGACGGCCGCACCATCCTGCTCGGTGCGGCGGACACGTTCAGGGCCGCAGCCGCAGACCAGCTCCAGACCTGGGGCGAACGGGTGGGCGCCGAGATCGTCCGGGGCAAGGAGGGCGCCGATCCCGCGTCCGTGGCCTTCGACGCCGTCGCCCGGGGCGTGGACACCGGTGTGGACGCCGTCCTCGTCGACACCGCCGGCCGACTTCACACCAAGGCCGGCCTGATGGACGAGCTCGGCAAGGTCAAGCGCGTGGTGGAGAAGAAGACAGACGTGGACGAGGTCCTGCTCGTCATCGACGCCACCACCGGCCAGAACGGACTCATGCAGGCCCGCGTGTTCAAGGACGTCGTGGACATCACCGGCGTCGTGCTGACCAAGCTCGACGGAACCGCCAAGGGCGGGATCGTGTTCCAGGTCCAGCACGAACTCGGCGTTCCGGTAAAGCTCGTCGGACTGGGCGAGGGCGCCGATGACCTCGCGCCGTTCACCCCGGAGGCGTTCGTGGACGCCCTGCTCGGGAGCTGATCGCCTCGGTACGGCGCGGCGCCACAGGCGCCGCGACGGCACAGCGTCGCGATGGTGCAGCGTCGGGGCAGCGACCCCGCCCATCCAGGCGCCTGCGGTGCGTTTCCGGATACAGGATCGGAACCAGAGCGAGCGCTGCGTAACCAGTAGGAAACGAAAGCGCGCATCGAGCGCAACACGCTGACGGAAATCTCTTCTCTCGAGACGAGGGTGCGACAAGACGCCCCTCCACCGACGAGAAGGACCGCTATCGTGACAGGTCAATTCGACACGGGGGACACTGCCTGGATGCTCATGGCGGCATCGCTGGTGCTGCTCATGACCCCGGCTCTCGCACTGTTCTACGGCGGGATGACCCGCCAGAAGTCCGTGCTTAACATGATGATGATGTCGTTCGGGGCGATGGGCGTCGTCGGTATCGTCTACCTCCTCTGGGGATGGTCGATGTCTTACGGCGGGCAGTCGGTCCTGGGCGTGTTCGCCAACCCCTTCGAGATGTTCGGTCTGTCCGGGGTGATCGGTGACGCGTCCGAGTGGGTAGCGTCGGGCTCCGGTGCCTATCCGCAGGTCGTCGACGTCGCCTTCCAGGTCACGTTCGCGATCATCACCGTGGCGATCATCTCGGGAGCGCTGGCCGAGCGAGTGAAGTTCGGCACCTGGCTCGCCTTTGCCGGGGTCTGGGTGACGTTGGCGTACTTCCCGCTCGCCCACATGGTGTGGGGTGGGGGACTGCTGTCCCACTCGGAGAACAGCCTCGCCGCCATGATCTTCGGCACCGTCGACGACGGTGAGGGCGGACTGACCGCCGCTGTCGCCCCGATCGACTTCGCCGGTGGCACGGTGGTCCACATCAACTCCGGCATCGCCGCGCTCGTCCTGGTCCTGCTCATCGGCAGGCGTCTCGAGTTCGGCCGTACCGCCTACCGTCCGCACAACCTGCCCGTGGTGATGCTCGGTGCCGCCCTGCTGTGGTTCGGATGGTTCGGTTTCAACGCGGGATCCGCGTTCGGCGCCAACGGCGCCGCCGGCCTGGCCTGGGTCAACACCACCGCCGCCACCGCTGCGGCAATGCTCGGATGGCTTCTGGCCGAGCGACTTCGCGACGGACACGCCACGAGTCTCGGTGCCGCCTCCGGCATCGTCGCGGGCCTGGTGGCCATCACCCCGGCGGCAGGCTCGGTGAGTCCGCTCGGAGCCGTCGCGATCGGCGCGGTCGCCGGAATGCTCTCCGCCCTCGCGGTGGGCCTGAAGTACCGGTTCGGATACGACGACTCGCTCGACGTGGTGGGCGTGCACCTGGTGTCCGGGCTCTGGGGCACGGTCGCGATCGGACTGTTCGCCACCGGCACCTTCGATACCGCGGCCGGTCTGTTCTACTCCGGTGACGGGTGGAAGCTCCTGGTGATCCAGATCGTGATCGCTCTGGCGGCGCTGGTGTTCACCTCGGTCATGACGGTGATCGCCTGGGCGATCTGCCGGCCGCTCGGCTGGCGCGTCGAGACCTCCGACGAGAACTCCGGGATCGACGGTGCCCAGCACGCTGAGTCGGCATACGAGGCCTCCACCACCGCGCTCATCCGCTGACCCGTCCACGGTCGCCGACACCACCGAGAAGAGGAAGCAGAACCATGAAACTCGTCACTGCGATCGTCAAGCCGTTCACGCTCGACGACGTCAAAGCAGCACTGGAGCAGGCCGGAATCCACGGCCTCACCATCAGCGAGGTCCAGGGCTACGGCCGCCAGAAGGGACACACCGAGGTCTACCGGGGGGCGGAGTACACCGTCGACTTCGTGCCGAAGATCCGGGTGGAGGTGGTGGTCGACGATGACGCCGTGGACACCGTCGTCCCGCTCATCGTCGAGGCCGCCCGGACCGGGAAGATCGGTGACGGCAAGGTCTGGGTGACCTCCGTAGAGTCCATCGTCCGCGTCCGTACCGGCGAGGAGGGCCCGGCCGCGCTCTGAGCGGCAGGTCCGACAACGGGGAGGGGAGCCACATGGAGGCGACATCGGGCAGTAGGTTCGGCAGAGCGCTCCGCGAGGGCCGGGACAAGATCCTGACCGCTACATATGTAGACCTTCCCGCTGCCGCCGTCCGCGCCGCACTGTGTGAGCTCTACGAGACGGAGCTCGAGGGGCTGGCGCGGACGGCGGGGATCCGGCCGGGGAGCGGGTTCGCCCTACTCGCTCTGGGCGGCCTCGGCCGTCGAGAGGTCCTCCCGCACTCGGACCTCGACCTGCTGCTCGTCCACGAGCGGCACCCGGGCCGGGCGATCGACTCCGTGGCGGATGCCCTCTGGTACCCGCTGTGGGACTCCGGCATCGCCCTGGACCACAGTGTCCGGACCGTCGACCAGTCCCTGGCCGTCGCCGCGTCGGACGTCCTCGCGGGTGTCAGCCTGGTGGACGCCAGGGTGATCGCCGGGGATGCCGACCTGGGTGCCCTCGTCGTAGACGGGGCGCGTCGCCAGTGGCGCGAGCAGATCGCCGCCCGCTACGACGACCTGGTCGAGTCGGTCGCGGCCCGCCGCAGGCGTGCCGGGGTGATCGCGCATCTCACCGAACCCGATCTGAAGAACGGCGCCGGTGGCCTCCGCGACGTCCAGCTCATCTCGGCGCTGGCGCTCGCGCAGCTCAGTGACGGCAGGTCGACCATGCCGGGCGAGCTGGCCGCGGCTCACCGCCGGGTGTTGGACGCGCGCACCGAACTCCACAGAAGTAGTGGACGCGCCCGAGAAGTGCTGCACGCGCAGTACGGCGACGACGTGGCGGAGGCGCTCGGCGTGGGGGACCGGTTCGACCTCGCCCGGGTGATCGGTGACGCCTCGCGGACGATCGCCTTCACCGCCGACCAGGCCCTCCGCGACTCGTGCAGTGCACTGTCCACGCGGGGACTCGTCGGGCTCCTGCACCGCTCACCGGTCCGCCGTCCGCTGGCGGACGGTGTGGTCGAACACTCCGGGGAGGTCGCCCTCGCCAGGGGCACGCGGGCCACTGACGACCCGTGGCTGCCACTGCGGGTCGCCGCCGCTGCGGCGAGGGCGGACCTGCCGATCGCCTCGGCGACGCTGGGTGTGCTCGCCGAGCGGTCTCCGCGGACGGAGGGGACTTGGCCGGCGGAGGCGCTGTCGGACCTGTTGGTTCTGCTCGGCTCGGGCCCGGCGCTGCCGTCGGCGTTCGAGGCCCTCGACCGGAGCGGTCTGTGGGAACGGATCCTGCCCGAGTGGTCGGAGATCCGCGACCTCCCCGCCCGCGACCGGTCCCATGTCTTCCCTGTGGACCGGCATCTCGTGCAGACCGCGGTCGAGGCCGCACCGCTGACGACCTCTGTCGTCCGGCCGGATCTCCTCCTGCTCGCCGCCCTGTTTCACGACATCGGCAAGGCCCGCCCGGGGGACCACTGTGAGACCGGGGCGGAGATGGTGCGCCCGATCGCCGTGCGACTGGGAGTGGACGACGACGACGTCGAGACTCTCGTGCGCTTGGTCAGGCACCACCTCGAGTTCGCCCGCGCGTCCGTAGGTAAGGATCCCCGCGATCCGGCCACGGCCGCTTCACTCGCCGAGGCGCTGGACTCGGACCTGGTGGCGCTGGACGTCCTGGCCGCGCTCACCGAGGCGGACTCGAAGGCCACCGGACCATCCGTGTGGACTCCGGGACGGGCCTCGGCTCACGCAGACCTGGCGGCCGCCTGCCGGGAGTTGCAGGCCAGCCGGCCGAGCGCCTACGACGCACCGGTGGTCGACGTTCGCCGGCCGCACGGGCGGCCCGACGTCGTCGTCGTCCTCACCCCGTTCGCCACCGGCGCGCGGCACCACCTCGACCTCGTTGTCCCCGGAGGCGGCCGGACACTCGAGGTCACCGCGCAGGTCCTGGCCTTCCACGGACTGGATGTGATCGACGCCCGGATCGACCTCCGTCCTCCCGGCGGCATGCGCGCGGCGTTGACCGTCTCCACCGGGTTCGGTGATCCCGTCGACCCGCGGCTGCTCGCCCAGGACCTCCGTCGCGCGGTTGACTCCGGACTCCCCGCGCCGATGCGCGCTGCACTCGGTCGAGCAGTCCGACGCCGCACCGCGCACGCGCCCGGACGCGTCGCGGCGACGGTCAGCCCACGGACCGACGCTCCCGGGGTGATCCTCGAGGTCCGCACACACGACGGTCCGGCTCTGCTCGCCCGCAGCATCTCCGCGATACTGGAGGCGGACGCGCGGATCGACTGGGCGCGGGTACGCACCCGCGGGGCGCTCGTCGAGGACGTCTTCGCCCTCTCCGGGGCCGGGGCGGCGCCCGCCACGGCCGAGGCCGTCGCCGCCGCGCTCACCCGGACACCTCCCGCGGCGGCGACCTGACCGTGTGCCGGGGCGGCGTATCCCGATACCCTGTGGGGAGTCGTCGCCGACGACACCGGGGCCACGACGACCCCGTGCCGCGAACCAGGGAGCTGTTGCCGTGTTCGATTCCTTGTCCGATCGCCTCACAGGTGCGCTCAAGGACCTGCGCGGGAAAGGCCGACTGAGCGACGCCGACATCGACGCGACGGCGCGCGAGATCCGACTGGCGCTACTCGATGCCGACGTCGCCCTGCCGGTCGTGCGCACCTTCATCGCGCGTGTTAAGGAGCGTGCCAAGGGCGCCGAGGTCTCCGAGGCGCTCAACCCGGCGCAGCAGGTCGTCAAGATCGTCGACGCGGAGCTCACCGCCATCCTCGGCGGCGAGGCGCGGCGCATCGAGTTCGCCAAGCAGCCGCCGACCGTGATCATGCTCGCCGGCCTCCAGGGTGCCGGTAAGACGACGCTCGCCGGCAAGCTCGCGCACTGGCTCAAGGGCCAGGGCCACACACCGCTGCTCGTCGCCTGTGACCTCCAGCGCCCCGGCGCCGTCGACCAGCTCCAGATCGTCGGCGAGCGCGCCGGCGTCCAGGTGTTCGCGCCCCACCCCGGCACTTCCGTCGGCGGGGACGGGGAGGCGATCGGCGTCGCCGAGCCCGTCATGGTCGCCCAGCGGGGCCTCGCGCACGCCCGCGCCAAGATGCACGACGTGGTGATCGTCGACACCGCCGGTCGCCTCGGCATCGACGAGGAGATGATGGCGCAGGCCCGCGGGATTCGCGACGCCGTCGATCCGCACGAGACCTTCTTCGTCCTCGACGCCATGATCGGTCAGGACGCCGTGGTGACCGCCGAGGCGTTCCGCGAGGGCGTCGGGTTCACCGGTGTCGTCCTGACCAAGCTCGACGGCGACGCCCGCGGTGGCGCCGCGCTCAGCGTGCGCGAGCTGACCGGCACGCCGATCATGTTCGCCTCCGACGGTGAGAAGCTCGAGGACTTCGACGTCTTCCACCCGGAGCGCATGTCCAGCCGCATCCTCGGCATGGGTGACGTGCTCTCCCTGATCGAGCAGGCCGAGACCGTCTTCGACGCCAAGGAGGCCGAGAAGACCGCTGCCAGGATCGGCTCCGGCGAGCTCACTCTCGAAGACTTCCTCGACCAGATGCTCATGATCCGCAAGATGGGGCCCATCGGGAACCTCCTCGGGATGCTGCCCGGCGGCAAGGAGATGAAGGCCGCCGTCGGTGACATCGACGAGAAGTACCTCGACCGGATCCAGGCCATCATTCGCGGCATGACCCCGGAGGAGCGGTCCAACCCGAAGATCATCAACGGTTCGCGTCGCCAGCGCATCGCCAAGGGCTCTGGCGTCACCGTCACGGACGTCAACCAGCTCGTGGACCGCTTCTTCGAGGCGCGCAAGATGATGAGCCGGATGGCCGGCCAGATGGGCATGCCCGGTGGCAACCGTAAGAACCAGCGCAAGGGCAAGAAGGGCAAGAAGGGTGGACGGGGGCCGACCCCGCCCAAGAACCGCGGCATGATGCCCGGTGGAATGCCCGGGATGCCGCCGGGGATGCCCGCCGGGATGCCGGACCTGTCGCAGATGCCGGCGGGACTCGACCAGCTCCCGCCCGGTCTGGAAGGACTGGATCTCAACGACCTGAAGTTCCCGAAGCGCTGACCCCCGACAGTCGGACGCTCCGGCGCGGGATTGGTGTCCGATGCCGGGAACTGTCTAGACTGGTGCGCTGGACGCCGTCACCGGTGGACCCGTACGTGAACGCGTCGGGTCCGTGCCGAACGGCGGTCACCCGGAAGGTGAAACCGGGCCCCGCAAATGGTGCGGGTGTCGCTGAATCACCACGTGACCTGCAACAGAAAGTGAGACGCCACCATGGCCGTCAAGATCAAGCTCACCCGCCTCGGTAAGATCCGCAACCCGCAGTACCGGGTCGTCGTGGCCGATGCCCGCACCCGCCGCGACGGTCGTTCGATCGAGACCATTGGTCTCTACCGTCCGAAGGAGGAGCCGAGCTTCATCCAGATCGACTCCGACCGTGCGCAGTACTGGCTGGGTGTCGGCGCGCAGCCGACCGAGGCCGTCGAGCAGCTCCTCAAGATCACCGGCGACTGGCAGAAGTTCAAGGGCATCGAGGGCGCCGAGGGTACCCTCAAGGTCGCCGAGCCCAAGCCGTCCAAGCTGGACCTGTTCAACAAGGCGCTCGAGGAGGCCCAGGGCGCCCCGTCCGCCGAGGCCATCACCTCCAAGCGCAAGGCGGAGAAGGCCAAGAAGGCCGAGGAGGCCAAGGCTGCCGAGGAGGCCGCCGCGGCTTCTGAGTCCACCGAGGGCGAGGCCGCCGAGGCCGAGTCCGCCGAGGCCTGAGTTCGATGAACGACATGGTTGTCGACGCCGTCGACCATCTCGTCCGGGGCATCGTGTCGGAACCCGACGCCGTGTCCGTGCGGGCGAGTGGTGGGCGGCGCGGCACCGTGGTCAGGGTGACGGTCGCACCGACCGATCTCGGTCGCGTGATCGGCCGTGGTGGACGCACCGCCTCGGCCATCCGGACCGTTGTCACCGCCGTCGGAGGACCCGGTATCCGCGTCGACGTGGTCGACACCGACCGCTGACGCCGCACCGACACCGGTATCCGAAGGTAGGAAATCACCATGGAGCTCGTCGTCGGACGTGTGGTCAAGTCACACGGTATCCGCGGCGAGCTCGTCGTCGAGGTACGGACCGACTCTCCTGAAGAGCGGTTCGCACCCGGCACCGTCCTGGTGGGTCGCACCGGCCGTGGACGCACCGCTACGGACCGCGAAGTCACGATAGAAGCCGCCCGGAATCATTCCGGGCGGCTTCTCGTGCGTCTCGCCGGAATCGCGGACCGCGACGCGGCCGACGGACTCCGCGGCATGATCCTCCTCGTCGACTCGGAATCGCTGACCGATCCCGACGACCCCGACGAGTTCCACGATCACCAGCTCGTGGGCCTGCGGGTGCGGGACACCGCCGGCGAGGAACTTGGCGAGGTGGCCGAGATCGTCCACACGCCCGGAGGAGAACTCCTCGCCATCACACTGGCAGTCGGTGGCGACGCGCTCGTGCCGTTCGTGACCGAGATGGTCCCCACCGTCGATCTCGACGCCGGGTACTGCGTGATCGACCCTCCGGAGGGACTCCTCGACCTGGGTGCCTCGTGACCGAGCCCGCGAACGACACGGGCCCAGATCCGCGCCTCCGCCTCGATGTGGTCACCGTCTTTCCCGAGTACCTCGCTCCGCTGAACCTCGCGCTCCTCGGTCGTGCGGTGGATCGGGGCATCGTGGACATCGGGATCCACGATCTCCGCGAGTGGACGCACGACGTCCATCGTTCCGTCGACGACACGCCCTTCGGCGGAGGGCCCGGGATGGTCATGCGGCCCACGGTCTGGGGTGAGGCTCTCGACGAGCTCGTACCCGCGGGCGTCGAGACCACGACGCCAACCCCGGAGGCCGACGTCGACGACCGGCCGTTGCTGATCGTCCCGACCCCGGCCGGACGGCCGTTCACCCAGGCCGACGCCCACCGCTATGCGCGACGCCGACACCTCCTGTTCGCCTGTGGCCGCTACGAGGGGATCGACCAGCGCGTCGTGGACGAGGCCTCGGAACGCATGGACGTCGAAGAGGTCAGCATCGGTGACTACGTACTCATCGGCGGCGAGGTCGCCGTGCTCGTCATAGCCGAAGCTGTCGTTCGGCTCCTGCCCGGTGTACTAGGGAACAGGCGCAGTCACGAGGAGGACTCCTTCTCCGACGGCCTGCTGGAGGGGCCCTCCTACACCCGTCCCGAGGTGTGGCGGGATCGCGCGGTTCCCGAGGTCCTCAAATCCGGCAACCACGCGAAGATCGATCGGTGGCGCCGCGACGAATCGCTCAGACGGACTCTGGCCCGGCGGCCCGAGTTGCTCGCGGACGTCGAACTGGACGCACACGACCTGGCGACTCTCGCTGACGCCGGGTGGGTAGCGCCGCAGCGCTGATCGTGCTGACAGCCGTGACCGCGCTGACAATGCCGCACGCGGCGCCGGGGCCGACAGTCCCCGCCATGACGATCAGGTCACCAGGGGCGCTCGGACCGTCGATGCTCACAGGGCATGCCGGTCATGGATCTCTGGGAATCGGGACCGTGATTTGAGGTGGATGTGTGCGGGGTGGCACACTAGCGGGGTTGACCTTCCGGGCGTCCCAGGCGCCCGTACACGGTCGCGCTGATCCGGGGCACGAACCGGCCGATCCGCATCTGCGGGCGCCAGGGTCCTCTGTCCTTCTTCCCACATATGAGGAACTTCAATGAACACTCTCGACTTCATCGACAACAAGTCCCTGCGGGACGACATCCCCGAGTTCCGGGCCGGTGACACCCTCGACGTCCACGTCAAGGTCATCGAGGGCTCCAAGGAGCGTATCCAGGTCTTCAAGGGTGTCGTGATCCGTCGCCAGGGTGGTGGCGTCCGCGAGACCTTCACCGTCCGCAAGGTCTCCTTCGGTGTCGGCGTCGAGCGCACCTTCCCGGTCCACTCGCCGAACATCGACAAGATCGACGTCCTGGTCCGCGGTGACGTCCGTCGCGCCAAGCTGTACTACCTGCGTGATCTCCGTGGCAAGGCCGCGAAGATCAAGGAGAAGCGCTGATCGTATGAGGCGTCTCGTGACCGGTCGTCGATGACGGACCGGGATCGACTACGCTCGTCCGGGTGAGCAACACCGATATGCCCGGGCATTCCTCCACCGAGCCGGGGCCCCACGACGGGGTCCCGGCTCGCGGCGTCGGGAAGGCCGAGAAGAAGGGCCAGCCCTGGTACATCGAGATCCCCATGCTCGTGGTGATCGCCCTGGTCCTGGTCTTCGTCTTCCAGACCTTCGTCGGGCGCGTCTACCAGATCCCGTCCGAGTCGATGGAACCCACACTCCACGGTTGTGCGGGGTGCACGGGGGACCGCATCTTCGTCGACAAGATCAGCTACCGTCTGGGCGATCCCGAGCCCGGGGACGTGGTGGTGTTCAAGGGTCCGGACTCGTGGAACGAGGGGTACCAGTCCATCCGGTCCGACAATCCCGTCATCCGCACTCTGCAGAACATCGGTGGCGTGATCGGCATCGTCCCACCGGACGAGAACGATCTCGTGAAGCGGATCATCGCCGTGGGCGGGCAGACTGTCGGCGGTTGTGCTCCGGACGGCAGGCTTCTCGTCGACGGTCAACCGCTCGACGAGCCGTATGTCAACGAGGAACCCACCGTCGTGCGCAATCCACTGAACTGTGCGTTCGGACCGGTCACCGTGCCCGAGGGAAACTATTGGGTGATGGGGGACAACCGCAACAACTCCGCGGATTCGCGTTTCCACATGGGTGATGAGTTCCAGGGCACTATTCCGGAGGAGAACGTCATCGGCAAGGTGCAGGCGGTCATTCTCCCGTTCAGTCGGATCGGCACCGTCGACTCCCCGGACATCAGCGTCGGTTGAGCACGGGGCACGCCGGGCCCATGCTGCCAGGCCGGGTCCGGGTGAGCCGGCGGGCAGGCAGGTTGGCACTGGAAGCGGCGCTGTCCAGGCGGGGTCTAGGTCCTGTCGCGGGTGTCGACGAGGCGGGACGGGGGTGCTGCGCCGGCCCACTCGTGGTGGCCGCGTGCGTCCTCGGGGACAGACTCCATCCCGATCTCGCCGACCTCGACGACTCCAAGCGGTTGAGCGCCAGCACTCGTGAGCGACTCTTCGACGTGGTGATGAAGCGGGCGGTCGCGACGTCGGTCGTGCTGATCGACGCCGGGCGCATCGACGAGCGTGGAATCCACCGCTGCAATCTCGAGGGGATGCGGCGCGCGGTGGCCGGACTCGACAACGCCCCAGGATTCGTACTGACCGACGGGTTCAGTGTCGACGGACTGGGCTGCCAGTCCACGTCGGTGATCGGAGGCGATGCCGTGGTCGCATCCATCGCCGCCGCGAGTGTCCTCGCGAAGGTGACACGCGATCGCATTATGGTGGACCTCGACGAGCGGTATCCGGGGTACGGATTCGCCTCCCACAAGGGTTACGGCACCGCACGTCACGCCAGGGCGATCGAGGAACTCGGTCCCAGCGACATTCATCGCATGTCGTACGCCAACGTCCGTCGCGCCGCGCAGGCGCATTCGAGGAGCACGAGATGAGCGCCGAGGATCTGGAGAACTACGAGACCGAGATGGAGCTCTCGCTTTATCGCGAGTACCGCGACATCGTCGGGCAGTTCACCTATGTCGTCGAGACTGAGCGCCGTTTCTATCTCGCCAACGCCGTCGAGCTCATCCCGAGATCGGCCGACGGCGAGGTGTACTTCGACGTTCGAATGTCTGACGCCTGGGTGTGGGACATGTACCGACCTGCACGTTTCGTGAAGTACGTCCGTGTCCTGACCTTCAAGGACGTCAACATCGAGGAGCTGGACAAGCCCGAGCTCCGGCTACCGGAGTAATCCCCTAGGGGAGAATTCCCCAGCTCGTCCACCGCTCCACAGGCGGCCCGGGCCCGACCTGCTCTCCGGCAGGTCGGGCCCCTCCCGTCCGGCAGTGTGTCCTCCGGTGGACCCGGAGTGGCCGGGGCACGAGGGGAGGGGCTGGGGATGGTGGCGGACAAGTGGCCTGCGGGTGACGACCGTGGCAGGACCGATCAACGGGTTGCGCTCGGACGGGAGGGCGAGCGCCTCGCCGAGCAGTTGCTGACGGCCAGGGGCGCACGTGTCCTCGCCAGGAACTGGCGGTGCCGCGAAGCAGAGCTCGACCTCGTGGTGCTCGACAGTTCCGGGCGGGTGAGGTTCGTGGAGGTCAAGACCCGCACCGGGTCCGGATTCGGTTCGCCGGCGGAGGCGGTCACCGAGGAAAAGCTGCGGCGACTCCGTGTAGCCGCACGTCACTGGCTCGCCGCCAACCCCGGCGGATGGCGTCAGGTCTGCTTCGACGTGGTGGGTGTGGACCTGTCGGATGCGGGGTATCCGCGTCTCGAACTGCTCGAGGACGTGATCTGACGGTGGCGCTCGGACGGACGTGGGCCGTGACCCTCCAGGGAGTCGGAGGGCAGCTGGTCGAGGTCGAGGCCGACGTGGGGCGCGGCCTTCCCGGGGTCAGCATTGTCGGGCTCGGGGACAACGCGGTACTCCAGGCCAGACATCGGGTCCGTGCGGCGGTGAGCAACTCCGGGCTGGCCTGGCCTCCCGGGAAAGTCGTGCTCTCGCTGTCGCCCGCCGCGGTGCCGAAGCGGGGTTCCGGTCTGGACCTCGCGCTCGCGGTGGGGGTGCTCACCGCGTCGGGAGAACTCCCGGCCATGGCGTTCGACGGCACGCTCCTGCTCGGTGAACTCGCCCTGGACGGACGGGTCAGGCCCGTGCGCGGCGTCCTGCCTGCGGTTCTCGCGGCCCGTGCCGCCGGGCTGGATCGCGCCATCGTTCCGGAGGCGAACCTCGCCGAGGCGCGGCTCGTCCACGGTATCGACTCCGCCGGGGTGGATTCGTTGGCCCGCCTTGCACTGTGGAGTCGGGGTTCCGGTGACCTGATCTGCCGTGCACCCGAGGTGGACCGAGCTGATGGGGATGACCTGACCGATCTCGGAGAGGTCATCGGTCAGGACGATTGCCGTCGAGCCGTAGAAGTTGCCGCAGCTGGCGACCATGCTCTCCTTCTGCGCGGAGCCCCCGGTACGGGCAAGACCATGCTCGCCCGCCGCCTGCCCGGCCTCCTGCCGGATCTCGGGGAGCAGGCGGCACTGGAGGCGACCGCCATCCACTCGATCATGGGCGCGCTGCCGCCCGGCGATCCGTTGCTGCGTCGACCACCGTTCGTCGCCCCGCATCCCGGGGCCTCGTCCGTGGCGCTGGTCGGCGGGGGTCCGGCGTCGCCTCGCCCGGGAGCGGTGTCTCTGGCTCACCGGGGCGTCTTGTTCCTCGACGAGTGCGCCGAGATGTCCGCGACCACTCTGGACAGTCTGCGGACCCCGCTGGAGGAGGGGGAGGTGCGCATCGCCCGCAGCGAGGGCGTCTTCGTGTTCCCCGCCAGGTTCCAACTCGTGTTGGCGGCGAATGACTGCCCGTGCGGGGCCGCACGGCCGGATTCCTGTACATGCACCCCGGACGCGCGACGGCGGTATGGCAGGGCATTGTCGGGACCGCTGCGCGACCGGATCGACATCTCCGCGCGGACCCTCCCCGTCGGCACGGGTCTGTTGTCGGTCGGTGAGGCCGAGGACACGAGGTCGGTGCGGGACCGGGTGACGACGGCGAGGGCTGCGGCCGCCCACCGGTGGGCCTCGTGCCCGGAGGCGAACGGCGCGGCATCCAACGCAGGCGTTCCCGGCCGGGTCCTCAGATCGCTGAAGGCGCTGGACAGACGTGCGCTTCGACCACTGGACCGCGCACTGGCCCACGGCGTCCTCTCGGCGCGGGGAGTCGACCGGTGCCTGCGACTCGCGTGGACAGTCGCCGACCTCGACGGGGCGAACGCTCCGGACGAATCCCACGTCGCCGAGGCGATGGTCCTACGAGGAGACCAGTGATGACCGGGCGGTACCCGGATCAGGTCGTCGGACCGCAGCCGGTCACACCCGAGCAGCGGTCGGCGTACGCCTATCTCAGCGCTGTGACCGAGCGCCCGACAGCGCAACTGTGGGACCTCGTCGACGCCGTAGGCCCGGTCGAGGCGACGGACCGGATCCGGCGACGGCAGGTCGGGGATGCGTTGATCGACCAGACCGAGGCCCGGCACCTCCAGGTCGACGGCGATCAGCTGATGGACGCTGCCCACGAGGTCGACGCCCGGCTTCTGGTGCCGGGCGACCCCGGCTGGCCGGACTGGGCACTCCTACCGCTGGACCGTCCGAGGGGACGCCGACGGGACACCTCCGGCGGAGTGCCGACCGCACTCAGGCCACTCGGGTTGTGGTGGCGTGGGCCGGTCGAACCCGAACGGGCGTTGTCCCGTGCCGTGGCCGTGGTCGGGACCCGCGCACCGACCGCCTACGGACGGGCGGTGACCGCCGACCTCAGTGCGGGTGTGGCCGTAGAGGACTTCACCGTGGTCTCGGGAGGCGCGTTCGGTATCGACGCCGCAGCGCACCGCGCGGTCCTGGGAGTGGGCGGCACGACGATCGCGGTGCTGGCCGGAGGTGTCGATCGGCTCTATCCGCGAGGTAACGATGGGCTACTGCGCGAGGTCGCCCGGACAGGTGCGGTGATCTCCGAACAGCCTCCGGGGACGGGCGTCACCAGATACCGGTTCCTCGATCGCAACCGGATCATCGCCGCGTTGGGCTCTGCGACTGTCGTCGTCGAAGCGGCGGCGAGGAGTGGAGCCCTGAGCACAGCGGCGTGGGCTGCCGCGCTCGACCGACCTGTCGGGGCGGTACCCGGGCCGGTCACGTCGGTCGCATCGGTGGGAAGCCATCTGCTCATCCGGGATCGTGGGGCTGTTCTCGTCGGCCGTGCCGCGGAGGTGGTCGAGCTCGCCGGCGGCATGGGCGAGACGGCGGACCCGATCAGGGGAGACGCCTCCTCGTGGGACGGGCTCGATGACATCACCCGCAGGGTCCTCGAGGCGCTGCCGACGAGAGGTGGACTCGCACCGGGCGAGGTCGCCGCATCGGCGGGGATCCCGCCGAACACCGCACGGGCGGTACTGGGCCGGCTCATGTCGACCGGAGTGGTCATCCGCGGACCGCAGGGGTGGCGACGGTCCGGCACTGGAGGGGTGCAGATGAGTCTTCCGGTGGACTGAACCCGAGGTCGTCAGGGACGAGGGGGCCTTGCGTGGACCGCGCGAGCCGATGATGATGGGTACTCATGGGACGAGCGGGAAACGCGGGACGTACGGGAAGAACGGGACAGCCTTCGCGTGCGGTTCCGGCTGCGCTCGACCCCGTCCTGGACGACTACTCCGATCATCTCCGCACCGGCCGGTCGCGTTCGGAGGCGACGGTGAGGGCATACCGCTCGGACGTCGCCCTATTGCTCGGTCGGCTCGCGGAAGCGCCGGAAGGGCCTGCTGAAGCCGGTGACCTCGCCTCGGCGTTCACGCTCCCCGCGCTCCGGGGCTGGTTGGCCGAGCAGGTCCAGGCAGGTGCCGCCCGGTCGACCGTGGCCCGCCGGGTCGCGGCTGTCCGCTCCTTCAGCAGCTGGGCGGTGCGAGCCGGACTCCTCCCGGTCGATGTCGCGGCACGGCTCGAGGCACCGCGACCACACAGGCATCTTCCGGAGGTTCTCCACGCGGAGCAGGCGACCGAGGTCATCCGAACCACCGAGCTGGGAGCCGAGGGCGGCGATCCGATCGCGACCCGCGACCAGCTGGTGGTCGAACTGCTGTACGCGTGCGGGATCCGGGTCTCGGAACTGTGCGGGCTCGACGTGGACGATGTCGACCGGGAGCGGCGCCTGCTGCGGGTGATCGGCAAGGGCAACCGAGAACGCGCCGTCCCCTACGGCCCCCCCGCGGACAAGGTGCTGAACTCGTGGCTCGGCAGTGCCCGACCGGCGCTGGCGACCGCATCCTCCGGGCCAGCGCTACTGCTCGGAGCGCGCGGCGGCCGACTCGACCCGCGGACGGCCCGACGGGTGGTCAATGAGATCACCGCCGCCACGCCCGGCTCACCCCGGCTGTCGCCGCACGCCCTGCGCCACAGTTCGGCCACGCACCTGCTCGAGGGAGGTGCGGACCTCCGGCACGTCCAGGAACTGCTGGGGCATACGACGCCGGCCACCACCCAGATCTACACACACGTCTCCGCGGACCGACTCCGCGCCGCCTATCGCGGAGCCCATCCCCGGGCCTGACACCGTGGTCCTGCTGCCCGCGCTCAGAGCTGTCCGTCCCCGGGACGAGTCGGCTTGAGAGTGATCGGGAGTTCGGTGTCCACGAGGAGAGACAGCGGGTCGACGTAGTCGTCGTCGCCACCGGAAGGTCCTCCCGCGTCCACCCGTGCGCCCCAGTGCAGGCACGCCTCCACGGGGCACCCCGGGTGGCCCGCCACCAGGTGCCCGATCACCTCGCCGCCTCGAACCGTCTGGCCCTCGCGCACGATCGCACTGACGGGTTCGTACGTGGTGCGTAGCCCGGCCCCGTGATCGATCGACAGTACGGGTCGCCCCGCGATCACACCCGCGAACACGGTGGTCCCGTCGCCGGGTGCCCGGACCTCGACGAGAGGTGTCGCGGCGAGATCCACACCCCGGTGCCCCGGCCTCCACCGCTGCTCCGGCAGATCGAACGGCGTCATCACGCGCACAGGGCCGGGCACGGGCGAGACCATGAGAGGCCGGGAGACGTTCGGGCTGCCGCTCGCCACCGGAAACTGCGGGCTCGCGATGGACATCACGAGTGCGATGAGAACGAGCGGGACGGCAGCGGGGGAGGGGGCCATGGCCTTCCGACTTCGTTGGCCGTGCCCTGCAGAACTGGTTGACGACATGGCTGCAGTCCACGTGATCGGAACCCCGATTGCGAGGGCCCCGAGACAGCTGTGGAATGCCCGGACGACAATCCACAGGCCGATTGCTCGCGGGCGGCGACACCGTCTTGGCGGTAGGCGGTCGACAGGTTATGATTCCCGATGCGGTCGACTGTCCGTCGATCGACTTCGCGTGTCCTGCTCTTCCCTCAAGGGAGGGGTATCCGGACCCGGGATGCACGGGGAGACCCGGGCTCACGGACCACCCGGACGGCGGACCAGTAGGTGCCCTTCCCTGTGGAGGGGTGAGGTCCGGCGCTGACACCAGGGCCCTCAGGTCAACCGATCTGATCCAAGGGCATAACCCGATACGCACATCAGAAAGCGAGGACGAGGGCCTCGCGGTCCGGCTGCTTCCAAGCCGGACGAGCCCTCAACCCATCATGGCAGTCATCTCCATGAAGCAGCTGCTCGACGCAGGTGCCCACTTCGGCCACCAGACCCGTCGCTGGAACCCGAAGATGCGTCGGTTCATCTTCACCGACCGCAACGGCATCTACATCATCGACCTGCAGCAGTCCCTGACGTACATCGACCAGGCGTACGAGTTCGTCAAGGAGACCGTCGCCCACGGCGGCACCGTCCTGTTCGTCGGCACCAAGAAGCAGGCCCAGGAGGCCATCGCCGAAGAGGCCGCCAAGGTCGGGATGCCGTACGTCAACCAGCGCTGGCTGGGCGGCATGCTCACCAACTTCCAGACCGTGCACCAGCGGCTCCTGCGACTCAAGGAGCTCGAGTCGATGGAGCAGACCGGTGGCTTCGAGGGTCGCACCAAGAAGGAAATCCTCATGCTCACGCGTGAGAAGAACAAGCTCGAGCGCACGCTCGGCGGTATGCGTGACATGACCAAGGTTCCTTCCGTCGTGTGGGTCGTCGACACCAACAAGGAGCACATCGCCGTCGGCGAGGCGCGCAAGCTCAACATCCCGGTCGTCGCGATCCTCGACACCAACTGTGATCCGGATGTCGTCGACTACCCGATCCCGGCGAACGACGACGCGATCCGCTCGGTCGCCGTGCTGACCCGCGTCATCGCCTCCGCCGTGGCCGAGGGCCTCAAGGCCCGCAGCCAGGCCGGCAAGGCCACCGGAGAGGCCGCCGAGCCGCTCGCCGAGTGGGAGACCGAGCAGCTCGACCAGGTGACCGGCGAGACCGCCGCTGCCGAGACCGCCGAGGCTCCCGCCGCGGAGGCCACCGAGGCTCCCTCGACCGAGGCCTGATCGGTACCACCAGCTCGAGAACATGTCGGGCCCGGCCGCCCATGACCCCGTACCGGGGTCGACCGGGGGCCGGGCCCGAGCTGTCAGATCGCCGGGCTTGTCACCAACGACGCGAGGCCGTCTAGTGTGGTGACGAACGCGCCCGACGACCGACGTGCACACATTCCACGACACATCGAACCCCTAAAAGGAGGGTCGCCCCACAATGGCGAACTACACCGCTGCCGACGTCAAGCGTCTGCGTGAGCTCACCGGCTCCGGGATGATGGACTGCAAGAAGGCTCTCGAGGAGAACGACGGCGACTTCGACAAGGCCGTCGAGTTCCTGCGCATCAAGGGCGCCAAGGACGTGGGCAAGCGCGCTGAGCGCACCACTGCGGAGGGCCTCGTCGCCGTCAAGGACGGCGTGATGATCGAGCTCAACTCCGAGACCGACTTCGTGGCCAAGAGCGCCGAGTTCATCGAGCTCGCGGACAAGATCGTCGCCGTTGCCGCCGCTCAGGGCATCTCCGACCTGGACGCCCTCAATGCTGCCGACCTCGACGGCACCTCGGTCGCCGATGCGGTCGTCGCGTTCTCGGCCAAGTCGGGCGAGAAGCTCGTTCTCCGCCGCGTGGGCAAGCTCGACGGCCCCGTCGCCGTCTACCTCCACAAGCGTTCCTCGGACCTCCCGCCGGCCGTCGGCGTGATGGTCGCCTACACGGGCGAGGGCGACGTCGCGGAGAGCGCCGCTCGCGCGGCCGCGATGCAGATCGCCGCGCTCAAGGCCCAGTACGTCACCCGTGACGCGGTCCCCGCCGACGTCGTCGCCAAGGAGCGCGAGATCGCCGAGGCCACCGCCCGCGAGGAGGGCAAGCCCGAGCAGGCTCTGCCCAAGATCATCGAGGGCCGCCTCAACGGCTACTACAAGGACGTCGTCCTTCTCGACCAGGCGTCCGTCACCGACAGCAAGAAGACCGTCGGTGCGGTGCTGGAGGAGGCCGGCGCGAAGGTGTCGTCCTTCCTGCGCTTCGAGGTCGGCCAGGCCTGACTCCTGAACTAACCGCTCGAGGCGGTCGGTACGCGGCGGCGGTCCCCGGTGACGGGGGCCGCCGCCGCTGTCGTGTGCGGGCGGGTGTGCCCGCGCTCGGCGGGCTGCGGTGTGGCGGAGGTGCGTATAGGGCAGAATGAATCCGGCTCCACCACGAGCCACACAGCTCCTCGACGATCGGTGAGTCAGGAGCGACACTGCGCGACACGGGCGGAACCGCCCGGGACGAGGAGAACGATGACGGACCCGCGGCACGGGTACAAGCGTGTGATGCTCAAGCTGGGCGGCGAGATGTTCGGCGGCGGAGGGGTCGGTATCGACCCCGACGTGGTGCAGTCCGTCGCGCGCCAGATAGCCGAGGTGTCGCGTACCGGGGCCCAGATCGCCATTGTGATCGGCGGTGGCAACTTCTTCCGCGGAGCTCAGCTCCAGCAGCGTGGACTGGACCGGGCCCGTAGCGACTACATGGGCATGCTCGGAACGGTGATGAACTGCCTGGCGCTCCAGGACTTTCTCGAGCAGGAGGGGATCTCCACCCGCGTGCAGACCGCCATCCACATGGGACAGGTCGCCGAGCCGTACATCCCCCTGCGTGCCGAACGGCACCTCGAGAAGGGGCGCGTGGTGATCTTCGGTGCCGGTATGGGCATGCCGTACTTCTCCACCGACACCACGGCCGCGCAGCGTGCGCTGGAGATCGGAGCGGAAGTCCTCCTCATGGCCAAGGCCGTGGACGGGGTGTACTCCGACGACCCGCGGTCGAACCCGGATGCGGCGCTGTTCACCACCATCGAGCACCGGGAGTGCCTCGAGAAGGACCTCAAGGTCGCGGACGCCACGGCATTCAGCCTCTGCATGGACAACAATATGCCCATCCTGGTCTTCAACATGCTCACCGAGGGCAACATCGCCCGCGCGGTCGCGGGGGAGCAGATCGGGACCCTGGTGAGCAGCGGCGCCTGACCGATCAGGTCACGGACCGAGACCCGCACACACGAGACGAAAAGAGACGAAGATGATCGACGACACCCTGCTCGAGGCCGAGGAGAAGATGGAGAAGGCGATCGAGCACGTCCGCGACGAGCTCGCAGCCATCCGCACCGGCCGGGCGAATCCGGGGATGTTCAGCCGGGTCTCGTGCGAGTACTACGGCACGATGACTCCGATCACCCAGATGGCCACCATCACGGTTCCCGAGCCGCGCATGCTCATCATCAAGCCGTACGAGATGTCGCAGATGGGGCCGATCGAGAACGCGATCCGTAACTCTGACCTGGGAGTCAACCCGACGAACGACGGACAGGTCCTCCGGGTGACCGTCCCCCAGCTCACCGAGGAGCGGCGTCGCGACCTGGTGAAGCAGGCGAAGGGCAAGGCCGAGGACGGCCGGATCTCGGTGCGTGGCGTCCGCCGTAAGGCGATGGACGAGCTCAAGCGCATCCAGAAGGACGGCGAGGCCGGTGAGGACGAGGTCAACGCCGCGGAGAAGGAACTCGACAAGGTCACGCAGCGCTACGTCGCCGAGGTGGATGAGATGGTAAAGGGTAAGGAAGCCGAATTGATGGAGGTCTGATCCTCCTTTCGTCCTCCTCCCATCGCGCCGATCATTACTGACCTGACAAGATTCATAGCCAAGGAGTACGCCGTGGACAAGGCCCCCTCCGGTCCGCCGGGGCCCACCGCCGCGGCCGCGGCGCCCCCTTCTCGCGCCGGCCGTGACCTGACCCGGGCGATTCCGGTCGGAATCGGCCTGGGCGCGCTCGTGGTCGCGAGCATCGCTTTCGAGCCGCGGTACTGGTACCTCGTCGCCGCGGCCGCTGTGGCCATCGGTACCTGGGAAGTGTTCAAGCGCCTGCGGCAGGCCCGGTTCACACTGCCGTTGATCCCACTGTTCGTCGGCGGCCAAGCTACCGTATGGGCGGGATTCGCCCTCGGTGCGAAGGGCGCGTTCGCGGCGTTCGCCGCGACGAGCGTGGTGGTCCTCGTCTGGCGGTTGGTGATGCACGGCCTGACGGTGGCGCCGAAGAACTACCTCCGCGACGTGTCGGTGTCGTTGTTCATGCTGGTGTGGATCGCTGTACCAGGGTCTCTCGGCGCCATGCTGTCGGACGGGGATTTCGGGGCGCAACGCGTGGTGGCGCTCATCGTCCTGGTGGTGTGCTCGGACATCGGTGGGTACGTTGCCGGCGTGCTGTTCGGCAAGCACCCGATGGTTCCCGCGATCAGTCCCAAGAAGTCTTGGGAAGGATTCGCCGGGTCCCTGCTGTTCGCGATTGTCGGCGGGGCACTGGTCGTGTCGCTGCTGTTCCACGACGACATCTGGAAGGGCATCCTGCTGGGGATCCTGACGGTGTTCACGGCCACGCTGGGTGATCTCGTCGAATCTCAGGTCAAGCGTGACCTCGGCATCAAGGACATGGGGACACTTCTCCCGGGCCACGGTGGGTTCATGGACCGTCTCGATTCGGTGCTGCCCAGTGCCGTCGTCGTCTGGATCATCTTCACGTTCGTCGTCCCGACCTGATCGCGGGGCGCGCGACACACGGGATTGGTCGACGGGGCCGGGTTCGACAGAACCCGACCCCGTCGACTACAGGTCGTTCTTCTAGTGAGAGGACTTCCGGGCCTTGCGGGCGCGCATGCGCAGCTGCAGGATGCGGAACCCCGCGAACAAGGCCATGATCAGCGCACCGGCGATGGCGGCGAACAGGATCAGGACGCCCAGCGGCAGAGCGAACTCGAGGCCGAGGAACTGCACCTCGGTCGACACGGTGTTCTGCGCGATGAAGATGAGCAGCAGAATCGTCACGAGCGAACCGAGCACCAGGCCGATCCACGCCGAACCGAGCCGGCCGGCGGAGCTGTCGGGCACGGAGCCGTTTCTGCCCGGCCGGTGCTCGGCCGGATCCACCCTCGCGGGGGTTGCCGCGTGGGGGGACGAATCGTCGGTGAGGGCGAGCGCCGTCTCGGGCGTGGACTCGGTACGGTCGGCGTCGCCGGTCTCATGGGATCGCGTGGTCATGTATGAACTGTAAGCGCCCACCGCGTCAGTGTGCGGTCTCACTCGGTGTGTCGTCCGGCCTCAGTTCTGACACAATGGCCGCATCATGGCTGAACCACTTCCCCTCGTCTTCGAGGCACCCCGCCGCGGGCTGCCTCCACGTCACTTCGCGGACCTCGATGCGCAGGGCCGCGCGGACGCGATGGCCGAGCTGGAGGTTCCGGCATTCCGCGGCAAGCAGATGGCCAATCAGTATTTCGGGCGGCTCGAGGCGGATCCCGGGGAGATGAGCGATCTCCCCGCCGATCTGCGCGACAGGGTCGGGGAGGAGCTCTTCCCGTCGCTCGCGTCGTCGCTCAAGCACATCACGACGGACGAGGGGACCACGCGGAAGACGCTGTGGAAGCTTCACGACGGTTCGCTCGTGGAGAGCGTGCTCATGCGCTACACGGACCGCGCGACCGTGTGCATCTCCAGCCAGGCGGGCTGCGGAATGGCGTGTCCGTTCTGTGCGACAGGGCAGGGTGGCCTGCAGCGGAATCTCTCCACCGCGGAGATCCTCGAGCAGGTGCGGGTGGCCGCCAGGGCGATGCGCGACGGTGAGATCCCCGGTGGCCCCGGAAGGCTGTCGAACGTCGTCTTCATGGGAATGGGAGAGCCGCTGGCCAACTACAAGAGGGTCCTCGCCGCAGTACGGGGGATAGTGTCACCGCCACCCAACGGGTTCGGGCTCGCCCAGCGTTCGGTGACGGTGTCGACGGTCGGTGTCGTCCCGGCCATCCACCGCCTCGCGGAGGAGGGCCTCCAGGTCACCCTCGCCGTCTCCCTCCATACCCCTGACGACGAACTGCGGGACTCGCTGGTGCCGGTCAACAACAGGTGGCCGGTGACCGAGGTGATGGACGCCGCGCGCCACTATGCCGATGCGACGGGGCGGCGCGTCTCGATCGAGTACGCACTGATCCGCGATGTGAACGACCAGACCTGGCGTGGAGAGATGCTCGGCAGGTTGCTCGCTCAGCGACTCGGCCGGATGGCGCACGTCAACCTGATCCCGCTCAACCCGACGCCGGGGAGCAAGTGGGACGCGAGCCCGAAGTCCCAGCAGGATGCCTTCGTCGAGGCCGTCCGTGCAGCCGGGGTCTCGTGCACGGTCCGCGACACCCGCGGCCAGGAGATCGCGGCGGCGTGTGGTCAGTTGGCCGCCGAGGAGTGACGCCACGTCAGGGGAGTCGTCTCGTATCGCTCCTGAACAGACAGTAGAAAAGGACCGCCCAGCTAGGTAGCGGGGCGGTCCTTTTCTGACGTGGTCAGGAGCTGACCGGGGTCATGCCGTGCGGGAGGCGACCGTTCCGGTGGCGACGTTCCCGGCCACGGAGTAGTGGTCCGAGGGGAGCTCGAGGACCTTGTCCGATGCGGGCTTGCGGGGGCGCAGCGAGCGGACCATCCAGGTCACGAGCAACAGCGCGATGGCGACGAGCCAGATGTTCTCGACGTTGCCCACGTGATTGCCGATCAGCATCGCGAGCAGGAACAGGACGAAGAACCCGCCCACGGCCGCGCCGACCTTGACGCTGTGCTGGTGCCATCCCCACTCGATCGACGGCTCGTCGAGGGAACTGATCCCGTCCACGACGATTTCCTTGGTGGTGTGCCCGTCCGCGCTCATGCTCCCCGGTTCTCCTCACGGCTCGCTGGCAGCCCCGCGGGCCGCCGACATCCTCATCAGTTTGTCACACGGCCTCCGGCGGAGAACGGGTAACCCGCCCGTGTTGGTCCACCCGGGGGTCGGTCGATGCGGTGAAGTGCCCTGTCGGTGTGGACAATGGCAGGGTGACCACGCGTGTTCTCGTTCTCGGAAGTACCGGCTCGATCGGCACCCAGGCTCTCGAGGTGACCTCGGAGTCGGGCCCCGATCGCTTCCGGGTGGTGGGTCTGGCGGCTGGCGGGGGCCGGGCGAAGGCGCTCGCGGAGCAGATCCGGGAGACCGGGGTGCGGGTCGTCGCCGTCGCCGATCCCAGGGCGGCCGAGCAGATCCGCTCGTCGTTCCCCGACCTCACGGTTCTGGAGGGTCCGGAGGCCGCGACGCGACTGGTGACCGAGGTCGAGGCGGATGTCGTCCTGAACGGCATCGACGGGTCGATCGGACTGGCGCCGACGCTCGCCGCTCTGGCCACGGGCGCGCGGCTGGCGCTCGCGAACAAGGAATCTCTGGTCGCCGGCGGTGCTCTCGTGACCGGGGCGGCGGCCGACGGTCAGTTGATCCCCGTCGATTCGGAGCACTCGGCCATGGCGCAGTGTCTGCGGGCGGGAACGGCCGATGAGGTCGCGTCGCTCGTGCTCACCGCATCGGGCGGGCCGTTCCGTGGGCGGGTGCGTGCCGATCTGGCCGATGTCACCGCGGCGGACGCCCTCAAGCACCCGACGTGGGCGATGGGTCGGATGATCACTCTCAACTCGGCCACGTTGGTCAACAAGTCATTGGAGTTGATCGAGGCACACCTGCTGTTCGGCGTGCCGTATGACCGCATCGACGTAACCGTTCACCCGCAGTCGGTGGTGCATTCGGCCGTCACGTTCGTCGACGGTGCGACGGTGGCCAAGGCCTCGCCCCCGTCGATGAAGCTCCCGATCGCGCTCGCCCTCGGGTGGCCGTCCCGGATCCCGGGTGCGTCGACGCCCTTGGATTTCTCGCAGGCCCACACCTGGACGTTCGAGCCGGTGGACGAGGAGACGTTCCCGGCCATCTCGGTGGCCCGCGAGGCGGGTCGGGCGGGTGGGCTGCGCACGGCCGTGTTCAACGCGGCAAACGAGGAGGCCGCGCCGGCGTTCCTGGACGGTCGGATCCGGTTCACCGAGATCGTCGACGTGGTCGCCGAGACCGTGGGGGCGGCAGGTGAGTGGTCCGCTGATCCGCGGGATCTGGATGATGTGCTCTCGGCGGAGTCGTGGGCGCGGCGTCATGCGGCGGGCATCGTCTCCCGTCTGGAGGGCTGAGCCGTGCTGATCGTGGGGATCATCCTGTTCGCGGTCGGGATCATGCTGTCGATCGTCCTGCACGAGTACGGCCACATGAAGGTCGCCCAGATGTCGGGGATGAAGGTCCGCCGGTTCTTCGTGGGCTTCGGTCCGACGGTGTGGTCCACGCATCGCGGCGGGATCGAGTACGGGCTCAAGGCCGTTCCGCTGGGCGGGTTCTGCGATATCGCGGGGATGACCGCGTACGACGAGCTGTCGGCCGAGGACGAGCCCCGGGCGATGTGGCGCCAGGCCTGGTGGAAGCGCGTCGCGGTGCTGCTGGCGGGTCCGGCGATGAACATCGTGCTGGCGATCGCCCTGTTCTATTCGGTGGCGCTCGGGTGGGGGTTGGTGAACCAGGACGTCCAGCCGATCCCGACGGACCGGGTGGCGGCGGTCGTCGGCGACACGTGTGCGACCGGTACCGCGGGTGAGCCGGAATGTGGTCCGGGGGAGGGACCGGCCGGCGCGGCGGGTATCGAACCCGGCGACCGGATCACGTCGGTGGACGGCGTCACGGTGACGAGTTGGGCGGGACTGTCCGACGTGGTGTCGGAGCGCCCGGGCGAGACCGTCCCGGTGGTCGTGGATCGCGGGGGAGAAGAGGTGTCGACGACGACGACGCTCGGCTCGTCGACCGTCGACGGGCAGTCCCGCGGTGCCCTCGGTGTCCGACTCTCCGATGCCGGGATCCCGCAGGAGATCCTCGACGATCCCGCGTATCAACGGGTGCACACCTATGACGTGTGGAGCGCGGTTCCCGCGACTCTGGTCTTCACCGGCGACATGGTCGAGGCGACCATCGAGGGGCTGATCGCGTTCCCGAGCAAGATCCCGGCGGTCGCGGCGTCGATCTTCGGTGCGGATCGGGCAGATGACTCCCCGGTCTCCGTGGTGGGGGCGAGCTATATCGGCGGTCAGGCCGCCGAGCAGGGTGCGTGGTGGTTGTTCCTGCTCTTCCTCGCCGGACTCAACCTGTTCCTCGGCGCGTTCAACCTGGTTCCCCTGACCCCGTTCGACGGCGGTCACATCGCTGTGGTGTTCTACGAGAAGATCCGAGACGCCCTGCGGAGGCTACGCGGTCTGGCACCCGGTGGTCCGGCGGACTACGAGAAGCTCGCTCCGCTCACCATGACGGTGTTCGTGCTGCTGATCGGCGTCTCCGCGATCGTCATCACCGCCGATTTCGTCAATCCGATCCTGTTGACCGGGTGAGATCGTCGACACCTACTCGCACACCATGTCAATTACCCGGATAATGGCGGGCGGGACTCGCCAGCACCCGGCTCGCAGACCCTACGGAAGGCCCTTGACGTGAACGACTCCTCCTCCATCCCCATCGGTCTGGGAATGCCCGAGGCTCCGCTGTCAGCTCTGGCAGAGCGCCGGAAGACCCGCCAGCTCTTCGTGGGGCCGGTCGGTGTGGGCAGCGATCATCCGATCTCGGTCCAGTCCATGACCACCACCAAGACGCACGACATCAACTCGACGCTCCAGCAGATCGCCGAGCTCACCGCGGGTGGTTGCGACATCGTGCGTGTGGCCTGCCCTCGGCAGGAGGATGCGGACGCGCTGTCGGCGATCGCGGCGAAGTCGCCGATCCCGGTCATCGCGGACATCCACTTCCAGCCCAAGTACATCTTCGCGGCGATCGATGCCGGGTGCGCCGCGGTGCGCGTCAACCCGGGCAACATCAAGGAGTTCGACGGTCGCGTCAAGGAGGTCGCCAAAGCGGCCGGGGACGCGGGGATCCCCATCCGCATCGGCGTCAACGCCGGCTCGCTGGATCCGCGCCTGTTGGCCAAGTACGGCAAGGCCACCCCCGAGGCCCTAGTGGAATCGGCGATGTGGGAGGCCGGCCTGTTCGAGGAGCACGGCTTCGGCGACATCAAGATCTCGGTGAAGCACAACGACCCGGTCGTCATGGTCGAGGCGTATCGTCAGCTCGCCGACCAGAGCGACTACCCGCTGCACCTCGGTGTGACCGAGGCCGGTCCGGCGTTCCAGGGGACCATCAAGTCGTCGGTGGCGTTCGGTGCGCTGCTGTCCGAGGGCATCGGCGACACCATCCGGGTGTCCCTGTCGGCGCCTCCGGCTGAGGAGATCAAGGTCGGCACGCAGATCCTGCAGTCGCTCAATCTCCGGCCCCGCAAGCTCGAGATCGTCTCGTGCCCGTCGTGTGGCCGTGCCCAGGTCGACGTGTACAAGCTGGCGGAAGAGGTCACCGCGGGACTGGACGGGATGAGTGTTCCGCTCCGAGTCGCGGTGATGGGCTGCGTCGTCAACGGTCCGGGTGAGGCCCGGGAGGCTGATCTCGGCGTCGCGTCGGGTAACGGGAAGGGACAGATCTTCGTCAAGGGCGAGGTCATCAAGACCGTTCCCGAGTCCCAGATCGTCGAGACCCTAATCGAGGAGGCCATGCGCATCGCCGAGGAGATGGGCGAGCCGATCGGCGAGGCCGTCGAGGGGCAGGGGCCCCAGGTCAAGGTCACGCGTTAGGCCGTGACCGATACGGTGGCCCCGCCTTCCGGGCTCGGCGGCTGCCGGGAGGTCGGCCCCGGTGAGACCGCCGCGGTATCGCGTGCGCTCGGGGCGGACCGGCTGGTCGCCGCACCCGCCTCGGAGAAGCTCCTCCAGTCGGGCGTCGGCGGGGGTGCGGACGGTCGGTTCTTCACGCGGGGCGGCCCTGATCGATCGCTGGTGTTCGTGGGCAATTCTGTGCTCCCCATCAGAGGAGAGCGCGACGACCTCGAGATGCTGGGCGCGGCGGTCGCAGGCGCGGGATTCGGCCCGATGTCCGTCCACGGTCGACGAGATCTGGTGAACGGCGTGTGGCCGGCTCTGGAACGCCGGTGGGGTCCCGCCCGTGAGCGCCGGTGCGGCCAGTTCCTCATGGTCCTCGATCGGCCGGTGGACCGGTCCGCGGTTCTGGACGGGGTCCGCCCCGCTTCGCTGCAGGAATTCGACATGGTCCTCGCGGCTGCCGCGTCAATGTATGCCGAGGAACTCCACGCGGATCCCTTCGCCGTCGGGGCAGGCGTGCCCTTTCGCCGCCGGGTGGCGCGGTCGGTGGCACGGGGTCGGACGTTCGTGGCGCGTGAGGACGATGCGGTGTTCTTCAAGGCCGATGTCGCGGCGATCACGCATGAAATCGCCCAGATCCAGGGCATCTGGGTGCGGCCAGATCTCAGAGGCACCGGCCTGGGGGCCGGTGGGACCGCAGCCGTGTGTGCAGTTCTCCAGGACAGGGGCCTCACGCCGTCGCTGGTCGTCAACGGATCCAATACCCCGGCCCGCGCTGCGTACCGACGCGTCGGTCTGGTCGACGCCGTGGACTACGCGACGATCCTCATGTAGATCTCTGCTCGTGGCGGTCCGTTCCTGGCTCTCCGTTCCTAGCTCTTTGTTCGTCGAGCTCCGTCCGTGCTCCACCCCCGACAGGCGACCCGCGACTTAGGACCGGTCGTGACCGTGTGGGAGAGTGAAGCCGTCATTATCCGGTTTCCCCGTCGGAAGGTGCTGGTTCCGCCATGACATCCTCGGTCGCCCCTGACGCCACGATGTCGCAGGGCGATGCCGTACTTTCAGGCCCCGGAGTTCCGGCCCCACGGACATTCCGTTCCGACGCCGCCCCAGATCGGCTGATGCGCACCCTGCTGAGGGTGGACGGGCTCGACAGGTCCGCCGATGCCGGCGCGCACCGCGCGTTCAGGGTGTCCGTGCTGGTCTCTGCGGTGAGGTGTCTGATCACCTACCTGGCGATCCCGATCCTGATCCCGCTGCTCAGCCTCGCGGGCTGGGTGGCGGCGCCGATCGGATTCGCCCTGTGTGTCGTCGCCGTGGTCAACGGGGTGATCAGTATCCGTCGGTTCTGGGTCGCGGACCATCCGCGTCGCTGGATGTACACCGGTTTCATGGCGATCGTGTTCGCGGTACTCGCCGTGGCCATGGTGGCCGAACTCCGACAGATGGGCGTGTGAGCATGGATTCGACGCAGAACCCCGGCACGGAACCCGGGGCCGAGGGTGCACCGGAGACCGGAACCGCACCCGTGGACACCGAGGACCAACCGTTCGGGAGCACCAAGGGCGAGGCTCTCTCGCTGGTGCTGTTCGCGCTGATGGTCGTCATAGGGTCGGCCTGCTTCGTCATCTGGTGAACCCCGCGCGGGGGGAGAGGCAGTCGACCCACGAGTCGTCACGACGCCTATCCTGGGCAGTATGACCCCGTCGACACGTCCGCCACTCGTTCCCGGTGAACCCACCCCTATCCGGACCGTCCCCGAGACGATCCCGCGCCCCGAATACGCCTGGCGCGACACGGTGAACGAGGCCAACGGCGAGGCGTGGGTGCAGCCCGCCGAGGTGATCGAGGCCATGCGTGAGTCCTGCACCATCGCTGCTGACGCACTGGTCGCGGCCGGAGCCGCTGTGGCGCCGGGTGTCACGACAGACGAGATCGACCGGATCGCGCACGAGTACATGCTCGATCACGGTGCGTACCCGTCCACTCTCGGCTACAAGGCGTTTCCCAAGTCGTGCTGCGTGTCGCTCAATGAGGTCATCTGTCACGGGATCCCCGACTCGACGGTGATCCAGGAGGGCGACATCGTCAACATCGACGTCACCGCGTACAAGAACGGCGTCCACGGTGACACCAACGCGACGTTCTTCGCGGGAGAGCCCAGTGAGGAGATCCGCCTCCTGGTCGAGCGCACCGAAGAGGCGATGAACCGTGGCATCAAGGCAATCCGCCCCGGTCGGGAGGTCAACGTGATCGGGCGGGTGATCGAGTCGTACGCTCGGCGCTTCGACCTGACGGTGGTCCGCGAGTTCACCGGACACGGCGTCGGCCCGACCTTCCACAACGGGCTCGTCGTCCTCCACTACGACGAGCCGGGGCGGACCGAGGTCCTCGAGCCGGGAATGACCCTCACGGTGGAACCGATGCTCTCGCTGGGTGCGCCGGGCTACGAGGTCTGGGACGACGACTGGACCGTCACCACCCCGGACAAGGCGTGGACCGCACAGTTCGAGCACACCATCGTGGTCACTGAGGACGGGTACGAGATCCTGACCCTGCCCTCCTCGATCTGACCCTTTGCCGGCGACCCGGTCTCGCCCTTGTCGACCTGACGGCCGGGCTGCCCCTGGTAGCCGCCGGCTCTGGGCGTCGCTGCCCTGGAATCGTCGCGAATCGGGAAAACCTATTTGGACTGGCGTCCGGTTTAGCGGCCCCGCAGGTGTACATCACTGTGCATACTGTCAAGCATGATCGAAACTCCTCGTGGACGCGTGGACCGGATCGACATCCTCGTCGTGGGGGCGGGCTTCGGCGGGATCGCCATGGCCGACAGGTTGATCCGTGAGAAGCGGGGCAAGGATTTCCTCGCGCTCGAGGCAGCGGACGAGGTCGGGGGAACGTGGCGGGACAACACGTATCCCGGGTGCGCCTGCGACGTACCCACCGCGCTGTACTCGCTGTCCCGGCACGCACACCCCGGCTGGGAGCACGCGTTCGGTCGGCAGCCCGAGATCTTCTCCTACCTCAGGGGCGTCGCCGACCGGATCGGACTGCGCGAACGACTGGTCACCTCCTGCGAGGTGACCGGGGCTTCGTGGGATGCGGAGAAGTCCGTGTGGACTGTCGAGACCTCCAAGGGGCAGATCGAGGCACGGCACCTCATTGCCGCCACCGGGGCACTGTCCGCGCCGTCGATCCCTGAGCTACCGGGCCTGGACACATTCCGGGGCGACATCTTCCACTCGGCCCGGTGGCGTGACGACATCCCGCTCGAGGGTCGACGTGTCGCCGTGGTCGGCACCGGGGCGTCCGCTGTGCAGTTCGTTCCGGAGATCGCCGGGGTGGCCGAGCACGTCACCGTGTTCCAGCGGACGCCGGGATGGGTGCTGCCGCGGCTCGACCGCAGCATCGGCGAGTCCCGCCAGAAGGTGTATGCGCGGTGGCCGATCCTGCAGAAGCTCGTCCGTGGGCGTAACTACCTCGGTCGTGAGCTGTACGTGATCGTGTTCACCCGCGCACAGTTCCTGCTGAGGTTCTTCGAGTGGTTCGCCCGGTTCTACCTGTTCGTCACGGTGCGTGACCGCGCGACGCGCGCGGCCTTGACCCCTGATTTCTCCATCGGCTGCAAGCGGATCCTGCTCACGAGCAAATGGTTGCCGACGCTGACCAGGAAGGACGTGACGCTGGTCGCGGACGCTGCGTCGTCAGTGACACCCACAGGACTCGTGGCGGGAAACGGCACCGAGATCGCCGCCGACGTGATCATCTTCGGCACCGGCTTCCAGCCGTCGGAGCCGCCCATCTCGCGGGTGATCAGGGGCGCGGACGGCAGCACCCTCGCCGAGCACTGGGACGGGAGCCCCCGTGCCCACAACGGCGTGACCGTCGCGCACTTCCCGAACCTGTACCTGATGTACGGGCCCAACACGAACCTCGGCCACTCGTCCATCGTCTACATGCTCGAATCCCAGGCCGAGCACGTCAGCAGGTTAATCGGGCTGGCCGAGCGGGCCCGGGAGAATACCATCGAGGTCCGACCCGAGGTGCAGTCGGCTTACGCGGACCGTATGGACCGCGAACTGGCGGAGACGGTCTGGAACGAGGGCGGGTGTTCCAGCTGGTACTTCGACTCCAGTGGCCGCAACTCACTGCAGTGGCCGACGTTCACGTTCCGCTACCGCAAGCAGCTCCGCGACATCGACCAGTCGGACTACGTGGTGAGCTGACCCCGAGTGAGCTCACCCCGAAGAGCTGAGTCCCGGGACACCGCCGACCACCGTCAGAATCCGCGGTCGGGGAAGTCGAGTCCCAGAAGCGCGTTCTCGACGACCTCGGCCATTGCCGGATGGATCCAGTACTGCTTCCGCGCCATGTCAGGCACGGTCAGGCCGAACTCCATGCCCTGGATGAGGATCTGGATCAGGGACGGGGCGTGGGCGCCCATGATGTGGGCGCCGAGCAAACGACCGGTCGAGCGGTCGGCGATGAGCTTGCAGCAGCCGACCGAGTCCTCCATCGCCCAGCCGTAGGCCACGTCGCCGTAGTCCTGGGTCTTGACCGTGATGTCATGGCCGGCCGCACGCGCTTCGTCCTCGGTCATGCCGACCGACGCGATCTGCGGCCACGTGAACACGGCGTACGGGACGTTCGTGTGATGGAATGGCTGCAGGTCGTCGGGGTGACGCAGGTTGTGTCCGAGCACACGCTGCTCGTGGTTGGCGACGTGCTTGAGCTGGAACGGTGAACTTACGTCGCCCAGGGCCCACACGCCCCCGGCGGAGGTGCGGCCGAACTCATCCACCTGAACGCGGTCGCCGTCCATGGCGACCCCGGCGGAGTCGAGCCCCAACAGGTCGCCGTTGGGGGTGCGGCCGGTGGCGACCAGCAGCGAGTCCGCCGCGCAGGTCGAGCCATCCTCGAACGTGATCTCCACGCCCCTGTTGTCCTCGCCGGTGGCGGTCATGGCGGTGATGTGCTGCCCGAGCCGGACGTCCCAGTGGCCGCGCGCACTCTCGGTGAACCGTTCGGCGAGCTCGCGGTCGAGGTGCTTGAGCAGGACGTCCGAGCGGCCGATGACGGTGACCTCCACTCCCAGCGACGAGAACACGTGGGCGAACTCGCACGCGATGAATCCCGAGCCCTGGATCACCATCGACCGCGGCAGCTCGGGAATCCGCATCACGTCGTCACTGGTGTGGTACGCCACGCCCGACTCCGTGACGATCTCGGGGATCGACGGCCGCGCGCCGGCGGCGATCACGACCTCGTCGGCGGTGATGATCTCGCCGGTGCCGGTGTCGATGGTGCGGGGTCCCACGAAGGTGGCGTGACCGTCGTAGACCGTGACGTTCTCGCAGCGGTTCCGCCGGTAGTCCTCGCCGCTCGAGGCGATGGGGTCGATACGCCGGTCGAACACCCGGGAGACCATGTCCTGCCAGCGCACGCCGTCCAACGTCGCGTCGACGCCGTAGGTCCCTGCGTGCGCGACGGAGGTCGCGGTGTCCGCCGCGTAGACGAACATCTTCGTCGGGATGCAGCCGACGTTGAGGCAGGTGCCGCCGAACGACCCCTTCTCACAGATCGCGACGGATTTGTCGGCGAAGGACTCGTCGATCAACGAGTTGCCGCTGCCCGTGCCGATCACGATGAGGTCGAAGTGGCGCGAGGGGGTCTGCGTCATGGGGGTCAGAACTCCTTGGTGGGTGAGGACAGAGTGTGGTCCAGCCAGATCCCCAGGCGGTCGAAGACCACCTCGAGGACATCGGGCCTGGAGAGGAAGACATCGTGTCGCGCGCCCTCGACGGGCACCTCGGTGACGTCGGCGGACACCCGGTCGACGAAACGCTCCATCGAGCGCACGTCGAGGATGAGATCGGTGTCGACGTCGACATGCGCGCCGCGCCTGCCGACCGACGAGGCCGTGGACCGGAGCAGGAGGACCGGCAGCGGCAGGTCGAGGCCGCGCTGCAGACGCCGTTGGGCTCGTCGGACGGCGGCCAGCCATCCTGCACGTACGCCAACCCCACCCGGGGGCTTGAGCGTGGTGTCGTAGACGAAATCTCCGTCGAGATCGACGTGCGTACTGCGCACGTACAGATCCGAGGTCGGAAGGGGGAGCCGATAGAAGGGCCGCACCGCACCGATCGCCGACACGACCGGATCGAGAAACCTCCGGGTCCGTTCCGGCACGTCGAGCTGGAACCACGGGGAGTTCAGCACGACGCCCACGACCGGGTCGAGGCGGCCACGGTCACGCCGGCGGGAGAGCCACAGAGGAACGACCAGACCGCCCGTCGAATGCGCCGCGACCACCACGGGCGATCCGGGTCGCTCTGCGGCGATCACCCCCAGGGCCTGATCCAGCTCGTCGTCGTATCTCTCCAGGTCGGTGCTGAAATGAGGCGTCACACCCTCCCGCCTCGATCGGCCACATTTGCGCAGGTCCACCCCGTAGGTCGCGATCCCACGCGTGGCGAGGTACTCCGCCAGGTGTGTGTGGAAGAAGTAGTCCGACAGTCCGTGGACCACCAGAACCACCGCGACGGCGTCCACCGGGGCGTCCTCGTGCCGGACAAGGGTCGCCTCGATGACCCCCTCACCGTCCGGGTCCTCGCCGAGGGGGAGTGCGCGGCGTCGGTAGGCCGGACCGAGGAGATCCGGGGACCACTCCGGAACAGGGCCACCCCGCGACGAGGGGTCGGAAGAGGAGATCGACACGGCGACCACCCTAGTCAACAACGGCGAGCGCCCGGACCGATGTGCTCGCGACGCGCGGCCGTGAGTAGTCTGGTAACCCTCAGGTCGCGCTCCCGGGAGGAGTCGCGACGACGGGGGAATTCGGGTCCACGACCAACGAGCGAGGGTAGCCGGTGACTGCAGACCAGGTGGCAAAGCACGAAACGACAGATGTGGCGCTCATCGGCGCCGGCACCATGAGCGCGACGCTCGGTGCCCTATTGCGTCGACTTCAGCCTGACTGGGACATCCAGATCTACGAGCGGCTCGAGGGACCCGCACTCGAGTCCTCCGACGCGTGGAACAACGCCGGTACCGGCCACTCCGCGCTGTGCGAGCTCAACTACTCGCCGAAGACCGCCGACGGCGGCGTCGACATCACCAAGGCCATCGGGGTCAACCAGAAGTTCCAGGTCTCGCGCCAGTTCTGGTCCTACGCCGTCGAGAACAACATCCTCGGCGACCCCACCGAGTGGATCCGCCCGGTCCCGCACATGAGCTTCGTGTCCGGCACGGACGGTCAGGACTACCTCCGCAAGCGCTACGACGCGCTCGCCGGGCACCCGCTGTTCCCGGGCATGGAGCACACGACCGACTTCGCCGAGCTCGAGCGGCTCGTCCCGCTCATGGCGAAGGGGCGC
This sequence comes from Dietzia sp. NCCP-2495, assembly GCF_026011735.1. Classification (GTDB taxonomy): domain Bacteria; phylum Actinomycetota; class Actinomycetes; order Mycobacteriales; family Mycobacteriaceae; genus Dietzia. Next base: position 282,288 of record NZ_BRVN01000001.1, on the reverse strand, counting down.
TCGCCGGAGCAGCCCTTCGCCCTGAGCCACTTCGAGAACGGCACGGACGTCAACTTCGGCGCCCTCACCCGGCAGATGGTCAAGTACCTCACCCGCACCGGGGCCGAGGTGCACTACCAGAGCCAGGTCAAGGACCTCGAGCGGAACACCGACAGCACCTGGCGGCTGACCATCGAGAACCGCCACACCGGCGACGAGCGCACCGTGGACGCCAAGTTCGTCTTCGTCGGTGCCGGTGGCGGTGCCCTGCACCTCCTGCAGAAGTCGGGCATCCCCGAGATCAAGGGCATCGCCGGCTTCCCGGTCGGCGGCCAGTGGCTGCGCTGCACCAACGAGGAACTGGTCCAGCAGCACCAGGCCAAGGTGTACAGCCAGGCCTCCGTCGGCGCCCCGCCGATGTCGGTGCCGCACCTGGACACCCGCGTCATCGACGGCAAGAAGGGCCTGCTCTTCGGCCCGTTCGCCGGTTGGACCCCCAAGTTCCTCAAGATGGGCAGCTTCCTGGACCTGCCGTCCAGCATCCGCCCCGGGAACCTCCTGCCCATGGCGAACATCGGTCTCACCGAGATGGGACTGGTGAAGTACCTCATCACCGAGCTCGCCAAGAACCACGGCGCGCGAGTCGACACCCTCCGTGATTTCGTGCCGTCGGCAGTGGACGGCGACTGGGAGAAGGTCGTCGCCGGACAGCGCGTCCAGGTGATCAAGCCCAAGCCCGGTGGGCGCGGCGGCACCCTCGAGTTCGGCACCGCGGTGATCAACGGTGCCGACGGCTCCATCGCCGGCCTTCTCGGTGCATCGCCGGGCGCGTCGACCGCGGTCGACGCGATGGTCGACGTGCTCCAGCGCTGCTTCCCCAGCCGTTTCGCGGAGTGGAAGCCGGCACTCGAGGAGATGATCCCGTCGCTCGGCCGCGACCTCTCGGCCGAGGCCTCGCTCTTCACCGAGCAGTTCGAGCGGTCGACCCGGACCCTCAAGCTCAATCAGAAGGCCTGATACCTCCAGGTCACACTGAGTCTTCAGACGCGACATCCCCCGACCAGCGCCAGGCGCAGGTCGGGGGATGACCTGTATCACGCAGCTGTCGCCCGGGACGGGAAGAGGAGGAGGCGACGGATAGAATCAGCGACATGACTAGGTCCGTGAACCCCTATCCCGTCGGTCTGGACCTGGAGGGCCGTCGGGTCGTGGTGATCGGCGGGGGATCGGTCGCGCAGCGACGAGTTCCGGTACTCCTCGAGTCCGGAGCGGCAGTCCACCTCGTCAGTCCCGACATCACTCCCACCCTGCAGGGACTGGTCGACGCCGGGCGACTGCGGTGGGAGGCACGCGAGTACCACACAGGCGACCTCGACGGAGCCTGGTATGTGGTCGCGGCGACCAAGAACTCACTGGTCAATGCGCGCGTCGCAGCCGAAGCCGAACAGAACCGAACTTTCTGTGTCCGCGCCGACGCCGTGAACTCGGGCAGCGCCACGACGCCCGCGGTCATCCGACGAGACGAGATGGTCGTCGCGGTGCTCACCGGTGATCGGGCTCGTACCGTCGAGGCCCGTGACATCGTGGCGAAAGCACTCACCGACGCAGGGGTACAGGCGCCGGGAGTCGATGAACAACTCCGGGGCACCGTCGCCCTCGTCGGTGGAGGGCCCGGCGCGGACGACCTCCTGACCGTTCGGGGCCGTCGTCTCCTGTCGAGCGCTGACGTCGTGGTGGTCGACAGGCTCGCACCTCAGCGGCCACTGTCCGAACTCCGCTCCGACGTGGAGATCATCGACGCCGCCAAGATTCCCTACGGACGTTCCATGGCGCAGGAGGCAATCAACCAGGTGCTGGTCGACCGCGCACTGGCCGGGAAGTTCGTCGTGCGACTCAAGGGCGGCGACTCGTTCCTCTACGGACGCGGTTACGAAGAGGCGCAGGCCTGCGCCGAGGCGGGAGTTCCCTGCACCGTCGTCCCCGGCGTCTCCAGCGCGCTCTCCGTGCCAGCTCTCGCGGGCATCCCGGTCACAAACCGGGGCATGACGCACGAGGTGACCATCGTGTCCGGCCATCTCCCGCCCGGCCACCCCGGATCGCTCGTCCAGTGGGACGCCCTCGCCCGACTTCGGGGCACGATCGTGGTCCTCATGGGTGTCAAGAACACACCGAAGATCGCCGAGGCACTCATCAACGGTGGTCGTGCTGCCGACACCCCGGCGGCGGTGATCGCGGACGGAAGCCTCGAGGACGAGGTGAGTTACCGGTGCACCCTCGGAAATCTCGCCGAGACAATCTCCACGCACGATGTCCGGCCGCCGGCCATCGTGGTGGTGGGCGACGTCGCAGGCCTGTCGCAGGCGACTGTGGCCGGTAAGCCCTGAAGCGCGGCCCACTCACACCGGTAGGTGCGTGGTCGCCCCACGAATCCCGTTCAGGCCAGACGGATTCGGGCAGACTGACCGCATGAGTACTGTCAAGTCGATCGGGTTTCTGTCCTTCGGTCACTGGATGGACCATCCCGACTCCGTGGTGCGGACCGCTCGGGATTCGCTAGTCCAGAGCGTCGAACTGGCCGAGGCCGCCGAAGAACTCGGTATCGACGGTGCGTATTTCCGGGTTCATCACTTCGCGCAGCAACTCGGCACGCCCGCGCCGTTGCTCGCGGCCGTGGGCGCCCGGACCGAGCGGATCGAAATCGGTACCGGTGTGGTCGACATGCGCTACTGCAATCCGTTGGGCTTCGCCGAGGACGTGGCAGCCGCCGACCTCATCTCGGGCGGCAGACTCCAGTTGGGTGTATCCCGGGGGTCGCCGGAACAGGTGATCGACGGGTGGCGGTACTTCGGTTACCAACCGGCCGAAGGCGAGTCCGATGCCGACATGGCGCGGCGGCACACCGAGGTGTTCCTCCAGGCTCTCCTGGGACAGAAGTTCGCGCAGCCCAATCCGAGGCCGATGTTCCCCAATCCACCCGGACTCCTGCGACTCGAGCCGTATTCGGAAGGGCTCCGTGAACGGATCTGGTGGGGTGCTGGGTCCGACGCGACGGCACGGTGGGCAGCCGAGCAGGGCATGCACCTGATGTCCTCCACCCTCAAGGCGGACGAGTCGGGTGAGCCGCTCCACGTCCAGCAACGCCGTCAGATCGAGGCGTTCCGCGAGGAGTGGGCCCGCCACGACCACGGCTTTGAACCCCGGGTGTCCGTCACCCGGTCGATCGTCGCGATCACCAGTGACACCGATCGTCGGTACTTCATGGGCGGCGGCGAGCGCGAGGACCAGTTCGGGCAGATCGAACCAGGCAGTCGCGCCGTTTTCGGACGGTCGTACGCCGCCGAGCCCGATCAGCTCGTCGATCAGCTACGCGGGGACGAGGCGATCCGGGAGGCCGACACGCTGCTCATCACGGTGCCGACGCAGTTGGGGGTCGACTACAACGCACATCTTCTCGAGTCGATTCTCACGCATGTGGCTCCCGAACTCGGGTGGCGCTGAGGTTCCTCTCGATGAGGGATCAGTGGATCGCATACCGGAGAAGGACCACTCCACCGGTGACAGCCTTGTTCTCGATCAATTCCAACGCGCGGAGATCGTGGGCGTCGTCGAACAGTCGTCTTCCCGCACCCACCACCACGGGGTAGACGAACAGTCTGAGCTCGTCGACGAGTCCTAGTGCGAGGAGATCACGGGCAAGGGTGATGCTCCCGGTCACCACGATGTCGGAGCCCTCCCGGACGGTCAGCTTCCGGATCTCCGTGGCGAGCTGGTCGCCACCCCGAAGGATCGTGGTCCCCTCCCAGCCCGGGTCATCGAGCGTGGACGACACGACGTACTTCTCCACCCTGTTGAGATGGTCGGTCACGCCGGTCGAGTCATCCACACGCCGAGGCCAGAACTCTCTCATCTCGGTGAACGTGACCCGTCCGACGAGGAATCCGTCTGACCCCGCGGCGTGTTGGCGGGTGATCCGGGCGAGTTCCCGTCCACGCTCCGACTCCTCGGTGGGGTCGAACCAGCTGCCGTCGTTCTCCACGACGCCGTCGAGGGTCATGTTCTGGGTGATCACCACGCGTCTGGTCACCTTGCACCACATCCGATCGCTGTCCGTGCTCGCGGAGGTGGGCGGCGCGGTCCACGAGGACGACGCTCGTCATTGCTCACCTGCGGAGTGCCGGTCAAGGTCTCGGTTCGAGGCTAGGACCGGGTTCCGGTCGCGGTCAATGGTCGGGACGTATTCGGGCTTCAGCCCTCTCACCCGATCACGGCTCAGTGACCATCGTCAGTACTCGGTCCGCGGTCCGTTCAAGAGTGTGACCGGCCCGACGGGCCACCCGGAGCAGCGCCGGGACATCGGACATCTCGGCGCGGGAGGTCGCGAGTGTGCGTGCGAGTAGTCCCTTGTGGTGTTTGGAGAAGTGGGAGACGACCTTGCGGGTCCCGTCGGGGTACTCGGTCACCACGTCGACGGTGACGGCCCCGGGCACCGGACCGAGCTGGTGGTAGCCGCCGGAACGGAGGTCGACGACGAGCTCGTCCTCCCAGTGGGCGGTCGCCGCCGTGAGATCCGGACGCCAGGTCGACCGTAGTGTGCCCAGTCCCGGGAGCTGGATGCCGGCAGATAGGCGGTAATGGGGGATCGGGTCCGCGGCGGCGACGAGGCCGAACAGGGCTGATCCGATCCAGAGTCTGGATTCGGCGCGGGACCGCGTCGCCTTGGTGAACGACGACTGATCCAGTGCGTCGTACAGCACCCCCGTATAGCGACCCAGTGCCGGAGCTGTCGGTGAGGTCCACAGCTGCGCGTCCAACTCGACCTCGCCCGCGAGTGCATCGCTGAGCCCGAGTGCCTTCTGCGCACCCGCCGGATCATCGGTACACACTGCGACCAGCGCATCTGCGACCCGCTTCCGGGTCTCGGTGAGCGTGGACAGTGAGAGAGCCTGCAGATCAAGAGGGTCGCCCGAGCCGCCCACTGATTTCGTCTCTGAGGGAGATAGGAGGATGCGCACCCGCCAGAGGCTACCGTCGGGCGTGGTCCACATCGCCGGGCGGCTACGCTTGACCACCGTGATCACGCGTCTGTCCCACCTGTTCCTCCGTACGCTCCGCGACGACCCCTCCGATGCCGAGGTGCTGAGCCACAAGCTGCTGGTCCGCGCCGGCTACGTTCGCCGTGTCGCCCCGGGCGTCTACTCCTGGCTCCCGCTCGGTCTGCGTACCCTGCGCCGCATCGAGGACGTCGTTCGCGAGGAGATGAACGCCGCCGGCGCCCAGGAGATCAGTCTTCCCGCGTTGCTGCCGCGGGAGCCGTACGAGACCACCGGTCGCTGGACGGAGTACGGGTCCGCACTGTTCCGTCTCAAGGACCGCAAGGGCAACGACATGATGCTCGGTCCGACACACGAGGAACTGTTCACGCTCACCGTTCAGGGCGAGTACTCGTCCTACAAGGACCTGCCGGTGATGCTGTACCAGATCCAGACGAAGTACCGGGACGAGGAGCGTCCCCGTGCGGGCATCCTCCGTGGCCGAGAGTTCGTGATGAAGGACTCGTACTCCTTCGACCTCGACGATGCCGGGCTGGACGCGTCCTACAAGGCTCACCGGGATGCGTATCAGCGCATCTTCGACCGGCTGGGGATCGAGTACGTGATCTGTGCGGCGACGTCCGGTGCGATGGGTGGTTCCGCTTCCGAGGAGTTCCTCGCTGTCTCCGCCGCGGGAGAGGACACCTTCGTCCGTTCCACCGACGGGCAGTACGCCGCCAACGTCGAGGCCGTCGAGACACCGGCACCGGCCGCCATCCCACTTGCCGGCCTGCCGGAGGCGGTGGTGCACTCCACGCCGGACACGCCGACGATCGACGCGCTCGTCGAGTGGGCGAACGGCGCGGATCTGGGTCGCGAGATCACCGCCGCGGACACACTGAAGAACGTCCTGCTCAAGGTGCGGGCGCCGGGCGGGGAGTGGGAGCTGCTCGCCGTGGGTGTCCCCGGCGACCGGGAGGTGGACATGAAGCGCCTCGAGGCGGCCCTAGAGCCGTCCGAGGTGGCAGTCCTCGACGAGACCGATTTCACGGCCAACCCGTTCCTCGTCAAGGGATACATCGGTCCGCGTGCACTACAGGCGAACGAGGTCCGGTATCTGGTCGACCCGAGGGTCGTCGAGGGTACGTCGTGGATCACCGGCGCAGATGAAGAGGGCAAGCACGTCGTCGACTTCGTCTGTGGTCGTGACTTCACCCCTGACGGCACGATCGAGGCCGCGGAGGTCCGGGAGGGCGACGAGGCGCCCGGAGGACACGGCACCCTCACTCTGGCGCGAGGTATCGAGATCGGTCACATCTTCCAGCTCGGCCGGAAGTACACCGACGCATTCGGGTTCGACGTTCTCGGCGAGAACGGAAAGCCCGTTCGGGTCACGATGGGGTCGTACGGCATCGGCGTGTCCCGTCTGGTGGCGGTTCTCGCCGAGCAGTTCGCCGATGACAAGGGTCTGGTCTGGCCCGCGGAGGCGGCACCGGCCGACGTCCACGTGGTGATCGCCAACAAGGACCAGGCAGCGATCGACGGGGCTCAGACACTCGTCGAGGCATTCGACAAGGTGCGCCTGGAAATCCTCTTCGACGACCGTAAGGCGTCGCCCGGCGTGAAGTTCAAGGATGCCGAGCTCATCGGCGTACCGTGGGTCGTCGTGGTGGGCCGCGGCTGGTCGGAGGGCACAGTCGAACTGCGCAACCGCGCCACCGGCGAAGTGACCCAGGTGCCGGTCGAGGGTGCTGCTGACGAGATCATCCGGCTGATCCGCGCCTGACGCGGCTGGCTGGCACCTGTCGCGGCTGGGCCGCGCCTGTAGCGACCGGCCCGGGCTTGACGCGGATCAGCCGCGGATGATGCGGCTCAGGCGAGCGGCGGGAACCCGGGCAGCGCCTCGAACGGCGCTCCCGGGATCAACGTCCGCCAGCGCGCGAGCTGAATCGCGGACGCGGTGAGAGCGTCCAGACAGAACCGGCGGGTCTCGCTATCGGATGCGAACCCCAGCTCGGCCCGCCAGGCCTCGCAGCAATCCGATTCGATCCGGATCGCGAGCAGTACAGGAGCCGTTGAGGTGTCCGCCCCGGTGAGATAACCGACCGGGGCTGGGGCGGCGTCGGGCCAGAGCTGTTCGGCCGCATCACGGCGTGCTCGATGGGCGGCGAGCTCGCGACGCACAGCGCCGATGATGCTGGCGTCCGCACCGGCCAGGATGATGCCGTATCCGTATACGGCGGCGTCCTCGGCGGCGAGACCGATCGGGGTGGTCATGTCAGGACTACCTCCACAGCGGCGGTACAGGACGCGGCCACGGCCCCGGCCAGTTCTGCTCTGATGCCGGATTCGGCCAGAGCGACCTCGGTCGCCGTGGCGATGTCGGCGCGGAGTCGGGTGCGCACCTCGTCCACCGGAGGACACCGCACCGGTTCGGGCGAGCCGGCGGACGGCGCCGGGGTCGGGGTCTGCCGCGGCGAGGTGAGTGCCGCCTCGAGTTGTCCTGCCTGGATCCGACGGACGTCCGCCAGTCGATGGAGCGCTCCGACATGGTCACCGTGCGTGCGATCCGCCGCAGCGAACTCACGAGCATCCCGTTCCGCCGAGAGAACGAGGTCGAGGACGGGGTCGGGGGTGTCATCGGGTTCGGGCAGTGCGCATCCCGGTGCCGCCAGGAGGCCGGCCGCGCCGGCGGTGACGCCGAGGAATCGGCGTCGCGTCATGAGCGTGGGGGAGGAGCTGGGCACCCCGACATCCTGCCAGGGGGCGGGAACCCGGGGGTGGAGGCGGTACAGTGATTCGGCCGTCCGTGATCCGGACCGGACAGAGACAACGCCCGCACATCAGGAGCACAGTGATCGTCCCCGAGCCCGACAGGGCCCTCATCCGCAAGGCGGTCTCAGACCGCGGACTCGACCTCGAGGAACTCCGGGAGGATGAGCGGGCCAACGCATGGAGTGTCACGGTCGTCGTCGACGGCGACGATGGGGTGAGTCTGGACGTGCTCTCCGCACTGTCCTCAGAACTCGACCCGCTCGCCGAGGAGTGGGGCCCGCACTCGATCCCGGTGACGTTCGAGGTGACGAGCCGAGGAATCGACGCGCCACTGCAGGAGCAGCGACACTGGCGTCGCGCCCGCGGTCGGCAGGTGGAGCTCTCCTACGTCGAAGGTAAAACCGGTCCGGCTCGTGGAAGGGTCGGAGATCTGGACGCCACGGTTCCGTCGGTGCGGATCGTGTCGAAGTCGGGTCGAGGCCTCGCCGCCCGGTCGGTAACGTTGTCGGATATCGCCCGCGCCGTGGTCCGGGTCGAGTTTCGGCCCGCCCCCCAGGACGAACTCGATCTGCTGACGGACACGGACGCGTCCGGGCGTGGCGTGCGAGAAGGAGAACACAAGTGAACATCGACATGGCGGCCCTCAACATGCTGTCGCAGGAACGTGAGATCCCACTGGACGATCTGGTGGCGACTCTCGAGAACGCCTTGCTCACCGCGTACAAGCGTACAGATGGTGCGCATCGCGTCGCGCGTATCGCACTCGACCGTAAGGCCGGTACCGTCGCGGTGCTGGCCGCGGAGGTCGACGACGAGGGCAATCGCATCGGAGAATTCGATGCCACCCCGTCGGACTTCGGACGGGTCGCCGCGGCGACCGCACGTCAGATCATTCTCCAGCGCCTGAGGGAGGCCGAGACCGACAAGATCTACGGCGATCTCGTCACCCGTGAGGGGGAGGTCGTGAGCGGCGTCATCCAGTCGGATTCTCGTGCGAACGCCCGCGGGATCATCGTCGTCCGCATCGGGCCCGAGGTCGGCGGCACGGAGGGCACCATCGCTCCTGCCGAGCAGGTGCCCGGCGAGACCTACGAGCACGGTGACCGGATCAAGTGCCATGTGGTCGGCGTCCACAAGGGGCCGCACGGGGCCTCGGTCTCGCTCTCGCGTACGCACCCGGACCTGGTCCGGGGACTCTTCGCCCTCGAGGTTCCCGAGATCGGTGACGACTCCGTCCGGATCGCCGCGGTCGCACGCGAGGCGGGCCACCGGACGAAGATCGCGGTGGAGTCGACCGTGTCCGGCCTCAACGCCAAGGGTGCGTGCATCGGCCCCAACGGTGCGCGGGTCCGGGCGGTCATGTCCGAGCTGGGTGGGGAGAAGATCGACATCGTCGACTACGACGACGATCCCACGGTGTTCGTCGGCAACGCGCTGTCGCCGGCCAAGGTGATAACTGTCACGGTCGCGGATGAGGCCACACGCGCAGCGCGGGTCGTGGTTCCCGACTACCAGCTCTCGCTGGCCATCGGCAAGGAAGGTCAGAACGCCCGCCTGGCCCATCGGCTGACCCAGTGGCGGATCGACATCCACAGCGACGCCGAGTGACAGTGGTCACTGGGGCTCGTCCACGCGGTCGGGCGCGCCGTTAGTCACAGCCCCTCGTTGTCTGTAGACTGACGAGTTGTCACAGTGACTTCACGTTCATCTGCCATTAACGGCGGGATGGCGAGAAACCGAGGCGGGCAGGATGCGGGTACGTGAGAACCAGCGTTCATGCTCCGTCGAGGTGGCGGGTCCGATCAGGACCTGCGTCGGTTGCCGTGGTCGGGACTCTGATTCCCGGCTTCTGAGGATCGTCCACGATCCCCTCACGGCGGCTCTCTCGCCTGATCCACGCCGTAAGGCGCCCGGACGAGGAGCCTGGGTGCACCGCGACGAGCGGTGTATCACGACAGCTGTCGACCGCAAGGCCTTCACGAGGGCACTGCGGATCGCCGGGAACGTGTCCCAGGACGCGATCTCGGAGGTGCTCGAGGCGATGAGCCCGGAGCACGACACCACCCGCCGTCCGAAGTGGCCGGTAGGGGGAGCATCAGAAAAGGAACGGACCAGACACGATGAGCACACCGTGAAGCTCCAGCGATGAACGTCCATCGAATGTAGATCGAGGTCGCGCGGCCAGCCCTGCCGTGAAGACCTCGCAGTGAGGAGAGCAGTGGCAGGCAAGCCCCGGGTACACGAACTGGCAAAAGAGTTCGGTATCACCAGTAAAGAACTTCTGACGAAGCTCCGCGATCAGGGAGAATTCGTCAAGTCGGCGTCGTCGACGCTCGAGGCGCCGGTCGTCCGTCGCCTCCGGGAGTCCATGGCACCGGCGAGCGGCGGCGACGGCGCGGCGCCGTCCACGTCCGGGCGTTCGGCAGCGCCCAAGCCCGGCGCGGCGGGCAAGCCCGGACCCCGTCCGGGAGCCGACCCGCGAACCGCGGCCCCCAAGCCCGGAGCGACTCCGGCGTCGTCGGGTCCCAAGCCGGGTGCCCCGGCGCCGAAGCCGGCGGCGTCCCCGTCTCCGGACCGGACCACCCCGGCCAAGCCGGCCGCGAGCGCCGGACCCAAGCCCGGCGCAGCGACGCCGGGTACCCCCGGTCCCAGGCCCGGTGCCGCCAAGCCCGGAGCTCCCGCCACCCCCGGTCCGAAGCCGGCGGCGGCGTCCCGGCCTGCTCCGGGGCCGCGTCCGGCGGCCGGCAAGCCCGGGCCCAAGAGCCCGCGCGTCGGCAACAACCCGTTCTCGAGCGGCACCACTCCGGCGCCCCGTCCCCAGGGTGGTCCGCGCCCGGGTCCCGGCCAGGCCGGTCCCCGTCCCGGTCAGGGCCAGGCCGGCCCCCGTCCGGGAGGCTCTCGTCCGGCACCGGGTCAGGGCGGCCCCCGTCCTCCCCAGCGTCAGGGTGGGCCGGGTCAGGGTGGACCCCGTCCGACTCCCGGTAACATGCCGCCGCGTCCCAACCCCGGTCAGATGCCCGGTCAGGTCGCGCGTCCGGCTGGCGGTCGTGGCCGTCCCGGTGGTCCGGGCGGTCGTCCTGGTGGAGGCGGCTTCCGTCCCGGTGGTGGCGGAGCCCCTGCCGGGGGTGGCGGTGGCTTCCGGGGTCGTCCCGGTGGTGGCGGTCGCGGGCGCGGCGGTGCCGCCGGCGCGTTCGGTCGTCCCGGTGGCGCTCCCCGTCGTGGTCGTAAGTCGAAGCGGCAGAAGCGTCAGGAATACGATTCGATGCGGGCACCGGAGGTCGGCGGCGTCCGGCTCCCCGACGGTCGCGGGCAGACCCTGCGACTGGCGCAGGGTGCGTCGCTGAGCGACTTCGCCGACAAGATCGACGTGAATCCGGCCCAGCTCGTCCAGGCGCTGTTCAACCTGGGTGAGATGGTCACGGCCACGCAGTCGGTGACGCCCGAGACGCTCCAACTCCTCGGCGAGGAGATGGGCTTCAAGATCCAGGTCGTCAGCCCCGAGGACGAGGACCGCGAGCTCCTCGAGTCGTTCGACCTGTCGTTCGGCGAGGACGAGGGTGACGAGGACGACCTCGAGCGTCGTCCTCCGGTGGTGACCGTGATGGGTCACGTCGACCACGGTAAGACCCGGCTGCTCGACAGCATCCGGTCCGCCAAGGTCGGCGAGGGTGAGGCCGGAGGCATCACCCAGCACATCGGTGCGTACCAGGTCACGGTGCCGGTCGACGAGGTCGATCGCACGATCACCTTCATCGACACCCCGGGCCACGAGGCGTTCACCGCCATGCGTGCCCGCGGCGCCAAGTCGACGGACATCGCGATCATCGTGGTCGCGGCGGACGACGGAGTGATGCCGCAGACGGTCGAGGCGATCAACCACGCGCAGGCGGCCGAGGTGCCGATCGTCGTGGCGGTCAACAAGATCGACAAGGAGGGCGCACAGCCCGACAAGATCCGTGGACAGATGACCGAGTACGGCCTCGTGCCGGAGGAGTACGGCGGCGACACGATGTTCGTCGACATCTCCGCCAAGCAGGGACTCAACATCGATTCCCTGCTCGAGTCGGTCGTCCTCACCGCGGACGCGTCGCTCGATCTCCGGGCCAACCCGGACATGGACGCGCAGGGTGTCGCCATCGAGGCGCACCTCGACCGCGGTCGCGGTCCGGTCGCCACGGTGCTCATCCAGCGCGGTACCCTCCGCGTCGGCGACTCGATCGTCGCCGGCGACGCCTACGGTCGCGTCCGCCGCATGGTCGACGAGCACGGTGAGGACGTCGAGGAGGCGGCACCGTCGCGTCCGGTCCAGGTCATCGGCCTGACCAGCGTCTGTGGCGCCGGCGACACCCTGATGGTGGTCGAGGAGGACCGCACGGCTCGGCAGATCGCGGACCGGCGCAATGCGCGTAAGCGCAACGCACTGGCCGCCCGCAGCCGTCGTCGGATCAGCCTCGAGGATCTGGACTCGCACCTCAAGGAGACGAGCCAGCTCAACCTCATCGTCAAGGGCGACAACTCCGGTACCGTCGAGGCCCTCGAAGAGGCCCTCATGGGGATCGAGGTCGACGACGAGGTGCAGCTGCGGGTCATCGACCGCGGTGTCGGTGCTGTCACCGAGACCAACGTCAACCTGGCTGCCGCCTCCGATGCCGTGATCATCGGGTTCAACGTCCGTGCCGAGGGCAAGGCGACCGAGATGGCGAACCGCGAAGGCGTCGACATCCGGTACTACTCGATCATCTACCAGGCGATCGACGAGATCGAGGCCGCGCTCAAGGGCATGCTCAAGCCGATCTACGAGGAGAAGCAGCTCGGTCAGGCGGAGATCCGCCAGCTGTTCCGCTCGTCGAAGGTGGGCACGATCGCCGGTTGTATGGTGCTCGACGGCATCATGCGGCGTAACGCGAAGGCGCGCCTCATCCGCGACGGCAACGTCGTGGTCGAGGAGATGACCGTCTCGTCGCTGCGTCGCGAGAAGGACGACGCGACCGAGGTCCGCGAGGGCTTCGAGTGTGGTCTGACGGTGACGTACTCCGACATCAAGGTCGGCGACGTGATCGAGACCTACGAGCTCGTGGAGAAGCCGCGCGACTGACGCCGCCGGTGTCGACCGTGGGGGCAGGTTCCGTGGACAGCGGGCCTGCCCCCGCGGCATGTTGTAGGAGATCGGTCACCGCAGAAGGTGGCCGGTCCGAGTCAAGGAGGATCGCTATGACCGGTAGAGGACGCGCGGGTCGGCTCGGCAAGCGGATCGGGGAGATCGTCGCCACGGCGATCGACAACGAGATCAAGGACCCGCGGCTCGAGTTCGTGACCATCACCGACTCCCGGATCACCCCGGATCTCCGGGTGGCCACCCTGTTCTACACAGTCCGGGGCGTGACCCTGGACGAGGAACCCGATCTCGAGTCGGCAGAGGCCGCCCTGGCGAACGCGAGGGGGCGTCTGCGGACACTCGTGGGCAAGCAGACGGGCGTGAAGTTCACCCCGGAGCTGACGTTCCAGTTGGACTCCGTCCCGGACGCCGCCCGGCACATGGAGGAGCTGCTCGCCAAGGCACGCGCGAGTGACGAACTCGTCCGCAAGGCCGCTGAGGGTGCCCGCCCGGCGGGCGACGAGGATCCGTACCGGAAACCAGAGGATGAACAGGCGGGAGACGCCGGCCAGTGACGCGGAGGGTCGACGCCCGGGGAGCGGCGGAGGTGCTCGCACGGCACGATGAGGTGACCGTGCTCTGCCACCTCCGCCCCGACGCCGATGCGCTCGGCAGTTCGGCCGGACTCGCCCGAGCGTTACGTGCGGCCGGGATCACCGTGCACCACTCCTTCGATCCCGGTCTGGTCCCGGCCGGACTCAGCGGGATCCCCGGGGCAGACCTGGTCGTCTCACTGGACGACGTTCCCGTCCACCACGGTCTCGTCGTGACCCTCGACTGCGCGAGCGCGGATCGAGTGGGTGGCTGGGAGCGCCTCCGCACGGCAGCCTCCGAGGTCCTGGTCGTGGACCATCACGCGAGTAACCCCGGATTCGGTAGTCACATGCTCCTGGATCCGGCCGCTGCGTCCACGGCGACCCTCGTGCTGGAGATCCTGCGGGCGGGCGGATACCCCGTCGACGCCGACATCGCCACGGCCCTGTACGCCGGTCTGGTCACGGACACCGGTTCCTTCCGGTGGGGCGGCCCCGGCGCACACGACACCGCCAGCGCGTTGATCGCCGCCGGGGCCGAGACGACGCGGCTGGGTCACGATCTCCTCGACGCGCATTCCTTCGCATGGCTGACCGTCCTCGGACGGCTCCTGAGGTCGGTGACGCTCGACGCGGAATCCGTGGGCGGTCGGGGCACCGTGTGGCTGGCGGTCCCGTACGACGTGATCTCCACCGCCGACGAGGACGATGTCGAGTCCCTCGTCTCGCACCTGCGCGGCGTGAGAGAGGCGTGCGTCGCCGTGCTGCTCAAGGAATATCTGCCAGGAGAATGGGCGGTGTCCCTGCGATCCCGTGACGGCGGACCCGGTCTGGACGCCGTCGACGTCTCCGCCGTGGCCGTCGCACTCGGGGGAGGCGGACACCCGGCCGCCGCCGGATGCACGATGCACGGCGATGTGGACTCCGTCATGGCGAGGATTCGTGGCCTCCTCGGCTGAGCGCACGTCCGCCGTCGGCGTGGGTGAACTCGGGCGGCGCCTGTGGTCGATCGCTCTTCCCGTGCTGCCCGTGCTCGCGGCGGAGCCGATGTACCTGCTGATCGACGGGATCGTCGTCGGCAGGCAGGGACCGGAGGATCTCGCGGCGCTCGGCGTCGGCTCGCTCGTGCTGTTGGTGCTCGGCACCCAGATGAACTTCCTGTCCTACGGGACGACCGCCCGCTCTGCCCGACTGCACGGTGCGGGGCGACGGGCGGACGCCGTGGCCGAGGGCGTCCAGGCCACCTGGATCGCCGTGGCCGTCGGCGCCGTGGTGGTGGCGGCGGTACTGGCCCTCCTCGGTCCGCTGACCTCGGTCCTGTCCTCGGACCAGCACGTCGCGGACAGCGCCGCGCAATGGTTGAGAGTGGCCGTCTGGGGCATTCCCTGCATTCTCGTCTCGTCCGCGGGTCACGGGTGGATGCGCGGGGTGCAGCGCCTGCGCACGCCTCTCGTCCTGGTCGCGGTGGGTGTCGGGGTGTCGGCCGTCGGATGTGTGGTGTTCGTGCCCGGCGTGGGCCCGCTGCCGGGCTACGGGCTCATGGCGAGCGCGTGGGCGAACCTCGCCGGCCAGCTGATCATGGCGATCGGATTCCTCGTGGCACTCGTGCTGGAGAGACCGGGTCCGTTCCGTCCCCGCCGGGCCGTGATCGTCTCCCAGCTGCGGATGGGGGTCGACCTGATCATCCGCACGGCGTCATTCCAGATCACGTTCGCCGTGGCGACCACGGCCGCCGCGGCGGCCGGGGTGGCCTCGCTCGGCGCGCACCACCTCGCGCAGCAACTCTGGTCGCTGTACACGCTCGTTCTGGACTCGGTCGCCATCGCGGCGCAGTCTCTGGTCGGTGCCGCACTGGGGGCGGGCCTCGCCGCTCACGGCCGGGCTCTCGCGCGGGCCGTCGTGCTCTGGTCGGTCACCCTCGGTGCGGTTCTGGCGATCATCACGATCTCGCTGCGGCATCAGCTCGCCGGGATGCTGGCCGGGGATGCGGAGGTCGCGTCGCGACTGGTCGTGGCGTTGGTGGGGATGGCGGTGGTGGTGATCCCGGCGGCGATCGTGTTCGGTCTCGACGGAGTGCTGCTCGGGTCCGGTGACGCCGCGTACCTGCGCACGACCACCGTGATCGCGGCGTTGGCCGGATTCCTGCCGGTCCTCCTCGCCACCCATTACTTCGGTTGGGGACTGGCGGGAATCTGGTGGGGGATGGGGACGTTCGTGGTGATGAGGTTGATCGCCGTGGCGATCCGCGTTCGCGGCGACCGGTGGATGGTGCTGGGGGCGCACACCCCCGGGCGGACTCCCGACGTCGCGGCCGGTGAGGACACCGGGGTCGGATCGCAGACGGGAGGTCAGACCGGATGAGGACTGATGCGGGTCCCGGCCCGACCCTGCGTGCGGTGTCTGATCTCCATGTGGGGCACCGCGGTAACTCTGGCGTCCTCGACGAGCTCTGGCCAGACCACCCGGGGGACTGGTTGATCGTCGCGGGGGACGTGGCCGAGAAAACGTCCCAGATCCGGGACACCCTGGCCACGCTGGCCGAGCGCTTCGAGCGCGTCCTGTGGGTGCCCGGCAATCACGAGCTCTGGATCGGCCGCGACGACGACGGGATGACCTCCACCACGAAGTACGACCGGCTCGTCGAGGAGTGTCGCTCGATCGGTGTCCTCACGCCCGAGGACCCGTACCCCTTGTGGACGGGGCCGGGAGGACCGGCATGGGTGGTGTCGATGTTCCTCCTGTACGACTACTCATGGACCCCGGTTCCCGGCCAGCCCCGGCACGTCGCCCTCGCTGGCGCCCGGGAGCGCCGGGTCGTGGCCTCCGACGAGTTCCTGATCGACCCGGGACCGTTCGCCGACGCGGCGGCGTGGTGCCGGGATCGACTCGTCGCCACGACGACGCGACTGGCGGGCCTGGATCCGGCGCACCCGACGGTCCTCGTCAACCACTGGCCGCTCCTGCGGGACCCGACCCGCGTGCTGCGTCACCCCGATTTCGCGCTGTGGTGCGGGACCGAACAGACCGCGGACTGGCACCGGCGGTACCGAGCGCGGGTGAGCGTGTACGGGCATCTGCACATCCCGCGGACGAGCGTCCACGACGGGGTGCGGTTCGAGGAGGTCTCTCTCGGTTACCCGCGGGAGTGGAACGGACGCGGTCGTCCTGAACCGTTGACGCGGCAGATACTGCCCGATCCCGAGGAACCGCAGGTGAAGTGGGTCCGTGGCGACTCTGGGATACCGCGGATCGCGCGTGCGGGGGAGCCGGGTCCCTATCTTGACGACGAGCGGTGACGAACCAGGACGACCGGTGACGAACCAGGACGACCGGTGACGGACCAGGACGACCGGTGACGGAGCAGGAGGAGAGACGATGATCCACGGGATCGTGCCACGAGACGTGGTGACGGTGACCGACGCCGACCTGCCGATGTCCGACGCCGACGTGGAGGCCGCACTGTATCCGGCGGAGGCGGAGCTCATCGCGAAGGCCGTGGCGACCCGCCGCGCCGATTTCGCGTGGGCACGGGCGTGTGCCCGCGAGGCCATGACCCGACTGGGCGTGCCGGCCGGTCCGGTCGTCCGAGGGGGCCGCGGGATGCCCGTGTGGCCGCCGGGTGTCGTGGGAACTCTCACACATACGAACGGACTCCGTGCCGCGGCACTCGGGTCGGCGGACCGGGTGCGGTCGGTGGGGCTCGACGTGGAACCCCATGCGCCGCTCGCGGACGGCGTGCTCGGCGTGGTGTCGCTGCCCGAAGAGGCCGAGTGGGTCCGTGCGGTGGGGGCGGAGATGCCGTCGGTGCACTGGGACACCCTGCTGTTCACGGCGAAGGAGGCCACCTACAAGGCGTGGTATCCCCTGACCCGTCGGTGGTTGGGCTTCGAGGACGCGCACATCACCCTGGTGCCAGACCGGGACGACGACAAGGGCGACGACGACACGGTGGTCACCGGCGTTCTGAGATCCCGGATCCTCGTCGACCCCAGTGCAGCGGACGGAGGACCGGACCTGGTGGAGCTCGTCGGTCGCTGGGTGGTCCGGGACGGGTTCGTGGCCTCGGCGATCGTGCTCCGGCCCGCTGGTGTGGATACCGTGGAGTCGTGACACCGCGCAGACCCGATCCCCGACCCGCACCCCAGCCCGGACTGGTGATCGTCGACAAGCCCGGGGGCATGAGCAGTCACGACGTGGTCGGTCGCCTGCGCCGCTTCTTCGGCACCCGCAAGGTCGGACACGCCGGGACCCTCGACCCGATGGCGACCGGAGTGCTGGTGGTGGGCATCGAGCGCGCCACGAAGATCCTCGGGCAGCTGGCCCTGGAGACCAAGTCGTACGAGGCCACGATCCGGCTGGGGCAGGCCACGACCACCGATGACGCCGAGGGCGAGATCACTGCGACCACCGACGCCTCTGCGGTCACCGACGAGGCGATCGACGCCGGGATCACGGCGCTCACGGGGGAGATCGACCAGGTCCCCTCGTCGGTCAGCGCCATCAAGGTGGCGGGACGGCGCGCGTACGACATGGTGCGGTCGGGAGAGGAGATCGTCCTCGCGTCGCGGCGGGTCACCGTGTCGCGATTCGACGTGCTCGAGCGAAGGCGCGACGGCGGGGTGATCGACCTCGTCGTCGTCGTCGACTGTTCGACCGGAACGTACATCCGCGCGCTCGCCCGGGACCTGGGCGAGGCGCTCGGCGTGGGGGGACACCTCACGGCACTGCGACGGACGGCCGTCGGCCCATTCGGACTGGACGTGGCCCGGACCCTGGACCAACTCGAGGGAACACCCGAACTCTCACTCGACCTGGACGCCGCCGCACTGGCAGCGTTCCCCCGACGCGACATCGACGCGGAGCAGGCCGAGGGTCTCCGGCACGGTCGCTGGCTCGACGCGCGCGGCGACACCGGCGTGGTGGCGGCCGTGGGGCCGGACGGCAGGGTCGCGGCTCTGGTCTCCGAGTCCGGCAGGCGGGCGGCCCCCGTCGTGGTCATGCGGCCTGCGGGCCTGTGATCGGCGGGCGTAAGGTGGTCGCCGTGCAATTGTGGCGGACGTTCGACGAGATCGTGATCCCCGACGGCGGTTCCTCTGTCGCCCTCGGGGTGTTCGACGGACTCCACCGGGGCCATCAAAGCCTGGTGGACCGAGCCGTCGACCTGGGGAGGGAACTCGGCGCCGACCCGGTGCTCGTCACGTTCGACCCGCATCCCGTCGAGGTGGTCCGTCCCGGCTCGCACCCGAGCGCGCTGACCACCCTGGAGCGTCGTGCCGAACTGGCCGGCGAGTACGGGATGGAGGCGGTGTTCGCGCTGCCCTTCGACGCGGAGATGGCGTCGTGGGAGCCGGCCGCGTTCGTGGACAACGTGCTGGTGGACGGCCTCGACTGCCGCGCCGTGGTCGTGGGACGGAACTTCACCTTCGGGCGCAAGGCCGCGGGAACCCCGGAGACGATGGCCCGGCTCTGTACGGAGCGGGACATCACCTGCGAGATCGTGGACCTGCTCTCCGACGGCGGCGAGACCGTGTCCTCCACACGTATCCGCCGCCTGCTGTCCGGGACCGACGTGGCGGCCGCCGCCGAGATGCTCGGTCGCCCGCACCGCGTGGAGGGCCCGGTCGTGCACGGCGCCGGCCGGGGCGGGCGCGACCTCGGATACCCCACCGCCAACCTCGAGCTCCCGCCGTACATGGCCGTTCCCGCCGACGGCGTCTACGCGGGCTGGTTCAGCCTGCTCGACGACGATCCGGTCGACGGCTCGATCGTCCCCGGCCGTCGCTACCCGGCGGCGATCTCCGTGGGAACCAATCCGACCTTCGGCGACACCACCCGCAGTGTCGAGGCGTTCGTCCTGGACGAAACGGCCGACCTCTACGGACGTCTCGCCGCCGTCGACTTCGTGGACCACGTGCGCGACATGGAGAAGTTCTCCTCCGTCGACGAGCTGCTCGTGGCGATGGGGCGCGACGTCACGCGCACCAGGGACGTGCTCGGTATCTGACGAGGCGATTGGGGCCGCGGTCCCACCTGCTGGTAACGTTTCCCGAGGCCCTCCTGTGGTCCGCGGCGGCGGGGCCAATTCACCATCGTGGACTGGAAAAAAGAGGAGACGCCCCATGGCGCTGAGCACTGAAGAGAAGAAGGCCGTCCTGGCCGAGTACGGCCTGCACGAGACCGACACCGGTTCTCCCGAGGCCCAGGTCGCCCTGCTGACCACGCGCATCACGCAGCTCACCGAGCACCTCAAGACCCACCAGCACGACCACCACTCGCGTCGTGGCCTGCTCCTGCTCGTCGGCCGTCGTCGCCGCCTGCTCAAGTACGTCGCCAAGGTCGACATCAACCGCTACCGTGCGCTGATCGAGAAGCTCGGCCTGCGTCGCTGAGCGAACCCCGCTCGCACGTACTCCTGACGATCCCCGCCCCGGACCCCCGGGGCGGGGATCGTCGTCTCTGCTCCGGTGCTCACCGGGGGCGGCGCGCCCGTCCGCTCCGGTGACCCGCGGTGTTTTCCCTGATAGGCTGATATCCGGCCGGCGCGCAGTGCCGGGGTGGTCGACAGGTCCGATTGGCGGTCCTCGGTAGTGGCTGCCGGATCCGGGACGCCCGCACAAGCGTGGCGCAGGAACCGGCCGCTTCAATCGAAGACCGAGGTCGTACCGGGATCAGCCCGGCGGTGCCGTGCCGGTGGCCCCGGCGGGATTCCCCCGCCGCGTGGCCCCTATCCCAGACATGACAGGAATATCTATGTCACAGATCACGGCCGTAGAGGTCGAAGGCGGGGTCTTCGAGTCCGTCGCCACCATCGACAACGGTGAGTTCGGTCGCCGCGAGGTCCGGTTCGAGACCGGTCGCCTCGCCAAGCAGGCCGCTGGCTCCGTCGTCGCCTACCTCGACGACGACACCATGCTGCTGTCCGCCACCACGGCCGGCAAGCACCCCAAGGAGCACTTCGACTTCTTCCCGCTCACGGTGGACGTCGAGGAGCGCATGTACGCCGCGGGCCGCATCCCGGGCTCGTTCTTCCGTCGCGAGGGCCGGCCCGGCACCGACGCGATCCTCACCTGTCGGCTCATCGACCGCCCGCTGCGCCCGACGTTCGCCGACGGTGTCCGCAACGAGGTCCAGGTCGTCGTGACGGTCATGAGCCTCGATCCGAAGGACCTGTACGACGTGGTGGCGATCAACGCCGCCTCCGCCTCCACGCAGCTGTCCGGTCTGCCGTTCTCCGGTCCGGTCGGCGGCGTGCGCGTCGCCCTCATCCCGACCGCGGAGAACCCGGCCGGTCAGTGGGTCGCGTTCCCGACGGTCGAGCAGCTCGAGGGCGCGGTCTTCGACATGGTCGTCGCCGGCCGGGTTGTCGGTTCGGGCGACTCCGCCGACGTCGCGATCATGATGGTCGAGGCCGAGGCGACCGAGGACGTCATCGAGAAGGTCGCCGGCGGTGCCCAGGCGCCGACCGAGGCGATCGTGGCCGAGGGCCTCGAGGCCGCGAAGCCGTTCATCGCCGAGCTGTGCGCCGCGCAGCAGGCGCTGGCGACCGCCGCGCCCACCACGCCGCGCGAGTTCCCGCTGTTCCCGCCGTACGCCGACGACGCCTACGCGGCGGTCGCCGAGGTCTCCGAGGCCAAGCTCGGTGAGATCATGCAGATCGCCGACAAGCAGGACCGCGACAACGCCACGGACGAGCTCAAGGCCGCCGTGCTCGAGCAGCTCACCGAGCGGTTCTCCGATCGCCTCGGCGAGGTCGGCGCGGCGTTCAAGTCGCTGACCAAGAAGATCGTGCGGCAGCGGATCATCTCCGATCACTTCCGCATCGACGGCCGTGGAGTGCGCGACATCCGCGCGCTGTCGGCAGAGGTAGAAGTCGTCCCGCGCGCGCACGGCAGCGCCCTGTTCGAGCGCGGCGAGACCCAGATCATGGGCGTGACGACGCTCGACATGGTCAAGATGGCGCAACAGATCGACTCGCTCGGTCCCGAGACCAGCAAGCGCTACATGCACCACTACAACTTCCCGCCGTACTCCACCGGCGAGACCGGACGTGTGGGCTCGCCGAAACGCCGCGAGATCGGCCACGGTGCGCTCGCCGAGCGTGCCCTCGTTCCGGTGCTGCCGAGCGTCGAGGACTTCCCGTACGCCATCCGCCAGGTGTCCGAGGCCCTGGGGTCCAACGGTTCGACCTCGATGGGTTCGGTCTGTGCGTCGACCCTGTCGCTGCTCAACGCCGGTGTGCCGCTCAAGGCACCGGTGGCCGGCATCGCCATGGGCCTCGTCTCCGACGAGGTCGACGGTGAGACCCGCTACGTCGCGCTGACCGACATCCTCGGTGCCGAGGACGCGTTCGGCGACATGGACTTCAAGGTCGCCGGCACGGGCATGTTCGTCACCGCACTCCAGCTGGACACCAAGCTCGACGGGATCCCGTCCGAGGTCCTGGCCGGTGCGCTCACGCAGGCCCGCGAGGCCCGCCTGACGATCCTCGACGTGATGGCCGAGGCCATCGACGAGCCGGACGAGCTGAGCCCGCACGCTCCGCGGATCGTCGCGATCAAGGTGCCGGTGGACAAGATCGGTGAGGTGATCGGACCCAAGGGCAAGATGATCAACTCGATCACCGAGGAGACCGGCGCCTCGGTGTCCATCGAGGACGACGGCACGGTCTACATCGGCGCCACCGACGGCGAGTCGGCCCAGGCCGCGATCGACAAGATCAACGCGATCGCCAACCCGCAGCTGCCCAAGGTCGGCGAGCGTTTCCTCGGCACCGTCGTCAAGACGGCTCCGTTCGGTGCGTTCCTGTCGCTCCTGCCGGGCCGCGACGGTCTGGTCCACATCTCCAAGCTGGGCCAGGGCAAGCGCATCGCCAAGGTTGAGGACGTCGTCAACGTCGGCGACAAGTTGCAGGTCGAGATCGCGGACATCGACAACCGTGGCAAGATCAGCCTCGTCCCGGTTTCCGATGAGGCCGACCAGGCCGCGGACGCCGAGGCCGACAACTGAGTCACCGCCGGATCACGTGACCATCTGATCCGGCACCTTCGAGGCACGCACCCCGGCTCCCGGGGTGCGTGCCTCGGCCGTATGGGAGCCGCACGTCGGAAGTCGAACAGAGAGTGCAGGTGGCGTGGACACCACGATCGAAGTGGACCGCTCAATCCCCGGGATCCGGGTGGTGACGGAGCACCTACCGTGGTGCCACAGTGCTGCCGTTGGGATCTGGGTGGGCGCCGGCTCCGCCGATGAGCGACCGGGTGAACACGGTGCCGCGCACTTCCTCGAGCACGTCCTGTTCAAACGGACCTCGTCGGCGAGCGGACGCGAACTGTCCGAGCGGATCGACCTGCTCGGAGGTGACCTCAACGCCTATACCGGGCGCGAGCACACCTGCTACCACGTCCACGTCCCCGCACCTGGTCTCGCAGAGGCGATCGGCGTGCTCACCGACGTGGTCGCGAACGGACGGTGCCATCCGGACGACGTCGACGTGGAACGAGATGTCGTGCTCGACGAGTTGGCCGGTCGCGAGGACGACCCCGAGGACGTGGCCTGCGAGCTCGCGACGTGTGCGGTCCTGGGGGAGGACCCCCTGGCCCGACCGGTCATCGGGACAGAGGAGTCGGTGCGGTCCCTCGACGCCGACACCCTGCTGGAGTTCCATCGCCGCATCCTCCGGGCCGGGGACGTGGTGGTGGCTGCGGCGGGTCGGGTCGATCACGAGACACTGGTACGTCTCATCGCGGAGGGGCCGCTGCCCGCAGTCGTGGGTCCCAACACGGAGCCGGGCGCAAGCGCCCGGTCTTCCGGACTGTGGGGACGGAGCCCGGTCCTCGTCGGGATGGACGAGGACTCCGAGCAGGTGCAGATCGTGCTGGCGCGGCGGACCCCCGCGCGTGACGATGCGGACCGCGCAGCCGCGCAGATCGCGACGGCGATTCTCGGCGGTGGCCTCAGTTCCAGGCTGTTCCAACGCATCAGGGAGGAACTCGGTCTCGCCTACACGGTGTACTCCTCGATCGATCAGTACCGGCTCACCGGGGTCCTGTCGGTGGTCGCGGGATGCCCGGTCGAGCGGGCGGAACAACTGTGCGATCAGGTCGGTGAGGTGGTGGCAGGGATGCGTTCGTCCGCGCCCGGCACCGACGAGGTGGACCGGGCTGTCGGGCACCTCACCGGTTCGATCCTCCTGGGGCTCGACGATCCGCTATCCCGGATGACCAGGATCGGCCGACACCTCCTGGACCGGGACACAGTCGTCCCCGTCGCCACGTCGATGAACAGGCTGCTGGCGGTGACCGCCGAGGACGTGACCCGGTACTGGGAGAGCGAAGTCGCCCCCTGGAGCCTGGCGGCGGTCGGCCCCGGCATGCCGGACCTTGGCGCGGCTGGGCTCCTCGACCGCCTGGGCGGATAGTCTGGGCAGGTACGAGAGAAGTCGGAGAGGGAGACGATGACGGTGACGAAGGTCGGCGTGCTCGGTGCACGCGGCAAGGTGGGCACGGCGATCTGCGAGGCCGTACGTGAGGCGGAGGACATGGAGCTCGTCGCCGAGGTGGACCAGGGGGACTCCCTGTCGCTCCTCGTCGACTCCGGAGCCGAGGTAGTCGTCGACTTCACCCATCCGGATGTGGTCATGCCCAATCTCGAGTTCTGTATCTCCCACGGGATCCATGCGGTCGTCGGCACCACCGGGTTCACCGACGAGCGGCTCGACACCCTCCGCTCGCAATTGGCGGCCAGCCCGGGCACCGGCGTCCTGATAGCCCCCAACTTCGCGATCGGCGCGATCCTCATGATGAAGTTCGCGGTACAGGCCGCGAAGTTCTTCCCCTCCGCCGAGATCGTCGAGCTCCACCACCCGAACAAGGCCGATGCGCCGTCTGGTACCGCGCATCGTACGGCGTCGATGATGGGCGCGGCGCGCGCCGAGGCAGGCCTCGGTCCGTCGCCGGACGCCACCTCGACCGGCCTCGCCGGTGCCCGTGGTGCCGACGTTGACGGCGTGAGGGTGCATTCGGTGCGCGTCACTGGTCTGGTCGCCCACCAGGAGGTCATTCTCGGGACACAGGGGGAGACCCTGACCATCAGGCACGACTCCCTCGACCGTACGTCGTTCGCGCCCGGCGTCCTCCTGGGCGTCAGGCAGATCGCCACATCACCGGGACTCACCGTGGGTCTCGACGCCTTCATGGACATCTAGGACCAGAACCGTGGATCGAGTCGTCAAGCCCGCAGTGATGGTCCTCACCGCCATCGGCCTCGCCGTGGCGTTCTGTTACCTGCTCTTCCTCGGATGGTCGATGATCGCCGGATCCGAGCATCTCGCGATGAAGGGACTGGGAGCGGGGATCATCCTCCTCACGATCGTGGGGGCCTGGGCGACATGGGCGATCCTGCGGAATGGCCTCGAACTTCAGCGCATCTCGGCGGCGGCCGCCGCCGAGGGAGCCGAACTCGACATCTCGGACCTGCCCCACCGTCCGTCCGGGCGGCTCGAGCACGAGGTCGCGGACGAACTGTTCGACCGGGTCAGCGCCGAGTACCAGGCCTCTCCCGAGGACTGGCGAACCAACTACCGGCTCGCGCGTGCGTATGACCACGCGGGGGACCGGGTGCGCGCCCGTGAGGTGATGCGCACCGCGATCGCGCTGCGCGAGGCTGAACTGTCCGGGCAGGCGGCGGCGCGATGAGCATGGTCCTGGTGGTCCACCACGCCCCGTCCCCGCGCCTCCGCCGGATCCTCGAGGCGATCGACACAGGCCTTGCGCATCCCGAGCTCGAGGGCATCGACGTGGAGACCGTGCCCGCCCTGGCCGCGACGGACGATCACGTCCTCCGCGCAGACGGCCTGGTTCTCCTCACCCCGGCCAACTTCGGGTACATGTCGGGCGCACTCAAGCACTTCTTCGATCGCACCTACTACACCTGTGAAGGAGCAGTGTCGGGGCGCCCCTACGCGCTGTGCGTGCACGGGGACAACGACACCGCGGGCGCCGTCTCGTCGGTGGAACGCATCATCACCGGGTGGGGACTGCACGCGGTCGCCCCGGCCGTCCAACTCACCGGCGAGCCCGGTCGGGACGAGCTCGACCGGGTGGCAGAGGTCGCCGCCACCGTCGCCGCGCATCTTCTCGGCTGAGCCCCCGCGAAGCCCTGACAGCATAAGGAGTTCCACCATGTCCGAGCTCGTCCGACGGCAGGTCCGTCTGGTCGCGCACACCCAGTTCACCGCGCCCGAGGAACTCGGGTGGGAAACGGACGCCGACGGTGGCGCCGCGCTCGCGGAGTTCGCCGGTCGTGCGTGCTACCAGAGCTGGGACAAGCCGAACCCCCGCACGGCGACCAACGCCGGCTATCTCCGGCACATCCTTGAGGTGGGGCATCTCTCGGTGTTCGAACACGCCACCGTGACCTTCTACATCACGGGTATTTCCAGGTCGTGCACCCACGAGCTGATCCGGCACCGTCACTTCTCCTACAGTCAGTTGTCCCAGAGATTCGTTCCCGAGCATGATTCCAAGGTCGTGCCGCCGCCTGCGATCGCGGAGGACCCGGAGCTCGTCGAGATCTTCCTGCGTGCGACCGATGCCTCCCGCGAGGCGTACGCAGAGATGCTCTCGAAGCTGGAGGAGCGGTTCGCCGACGTCCCCAACCCGATGCTCCGCCACAAGCAGGCACGGCAGGCCGCGCGGTCGGTTCTTCCCAACGCCACCGAGACGAGGATCGTCGTGACCGGTAACTACCGGTCCTGGCGACACTTCATCGGGATGCGGGCCACCGAACACGCCGACACGGAGATCCGCGGTCTCGCGATCGACGTCCTCCGCCAACTCCGTGACCTCGCACCAGCCGTGTTCTCTGACTTCGAGATCGCCACGCTCGACGACGGCTCGGAGATCGCGGTCAGCCCCTACGTCCTCGAGGGATGAGCCGGGTAGAGCGCCCCGACCTCCCTCCGAAGGCAGGGTCGGAATCGGGATCAGGGCCCTACAGCGGGTACCCTGGGACCTCATGACACACGTGACCACTGGGGGAACCGGGGCGGCTGCTCCGGTCCAGTCCTCCACCGAACACGCGCGCCCCGCGCCATTCGGCACCGTTGTCACGGCGATGGTGACGCCGTTCGGAGCAGACGGATACGTCGACTTCGGAGCCGTCGCCCGTGTCGCGAGACATCTCGTGGACTCAGGATGCGACGGAATCGTCGTATCGGGCACCACGGGGGAGTCGCCCACCACCACCGACGCGGAGAAGACGGCGGTCCTCGAGACCGTCCTCGCCGAGGTGGGGGACAGGGCGACGATCGTTGCAGGGGTCGGGACCTACGACACCGCGCATTCCGTGCACGCCGCCCGACAGGCCGCGGCCTCGGGCGCACACGGCCTGCTCGTCGTCACCCCGTACTACTCCAAGCCGACCCAGGCGGGCCTGGACGCCCATTTCCGCACGATCGCTGACGCCACAGACCGTCCGGTGATGCTCTATGACATCCCGCCCCGGTCGGTGGTCCCTATCCAGGCCGACACCCTCATCGGGTTGTCGAACCATCCGAATATCGTGGCTGTCAAAGACGCGAAGGGCGATTTCCACGACGCGTTGACGGTCATGTCCCACTGCGACCTCGTCTACTACTCGGGAGACGATCAACTCAATCTCCCGTGGCTCTCGGTGGGAGCGTCCGGATTCGTCAGCGTGATCGGCCATGTCGCCGGAGCGCAGCTCGTCGAACTCCGTGCGGCATTCCTCTCCGGCGACGTCGAGAGAGCCCGACAGATCAACCTCGGACTCCTTCCACTCTTCGACGCCCAACGGGCGCTCGGCGGTGTGTCGATGTCCAAAGCAGCACTAGAACTTCTCGGGATCCCGGCCGGTGTGCCGCGTCTCCCGCAGTTACCACCAACCGATGAGCAGCGACACGCCCTCGCGGCGCTGCTCCACAGAGCAGGAGTCACTACATGACAGAAGACAGTTCCACCACCTCCCGCAGCCGTGGCCGTTCCCGCCGCGCAGCCGGTCGACCCACGGGCGCACCGGCACCTGTGACCGCGGTGCAGTTCACCGAGCCGACCGCAGCCCCGGCCGCCGCCTCGCAGGACACCACGTCCGGTGCAGCCAAGGACGGCGCGAAGGGAGGCGGTTCGAAGTCCAAGGCCGGCGCGGACGCGCCGCATCAGGGCAAGAGCGACCGTGCCAAGGGAGCGCAGGACGCCCAGGGGGAGACGAAGTCGACCTCCCGCGGGCGTCGCGGCTCCTCGTCGAAGTCCGAGGGGTCGTCCGGTGGCGGGAATAGCGGCGGCCAGAACGGCGGCGGCCAGCGCTCCGGCGGCCAGAACGGCGGGAGCCGATCAGGCGGCAACGGCGGTGGCCAGAACGGCGGTCGTAACCGCGGTGGGCGTGGCCGTGGTCGTGGCCGTGGCGACTCGTCGACGGCGGACTTCGGCGGCGTCAAGACCATGCAGGGCGGCGACATGACGGTGCGCCTCCCGCAGCCTCCCAAGGCCCGCAAGGGTGCCCTGCGCATGGTCGCACTCGGCGGTATCTCCGAGATCGGCCGGAACATGACCGTCTTCGAGTACAACTCGAAGCTGCTGATCGTCGACTGTGGTGTCCTGTTCCCGAGCTCCACCGAGCCCGGCGTCGACCTGATCCTCCCGGATTTCGACCACATCGAGAACCGTCTCGACCAGGTCGAGGCGTTGGTCATCACGCACGGCCACGAGGACCACATCGGTGCGATCCCGTTCCTGCTCAAGCTCCGCCCCGACATCCCGGTCGTCGGTTCTAAGTTCACCCTCGCGCTCGTCGCCGCGAAGTGCCGCGAGCACCGGATCAAGCCCGTGTTCCGTGAGGTCGACGAGTCGAGCATCTCGAACTTCGGGCCCTTCGAGGTCAAGTACTACGACGTCAACCACTCGATTCCCGAGTGCCTCGGCGTCGTGATCAAGGCGGGCAGCAACTCGGTCATGATGACCGGCGACATCAAGCTCGACCAGCTGCCGACCGACAAGCGCCCCACCGACCTGCCGAAGATGTCCCGTTTCGGCGACGAGGGAATCGATCTGCTCCTGATGGACTCGACCAACGCCACGACGCCGGGCATCAGCCCGTCCGAGTCCGGTGTGCGACCGGCCCTGCAGCGCCGGATCGCGGAAGCGAAGAAGCTCGTGGTGGTGGCCTGCTTCGCCTCGAACGTCTACCGCGTGCAGTCGGTCGTTGACGCCGCCGCAGCGGCCGGGCGCAAGGTCGCGCTCAACGGGCGTTCCATGCTCCGCAACATGGAGATCGCGCTCGAGATGGGACTGCTGACCGACCCGTCGCGCGTCATCATCGACATGGACTCCGCCGGCAAGCTGCCGCCGGAGAAGCTGGTCGTGGTGACCACCGGCACCCAGGGTGAGTCGATGGCGGGCCTGTCGCGGATGTCGCGGCGCGAGCACCGTCAGGTCAACCTCTCCGAGGGCGACACGGTGCTGTTCTCCTCCTCACTCGTCCCCGGAAACGAGGAGGCGGTGTTCGGTGTCATGAACAGCCTCTCGCAGATGGGCGTCGAGGTGGTCACCGGACGGGACGACAACATCCACGTCTCCGGCCACGGATACTCCGGCGAGCTGCTGTTCATCTACAACGCGGTGCGCCCGAAGAACGCCATGCCGGTGCACGGCGAGTGGCGTCACCTCCGCGCCAACAAGGCTCTCGCGATCGCCACCGGCGTCTCCGAGGAGAACGTCGTGCTCGCGCAGAACGGTGTCGTCGTCGACCTCGTCGACGGCAAAGCGCGCGCCGTCGGCCAGATCCCCGTCGGCAACCTGTACGTCGACGGACTGTCGACCGGTGACGTCGGTGACACGGTGCTCGCCGACCGGACGGTGCTCGGCGAGGACGGATTCATCATCGCGACCGTCGTGGTGGACCCGCGTACCGGCCGTCCGGTGAGCAAGCCCCAGATCGTCGACAAGGGTTTCACCGACCAGCCGGGTGCACTCTCGCCTGTCGTCGAACTGGTCGAGAACGCCCTGTGGGATCTCGCCGGCGAGGGCGAGACGGATCCGTACCGTCTCGCGCAGACGGTGCGTCGTGTGGTCGGCCGGTGGGTGTCCGAGAAGTGGCGCCGTAAGCCGATGATCGTGCCGACCGTCATCACCTCTGCGGTCGCGGAGGGCTGACCGAGTGGCGTCGGAGGGCCTGTCTCTCGCGCGTCGGGAGCGTTCCGCGCTGGTGGAGACCATGCGTGGTACCGGTCCCGACGCGCCGACGCTGTGTGACGGGTGGACCACGCGGGATCTCGCCGCACACCTCGTGGTGCGGGAGGCCCGCCCGGAGGCGGCGGGAGTCCTCGTGCCGGCGCTCGCGGCTCGACTCGAGTCGCTCCGCCTCGTCGAGGCTCAGCGACCGTGGACCGAGCTCCTCGAGCAGATCGAGGCCGGCCCCCCGTGGTACTCCCCGTTGCGGATCGCCGACACGTTGGCGAACACCGCGGAGTATCTGGTCCACCACGAGGACGTGCGGCGGGCGGCCGACGGCTGGACCCGTCGGGAGCTCGACCAGGCCGATCTGGACCGGCTGTGGACCCTGTCCACGCTGGTGGCCCGCACCAAGCTGCGGAAGGTCCGTGCCCGGATCGACCTGTGTGTTCCGGCCGCGTCGGAGAGCACAGGTGCTGCACCGGTGTCGACGGGCGCCGCACTGGCGCCGTATGTCACCGTCATCGCCGATCCTGTCGAGTTGCTCCTGTGGAGTTTCGGGAGGAACGAGGTCGATATCGAGATCTCGGGTGCGCGAGCAGGGATCGAGGCGCTCGAATCGGTGTCCCGACGGGTGTAGGTCGCGGTAGCGTTCGTCACGTCATGGCGGTTCCGGCGTGTGGCTGCTGTTACTGGTGTTGCTAGAGACGATAGAGTGACACCCATGGCATCCACCTCGAGCACGCGATCCACCCGTGCCCCCGGCGGCCGACGCCCCGCGTCGAAGTCCGGATCAGCACGGTCGACCACGTCCACCACCCAAAAGAACCGGGGTGGTAGCTCGCGTCGAGGTGCAGTTGTCTCGACCCCGAAGTCCGGTGCCCGGGCGACGGGCCGCGGTGGCGCCCGTGCGGCGTCTGTGGCGCCGGAGCGGACCTCTGGCGCGTTCGGCGCCGTGGGCCGTGGTCTGCGGAGTGGATGGTCCGCGATGGCCAAGGGAGTCGGGCACGGCGTCCGTGGCCTCGGCGGAGGATCTGACGACGACAAGGTCGTGCCCCCACATCGGCGGGATGGACTCGGACTGTTCCTCGTCGGAGTCGCGATCGTGCTCGCGGGCTCCGTGTGGTTCAGCGCCGCCGGCCCTGTCGGACAGTGGATCGACACCGGGATCCGCACCGTCGTGGGCACGCCGGCGGCGCTTCTCCCGTTGCTGCTCGTCGGGTGGGGCGTACTCGTGATGGCCCGCGAACCCCGCCCCGACGTCCATTCCCGGTGGTTCGTCGGAACCATGATCTCCGCACTCGGAGTGCTGGGGCTGTGGCATCTCGCGTCGGGCTCTCCTGCGGACCCCGTCGGCGTGCGCACGGGCGGGGGAGTTCTCGGACGGATCGTCGGGGGCGGCCTCGAAGCGGGCTTGTCGGTTTATGTCACTGTGCCTCTGCTCGATCTCCTCATCGCCTTCGGTGCGCTGGTGATCGTCGGCCGCCCCGCCCGTGAGATCCCCGGGCTGGTCCGGGAGTTCTTCGGTTGGGACGGCAGTGGCGACATCGTGGATGACTACGACGAGCTCGACTGGGACGACGACGCCACCACCGCGTATCCGATCGCGGAGACAGGTGAGGCGGACAGGGAGCCGGAGTCACCCCGGCCCGCTACCCGCCGGTCGCAGCGGCGTCGGGTCGCGGACTGGTCCGACAGTCCGTCGACGGATCCGACCGTCGAGATGCCGACCGCGGATCCGGCCCGCGAGGGTGCGACGGCTCCCGTGGACGCCCCGACCCGTGGCGTCTCCGGCAGAACGGCGGCTGCAGGCGCGGGAGCAGCGACAGGTGCAGGTGCAGGTGCAGCTGCTGCGGCCGGTGCGGGAGCTGCCGCGGCTGGTGCGGGAGCTGCAGCAGCCGGATCGTCCGCCGCCGGGGCGCCCCGTGGCGGGGGGAGCGACTCGGCCCGCGCGAGCCGATCGGAGGACGTCGCGGCACGGCCGAACCGGCCCGCCGGAGGTGCATCTGCGGGTGCACGGGCAGCCGAGGTGGACGCCGCGGCGATTCCTCAGTCCAACACCCCGTCCACGCACACTGCAGCGGAGGCGGACACCGAGCGCCTGGACTCGCAACAGCAGCTGCTCAGCGGTGTCGACTACACGCTTCCCCCCTTGAAGCTGCTCACCGCCGGCGACCCGCCCAAGTCACGCAGCGAGTCCAACGATCAGATGATCGAAGCCATCCAGGGCGTGTTGGAGCAGTTCAAGATCGACGCCGCGGTCACCGGGTTCACGCGTGGTCCGACAGTGACCCGGTACGAGGTCGAGCTGGGTCCCGGTGTCAAGGTCGAGAAGATAACGGCACTGCACCGCAACATCGCGTACGCCGTGGCCACCGACAATGTGCGACTGCTCGCGCCGATCCCGGGCAAGTCCGCGGTCGGTATCGAGGTCCCGAACCTCGACCGGGAGCTGGTCCGCCTCGCGGACGTCCTCACCGATCCGGCGACGGCCGGCAAGCACAATCCGATGCTCATCGGGTTGGGCAAGGACATCGAGGGGGACTTCGTCACCGCCGATCTGGCGAAGATGCCGCACCTGCTCGTCGCCGGGTCGACCGGTTCGGGTAAGTCCAGTTTCGTCAACTCGATGCTCGTGTCGCTGCTGGCCCGCGCGACGCCGGACGAGGTGCGCCTGATCCTCATCGACCCCAAGATGGTGGAGCTGACCCCGTACGAGGGCATACCGCACCTCATCACGCCGATCATCACGCAGCCGAAGAAGGCCGCTACCGCTCTCGCGTGGTTGGTGGAGGAGATGGAGCAGCGCTACCAGGACATGAAGTCCACGCGCGTGCGCCACATCAGCGACTTCAATGACCGCGTGCGCTCCGGTCAGATCACCACGCCGCCCGGCAGCGAGCGGGTGTACCGGCCGTATCCGTTCATCGTCGCGGTGGTCGACGAGCTCGCGGACCTGATGATGACCGCCCCGCGCGATATCGAGGACGCGATCGTCCGGATCACCCAGAAGGCGCGTGCCGCCGGTATCCACCTCGTGCTCGCCACGCAGCGCCCGTCGGTGGACGTGGTGACCGGCCTGATCAAGACAAACGTGCCGTCGCGACTGGCGTTCGCCACCTCATCCCTCACGGACTCCCGGGTCATCCTCGACCAGCCTGGAGCGGAGAAGCTCATCGGTATGGGCGACGGTCTGTTCATCCCGATGGGTGCGTCCAGGCCCATCCGTATGCAGGGTGCGTTCATCACGGACGAGGAGATCAACGAGGTCGTGGACTTCGCCAAGAACCAGGCGGAGCCCGACTACGACGAGTCGGTCACCGAGTGCAAGGATGACGGCAAGAAGGACATCGACGCGGACATCGGCGACGATCTGGACGATCTGCTCGCCGCGGTGGAACTGGTCGTGTCGAGCCAGTTCGGGTCCACGTCGATGCTCCAGCGCAAGCTGCGCGTCGGCTTCGCCAAGGCGGGCCGACTGATGGACCTGATGGAGACCCGCGACATCGTGGGGCCGTCGGAGGGGTCCAAGGCCCGCGAGGTGCTCGTGCGCCCGGAGGAGCTCGCGTCCGTGCTGTACACGATCAAGGGCGGCACTCCTCCCGAGGACGGTGGGGACGCGTTCGGCGAGGGCGATGCGGGTCAGGGTGGCCCCGCGGACGGCGCTGAATTCGACGCACCGGTGGAGACCCCGGTCGGCTGAGAAGGCCCAGCAGAGAAGGTCCGGCTGAGAGGTACCAGCCGAAAAGGGCCGGGCGATACTGATGTCGCCCGGCCCTCGTCTCGTCGGTCAGTGGCCGTCGGCCAGCAGCCCGAACACGGGCGTCCACGGGCGCACGACGACCTCCGAGACCATGCCCTCGACGCAGTGCGGGTCGCGGGCGACCAGGGCTCGGGCGGCCTCGTCGTCGTCGGACTCCACCAGGAGCAACGCCCCGGACCCGTCGAGGAACGGTCCCACGGTGAGGATCTCCCCGTCGGCCACCCTCGCCTGAAGCCATGCACGGTGCGCGGGCTTGTTCGCCTCGCGCTCGGCGGTCTGCTCCGCTTCGTAGCGGTAGGTGACGGCGAAGAGTGCCATGTGTGTTCTCCCTCGGGGTCCGGCGTGCGGGTCGTGCCGTCAAGGGTATGCCGCGCGGCCTCGCTAAGGTGAGGGGGTGACTTCCTCCACGACCGGCGACGGCCGCCCCACCGCCGAGGTCCCCGTTCTCAATATCGCGAACATCCTCACGGTCCTGCGGATCCTGCTGGTCCCGGTGTTCGTGGTGGTGTTCTTCGTCGACGGTGCCCAGGACGCGTGGTGGCGGGTGGGTGCGTTCGCGGTGTTCGCCCTCGCGATGGCCACCGATTACGTCGACGGCTACCTGGCCCGCAAGCTCGAGCTGGTCACCGACTTCGGAAAGATCGCCGACCCGATCGCGGACAAGGCGCTGATGGCGGCCGCGATGATCTCGCTCTCCCTCGTCCACGAACTGTTCTGGTGGGTCACCGTCGTGATCCTCGTCCGCGAGGTGGGCATCACGGTGTGGCGGCTCGTCGGCGTGGATCATGTGGTGGCGGCGAGCAAGGGCGGCAAGCTCAAGACTGCGACCCAGACTCTCGGCGTGGGCATGTTGATCCTCCCGCTGCCGCACTGGGTGTGGCCGGTGGAGTGGTTCGTGATGGGCGTGGCGGTGGTGCTGACCGCGTACTCGGGGATCGACTATCTGGTCAAGGCCCGTCAGGCGGCGCAGCAGTGAGTACCGACGGGGCCACCGAGGTGGTGGCAGCCCTGCGTGAGCGGGGCTGGACCGTGGCGACGGCGGAGTCGCTGACCGCGGGGCTCGTCGCCGCAACACTCGCAGATGTCCCGGGGGCCAGCGCCGTCCTGCGAGGTGGCGTCGTGGTGTACGCGACCGAACTCAAGCACAGCCTCGCGGACGTGCCCGTGGAGGTTCTCGAGACGCACGGCGCCGTGTCAGCGGATACGGCCCGGGCGCTGGCGGTCGGTGCGGCCCGGAGGTGCGGGGCCGACGTGGGGATCGGGCTGACCGGAGTCGCCGGTCCCGACAGGCAGGAGGGCGTGGCCGTGGGCACCGTGCACGTCGGGATCTGCGTACCGGACCGTCAACCGTGGTCGGTGGAGTTGGCGCTCTCCGGTGACCGACGGGAGATCCGGGAGCGTACATGTGGTGCGGCGTTGGCGCTGGTGACGGACGCGGCGAGAGCGCCGGGAACCGGCGCGGGAGAGGAGTGGCAGCGATGACGGGCGACGGTGTGGCGACCGGGACGACGACGACGGGAACGATTTCGGACGGTGATGCGTTGTACCCCGTGATGCCGAATATCCAGATGACCACGTTGCCCCGACCCGACCAGCCCGCGACGCCGCCGCTGCTACGGGAGACACTCGGGACGGTCCTGCGGGGCCTGCGCGGGGAGACCGGCCGCACCCTGCGCGACGTGGCGGACTCGGCACGGGTGAGCCCCGGATATCTCTCCGAGATCGAGCGTGGTCGGAAAGAGGCCTCGAGCGAGCTGCTGGCCTCCATCTCCAGTGCACTGGACGTGTCACTCGGCGAGATCCTGATCAGAGCGGCCCTGGAGGTGTCTCCTCCGGGGACCTTCACCGAGCCCGTGCTGGCAGCCTGAGCGGTCGACTGATCTGAACCGGGGAGACATCCCGGTGGTCCCATCTCGGCGGTGTTGGGTAACGTGGAACCGACCCGTCGTCCGAATCGGCAGAAGGACACTACGCAGCGATGGCCAATCCGTTTTCCAAGGCATGGCGCTACCTCATGGCGTTGTTCGATTCGAAGATCGACGAGCACGCCGATCCGAAGGTGCAGATCCAGCAGGCGATCGCCGACGCGCAGCGGCAGCACCAGCAGCTCTCGCAGCAGGCCGCAGCCGTCATCGGTAACCAGCGGCAGCTGGAGATGAAGCTCAACCGGCAGCTGGCGGACATCGAGAAGCTCCAGGGCTCCACCCGCCAGGCCCTGCAGATGTCGGACCAGGCCCGGCAGAACGGCGACCAGCAGAAGGCGACCGAGTACGAGAACGCCGCGGAGGCGTTCGCCGCGCAGCTCGTCACCGCCGAGCAGAACGTCGAGGACCTCAAGGGCCTCCACGACCAGTCGCTCCAGGCCGCAGGCCAGGCCAAGAAAGCTGTCGAGCAGAACGCGATGGTCCTGCAGCAGAAGGTGGCCGAGCGCACCAAGCTGCTCAGCCAGCTCGAGCAGGCCAAGATGCAGGAGCAGGTCAGCGCGTCCCTGCAGTCGATGTCCGAGCTGTCGTCCGGGGGCAACACCCCGAACCTGGACCAGGTCCGCGACAAGATCGAGCAGCGGTACGCCAACGCCCTCGGCTCCGCCGAGCTGGCGCAGAACTCGGTGCAGGGCCGGATGATGGAGATCGAACAGGCCTCCACCCAGATGGCCGGCCACAGCCGACTCGAGCAGATCCGCGCGTCGATGCAGGCGGAGAGCGGCCAGCAGCTCGGCCAGGGCACCGGTTCCGCCGGGCAGCTCGGTCAGGGACAGTCGCAGCCGGCCGCGTCGCCGCAGCAGCAGCAGGCGCAGACCGACCAGCAGTGATCTCTGCGGCGACGGGCCGTCGGCAGTGTTGCCAGCGGCCCGTCGCCGTGTCTGAAAGTGAAGAGGACCCGCGATGACCCTGACCGAGTTCCAGGCGAGGACGATCGAGGCGTTCGGCGAACTCAGGGCCGACCATCTCGTCCGCAACCATCACCTGGCAGCGTGCGGGGGGCGGACAGCACACGAGGCGATCGACGAGGGGCAGTCGGTTAAGCAGGTGTGGTGGGCGCTGTGTGACGAGTTCGACGTCTCCGAACAACTGCGCTAGCCCGTCGTGGGCGGCGTGTCGCTACCCCTCGAACATCCGTTCGTGGCATACTCGTCGGCGTGAACAAGCGCGTCCCGCTGTCCACAGGGCGTCGTTCCTCCACAGGGAGCGGTCGCCGGGCCTGATCGGACGGATCGTGTCGTACCCGGCCCGTAACGTCCGCAAGCGGAGAACACAGCAGACCGATCGGCAGGTGCCGGGGGTCGATCACGAACGGAGCAGACACATGGCAGCCAAGCCCAAGGCCGGGTCCGGTAAGTCCGGCAACGCGCAGAACCGTGAGCAGGCGCTCGAGCTGGCCCTCGCGCAGATCGACAAGGCCTACGGCAAGGGTTCCGTGATGCGGCTGGGGGATGACACCAGGCCGGCGGTCCAGGTCATCCCCTCCGGCGCTCTCTCGCTCGACGTGGCACTCGGCGTCGGTGGGTTCCCCCGGGGTCGCGTCGTGGAGATCTACGGCCCGGAGTCCTCGGGTAAGACCACCGTGGCGCTCCACGCCGTGGCCAACGCCCAGGCGGCCGGTGGCATCGCTGCGTTCATCGACGCGGAGCACGCACTGGACCCTGAGTACGCGCGCAAGCTCGGCGTGGACACGGACAATCTCATCGTCTCGCAGCCGGACACCGGTGAGCAGGCGCTGGAGATCGCCGACATGCTCGTCAAATCGGGCGCGATCGACATCCTGGTGATCGACTCGGTGGCCGCTCTCGTGCCGCGCGCGGAGATCGAGGGGGAGATGGGGGACAGTCACGTCGGTCTCCAGGCCCGCCTGATGAGCCAGGCGTTGCGCAAAATGACTGGTGCCCTGCACAGCACAGGCACCACCGCGGTGTTCATCAACCAGCTCCGCGAGAAGATCGGTGTCATGTTCGGGTCCCCCGAGACCACCACCGGCGGTAAGGCGCTGAAGTTCTACGCGTCGGTCCGGCTCGACGTCCGTCGTATCGAGACGCTCAAGGACGGTGCGGACGCCGTGGGTAACCGTACGAAGGTCAAGGTCGTCAAGAACAAGGTCGCGCCGCCCTTCAAGATCGCGGAGTTCGACATCATCTACGGCGAGGGCATCAGCCGCGAGGGCTCGCTGATCGACATGGGGGTCGACCACGGCTTCATCAAGAAGTCCGGCTCGTGGTTCACCTACGGCAAGGACCAGCTGGGCCAGGGTAAAGAGAACGCCCGGCGGTACCTCAAGGACAACCCCGGGGTGCGGGACGAGATCGAGCGCAAGATCCTCGACAAGCTCAACATCGGTGCCGGCGCGGAGATCGCGGAGATCGAGGCGGAGTCGGATGAGGACGCCCCGATCGACGTGGTGCCCGTCGAGTTCTGATGGAGGAACAGCGGTCGGCGGCGCACGGTTCTGACGGGACGCGGATGGATCCGGACGAGTTGCGCGCGGCCATCGCGGCCGTCCAGGCGCGACCGTCCGGCTCCGAGGATCTCCCGCCGCTCGCGCCAGAGGCCCACGAGGCGGCTTCCGCGGCGCTCCGGTTGCTGCGATATCGCCCCCGCAGCGAACACGAACTGCGGCAGCGCCTGTCAGAGAAGGAGTTCGCCGGGGAGGCTGTCAACGAGGCGGTCGACCGACTCCGTGTGTGGGGCCTGATCGACGATGCGGAGTTCGCCGCGGAATGGGTTCGCGGGCGGCGGAATCGTCGCGGCAAGTCGCGGGGAGCGCTCGAGCGTGAGCTCCGGGGCAAGGGGATCGCCGAGGGGCATATCGCTGACGCGGTGTCGGGAATCGACACCACGGACGACTGGGAGCAGGCGAGGAGCCTGGTCCGGGCCCGGCTCGCGCGCCGACCTGATGCCGCCCTCCGTGGGGACGCGGTGACGGGGGAGCGGCGTCGTCTGGTGGCGTTCCTGGCCCGCCGGGGTTATCCCACGGGGCTGGCGATGTCCGTGGTGCGTTCGGAATTGGCGGCCCACGCCTCGTCCTGAGTACCCTGGCCTGCGTGGATTCTCTCGTGACCGAACAGCAGCCGGAACTCGCGGACGCCCCGGTCGACGGCGCCGATGTCCGGACGTATCAGGTGCGCACCTTCGGATGCCAGATGAACGTCCATGATTCCGAGCGGATGTCCGGTGTCCTCGACAAGGCGGGCTACGTGCCCTTCGAGGGCGAGCCCGACCCCGCGACCGGCGCACTTCCCGACCTGGTGGTCTTCAACACGTGCGCGGTGCGGGAGAACGCCGACAACCGCCTGTACGGGACTCTCGGGCACCTCCGGCCGTGGAAGGACGCCAACCCCCGGCTGCAGATCGCCGTGGGCGGATGTCTGGCGCAGAAGGACAAGGACGCGGTCCTGTCCCGTGCTCCCTGGGTGGACGTGGTCTTCGGCACCCACAACCTGGGGCACCTCGCGACGCTGCTCGAGCGGTCGCGACACAACCAGCGTGCCGAGGTCGAGATCGCCGATTCCCTCCAGCACTTCCCGTCGACCCTGCCGGCGACCCGCGACTCCGCCTATGCGGGCTGGGTGTCCGTCTCGGTCGGCTGCAACAACACGTGCACCTTCTGCATCGTCCCGTCACTGCGGGGCAAGGAGGTTGACCGACGGCCCGGAGAAGTGCTCGCCGAGGTGCAGGCTCTCGCGGACGAGGGCGTGATCGAGGTGACGCTGCTGGGGCAGAACGTCAACGCCTACGGTCGCTCGTTCCACGATCCGGACGAGCCCTCGGACAAGAATGCCTTCGCCAAACTGCTCCGTGCGGCCGGACAGATCGAGGGGATCGAGCGGATCCGGTTCACCTCACCCCACCCGGCCGAGTTCACCGACGACGTGATCGAGGCGATGGCCGAGACCCCGACCGTCTGCCCCCAGCTGCACATGCCACTGCAGTCCGGGTCGGACCGGATCCTCCGTGCCATGCGCCGATCCTACCGCTCGGCGAAATTCCTCGGCATCATCGATCGCGTCCGTGCCGCCATGCCGGACGCCGCCATCAGCACCGACATCATCGTCGGGTTCCCGGGAGAGACCGAAGAGGACTTCCAGGCGACCCTAGACGTGGTCGAGAAGGCGCGGTTCTCCAGCGCCTTCACCTTCCAGTACTCCCCGCGACCGGGTACCCCTGCCGCGACTATGGAGGACCAGATCCCCAAAGCCGTCGTTCAGGAGCGCTACGAGAGGCTGATCGAGCTGCAGGAGCGGATCACCCTGGAGGAGAACCAGGCGCGTATCGGTCGCGAGGTCGAGGTGCTGGTGACCGCCCACGAGGGCCGTAAGGACTCGGCGACCGCCCGGATGACCGGTCGCGGCCGTGACGGTCGACTGGTGCACTTCACGCCGATCGGCGAGAACGCGGACAGGGTCCGTCCCGGCGACGTCATCACCACCCGCATCACCGCGGCAGCGCCGCATCATCTGCTCGCAGATGACGGAATTCTGACCTACCGCGCGACCAGAGCCGGCGACCGGCACGAAGCGGGTGAGAAGCCCGCGACCCCGCCGATCGGAGTGGGACTCGGACTACCCACGCTGCGCCCGGCCGACCTCGGGTCGACAGTTATCGAGAAGGGATGTCCCACATGAGTTCCTCGGATCGTCCGGATCCCATCGCCGGGATCATGGAGGTCACCCGCCAGGCGGAGTCCGATCTCCGCCGGGAAGACCGCATGCTCGGTCGTACCCTCGTGATCGGCAAGGGCTACGTCGCGTCGCTGGTGCTGATCGCCCTACTCACCGTGGCACTGTTGCTCCCGCACAGCGCCGGAGTCATGGGACTCGACGTCCTGTTTTTCACCGAGGCCGCCCGATCGCAGGAGACGTCGCTGCCGTCGCACGTGTTCGTCCTGCTCTACGCGGTCGGCACTATCGGCTTCGGGGCGGTCATGATCCTCACCCAGAAGTGGTGGGCTGCGGGGATCGCGTGGTGTGCGACGTGCGTGTCCGCCGTCTACGGTGTCCTCGCGATCTGGCTACGCCAGTCCGGCCGCGGTGTGGATCCGAACTTTGTGGGCTTCGGTGCACCGGGAATCGGCATGTACCTCAGCGAGATCCTGCTCGTCCTCCTGGCGGGAACCCTCGCCGCGGTGCTGTGGTCGCGCACCCCGGAACAGCGCCAACTGGAGGAGTCCGCGCGGCACGGCGACGGTCACTGAGGGCACTCGCCGAGAGGGCCATCCACACGCCACAGGGGGCGGGACGCACGGGCGTCCCGCCCCCTGTGGCGCATCGACCCCTCGCCCGGATCCGTGTGCGACCCGTGGTCTGAGCCCTAGCGGGTGTCCACCGCGTTCTCCGCGGCCTCAGCCCATTCGCGCCACTGCGCTGCCTGGGTACGCGCCTTCTCCGCGTCCTTCGGCTTGCCGGCGGCATCGGCCTTGGCGGCCTGCTCCTCGAAATCCGTCACGCGGTCCCAGAACTGTCCGGCGCGGGCCTTGGCCTCGGGATCGGTCCGGCGCCACTCCGTGTCGGCGGCGTCGGCGACGGACTTCTCGAGCTCGCGGATCCGACCCTCGAGCTGGCCCATCTTGTTCCGCGGAACCTTGCCGATCTCCTCCCACCGGGACTGGAGCTCCCGAAGTGCGCTTCTGGCCGCCGCGAGGTCAGATGTCGGATCGATGCGACCGGAGTACTGGTCAAGAAGCGCTTCCTTGGCGGTGGCGTTCTCCTCGAACTCCGCGTCGCGCTCGGCGGCCGCCGCATGACGGTTGTCGAAAAACGTGTCCTGCGCAGCCTTGAACCGCTTCCACAGTGCGTCGTCGGCCTCACGCGGTGCCCTTCCGGCCGCCTTCCACTCGTCCATCAGTTTGCGGTACGCGGTAGCCGTCTCGTTCCAGTCGGTGGAGTCGGACATCGCCTCCGCCCGTTCGACGAGCTGCTCCTTGACCTTCTTCACCGAGGCCTTGTTGCGGTCGAGCTCGGCGAAATGGGATCCACGACGACGGTTGAACGCCTCCCGCGCCTTGGAGAACCGCTTCCACAGGGCGTCATCGGTCTTACGGTCGATTCCGCGGATGGTCTTCCACTCCTCGAGGATGTCCCGCAGTCGATCCCCGGCCGCCTTCCACTGCGTCGATGACGCGCCGATCTCCTCGGCCTCGGCGGCAAGTGCCTCCTTGCGGGCGATCGAGGCCTCGCGCTGCTCGTCCTTGCGCTGGCGGGCGGCAGTCTCCACCTCTCCGGAGCGCTCGATCACGGCGGTGACTCGTGAGGCGAGGGAATCTAGGTCACCGACCGCCGCGGCGGTCGGGATCTGCTCGGCCAGGGTCTGGGCGGAGGCGCGTGTCTTGCGGGCGTCCAGGGGGTGCGTGTCCAGGCGTGTCTCCAGGAGGGCCACCTCCGCGACGAGGTCGTCGTAGCGCAGTCCGAAATGCGCGAGACCCTCGGCCGGCTCG
Source organism: Dietzia sp. NCCP-2495 (assembly GCF_026011735.1). GTDB lineage: Bacteria > Actinomycetota > Actinomycetes > Mycobacteriales > Mycobacteriaceae > Dietzia. The sequence goes on along the minus strand of NZ_BRVN01000001.1, from coordinate 240,445 downwards.
CCGGCCTGCCACGAACCGACCTGGCGTTCGCCGTCCGCGGTACGGACGAACACGGCCCCGGACTCGTCGACGCGGCCCCACTCGGACGGATCCGAGGCGCGCGACGGACGGGCGTCCGGTGCGGCGGCGGGCCGTGGGGCCACGGTGCCCGAGGGGCGGGGAGCAGCCTTGCGCGCGAGCTCGGCGGGCGACGGGCCCGGCCGTGGCCCGGGGGTCGGCGACGCTCCGCCGGAGGCCTGGCCGCCTGTGGCGGTGGGTGACTGGTCGCTCATCTGGTCCTCGTTTCCTTCTGCCGCGTATCCACGGCACCGTCGCCGGGCTGCGGGCCCGGTCATCGCCACGCCGACCCGTCGAGGGGCAGCATCCCCCTAGTGTGTACCAAGGTTGTGCAGTTCGTCGGTTGTATTGGCACGTGGCGTCAGAACGGGCACCTGCCGACCTCCGCCGACCGGGCGCGGGAAGGCGAGTCCGGGGCAGGTCCGGCGCAGTTGGCCAGTAAAGTTCCATGACGTGCACAGTCCAGTCGTTCTCGTTCCCGGGGCCCCGGTGATGGTGCCGGAGCTCTCCGGCACCGCCGCCGCCGTCAGTGCCGGTCCGCTCGAGGTGGTGCACGGGCTGATCCGGGACGCGCACCGCGACGTCACCCGCGTCGTGGTGGTGGGGACCGACCCTGCCGGGCGGCGACTGACCGGCAGGAGCTCGACACTCGGACGCTGGGGCGCCGATGTCCGCGTGGGTCGGGCCGGAGATCCCGCGGCCACGGACGCCGAGGTGCCGGACACGTGCGTGATCGCCTGGTGGCTGCTGGACAGGGCGGGGTCGGAGGTTCCGCGGACCTTCATCGGCGTCGCCGGTGGCCCAGGCGAGGCGGGCACACCCGGCTGGGCGTCGATGCTGGGGGAGGGCGACCTCGTCGTCGTCGCCGCCGACGGCCCCGCCTCACTCAACCTTCGCGCGCCGGTCCCGGAGGACCCGCGCGGCGTGGCGCTCGATTCAGGCCTGGCGGCCTGGTTGCGCGACGGGGGAGCACTGCCCGACCCCGGCGCGGACACGGCCGAGGAGATCGGCTGGTGGAGCAGGCCGGCATGGCGGCTCCTGGACGACCTGGTGGGCGGTGCCGCGGCCCGGGAGGCGATCTCGTGGGCTCCGTTCGGCGTCGGGTACCACGCGGCCCGGTGGGATCGTCACGAGCTGACCCCGGGCACGCGGGCATGACGGGCACGGGTGTGAGCGGTACGGCCACGAGCGGGCCGGATTCGAGAGACACGAGACCGATCGCGGTCGTGGGCGCCACTGGCACCGGGAAGTCCGCCCTCGCGTTGGACCTGGCCGAGCGACTCGGCGGCGAGGTGATCAACTGTGACGCGATGCAGCAGTACCGCGGGATGGACATCGGCACCGCGAAGCTCACCGTCGCCGAGCGCCGGGGTATCCCGCACCACCGCTTCGACGTCCTCGATGTGACCGAGACCGCGAGTGTCACCGACTTCCGCGACGAGGCCGAGCGTGAGCTCGCCGAGATCCGCGGGCGGGGGAACGTCCCCATCCTGTGTGGTGGATCGATGATGTACCTGCAGGCACTCATCGACGGCTGGTCGATCCCCGACACCGATCCCGAGGTGCGGGCCGTCTACGAACGCCGGCTCGCCGAGATCGGGGTCGAGGCGCTGCACGCCGAACTCGCACGGGTGGACCCGGAGGCTGCGCAGAAGATCCTGCCCACCGACCCGCGACGCACGGTGCGGGCGCTCGAGGTGATCGAGCTGACGGGGAGACCCTTCTCGGCGTCCCGTCCGACCATCGGTGAGCCCCGCTGGGGCACCCGGATGCTGGGGGTGCGTTGCGCGCTGCCCGAACTCGACGAGCGGCTCACCGCCCGTACCGCGGGCATGTTCGCCGACGGGCTGGTCGACGAGGTGCGTTCGCTCGTCGACGACGGACTGCTGGAGGGGGTCACGGCCCGCAAGGCGATCGGCTACGCGCAGGTGCTCGACGAGATGGATCCCGACCTCGCGATCGACGACGCCGGGCTGGCGCGCGCCGAGGAACAGACCTTTATCGGGACGCGGCGCTACGTTCGTCGTCAGCGTTCCTGGTTCGGCCGCGACCACCGCATCCACTGGATCGACACGGACACGGTCGATCGGCCGGGGGACGGGCCCACGCCGGTCGAGGTGGCGTGGGCACATCTGGAGGAGGCCAGCAGATGAGTACGCACGGATCCGGTCGCGGGCGGGTGCAGTCGGTGGATCGCGCGTTCGCGCTCCTCGACGCCCTGAGCCGTCGCGGCGGCCGGGCGACGCTGGGTGAGTTGGCGGCCGACACCGGACTGGCCGCGGCCACCGTGCACCGGTTGTGCGCGACCCTCGCGGAGTCCGGGCACCTGCGCCGTGACGTCAGTCGCGACTATCTCCTCGGTCCCCGGCTGCAGCGGATCGGGGAGGCCGCGCGGGTCGCCACCGCCTCGTGGGCCGAGCCCGTCCTGGCCGCGGTGGTGGCGGGGACCGGTGAGACCGCGAACATGGCCGTCCGGGAGGGGGACGGGGTGGTGTACCTCGCCCAGGTGCCCTCGCCGCACTCGATGCGGATGTTCACCGAGGTGGGTCGCCGTGTGGAGGTCCACTGCACCGCCGTGGGCAAGGCGTTGGTGGCGGGGGACGACGACGATGAGGTCCGCGCCATGCTGGACCGGGCCGGGATGCGCCGCTATACAGAATCCACGGTCACCGACCCGGACGTCCTCCTGGAGGAGATCCGGCAGGTTCGCCGACTGGGCTTCGCCACCGACGAGTCCGAGCAGGAAGAGGGCGTCCGCTGCGTGGCGATCGCTGTGGGTGTCGGCGAGGCCGCGTTCGCGATCTCTGCGTCCGGTCCCGAGGCCAGGTTCACCGAGGACCGCCGGGACGCCGCTGTGGCGATTCTCCGCGATGCGGTCGCGGGTCTGCAGAGCTGATCGTCTGACCAGCTGATCGCCTGCAGAGCCGAACGAGAGCAGAGCCGAACGACAGCAGAGCCGCTACCCGCCCTGTCGGGCTGGTAGCGGCTCTGGTCTCACCTCACCGGGGAGATCCCCGATACCGTGAGGCGATCAGAGGCCGTTCGCGGCCTTGAACTCGCGCCGGCGACGGTGGAGGATCGGCTCGGTGTAGCCGGACGGCTGCGTGGTGCCCTCCACGATCAGCTCGCGGGCGGCCTGCCAGGCCGTCGACTCCTCGACGTTCGGGGCCATGTTCCGGTACTCGGCGTCGCCGGCGTTCTGCTCATCGACCACCGCGGCCATGCGCGTCAGGGAGTCCACGACGAACTCCTCCGTCACGACGCCGTGGCGGATCCAGTTGGCCAGCATCTGCGAGGAGATGCGAAGGGTCGCGCGGTCCTCCATGAGGTCCACGTTGTGGATGTCGGGCACCTTGGAACAGCCGACACCCTGCTCGACCCAGCGGACGACGTAGCCGAGGATGGTCTGGCAGGAGTTGTCGACCTCCTCCTTCTTCTCCGCGTCGGTCCAGCCCGCGACGGTGTCCGCGGTGGCGAGCGGGATCGTCAGGATCTGGTCGACGCTGGCCCGACGGCCACCGGCGAGGAGCTCCTCCTGCTTGGCGGCCACATCGACCCGGTGGTAGTGGGTCGCGTGCAGGGTGGCGCCGGTGGGAGACGGCACCCAGGCGGTGTTGGCGCCGGCACGGGGCTGTCCGATCTTCTCCTCGAGCATGGCTGCCATGAGTTCGGTCTTGGCCCACATGCCCTTACCGATCTGCGCGCGGCCACGGAGGCCGAGGGCGAGGCCGGTGTCCACGTTCCAGTCCTCGTACGCGGGCATCCACGCGGCCGACCGCATGTCGGCCTTGCGGACCATCGGCCCGGCCTCCATGGAGGTGTGGATCTCGTCGCCCGTGCGGTCCAGGAACCCGGTGTTGATGAACACGACTCGCTCGCGGGCCTCGGCGATGCACGCGGCCAGGTTCACCGTCGTGCGGCGCTCCTCGTCCATGATGCCCACCTTGAGCGTGTTGGTGGGAAGGCCGAGGAGCTTCTCGACACGGCCGAACAGTTCGGTGGTGAAGGCCACCTCCTCGGGGCCGTGCTGCTTCGGCTTGACGATGTAGATCGACCCGGTCCGGCTGTTGCGGAGGTCGTTGCCCTCGGCCATGCCATGGATCGCGCACAGCGAGGTGACGATGCCGTCGAGGATGCCCTCGGGCAGCTCGGCGCCGTCGGCGTCCAGTACGGCCGGGGTGGTCATGAGGTGGCCGACGTTGCGGACGAACAGCAGCGACCGGCCGTGGAGACGGACCTCTCCGGAGGAGTCGGCGGCCGTGAAGACCCGGTCCTCGTTCAGCGTGCGTGTGATGGTCTTGCCGCCCTTGACCAGGTCCTCGGACAGATCGCCGCGGTTGAGACCGAGCCAGTTGGTGTATCCCAGGACCTTGTCCTCGGCGTCGACGGCCGCGACGGAGTCCTCGAAGTCCATGATGGTGGTGACGGCGGACTCCAGCGCGACGTCCTTGACGCCCGCGGAGTCGGTGGAACCGATCGGCGAGGCCGCGTCGATCTGGATGTCGATGTGGAGGCCGTTGTTACGCAGCAGGACGTTCGTCGGAGCGGCGGCGTCACCGAGCAGGCCGACCAGCTGGGCAGGATCGGCGAGCCCGGTGGTGGAACCGTCTGCGACGGTCACCCGGAGGGCACCGTCGACGACGGAGTATCCGGTCGAACCCACGTGGCTTCCCGACTCCAGAGGCGCGGCCTCGTCGAGGAACTCGCGGGCCCAGGCGATGACCTTGTCGCCGCGGACCTTGTTGTAGGACGACCCCTTCTCCGCTCCGTCCGCCTCGCTGATCGCGTCCGTGCCGTACAGCGCGTCATACAGCGATCCCCAGCGGGCATTCGCGGCGTTGAGCGCGAAGCGCGCGTTGAGGATCGGCACCACCAGCTGGGGGCCGGCGATGGACGTGATCTCCTCGTCCACGTTCTCGGTAGACGCGGTGACGCCCTGCGGCTCGGGGACCAGGTAGCCGATCTCGGTGAGGAACGACTTGTACGCAGCCTGGTCGATCGGAGCCGGGTTAGCGCGATGCCACTCATCGATCTGTGACTGGAGCTCGTCCCGCTTCGCCAGGAGCTCGCGGTTCCGGGGCGCGAGATCGGTGAAGATCTCCGCGGCACCGGCCCAGAAGGCGTCCTGATCGACGCCGGTCCCGGGAAGGGCCGCCGAATTGACGAAGTCATACAGAACCTTGTCGACCTGTATTCCGCCGACGGTGATGCGCTCGGACATCGATGCTCTCCTCTGATCAGGGGATCGTTCTTGACGCCGACTCTAGTGGGCGCCGACCACGGGTTCATCTGCCGATTCCGCAGTGTGGAATGAACTGTCTGCCGAGTAACATGGCCCACATGGCTCAGACCTACCGCGCGACTGACACGGGAATCGATTTCATCAAGGGGCACGGAACCCTCAACGACTTCATCATCATCACGGACGACCGCGCAGAGCTCTCCCTCGATGCCGCGCTGACCCGACGGTTGTGTGATCGGCGCGGGGGCATCGGCGCGGACGGAGTACTCCGGGTCGCGACGGCCGGAGCGCTGCTGTCCGCCAGCGTCCTGTCCACCCTGCCGGCAGGAGTCGAGGCGTCTGATTGGTTCATGGACTACCGCAACGCCGACGGGTCGATCGCCGAGATGTGCGGTAACGGGGTCCGGGTGTTCGCCCATGCCCTGGTCTCGACCGGACGCGCCGAGGTGGGTTCGGTGCGGGTCGGCACGCGATCAGGGCTTCGGCCGGCTGAGATCATCGACCATGGTGGTGACAGCGCGGTCATCCGGGTCGATATGGGACAACCGGAATTCCTGGGGCTGTCCTCAGTGCAGATCGGTGACCGTACGTTCGCCGGGATGGCGATCGACATGGGCAATCCCCACCTGGCCTGTGTCGTCCCGGACCTCGACGCCGAAGGTCTGGCTGCTCTTGCAGTGCAGGCGCAGCCGCAGTTCGATTCGGAGTTCTTCCCGGCGGGGGTCAACGTGGAGATCGCCACTCCGATGTTAGACGGGCGCGTCCGGATGAGGGTTCACGAACGAGGTGCGGGGGAGACCATGTCGTGCGGCACCGGCGTCGTCGCCACGGCGGTCGCCGCGCTTGCAGACAACGGCTCGACTGAGGGAGACGTCGTGGTCACCGTCCCCGGTGGTGACCTCACGGTGACCCTCACCGGAGAGGGATCGACCCTCACCGGTCCGTCGGTGCTCGTTGCTCAGGGCACGTATCGGGGCGTGTAGTCCGGTGCGGATTATCCGGGGCCTCCGTTCCTGGATTTATCTGCGCGGGCAGTTCACGGCCGGTTGTGCGATCATGGACGTGAATGACTGACGACATCACGGCCTCGGGCCGCCCCCACAACGACCTCGACCCCTCGATCGGCGAGCTGCAGCTCGAGGAGCGCTCCTCGCTGCGGCGCGTTGCAGGTTTGTCCACCGAACTCCAGGACGTCAACGACGCGGAGTACCGAAAGCTGCGTCTGGAGAGAGTCGTCCTGGTGGGCGTCTGGACCGAAGGCTCGGCAGCGCAGGCTGAGGCCGCGATGGACGAGCTCGCCCAACTCGCCGAGACCGCCGGCTCAGAGGTCTGCGATGCGTTGATTCAACGTCGTGACAAGCCGGATCCGGCGACCTACATCGGTTCCGGGAAGGTCGACACCCTCAGGGACGTCATCGCGGCGACCGGGGCGGACACCGTGATTTGCGACGGTGAGCTGACGGGTGGCCAGCTACTCGCCCTGGAGAAGGCGGTCAACGTCAAGGTTATCGATCGCACCGCGTTGATCCTCGACATCTTCGCGCAGCACGCGACGAGTCGGGAGGGCAAGGCGCAGGTCTCCCTCGCGCAGATGGAATACATGATGCCCCGGCTGCGGGGCTGGGGTGAGTCCCTGTCGCGCCAGGCCGGTGGACGTGCGGGTAGCAACGGTGGTGTCGGACTCCGTGGCCCCGGTGAGACCAAGATCGAGACCGACAGGCGTCGCATCCGTGAGCGGATGGCTCGTCTGCGTCGTGAGATCAAGGGCATGAAGCAAGCTCGCGACACCAAACGGCACCGACGTCGGGCGACACCGGTTCCGTCCATCGCGATCGCCGGGTACACCAACGCCGGAAAATCCAGCTTGTTGAACCGGATCACGAATGCGGGCGTGTTGGTCCAGAACGCATTGTTCGCCACCCTGGATCCGACCACTCGTAAGGCGGAGTTGCCGGACGGTCGGCCTGTGGTCTTTACCGACACGGTCGGATTCGTGAGGCATCTCCCGACCCAGTTGGTCGAGGCGTTCCGGTCAACACTCGAAGAAGTGGTGGACTCCGAGCTGTTGCTGCACGTGGTCGACGGCTCCGATCCGTTCCCCCTGCGCCAGATCGAAGCGGTGCGCGCGGTGATCAACGAGGTGGTCGAGGAACAGAACGCGCAGCGCCCGCGCGAGCTCCTCGTGATCAACAAGATCGATGTCGCCGATCCTCTCGTGCTCACCTCGCTCCACCATTCGGTACCGGATGCGGTGTTCGTCTCTGCCGTCACCGGTGAGGGCATTGACGACCTGATGTCGACGATCATGCAGATCATCGCCTCGGGCGATGTGGAGGTGACTCTTCAGATCCCCTACTCACGTGGGGACGTGGTGTCCCGCGTGCATGCCGAGGGTGCGGTACTGGAGGAGGAACACCGTCAGGACGGGACCAGGATCGTGGTCCGACTTCCGGAGTCGATCGCCGGCGAACTCTCGGTGTTCGCCGTGGACGGTTCACACGACGGCGCCGCCTGAGTCCCGGTCACGGGACCCAGACGGCGCGGGCGCGTCGCGACAGTTCAGAGTTTGCGGAAGACGGTCACGACCTTGCCGAGGACCGTTGCGTGCTCACCGGGGATCGGGCTGAACGCCGGATTGTGGGGGAGGAGCCAAACCCCGGTGTCGTCTTTCCTGAAGGTCTTGACCGTCGCCTCACCGTCGATCATCGCGGCGACGATCTCACCGTTGTCGGCGACGTTCTGTCGGCGCACCACCACGTAGTCCCCGTCGCAGATAGCGGCGTCGATCATCGACTCGCCGACGACCTTGAGCATGAAGAGCTCGCCGGAACCCACCAGGTCGGCGGGGAGCGGGAACACCTCGTCCACAGCCTGCTCCGCGAGAATCGGACCCCCTGCTGCTATACGTCCGAGAACCGGCACATAGACGGGCTCGGCCGCACCGGAGGGACGGTCCTGCACCGCCACTGATCGACGACTTCGGCCTTTCTGCCCCGGCACTCCGTGGACGTCGACCGCGCGGGGCTTGTGCGGATCCCGGGTCAGGAACCCCTTCTTCTCCAGGGTCCGCAGCTGGTGGGCCACCGACGATGTCGACTGCAGTCCCACCGCGTCCCCGATCTCGCGGATGCTCGGCGGATAGCCGCGGTCCTTGACCGTGTCGTGGATATGCAACAGAACGCTCTTCTGGCGAGGCGTGAGCGCCTCGAAGTCCGGCTTGGACATCCCGGAGTCCCTTCGACGAATGGATGTTCGACCTCTGTCTCTTTCTACACACTAGACGGCGGATCGCCGCTGCGCCACACACCTGTTCGAAATTTTTCTGGTCGGAATGGTGACTCTGTCGTACCCCCGTGATACAACTTGATCAGTGTTCGAGTTCGAACAGATGTTTCGCACGTTGCCAAAGCTTGTGCGAACAAATGTCGCACAACGCGTCGAGAGGGAGTGGACATGTCAGTTCAGGAGTTGCAGCCGATCTCCGGTGTTGCCCGCAGTTGGACCGAAGCCTGCCCGGTGGAGCACGGACTCTCCGTGTCGCGGGAATCTGCTGGTCACAGGGGAGTGGCTATCCAGGAATCGCGAACGGGCATGCCGGCGGTCGGGCGTCGTTCACGTCCGGCGGGAGAGACGGTTGTACGTCAGCGTGGTGGCCTCGGCAACGTCGATCGAACGCGTCCGGTCGCGCAGCAGCAGGTGCGTCCGAGGCGTTCGACTACCCAGGCCCCGGTCGCGCCCGGCCGTCGCGTCTTCGTCAGGCCGACGCACGCTGTTCGAGCGTGCACGGTGGAGCCCGCGGCGCCCGTGCGCGTCATCGACGACGTTCCGACCTGGGCGCTGCTCGCCTGTGGTGTCGTGCTCGCGGTTCTCATGCTCGTCGTCGTGATGTTCCTCGGCGGACCCACCTACGTGTGATCGCGGGTCGCGCCTTTTAGACTGTGATCGGGACGGCACAGGGTCGGTCCCGGGTTCTGAGGGCGTCATGTCCTCGGGTCTCATGGTCAGGAGACGAAGGGCGTAACGGGATGTACTGCCCGAAGTGTCACAACGAGGATTCGCGCGTCATCGACTCGCGGTCGGTGGACGAGGGACAGGCGATCCGTCGGCGTCGGGAATGCCCGGAGTGCGGGCATCGTTTCACCACGCTCGAGACACCACTGCTGACTGTCCTCAAGCGCAATGGTGTGACCGAATCGTTCAGCCGCGACAAGGTGATTCGTGGAGTCCGGCGTGCATGTCAAGGTCGATCCGTCGACGAGGACTCACTACGTCGTCTCGCCCAGGAAGTCGAGGACAGGGTTCGCGCGAAAGGCGCTGCCGAAGTCGCGGCACATGAGATCGGTCTGGCGATCCTCGGACCACTCCAGGACCTCGATGAGGTCGCGTACCTGCGTTTCGCGTCGGTGTACAAGCAGTTCAGTTCAGCTGATGACTTCGAACGCGAGATCGTCGCATTGAAGGAACGCCGGACCCTCCGCTGACCCGGCCGGGTAGACCTGCATCCTCAGGGAGCGCGAGGCCTTGGTCACGTCGTATCTTTCGGCGCGAGAGCGGACTTGACCGCGCGTCGGATCCGTTCAGGGGACACGGGACGCGCAGTACCGAGGGACTGCGCGAACAACCCGACCCGATACTCCGCCACCATCCACCGCAGCTCGCGGATCGCTCTGGCTCCGCCCGGACGCCCACGTAGAGCGGCGCTCGCATCCTCCACCAGCGATTCCGACAAGGCGAGGTGAGCAGTCAGCTCCTCGTGCCTTTCCGGCGACTTCTCGGCGAGGTCCAGGCGCATCCCGACCGCGCGGACATGGCGCTCGAGATGAGTGAGCACAGTGGCCGGATGTCGGGCCAGGAATCCCTTGCCCACCAGGTAGTCGAGCGAAGGCAGGATCGCCTCCCGGAGCGGTCGCGGGGCCGAGTCCAGTCTCAACGACACCGCCTGCGCTGCCACCATCGCCATGACCACAGTGGAGATCGCTGTCGCCACCGTCCCGGGAACCTCCGACCGCGCCGCCGCACGGAGCTTCTGGAAGTCCGCTACGTGCAGGACAGGCGCACCGTGACGCGTGGCGACGAGTCGAGCACACGCACTGAGAGCCGCGTCCTCCACCAGCGCGTCGATCCCGCCGTGCGGGTACTGGGTCAGCGCCAAGCGCTGCTCGACAGGGCGTCCTCGCAGGATCGATGCAGGTGGGACGAGATCGGCCGTGAGCAAGGTCAGGACCGCTTTCGCCTGGGCGGTCCTCCGCTCCTCTGCGGTGGCGCAGGCGAGGCGGTGGATTCCGTCGTCGCGGACACTGAGGGCCGGAAAGACCGTCACCTCGACGCCGTCGACCACACCGGTGACCGAATCGGGAAGGTCACCGATCGTGTCCGCCGTCCATTCGCGGTACGGTCCGTCGTCCGGTATCAGTTTCTCGTTGAGAGTCTGGCGCACCGTGTCGGTGAGGCGGGTACGAAGTGCTCGCAGATCAGTATCTGAGTCGATGACGGCGTCACCGTCGATCACCTCGAATCGCATCACGAGATGGTCGGGGAGCTGATCGGAACGGAACTCCCGCGGATCGATGCTCGTGCCGATCCGCTCACCGAGTGCCCGGGCCAGGGCGACGGACAGTGGTGCCGAGCGCGGAACCACGTCCTCGGCCAGCAGTGCCGCGTACTCGGCCGGGGGAGAGCACATCCGTCGCAGGTATTTGGGCAGCGTACGCAGCATCTCGGTGTAGAGCTCTTCGCGTAAGCCCGGGACGAGCCACTCGAACCCTGCGGTGGTGACCGAGGACAGCTGCGGGAGGGGGATCCTGACGGTGATCCCGTCCGCCGCGCCCCCGGGCTCGAACTCGTAGCTGAGGGCGAATCGACGCTCGCCCTGTTGCCAGAACGGTGGGAAATCTCCGGCATCAGGCCCGGACACGGAGGTGTGGATATCCGACGGCGCCAGGCGGAGTGCTTCAGGTTGCTTGTGCCCTTTCTTCTTCCACCACGATTCGAGATGCCGGCCCGAGGTGATGTCGGTGGGTAGTCGCTCGAGGTAGAACGCGACGAGTCCCTCGTCGTCGATCACCAGATCCCGGCGTCGGCTCCGAGTCTCGAGTTCACGGGCGTCGCGGACGGCCTCGGCGTTCTCCCGGATCACCGGGACGCGGGTGGCGTAGCCGCCCTCGACGACGCCGTGACGGACGAACATCTCGCGGGCGAGTGGCGCATCCACCCGGGAGAGCAGGATGCGGCGGGCGTCGACCACGGTGAGACCGAGCAGGAGCACCTTCTCGTAGGCCATGGCCGCGCCCTGCTTATCCGACCAGTGGGGCTCGGAGTACTGACTGCGGACCAGGTGCGCGCCGATCTGCTCGATCCACGCGGGATCGATGCGCGCGACATCGCGAGCCCACAACCGGGAGGTCTCGACGAGCTCCGATGCCATCACCCACCGGGGTGGCTTCTTGGACAGGTTGGATCCGGGGAACACCTGGAAACGGATACCGCGTGTCCCATGGAACTCACGGGTCTCCTCGTCCCGCATGCCGACGTTGGTGAGTAACCCCGAGAGGATCGCCTTGTGGAGATCGTCCTCCGAGGCCTGGCCTGACGGCGGATGCCAGCCTCGTTCCCGACACATGCTCCGGAGCTGCGTAGTGAGGTCCTGCCACTCCCTGATACGGAGCCAGTGCAGGTACTCGTCCCTGCACATCCGGCGGAACGCGCTTCCGGAGAGTTCCCGACGCTGCTCGGTGAGGTAACGCCAGAGGTTGAGGTAACCGAGGAAATCCGACGTCTTGTCGACGAACCGGCGATGCAGCAGATCGGCCTTGTCCCGCTCCTCGGCGGGACGCTCCCTGACGTCCTGCACAGTCAACGCGGCCACCACGACCAGGACGTCGCCGAGCGAGCCGTTCCGGTGTCCCTCTACGACCATGCGCGCCAGCCGGGGATCGAGTGGGAGGACCGCCATGTCGTGGCCCACCTCCGTCAGGCGTGGCCGCTCGTCGTCGTCGACCTCCAGGGCCCCGAGTTCGGTCAACAAGGTCATCCCGTCCCGGACCGCCTTGCGGTCCGGAGGCTCCACGAACGGGAAGTCATCCACCGGACCCAGGTCGAGGTCGGCCATCGACAAGATCACGGACGCGAGGTTCGTCCGCAGGATCTCGGGGTCGGTGAACTCCGGTCGCGTCTCGAAGTCGTCCTCGGAGTACAGGCGGATACAGATGCCGTCGGCGACGCGGCCGCAGCGGCCGGCACGTTGGGCGGCGGAAGCCTGCGACACCGGTTCGATCGGGAGCCGTTGGACCTTCGTCCGTGTGGAGTACCGCGAGATCCTGGCGAGACCCGTGTCCACGACATAGCGGATGCCCGGGACCGTCACCGACGTCTCCGCGATGTTCGTCGAGAGCACCACGCGGCGGGTCGAGTGGGCACGGAAGGCCTTGTTCTGTTCGGCCGCCGTGAGTCGGGCGAACAGCGGGAAGATCTCGGTGTTCCGGAACTTCCGGCCGCGCAGGACCTCCTCGGCGTCGCGGATCTCCCGCTCTCCCGACAGGAAGACCAGCACGTCGCCGTCGCCCTCACGCAACAACTCCGCCACCGCGTCCGCGAGTGCGTCGAGCGGGTCCAGGTCGATCACCTGGTCGGCGTGCTCCACCTGCAGCGGTCGGTACCGGATCTCAACCGGGTACGTGCGGCCCGAGACCTCGATGACCGGTGCAGATCTGCCGGAGGCGTCGGCGAAATGGTCTGCGAAACGCTGGGGGTCGATCGTCGCCGACGTGATGATCAGCTTGAGGTCGGGACGCTTGGGCAGGATCTGCTTGAGGTAGCCGAGGAGGAAGTCGATGTTGAGACTGCGCTCGTGGGCCTCGTCGATGATGATCGTGTCGTAGGCGCGCAGGAGTCGGTCCCGGCGGATCTCGGCCAGCAGGATGCCGTCGGTCATCAGTTTGACCGAGGTGTCCGCCGAGGTGTGGTCGCCGAACCGCACGGCGGAACCGACCAGGCCGCCGAACTCCGCACCGAGTTCCTCCGCGATACGTTCCGCCACGGACCGGGCCGCCAGGCGCCGCGGCTGCGTGTGCCCGATCATCCCACGCACGCCCCGCCCCAGCTCGAGGCAGATCTTGGGGATCTGGGTCGTCTTCCCGGACCCGGTCTCACCGGCGATCACCACGACCTGGTTGTCCCTGATCGCGGCGGCGATCTCGTCCTTACGGGCGCTGACGGGAAGCTGTGGTGGGTACTCGGGCACCGGTATGGCCCCGGCACGTCGCGCGAGACGCTCGGCCGCACGGTCGATCCGGTCACCGAGTTCGGTCAGCTGATCGGGACGGGCCCGACGGATCCGGGACCGGAGACGGTGGGCGTCGAGGGTGCCGACCTCGTCGAGCCGGACGAGCAGCTCGTGGCGGGCCCGGCGGAGTTCAGGGGAGGGCGCAGAGGACGACGACATGGTGTCGCAAGGATAACGATTCCAATGCAGAGCTCAGTCGTCGCCGCTCTCCCGGCGGGACTGGATCTGCGCGTACCGGCTGTGGAGTCGCTCGCGTATCTCGTCCGGCTCGTATGCGCGACGCTGGCGCTCGGATCGTGCGGCGAGGATTCCGGAGGCGGCGACGCCCGCCACACCCGCCGCGCCGAGCAGTTTGAGCCACTGTCGTCCTCGGGGTGCCATGAGACGAGCCTATAGCCGGTTCGGACGGGTGACTGGCAGGATCGGTCCATGACAGTCGACACCGTGCCACTGGCCGCCGCCGTCGAACGCACCCGCACCGGGGATCTGTGGGTGTTCCGCGGGCACTCTGTTGCGGACCGCCTCATCCAGACGCTCACCAATTCTCCCGTGAACCACGTCGGCATCGCGGTGGTTCTCGAGGACATGCCGCCACTGATGTGGCACGCGGAGATGGGGCGTGCGCTGCCTGACGTGTGGACGGGTAAGAAGCAGCGCGGTGTCCAACTCCACGTCCTCGCCGATGCCGTTCGTCAATGGACTGGCCCCTACGGCCAGAGGGCGTGGTTCCGGCAGCTCAGTCCGGAAGTCGGCACGGAGCACGAGGATGCACTCCTACAGTCGATCGCCCGACTGAACGGGGTGTCGTTCCCGTCCGCCGGCCGTCTCACAGCCCGGTGGGCTCGTGGCCGGTGGTCCGCACGGGGCGCGCAGCGGGACACCCGCACGCAGAACCCCGGAGCTCCGGGGGAATCGGGCCCGAAGGGCGCCGGGAACAGGCTGGAGGCCGCATATTGCGCGGAGGTCGTGGGTGCCACCCTCGAGTCGATGGGGATACTGCTCCCTGCGGGCGACACGAGCTGGTACGACCCGGGCAGGTTCTGGAGTGGCGATGCCCTTCCGCTCGCCCCGGGATGGGACTACGGCCGTGAGATCTCGGTGACCGTCACCCCTGCAGGATCACCTGACTGAGCTCCTTCTCTGCGGTTTCCGGTGCCACGAAGAGGAGCTCGTCGCCGGGCTCGAACGGCACGTCGGGCTCGGGGACGACCACGCGACCGCCGCGGAGGATCGCGACCAGGGCGACGTCGCGGGGGAGCCTGACACGCCCCACGGGCCGGCCGGCGAGCGGTGTCTGCTCGGGCAACGTCACACTGACGATGTTCGCCCCGCCGCGGCGCAGTGTCATCAGCCGAACGACGTCCCCGACCGAGACCGCCTCCTCGACCACGGACACGATGAGCCGCGGCGTGGACACGGCCACGTCGACGCCCCAGCGGTCGTCGAACAGCCATTCATTGCGGGGTTCGTTGATGCGGGCGACTACCCGGGACACTGCGAACTCCGTCTTGGCGAGCAAACTCACGACCAGGTTGACCTTGTCGTCTCCGGTGGCCGCCACCACCACGTCGGCGTCCTCGACACCGAGGCGTGCGAGCACACTCATCTCGCACGCGTCGCCGACCTCCTGGCGGGCCCCGTCGACGGGATCCGAGTCGAACACTGATCGGCGTTTGTCGATGAGTACGACCTCGTGGCCGCCACCCAGCAGGTCGCGGGCGATCGAGCGACCGACGACCCCGGCGCCAGCCACGACGACCCGCAGGCTGGTCGACTGGGCGGAACGTGCCGGGGCGTCACCGAGCAGTCCCGCGCCGTCCGCGTAATCGGGTACCGGGTTCTCAGGCATCGACCGGTCCTTGCCTCAGGAGGTCGTCGAGCTCCGTGACAGAGGTCGACGGTAGTGCGAGATGGATGATGTCGGCGGATTGGACGAGTGTGTCCGCTCCGGGCAGCGAGCACTCACCGAATCGGGTGACGGTCACGGCACGACCTCCCGCGGCGGCCGCCATCGTCTCGACGGGAGAGCCGACCCAGTTCTCGGGCGCGTCGAGCGCGACGAGTGAGACCGAGTCGGTCTGGTCGCGCCAGACCACAGGACTCGACCCGTCGGTGATGTACCGGACGAGCCTCCCGGTCGCCCACGGGACGGTCGCCACCGTGGGTATCCCCAAACGCTCGTAGACCTCGGCACGTCCGGCATCGTAGATCCGGGCGATCACCCGCTCCACGCCGAAGGACTCGCGGGCGACGCGTGCCGCGATGATGTTCGAGTTGTCCCCGGAGGACACGGCCGCGAAGGCACCTGCTCCCCGGAGACCCGCCTCGTCGAGCACCGCCCGATCGAACCCGATCCCGGTGACGGTACGTCCGGTGAACCCCTCGGGTAGCCGGTCGAAGGCCTCCGACGACCGGTCGACCATGACCACCTCGTATCCGGAGGCGTCCAACTCGGTGGCGAGTGCGGCGCCTACGCGCCCGCACCCCATGATGACGACCCTCATGGTGGTCTCACTCCTCACCGCACACCACGTGCTGTCAACGGGTCACGCTACTTGCACGCACGGAGACTGTCGTGGGCGACGTGCGGGTCCTACGATGTGTCGGTGTCCAGGATCTCCAAGGTCTCAGTTGGGATGAAGCGTCTCCTGGTGGGTCGACCGTTCCGGAGCGACACCATCGGCGCCGCCAGACTGCGCAAGCGGATCGCCCTGCCGGTGTTCGCCTCCGATGCACTGTCGTCGGTCGCCTATGCGCCGCAGGAGATCTTCCTCGTGCTGTCGATGGGCGGGATGTCGGCGCTGACGTTCACTCCCTGGGTGGGACTCGCTGTGGCGGTCGTCATGCTCGTCGTGATCGCGTGCTACCGGCAGAACGTCCGGGCGTACCCCTCCGGCGGTGGCGACTACGAGGTGGCGACGGTCAACCTCGGACCCAATGCCGGACTCGGCGTGGGAGCCGCGCTGCTCATCGACTACGTGCTCACGGTGGCCGTCTCGATCGCCGCAGCCGCCGAGAACATCGGTTCGGCGATCCCGTTCATCCACGACAACAAGGCGTTGTTCGCCGTCGCCGCGATCGCCGTGCTCGCGGCGGTGAACCTGCGGGGCATCCGGGAATCAGGCGCGATGTTCGCCATCCCCGTCTACACCTTCATGGCGGCGATGTCCGTGTTGATCGTCTGGGGGCTGTTCCAGGTGGAGGTCCTGGGACGGGACCTGACCGCCGAATCCTCGGGGTTCACCCTCGTCACCCCGGACGGACTGTCGGTCACGGGCCTGGCACTGGTCTTCATCGTCGCCAAGTCGTTCGCCGCGGGCTGTGCGGCCCTGACCGGCGTCGAGGCCATCCACACCGGGGTCCCGGCATTCCGGAAGCCCCGCGCGAGAAACGCCGCGACGACGTTGGGGATGCTCGGTGTCCTGGCGGTGACGTTCTTGCTCGGCCTTCTCGAGCTGGCGCGGCGACTGGGGGTGCAGATCGCCGAGAATCCTTCCGCACAGTTGAGCGGCGCACCCGAGGACTATCGGCAGAAGACGATGATCGCCCAGCTCGCGCAGCCCGTGTTCAGCGACTTTCCCGTGGGCTTCTACCTGACCATGGCCGTGACGGGTCTGATCCTGGTTCTGGCGGCCAATACGGCGTTCCACGGTTTCCCGATGCTCGCGTCCGTCCTGGCAAAGGACCAGTACCTGCCGCGCCAGCTCGCCACCCGCGGGGACCGTCTCGCGTTCTCCAACGGGATCATCCTCCTCGCCGTCGCCGCCGCCACGCTGGTGATCATCTTCGACGCCAGGGTGACGGTGCTGATCCAGCTCTACATCGTCGGTGTGTTCGTCGCGTTCACGCTGGGACAGTGGGGGATGATCAGGCACTGGAACCGCCGTCTGGGACGCGAGGAGGACGCCGGCAAGAGAGGCCGGATCAAGCGCGCCCGAGCGGTTAATGCGACCGGTCTCGTGCTCACCGCCGGCGTGCTGCTGATCGTCATGCTCACCAAGTTCCTGTCCGGCGCGTACATCGCCGTCCTGGGAATGATCGTGATCTTCGCGGTGATGAAGTCGATCCGTCAGCACTACAGGTCCGTAGCCAGGGAACTGGAGGACTCCTCCTGGGAGGTCGTCCTGCCGAGCCGGACGCACTGCGTCGTGTTGGTGTCGAAGCTGCACCTGCCGACCCTCAGGGCGCTCGCGTACGCCCGGGCGACGCGCCCGGACACCATCGAGGCATTGACGGTCAACATCGACACCGCCGACACCAAAGCCCTGGTCCGGGAGTGGGGGGATCGCGGGATCACCGTGCCTCTCAAGGTGGTGGAGTCCCCGTACCGGGAGATCAACCGCCCTGTGGTGGAGTATGTGACGAGGTTGCGGACGCAGTCACCTCGTGACGTGGTGATCGTCTATATCCCCGAGTACGTGGTCGGGCACTGGTGGGAACAGTTCCTCCACAACCAGAGCGCACTGCGGCTCAAGTCGCGGTTGCTCTACGAACGAGGTGTCATGGTGACCAGCGTCCCGTGGCAACTGTCGTCGTCGCGGGGCCGTGCGCAGCAGGCTCGCGACGCACCGCTCATCGGACGCTGGGGTGGACCGGAGGCACGATGAGTACTCACGAAACGATCGACTGGACCGGACAGGTTCTCGAGGTCCGTATCGAGGGGCCCGCACACGGCGGCGAGTTCGTCGCACGCCACGACGGCCGCGTCATCTTCTGCCGGGGCGGCCTCACCGGTGAACGAGTCGAGGTCCGCGTCGACGACGATCCGGGCAGGGGCTTCTGTCGCGGCACCGTGCAGACCGTCATCGAGGCCTCTGACGGCAGGGTGGAACCGACGTGTCCTGCCGCCGCTGCGGGTGGTGGCTGTTGCGACTGGAGCCACATCGCGCCGGCCACTGCGCGTGACCTCGCGGGGAGGGTTCTGGCCGAACAGGCCGGACGTATCGGTCGTTTCGAGCCCCCGCACGGCACCGTCGCCGTGGACGTGCCCGCCGGAGACGACACCCGGTCAGGATGGCGCACCGTCGCACGATGGTTCACCGACGATGACGCCCGGCCGGGAGTCCGACGGCTACGGTCCCGCGAGATCGTGTCCCAGCCCTGCTCTCAGCCCGATCCGCGCGTCCTCGACGCGGTCCTCGGGGCCGGGGTCGGGCGGCGCCGCGAGGTGTTGGGAGTACTGGGCGACGACGGCACCGTGCACGTCGCGCACCGGGCGGCGGACACCGACGTTCGCCGGGGTCGTGGTCGTGCGTCCGGGCGGGCGGCGGCCACACGGGCCCGCGCGCGCACCGCAGCCGGGCGGCGGTGGGAGCTGGCACTCGGCGGGCCGATGGTGGAACGCCGCGTGGGTTCTCGTCGGTGGCTCGTACCAGTCGATGCGTTCTGGCAGGCACACCGGTCGGCGGCGTCGCATTACAGCGACCTCGTCGGCGCCGCGGTCGCCGACGCCCCCGGGGTGTCGACGGACCCGGTCGTGTGGGACCTCTACGGCGGGGCCGGGGTCTTCGGTGCGGCTGCCCGGGACGCGTTCGCCGGAGCGCACATCACGGTCGTCGAATCCGCCCAGGGGTCACTGACCGCGGCCACAGAGACCCTCGGGGCGGATGCGGGGATACACACTGTCCGGTCACGCGTCGAGACCTTTCTCGAGTCCGGTCCTACGGGGACGACACAGTCGACCGAAGACGGGGCCCGGCCCGTCTCCGGCGCGGCCGACATCGTGATCCTGGATCCACCTCGTGGAGGTGCCGGTATCCCGGTCATGCAGGTACTCGCCTCGGCCACGCGGTCGCGGATCATCCATGTCGGATGTGACCCGGCCAGTCTCGCCCGGGACGTCGGCGTCCTGGTGTCGGCGGGGTGGCAGCTCCGGGATCTCCGCGGAGTCGCCGCATTCCCCGGGACCCATCACGTCGAGGGGGTCGCGGTCCTGGACGCGCCGGGACGGACGTGACGTGAACCGGGTGATCAGGATCTCCGTCCGCCGCCCACAGGAGTACCCGGGAGCATCGAGAACGTAGACTGGGCGTTCGGCCCAGTGGGGTAACGGTCATGAAAGGGGCGATCGACGGCAATGAGCGTGCTCGATGAGGTGAACGGCCCTTCAGATCTCCGGGGGCTCAGCCCCACACAACTGGGACAGCTCTGCCAGGAGATCCGTGATTTCCTGATCCGCAAGGTCGCCGCGACCGGTGGGCACCTCGGGCCCAACCTCGGAGTCGTCGAGCTGACCGTCGCGCTCCACCGTGTCTTCGACTCACCGCGCGATCCGATCGTGTTCGACACGGGTCACCAGTCGTACGTGCACAAGATCCTCACGGGTCGTAAGGACCAGTTTGACGGCCTGCGCACCCGCGGCGGCCTGTCCGGGTACCCGAGTCGGGCCGAGAGCGAGCACGACATCGTGGAGTCCTCGCACGCCACCGCGTCCCTGTCCTATGCCGACGGGCTGGCCAAGGCCTTCGCCCTGCGTGGTGAGCCCGACCGCACGGTCGTCGCCGTGATCGGCGACGGTGCCATGACCGGCGGGATGGCGTGGGAGGCACTCAACAACATCGCCGCCGCGAAGGACCGCCCGATGGTCATCGTGGTGAACGACAACGGCCGCTCGTACTCACCGACGATCGGTGGCCTGGCGGACAGGCTCGGTGCACTGCGCCTCCAGCCGGCCTACGAGAAGGCGATGGACCGCACCAAGACCGCGTTGACCTCGCGGAAGGGCCCGATCAGTCGGGCGGTCTACTCGGTGCTGCACGGAGTCAAGGTCGGTCTCAAGGACGCGGTTTCCCCGCAGGAACTCTTCGCCGACCTGGGGCTCAAATACATCGGCCCGGTGGACGGGCACAATCTGGCCGCCACGGAGGCCGCTCTGCGCCTGGCGAAGGATTTCGGCGGTCCGGTGATCGTCCACGTGGTGACCAACAAGGGCATGGGTTACGTGCACGCCGAGAACAACGAGGCGGACCAGATGCACGCGACCGGCGTCATCGATCCGGAGACCGGCAAGCCGCTGTCCCCGTCGTCCTCGACCGACTGGACCACGGTGTTCTCGGAGGAGCTGTGTGCACTCGGTGGCGAGCGCGATGACATCGTCGCGATCACCGCGGCAATGGCGGGTCCCACAGGTCTGACGGCCTTCGGTGATCGGTTCCCGGACCGCATGTTCGACGTCGGGATCGCGGAACAGCACGCCATCGCCTCGGCCTCCGGGCTCGCGCTGGGTGGGATGCACCCGGTCGTGGCGATCTACTCGACGTTCCTCAACAGGGCGTTCGACCAGCTCCTCATGGACGTCGCGCTGCTCAAGCAGCCCGTCACCCTCGTTCTGGACCGCTCGGGCGTTACGGGCCCCGACGGTGCGAGCCACAACGGCATGTGGGACCTGTCGCTGACCGGGATCATCCCGGGAGTCCGGGTCGCGGCTCCGCGCGACGAGGCGACGCTTCGTCTCGGGTTGCGCGAGGCCACGGGGGTCTCTGACGGGCCGACCGTCGTCCGCTTCCCGAAGGGCGCGGTGGGAACCGACGTCGCGGCTCTGGCCACATCACCTGACGGTGTCGACCGCGTCCACGGTGACGGGTCGGCCGATGTCCTGATCGTGGCCGTCGGTTCGATGGTCGCCACCGCCGTCGGCGCGGCTGAGAACCTCGCGGAGCAGGGTGTCGGCGTTGACGTCGTCGACCCGCGGTGGGTGTACCCGGTCCCTCGGTCGATCGTCGAGGACGCGCGCTCCCGCCGACTCGTCGTGACCGTCGAGGACAACGGGCTGCACGGCGGGGTCGGTTCCGCCGTGTGTGCGGCCCTCGACGCTGCCGGAGTCCGTGCGGACCGGCTTTCCCTGGGGCTGCCGCAGGAGTTCCTGGATCACGCCTCGCGGGGTGAGATACTGACCGAGGTCGGACTGACCGTCGACGGTGTGGCCGGGTCGATCACCGCCCGGCTGGCCGAACTCGCGTCCACGACGTAGGGCGCATACTGCGATCGGCGTATGTCTACTGCGACGCCCGGAACTGTCTGACCGCCTCGAGCAGGTGCGCGGTGGTGAGGCCGACCTGCCACTGGCGGGCGTTGTCACCGGTCAGGGCTGAGTGGAGCAGCTCCGCGTCGTCGTCCGGGGTCGTCGTGGCCGCCCGCCACACCCACAGTCGGAGTGTCGCCGGCTTGAGCAGGAGGGAAGCCTCCAGTCCGAGCTCCTCGGCGAGGACGTTCATCTTGTCGCGGGCGAGTTCAAGAAGTGCGGCGGCCGCTGGCTCGGATCGCTTCCAGGAGGAATGCGGTGGGTGCTCTCCCCGGGGGCCCTGTCGACTGGGGAGGTCGTCTCGACCCAAGCCGTCGGCCCACTCGATCGCGGTGAGCCAGTCCCCGGCCATCTGCCTACGGTGAGGCCCGTCGAACCCGTCGATCGCGAGGATCCGGGACCGACTGGTGGGACCGATGCGCGCGGCCTCGATGATCGCCGCATCGGCCAGGAGCCGCTTCGGGGCGACGTCGCGGTCGGCGGCTATCCGGTCCCGGGCCATCCACAGCTCCCGGGCCCGTGCCAACTGCCGGACGTCGCGCAGCGAAGAGAGACGTGACAATCTGCGCCACGGTTCGGCATGCGTGGGTGCGGGTGCGGTGTCGGCGAGATGACGGCACTCCGCCTCGAACCACTCACGTCGGTCCAGCGCGTCCAGGCGCGGCAGGACCGCGTCCGCGAGATCGTGGAGGAACAGGACGTCGTAGGCCGCGTAGTCGAGCCAGGAACCCGGCAGCGGGCGGCGAGACCAATCAGCGGCCGAGTGTGCCTTGGCCAGTCCGATCCCCAGGAACTCGGAGATCATCGCGCCGAGGTTGACCCGCTCGAGTCCCAGGAACCGACCGGCGAGCTCTGTGTCGACCAGGGCGGAGGGGACGATCCCCAGCTCGCGCAGGGACGGGATGTCCTGACTCGCCGCGTGGAGGAGCAGCGGACGGTCCGAGAGCACCCCGGCCAGGGGGCCGACGGTCTGTCCCGGGGTCTCCGGATCGACCAACAGTGCGGGACCGTCGGCCGGACGGAGCTGGAGCAGGAAGGCCCGTTCGGAATACCGGATCCCGGAGGCGCGTTCGACATCGACGGCTAGAGGTCCTGTCGCCCCGGCCAGCGTCGTGGCGACCTCGGCGATGCCGGCCGCGCCGTCGACGAACTCGTATTTGGCCGGAGGCGGGGTGATGCCGGGCGGGGTCTCGCTCCGGCGCCGACCACTCACGTCCGGGGGTGCAGCGACGTCACGCCCACGGGAGGAAGTCCGGCCGCGTGCGCGAGCGTCGAGCAGAACGCCGCCGCGTGACCGGTGAGATCGGGTTCGAGGGCGGTCCACGAGGCACGCAGTTCGAGCTGATGGGCCTGGGGTGGGCCGGAGATGTCGCCGTAGCGCTGGGACGCGGTGCTGGTGACTGTTCCCCCGAGGGCCGTGTACGGTCCGGCGTCACTGTCGAGGGCCTCGGTGAGCCACCCCCAGGCGACCTCGGGGAGCAGTGGGTCACCGGCGACCGAGGCCTCCATGTCGGCCTGGATGTAGGCGACCAGACGTAGCGTCCCGTTCCACGCGTCGTCCCCGGAGGGGTCGTGGAGCAGGATGAGCCGACCGAACGCGTCGCCGTCCGAGAACTCGGGGACGTCGTCACCCGTGGGTGGGATGATCTCGACACCCAGGGCGTGGCTGTACGGGGCGAGACGTTGCGGGGGACGGATCGGTCCGACCGAGATCTCCGGACGGACCTCGAGTCGCGACAGTGACTCGACCGCCGCGCTGAAGATCTCGGGCTCGCCGTCATTGACCGGGTTACTCACGGTTCGTCACGCTAGTCACCGCTCTGCGATGCGCAGCGGAGGCGCGCCGTCGCCGCTGAGGGTGGGCTCACGGCCCCCCGGGCGCAGATCATGGGATCATGGACGGCGTGTTGAACTCCGATGTGTCCCTGACCTCCCGTTCCGGCGAGACCTCCGCCGCGAGCACCGGCCGTCGGCCGGGAACCGGGCCGTACCTCGACGAGGTGACCGGACGGGGCGGCGCGCACACGCCGGTGTGGTTCATGCGCCAGGCTGGGCGGTCGTTGCCGGAGTACAAGGACGTCCGCGGCTCGTCGACGATGCTCGAGGCGTGCTTCGATCCCGCCATGACGTGTGAGATCACGCTCCAGCCAGTGCGCCGGCACGGTGTGGATGCGGCGATATTCTTCTCGGACATCGTGATCCCGTTGGCGGCGGCCGGGATCGACATCGACATCGTGCCGGGCGTCGGCCCCGTGGTGGCCCAGCCGATCCGGGACGAGGCCGGCGTGGCCGCCTTCCCCGAGCTCACCCCCGACCGACTCGTGGCGATCGAGGAGGCCGTCCGGCTCATCGTCGCCGAGCTCGACCCCGCCGTGGCGTTGATCGGTTTCGCCGGCGCTCCCTTCACGCTCGCCTCGTATCTCATCGAGGGCGGTCCCAGTAAGAACCACGAGCACACCAAGTCGCTCATGCGGTCGCGGCCGGAACTGTGGAACGAGCTCATGTCGAAGATCGCCGACCTCACGACGGTGTTCCTCCGCGCCCAGGTCACCGCGGGGGTGGACGCGATCCAGCTGTTCGACTCCTGGGCCGGCGCGCTCACCCAGCGCGACTACCGTGAGCTCGTGATGCCGCACTCGTCCCGGATCTTCGCCGACGAGCTGGTCTCCAGCGTGCCCCGGACCCACTTCGGCGTGGGTACCGGGGAACTGCTCGGCGCGATGAGCGAAGCAGGCGCCGATGTCGTGGGGGTCGACTGGCGACTCCCGCTCGACGACGCTGTCTCCCGCGTCCCGGGCAAGGTGCTGCAGGGGAACCTGGATCCGGCGACACTCTTCGCCGACCGGTCCGCCCTGGACGCCGACGTGCGACGCGTCCTCGACGAGGCCCGGCGCGCCCGCGACCTCGGTGCGCGGGGCCACGTGTTCAACCTCGGTCACGGCGTGTTGCCGAGCACCGATCCGGCAGTGCTGACCCATGTGACCGAGCTCGTCCACGAGCTCACCGCCCGCTGATGACCCGGCCGGGGCCCCGTGTCGCGGTGGTGGGTGGCGGACTCAGCGGCCTGGTCGCCGCGTACCAGTTGTCGCTCGACCTCCCCGGCGCGCACATCACCGTCCTGGAGGAGAGTGCGGCCCCGGGTGGCGCGTTGGCCACGACCGATTTCCCGTCGGGCCCCATGGAGCTGGGGGCGGAGGCGTTCATCTGCCGCCGGCCCGAGGCAGCAGGGTTGATCGACGAGCTGGGCCTGACCGACCGCCTCGAGCACCCCGGGACGCTGGGCCCGGCGATCCTCACCGGGGGCCGCCTTGAGCCGATGCCCACGGGGACCCTGATGGGTCTGCCCTCCGACGCCGGCACGCTGGCGGGAGTGCTCGATCCCGAGGACGTGGCCCGCGCCGCGCGCGAACCGGAGATCCCGTTCGAGTGGCCCCCCGGCGCCGACGTGTCGCTGGGCGATCTCGTCGCGGAGCGCTTCGGGCCGGCGGTCGTCCGGCGCCTGGTCGACCCCATGCTCGGCGGCGTCTACGCCGCTCGGAGCGCTGGTCTCGGTCTGCGCCAGGTCGTGCCGGGCCTCGCCGAGGCCCTCGACAAGGGCGCGCCCAGCCTCACCGAGGCGACGCGCCGACTGACCGCCCGGCGCGCGACCGGGCCCGTGTTCGCCACCCTGAACGGGGGGTACCGCGTGCTCGTGGAGGCCCTCGGGCGGGCGTCGGGCGCGGAGATCGCGACCGGGTCGAGGTGCACCGCGATCCGCCGGGACGGGCCGGGGTACGCCGTGGACGTCACCGGGGCCGGGGGCACCCGGTCGGTCGGGGCCGACCTCGTCGTCGTCGCCGTCCCCGTTCCCCGGGCCCTCCCGCTCCTCACCGCGATCGGGGGAGCCGAGGCCGCCGCCGGATCCCTGTCGGGGATCCGCACCGCCTCGTCGGCCGTCGTCGCGCTCGAGGTCGACCGCGCGCTCGACCTCCCACAGCGGTCGGGGGTCCTCGTGGCCACCGACGAGCCGGTCCCGTACAAGGCCATGACGTTCACCAGCCGCAAATGGCCGCATCTGGACGACCGGCCGGGCCACCTGGTGCGTGTGTCGTTCGGACGGCTCGACGACGACGAGGTGCTCGACTCCGGCGACGAGGCCCTGACCAGGATGGCCGTCGCCGGGCTAGCGGACGTGTGCGGCTCGGACCCGATCGTGATGCACTCGCGGGTACGGCGATGGCAGGACTCACTCGCGGAGATCGGACCCGACCACGACGCGACCATCGCGGGGATCCGTGGCGAGCTCGCGCAGCGGGTGCCGGGGCTGGAGCTCGTCGGAGGCGCCACCGAGGGCGTCGGCGTGCCAGCGTGCATCGGGTCGGCCCGGGCCGCGGCCCGCCGGTTGGCCGCACAGTGGCAGGATTGAGCCATGGCACGCCTTGACTACAAGAAGCTCAATTCAACCCTGCGCTACCTGATGTTCTCGGTCTTCACCGTGACCCCGGGCCAGCTGGGGGACGACCGGGACGCGGTGGCCGCGGACCTGGAAACCTTCCTCGCGAAGTATGAGAGCACCGACGTGGTGGTGCGTGGGATCTACGACGTCTCGGGGCTGCGCGCCGAGGCCGACTTCATGATCTGGACCCACGCCGAGCACATCGAGGACCTCCAGGGGTTCTACAACGAGTTCCGTCGCACCACGCTGCTCGGGAAGGCCAGCACCACGTTCTGGTCAAACACGGCGCTGCACCGTCCCGCCGAGTTCAACAAGAGTCACATCCCGGCGTTCCTCGCCGAGGAGGAGCCCGGCGCGTACATCTCCGTGTACCCGTTCGTGCGCTCCTACGAGTGGTACCTGCTGCCCGACGAGGAGCGGCGCCAGATCCTCGCCGCCCACGGCCGGGCCGCGCGGGAGTACCCGGACGTGCGCGCCAACACGGTGCCCGCGTTCACCCTCGGTGACTACGAATGGCTGCTCGCCTTCGAGGCGCCCGCGCTCGACCGGATCGTGGACCTCATGCGCGACATGCGGGCCACCGAGGCGCGGCGCCACGTCCGCGAGGAGATCCCGTTCTTCACCGGGCCGCGCGTGACGCCGGACAAGCTCGCGGCCTCCATGCCCTGACAAGTCCAGACACGCACTGACATGCACTGACCTGCTCAGTCGATGCGTGGTGAAAGCCCGCCGGGGAAGATTCCCGGCGGGCTTTCGTCGTATTCGGTGTGCCCGGTGGGCGTGGCGGGGTCAGTCCTGCGTGGGCTCCAGCGTCAGGCTCAGCGAGTTGATGCAGTAGCGCAGGTCGGTGGGCGTGGGGTAGCCCTCGCCCTCGAAGACGTGACCGAGGTGACCGTGGCAGTTCGCGCACAGTACCTCGACGCGGCGCATCCCGAGGGAGGTGTCCTCCCTCTCGATGATCGCGTCACCGGCCAGCGGCGTGAAGAAGGACGGCCAGCCACAGTTGGACTCGAACTTGCCCTCGCTGCGGAAGAGTTCGGCACCGCAGCCGCGGCAACGGTAGACGCCCTCGGTCTTCGTGTCGTTGTACTCGCCCGTGAACGGTCGCTCGGTACCTGCCTGCCGCAGCACCTGGTACTCGTCCGGGGTGAGTCGACGTCGCCACTCCGCGTCGTCGAGGGTGAAGTCAGGCTGAGGGGTGTTGGTGGTCTCGCTCATGCCCGCAGGCTACGCCGCCGCGGCGCTCGGTGCGATCCGCTCGTGCCGGTCCGGCGATGCACGACGCCACAGCAACACGACCAGGACCGTGACGAGCAGCAGCAACCAGCCCAACGTGGGGTGGGCGAACTCGAGAACACGGCCGTAGTACGGCCAGCGGACGGACTCCCAGACGTCGGGGAAGAAGAACGCGTACGCCGCCAGCCAGGCCGGCCACGTTCGGACCAGGGAGTCCTTCAGAACGACCGTCAGCATGATCGGGATGAGCATCATGGAGTAGTACATCTGCCCGAGCGTGGAGACGAGGAACACACCGGCCAGGACCACTCCGGAGGTGGTGGCCAGCCACAGCACCTCGTTGTTGTGGCGGTAGTCCAGCAGCAGCCACACCGCGAGCAGGGTCGCTGCGACCACCAGGATCCGGGCCACCAGGATCAAGGGTTCGGGGATGCCGTAGTAGACCCCGAGTCCCGACAGTGAACTGTTGTAGTAGTCCCTCACCTCGCCCATGTACGGCATCGTGGTGTCGAGGTAGCTCCGCGCGTCCACCGTCATCGCCCAGCCGGCGGCCATCGCCGCTGCCGGGATCGCCAGCGCACCGACGAACGGCTGCCACTGCTTGCGGATCAGCGGGAGGACGAGCAGCGGCGCCAGCATCGGTTTGATGGCCAGGGACAGGCCCATCGCAACGCCTGCCCACCAGAGCCGGCGGGTGTGGAGCAGGTAGAGGAATGCCACCTGACACAGGAAGATGACGCCGTTGATGTTGGTGAACACCAGGGTGTTGGTGACCGCTTCCGTACTGAACGCCGCGAGGAGGATCGCCGGAGCTGCGAAGGTCTTGACGTCCAGGTTGAACAGCCGCATGAGTAGCCACAACGCGAGGATGATCGCGGCGGTGTTGACCAGGATGAACAGCCATCTCGCGATCGTGTAATTGTCGAAGATCCCGAACGGCGACAGCATCAGGGTGCCGCTTGGCGCGTACAGGTAGTGCGGCTGAACCGTCAGCAGGTTCTCCGAGTAGACGGGCTCGCCGGCCAGGAAGCGCCGCGTCGCGGCGTAGACCGTTCCGAAGTCGTTGGTGATCGATCCGTTGATCGCCCTGATGAGGACGCGGTGGATCACCGTCATGATCGCCAACGGCCACAGGACGTTGGAGAGGATGCGTGGCACGGTCATCGTGTTTCGGGTGGGCAGCGGCACGGTGAGCAGGCTACCTTTCGCTTCGTCGCCCCCGGGTGAGGCACTCCGGTCCGTCAGGACGGACAGGCGGTGGATTCATCGGCATCGGTGGGGGCGTCGAGGAAGGCGATCAGCGATTCCCGGGCACAACTCGAATGTCCGAGGACGTCGGATCCCGGAGCGCCCCAGGTGACTGTGCGGACGTCGGTGGCGCCGGCGGCGGTGAGCCGGCCGGCGGTCGGCTCGAGATAGGCCGCACCCGCGACGGGATCTGCGATGCCCGCGATCAGCAGGACCGGGATCGCCGGTGAGATCTCCAGCGGTGTGGCATCGGGGACGGGCCAGGTGGAGCAGGCCGACAGCTGGGCCGCCAGAATCGTTCCGAACGGCGGTGTCTCCGACCATTCGGATTCGAGCTCCTCCACCCGATTGACCGGAACCCGTCGGGACAGGTCGGAGCAGCCCGCGACATAGGGCAGCGAGGATGCCGTGAGCGCCTGCGCCCGATCGCGGGCGCTGTCCGGGATCTCGCCCGGTGCCGATTCGATCAGGTCCCCGAGGATGATGTCGCCCTGGGAGGGTGCTGACGCCGAAGCTCCAGCGAGATCACCGAGGGCCGACCGAACCACGTCCGAGAGCAACGCTGCCGGTACGTCTGCATCGGGTTCTCTCGCGCGCTCAAGTGCCCGCGTGATCGCTTCCACCTTCTGGTCGGCCTCGCCGGGACCGCATTCTGGCCGTGTGCAGGACGAAGCCCACAGCCTCAGAGCGGCGTCAGAACCCGCCAGTGCCGTGCGGGCGGTGGACTCCTGGTCGCCGTCGTCCGGCGCGGGGGAGTCGAGGGCGAGAAGCGACACTCGGTCCGGGTGTGTCGTGGAGTAGGCCAGAGCGGTCCGCGCTCCGGTACCTATGCCCAGTAGTGCCAGCCCGGGCACGTCCCACTGTTCACGCAGCCTCTCGAGGTCTTGCGCCGCACCGGTAGCGCCATAGTCGAGCTCATGACCCATCAGTTGATCAGTGCAGGACTGGGATGTGTCGGCCAGGTCCGCCCGCAACTCGGGCGATCCCGGATCGACGCCGTTGTCGGCGAGGCCGTCCAGCGTCCTTCGTGCCTGGAATGACAGGCACGACCCCGCGGCATCGGTGCGTCCCCGATGATCGACCGCGACGAGCGGCCGGGTGTCCATGAGGTCACGACCCGTCCGGATGAGTCTCCCGGCCAGGGCTGACGCGGGTGTTTCCGGTCCGGCGACCACGACAAGTGGCGCCGCATCCTTCGGCGTCGTTGACGAGGAGAGCCGGATCGCGGGCGACTCTCCGGCCAGTCCACATCCCACGGACACCTCATCAGGGACTCCGTCGATCGGGCCGTCTCCGCACGGTGACCAGTCGAGGTCGCGCGGGGGAACCAACCATTCGGGTCGCTCGGCAGGTCCGTCACCCTCGGACACTGAACTCCCGGTGCCCCGGGGGCCGTTGTCGGTGGCCAGCTGCGGTCCCGTGGCCGGCAGTGGTGCGCACGCGGTCACCGTCATGGCGATAGCGGACAGGCTGGCTGCCGCCATTCGAGCAACGCCCGACATCCTCATTCGTCAGCCCCGTCCACCCTGTCGGTCCCGTACGTTCTGTCTGACACGGTGCCACCGGCCGGCTCGTTGCGGCCACCGTGGTCGACGACCCACCGAGTGTAGAGGCCGCCACGCGGGCACGAGAACGCCGCCGCCACCCGCATCGGGACGCGGTGCAGGGTGTGCGACGGAACCAAACCCGGGGACCTGCCGCCGACGATGATCTCGGGCGAGACAGTCAGTACCAGTTCGTCGACGAGACCCTGAGTTACGAAGTCCGCCAGCAGGCGCGGGCCGCCTTCGAAGGTCACCTCACCGGCGCCGAGCTCTGCCAACAAGTCTCGAAGCGACTGCGCGAAGGGGCCTTCTTCCATCACGTGAACGCATACCCCCGCAGACCGTGCGGCTGCTATCCGGGCCGGTGGAGTCTCCGCCGCAGCAGCGATCTGCATGCCGGAACCTGTCTTGGCGCAGTGATCGAGAAGGGCATCGTCGAGATTGCGAGTGAGGACGATGACGGGCGGTGGTTCAGCTCGATCGCGGCGGTCGGTCCACACGGGCGCGACGGTCGCCGGACCGTAACCCTCGTCGAGTGCGGTACCCGAGCCGACCAGAACGACGTCGGCGCGGGCCCGCATCGCGCCGTAGACGAGCCGGTCAGTGGGGGTCCCCAGAGGCCCACTGAGTCCGTCGACTGCGGTTGTGCCGTCGACGGAGGAGATCATCACCGCCCGGATCCGGACAGCCGGCCCGAACGGCTCTGGTTCGAGAGCGCGCCACAGGACATCCAGCGCCGCCGGGTTGTCATCCACCACCTCGGGTCGGCAACTGTGCACGTCGGATGTCCTCCCTTTCTGGCGTGGGCTCATCCCACGATAAGCTTCGCCCATGGTCTCTCGCCTCGCTGACGTCACCCCGGTGATCCCTGCCGACCAACTCGTGGCCCAGATGGTGCCGCCCTCGATGTTCGACGACGTGAGCTTCGACTCCTATATTCCGGATCCCGCACAGCCTTCGCAGGCGGCGGCGGTCAAGACGTGTCGTGAGTTCGCGGAGACGGTCAGCGCACGACGTGCACCGAAGAAGGGCCTGTTCGGTCGACGACCCAAGGTAGTGCAGGGCACAGGGGTGTACCTGGACGGTGGCTTCGGCGTCGGCAAGACCCACCTGCTGACCTCGATCTATCACAACTGCCCCGAGCCCAAGGCTTTCGGCACATTCGTTGAGTTGACCCACGTCGTGGGCGCGTTGGGCTTCAACCGGGCGGTGGAGGAGTTGTCCGAGCATTCGGTGCTGTGCATCGATGAGTTCGAGTTGGATGATCCCGGTGACACGATGCTTGTTTCACGGTTGCTCGCCGAGCTCACCACTGCCGGGGTGAGTGTCGCGGCCACGTCCAACACCCTCCCCGAGCAGTTGGGTGAGGGGCGGTTCGCGGCCAAGGACTTCATGCGTGAGATCCGAAAAATGTCGGGGATCTTCGATTCGATCCGTGTGGACGGCCCTGACTACCGTCACCGCAATCTGCCGCCCGCCCCGGACCCGATGACCGATGAGGAATTGGCTGCCGACGCGGCGGCGGTACCGGGAGCGACCCTGGACGATTTCGACGAGCTGTGCCAGCACCTGTCCACACTGCATCCGTCCAAGTACAACCGCCTCGTCGACGGTGTCACGCGGGTATGCCTCAGCGGCGTCAAGCCACTGCCGGACCAGTCGATCGCGCTCCGGCTGGTCGTTCTGGCCGACCGACTGTATGACGCCGGCATTCCCGTGCGGAATTCCGGTGACAAGTTGGACGCCATCTTCACCGAGGAGATGGTCGCGGGTGGTTACCGGAAGAAGTACCTGCGGGCGACGTCCCGTCTGCTCGCGCTGTCCCGGTTCGACAAGGTCGGCGGCTGACCCTGCCCCGTGAGAGCAGCAGTATTGAGGCTTACAGCGGCAGCTCTAGCACCACGTCCTGGTTGTCTAGGCCGCCGACGGTGAAGATGCGGGTGCCCCGTTCGACGAATCCGCTCCGGGTGTAGAAGGCGCGAGCCCGGGCATTACCGACGTTGGTCGCCAGCCACAGGCTCCTCGCGTCTGCCAGCCGGCCATGGTCGATCACGGCATCGAGCAGAATGCGTGCGGCTCCACTGCCGTGTAGTGACTGATCGACATAGAACTTACTGATGCCGATGGTGGGATCACCTGCCAGCAGGTGCGCACATGCGGGATCCATGGCGGCCCCATCGACGAGTAATGCATACGCGCAGGCCTCACCGTCGGCTCGCGCAGAGGCCAGGACGGTGTAACCGTCCGTGTTGAGATAGCCGCGGAAGGCATCCACATCGAGGTGCTCGGTGATGAACTCCTCGATCGCTTCGCGAGGGAGCTCGGGTGGGCATGCGAGGGGAAATGTCCGGGCTGCGAGGTCCGCGAGCGTCGCTGCTTCGTCGGGGAGGGCGGGGCGAACAACCATCGTCACGACCCGAATTCTAGTTCCGGGAATTCACCAGGTAGTGTGTGGAAAGTCACATTAGGTGACGCTTTGTGGAGGGATCATCAATATCATCGAAACGTCGGCAATGGCCGTTTGAGAACTTGGACAATCATTCTGGTGTCGATCAGACATCTTGGGTGACCGAATCGATTCGGTGCGCAAGTCGAATCGGTTCGGGTGGTCGCAAAGCAAGGCAACCCAGAAGGAGCGAAACGTGGTATCCGGAACTGCCGCTCGTGTGTCCCCACTCCGCTCGTGGGGCACGGTAGTCATCTCGATGGTGTCGTCCGTCGTTCTCGTCTTAGGAATCCTCTGGGGCTACGCCCCGTTCGACTCTCTTCGGCCGACCTCCGAAGTCACCTCGATGGCTCATCAGGAGCCGTGCGAGATCATCGGCATGGCGGGCAACGCCCAGTGGGATGATTTCTCTGACGCGGAGTACGGCGAGGCTATCCGGACGACCCGAGAGATCGGGATGGGGAGGGTGCGCATCGGCGCCAACTGGGCGGAGATTGAAACCTCGCCGGGAAATTATGATTGGTCCGAGCTCGACATGAGGATCAACCACGCGCGGAATGCGGGTCTGCAGCCGCTTTTGGTCATCCAGACGGTTCCGGGGTGGATTACGCCCCCGTCCGGACCGATCACTGACGAGCACCGACAGTTCGCCGCGAAGTACGGCGACTTCGCCGGGGCGATTGCCGATCGATACGGCAACGACGTGAATGAGTACGAGATCTGGAACGAGCCGAATCTCCACAAGTTCTGGCCCAATCCGAATGTCGAGCACTATGTGAAACTCCTCAAGGCCGCCTACGGACGGATCCACGCGGCCGATCCTCACGCGACCGTGATCACAGGAGGACTTGCGCCCGCGCCGGATGGGTCACAGACGATCGCCCCGCTGACCTTCCTCGACAGGCTCTACGAGCTTGGCGGCGGTGACTTCTCCGACGCGATAGGAATGCATCCGTATTCCTATCCGGAGCTGCCCTCGGGGGACTCGGAATGGAACACGTTCCGATCGTTGACGGATGTCGTCAACCTCATGGCCACTCACGGCGACGGGGACAAGAAGGTTTGGCTCACTGAGTACGGCGCCCCCACGGGGGGCTCCAGCGGGGTGAGCCCCAAGTTGCAGGCCCAGATGGTCGCTGAAGCCTATGAACTCGCGGCCGCACATCGGTCCATCGGGCCGATCTTCATCTACACGCTGATCGACGGGGGAGCACCCAACGGAGACCCGGAACGATACTTCGGCCTCTACTACGAGAATCAGACTCCCAAGCCCGCCGTCGCGGCACTCCAGGACGCGATCAGTAATTGCGTGCCGGGCACCGGTACTGGCTCGGTCGGTGCCGAAGCTCCCATTATCGGGCAACCGACGTCCGGAGGAAGCGGCGGAGGGTTCGGTTCCTGACCGAGGCCGATCAGGTGTGACGGTGAGCGATCGCTCGTCGATATACCTCTTCGTACTCACGTGCCATCCTGGTCACGCTGAACCGGTCCAGACCGTTCGCCGAGCGCCGACGGAGGTCGTCCCGGCACTCGCGATCGTCGATGACCCGGGCGAGCGCCGTTGCCAGCGCATCGGGATCGTCGACGGGGACGAGGAGGCCGGCCTCACCGGCGTCAAGGCCTTCGCGAGCGCCGTCGGTTTCCGTGGCGACGATGGCCGCGCCGGACTCTCGGGCCTCCAGCAGGGACAACGCGAGTCCTTCGCGTCGTGAAGCCAGAGCGACCACCGTGGCTTCGCCAAGGAACGCGGTGGGGTCGTCGGCCAAGCCAATCAGATGGACACGGTCGGCATGGACGGAGGACTCGGCCTCGTGGACGAACTCCTCCCAGTCCTTGTTGCCGATAAACCAGAGGTGCAGATCCCGGCGGGTGGTGGCCAGAATCTCGAAGGCAGCGAGGAGTACGTCCACTCCTTTGCGGTGTGAGACAGCGCCGACCGCCACGATCGAGCGGGGTCCCAGATCCCTGGCCACAGGGTCGGTTCGCCCACGCCGCGGGGAGTTGATCACGCCGTTGACCACGGTGGCGAGCAGGGGGGACCGGATTCGGCGACTACCGACCACGTCGGAAACGGACTGCGCCACTCCCACCGTCATGTCCGCCGACGCCATGAGTAACGACGAGCGCTGGTACACGTTATGCATGGTGGCGATCAGTGCGAAATCGGGTCCGCCCGGCACTGCGCGGACCGCGGCGGCCAGGAGGCAGGGTGCGACGGTGTGGGCGTGCACGATGTCGGGCTGGAAGTCGGCGATAAGCGCGCGCAATTTCGAGAAGGAACGCAACGGCTCCCCGCGGAAGTCGATGCGGTGATGGGCCACCCCGGATGAGCGCAGGAGGTCCACGAATCCGCCGCCGGACGAGGCGACGGCGACCTCGTGACCACGTGCGTGCGCGTCGATCGCCAAATCCACGGTGACGTTGACGATCCCGTTGCCGGTGTCTACGACCTCGTTGACGAGGTGGAGGACCCTCAGGTCGGAGCAGATCATTGCACGACAACAGGGGCTGCGGTGACCTCTGCCACGCGAAGGGAGACCTCGTCCCGCTCGGATTGATCGGCCTCGGTGCCGAGTCGGACGGTGATCCGTCTGCCGGAAGCAGAGATCTCGGCATCGGCGTGCCGGGGATCGCGCGTGACCGCAAGGCGAACGGCTTCGAGTTCGACCTGGTTCCCGTTGACGACCACCCGGTCGTCCACCGTTCCCCGGTACTCGAGCCCGCTTGAACCCAGTGCGACGAGCAGCTCGGATTCCCGGGGGCCGGCCGGGGTGTAGAAGACAACCCTTCCGGGTATGCCGAAGACGGCGGGCCTGCCCAGGTCCGAATGCACGGCGATACCCGTTACCTCGGATTCTTCGGCCCGCTCAGCGAGATCCGCGACGGCGCATGACGTGCCCCAGACCAACGGCTGGGGGGCGCCTGTCGCCGGGGTACCCGCGAGGTCGGCGTGCGCAGCCTGCTCTTCGGGGGTGAGGCAGACAAGGTCGGCCAGGGGCGAGTCCGGCCGGTCGGCAATCTGCTCCAACCAACGCTGGAAACGGGCAGTGTGGGCCGCACGAACGGTCGGCCCGTACAGGGAG
Source organism: Dietzia sp. NCCP-2495 (assembly GCF_026011735.1). Taxonomy (GTDB): domain Bacteria; phylum Actinomycetota; class Actinomycetes; order Mycobacteriales; family Mycobacteriaceae; genus Dietzia. The sequence continues at coordinate 204,853 of NZ_BRVN01000001.1, read as the reverse complement.
GGATTGAAGAGCATCTCGGTGCGGATCCCGCCCTCGGGGCCGGGGGTGACGGTGAAGGAGATGTCGTCGCACGGACCGTGGCTGATCACCTCGAGCCCGGTCTCCAGAGCTCCGGCCATCGACGGCATCTCGAACGGGATGATGTTGACCATCGGTCCGTACATCCGACCGGTACGCCATGCCACGGGGAGTTCAGCCCGAAGCGCATCCGGTGCCTGCCTCTGGTGATCCTTGGTACTGCGGACCGTCTGCCGGAACGTCGCGACCAGCGTAGGCAGATCAGCCTCGTGGTTGACCTCGATCTTGAGCGGGAGTGCCCCCATCGACTGGGAGGGGGTGGACTTCTCCTCTGGCGTGAAGCGCCCCGTCACGGGCAGTCCCACCACCACGACCGGATTCTCGAGAATCACCGAGGAGTAGGAGATCGCCGCGGCGGCCGCGACGTGTGCCCAGTTCACGCCGTCGAGGGCTTCGGCGATTCTGGTGGCGAATCCGGGCGTCCGGAAATCGAGCATCTCGTACAGGGGTGCCGGCGGTGCCACACGATCGGTGAACCCGATCACCTCCGGCGCGTCGGCCACGTGGGACTTCCAGAACTCCAGGTCAGCCGGATCGGGATCCGGTGTGGCCGGGATCAGGTCAACGATGTCGCCGAACGGGCTCTCGGGCACCGGCTGGTCGGCGGCGAGTGCCCCGAGAGCCTGACCAACCCGGGCTCGGAGCAGCGTCGCCCCGTAGCCGTCGATGAACATGTGGTGACAGATGCCGAACCACGCGAATGAGTGAGGTCCGAGTGTGAGGACGTAGGACCTGAAAGGCAGGTCCGGGCCGCTGATCGGAAGTGCACGTCGAACCTCCCGGAAGGCGAGATCACGGGCGGCCTGACGCGGATCGGGCGCCGTGGTGAGGTCGACGCGGTGCACAGGTATATCGACGCTCGAGTCGAGCTGCTGGTACCACTGACCGTCCTCGTCAAGTGAGGCTGTCATGAGGATGGAACGTGTGTCTCGGACGCCGGTTTCCACCGCGTCGATCACCATCTGTTCGTCGAGTTCCTCTCCCGAAAACCAGACGATCTGGGCAACGGAGTAGGCGGAATTTTCTGGATCTTGGAGATGTCCGTCACGCATCCCGGTCTGTGAAGGCATGAGAGGCAGACGCGGCGAGGAAGTGTCGGTCATGAGTACCTACGATGGTCGGGGCCCTGGTCTGAGGTCGCCAGGGCGTTCGTCGCGCATGCTACCGGCAGTTCGGAGAACCGAGCAGGTGCTCGGTCTCACAGTCGGGAGGTGTCCTCATCTGGTGGTATTGGGCGATATGATCGCGCGGTACTCGGAGTGTCCCGAATGCGGCGGGGTTCCGGCACCCACCTTTGTCGACTGGAGGGACTCCATCAATGGAGACGGCTAGCACTGACGGGCGCGGTACCCAGGCGGGCACCCGAGGGGACCGTCCACCGGTTCTCGATCTGGGCCTGGTGATCTCCTCGCTTGCGAGGTCTCTGCCCGCGGCGATCGTGATCGGTCTGGTCGTGGGAGTGTTGGCCGGAATCATCGCATCGACGTTCCGGGATGAGTACACCGCCACCACCACCGTGAATGTCGCCACGCCCGGCCGCGAGGAGCGGGACGCGGCCACGATGGAAGCCCTTGCCGCCGGGATGTCCGAATATGTGACGGACGAGAGGGCGCGATTTTATATCGAGGAGGGCGTGGGGGAGCCCGTGACCCTGTACGGACTGAGGCCGTCGGTCACGGTCACCACCTCCAAGATCCCGGGTCTCCTCGAGGTCAACACCAGGTCGCAGTCCGGACCGCTGAACGCGGCGAAGATGGGTGATCTGGCGGTCGAGGCCATGAACTTGCGGTCTGTCGAAGCGCGGGAGCAGATCCTGGAGCCCGTCTCCGAGGCGGCTCAAAAAGAGGTCGACCGTCTCAATGAGCAGATCGATGCCCGTCGTCGTCTGGATCGCCAGGCGGACACCTCTGATCTTCTCGCCCTCATCTACGAGGCTCGAGCGGGTGCGGAACAACTCCGGACTGCCTATCCTGTGGCCACCATCGTCGCGCAGTCCGGAGGCACTGGACCGAGCTGGCCGAAGCCGTTCCAAACGGGCCTCGTGGCGGGTCTCGCCACGACGGCACTGGCCGTCCTGGTCCTGGGCTTGGCGCGGCTGCGTAGGGGCCGGCGGACCGATTCCATCTGGGCTCGTTCCGCTGGCCATCGCCACTCGGCCACCGTTGACATCGACCAGTCGTCGCGCACGGGGTTCCCGCCTCTGACCGAGGCCGCAGTGACCGCTGTGCTCTCCGCCGGCGGCACCGTCGTCGTCCTAGGCGATGTGGACCCGGTCGAGGCGCCCCGGGCCTCCGGAGCCCAGGAGGGACGGTCGGTGGGCGCGTCCTTCGATGATCCGTGGTGGCGCGAGGTGCCCGCAACCGACGTGGATCTCGGGATCGTTGTGGTTGACAACCGTTCCGCGGACGGTAAGGCGGCGGAGGCCGCTCTCGCCTCGTTCGCCGAGGTCGGTGTGCCCGCCCGGGTGGCGGTGCGGTTGCAAGAAACAGTGAAGTGACCGCCGCGGGTAGGAGGGAGCATCCAGTGGGGTCGCGTCAGCCCCGGGTTGCCCTCGTGCACGAGCGGCTCACCGATATCGCGGGCAGCGAGCACGTGGTCGAGCAGATGGCCCGCACGTGGCCGGAGGCCCCGATCCACGTTCCGTTCGCGCGCCCGGAGGGCATCCCGGCCGGATTGGCCCACCGGGTGGCCACGGGCCCGCTGCAGCGGACCTACGACCTGATCGGAAGGCGGTCCTACGCGCCGCTACTGCCTCTGGTGCCGTGGGCGCTGCGCCGGGCGGAGATCACTCCCGCCGAGACGGATGCGGTGGTGATCAGCCACCATGCGTTCGCGATCGCCGCAGCGGCGATCGACGTGCCGTCGGTGGCGTATGTCCACAGTCCCGCCCGCTGGGCGTGGGATCCGGGCTTTCGCCACGGGGAGACGGACTCGGCGGCGGGCCGAGCGGCACTGGGCGTGCTCGGCGCGCGGGCGAAAGCCAATGAGAAGCGCTGGTCGCCCGCGCCGAACGAGATCGTCGCCAATTCGACGGCGGTACGGGAACGGATCCGTCAGTGGTGGGGCCGGGATGCCCGGGTGGTGCATCCGCCCGTGGACACCACCTACTTCACTCCGGGTGATGTGCCACGGGGTGACTATTTCATCTCCGTCGGTCGCCTGGTGCCCTACAAACGGGTCGACAGGGCCGTCGCCGCGGCCGTCAAGGCCGGCGTCCGTCTCCTCGTCGTGGGTGAGGGGCGGGACATGGAGCGGTGCGTCGCCCGATCCGGCCCCGGCGTGGAGTTCCTCGGCCGTCTCCCGCGGGAGGAGATGCGCGACCTCGTTCGTGGCGCCCGTGCACTGGTCATGCCCGGCGAGGAGGACTTCGGGATTGTGCCGGTTGAGGCCATCGCCGCGGGTACGCCGGTTCTGGCCCTGGGTCGGGGTGGTGCGGTGGATACCGTGGTGCCGGGCGTGTCTGGTCAGTTGGTGGGTGGAGAGTGTGACGACGACGACATCGTTGCCGCTTTCGCCGAGGCGATGCGCGACTGGGATGATTCGGCCTACTCGGTCTCGGAATTGACGCGGTTCGCCGAGGGATTCTCCGAGGCGGCGTTCCGGGAACGGATCGCGGCCGTCGTGGACCGTGTCCTGTGAGTGGACAGGATCGCCGGCCGGGGAAGCCGTAGTCGACCGGAGATCTGATTCCGCACAGTGAGACTCGTGCTCCCGGCGACGGCGGGGAACAGCCAGAAGTAGGCGTCCATGGGGAAGATCTCGAGATAGGTCGAGAACAGGGCGGCGACGCATGCGGCCAGGGTCGCGGCGACCACCCCGCCCAGGAGTCCTCGCTCCAGTGGATCAGTGGTCAGCGGGATCATCCGCGTCAACGGGATGACCATGAGCAGGACGACCGCGACATACAAGGCGAAACCGAGCGGGCCCAGCTCCAGCAGGATCTTGATGATATTGCTGTCGGGTTGGTAGAGCGGCGCCGCCGGGTCCCACCCGTCGGAGACCTTGGCCGCGGACGACCCGGTGGTTCCGAGTCCCTGACCGAACGGTTGGGTGAGGATGAGGGGCACGTTGGTCGTCCAGTGTCCACCGCGGTCCTCCAGGCTGCTGCTGGAGAAGAACGTCGACACCACGGCGGAGCCGAACACCGCGGCGGTTGCCGCGAGTGCCAGGACGCCGCCGGCGGCAGCGACTCCCAGCCATCCGAGGAAACGGCGGTAGAGGAGGACCCCGATGAGGATGAGGCCTACCACGACGCCGACGTAACTCGCCCGCACGACCGACAGGACCATGCCGAGCCCGAGGACGGGGAACGCGAGCAGGAATAGCCGCGATCGGAGTCGATGCGGCTCGGCGAGAGCGGTGGCCGTCCCGACGATGATCACGAGCATGAGGAAGAGCCCGAAGGGGAACGGCTGGTTGAAGGTGCCGAAACTGCGCAGCAGTGGGCCCGCACTCCGGATGTGTTCATTCCATTCGTAACCCATGTCGGCGAGGGCGAATGGCCCGGCGAACTGCTGCCAGATCCCGTACAGCGAGGACAGGACCCCGGTCACGATCAGTATCGAGACAAACACGTCCTTGTCTCGTCGGGTGAACGGGAACATCACCGCCACCACCGCGAGGAGGATATAGAAGAAGGCGATCTTCAGTGGGAAGAAGGCATCCGCACCGTGGACGATCAGTGCGGAGATGACCCCCAGGGGAACGAGCACGATCAACGGGAGCAGCCACGGCGCGACGACCGTGCGAGTTCTCGGCATACGCCGGGCGAACAGGCACGCCACGAGAATGGCGAGAACCGCCGCCTCCTTCCAGAACGACACGGTGACCGGGTAGATCAGAAGGAGCCCGTGGAAGGGCATGAGGGCTGTCATGGCGAGCACGCCCCACTGGGGTCGTCTGACCGAGAGCCCAAAGAGCACCACGCAGATCGCCAGGGCCACCGTGATTCCGGCGATCATGACGCATCTCCGGAATCGTCGACGCCCAGGTCGCGGACCGGGGGCCAGCTCCGTCTCGGACGCAGGAGCGTGGCCAGCCATTTCGCGGACCGAAGGTTCTCGTGCATCGCCAACCGGGGTTGGGCGTACATGTCTGTCCGGGGATCGCTGCGCCCGTTGGTGAAGGTGAACCCCACCCGGTAACCCGCGTCGGACGCCACCGCCCGGATCCGCGCGTTCTGGTGCCCGAACGGGTAACACAGCTCGCGGATGTCGGTGCCCGCCCAGTCGGACAGTGAGTCCCGGGACCGGCGGAGGTCGTCGAGTGCGTCTGCGGTGGACATCCCGGGAAGCGAGGCGTGGGTAGTGGTGTGTGCGCACAGCGTCGCCCCGGCGGACAGGGCGTCGTCGATCTCGGTTCTGTTCATGGTCCGCGACGCTTCGGGCCACCACTGTGGACGGACACCCGTGCGTTCGGTCACCGGCAGAAGCGTCCACGGGAGACCCCGATCGGCCAGGCGGGGTAGCGCGTGCTGGTGTACCCCGACCAGGGCGTCGTCAAAGACGATTGCGGCGAGCCCGGACGCATCGCCAGCGGCGAGGCAATCGGTGAAGTGGGAGAGCGTGACCGGTCGTAGGCCTACTGCCTCGACCAGGTCGAGTTGGTGCAGGAACGTCGATTCGGTGACGGCGTAGGGGTAGACCTCGGCCGTGTCCGAGATGACGTCGTGATAGGCCAATACCACTCCGGAACGACCAGGGCGCAGACCCGCAGTGGCGTCGCGGAGCGTGCGGGACGGCTGCCGGACTGCCATCAGTGGTCCTTCCGTCCGCGGCGGATCCTCGCGGGGATTCGTCCGAGCAGAGTGACGTCCTCGAGTGACCCGCTGTATTCGACCAACGCCACGAAGAGTACAAGAGCCACGATGATAACCGGTGGCCACGGCCACCCGGAGAACCCGATGAGCACTGCCGCGGGAGCGATCACGGATGCGGCGAGCAGGATCTGACGGATCAATGGACCCCAGGGCACGCTGCCTCGAATCCGCAGGCTGACCTGGACGACGATCAAGCAGGCCACAAACATCACCACTTCGGTGATCAGGGTGGCCACTGCCGCCCCGTCGTAGGACCACCGAGGGATCGCGAGATAGTTCAGGCCCACATTGAGCAGGACGCCGGCGCCGGCTACCCAAGGGAAGACGGAGAGCTTGCGCGCGGCGACCAGTGCCACGAGCCCAATGTTGGTCACACCGCTGATCGCGCTCGAGACCACCAGGATCCGGGCGGCATGGGAGGCGGGGACGAAGGTTTCTCCATAGAGCAGGCCCACGAAGAAATCGGCGGTCGGCCAGAAGCCGATAGATGCCAGAGCCCCGAGCCCACCGGCCACGACCATCGCCTGCCGGGTCCGGTGACGGAACGTCTCGGGGTCGTCGGGCCACGACCGCACGAGCACTGTCGTGATGGGCACCGAGATGGTCACGGTCACCATGATCACGAGGTCAGAAAATTTGTAGCCGATCGCGTACATGCCGACCGCGTCGTAGGTGTCCAAGCGCTGGAGAATGAGGATGTCGACCTTGGTCAGCAGCATGATGAGCGCGAACCCGATGGAGATCGGAATCGCTTCCCGCAGCATCTCGCCCCAGTATTTGGTTCCGGCGGAGAAGTCGGGCACCGAGCCGAGCGATCCGCGCAGGACCCCGGTTGACCGGGCCACCAGGACCACCAACTCTTTGACGATCGCAGGGATGATGAACCACGCCAGGCTCGGCGATGCCCAGGCGACCACCAGGACGAGGGCGAACTGCACGAGCTGCGCCACGATGTCCCACAGAGCCACAGGGACGAGTCGAAGTCGCGCCTGGTACAGGACCAGCAGGGCGTTGGCGGGGGTGGCGAGGATGACGCTCGTGGCAGCAAAGGCGACCACGGCCACCATGGTGACCGACAGTCCGGTCAGTGCTGCGTAGGCGATGGCGACGGCGAACCCGAGCGTGCCGAGAAGTACCCGGAGCAGGATGAACGATCCTGCCACCTGGCGCGCCTCATCGTGGTCGTCCGCGGCGAGCCTGGCGAGGACGACGCGTCCCACCCCGAGATCGGTGATCAGCGCCATGATCCCCAGCAACCCGAAGATGAATGCGTACTGTCCCCAGTCCTCCGGGGACAGGGTCCGGGCGATCACGACAGTGCCGGCCCAGCCGAACACCGCCGTGATGATCCTGCTGGCGACCAGGACGGAGGAGTTGGTCACCAGTGACCGGCTCTGCGAGTGCTGAGCCGGCCTCTCCAGGCTCGGTTCGGTCACGGGCGCCTGGCCCGTTCCGCGACAGCCCTGAGGATCCGCACCGAGTGCTCTGCCGCGGCCATGCGTGACCGTGCGGTCCGGTTTCCGGCGGGAACGGCGGTCAGTGTGCCGACCGCGTACTCGTGGCTCTGCCAGTCCCTCTTGTACCTGCTCCGGCCGATGAGGAGATCCACTCTGGTCACATCGACGTCGTCGTGCTGGTCACATACCGCTTCGATGAGCAGGTGGCCGGGGCGGGACCGGCCCCGGTCGGGATCGAACCGGGTGAACCACAGTTCGGCCGTGTGGCCGGTGCGCAGCGTGGCGAAGTGGGCGCCCCAGATGCCGCCAAAGGTGCCACCCCACAGCAGGAGATGTCCGTCAGCGGCCTCCTGACGGAGAAACTCTCTGGTGAACTGGTCATGTGGGGGCGCGCACAGATTGAGCCGGTCGTCCCCCTCGTCGTTCTGGGCGGCCGCTGCGGTAGCGACGATGTCGTCCCAGCGCGCATCGAGTTCTTCAGGCGTTCGGACCGTCTCCACCTGAAGACCGGCTCCTTCACGTTCCAGCTTGCGCCGGGTGGACGCCGCGCGGGAGAGGGTGGATTTGCTGCGTAGGTCCGCGGCGCGGGTGCCGACCGGCAGCTCGATCACCGGACAATGATCATCCGGATCGAAGGTGGAGTCCCAACCCGGATCACGGTGGACCGCGGTGACCAGCGTCGATGAGGCCGGGAGGTGGGTCAGCTCGAGTACCGCGCCGGTGGTGGCGAGTCCGGAGACCAGGTCCGTCAGTGCCTGTTCGTCGGTTGCTAACGCCTCGGAGACAGTACCCAGGCCATGGCCGAGGAGTCGCAGGACCGGAACCCCGAATCGGCGGCGTTCGTGCAGCGGGAGGAGGGCGACCAAACGGCCATCACGGTGCACGGTGGCGATCCGAAGCGGACCGCGGGCGAGATGTCGGTGCCAGGACAGTCCGTAGCTTGGACGGGAAGCGAACCTGGTCCCGACCTGTTCGGCGAGTTCGGCCCAGTCGGCCCGCAGCTGCTCATCAACGGATGTACGGAGGTCGAATGTCATGAGATCGACTCCGTGATTCGCGTGGCGGTGGCCTCCTGCAGTGCCCGGACGAGCCGGTCGGCGGAATGGACCATGCTGTAGTTGTCGCGCACGTGCGCGAAACCCGCCTCGCCCATGCGGCGGCGCAGGGCCGGGGCTGAGACCAGCGTGTCCAGAGCTGACGCGACCGCGTCGCGGTCGGCGCCGTCGACGAGCAGACCGCTGATCCCGTCCCGGACCATCTCGGGAACGGCGCCGCCGGGGTGGGCGATGACGGGCAGTCCGGCGGCGGAGGCCTCGAGGACGACGTTGGGCGCCTGATCAATCGTCGACGGAAAGCACATGATGTCCGACCCGGCGAGTAGGTCCCACAGTCGGTCGTCGCCCGGCGTCAGGTCGTTCACGACCTGCAATCCCGGTTCTTCGGGGACGGGGTCGAGCGTGACCAGCAGAAGGTCCGCCCGCTCGCGGAAGGAGTTCCGCCACACGTCCAGGAGGAGGGATCCCCCTTTTCGTTCCATCGATGTCCCGAGAAAGACGATGGTGGGACGACGATCTTCCGGGCGGTCAGGAAGCCCGGCGATGAGGTGGGGCGACCAGATCCCCATCCGCAGGAGAGAGACTGACTCCGGCGGCACCGAGTAGTCGGGCGACGTGAGCGAATCCACGACGGGGGCCGCATTGGCCAGGATGTGATGGGCCGCGTGCAAAACCGGGCGTTCAAACGGCAGGATAGCCCGGCTGCTCAGTGGGGTGAAGCGGGACGGGGTGCGGTAGGGGATGCTGTAGGCGTTGCGCAGTCCGGTGCTGTCGGTCGTGATGACGGTCGGGACCGACTTCAGGATTCGGGCACCTCCGAGCATGCAGTTCTGCGTGTAGAGGTGAACGGCGTCGATGTCGCCCCGGCGCAGACGGCGTCGGACACGCTTGGTGACGGACCACGAGTGGACGAGCTGGCCGCGGAGCGGCTGGAGATCGAGATCGAGCCGGGCAAGCCCCGGTATCGGAGCCCGGAGCAGTCGGCCGGGCAGGCCTGGCCCATGAGCGTCAAGAAACTCCGCCTCGATATCCGGGCGGGCGGCCAGGACGCGGCGTAGCGCATGGTGAACGGTCGCGTGGCCTCCGATGTTCTCGTTGACGAACAACGCCCGTAGCGGCCGAACCGGTTGGTCCTCGATCCGCAGTCCCAGCCTGGCGCGCAGCGTGTCGGCCTCCTGCCGGATCAGGCGGACCGCGGACCGGCGGGTGTCTGGGCGGTATAGGTTGTGATCCCCCTGAGGGGAGGGGATGCGCTCGATTCGACCGTCGAATCCGCGCCGCCGTAACCGGCGCAGCTCGGCGTCGCCGCGTTGGATCGTGAAGTGGTCATCGTCCTCTGGGGTCAGCGCAACGACCGTGCGGACGCCGGCGGAGTGCAAGTCGGACAGGAGGGGACCAGGGACCTGAGTGAAGCCCCGTCGCCCGAGTTCTCGCCATGCCGGATACGGCAGGAGGCGACGGGCCAGTGGTTTGAGGCGCGAGGTCCCAGATTCGGTGGCCGGGGGGATCTGGTTCTCGAGGTCGTATCCGTGCCGGAGGAGGAACTCCTTGGTCACGGGCTCACGGACCCGTGACCACTGGATCATTCCGAACAGCAGGGCGGTCCCGGCTCCGGCCCGGATCGCCGACTCGGCGGACATCCAGGCACCAGAGCACAGTCCGACCACCATCAGGGCTCGTCTCGGTAGGCCGAGGGCATGCAGCGCATTAACGGCTTCCTCACGGGAAGCGTGCGAGTAGAGCACCGCGATCTCGCCGGGGACGACCGCGCCGGCCTCGCCTCCGCCGGTCTTGTCGAAACGGAAGCAGGCCAATCCGTTGCCGGCGTTCTCGCGGGCTGCCTCCACCCAGGCCCGTGTGGGACCCCATGAGGGCTCGTTGGCGGTGGACTGGAACACGACGCCGCCACGTGTGGGCTCGCCCCGGACCCGGGTCGTCACCAGCGGAAGCCCGGACGGGGTGAGGGTCGACAGTTCCTCCTCGATCACCGAACCGTCCGGTCGATGACCCACGACCGCCGTCAGGCGGATGTCGGGGACGAAGTCCGAATACGAATCGGCGGGGAGATGAGGCAGGTCGGTGCGGTCGGCGAGGGCGGAGAGGTGGTTGACGAGGAGGTCGATGTCAGGCTCGGGCACGTGGTGGATGAAGGCCAGCGGTGCGACGAACAGCTCACACTGGGCGAGCTTCACCGTCCGGGTGTCGGGACCTGTGAGCTGCCCGAGTGTCGGGGTGGACAGGTCGTCGGACCGTGCGGCGAGGAGGTCTACCCCGACTTCCGTAGGCCAGGCGGCGGACTTGATTTGTTTGGCTGTGGCTACAGAGAAGTGGCCGCCGGGGACGGACACCCCGGGGTCGGTCGGGTCCTCGCCCACGATCAGACGGTACTTGGCAGTCTGCTCCCGGAGAAATCGACGGCCCGTCAGCGGCGGGTCCCACAGTGCGAGGGACGTCCCCGTCACGGCGCCGGAGGCGATCGCCGATGCGGCGATGAGTGCGCCCGCCCGAATGCCGAGCACGATCACGTGCGACGCCCCCTGGTTCCGGAGGAACTCTACGGCTGTCGCGAGGCCGTCACGCCATTCGTCCCACGCGGTGTCCGACAGCTGGTCCCCGGTCGACGAGCCCGTCCCCGGATGGTCGTACCGCAAGGTGGCGAATCCCTCGCGGGCGAGCCGGCCCGTGAGCGCGCGTGCACCGCGGTACGTGGTGACCTGCTCGATGCCGAGGGAGGCAACCACCACGACACCGGCTCGGATACGACGATCGGTGGGGTACTCGAGGACCCCGAACAGGGAGGCATCGCCCGGGCCGAACCAGGTGGCCTGCGATGTGGACGCACCCGTCACGGGAACAGGGTCTCCCGCACAGTAGCCGGCCACTGTGCCGGGTCTGTGCCGTGAACCGACAGGAGGGCAAGGGTGATCCGCTCCAAACCGAAGCCGACACACGCGCTGTGCGCGGTTGACCCGTCCGGCAGGGTCAGGGAGAAGTTCCGCCCGAAGTGGTCCTCCGCGAGATTGCACGAGGCGATCGCGTCGGCGGGATGGTCGTCCCCGTAGACATGCACGACGAGCTCGGTCTTGAGGTTGTTCGAGAGCTGTCCGTTGGCCAGGAGCTTGCCCGCACGTCCGAAGAACGGATCGTTGGCGGCGACGGCCTCCACTTCGAGCCCCAGACCGGACAGCAGTCCTTGGGCCCGCCCGACCCAGGCTGTCCGGAACTCTGCAGCCTCCGAGGGGGTGCCGATCCGCACGAACTCGTGCATCCGGAACGCCTGCATGCGCATCGGGTCCGGCGACGGTTCGTGGCGGAAGCAGTATCCGTTCACCTCGGCCGCGATCCCGCCCTCGGGAAGCTGCTGTGGGATCGCCCCGTAGAGCGGGTGACACGCAGAGGAGACCATGACGGTGTCGCCCGGGGTCAGGTGGTGATCCCAGGATTCGTCGGCTGCCCGCCGGGCCAACAGCGCCCGGTGATCCGAGCTCGACCCGGTGAACGTGTGGACGAGCCCGGTGAGATCCGGGAAGGACTCGATGTAGTCGGTCTTGTCGTACACGTCGCGAGGAAACACCGGGGGAAATCGATACAGTCGGTATCCACTACCCGCAGGAGTCAGGTCGCTGGCAGCGTGTCCATCTCGAGTGATCAGGTGATCCACCGCGTCGAGGATGCGCTCAAACTCGGCACCGCGGGCGTAGAGGCCGTCCAGTCCGGTGTCGAAGAGCAGCCCGGCCTCGACGAGTTCCCGCCTGAACTGATCGTGGAGCGTGTCGATCGAGGTCATGAAGGCGCAGTCCACCTCTCGTGTCCGGGCTGAGGCCACCCACGAACCGTTCGTGCGATGCCGGGAGGGTCGTTGACTCACCCGTATGCCCGCAGGGGATGCTACCCAACTGGTGATCATCGTCTCGGCCCTGCGAGTTCGCCGATATGGTTTTGGTCACAAGGTCCGGTGATGACAGCCGGTTTCCGAGTGGGATTCGCTGTGGCAAGTGCGCCTGCGTGTCGCCGAATTGCGCTGTCGGCAAGGGCTTGTCGGCGAAAATCCGATCGCCCGGCAGCACCTCGCGGCGCAGTCGTGATTCCCGGCGCAGACCCCGATGAGCGCGGTGTGAGTCTTCTTACCCTTACTGGCGGGTAACAAAACCGTCCACTTGCACTATTACTAGACAGTGTCGACGGGCCAAAGGGGAGGGCATGAACGATCTGCAGGGAGCCGAGGACCGAGTCCGGGGGGCACTCAATACCGCTCTGGCCGGGAAAGTTGATCTCAGCGGACTTGGCGCGTCCGACAACCTCTTTGATGCGGGAATGACGTCCCATCAAACCGTGCAGGTGATGCTCGCACTTGAAGACGAATTTGACGTCGAGTTCCCTGACGATCGTCTGAATAAGGCCACCTTCTCCAGTATCGGGTCGATGGTCGAAGCGCTGAAGGACCTCGCATGAGCGTTCCCGCCCCTACCCGTGCCCTGGCTGACTCCCGTGAGGACGCAGACACGCGAGTAGGCGCTCCTGATCGAGCAACCGACTCCGCACCACTACGCGACTCCACATGGGGTGTCGATGCCACGGCCGACCAAGCGCGGGCGACCGTCACGCATCGCTCACCGTGGGTTCGTCGGATTCGGTTCCTGCTCGTCACCCCGCGCTACCGCTTCGACGTGTGGCACCGACTCGCGGACGCGATCGCCATCGTCGTCATCGCCTTGCTGTTTCTTCCGGAGCGGCCGTGGTTGACCGCGTCGGCGCTGATCGTCGCGATCATGTTCTCGCCCACGCTCTACAGACATCGCCTTACCGTCTCCGTCCTCGACGATCTGCCCCGGGTCGTGGTGGTTGGTACGGTCCTGTCCGTGTTCGGCGCGGTCGTCTCGAACGCCGGGATGAACCTGTTCAGCCTCATGTACTTCACGGCAGTGGTGGTGACGACCCTCGTCATCACGCGCATGGTCGTGGCGCCACTGTTGAGGTGGAGTCGGCGGCGCTACAGAGCATTCCGCCATCGCACCATCATTGTCGGAACCGGTTCCACCTCGCTGGACCTGGCCCGCACGCTCCGGGAACGTCCTGACTTCGGTCTTTCTCCGGTCGCACTTGTCGACGCTGACCGGACTGCTTCCGCCAGGCGCACGGCCTTCGAGATGGGTATTCCGCTCGAGAACCCGAGCGCCGGTCTGGTCGAGGTGATCCGTCGCCATCGCGTACGCACCGTCATCATCGGCTTCGGTGCCTATGACGATCGCGAACTGCTGAAGATGCTGACCGAGTGCGACCACGAGGACGCGGAGGTGTTCATCGTCCCGCGGCTGTTCGACTACCTGAATGTCGAGGGCCGGATGGATCGCATCAACGCGCTCCCACTGATCCGCGTAAAGCGGTCGGCTCACCGCTCGGTGTGGTGGAAGTTCAAGCGGCCCATGGACGTACTGCTGAGTGGCCTGGCACTTGTCCTGCTCTCACCGCTGTTCCTGGCCATTGCTCTCGCAGTCAAGCTCGATGACCGGACTGCTCCCGTCCTGTTCCGACAGATCCGTATCGGAGAGGGCGGACGCGAGTTCGAGCTGCTGAAGTTCCGGTCAATGCGTCCCGCGGACGAGAACGAGTCCCAGACCCGTTGGAACATCGCTGGTGACCCGCGAATCTCGCCGCTCGGTGCGTTCCTCCGTAAGTCGTCCCTGGATGAGATCCCCCAGATCTATAACGTCTTCCGCGGCGACATGGCCCTGGTGGGACCGCGCCCGGAGCGGCCGCACTTCGTCGAACGCTTCAGTGGCGAGTACCGCGGCTACGCCGCTCGGCACCGGGTTCCGGTGGGACTCACGGGATGGGCGGCGATCAACGGCCTCCGCGGTGACACGAGCATCGCCGATCGGGTGATGTTCGACAATTTCTACATCGAGAACTGGTCGCCCTGGATGGATATCCGGTCGATCCTGCTGACATTGCTGGTCGTGATCAAGGGCACTGGTAAGTGACCGGACGCGGCCGGACCGTGGTGTGGGGCGCCCTGGCGCTCCGGCCGGGCGGGAGCGGAGTCCAGACCTACCAGCGCGAGCTCATCCACGCCACCTCCGCTCTGCATACCGGACGGCGGTTCGCCGCGGTCGTGCAGGCCGATGCGGTGGATGAGCTCCCCGGTGCGGTTGCCGCGATCCGGAGACCGGTCAGCAGTGGGGCGGCGCGTGCGTTGCACGGGCTGCGAGCTGTTACCGGCGCCGATGTCTTTCATTCCCTCGATGTTGACCTACCGCTCGGTCAGCGCGGCGCCACGGTGAGCACAGTGCACGACATGTCGGTCTTCGACACCCCCTGGGCATTCGGGGAGGTACGGGCCGGGGGCGAGCGTGCGCTGCTTCGTCGATCGATCCGGCGCGCGGACGCGGTGATCGCGGTGTCACAGTTCACTGCGGAGCGAGTGCTGGCGTTGACGGGCCGACACGCCACGGTCACGCCTCTGGCGCCGGCGGGATGGGTGCGGGTCCCCGAGGACCACGAGGTCGACGCGGTGCGGGCGAAGTACGGTCTCCCCGAGAGGTTCATCCTGCAGCTCGGCACCCTCGAACCGAGAAAGAATCCGCACGTGGTGGCCGAGGCGGCCCGGGAGCTCGGAATTCCGATGGTCCTCGGTGGCGCCGGAACCGATGGACCCGACCGGCCGTCGGGCTCGATCGGGCTCGGGTACGTCGACGGGGTTGACGTCCCCGCTCTGTATCGCGCGGCCACCGTCGTGGCATACGCCTCACGCTACGAGGGTTTTGGACTACCGCCACTCGAGGCTATGGCGTGTGGTGCTGTGGTGGCCGCCAGCGCAGTCGGAGGAATCCCTGAGTCTGTCGGCAACGGCGCGGTCGTGGTGCCCCGTGACACAGTGGAGAACTGGACATCGGTGCTCCGGGAACTGGTCGAGGACTCAGGCCGGCGATCCGAGCTTCGCCGCGCCTCTGAGGATGTCGTCGGCATGCGGACGTGGGCGCATGTCGCAGGGGAGACCCTGTCTGTATACGAGTCACTCTCGTCGGGAGGATGAGTACGCCATGAGCACCGGATCGATCGTCTTGGTCAACGCGACGGGAATCCGGTCGGGCGCCGAGAACGTGCTCGTCGATGTGGCCCACAGCCTCGACACCGCCGGACGCGACATCATCCTGGTCAGTCCACCGGGCCCGCTCGTGGACGCCTTTCCTGCCCGCACCCGTCATGTCTCCATACCCACTCTCGGGCTCGAGGGCCGGGGTGGTGTCGGTCGACTGGTTGGGATCGCCCGCGTACTCACCCGCTGGATTCGTGCCGGGCGCATCCTGAGCTCGGTGACCGGTGAGGACGACGTCGTCGTCGTCAATTCTCTTTTCGCCCTGCCTGCGCTACCCGCAGCGTTCCCCCGGGCGCGTCGATCCGGCGTGACTACCTGGCTGGCCCACGACACGGTCGTCAGCCGTAAGCAGCGCGTCGCCGTTGCCGCCGGGGCGGCGAGGCTACGGCGAGCCGTCGCGGTGTCCGAGGTGACCGCCTCGGCCATTCGGTCCCAGGTCGCTGACGTGGTGGTCCGCCCCAACGGGGTGTCCATCCCTCACGACGTGACCGGCACCGCCGACCGTGCTCCCACGGTGGGGATCCTCGCCGCGCTCACACCGTGGAAGGGGCAGGACATCCTTCTCGAGGCGATCGCGCGGTGCCCCGGGGCGACGGTAGAGATAGCCGGGGGCGCGCTGCCGGGGGAGGAGGCGTACTCCCGGGACCTGCACGAGCGGGCGGACCGGGACGACCTGCGGGGTCGGGTCCGCTTCCTGGGCCACGTCGACAGGTCTGAGGTACTCGGTCGCTGGGCGATCGCCGTCTCGGCGTCCGTGCTTCCGGAGGCCGGACCGTTGGGTGTGCTTGAATGCATGGCCGCCGGGCTGCCGATAGTTGCAACGGACCACGGGGGAGCGGCGGAGTACCTGTCAGGCGGCGCTGGAGTTCTTGTGCCCCCGGGCGACCCCCACTCGCTCGCCGAAGTGATCTCTGCGCTTCTGGCGGACCCGGAGCGCCGGGACCTGATTGCTGAGACGGCACGGGCGCGGGCGCGAACAGAGCACGACATCAGCCACACGCTCCCGGCGATGGTGAAGGCACTCACCGAGGCATGACCTGGATCGGCAGGGCGGAGCTGCCGAGCAGTGGTGGCGGTTGGCGAGAGCTGAAAGCGCGGGCTCCCGCGGCAAGTGATGGCGAAACGACAGCCGCCCCCCGGGCCTGAAGCCGGGGGGCGGTATCTGTGGTGCGCGATACTGGGATTGAACCAGTGACCTCTTCCGTGTCAGGGAAGCGCTCTCCCGCTGAGCTAAACGCGCAAGCTCTCCGACCGACTCTCGTCGGCCGTGGAGGTGGAGACGGGAATCGAACCCGTGTTGACGGCTTTGCAGGCCGCTGCCTCACCACTCGGCCACTCCACCGCTAAAGGTATCGAGCCTGGTGAGGACAACCTGACTCCTCGATCCCTCCGAGCGGATGACGGGATTCGAACCCGCGACCCTCACCTTGGCAAGGTGATGCGCTACCAGCTGCGCCACATCCGCACCGCGTTCCGGTTCGCTCTGGGCTCTCCGGGCTGCGAGAAAGAACATTAGCCGACGCCGAACTAAGAACACAAATCGGGGGTCGAAAATACCGTTTCATCTGTGTGAACGTCGACCAAGGGGCAGGTGGGCCGTGGTCGTCATCAATGTGGATTCCCGTCGGCGGTGATCGTTGCCGTCAGGCAACCGGCAGGGGAGCCGGCCAGTTCGGATTCCGACCCGGCCGCAGGACCCCACACCCTCTTCTGGAGGCGGCCTCGGACGCTGGTCGGGGCCCGAATTGGGGACCGGGTCCCGGCTTGCTACAGTGTTCCAGTGCCGAGGCGGAGAGCCACGGCACAGGCGAGGTCCTATAGCTCAGCGGAAGAGCGCTCCGTTCACACCGGAGAGGTCACTGGTTCGAACCCAGTTAGGACCACCAGCAGTTCGAGAAGAGCCCCTCCCGGGTCTCCCGGGAGGGGCTCTGTCGTTGCCCGGCGGGAAGTCGGGTCCCGGGAGCGCGACGGCGGTACGAGTGCGACGCCCGGGCGGGTACTTCTCAGGTCTCTCAAGCGTCGGCGCCGGTGAGAGCCTGATTGAGAGCGTGGGAGAACACCTCGACCGGCTGGGCCCCGCTCACGGCGAGACGTCCCTCGAAGACGAAGAACGGCACGCCCTGGACACCTATCCCGCGGGCGATCTCGATATCTTTGGCCACCGTGTCGGCGTAGCCCTTGCCTGCGAGTAGATCTTCTACAGCCTCGGCGGGAATGCCCGCGTCGATCCCGATGTGGCGGAGGACCTCAGGGTCCGAGATCGCCTGTCCGTCCGTGAAGTGCGCCTTCCGCAGCGCCTCGTCGACCTCGTTCGCGCGGCCGTGCTCGGCGGCGAGGGCCGCCAACCGGTGTGCGTCGTGGCTCGAGCAGACCTGGGAGGACCGCCAGTCGTACTCGAGTCCGAGCTCGGCGAACCGTGCTGCCATCTGTTCCTGGCTCGCCTCCGCGTCCGCAGTGGACATGCCGTATTTGCGGGCGAGCATCGAGGCACTGCTCTCGCCCGTGGTCTCGCCGGCGATCACCGGCGCGGACGGGTCGAGCTCGTAGGCGCGCCAGACCACGGAGACGGGAACTTCGGGGTTCTCCGCGCGGAAGGTCTCGAGAGCTTTCTCGAGGTGACGTTTTCCGATCCAGCAGAAGGGGCACATGACGTCGGACCAGATATCAATTCGCATAACCGGTGCAACGCCGCAGGGTGATCCGGGATTCCTCGACGGCACGGGTAGCATGGACCGGCCCCGGTCCGTCCGCGATCCGGGACGCACCCCCCGGGTGACCTGTCGTCGCCCCCTGTCCACACCGAGGAGATCGCAGCCCGTGTCCGAGAACCGCATTCCGGAAACCGATGTCGACGTGACGGGTGCGGCCACCGTGACCACCGTCATCCCCGCGGGCGAGCCGGTGGGTAAGATCCTCGCCGAGCGTGAGCTCCAGTCCAAGAGCGGCCCCGAGACGATCGTCGTGGTCCGCGACCCCGAGGGTCGACTCCGCGACCTGTCCTGGGTTCCGGAGGTCGACACCGAGGTGGAGTTGGTCCGCGCGGATTCCGAGGACGGTCGGTCCGTCATCCGTCACTCCTGTGCCCACGTACTGGCGCAGGCCGTGCAGGACAAGTTCCCCGAGGCCAAGCTCGGTATCGGCCCGCCGACCGAGAACGGCTTCTACTACGACTTCGACGTGGCCGAGCCCTTCACGCCCGAGGATCTCAAGGACCTCGAGAAGCGGATGAAGAAGATCATCAAGGCCGGTCAGCGCTTCTCGCGGCGCGAGTACGCCACGCTCGACGAGGCCCGGGCAGAGCTGGCTGACGAGCCGTACAAGCTCGAGCTGATCGAGGACAAGGGCCGAGCGGATGCGGGTGACGCCGACGGCGCGGAGGCGCTCGAGGACTCGGAGATCATGGAGGTGGGCGCAGGGGCGCTCACCGCGTACGACAACCTCAACCCGCGGACCGGCGAGGTGATCTGGTCGGACCTGTGCCGCGGTCCACACGCCCCGACGACCAAGTTCATCCCCGCGTTCACGCTCACCCGGTCGTCGGCCGCCTACTGGCGAGGTGACCAGGCCAACGCCGGTCTCCAGCGCATCTACGGCACCGCGTGGGAGTCCACAGAGGCGATGGATCTCTACCTCGACCGCCTCGCCGAGGCCGAGAAGCGCGATCACCGTCGCCTCGGCACCGAGCTCGACCTGTTCAGCTTCCCCGACGAGATCGGCTCGGGATTCCCGGTCTTCCATCCGCGCGGCGGCATCATCCGCAACGAGATGGAGCAGCACTCGCTCAAGCGGCACCTCGCCGCAGGGTACTCGCTGGTCAACACCCCGCACATGACCAAGGGCGACCTGTTCCGCAAGTCGCAGCACCTGAGCTGGTACGCCGACGGCATGTTCCCGCCCATGATCGTGGACGCGGAGTACGACGCCGAGGGCAAGGAGACCAAGCCGGGCCAGGACTACTACGTCAAGCCAATGAACTGCCCGATGCACAACCTCGTGTTCGACTCGCGCGGCCGCTCCTACCGCGAGCTCCCGCTGCGGATGTTCGAGTTCGGCACCGTCTACCGCTACGAGAAGTCGGGTGTGATCCACGGACTGACCCGTGCCCGCGGCTTCACCCAGGACGACGCGCACATCTACTGCACCGAGGAGCAGATGGAGGGCGAGATCGCCTCGGTGCTCTCGTTCATCATCTCGCTGCTCCGCGACTACGGTCTGAACGATTTCTATCTCGAGTTGTCCACCAAGGACCCGGAGAAGTACGTGGGCGGTGACGAGCTGTGGGAGCGGGCGACCGAGACCCTGCGTCGCGTGGCCACGAACTCCGGTCTCGAGCTGGCCCCGGATCCGGGCGGGGCGGCCTTCTACGGCCCCAAGATCTCCGTCCAGGCACGTGACGCGATCGGCCGGACCTGGCAGATGTCGACCGTGCAGCTCGACTTCAACCTGCCCGAACTGTTCGACCTCACCTACAACGCCGCCGACGGTTCCCGCAAGCGTCCGGTGATGATCCACCGGGCGCTGTTCGGGTCGATCGAGCGCTTCTTCGCGGTCCTGCTCGAGCACTACGCGGGTCTGTTCCCGGCGTGGCTCTCGCCCGTGCAGGTCGTGGGCATCCCGGTGGCCGAGGCCCACGAGAAGCACCTCGAGGACATCATCGACGAGCTGCGCGGCCGCGGTATCCGCGCGGAGCTCGACCTGGCCGACGAGCGGATGCAGAAAAAGATCCGCAACCACACCACCGGCAAGGTCCCCTTCATGTTGCTCGCCGGCGACCGCGACGTGGAGGCCGGCGCGGTGAGTTTCCGGTTCCCCGACGGGACGCAGCTCAACGGGGTGTCGCGTAACGCGGCGATGGACAAGATCCAGCACTGGATCTCGTCGCGTCGGAACGACACCCCCACCGCGGAGCGGATGTGACGGGCGGCGGTACCGCCCCCGCCGAGACCTACCGCCAGGTCGGCGTGGGGGAGGACACCCTCCAACTGCTGTGGGCGCCGTATCGGATGTCCTACATCGCGGAGCCCAAACCGACGCCGGCCGAGGGGATGACCGGGGAACCGTTCCTGGATATCCCCCGGATGAGCGACGAGGACGGACTGGTGGTCGCCCGTGGCGAGCACGTGTACGTGGTCCTCAACCTGTTCCCGTACAACCCGGGTCACTCGATGGTGGTGCCGTACCGGAAGGTCGCGAACCTGGAGGATCTCGACGACGACGAGTCGTGGGAGCTCATGGCATACACGCAGCGGTTGATCCGGGTCATCAAGGCGGTCTCGGCACCGGACTCCTTCAACGTGGGACTGAACCTCGGTGGCGCGGCCGGTGGGTCGTTGTCCGATCACCTGCACCAGCACGTGGTGCCGCGGTGGATCGGCGACGCCAATTTCATCACGGTCACGGCGGGGACCAAGGTCCTGCCGCAGTTGCTCCGGCAGACCCGGCAACTGCTCGCCGATGCGTGGGACACTGCGGCATCGGGCGCCGACGCCACCGGCGTCTCCGACACAGCCGACGCCTCTGACACCAACTGACTTTTCACTAGCGGGGAGAACAATGCTCAGCGAGATCGGCCGTCCCGGGGTGACGAAGGTGGCCCATCCGTTCGCCACCTTCCTCGTCCGCCTCGGCGTGACCGCCAACGGGATCACGCTCACCGGACTCGTACTGACCTGTGCCGCGGCGATCTGGCTCTTCGGCACCGGGCAGCTCGTCGCGGGGGCGATCGTGATCGCGCTGTGCACACTCTTCGACCTGGTCGACGGCGCGGTCGCCCGGGCGAGCGACGGCGGCTCACCCTACGGCGCCCTGGTCGACGCGGTGTCGGACCGGGTCGCCGACGGGGTGATCCTGGGTGCTCTCGTGTGGTGGATCGTCGCCGAGGAGCCCGGGAACGCGTACACGCTGGTCATGCTGTTGGCCTGCATGGTGCTCTCCCAGGTGGTCTCGTATTCCAAGGCCCGGGCGGACGCGGGAGGACTGCGCACTCCGGGCGGTCTCATGGAACGTGCTGATCGACTCGTCCTGATCCTGCTCGGTGCGGGCCTGGAGGGGCTCGGCGTGCCGTGGGCGATCGAGGTCTCGGTGACGGCCGTCTCGGTGGGCAGCCTGATCACGGTCGTCCAGAGGGTGTGGGGCGGCCGCGCCGACTACCTGTCCCGAGCCCGTGACTCGGCGGTGTCGGGTGCTGCGAACGGTTCGGGTTATGGCGGTACCGCGAAGCCGGTGGGGGACCGATGAGCCGGTTCGGGGAGCGTCTGGCCGATGCCGGCTACGCCGCTGGGTGGGCCCTCGTCCGGGGTCTGCCCGAAGGAGTGGCGCGCGCGGCGTTCCGGACCGGGGCCGATCTCGCGGCGCGGCGCCAGGGGCCGGACTCACAGCTCCGCAGGAACCTCGCCAGAGTGCTCGACGTACCGCCTGCAGAAGTACCGGACGAGCTCATCCGGGATTCGCTGCGCTCCTACGCACGCTACTGGCGCGAGGCGTTCCGTCTGCCGTCGATGGACCGCGAAGCGGTCGCCCGCGAGATGGACCGCACGATCAGCGGGGTCGAACATCTCGACGCGGCGCTGGCCGGAGGCCGTGGGGTCGTGGTGGCACTCCCGCACGCGGCCAACTGGGACCTCGGGGGAACCTGGCTCGCACGACGCTACGGCGGGTTCGCCACGGTGGCCGAGCGGCTGAAACCCGAGTCCCTGTACCAGCGGTTCCTCGACTACCGCGAAAGCCTGGGCTTCACCATCTACCCGCTCACCGGCGGGGACAGACCGCCCTTCGAGGCGCTGCGCGAGCACCTGGCGGCGGGCGAGATCGTCTGCCTTCCGGGGGAGCGGGATCTCCGCGAGACCGGGGTCCCTGTGACGTTCTTCGGCGAGCCCACCCGAATGCCCGCCGGAGCTGCCAAGCTCGCGGTGGCCACGGGCGCACCGCTGCTCGTCGCGCACTTCTGGTACGAGGACGAGGACACGATGCGGGTTCGGGTCACGCCGCCGATCGACGTCTCTGGAGGCGTCGAGTCCGCCGTCCAGGCACTGGCTGACGAGTTCGCCGCGGGTATCGCCGAGCATCCCGCGGACTGGCACATGCTCCAGCCGCTCTGGCTCGACGACCTGTCCGCCCGGCGGCGCACACGATTGGAGGGCTGATCGGCGCCATGCGCATCGGCATGATCTGCCCCTACTCGTTCGACGCGCCCGGCGGAGTGCAGGCCCATGTCGTGGACCTGACCCGGGAGCTGCGTCGGCGAGGGCACACGGTCCGGGTCCTCGCGCCGGGACGTCCCGAGCACGCACCGATCGAGGGGATGACGCTCACCGGTCCCGGCATCGCCATCCCGTACAACGGCTCCGTCGCCCGGCTGAGCTTCGGCCCAGCCACCTGGCGGGCGACCCGTAGATGGCTCCGGGCAGAGCCGCTGGACGTGCTGCACATCCACGAGCCCAACGCACCCGGTGTCGGGATGTTCGCCCTGGCCATGTGCACCGGACCGATCGCCGCGACGTTCCACACCTCGACCACCAGCTCGATGCTGCTGGAAGCCAGCGACGGGGTCCTCGCGCCCCTACTGGAGAAGATCCGCGGCCGCATCGCGGTCTCGGCACTCGCCCGACGCTGGCAGATCGAGGCGCTGGGATCCGACGCGGTCGAGATCCCCAACGGCGTGGACGTCTCCGCGTTCTCGGAGGTCGACGCCCGTGCCGAGATCGCCGACGTACCGACCATCAGCTTCCTCGGCCGGTTCGACGAACCCCGCAAGGGGATGGACGTCCTCGTCCGCGCACTACCCGCAGTGCTCGATGCCGTCCCGGACCTACGGTTACGGATCATGGGTGACGGGGACTCCGACGCGCTCCGGGCACGACTCCCGCGCGGGTTGCAGGTCGAGTTCCTCGGCCGCGTCGACGACACACGCAAGGCCGCGGTCCTGGCGGCGTCCGACGTCTACTGCGCGCCGAATACCGGAGGGGAGAGCTTCGGGATCGTCCTGGTCGAGGCGATGGCCGCGGGAACCGCCGTGGTGGCCTCCGACCTCGACGCGTTCCGCCGGGTCCTCAGAGACGGCGACTGCGGCGCGCTCGCGACGGTCGGTGATCCGGAATCCCTCGCGACCGCACTGACCCGGGTCCTGGTCGATGCCGGCGTCCGTGATGAACTCCGTGCCCGTGGTCGACAGGAGGTGCGGGACTACGACTGGCCCGTCGTCGCGGACCGTGTGATCCGGGTGTACGACACGATCCGCGGACCGGGGGAGACGCTCCATGTCAGGTGAGCTCGTCGGCCTCATCGTCGTCATCGCCGTCGTCGTGGTCATCGCACTGACCACGGCCTACCTGACCGCCCATCGACTCGACCGGCTGCACATCCGCACCGACCTCGCCCGCGCGGCGCTGTTCGGCCTCCTCCAACGACGCCACACCCTCGGCGCCGCGATCGCCCGCGACCTCACGGTCACCGACCCGGGCACCGCCGACACGCTGACCGACGCACTGAAGGACGCCCGCGCACACCCCCCGGAAGCGGTGACCGGACACGATCCCTCGCCGACTCCACCTTCTCGCCGGAGGGAAACCCTCGCACCGACGGTCGACCGGACCCCGCCCGGGACGGAGTCCACCCCGGACGCCGAAGCGGCCGAGAACCGGCTCGGGGTGGTGCTGGCGGGTATCGCGCCGGGCGCTCTCGATCCGGATCTCGCCGACGAGCTGGTGGACGTCACCGACCGGTTGTCCATGGCCAGGCGCTTCTACAACGACGCCGTCCGCGACACCCGTGCCCTGCGCGAGAACACGGTCGTCCGGGCACTGCGCCTCGCCGGTCGTGCCCCCATGCCCGATTACGTCGAGCTCGTCGACACACCGCTGTCCGGTACCTGACCACCTCCACTGGCGGACGGCAGTTGGGGAGTCCCGGTGCCGGAGACCTACACTGGGAGGCATTACACGTCGTCTGAGCCAGGAAGGCCTATCTCGTGAGCGAGCCCCAGTCCACTGAGAACACCACCGGAACCGCACGCGTGAAGCGGGGAATGGCAGAGATGCTCAAGGGTGGCGTCATCATGGACGTCGTGAACGCCGAGCAGGCGAAGATCGCCGAGGACGCCGGCGCGGTGGCCGTGATGGCCCTCGAGCGCGTCCCCGCCGACATCCGTTCGCAGGGTGGCGTGGCCCGCATGAGCGACCCCGACCTGATCGACGGCATCATCGAGGCCGTCTCCATCCCGGTCATGGCCAAGGCCCGAATCGGCCACTTCGTCGAGGCGCAGATCCTCCAGTCGCTCGGCGTGGACTTCGTCGACGAGTCCGAGGTCCTCACCCCGGCCGACTACACCAATCACATCGACAAGTTCGACTTCACCGTCCCGTTCGTCTGTGGCGCCACCAACCTCGGCGAGGCCCTGCGCCGCATCACCGAGGGCGCGGCCATGATCCGCTCCAAGGGCGAGGCCGGCACCGGTGACGTCTCCAACGCCACCACCCACATGCGCCAGATCCGCCAGCAGATCCGCGCGCTCGCGAGCCTGCCCTCCGACGAGCTGTACGTAGCCGCCAAGGAACTGCAGGCCCCGTTCGAGCTCGTCAAGGAGGTCGCCCGGACCGGCAAGCTCCCCGTCGTGCTGTTCACCGCCGGCGGTATCGCCACCCCGGCCGACGCCGCGATGATGATGCAGCTCGGCGCCGAGGGCGTGTTCGTGGGCTCCGGCATCTTCAAGTCGGGCAACCCGTCCGACCGCGCCAAGGCGATCGTCAAGGCCACCACGTTCCACGACGACCCGGAAACCCTCGCGAACATCTCCCGTGGCCTCGGTGAGGCCATGGTCGGGATCAACGTCGACGAGATCCCCGAGCCGCACCGCCTCGCCGAGCGCGGCTGGTGACCACGCGCGGGGCGGCGGTCTGACCAAGGATCCGCGCCACGCGCACCCCGCGCCGGAACCCACCCGCCCGGGCCACGCCGAGATCCTCGGTCGTGACCCGGGCGGAGTCGTCTGGTCGGGGCGGGAAGCCGCAGGGCTACGATCGATCCATGAATCCCCACCGCACACTGACCCCTGAACCGGGTCCGGTCCGGGCACCCTCGGGTGGCGAGACCGAGCACTTCCACGAGGCCGCGGTACTCGACTATCAGGGACGGTGACCGGCGTGGCCAAGATCGAGGACATCCTCAACATCGAACGACTCGACCGGGACCTCTACCGTGGTCCCGCCATCAGCACCCACCTGCAGCGCACCTTCGGTGGCCAGGTCGCCGGACAGACCCTCACCGCGGCGGTACGGACGGTCGACGACGACAAGCACGTGCACTCGCTCCACGGCTACTTCATGCGGCCCGGGATCCCGGACGTGCCGACGATCTTCCAGGTCGACCGCCTGCGGGACGGCCGGAGTTTCGCCACCCGCCGCGTCACCGCGATCCAGGAGGGCGAACCGATCTTCTCCATGTCCGCCTCCTTCCACCTGGTGGGCCAGGACGGTATCCAACACCAGGATCCGATCCCTCGGGTGATCCCTCCGGAGGAGGTGGTGGCTCCGACGTATGAGGACCTGGACGAGACCCACCGTGTGTTCGTCGACGAATGGGCTCAGTGGGACATCCGGATCGTCCCCCGGGACCGCCTGGAGACTTCCTCCGCGCTGGCTGCACAGCAGCGGGTCTGGTTCCGCTGTGTGGACGCACTGCCCGACGACCTGAACTTCCATGTCTGCACCCTGGCCTACATGTCCGACATGACGTTGCTCGGCTCGGCCAAGATCCCGCATCCTGACGAGCCCACCCAGGACGCGTCCCTCGACCACGCGATGTGGTTCCTCCGGCCCTTCCGCGCCGACGACTGGCTGTTGTACGACCAGACCTCGCCGTCCGCCTCGGAGGGCCGGACACTCACACAGGGTCGGATCTTCGACCGGTCCGGGAATCTCGTGGCCGCCGTGACCCAGGAGGGCCTGTCCCGTCGACTCCGACCCGGAGCCCAGCCCTTCCCGGTGGACCTGTCCGGCGCCGGCGACACGCCCGGCGGGACGCCTCAGCCGACCGCGACCGACAAGGACACGACCCGATGACAGACGCCACGCCGACGATCGGCGTTCTCGCCCTCCAGGGCGATGTGCGAGAGCACATCCGGCACCTCGAGGCCGCTGGTGCCCGTGCGGTTCCCGTGCGACGGCGAACCGAGCTCGACGCGGTGGACGGGCTCGTCCTGCCCGGTGGTGAGTCCACCACGATGAGCCGGCTTCTCGACGTGTACGAGATGTACGAGCCCGTGGCCGCGCGGATCACCGCGGGGATGCCCGTGTACGGGTCCTGCGCAGGGATGATCCTGCTCGCCTCCGAGGTCGTTAACACCCGCGCGGACGCGACCTGGTTCTCCGCGATCGACATGTCCGTGCGCCGGAACGCCTTCGGTCGACAGGTCGAGTCGTTCGAGGCCGACCTCGTGGTGGACGCGTTCGGGCCCGAGCCGCTGCGCACCGTCTTCATCCGCGCCCCGTGGGTCGAGCGTGTCGGTCCCGACGTCCAGGTCCTGGCACAGGTGCGGGCCTCGGACGACCGCGAGCACATCGTCGCGGTGCGCCAGGGCAACGCACTGGCGACCTCGTTCCATCCCGAGGTCACGCCCGACGTCCGGGTCCACGAGTACTTCCTCGACATGGTCCGCGCCGCGACCTCGTAGACTAGGCGGTCAGCGACAACTCGCACCGGCACGCGCACACGCGCGCCCCGGCCCCAGACACCCCCGGAGGGCGGAACTTCACATGGCAGGCCATTCCAAGTGGGCCACCACCAAGCACAAGAAGGCGGCGATCGACGCCAAGCGGAGCAAGCTCTTCGCCAAGCTTGTCAAGAACATCGAGGTGGCGGCCCGCACCGGCGGAGGAGACCCCGCAGGTAACCCCACGCTCTACGACGCCATCCAGAAGGCCAAGAAGAACTCGGTCCCGGCCGACAACGTCGAGCGCGCGCGCAAGCGCGGCGCCGGCGAGGAGGCGGGCGGCGCAGAGTGGGAGACCATCATGTACGAGGGCTACGGCCCGGGCGGTGTGGCCATGCTCATCGAATGTCTGACGGACAACCGCAACCGTGCCGCCGGTGAGGTGCGCACCGCGATGACCCGCAACGGAGGCAACCTCGCCGATCCCGGCTCGGTCGCGTACCTGTTCACCCGCAAGGGCGAGATCGTCCTGGACAAGGGCGAACTCACCGAGGACGACCTCCTCATGGCCGTTCTCGACGCGGGCGCCGAGGAGGTCAACGATCTCGGCGAGCAGTTCGAGGTGGTCTGTGAACCCACCGATCTGGTCGCGGTGCGCACCGCGCTCCAGGATGCGGGGATCGACTACGAATCGGCAGAATCCGGCTTCCGCGCCTCCGTCGAGGTGACCGTCGACGCGGACGGCGCTGGCAAGGTGTTCAAGCTGATCGACGCCCTCGAGGACTCGGACGACGTCCAGAACGTCTACTCGAATGTCGACATTCCGGAGGACGTGCTGGCGGCCCTCGACGCGTGACCGCCGGACCGCTGGTAGGGTCTCGAACGTAGGTTCTACCAGTGGTCGGGGAGAGGTCGCGATGCGTGTCATGGGAGTGGACCCGGGTCTCACCCGGTGCGGGCTCGCCCTCATCGAGACCAAGCCCGGACGCTCGGTCGTGGCGTTGGACGTGGATGTGGTGCGGACGACCGCAGACGAGCCACTCGAGCACCGCCTGCGGGCGGTGCACACCGTGGCGGAAGAGTGGATGGAGATCCACCGGCCGGACGTCGTCGCGATCGAGCGCGTCTTCGCCCAGAACCAGGTGTCCACGGCGATAGGCACCGCCCAGGCCGCCGGAGTCGTGGCGCTGGCGGCGGCATATCGGGACATTCCGGTCGCCTTCCACACTCCCTCTGAGGTGAAGGCGGCGATCACCGGCAGCGGTCGCGCGGACAAGAAGCAGATGACGTTGATGATCACGCGGATCCTGGGTCTACAGAAGCCACCTAGCCCGGCGGACGCCGCCGACGCACTGGCACTCGCCGTGTGTCACAGCTGGCGCGCTCCCATGCAGGGACGTGTCGCGGCACAGGACCAGGCGGTCGCCCGCACCCGCGCCGGATTCGAGGCCAAGGTCGCAGCGGCACGCGCGTCCGGGGCGACTAACGGACATCGGGCAGGTGGTTCCGCCGCTGATCAGGAACGAGCTCGGGCCGCCGCTCGGGGGATGGCTCGAACGAAGGGAGTTCGCTGGTGATCGCGTCCATTCGGGGGACCGTGACCGAGATCGGTCTCGATCGATGCGTGGTGGAGACAGGGGGAGTGGGCGTTCTCGTCCATGCCACCCCCGCCGCCCTGGCGGGCCTCAGGCGCGGTGCGGAGGGGATGCTCCACACCGAGCTCGTGGTACGGGAGGACTCGCTGACCCTCTACGGATTCGACTCGGTTGATGCGCGCACACTCTTCCTGACCGTCCAGACGGTCTCCGGCGTGGGACCACGGCTGGCTCTGGCGATCATCGCCACGCTCGAGCCACCGGACCTGATCCACGCTCTCGGAACCGGCGACGTCAAGGCACTCACCCGTGTTCCCGGAGTCGGTAAGCGGACGGCGGAACGCATGGTGCTCGAGCTCAAGGACAAGGTCGGACCCGTCTCCGCTGACGGTCCCGCTACCGGATCCTCCGGTGCCACCGCGGTACCGGCGGCCACGGAGGTCGCCGAAGCGCTCGAGGGACTCGGCTTCTCCGCGGCGGAGGCGGAGAAGACCGCGACGGCGGTTCTCGCCGCCCAGCCGGAACTCGGCCCGGCTGAAGCACTTCGCCTGGCACTCCGCTCTCTCGGGAAGCGCTGATAGTGGACCGGTCAGACGAGATGGAGGCAGGCGCCGACGGCGAGCTCTCGGCCTCACTCACCCCGTTCGACACTGATGTCGAGGGCGCCCTCCGCCCCCGGAGTCTCGGTGAGTTCATCGGCCAGGAGACAGTCCGGGAGCAGCTCGACCTGGTCCTGACCGCGGCCACTCGACGGGGGGTGGTGCCGGATCATCTGCTTTTCTCCGGCCCTCCCGGACTGGGCAAGACCAGTCTCGCCATGATCGTCGCGGCCGAGCTCGGCGGGTCACTGCGGATCACGTCCGGTCCCGCGCTCGAGCGACCAGGCGACCTCGCGGCGATGCTGTCGAACCTCATCGAGGGCGATGTCCTGTTCATCGACGAGATCCACCGCATCGCCCGACCTGCAGAAGAGATGCTCTATCTCGCCATGGAGGATTTCCGGATCGACATCATGGTCGGCAAGGGGCCTGGCGCCACCTCGATCCCACTTGAGATCGCGCCGTTCACCCTCGTCGGCGCCACCACGAGATCCGGCGCACTGACCGGCCCACTCCGTGACCGGTTCGGGTTCACGGCACACATGGACTTCTACACCGACGATGATCTGGCGAGGATCGTCACGCGCGCCGCGGACATCCTGTCGATCCCCGTGGATACAGACGCCGCGCTCGAGATCGCCCGACGCTCGCGCGGTACCCCTCGAATCGCGAACCGCCTCCTGCGCCGTGTGCGTGACTTCGCTGAGGTCCGTGCTGATGGACACATCACGGTGCCCGTGGCCCGTGCCGCACTCCGGGTCTACGAAGTCGACGATCTGGGCCTCGACAGGCTCGACCGCGCGGTGCTCAGGGCGCTCCTGGTCCAACACGAGGGAGGTCCCGTCGGCCTGAGCACCCTCGCTGTGGCGGTGGGCGAGGAGGCGAGCACCCTCGAGGAGGTGTGCGAACCGTTCCTCGTCCGAGCGGGACTCCTCGCACGTACCCCGCGTGGACGGATCGCCACAGCCGCGGCGTGGGACCACATGGGGCTCGATCGGCCACATCGCGGTACCACACAGACCGCACTTCCGGTTGATATCGACGGGGGACCCGACACGACACGGTGAGTCACGGACTGGCAAGCTCGGACGGTAGCGTCCGGCACTCGCGGACACACCGATAACAACAGACGCAGGGCCTGCAACATGACCGGGTCCACGCCAGGAGGACCCCATGGGACTTGAGCTACTACTCCCGCTGATGATCATCGCGCTGATCGTGATGATGTTCCTGCAGAGCTCGAAGCAGCGGAAGGCCCTGAAAGCCGTGCAGCAGATGCAGGACTCCCTCGTCGTGGGCGATCGCGTCCTGACCACCTCCGGCGTCCACGCACAGGTCGTCGCGGTGAACGAGGACACGATCGATCTCGAGATCTCTCCCGGGGTGCGGACCCGGTGGGACCGCCGCGTGATCCGCGAGAAGATCGACCCGGCCCCCACGTCGGGCACCGAGGCCGGGACCGACAGCGGAACCGACAGTGGGACCGATGCGTCGGGTTCTCAGTAAGGCCGGATCCGGCAGTAGGGTGGGAGGGCCGTCCAGTCCCAGGCCCATGTTGAACCGAAGCGAGGCAATACTCCCGTGACAGCAGCTCGATCTCGGCGCGCGGACGCGAGACCCAAGCCATGGCGGATGCTCGGCATCTTCACCGTGATGCTCTTCATCATCTTCGTGGCGGCGTTCGCGGTCGCTGACCGCGGGCTCACGCCGAAGCTGGGTATCGATCTCCAGGGCGGGACCCGCGTCACGTTGATCCCCAAGGGCCAGCCTGAGGAGGCGGACCTCCAACTGGCGACCGAGATCATCCGCGACCGTGTCAACGGACTCGGCGTCGCGGGCACCACCGTCGTCATCGAGGGCAGCAACATCGTCCTGACCGTTCCCGGCGAGGACTCCAGTCAGGCGCGCGACCTGGGCACCACGTCACAGCTCACCATTCGTCCGGTACTCCAGACCCAGCCGATCAACCCGGGTGATCTCGAGCCGGTTCCCGCCGCCAAGGGCGATGCTGAAGCCGTGGCGAAGGAAGTGGAGGAGGCTCGCGACGCCAGGCAGGGGGATCCCGAGAAGCTGTCCCAGGCACTCGCGGGCTTCCGTTGTCCCGAACGAGATATCCTCGCCGGTTTTGACGATCAGTCCCAGGCGCTCATCGCCTGTGGCGAAGACGCCAAGTATGTGTTGGGTCCGGTTCCGCTACTGGTGGGCGAGCCCGAGGACGGTACGCGCCTGGACGGTCAGCAGATCGTCAAGGACTCTGTCAGTTCCGGGTTCAACCAGCAGGCTGGAAAGAACGAGGTCTCGTTCCGGTTCAACGCCGGCCCCGGGCAGCAGGGCAGCGCCACGTGGTCCCGCCTGACCCAGGAGAACCTCCAGCGTCAGATCGCCATCCTCCTCGACGGCGAGGTGATCAGCGCTCCGGTCGTCCAGGGCGTCACCCCTGTCGGTTCCGCCACCTCCATCACGGGCGACTTCACCATCGAGGAAGCACAGGCCCTCGCCGGAAACCTCCGCTTCGGCGCACTCCCGATCTCATTCGAAGAGCCCAATGTCGACAACGTCCCGGCATCGCTCGGTCTCGCGTCTCTCGAAGCCGGCCTCCTGGCCGGAGCGATTGGTTTTCTTCTGGTGCTGGCGTATTCCGCCGTGTTCTACCGTCTGCTCGGTCTCCTGGCGTTCATCTCTCTGGTCCTGTCGTATGTGCTCACCTACGGAACGCTGGTATTCCTCGGATACACGGTCGACTACAGCCTCGATCTCGCGGGTATCGCCGGTCTGGTCATCGGCATCGGTATGACCGCCGACTCCTACGTCGTCTTCTTCGAGCGCATCAAGGACGAACTGCGGGACGGCCACAGATTCAGATCCGCGGTCCCACGTGCCTGGAAGAGCGCGAGTCGCACGATCGTCACCGGCAACATGGTGAGTCTCATCGGTGCAGTGGTCCTGTACCTGCTCGCGACCGGTGAGGTCCGTGGCTTCGCGTTCACCCTGGGCCTCACTACTCTCACGGACATTCTCGTGGCGTTCACCGTCACCTGGCCATTGGTGTACCTCGCGTCGACCAAGGACTTGTTCTCCAAGACCTGGGCGAACGGTATGGGCCGTATGGCCAACCTCCAGGCAGAGGCGGCCGAACGGCGGCGCATCGAACGCCGTGAGCAGCAGGCTGCCGAACAGTCCCGTGAGCGGGGTGTCACGGCCACCATCACCGGCCCGGGCTCCGGTCCGACGACCTCACCGACGCCAGAGTCGACGAACCGTCCCGCCACTGACGAGGAGGGCCGATGACCTCGCCCACGACCACCGCAGCCGAAAGCGGCGAGAACAGCTCGTCAAACCGCACTGAGAGTCTGTTCAACCGTCTGTACACGGGTACCGGTGCCTTCGAGATCGTCGCGAACCGTCGCAGGTTCTACATGCTGACGATGGCGATCGTCGCCGTGTGCCTCGCGGCGATCCTGCTCCGGGGCTTCAGCTTCGGTATCGATTTCACCGGAGGTACCAAGCTGACGATGCCCGCCGGGGACATCGACAAGGATCGCGTCGCGGCTGTAGTCGAGGAATCGCTCGGTGAAGAGCCCGAAATGGTCCAGATCGTCGGAACGGGCAACGCCCGGATCGTCGAGATCGGGACCAGATTCTTGAACACTGACGAGATCGTGTCGACCAAGAACGCACTGTTCGAGGCGTTTCAACCGGTCACCGCCAGTGGAGAGACCTCCGTCGAGGCGATCGGCGACTCGGCACGCAGCGAGAGTTGGGGCGGACAGGTCACCGAGAAGGCGCTCATCGCGCTGGCCGTGTTCCTCGTGATCGTCTTCGGGTACATCGCCTTCCGGTTCGAATGGCAGATGGCCGCCGCGGCGATCGTCGCGCTGTTCTTCGACATCATCACCACCGCGGGGATCTACGCGATCGCAGGGTTCGAGGTGACTCCGGCGACCGTCATCGGACTCCTCACGATTCTCGGCTTCTCGCTCTACGACACGGTCGTGGTGTTCGACAAGGTCGAGGAGAACACGCGTGGGCTGCGGCACACCGCGAGCCATACCTATGCGGAAGAGGCGAACCTCGGTGTCAACCAGACCCTGATGCGCTCGATCCACACCACGATCATCGGTCTGTTGCCCCTGCTGGCGTTGGTCGTGATCGCCGTGTGGATCCTGGGGGTCGGCACGCTCATGGATCTGGCCATCGTCCAGATGGTCGGGATCGTGACCGGTACTTTCTCGTCGGTGTTCCTCGCCACCCCACTACTCGTATCGCTCAAGGAACGGGATCCCGAGATCCGGCGTCAGTCGGCCAAGGTCCTGGCTCGTCGTGCCAAGCAGGAGGCCCTCGCATGACCGCATCCGACGTCACCACCGTCACCCCGGAGATCACCAACTCGGTTGAACGACTGATGCGACGGGTAGAAGATTTCCCGACCGACGGGGTCCAGTTCTGCGACCTCACGCCTGTGTTGGCGAATGCCGAGGGGTTCGACGCGGTCGTCGACGGTCTCATGGCCGGACACGAGATCGGGACGATCGACTACGTCGCCGGACTCGATGCCAGGGGATTCCTCCTCGCCGGCGCAGTGGCTGTCCGCCTCCACACCGGTGTGCTGGCGATCCGCAAAGCCGGCAAGCTGCCTCCGCCCGTCCACTCCCGGTCGTACGAACTCGAGTACGGCGCCGCGACGCTCGAGCTACCGGCTGACGGCCTGGAGCTCCGCGGTAAGCGCGTGCTCGTCGTCGATGACGTGCTCGCCACCGGAGGCACTCTCGGAGCAGCGGTGGGACTTCTCGATGACTGCGGCGCCGTCGTCGCCGGTCTGTCCGTCATTCTCGAGGTTCCCGGCCTGGGGGGTCGGGATAGACTGTCGGGCACACCGCTGACCTGTTTGACGGTCGCATAGGCATCGGGCGCATGACCACGGCGTCCGGTTACCCAGGGAGGAGTCGGGCATGACGCAACGACCTGATCCCGCCGAACGCGATCCTCAGCACGAGCCGCGTACCCAGCCGATACCGGTGATCCCCGGTACCCGACCGTCCGCCGGCCGGCGTGTCCGGGCCCGGTGGGCACGTCGACTCACCTCCGGCCTCACCGTCACATCGACCCCTGCGGTGCTCGAGCCTCTCGTCCGGGTCCACCGGATGCACCACGCGAAGTCGGACGTCGGTCTGCTGGCTCGCGCCTACGCCCTCGCCGAGCGTAAGCACAGCGGGGTGTTCCGGAAGTCTGGCGACCCGTACATCACACATCCCCTCGCCGTCGCCACGATCTGTGCGGAGATGGGCATGGACACCACGACGCTGGTCGCGGCACTGCTCCACGACACCGTCGAGGACACCGACTATTCGCTCGAGGAGCTGGCTGCGGATTTCGGAGGCGAGGTCGCGCATCTCGTCAACGGGGTCACGAAACTCGACAAGGTCGATTTCGGCGAGGCCGCAGAAGCGGAGACCATCCGCAAGATGATCATCGCGATGGCGCATGACCCGCGTGTACTGGTGATCAAGGTCGGGGACCGCCTCCACAACATGCGGACGATGAGGTTCCTCCCGCCGGAGAAGCAGGCCAAGAAGGCACGCGAGACCCTCGAGGTGATCGCGCCGTTGGCGCATCGACTCGGGATGGCGACCATCAAGTGGGAACTCGAGGATCTGGCCTTCGCGATCCTCGAGCCCAAGAAGTACCAGGAGATCGTCCGGCTCGTCGCGGACCGCGCACCGAGCCGTGACGTCTATCTGGGCACGGTGATCGGGCGGGTCAAGAACGAACTCGAGAAGGCCCACATCCAGGCGACCGTCGAGGGTCGGCCCAAGCACTACTGGTCGATCTATCAGAAAATGATCGTCCGTGGCAGGGAGTTCGACGAGATCCACGACCTGGTCGGACTGCGCGTCCTCTGCGAGGACGTCAGGGACTGCTACGCGGCGATCGGTGTCGTCCACTCGACCTGGAAGCCGATGCCGGGACGCTTCAAGGACTACATCGCCCAGCCGCGGTTCGGCGTCTACCAGTCACTGCACACCACGGTGATCGGACCGGACGGCAAGCCGCTGGAGATCCAGATCCGGACGCACGAGATGCACCGGAACGCCGAGTACGGCATCGCTGCCCACTGGCGGTACAAGGAGACGAAGGGCAAACATCACGGCGACCAGGCAGAGGTCGACGAAATGGCCTGGATGCGTCAACTGCTCAGCTGGCAGCGCGAAGCAGCGGATCCTGGTGAGTTCCTCGACTCGCTGCGATTCGAGATGACGAGCAAGGAGATCTTCGTCTTCACACCGAAGGGCGACGTGATCAACCTGCCCGTCGGGTCGACACCGGTCGACTTCGCCTACGCGGTACACACCGAGGTCGGACACCGTTGTATCGGTGCGCGGGTCAACGGCAAGCTCGTCGCTCTGGAGAGGCCCCTGGAAAACGGCGAGGTAGTGGAGATCTTCACCTCCAAGGACCCCAATGCGGGGCCCAGCCTCGACTGGCAGAAATTCGTGGTCTCCGGACGTGCCAAGAGTTCGATCCGGCAGTGGTTCGCGAAGGAACGCAGGGAAGAGGCGCTCGAGCGGGGCAAGGACCTGATCACCCGCGAGGTCAGGCGCGGTGGGGTGCCCGTGCACCGGGTCTTCTCCAACGAGACCATCGCGGATGTCGCCCGGGAACTGGGCTTCGGTGACGTGACCGCGCTGTACGCGGCGATCGGCGAGAACCACGTGTCCGCCAAGACCGTTGTGGGGCGACTGGTCTCCGCGTTCGGCGGCGTCGACGAGGTCACCGAGGAACTGGCTGACCGGTCCGGCGAGAAGACCATCACCCCCCATCGACCGGCCCCGGCCGGCGCGGGGGTCCTGGTGGGCGGCGTCGAGGACGTGCACGCCAAGCTCGCCAGGTGCTGCACTCCTGTTCCCGGTGACGAGGTCCTGGGGTTCATCACGCGCGGTGGAACCGTCAGCGTGCACCGCACCGACTGCACCAACGCCACGGACCTTCACCGTGAGCCGGAACGCCTGGTCAAGGTCGAATGGGCTCCTCGGCCGGGGTCGGTGTTCCTCGTGGCGATCCAGGTCGAGGCGCTCGACCGGCATCGGCTGCTCTCCGACGTCACCAAGGTGCTCGCCGACGAGAAGGTCAACATCCTGTCCGCGTCAGTGCAGACGGCCGGAGACGACCGGGTTGCCATCTCGAGATTCACCTTCGAGATGGCGGATCCGAAACACCTGGGTCACGTCCTCAACACGGTTCGCCGGGTCGAGGGGGTCTTCGACGTGAGTCGCGTGACCTCCAACTGACCGGCAAGGCGTCGTGAGGACCACGTCGACGAACATACGGGTACGGCCCGCCTTCTCCGGTGAAGGCGGGCCGCTGGCGTCGATGTCGAGGGGTCAGGCCTCGGGCAGGCCCTCCTGGGCTCCGACCGTCACCTTCTCGATTTTCACCGGTTTCGTCGGTTGCTGGTAGTCCGCGTCTTCCGGTTCGTTGCTCTTGATCCCTGCGTCGGCGATCTTGTCCAGCACCTCGAGTCCGGACTCGTCGACCGTCCCCATGACGGAGTACTCGGGCGGGAGCGTGGAGTCCTCGTAGACGAGGAAGAACTGGCTACCCGCGCTGTTCGGCGTCTGGGATTTCGCCATGGCGACCGTGCCTCGGGGGTAGACCGTCATTCCCGAACCGTCCTCCGCCACCGCGAGGTCCGTCGGAGGCTCGTCGACGACCGAGTAGCCGGGTCCCGACAGTCCGGTCGCGGTGGGATCACCACACTGGAGGACTGACAACGATGCGCCCTCCTCGGCGACTGTCAGGCGGTGGCACTCGGTCTCGTCGAAGAACTTCTGCTCGGCGAGTGACACGAAGCTGGCCACGTTGCAGGGCGCGTCGGCGCGATCGAGCGTGAGCGGGATCTCGCCGCTGTTCGTGTCGATGGTGACCGCGGCGGTACCCCGTCGCGGCTGGTCACCGGTGGGCGACTGACCCTCGCGCTTGGTGTCGGCGATCGTGTCGATCCGCTCGTTGTAGCGCTTTGCCTCGGCCATCACCTCGGGGCCGTCCTCCTTGAACTCCTCCGGGTCGACCTTCTCCGGGGTACTGGTGTCCTCCGGGTACTCACAGGTGAGCCAATTGGCCGCGTATTCCTCGGCTCGTGCCTGCTCGGCCTTGTTCCACACCACGATGCCCACGATGCCGAGCAGGACGACGGCCACCACGACGGCGGCCCCGATCTTGAGCTGCTTCTCGCGGCGGGCCTGGGCCTCCATCTGCTCGCGTAGGCGCTGACGGGCCTCGGCTCGGCGTTCCTGGTTGGTGGACATGACCCTCCTGGGTACCTGGACTAGGCTGGAACGGTCGGCTGGAATGATCGCGGATGCCCCTTGGGGACTTCGCCCACGACGCTCCAACCCAGGGTCCTTGTCTACCAGGTTGGGCTGAGAAGGCCGAACACCACTGCCGGTGTCGTGGGTCGTTGAACGGTCCTGGCCGCGCTGATCGCCGTGGGATGTCCAACGTAAGGAGTTGCAGTAGTGCAGATCATGGGTTTCCCCGCAGGGATGTTCCAGACCAATTGCTACATCGTGGCGGATGATTCCGGTGAGTGCGTGATCGTCGACCCCGGCCAGGACGCGGAGCCGCAGGTCCGTCGCCAGGTCTCCGAGGCGGGTCTCAAGCCGAGGGCGGTCCTGTTGACTCACGGGCATCTCGATCACATCTGGAACGCCCAGCAGGTCGCTGATCATTACGGCGTCCCCGCCTACATCCATCCGGACGACCGCGAGATGCTCGCGGATCCCGCCAAGGCGATCTCGATGGACATCTCCGCATTGCTGAAGGACACGACGTTCACCGAACCAGCGGACGTCATCGAGGTGTTCGACGGGGACACACTCACCTTCGGCTCGATGGTCTTCGACGTGGACCACGTCCCGGGGCACAGCCGCGGTTCCGTGTCGTTCCGGATCACCGTGGATACTGAGGAGGGCCCGAGGGAGGTGGTCCTCGGAGGAGACGTCCTGTTCCAGGACGGCGTGGGGCGGACCGATCTCCCGGGTGGCGACACCGAGGTTCTTCTGCAGTCGATCGCCAAGAAGTTCCTGGTGCTCCACGACGACGCGATCGTCCTCCCGGGACACGGCCCGTCCACGACAATCGGTCGGGAGCGCCGGTCGAACCCGTTCCTCCGCGACCTCTGAACCCCACCCAGCATCCCTTCGAGAAGACCGAGGAATCCCGACCCGTGACCGGTAGCCAGAAGAAGTCCACCATCAAGGCACCCAAGGGCGTCCCTGATTACGTTCCGCCGACGTCAGCTGCGTTCGTGGCGGTACGCGACGCGATCACCGCTGCGGCGCGCAACGCCGGTTACGGGCACATAGAGCTTCCGATCTTCGAGGACACCACCCTGTTCGCCCGGGGTGTGGGGGAGTCCACCGACGTCGTCTCGAAGGAGATGTACACCTTCGAGGACCGGGGCGGTCGCAGTGTCACGCTCCGACCGGAAGGAACCGCTGGAGTCATGCGCGCGGTGATCGAGCACGGACTCGATCGGGGACAACTCCCGGTGAAGGCGAGCTACGCGGGGCCGTTCTTCCGGTACGAGCGCCCGCAGGCGGGCCGGTACCGGCAGCTGCAGCAGGTTGGGATCGAGGCGATCGGCGTCGACGACCCCGCACTCGACGCCGAGGTGATCGCGGTCGCGGACCAGGCGTTCCGGTCGCTCGGTCTGACGGGCTTTCGCCTCGAGTTGACCTCGCTCGGCGACGACAGTTGCCGTCCGGAGTACCGACAGCGGCTGCAGGAGTTCCTCAGCGGTCTGGACCTCGACGAGGCGACGCGCGAACGCGCCCGGATCAACCCATTGCGGGTCCTCGATGACAAGCGTCCGGAAGTGCGTGCTCAGCTCGAGAACGCTCCACTGATGCTCGATCATCTCTCCGACGAGAGCGCCGAGCACTTCTCGTCGGTCCGCGCGCACCTCGATGCTCTCGGGGTCGCGTACGAGATCAACCCGCGGATGGTCCGCGGGCTCGACTACTACACCAAGACGACCTTCGAGTTCGTCCACGACGGGCTGGGAGCGCAGTCCGGTATCGGAGGCGGCGGGCGCTATGACGGTCTGATGGCCCAGCTCGGCGGACAGGATCTCTCGGGCATCGGGTTCGGCATCGGCGTCGACCGCACGGTGCTCGCTCTCGAGGCCGAGGGCATCGACCCGACCGTCACCGGCCGGGTCGACGTCTTCGGTGTCGCGCTCGGCTCCGCCGCCAAGGCCGTTCTCGTCCCCCTGCTCGGACAGTTCCGGCGCGACGGCATCCGCGCCGATATGGCATACGGCGACCGTGGCCTCAAGGGTGCGTTCAAGGCCGCAGACCGCTCCGGCACCTCGGTGACGATCGTGATCGGTGAGGACGAGCTCGCGGCCGGGACAGCGGTGGTGAAGAACATGGCGGACGGCGAACAGCATCCGGTTCCGCTGGACTCCGTGGTCGACCACGTCCGAGGCCTGCTGGACGGCTGAAACCTACAGCCGCGCGGAGAACGTGTCGCAGGCCTGGACCGATCCCTCCCGGTACCCGGTGAGGAACCACTGCCTGCGCATCTCGGAGGACCCGTGGGTCCACGAGCTCGGGTCGACCCTGGCCCCTCCCGTGCGTTGGATGTGATCGTCACCGATCGCCTCCGCGGTCTGGATGATCCCGTCCACGTCGCGCTCGGTCAGACTCTCCAACAGGGGGAGTTCGCCGCCCGGTGCCGGGGTGCCCGTCGCGAAATGTGCCCACAGGCCCGCGTAGCAATCAGCCTGGAGTTCGACGCGAACGGCACCGGACGAGGGACCGGCCGGGTCCTGCTGCGAGCGTTGGATGTCGCCGAGCATGGTCTGGAGGTGGTGGCCGAACTCGTGGGCCACCACGTACATCTGGGATGCCCCGTCGCCCGAGCCGCCGAGCTGCTGGACCAGAACATCGTCGAAGAACGACGGATCGAGGTATACCTCGTTGTCCGCCGGGCAGTAGAAGGGGCCGACGGCCGAGGTCGCCGCGCCACACCCTGTGTCGATTCCACCGGTGAAGATGTTGGTGTGCGGTTGGATCCAGTCCACACCCACCTGCTGGGGCAGTTGAGCGGTCCAGACGTCCTCGAGGCTCTCCGTGGTGGCGACGATCCGGCACGTCGTGTCCGCATTGGCCTGCTGCAGGTCGCACTGGTCGATGTGCTGCTGGATCTGCTGGGCCGACTCAGTTGTCGCACCCTGATCGGTGGTGCCGCCCTCGGTCAGTCCCAGTTGTGAGGGGTCCACCCCCAGGAACAGGGCGATGAGAACGATCGCGATGCCACCGACGCCGCCGCCGATCGCGACGCCACGGCGACGACCTCCGCCACCACCGGACACCCCGCTCGTGTCGAGCTGACCGTTCTGCCTGAAAGTCATGGCCGCTGCCCCTTCTGATGCGCCGGCCGCCCGTCCTCCGGGCCGTCACCACCTCGGCGCTGTGTCGATAACCTTATTGCGCTGCGGGCCCCGGGGTGTCCGACACGAGCCGAATCCGGTGGTGGCCGTAGACTGTCCCTCGTCTGAGCCGCTCGGCCGGCCACCGGTGCCCCGGCGGTTCGCCCGCTCCACGACCACACATCGCCATCCAGACGAGAGGAACACCGTAGTGCTGCGCACCCATTCCGCCGGCCAGCTCCGAGCCGCCGATGCAGGAGCCACAGTCACCCTGGCCGGTTGGGTTGCACGTCGCCGTGACCACGGCGGGGTCATCTTCGTCGATCTCCGCGACTCGACCGGCATCTGCCAGGTCGTGTTCCGCTCCGAGGACGTGGCCGAGCGTGCCCACCGGCTCCGCAACGAGTACTGCGTCTCGATCACCGGCGTGGTGGACCGTCGTCCGGAGGGATCGGAGAACCCGAATCTGACCTCCGGCGAGGTCGAGATCGACGTGACGTCGTTCGAGGTCCTCGGTGAGGCCGCGCCGCTCCCGTTCCAGCTCGACGACGAGGTCGGCGAGGAGGCGCGACTGCGGCACCGCTACCTCGACCTGCGGCGTGAGGGCCCCGGTGCGGCACTCCGACTGCGGTCGAAGGTCAATGCCGCCGCCCGGTCGGTCATGGCCCGCCACGACTTCGTGGAGATCGAGACCCCGACCCTGACACGGTCGACCCCCGAGGGCGCCCGCGACTTCCTCGTCCCGGCGCGCCTGCAGCCGGGCACGTTCTATGCACTGCCGCAGTCGCCGCAGCTGTTCAAGCAGCTCCTCATGGTGGCCGGTATGGAGCGCTACTACCAGCTTGCCCGGTGCTACCGCGACGAGGATTTCCGTGCCGACCGCCAGCCGGAGTTCACGCAGCTCGACGTGGAGATGAGCTTCGTCGACCAGGATGACGTGATCGCCCTGGCCGAGGAGATCCTCACCGACGTGTGGGCCGCGGCCGGCATCGAGATCACCACGCCGATCCCGCGCATGACCTACGACGAGGCCATGCGTCGTTACGGCTCCGACAAGCCGGACCTTCGGTTCGACATCGAGCTGGTCGAGTGCACCGAGTTCTTCGCCGACACCCCCTTCCGCGTGTTCAAGGCGCCCTACGTGGGTGCGGTGGTGATGAAGGGCGGTGCGTCGCAGCCACGCCGCCAGCTCGACGCCTGGCAGGAGTGGGCCAAGCAGCGTGGCGCCAAGGGACTGGCGTATATCCTCGTGGGTGAGGACGGCGAACTCGGCGGCCCGGTGGCCAAGAACCTGTCGGACTCCGAACGTGAGGGCATCGCAGCCCACGTCGGCGCCGAGCCGGGGGACTGCATCTTCTTCGGAGCCGGCGCGGTGAAGTCCACCCGCGCGCTCCTCGGCGCGGCCCGTGGTGAGATCGCCGCCAAGCTCGACCTCATCGACCCCACCGCGTGGGCGTTCACCTGGGTTGTGGACGCCCCGATGTTCGAGCCCGCCGACGACGCCACCGCTGCCGGTGACGTGGCCGTGGGTTCCGGCGCCTGGGCCGCGGTGCACCACGCCTTCACCTCGCCCAAGCCCGAGCACCTCGACAGCTTCGACACCGACCCGGGTTCGGCGCTGGCGCACGCCTACGACATCGTGTGCAACGGCAACGAGATCGGTGGCGGTTCCATCCGTATCCACCGCCAGGATATCCAGGAACGGGTGTTCGGCGTCATGGGAATCACTCAGGACGAGGCCCGCGAGAAGTTCGGCTTCCTGCTGGACGCGTTCTCCTACGGTGCCCCGCCGCACGGCGGCATCGCCTTCGGCTGGGACCGGATCTGCGCACTGCTCGCCGGTACCGAGTCGATCCGTGACGTCATCGCGTTCCCCAAGTCCGGTGGCGGCGTGGACCCCCTCACCGACGCACCCGCGGAGATCACCCCGCAGCAGCGCAAGGAGTCCGGTATCGACGCCACGCCGGCGCCCCGTCGGCAGCAGGACGAGGTCGCGACAGCCGACTAGGCCGGCAGCAGCGATCCGCGTCTGATCAGACCGCCCGTCTCCCGACGATCACGTCCCGGAGACGGGCGGTCTCGTCGTCGTCGTCGACCCGGTCTCGTCGCCCACGGCGACGGTCACAAGGCGACACGCCGCCACAGGCCCACGGCGACGCGCCGCTACAGGTCGAACGCCTCGACAACCGGGGACCCGTCCATGTCCCCGTGATCAAGGCCGAACAGACGCGCAACGGTGGGGGCCACATCACGCGTGGTGACCGGACGATCGACCACCTGACCGTGGCGCACGATCCGATGGCCGCCGGAGACGAAGAACGGGATGGGCAACGTCGCCTCGTGACCGTGATTACCGGGAATCGGGTTGGAGAGCGGGGTGGGATCGGAGAACCGCCACCCCGGGTGACAGGTCGCGACGAGGTCCCCGGCGCGCTCGCCGAGACGGAGCTCGGCCGGGTCGTAGAGGGAGTTGACTCCGGGCAGCCCGGCCAAGACGGTGCGAAGCCGGTCGAGGGCCGCTCCACGCTCTGCCGGCGCCCCCAGATAGGTGAAAGTGTCCGCCCCGCCGTTCTGCGCGATCCCGAACCGGCCACGCAGTGCCGGGTCGGCGTCGATGGCCGCCCCCGCGTTGATGAAGTTCTCCGGAACCGACCAGTCCATCGAATGGTCGGCCAGCACGATGAGGACCGACCGTTCCCACCGCCCGGTCTCACGCAGGAACCGTTCGAACTGGAAGAGCTTGTGGTCGGAGTTCCA
This sequence comes from Dietzia sp. NCCP-2495, assembly GCF_026011735.1. Taxonomy (GTDB): domain Bacteria; phylum Actinomycetota; class Actinomycetes; order Mycobacteriales; family Mycobacteriaceae; genus Dietzia. The sequence goes on along the minus strand of NZ_BRVN01000001.1, from coordinate 161,320 downwards.
CACCGCCTGGTTGCGCGCGACCCGCAGTGAGTAGCCGCTGAGATCCATGTGTCCGAACCGGTCCATGTCACCGAGGTTGACGAAGGTGAACCGGGGACTGTGGTCGATCACCGTCCGTTTGAGAGCCTCGACGGTGAACTCGTCGAGTGAATGATCCGTGACGGGCACAAGGGGGAACGGCGCCCACTGGACCGACGCTCGTCCGGAGAAGATCCCGTGGAGGTAGTCCTTGCTCAGGACGCTGGCCGTGGTGACGCCGGCCTCGACCCGGACTCGTTCGAGCACCGTGGGGTAGGTGATGTCGTCCGCACGGTCGAGGGTGCGCTCATCGCCGGCCGCGCGGTCCCAGATCGAGTTGGAGGGAACGCCGTTCCGGTCGGGGTAGACCCCGGTCATCATCGCGGTGTGGTTGGGGAGGGTCTCGGCGATCATGTGCGCCCGCGCCGAGGTGTATCGGGTGCCGTGATCGGCCCAACGGGACAGGGTGGGCGCCTGAGCCGCGTTGAGCTCGGACGGGATCATGCCGTCGGTGACGATCACGTAGACGTCCACGTCGTCGGCGACGGGCTGCGTGGGGCGGGCCCATGCCGCGGCAGGGGTTCCCAGGACCGTGGCACCGACCGCGGCGAGGACCCCGGCGCCCCCTGCGGCCAGGACGGTCCGACGCGAGAGGGCGGGGGAGTCGGGAGTGGGGCGGTGACGGTCGAGCTGGCACATGGAGCTGGGGGCTTTCCGATCACTGGTGAGCAGGGGGTCACCGGTCCGTTGATCCAGTCAATCGCATCGATGCCGGTGGGGAGAAGGGTTCCGGCGGAAAGTTGGACTGACGTTCACCTCTACGGGGCCTGTGCGATGGCGGCAGCCGGGCGGTGTCGGACCGTCGCGGTAGCCTGACGGGGTGACTGACGAGGCCGGACTCTTCGCCACGCCGGGGACGCCGGGAGCGGAACCGGCGGGATACGTCCCGTCACGGGGCGGCTCCCTCGACCATGACCCCTCGGCTCCACTCGCGGTCCGGATGCGCCCACGGAACCTCGACGAGGTGCTGGGCCAGGACCACCTCCTCCGCGAGAACTCACCGCTGCGCAGGCTGGTCGAGGGCAGGGGCGGCTCCTCGGTGATCCTCTACGGACCCCCGGGCACGGGTAAAACCACCCTCGCGAACCTCGTGGCGAGCTCCTCCGGGCGACACTTCGTGGCCCTGTCGGCGCTCAACGCCGGTGTGAAGGACGTCCGGGCGGTGATCGACGACGCGCGCACCCGCCAGATCCACGGTCAGCGCACCGTCCTGTTCATCGACGAGGTGCACCGTTTCTCCAAAAGCCAGCAGGACGCACTGCTGGCCGCGGTCGAGAACGGGATCGTTCTCCTGGTGGCCGCCACGACCGAGAACCCGCACTTCTCGGTGATCTCGCCGCTTCTCAGCCGCTCCCTCATCGCGGAGCTGAAGGGGCTGGACGAGGAGGGGATCGGCGATGTGGTGCGTCGCGCGGTGTCCGACGAGCGGGGGCTCGGGGGCTCTGTCGAGGTCACCGACGAGGCGGTGGCGGACATCGTCCGACTCGCCGGCGGTGACGCGCGGCGCAGTCTGACGATACTCGAGGCCGCGGCCGGGGCGGCCGACGCGGGCGGGACGGTGACCCCGGAGGTCGTCGAGCTCAGTCTTGATTCCGCGCCCGTGCGGTACGACCGAGACGGGGACCAGCACTACGACGTGACGAGCGCGTTCATCAAGTCGATCCGAGGATCCGACGCGGACGCGGCGCTGCACTACCTCGCCAGGATGCTCGTGGCGGGGGAGGACCCGCGCTTCATCGCGCGACGGTTGATGATCCACGCGAGCGAGGACATCGGCATGGCCGATCCCACGGCGCTGCAGTCGGCGACAGCGGCGGCAGAGGTGGTGCAGAAGGTCGGACTGCCGGAATGCCGACTCGCCCTGGCCCAGGCCACCATCCACCTCGCCACCGCGCCCAAATCGAACGCGGTGATCGCCGCCATCGACTCCGCTATGGCGGACGTCCGGGCGGGTGGGGTCGGCGAGGTCCCCAAGCACCTGCGAGACGGGCACTACGCCGGCGCCAAGGGACTCGGGAACGGTGTCGGCTACCGGTACCCCCACGATGCGGCGCCGGGGGTGGTTCGGCAGCAGTACCCGCCCGACGATCTCGTGGGTCGCGAGTACTACACACCCGGTGTGCACGGGCACGAACGGGAACTCGCGGCGCGCGTGAACAAGCTGAGGAAAATCATCAGACAGTGATCTGTCGCCCCCTTCGTGGTATCACTGCAGTTGAGGGCCTTGAATTGTCGGGGAATCCCTGTCAACTTGCTGAAAACTGTGTGACGCTGGAGGGCAGGTGTCTGACCGGGCACTGCGTAACCACACTCTCCCGGAGGAATCATGGGCGGTTTTCTGACCTATCTCGTCTCGACGGCAGTCGGGTTCGCCACCTCGATCGGTGTCTGGGGCACCGCGGCCCACAGCATGGGCCTGCTCCCGCCCGAGGCGTTCATCACTGCCCAGAACTTCGGCATCACCCTGCCCCCGATGCCGCGCTGACACCCTGCTGTCACCGGCTGAGGGGCCGGGCGCGTCTCCGGCCAGTCGGATACGCGCCCGGCCCTTTGTGCGTGCAGCTGTTCTCCGCACCGGATGTTCTCCACACCGGATGTTCTCCACACTTGCCGGTCGGGGCGCCCCGGCTGATCAGGCTCCCGCGAGGGCGGGCGGGCCCCGGCGGTAGTCTGGTGGGCCGGACATCCCCTTCAGTAGACCCAGCGAGGCTTGCCAGTGCAGACCCATGAGATCCGTCGCCGTTTTCTCGACCACTTCGTCAAGGCCGGACACACCGAGGTCCCCAGTGCGTCGCTGGTGCTCGACGATCCCAACCTGCTGTTCGTGAACGCGGGCATGGTGCCGTTCAAGCCGTACTTCCTCGGTCAGGAATCCCCCGAGTACGCCACCGCCACCTCCATACAGAAGTGTGTCCGCACCCTCGACATCGAGGAGGTGGGCATCACGACCCGCCACAACACCTTCTTCCAGATGGCCGGCAACTTCTCGTTCGGTGACTACTTCAAGGAGGGGGCGATCCGCCACGCGTGGTCGCTGCTCACCTCGTCCGTAGACGCCGGAGGGTTCGGGATCGACCCGGCGCTGCTGTGGGTCACCGTGTATCTCGACGACGACGAGGCCTTCGGTATCTGGCGAGACGTGATCGGTGTCCCGGAAGAGCGAATCCAGCGTCGTGGCATGGCCGACAACTACTGGTCCATGGGTATTCCCGGACCGTGTGGGCCCTGTTCGGAGATCTTCTACGACCGTGGGCCGGAGTACGGGGTGGAGGGCGGACCCGAAGCGGACGAGGACCGCTACATCGAGATCTGGAACCTCGTGTTCATGCAGAACGAGCGCGGCGAGGGCACCGGTAAGGACAACTTCGAGATCCTCGGGCCGCTCCCGAAACAGAACATCGACACCGGTATGGGCGTGGAGCGTGTCGCGTTCCTTCTGCAGGGGGTCGAGAACGTCTACGAGACGGATCTGCTGCGTCCGGTCATCGACACCGCCGAGCGGCTGTCCGGTGCGAAGTACGGCGCGGACAGTGCCGCTGATGTGCGTTTCCGTGTGATCGCAGACCACGCCCGGACCGCGTACATGCTCATCTCGGACGGCGTGACCCCCGGCAACGAGGGCCGTGGGTACATTCTCCGACGTCTGCTCCGCCGCATCGTGCGGTCCGTCCGGCTACTCGGTGCCTCGCAGGAGACGATGGCACAGTTCATGGCCACCGTGCGTGACGCGATCGGGCCGTCGTTCCCCGAGACCGTTGCCGGTTACGAGCGGATCGAGCGCATCGCGGTGGCCGAGGAGACCGCATTCCTCAAGACCCTCGAGTCCGGCACCCAGCTGTTCGAGCGGGCTGCCGAGGACGCCCGCGGATCCGGGGCGGCGGTGCTCTCGGGCAGCCAGGCGTTCGCGCTGCACGACACCCACGGTTTCCCGATCGATCTCACCCTGGAGATGGCTTCCGAGGCCGGCCTGCAGGTGGACGAGGAGGGCTTCCGCTCGCTCATGGCAGAACAGCGCGCGCGGGCCAAGGCGGACTCGCAGGCCAAGAAGCACGCTCACGCCGACCTGTCGGTGTACCGGGATTTCCTGGACGCGGGGGAGACCGTGTTCACCGGGTTCACGGACCTCACCGACGAGGGCACCCTGCTGGGCATCATCTCCGGGGGCGCGTCTGTCCCCGTGGCCACCGAGGGCGACGAGGTCGAGTTCCTCCTCGACCGCACGCCGTTCTACGCCGAGTCAGGTGGGCAGATCGGCGACCGGGGTCTCATCTCGACCGCCGGGTTCCAGATGCGGGTCGACGACGTGCAGAAGATCGGCAAGAAGCTGTGGGTCCACAAGGGCGTGGTGACCGGTGGTCAGGCCGAGGCCGGCCAGCTCGTGACCGCAGCCGTGGACCGTGACTGGCGCAAGGGTGCGACGCAGGGACACTCGGCGACGCACCTCGTTCACGCCGCACTGCGTCAGATCCTCGGCCCGGAGGCGGTCCAGGCCGGATCGCTGAACAAGCCCGGCTACATGCGCTTCGACTTCAACTGGACCGGGGCGATCCCCGGGGACGTCCTCGCCCAGATCGAGGAGGTCACCAACGCAGCGGTCGACGCCGACTACACCGTCAACACGGTGGAGACGTCGCTGGACGAGGCCAAGCGCATGGGGGCCATGGCGCTGTTCGGCGAGAACTACGGTTCAACCGTCCGCGTCGTGGAGATCGGCGGTCCCTTTTCCATGGAGCTCTGCGGTGGCACCCACGTCGCCACGTCGGCGCAGATCGGTCCCGTGAGCCTGCTCGGCGAGTCGTCGGTGGGTTCCGGCATCCGCCGCGTCGAGGCGTACGTCGGAATGGACGCCTACCGTCACCAGGCCAAGGAGCGGGCCCTCGTCTCCGGGCTCGCCGCCTCGCTCAAGGCGCCGACCGACGAACTGCCGGACCGTATCGCGGCGCTCACCGCGAAGCTCCGTGAGACCGAGAAGTCCCTCGAGTCGATGCGCGCAGCACAACTCGCCTCCCAGGCCGCGACGCTCGTCGCCGAGTCCGAGGATCTCGGGGGCATCCGGTTCCTCGCACACAACGCCCCCGGCGCAGCCGCCGGTGACCTGCGTACCCTCGCCTCGGATCTCAAGGGCAGGCTCGGCTCCGATGCCGGGGTCGTGCTGCTCACCGCTCCGGGGGCGGACAAGGTCCCGTTCGTCATCGCGGTGAGTTCCGCGGCCCAGGACCGCGGCCTCAAGGCCGGAGATCTCGTCAAGTCGATCGCCCCGGCTCTCGGGGCGCGCGGTGGCGGAAAGCCCGACATGGCGCAGGGCGCGGGTTCGGATCCGACCGGGATCGACACTGCCGTATCCGCGCTCCGTGAGGCCGTGCGGGACGCCCTGTGACGCCGGGCTCGGGCATCGACGGCAGCAGCGACGCCGTCGGTTCCGCCCCGTCCGAGGGGTCTCCTCCCGGCTGGACTAGGGGACGACGACTGGGGCTGGACGTGGGCACCGCCCGTATCGGTGTCGCCTCCTGCGATCCCGATGGGATTCTCGCAACACCTGTAGAGACGATCCGCGTGGCCGACGGCGCACCCTCCTGGACCGCCGAGCTGCGTCGGGTCCTCGAGCTCGTCGAGGAATACGACGCGGTCGCGGTGATCGTGGGACTTCCCCGATCTCTCAAGGGCCGCGAGACCGCGTCGACCGGCATGGCCCGCTCGTTCGTCGAGTCACTGAACGCCACGTCGCCCGACCTCCCGGTCGAGTTCGTCGACGAGCGTCTGACCACCGTCACCGCCGGTGCGGCGCTCCACGGTGCAGGCCGTAACACCCGCAAACAACGGGATGTGATCGACCAAGCGGCCGCCGTTGTCCTGCTGCAGGCCTGGATGGAGTCGCGGCACGCCCGCCGATGACCGACTGAAGGCGGTGAGTGCTGGATAAACTCGCCGCCGAGCACGATGCTGCCCCTTGGGCGGTTCCCTGTATCCCCGACCGAGGAGCGCGATGTCTGCGGCACGAGGACGACCACGCACCGGAGGCACCACACGCTTCCTACTACTTGCTGCCGTGATCGGGGTCATTCTGGCCTTCGGTTTCATGCTGTTCCGCAATCTCAACGCGGAGATCGCTCCGGCTCCCGACTTCGAGGGACAGGGAACCGGGAACGCACTGCTGCACGTGGAACAGGGAGACACGCTCGGCCAGGTCGGTGACCGCCTCTACGACGTGGGGGCCATCGCCAGCACCCGGGCATTCGTCAGTGCGGCGTCGGGGACCTCGGTCGAAGGAATCCAACCCGGCTTCTACCAGGTGCAGGAGGAGATGAGCGCCGACTCGGCCGTGAAAGCGCTCTCCGATCCGCAGAACCGGGTCGGCTTCCTCGAGATCAAACCGGGCGGGCGACTCCTGGACACCGTCGTGGTGGGTGGATCCACGGAGAAGGGCATCTTCACGCTCATCGCCGAGGCCACCTGCCTGCGGGACCTCGACGCTCCGGAGAACCCGGCCACCTGCCGGCAACCACAGGAGATCGTCGACGCCGCTGTCCAGACCGACCCGGCGGCTCTGGGCGTCCCGTCATGGGCGATCAATGAGGTGCAGGCCGCACCCGATCCGGTCCGCCGACTCGAGGGTCTGATCTCTCCCGGTGTTCACAACATCGACCCCAGGACCGAGCCCGTGGAGATTCTGCGCGAACTCGTCTCGTCGTCGGCGGCCTCGTACGACTCCACCGGACTGGTCGCCTCGGCCGAGCAGATCGGCCTGTCGCCGTATCAGGTGGTCACCTCCGCGTCGCTGGTCGAGAAGGAGGGCACCTCTGAGGACTTCGACAAGGTGGCGAGGGTGATCCTCAACCGTCTCGCCGAACCGATGCGCCTACAGTTCGACTCCACCGTCAACTACACCCTCGCCGATCAGGAGATCGCGACGACCGACGCGGCACGCGCGGACACCAACCCCTGGAACACCTATGCTATGGACGGACTGCCGTACGGTCCGATCGGTTCACCGGGACTCGACGCACTGCGCGCGATGGAGAACCCGGCACCGGGAGCCTGGTTGTACTTCGTCACCGTCGACATGCAGGGAACGACCCGCTTCGCGGACGAGTACCCGGAACACGAACGCAATCAGAGTGAGGCCATCGCGAACGGGGTGCTGGCCAGTGGGCGCTGAGGCCCCAACTCACGCCCGACCATCCTCGGGCGGTCCGTGCTCGGCGGCGGTCCTCGGCCATCCTGTCGACCATTCCCTGTCTCCAGTGCTCCACGGCGCCGCCTACACGGCCCTCGGGCTCGTGGGGTGGACCTACGAGCGGATCGACTGTGACGGAGAACGGCTACCGTTCCTGGTCGACGCTTCCCCCGAGCATCGGATCGGCTATTCGGTCACGATGCCCGGTAAGTTCGCAGCTCTCGAGCACGCCGCGGAGGTCTCGGAACGCGCCCGCATCGTCGGAAGTGCCAACACTCTCGTCCGACGCGGCGAGGGCTGGTTCGCCGACTGCACAGATATCGACGGCGTGGTCGGTGCTCTCGCCGCGTTCGGAGACCTACCGCCATCGCCGTCAGCCGTCATCCTGGGGGTGGGCGGTACCTCAAGGCCCGTACTGGCCGGATTGGCGCACCTGGGTTCGACGCGGGTGGTTCTCGCTTCACGCCGGGACAATGCGGGCCCGGCGATCGCCTGCGGAGAGCAGTTCGGACTCCGGGTCGCGAGCTACCTTCTCGACGACTCCCGACTCCTCGACGAGATCGAGAGCGCCGACGTGCTGATCAACACAGTTCCCGAGCCGGGCGTGGGCGACCTCGTTCATCTGGTGAGGCGTGCGAGACGCCTGTTCGACGTCCTGTACGACCCGTGGCCGACCACGGCCGGTTCGGTCGCCGCAGCTGAGGGGACACCCGTGGTCGGCGGCGACGTGATGCTGCTCAACCAGGCATTCGGTCAGGTGGAACTCTTCACAGGTCTGCCTGCGCCGAAGTCCGCGATGGCCACCGCGCTCTCGGAGGCTCTCGGCCGCTGAGGTGGGTCCGACGGGCCTGATGTGCCACGGTCCGCGCCGACGTGGGATGATCGGGCACGTGCTGAAGTGGACCACCGCCGGAGAATCCCATGGCCAGGCCCTCGTGGCGATCATCGAGGGCGTCATCGCCGACATCGAGGTGACGAGTGACGAGATCGCCTCGCAGCTCGCCCGTCGTCGTCTCGGGTACGGCCGTGGCGCCAGGATGAAGTTCGAGGCAGATGCGGTGCGTGTGCTCGGAGGCGTGCGTCACGGAAGGACCATGGGGTCGCCGATCGCGATCGAGGTCGGCAACACCGAGTGGCCGAAGTGGGAGCAGATCATGTCTGCCGACCCGGTCGATCCCGACTCGATCGACGACAAGGCCAGGGCTGCTCTGCTGACGCGCCCGCGGCCCGGTCACGCCGACTTCTCCGGAATGCTCAAGTACGGCTTCGACGACGCTCGGATGATCCTCGAGCGGGCGAGCGCCCGTGAGACCGCCGCCCGCGTCGCTGCCGGGACCGTCGCCCGCGCGGTCCTGCGGGATGTTCTCGGTGTCGAGGTGTTGTCACACGTGATCTCGATCGGGGCGTCCGAGCCCTACGTGGGGCCCGAGCCCACATTCGACGACCTCGAGGCGATCGACGCGAGCCCCGTTCGCGCTTTCGACGAGGCCGCGGGACAGTCCATGATCGCGGAGATCGAATCCGCAAAGAAGGCCGGCGATACCCTCGGTGGTGTCGTGGAGGTCGTCGTCCACGGGCTCCCGATCGGACTCGGCTCTCACGTGTCGGGCGACGAGCGACTCGACGCACAGCTCGCCGCAGCGCTGATGGGCATCCAGGCGATCAAGGGCGTCGAGGTGGGCGACGGCTTCGAGACGGCTCGTCGGCGGGGGAGTGTCGCCCACGACGAGATGGATCGTGGTGCGGACGGGGTCGATCGTCGCTCCAACCGTGCCGGCGGCCTCGAGGGCGGCATGACCAACGGCCAGCCTCTCCGCGTGCGCGCGGCGATGAAGCCGATCTCCACCGTTCCTCGCGCCCTGAGCACCGTCGATATGGCCGACGGCTCCGCTGCCACGGCGATCCACCAGCGATCCGATGTCTGCGCCGTCCCGGCAGCGGGCGTCGTGGCCGAGTCGATGGTCGCGCTCGTGCTGGCCCGTGCCGCACTCGAGAAGTTCGGTGGCGACTCACTGGCGGAGACCCGACGCAACGTCGAGGGATACCGCGCCGCGGTCGCCGCGCGACTGGACTGGCCGACGGAATCCGCATGAGCGACCCGGCCCGACCGGTCGCCGTCCTCGTAGGGCCGCCCGGCGCCGGAAAGACCACCATCGGGCGCAAGCTCGCCAGGAGACTAGAGGTACCGTTCCTCGACGCCGACCACCTGATCGTGGACGTCGACGGTCGTTCGATCCCGGAGATCTTCGAGGCCGACGGCGAAGCGGGATTCCGTCGTATCGAGGAGCGCGTCATCGGGGAGACCCTCGGGTCGTTCGACGGAGTCCTGTCTCTCGGAGGGGGAGCGGTTCTGTCTCCGGTCACGCGCGAGCGGCTGCGTGGGATGCGGGTGGTCCACCTGACGATCGGTGTGGCCGAGGGCGTCAAGAGGTCACGGGGCTTGGGGCGCCCGCTGCTCGCCGGAGGCGATGCGACAGCCCGCTATCAGGCGCTGCTGACCGAACGTGCGCCGCTCTACCGCGAGGTCGCCTGGACCACTGTCAGCACGGAACGTCGGAGTTCCGGCAAGGTGGTGTCGGAGATCGTCGACAGAATCGAGTCGGGCGACCCCCACCTGAGAGGCGCCGACGGACGTTCATGAGCGGACGCACCAGCCGACCCCCACACGGGTCGTCGGCGTCCGACTCCGGCGGGGAGCAGGACCGTCCACAAGAACACATGGGACACCCAGCCCGAGAAGGGCGACCAACGATGACCGGGAGCATGAGATGAGTCAGGATCCGAGCATGACCGAACCCGCGATCGTGGAGGTGCGTTCCGAGTCGCCGTATCCGGTCGTCATCGGGCGCGGACTGCTCCCCGAGATCATCGAGGCGTGCTCGTCCTCGCGGAGCGTGGCGATCTTCTACCAGCCCCCACTGGCGCAGACCGCCGAGGCGCTGAGGGAGGAACTCGAGAAGGCCGGCGTCAACGCCCACCGCATCGAGATCCCTGACGCGGAGGCCGGGAAGGACCTCGCGGTGGCGGGTTTCTGTTGGGACGTCCTGGGCAAGATCGGGGTGAATCGCAAGGACACCGTGGTCAGTCTCGGAGGCGGTGCGGCCACAGATCTCGCCGGTTTCGTCGCCGCCACCTGGATGCGGGGTGTCCGGGTCATCCACATCCCCACCACACTGCTCGCGATGGTGGATGCCGCAGTCGGCGGTAAGACCGGCATCAACACCGACGCGGGCAAGAACCTCGTCGGCAGCTTCCACGAGCCCGCCGCGGTGTTCATCGACACGGCGACACTCGAGACGGTCCCCCGCAACGAGCTCATCTCGGGGATGGCGGAGGTCGTCAAGTGCGGCTTCATCGCGGACCCGGAGATCCTCGACCTCATCGAGGCCGATCCCGAGGCGGCCCTCGATCCGAGCGGTGAGGTGATCGTCGAACTCATCCGTCGAAGCGTCCAGGTCAAGGCAGACGTGGTCGGACAGGACCTCAAGGAGTCGGGCCTGCGCGAGATCCTCAACTACGGTCACACCCTCGCCCATGCCGTGGAACGGCGCGAGCAGTACCGCTGGCGTCACGGCGCTGCGGTCAGTGTCGGAATGTGCTTCGTGGCCGAGCTCGCCCGGCTCGCCGGCCGCCTCGACGACGCGACCGCGGACCGTCACGCGTCGGTCCTCGCCGCGCTCGGCCTCCCGACCGGGTATGACGACGACGCCTTCCCGCGGCTGCTCGAGCTGATGGCCGGCGACAAGAAGAACCATTCCGGTTACCTCCGCCTGGTCGTGCTCGACGGTCTGGCCAAGCCGTCCCGGATGGAGGCTCCGGATGCCTCCCTGATGACCGCGGCGTACGCCGCCATCTCGGAGGGCCACACGTCAGGCGGCGGGGGAGTGCTGCTGTGACGGGCCGGTTCGCCGACCGCCGCCGTGCTGTCGCTCAGGCCCTGCAGTCCGTCGGAGCAGAGGCGATGGTCGTCACCGACCTGCGTAACATCGGCTACCTCAGCGGATTCCGTGGCTCGGCCGGGGCACTTCTGGTCGACGCCGACGGCGAGGCGGTACTCGCCACCGACTCCCGGTACGAGCTGCAGGTCGTCGAGCAGGCTCCCGACGTCGGCCACGTGATCACCCGCGAGTACGTGTCCGGCGTCCTCGGCCGGCGACGTGGCACCGGGGACGCACCGGTCGCCGTCGAGGCCGACGATCTCACGCTGAGCGCGGCAGCGGCCCTCCGTAGTGCGCTCGCCGAGGTCGGATCAGTCGACGCGCCGGTCATCGAGACCAGCGGGGTGATCGAAGGGGTCCGCCGACGGAAGGACGAGGTCGAGCTGGGGCTCATCGAGAAGTCCTGCGCCGTGCTCGATCGCGCCTGGACCCACATGCTGGCGTCGGGACTGATCACGGCGGGCAGGTCCGAACGTGACGTGGCCGCGGATCTCGAGCACGCGATGCGGCGGGCGGGATCCGACGGTGTGGCCTTCGAGACGATCGTGGCCTCTGGCCCCAACGGTGCCCTTCCTCATCATGTGCCCGGCGACCGTGTCCTGGAGGCTGGAGACCTCGTGGTGGTCGACTTCGGCGCGATGGTCGACGGATACGCGTCGGACTGCACACGGACCGTGGCGATCGGGCAGGCCCCAGATCGTCTCGTCCGGGCCTACGAGGTCGTGTTGCGCGCCCAGCTCGCGGGTGTCGAGGCGGTTCGGCCCGGACTCGGATGTGCTGATCTGGACGGGGTCAGTCGCGACATCATCGAGGCCGAGGGGTTCGGCGGTTTCTTCGGTCACTCCCTGGGGCACGGTGTGGGGCTGGACGTGCACGAAGCGCCCGCGGTGTCGACCGGGTCGACGAGTACACTGTTCGACGGCGATGTGATCACCATCGAGCCCGGAATCTACATCCCGGGGCTCGGCGGGATCCGAATCGAGGACACCGTGGCCGTCTCCGTCGGCGGCGGTCGATCCCTGACGACAACCTCGAAGGCCTTCAGCACGCTCTGACGGCCTCGATCCACGACCGCGCCCGCGCTGGCCCTGCCAGGCCGCGGGCGGACGACTCTCGAAGGAGCACCGACCATGGCGTCCACCGCCGATTTCAAGAACGGCCTCGTCCTCAAGGAGGAGGGTCAGCTCTGGCAGATCACCGAGTTCCAGCACGTCAAGCCCGGTAAGGGACCGGCGTTCGTACGGACCAAGCTCAAAAACGTCGTCACCGGCAAGAACGTCGACAAGACCTTTAGTGCGGGCGTCAAGGTCGAGATCGCGACGGTCGATCGTCGCGACATGACCTTCCTGTACCGCGACGGCGAGGACTACGTCCTCATGGACGAGCAGGATTACGACCAGATAAACGTCTCTCCGGCGGTCATGGGCGACGGCGCCCGCTTCCTCCTCGAGAACACCAGCGTCCAGGTGTCCTTCAACGAGGGTGTCGCACTGTTCGCCGACATGCCGGTCGCCGTGGACCTCGTCGTCCAGCACACCGACCCCGGCCTGCAGGGTGATCGCTCGACCGGTGGCACCAAGCCCGCCACTCTCGAGACCGGTGCCGAGGTCCAGGTCCCGCTCTTCATCAACACCGGTGACAAGCTCCGCATCGACACCCGTGACGGTCACTACCTCAGCCGGGTGAACGACTGATCATGTCGGAAGACTTCGATCACCGGCGTCGGGGCTCCCGGTATCGGGCTCGACGGCGCGCGGTCTCCCTGCTCTTCGAGGCCGAGCTCCGCGACGCCGACGTCGTGGGTCTCGCCGAGGAGCGGCGCCAGATGGGCGAGCAGTCGCAGGAGTTCCACGACGTAGCCCCCTACACGATGGAGATCGTCACCGGAGTGGCGGAACGCCTCGACCGGCTGGACTCGATGATCGCCGAGAACCTGCGCGAATGGACTCTCGAACGTCTCCCGGCCGTGGATCGGGCCGTCCTCAGAGCAGGTGCGTGGGAGCTCCTGTTCGCTCCCACCGAGGTCGATTCGGCGATCGTGATTGACCAGTCCGTGCTCCTGGTCGCCGACCTGTCCGCCGAGAAGTCGGTGCCGTATGTCAACGCGGTACTCGACCGTGTGGCGGGGCTCGCCGAGCACATCCGGGCGGCGGAGAAGGCGGTCTCGTCGCTGCAGACCCCCGCGTCCGATCCGGCCGCTTCCGACGCGTCCGATTCGACCGCTTCGGACGTGTCCGAGACCACGCCGGATGAACCGGGAGCCCCGTCGGCAGACTGATAGAGTTCGGTATCGATAGCTATCCCTTTAACGAGCCGTCCAGTGAGGCGGACAAGGAGGTGGTGATCGGTGAACGCTGACGGTTCGGAAACGAACGTGGTGTCACTTTTCACGTCCGACGACGTGGCCAGGACGGTCTCCCGCCTGGCCCATCAGATCATCGAGCGCACCGCTGCGGATTCTCCGGATTCCGGCCAGGTGGTGCTCCTCGGCATCCCGACCAGGGGAGTCCCGCTCGCCGGACGACTGGCGGAACGGATCCGGGAGTTCAGTGGCGCAGATGTCCACGCCGGCTCCCTGGACGTCACCCTGTACCGGGACGACCTGGCCGGCGGGCCGCACAGGCCCATGGGACCGACCCGCGTTCCCGCCGAGGGCATCGACGGCGCGACGGTCATCCTCGTCGACGACGTCCTGTTCTCCGGGAGAACGATCCGGGCGGCGTTCGATGCCCTGCGCGATCTCGGACGGCCGGCTCGAGTGCAGCTCGCTGTCCTGGTCGACCGGGGCCACCGCGAACTGCCGATCCGAGCAGATTACGTCGGCAAGAACGTCCCCACCTCGCGCGAGGAGGGCGTCTCGGTCCAACTGACCGAAGTCGATGGTCACGACGCGGTGTTCCTCCATCGTCATGATCCGGAGGAGAACTCATGAAGCACCTGCTCTCCGCCGCCGACCTCGACCGGGAGACGGCCACCTCGATCCTGGATGAGGCCGGCCGGCTCAAGGAGACGCTCCTCGGCCGCGAGGTCCGCAAGCTGCCCACACTGCGGGGCAAGACCGTCCTCACCGTCTTCTACGAGAACTCGACCCGGACACGTGTGTCGTTCGAGACCGCGGGGAAGTGGATGAGCGCCGACGTGATCAACGTCTCCGCCAGCGCCTCCTCGGTCCAGAAGGGCGAGTCACTGCGCGACACCGCGCTGACCCTCACCGCGATCGGTGCCGACGCCCTGATCGTGCGTCACCCCGCATCGGGCTCGGCCCAGCAGATCTCCTCGTGGGTCGCCCCGGACGGGATCGGTCCCTCGGTGATCAACGCCGGCGACGGAATGCACGAGCATCCCACCCAGGCTCTGCTCGACTCCATGACCCTCCGCGAGCGACTGGGAGGCATCGAGGGACGCCGGGTCGTGATCGTCGGCGACATCCTGCACTCCCGCGTCGCCCGCTCCAACGCGCTCCTATTGTCGACCCTCGGTGCCGAGGTGGTCCTCGTCGCACCACCGACGTTGCTCCCGGTGGGCATCGATGAGTGGCCGTGCCGCGCGTCCACCGATCTGGACGCGGAACTTCCCGGTGCCGACGCCGTGATGATGCTGCGCGTCCAGGCCGAGCGCATGAACGGCGGGTTCTTCCCCTCGCAGCGCGAGTACGCCGTGCGGTACGGGCTCGGCCCGCAGCGGGCCGCCCGGCTGCGGGACGACGTGGTGGTACTCCACCCGGGTCCGATGGTCCGGGGGATGGAGATCGGGTTCGACGTCGCGGACGCGCCGTCGTCAGCGGTCATCCAGCAGGTGACGAACGGCGTCCACGTCCGCATGTCGGTCCTGCTGCACACTCTTGTCGCTACGGAAGGAATCAGCGAGTGACCCACACCGAGGCCCCCGGCCTACTTCTCCGAAACGTACGACCGTACGGCGAGGGTGACCCTGTTGATGTCCTGATCCGCGACGGCCTGATCGCCGCGATCGGCGCCGACGCCGGCGCAGCTGCCCCGACCGACACCGAGGTCCACGATCTGGGCGGTTCGGTGCTCCTCCCCGGATTCGTTGATCTCCACACCCACCTCCGCGAGCCGGGCCGTGAGGACACCGAGACGATCGCCTCCGGCTCAGCCGCGGCTGCCCTGGGCGGCTACACCGCGGTCTTCGCCATGGCCAACACCCAGCCTCCGCAGGACAACCAGACCGTGACCGATTCCGTGTGGCGGATCGGTCAGGAGGTGGGACTGTGTGCGGTGCATCCGGTCGGCGCGGTGACGGTCGGTCTCAAGGGCGAGCAGCTCACCGAGATGGGCCAGATGGCCGCCGGGGCAGCAGGGGTACGCGTCTTCTCCGACGACGGGATGTGCGTGTACGACCCGTTGATCATGCGCCGGGCGCTCGAGTACTCCGCCGGTCTGGGCGTGCTCATCGCTCAGCACGCGGAGGAGCCCCGGCTCACCAAGGGGGCCGTGGCCCACGAGGGGCCCACCGCGGCTCGACTCGGCCTGACCGGGTGGCCCCGGTCCGCCGAGGAGTCCATCGTCGCCCGTGACGCGATCCTCGCACGAGACGCAGGGGCCCGGGTCCACATCTGCCACGCCTCGACGACCGGCACGGTCGAGCTCCTGAAATGGGCCAAAGACCAGGGCATCTCCATCTCCGCCGAGGTCACCCCACACCACCTGCTCCTCGACGACTCGAAGCTCGAGACCTACGACGGTGTGTACCGGGTCAACCCGCCGCTGCGCGAGGCGAAGGACGCACGGGCACTACGTGCAGCGCTCGTCAGCGGCGTGATCGACTGCGTGGCCACCGACCACGCTCCGCACGCGGCCCAGGAGAAGTGCTGCGAGTTCGCGGCCGCCCGACCGGGCATGCTCGGTCTGGAGACCGCACTGCCGATCGTCGCGGCACTGCTCGTCGAGACCGGAGACATGACCTGGCGGGATCTCGCCCGGGTCATGAGCGTCCGCCCCGCCGAGATCGCGGGACTGACCGACCAGGGTCGACCGATCGAGGTCGGGGAGCCCGCGAACCTCGCCGTCGTCGACCCCGACTCGTCATGGACAGTCATCGGCGACGAGCTCGCCAGCCTCTCCGCCAACACCCCCTACGAGGGCATGACCTTCTCCGCGCGTGTCGTCGGCACGATCTACCGCGGCCGTGTGACGACCAGAAACGGTGAGGTGATCGCATGAGTCAGGACTTCTGGACCGCCACCATCGCCGTGGCACTCGTCCTCGTGGCCATCGGCCTGATGACGCTGGGCTGGCGCAATCGAATCCGACGACAGGGCTCCCTCTTCGAGTCCCTGCCCGCTGCACCCGCGGATCCCGGCGCTCTCGTCCTGGGACCGCTGTCCGGCGTCTACGTCGGGAGCACCGTCGCGGGGGACTGGCAGGCACGGATCGCCCGGGCGCCCCTGGGGCACCGGTCCGCGGCCACCTTCACGGCGTACACCGGTGGCCTCCTGCTCGAGCTGGCGACCGACGACGTGTGGATCCCACGTGAGAGCCTCGTCGACGTCCGACGGGCCTCCGCCCTGGCGAACAAAACCGTCCCGGGTGGCGGGATCCTCGTCGCCCGGTGGCAGGTCGCGTCCACCGAGGGACACACGCTGATCGACTCCGGTTTCCGGGCCGACGACAAAGACGACTACCAGCGCTGGGAGGCGCTCCGCGGCGACGCCGGTGCCTCCGACACCACAGGCATCCCCACCTCCAGCACCGAGGAGAACCAATGACGACGCAGACCAGCACACCGGAGACCAGGGGAGGACGTGTACCCGCCGTCCTCGTCCTCGAGGACGGACGGATCCATCGGGGAACCGCGTTCGGTGCGACCGGTACCACTCTCGGGGAGGCGGTCTTCACCACCGCGATGTCCGGTTACCAGGAGACCCTGACCGACCCGTCGTACTGCCGCCAGATCGTCGTCACCACCGCGCCCCAGATCGGGAACACGGGATGGAACGACGAGGACGGGGAGTCGCTCCTCGACGGTGAAGACCGCGGCGGCAAGATCTGGGTGGCCGGCCTGGTCATCCGCGATCTGTCCCGCCGGGCCTCCAACCATCGCGCGGAGCGCACCCTCGACGAGGAGATGACCGCCCAGGGCGCGATCGGCATCGCCGATATCGACACCCGTGCACTGGTCCGTCACATCCGGGATTCCGGCGCGATGAAGGCCGGCATCTTCTCCGGCGACGACGTGTCCGACGACGAGACCATGCTCGCCGCGGTCCGGGCCCAGGAACCTATGGCGGGTCTGTCGCTCTCGGACGAGGTCACGACCGACGAGACCTACGTCGTCGAGCCCAAGGACGGCAAGGCGCGCTACTCCGTGGCCGCCCTAGACCTCGGGATCAAGTCCAACACCCCGCGCATGCTCGCCGAGCGCGGCATCCGGGTCCACGTCATCCCCGCCTCGTCGACGCTCGAGGACGTACTCGACCTGGACGTCGACGGCTTCTTCCTCTCGAACGGCCCCGGTGACCCGGCGACCGCCGACGCGGCGGTGCACCTCACCAAGGAGGTCTTGAGCCAGGGCATCCCGTTCTTCGGGATCTGCTTCGGGAACCAGATCCTCGGCCGTGCACTCGGCCTGGAGACCTACAAGATGACCTTCGGTCACCGAGGGACGAACATCCCGGTCATCGAAAAGTCCACCGGCAATGTGGCCATCACCTCCCAGAACCACGGTTTCGCACTGCGCGCCCCCGAGTCCGAGACATGGGAGACGCCGTGGGGCACCGCGACCGTCACCCACACGTGCGCCAACGACGGCACCGTCGAGGGCGTCGCCCTCACCGACGGGACCGCGTTCTCCGTCCAGTACCACCCCGAGGCCGCCGCGGGTCCCCGCGACGCCGCCGACCTCTTCGACCGCTTCGTCGACCTGCTCGGTTCCGCAGACACCAGAAAGGGCGCTCTCTGATGCCCCGCCGCACAGACATCAATCACGTCCTCGTCATCGGCTCCGGCCCGATCGTGATAGGCCAGGCCTGTGAGTTCGACTACTCCGGTACCCAGGCGTGCCGGGTTCTCCGGGCGGAGGGACTCCGCGTCACTCTGGTCAATTCGAACCCCGCCACGATCATGACCGATCCGGAGTTCGCCGACGCCACCTATGTCGAGCCGATCACTCCCGAGTACATCGACAAGATCTTCGCCAAAGAAGCCGCCGACGGGCACCCCATCGACGCCGTCCTCGCCACCCTCGGTGGTCAGACCGCACTCAACGCGGCGATGCAGCTCGACGCGCAGGGAATCCTCGCCAAGCACGATGTCGAACTGATCGGTGCCGACATCCCCGCGATCAACCGCGGTGAGGACCGGCAGATGTTCAAGGACATCGTCGCCAGCGTGGGTGGCCAGTCCGCCCGTAGCGCCGTGTGCCACACAATGGACGAGGTCCACGCGACCGTCGCCGAGCTCGGACTGCCCGTCGTCGTCCGTCCCTCCTTCACCATGGGTGGCCTCGGCTCGGGCATGGCGTACACCACCGAGGACCTCGAGCGGATCGCCGGCGGCGGACTCGCCGCGTCACCGACCGCGAACGTGCTCATCGAGGAGTCGATCCTCGGGTGGAAGGAGTACGAGCTCGAGCTGATGCGCGACAACAAGGACAACGTCGTGGTCATCTGTTCGATCGAGAACGTGGACGCGATGGGCGTCCACACGGGTGACTCCGTCACCGTAGCCCCGTCTATGACGCTCACCGACCGTGAGTTCCAGAACATGCGCGACCTCGGGATCGCCATCATCCGTGAGGTCGGTGTGGACACCGGCGGATGCAACATCCAGTTCGCGATCAACCCCGCGGACGGCCGCCTCATCGTCATCGAGATGAACCCGCGCGTCTCGCGCTCGTCCGCGCTCGCGTCCAAGGCGACCGGTTTCCCGATCGCCAAGATCGCCGCCCGGCTGGCCATCGGCTACTCCCTGGACGAGATCACCAACGACATCACCGGCGAGACCCCCGCGTGCTTCGAGCCGACCCTCGACTACGTCGTCGTCAAGGCCCCGCGATTCGCCTTCGAGAAGTTCCCCGGCGCCGACGACACGCTCACCACCACCATGAAGTCGGTCGGTGAGGCCATGAGCCTCGGTCGCAACTACCGCGAGGCACTCGGAAAGGTGATGCGGTCGCTGGAGACGAAGGCCGCCGGGTTCTGGACCCTGCCCGACGAGTCGATCGCACCGGGGCGGTCCACCGACCTCGCCGCGGTCCTGGACGACCTGCGGCGCCCCACCGAGGGACGCATGTACGACGTGGAGCTCGCCCTGCGCCTCGGTGCGACGGTCGAGCAGGTCCACGAGGCGTCGTCGATCGACCCGTGGTTCATCGAGGAGGTCGCGGCGCTCCTCGAACTCCGTGCGGAGATCATCGACGCCCCCGTTGTCGATGAGCCGCTGCTGCGTCGGGCCAAGCACAACGGCCTGTCCGACGCCCAGATCGCGGCACTGCGGCCGGAGTTCGCCGGCGCGGAGGGCGTTCAGCGGCTCCGTCACCGTCTCGGTGTACGGCCGGTCTACAAGACCGTCGACACCTGCGCGGCCGAGTTCGAGGCGAAGACCCCGTACCACTACTCGACCTACGAGCTCGATCCCGCGGCGGAGTCCGAGGTGGCTCCGCAGACCGAGCGCGAGAAGGTCATCATCCTCGGGTCCGGTCCGAACCGGATAGGCCAGGGCATCGAGTTCGACTATTCGTGTGTGCACGCCGCGCTGACCCTGTCCGAGGCCGGCTACGAGACCGTCATGGTCAACTGCAACCCGGAGACGGTCTCGACGGACTACGACACGGCCGACCGACTCTACTTCGAGCCCCTGACGTTCGAGGACGTCATGGAGGTCTACCACGCGGAGTCGGAGTCCGGAACCGTTGCCGGTGTGCTCGTCCAGCTCGGCGGCCAGACCCCGCTGGGACTTGCCGCGCAGCTCGAGGACGCCGGTGTCCCGATCGTCGGGACCAGCCCGTCCGCCATCGATCTCGCGGAGGACCGTCGCGAGTTCGGTGAGGTCCTGGTCAAGGCCGGACTCCCCGCACCCGCCTTCGGCACGGCCATCAACGCCGACGAGGCGACCGAGATCGCCGCCAACATCGGTTACCCCGTCCTGGTGCGTCCGAGCTACGTCCTTGGCGGCCGCGGCATGGAGATCGTGTACGACGAGGCGTCGCTCCGGTCCTACATCGACAGGGCCACCGAGATCAGCCCGGACCGGCCGGTTCTCGTCGACCGCTTCCTCGACGACGCCGTGGAGATCGATGTCGACGTGCTCTGCGACGGCGAGGAGGTCTACCTGGGCGGCGTGATGGAGCACATCGAGGAGGCCGGCATCCATTCCGGCGACTCCGCGTGTGCACTCCCGCCGATCACCCTCGGACAGGACGACATCGACCGCGTCCGCAAGTCGAGCGAGGCTCTGGCCTTCGGCATCGGGGTCAAGGGACTGATGAACGTCCAGTACGCCATCAAAGACGACATCCTGTACGTTCTCGAGGCCAACCCGCGCGCCAGCCGCACCGTCCCCTTCGTCTCCAAGGCCACGGGGGTCCATCTGGCCAAGGCCTGTTCCCGGATAATGATGGGCGAGACGATCGCTGACCTGCGCGCCGACGGTCTCATCCCGTCCGACCGCGACGGCGGCTCACTCCCGGCCGACGCCCCGGTGGCGGTAAAGGAAGCCGTCCTCCCGTTCAACCGGTTCCGCACCCCGGAGGGAGACGCCGTCGACTCACTCCTGAGCCCTGAGATGAAGTCAACCGGAGAGGTCATGGGGATCAGCCCCAACTTCGCCGTGTCGTTCGCGAAGGGCCAGCTCTCCGCCGAGGGCGTGCTGCCCACGTCGGGGACGGTGTTTATCTCGGTGGCGAACCGCGACAAGCGGTCGATGGTCTTCCCTGCCCAGCGGCTCGCCGCGCTCGGGTTCACCGTCCTCGCCACCGAGGGCACCGCCCTCATGCTCCGTCGCTACGGGATCGAGTGCGAGACCGTGGCGAAGCTGACGGAGACCGGTGCCGGCCCGGTCGATGCCGAGGGGAACCCGGTGCCGACCATCGTGGACCGGATCAACGCCGACGAGGTCGACCTGGTGCTCAACATCGCGTCGTCGACCGGCGGTACGCGCGCGGACGGGTACGAGATCCGGTCTGCGGCGATCAATCGTCGGATCCCGTGCGTCACAACTGTCCAGGGGGCCACCGCAGCAGTTCACGGCATCGAGGCGATGCAGCGGGGAGACGTGACGGTGAGCCCGCTGCAGCAGCTGCACGCGGAGTTCGCGAACCGATGACCGGATCAGATGGGAGTCGGGCCCCGTTCGGGGCCCGACTCCGGTCCGTCGTGGCCGACCGGGGAAACCTGTGCGTGGGAATCGATCCCCATCCGGCGCTGCTGGAGGCATGGGGACTCGAGGTCAGCCCCGCGGGGCTCGCCCGGTTCTCCCGCCTGGCGTTGGACGCTTTCGGCGATCTCGTGCCGGCGATCAAACCCCAGGTCGCATTCTTCGAGGAGCACGGCTCCGCAGGTATCGCGGTTCTCGAGGACGTGCTCTCCTCCATCGGTGAGCTCGGCGCACTGTCCATCGCCGACGCGAAGCGGGGGGACATCGGGTCGACCATGGCGGGGTACGCCCGCGCATGGCTGGCCGACGGATCCCCGCTCGCCTGCGATGCGTTGACCGTTTCTCCCTACCTGGGCGTCGGCGCATTGGACGCGGCGTTCGACGCTGCTGCGGACTCGGGTAGGGGACTGTTCGTGTTGGCCCGTACCTCGAACCCGGAAGCAGGAGAGCTCCAGACCTCGACGGGGGAGCGTGGGACTGTCGCTCAGACCGTCATCGACGAGATCGGGCGCCGGAACACGGAGGCGTTCGGACGCGGTGGAGGATCCTTCGGTGTCGTCGTCGGAGCCACGGTCTCCGACCCTCCGCGACTCGACGGATTGTCCGGTCCCGTGTTGATGCCGGGGGTGGGGGAGCAGGGGGGAACCCTCGCGGATGTCCGGCGTATCGCGGGACCGGCTCTTCCCGACACTCTCGCCAACATCTCTCGACATGTGTTGAGGGCCGGTCCGGACGTGGGTGAGATGCGTGCGGTCGTGTCGGCACTGACGACCCAGTACCGGTTCGCCGACACCACCTGAACACCGCTGATCCCTGGAATCACACCGATCACTCGCGTTACGCACTGCTGGTGCACCGAGTTGCCGTCGAGACGTTGTTTTCAGGCGTTTCGCGTGGCACCAGCGGGCATGCGGGGTTAGTCTGCCTCTAACCTCAACACGTCAAATCGCATGTCAGGCGGGGTTCCACAGGGGGACCCGGTGCGGGTACGCGACTATTCGTCCGCGTACTGTTGCTGAGGTCATCAGGCCCGACGCGGTCTCCGCCCCTCGCGAGAGAGGCGGGAACGCCCGGGTACGGTGAGTACGAGGGAGTGCCCGCTCCCGGTTCGACCCACACGACACTGTGGACGCGCCGGGGACGGTCACCGCACACCACACGCCGGTGTCCTACGTTGGACTCCCGCGTGAGTCATGAGACACACACGAACGAGACGGAGGAATTGTGGCCCTTCCCCAGTTGACCGATGAGCAGCGTGCCGCTGCTCTGGAGAAGGCGGCTGCGGCCCGTCGTGCCCGGGCTGAGCTCAAGGAGCGCCTGAAGCGTGGCGGTACCGACCTCAAGCAGGTTCTCAAGGACGCCGAGAGCGACGAGATCCTTGGCAAGATGAAGGTCTCCGCGCTGCTCGAGGCTCTGCCGAAGGTTGGCAAGGTCAAGGCTCAGGAGATCATGACCGAGCTTGAGATCGCGCCCACGCGCCGCCTGCGCGGCCTCGGCGACCGCCAGCGCCGCGCACTGCTCGAGCGGTTCGACTTCACGGTCGACTGATCGACGTATGAACGCACCGTCATCCGGTGGTAACACCCCGGAGGCGACGGCGAAGAGGGGCCGGCTGATCGTCTTGGCCGGCCCCTCTGCCGTCGGTAAGTCAACCGTTGTCGCCCGCCTTCGCGAGCGCGTGCCGGACCTGTATTTCAGTGTCTCGATGACCACCAGGGACCCGCGTCCCGGTGAAGTCGACGGACACGACTACTTCTTCGTGTCACTGGATGAGTTCAGGGACGCGATCAACGACGGCCGCATGCTCGAATGGGCGGAGATCCACAGTGGGCTCCAGCTGTCCGGCACGCCCGCGGAACCGGTCCGGAGAGCGCTCGACGAGGGACGACCTGTTCTGGTCGAGGTGGATCTCGAGGGCGTCCGTCAGATCCGGCAGTCCATCCCCGAGGGTCGGACCGTCTTTCTCTCACCGCCGTCGTGGGACGTTCTCGAGCAGCGACTCCGTGGTCGGGGCACCGAACCCGACGACGTCGTCACCCGCCGCCTCGAGACCGCCAAGGTCGAGATGGACGCCCGGGGCGAGTTCGACGAGATCGTCGTCAACGACGAACTCGAAACCGCGGTGGACAAGTTGGTATCATTGCTGGTCGGCTAGCGTCGATTGCCGGATCTTGTCGATGACAGGGTCCGGCACCCGCCGCTCATCGACACCGTTGAGCCCGAACGCGGCTCAGATTCATTGAGGAGAACCCATAGTGGCCACCACCGAAGCTGCAGCGGCCACCCCGCTGTACGACACCCCGATCGGCATCACCAACCCCCCGATCGATGAGCTACTCGAGCGGGCGTCCTCGAAGTACGCTCTCGTGATCTTCGCCGCCAAGCGCGCGCGTCAGATCAACTCGTACTACAACCAGATCGAAGAGGGCATCCTCGAATACGTCGGCCCGCTGGTCGATCCCGGTCTGCACGAGAAGCCGCTGACGATCGCGCTGCGCGAACTCCACTCCGACCTCCTCGACTGCGCCGAGGGCGAGTGACCGCCCCTGGGGACGACATGAGCCGCCAGCGCGTTGTCGTCGGAGTCGGCGGCGGCATCGCCGCCTACAAGGCCTGCGGTCTCATTCGGTTACTGACCGAGTCCGGCTGTCACGTCGACGTCGTCCCCACCCAGGCTGCTCTCCACTTCGTGGGAGCCGCCACCTTCGAGGCACTGTCCGGACACCCGGTCTTCACGGACGTCTTCTCGGACGTGCCTTCCGTCCGCCACGTCGCCCTCGGGCAGAAGGCGGACCTCGTCGTGATCGCACCCGCGACTGCCGACCTGCTCGCCCGTGCCGCGACGGGGCGGGCTGACGATCTCCTCACGTCGACACTTCTCACCGCCCGGTGCCCGGTACTGCTGGCTCCTGCGATGCACACCGAGATGTGGGAGCACCCCGCCACTCGTCGCAACGTCGACACCCTCCGGGGCGACGGAGTGCATGTTATGCCGCCTGCACGGGGACGCCTGACCGGGGCGGACACCGGTGCCGGGAGACTTCCCGAGCCCGCTGATATCGCCCGCCTCGCCTGGTTGCTCCTCGACGGGGGCACCCTGCCGTGGGACCTGGACGGAAAACACGTCGTGGTGACCGCGGGTGGCACCCGCGAGGAGATCGACCCCGTGCGGTTCCTCGGAAACCGCAGTTCGGGGAAGCAGGGCCACGCCCTCGCAGCACTGGCGGCCGCACGGGGCGCCGAGGTGACCCTCCTGACGTCATCCGATCTTCCGGTGCCTCCGGCCGTCACCGCGATCCACATCGACTCGGCCCGCGAACTCAGAGACGAGACTCTCCGCGCCGCCGCATCAGCGGACGTGGTGATCAAGGCTGCAGCCGTCGCCGACTTCCGCCCGAGCAGCGTCTCTGATTCGAAGCTCAAGAAGGGCAGTGACGACGAGCCGGCCGAGATCAGGCTCGAACGGAACCCCGACATCCTCGCCGAGTTGGTCTCGGCGCGCCGTGGAGGCGGCGTCCCTCAGTCGTGCGTACTCGTCGGGTTCGCGGCCGAGACGGGCGACGCGTCGGGCTCCGTCCTGGACCACGGTCGTGCGAAGCTGGCCAGGAAGGGCTGCGACCTGTTGGTCGTCAACGAGGTCGGACGGGACAAGACGTTCGGGCAGGACCAGAACGCGGGCTGGATCCTCGACTCCACCGGCGCGGAGTCGCGAGTCGAGCCCGGGAGCAAGGACATTCTCGCCGCTCGCATCCTGGACGCGGTTGTGGCGCACTCGCGCTGAAGTACCGGCCGGCGAGCGCCGGGAAGCACCGACTAGGCTGGCACCACGCGCTCTTCAAGCGAGCGCGCGCGATCCCACGATGGAAGAGAGAACTACAGTGACGCAGGCACGTCGGCTGTTCACCAGCGAGTCCGTGACCGAGGGGCATCCGGACAAGATCTGTGACGCGATCTCGGACTCGATCCTTGATGCGATGCTGGAGCAGGACTCGGCGGCCCGGGTTGCCGTGGAGACCATGGTCACGACAGGACAGGTTCATGTCGCGGGCGAGGTGAAGACCACCGGGTACGTGGAGATCCCTCAGCTGATCCGGGACAAGATCGTCGAGATCGGTTACGACTCGTCGGACAAGGGGTTCGACGGCGTCTCGTGTGGCGTCTCGATCTCTATCGGACAGCAGTCCCCGGAGATCGCCCAGGGCGTGGACACCTCTCACGAGGCACGCACCGAGGGGGACTCCGTCGAGGACGAGATCGCCCGTCAGGGCGCCGGCGACCAGGGACTGATGTTCGGGTACGCCTGCTCGGACACCCCGGAGCTGATGCCTCTGCCGATCGCCTTGGCGCACCGCCTCTCGCGTCGGCTGACCGAGGTCCGGAAGAACGGCACGCTGTCGTACCTCCGCCCGGACGGCAAGACCCAGGTCACCATCGAGTACGACGGTGAGAAGGCCGTCAGACTGGACACGATCGTCATCTCCACGCAGCACGCTGACGGGATCGACCTCGAGACCACCCTGCGTGACGACCTCACCGCACACGTCATCGAGCCGGTGTTGGCCGAGGCCGCGTCCGGGATCGACACCTCGGACTTCCGTCTTCTGGTCAATCCGACCGGTCGGTTCGTCCTGGGCGGACCGATGGGTGATGCCGGTCTGACCGGTCGCAAGATCATCGTCGACACCTACGGCGGCATGGCGCGTCACGGTGGCGGCGCCTTCTCGGGCAAGGACCCGTCGAAGGTTGACCGTTCGGCCGCGTACGCGATGCGGTGGGTCGCCAAGAACATCGTGGCCGCGGAGCTCGCTGAGCGGGTCGAGGTCCAGGTGGCGTACGCGATCGGTAAGGCCGCTCCGGTCGGTTTGTTCGTCGAGGCCTTCGGCACCGAGAAGGTGGGGATCGAGGTCCTGCAGCAGGCGGTGTCCGAGGTGTTCGACCTGCGTCCCGGCGCGATCATCCGTGACCTCGACCTGAAGCGCCCCATCTATGCGTCGACCGCCGCCTATGGGCACTTCGGGCGCACCGATGTCGACCTGCCGTGGGAGCGGACCGATCGGGTCGCCGAACTGCGCGCGGCGGCTGGGCTCTGACGCCTATCCTCACGTGTCGTAGCGGGATGCGAGGATCCCGGGCGTGACGACAACTCGGCCAGCGACCCGGGTCCCCGCGGCGAATGCCCCGGTGGCCCGGGTTCTGCCGTTGCTCGGGGTGCCGCATCTGGACCGGGAATTCGACTATCAGGTGCCGGAGACCCTGTCCGAAGAGGCCGTTCCCGGGACGCGTGTACGGGTCCGGTTCGCGGGCCGGCTGGTCGACGGATTCATCGTCGGGCGTGCCTCCGAGTCCGGCCACCGGGGAGACCTCGCCTGGGTCGAGCGGGTCGTGTCGTCCGAGGCCGTGCTGACCCCTGCGCTGCTCCGGCTCGTGGAGGTCGTCGCCAGACGGTGGGTGGGAATGCGGTCGGATGTCCTTCGTCTCGCCATCCCGCCACGGCACGCCGCCGCGGAGAAGTCGGTACCGGATACGGAACCGCCAGTCGGGGTGGGCGTCGGTCCGGTTGAACTGCCGCGAGGATGGGACGACCATCCGATGGTCGCGCGGTTCCTGGAAGCGACCACCGCCGGCCTGCCCGCGCGTGCGGTGTGGACGGTACCACCGGGTCGTGACTGGGCGGTGTCGCTGGCAGCGTTGGCCGACTCGGTCCGTAGGAGAGGGTTGCAGGTCCTCCTCATCGTTCCGGACCAACGCGATGTCGACCGTCTCGCCGAGGCCTGTCGAGACGCAGTCGGTGGTGGCTCCGCTGCACGCGATCTCGTGACCGAGTTGTCAGCGAGCGTGGGTCCGTCCGCCCGGTACCGCCGGTGGCTTCGAGGGATCAGAGGTCACGCCCGGATCATCGTGGGGACACGGAGCGCCGTGTTCGCGCCGCTTCCGGAGCTGGGCCTGATAATTCTCCACGACGACGGCGACGAGTCCTATGTCGAGCCCCGGGCGCCGTACCCACACACACGTGACGTCGCGGTCCAGCGGTCCGTCCTTGACGGCACCCCGCTCCTGTTCAGCTCCGTCGACCGCACTCCCGAGGTCGCGGAATACGTGCGGCGGGGGTGGGCCCATGAGGTGAGCCCCAGGCCGGGGCTCATCCGAGAGCTGGCCCCGAGAGTGATTGCGGTGACGGACTCTGATCCGGCCCAGGCCCGGGATGTCGCCGGCGGCCGCACCCGGCTTCCGGCAGTGGCCCTGACGATGGCTCGCGAGTCCATCGACGTCGACGCGCCGGTGCTCGTGCAGGTACCTCGAAAGGGGTACATCCCGACACTGTTGTGCGGCACGTGTCGTTCACCTGCACGGTGTCGACGGTGCAACGGTCCGATCAGAGCCGGTCGGATGGATGCCGTCTACGGTCCCGTCGACCTCGCCTGCGGCTGGTGTGGCGTGCCGGAGACCAGTTATCGCTGCGTGGACTGTGGATCAAGGGCCCTGCGAGCGGGTGTGGTGGGAGCCGGCCGGACGGCCGAGGAGCTCGGGCGGATGTTTCCCGGGATCAGGGTGCGCACCAGCGGGGGCGGGGACATCCTCGACACCGTCCCCGCGGAACCCGCGATAGTCGTGTCGACACCGGGTGCCGAGCCGGTTGCGACCGGGGGATACGGCGCGGCGTTACTGCTCGATTCGTGGGCGCTGTTGAGCAGACCGGACCTCCGTGCCGTGCAGAATGCCCTGCGATTGTGGATCGGAGCCGCGAGTCTCGTACGCCCCGCGAGTGAGGGCGGGAAGGTCTTCCTCTCTGCCGATTCCGAATCACCGGTCGCCCAGGCACTTGTCCGGTGGTCACCACAGGGCTGGGCCGAACGGGAACTGGCGGATCGCTCTGAGGTGGGGTTCCCCCCAGCGGTGCACATGTTCGCCGTCGACGGGCCCGCCGCGTCACTTGCGGAATTCCTCGAGGGTTTCCGGCTCATCGAGCGGGTCGAAGTACTGGGCCCGGTCGATCTTCCCCCGGGCGAGGAGTTGCCGGGCCACTCCGAGGTCGAAGACCCTGAGCGAGTCCTGCTCCGCGTACCGCCGCCACAGGTCGGCGAGGTCGCGTCCGAACTACACGCGTTCATCGTCAGCCGGTCGGGCCGTCGCGGAACACACCCCCTCCGGGTGCGCCTCGACCCGGTCAACATCGGCTGATGCGCCCGTCGCACGGCAGTGCCCGGATGACGAACTAGAATGAACTGCCATCCCGGAAACCGCGCGCTAGGAGACCAGATCCACATGCCCGTCCTCCCCGTCCGGCTCTTCGGTGATCCGGTCCTCCGGACCCCGGCCGACACCGTCACGAAGTTCGATGACAGGTTGGAGCGGGCCGTCGCCGACCTCACGGACACCGTCGTACACGAAGAGGGCGCGGGACTGGCCGCACCCCAGATCGGTCTGTCCATCCGCGTGTTCGTCTACAACTGTGGCGGGCGTGAAGGCCACCTGGTGAACCCGGAATGGGAGCCGTTGGACGACGAGAAGACCCACGTGAACGAGGGATGCCTGTCCATCCCCGGCATCACCGAGCCGACCGAGCGGTTCGCGAGGGTGCGCGCACGCGGGCAGGACATGTACGGCAATCCGGTCTCCTTTGACGCAGAGGGCATCCTCGCGCGGGCGGTCCAGCACGAGACGGACCACCTGGACGGGGTGTTGTTCCTGCAGCGACTGACGCCGGAGGCCCGCCGGTCGGCTATGTCCGAGATTCGGGCTGCCTCCTGGTTCGGGAGCGCCGCCATCAGCGCCGGGGTCATTCACGAGCATCTCTCCGACCCGATGGGGGTGAAGTGACGATGAGGGTCGTCTTCGCAGGAACCCCCGGTGTCGCGGTGCCGTCATTGAAAGCACTCATCGACAGTGATCGCCACGAGGTCGTCGCGGTGGTGTCGAGGCCTGACGCGCGGACGGGGCGGGGCAGGAATCTCTCGCGAAGCCCCGTGGCGTCCGCCGCCGACGCGGCCGGGATCGAGGTCCTCACCCCGCCGAATGCCCGCGATCCCGAGTTCGCGGAGCGCCTGCGCGAGCTGGCCCCGGACGCCGCGCCGGTGGTTGCGTACGGTCACCTCGTCCCACGGTCGGTCCTCGACATTCCGACGCACGGCTGGATCAACCTTCACTTCTCGCTACTGCCCGCGTGGCGTGGAGCGGCTCCGGTCAACGCCTCCATCGCCAGCGGCGACGAGATGACGGGTGCCACGACGTTCCGCCTCGACGAGGGAATGGACACGGGCCCGGTGCTGGGCACGATGACCGAGACGATCCGGCCCCGCGACACCGCGGGGGATCTGCTCACCCGCCTCTCAGAGGCCGGCGCGGGTCTACTGCTCGCAACCCTCGACGGCCTCGAGGTGGGTCACCTCCGAGCCGAACCCCAGACAACGGACGGTGTGTCCTACGCGGGCAAGCTCACCGTGGACGACGCCCGGATTCGCTGGTCGGACCCCGCTGTGGCAGTAGATCGTCATATCCGGTCCGTCACCCCGGCTCCCGGGGCGTGGACGACCCTGGGCGGAGACCGGGTCAAGATCGGGTCGGCCCGCCCTGCCGAGCAGTCCGAGATCGACGCTGTGGAACCAGGTCT
The DNA here is from genome assembly GCF_026011735.1 of Dietzia sp. NCCP-2495. Lineage (GTDB taxonomy): Bacteria > Actinomycetota > Actinomycetes > Mycobacteriales > Mycobacteriaceae > Dietzia. Next base: position 131,188 of record NZ_BRVN01000001.1, on the reverse strand, counting down.
GGCGTTGCCTCCGGGGCACATCCGCTGGGGGAAGAAGACCTTCCTCGTGGGTACAGCATCGACACCGCTCAAGGTGGAGCATTTGCAACCAGTGGGCAAGAAGATGATGAACGCGCTCGAATGGGTCCGAGGCGCCCGCATCGAGGCAGGGACGGCGTTCGAATGAGTTCCGACGATCGAGGCCGTCACTCTGACCGGGACCGTGAACACGACGGCGAACGCGGTCGGCGGGGAAGCTCCTCCCGCAACGGGAACGACAGGCGTGGGGACTCACGGGGCGGAGATACCCGGGGAGGCAGCACCCGTGGCGGGAACTCCCGTGGCGCAATTGCCCGTGGGTCGAGCTCCCGTGGTGGAAACCCTCGCGGGGGCACTACCCGCAGCGGAAACTCTCGGGGCGCCAGCACTCGGGACCGGAATACCCGTAGCGGCAACTCCGGTCAGCAACGCCGACAGGGCGGCGACGGTCGTAACACCTCCCACAAGGCGCCGCCTATGGATGCGCGCGCCGTCGCGCTGGCCGTCATGACGGCGGTGCGCGAGCGTTCGGCGTACGCGAACCTGGCCCTGCCGGCGGAGCTCAGGCGCGCGAAGCTCGATGCGCGGGACTCGGCCCTGGCCACCGAGCTCACCTACGGAACGCTCCGGACCCAGGGGTTGCTCGATCGCGTCATCACGCTGGTGGCGTCGCGGCCGGTGGACGAGATCGATCCACCGGTGCTGGACGTGATGCGTCTGGGTGCCTACCAGCTGCTGTTCACCAGGATCGGCGCCCACGCGGCCGTCGACACCAGTGTGGAGGCCGCTCGGACGGCGGGACTGGGGCGCGCGGGCGCGTTCGTCAACGCCGTGCTCCGCAAGATCTCGGCCCGCGATACCGCCGGCTGGCTGGACGCACTCCGGGAGGGCGTGAAAGACCCGGTCGCCCGCCTGGCGATCGGAACGGCACACCCCGAATGGATCGCCCGCGCATTCGCTGAATCCCTCGGGTCCGCCGCGAGCGAACTGCCCGAGCTCCTCGCCGCCGATGACGCCCGACCCAAGGTCCACCTCGCCGCCCGTCCCGGAGTGATCACCGGTGAGGAACTGGCGCTGATCACCGGGGGCCGCGAGGGAAAGGCCTCCCCGTACGCGGTCCATCTGGAATCCGGGGACCCGGGCGCGCTCGATCCTGTCCGGGAAGGGATGGCGACCGTCCAGGACGAGGGGAGCCAGTTGGTGGCGCTCGCCGCGGCCCGCGCACCGGTGGTGGGTGAGGACTCGGGCCGGTGGCTGGACCTGTGCGCCGGCCCGGGTGGGAAGGCCGTCATGCTCGGCGCCCTGGCGGACACCGAGGGCGCCCGGGTGGACGCCGTGGAGGTGTCCACCCACCGTGCGGACCTGGTCCGGGGCGCAACCGGTGACCTCCCCGTCACGGTGCACACCCTCGACGGCCGCGACTCCGGACTGGATCCGGGATTCGACCGGGTGTTGCTCGACGCGCCGTGCTCGGGTCTCGGCGCCCTGCGCCGCCGTCCCGAGGCCCGGTGGCGTAAGGCGCCGTCGGATATCCCCGACCTGGTCGCGCTCCAGCGGGAACTGCTCGGCTCGGCATTGCGCCTGGTGCGTCCGGGCGGGGTGGTCCTGTACGCGACCTGCTCCCCGCATCTGTCCGAGACCGTCTCCGTGGTGCGCGAGGCCGCGCGGCGGGACGACGTGGAGATGCTCGACGTCCGCGAGATCCTCGCGGACGCCTGCGTCGAGCCCCTCGGGGGACTGGGGGACGGGCCGTGGGTGCAACTGTGGCCGCATCGTCACGGCACCGACGCGATGTTCATGGCGGCACTGCGTCCGACCGTGTGATCAGCCCCCGCATTGAACAGCCCCCTAGAATGGAATCCATGTCGTACCAGCCGCTGATCGCGCCCTCGATCCTCTCCGCCGACTTCGCCCGACTGGACCGCGAGATCGCGCGGATCCCCTCCGCGGACTGGATCCACGTGGACGTGATGGACGGCCATTTCGTGCCCAACCTCTCGTTCGGCGCGCCGGTTGCCAAGGCCGTGTCCGCGGTCACCGACACGCCGATGGACTGCCATCTCATGATCGAGGACCCGGCCCGCTGGGTCGGCGACTACGTGGACGCCGGCGCGTACAGCGTCACCTTCCACGTCGAGGCGACCGACGATCCGGCGTCCGTTGCGGACCTCCTGCACTCGAAGGGCTGCCGGGCGGGTGTCTCGGTCAAGCCGGGCACCCCGGTCGAGCCGTACCTCGGCCTGCTCGACCACGTGGACCTGGTGCTCGTCATGAGCGTCGAGCCCGGTTTCGGCGGTCAGAAGTTCATGCCCGATGTCCTCGACAAGGTGCGCACGCTGCGCGCGGAGATCGATCGCCGCGGCCTCGACGTGCTCATCCAGATCGACGGTGGTGTCGACGCCACGACCATCGGCGCGTGCGCGGAGGCGGGATGCGACGTGTTCGTCGCCGGCTCCGCGGTCTACGGGGCGCCCGAGCCCGACGCGATGGTCCAGGCCCTACGCGCGGAGGCCTTGGACGCGCGGGCGTGACCACCCCCGGCCCGGCCAGCACCGGCCAGGCGAACGATCGACGCGGGCGGGAGCGTGCGGCGCTCGCCGAGGCCATCGCCCTCTCCCGTGCGTCGCTCGGCGTCTCGACCCCCAACCCACCGGTCGGCGCCGTGGTACTCGACGCGGACGGCAGCGTCGTGGGCCGGGGCACGACCGAGGCCCCGGGGGGACGCCATGCGGAGGTCGTCGCGCTCGACGAGGCCGGTACGCGGGCCCGTCACGGGACGATCGTGGTGACCCTGGAACCGTGCGACCACCAGGGCCGGACGGGGCCCTGTACCGCCCGGATACTGTCGGCGGGGATCGCGCGGGTGGTGTACGCGGTGCCCGACACGACCGCCGACGCCGCGGGCGGAGCCGGGACCCTGCGACGTGCGGGCGTCGATGTGGATCAGGGCGACGACGACGAGGTGGCCGCCGCCCGTAGCGGCCCGCTCAAGGCGTGGCTGCACAGACGATCTCACGGCCGACCGCTCGTCACCTGGAAGTACGCGGCCAGCCTCGACGGCCGCGTCGCGGCGGCCGACGGGACGAGCATGTGGATCACGGGACCCGGGTCGAGGCGTCACGCGCACGCGCGACGCCAGGAGGTCGACGTCGTCGTCGTCGGCTCCGGGACCCTCACCGCCGACGACCCCGCACTGACCGCCCGCCGGGACGACGGATCCCCGGCCGCCCGCCAACCGCTGCGCGCGGTGATGGGACTTACCCCGGTTCCCCCTGACGCGTCGGTGCGCGGCACCGATGACCGGTTCCGACACCTGGCCACGCGCGACCCCCGGGCCGCACTCGAGATGCTGGGCGACGTGCAGCAAGTCCTGGTCGAGGGAGGGCCGCGTCTGGCCGGGGCCTTCCTGTCCGCCGGTCTGGTGGACGAGGTCGACGCCTACATCGCGCCGCTCGTCCTCGGGGCCGGACGGTCGGCCGTTGACGACGCCGGAGTCGCGACGCTGCTCGACGCGCACCGGTTCAGCGTCGCCGAGACCACCACACTGGGCACCGATGTCCACATTCGACTGATCGCACCGACGGAAGGGACCCGCTGATGTTCACCGGGATCGTTGAGGAACTGGGCACGCTGGAGACCGTCGAGAGGCTGGGCGACTCGGCGCGCCTGCGGATCCGGGGACCGCTGGTGACCTCCGATGCGGGCCACGGGGACTCGATCGCCGTCAACGGTGTCTGCCTGACCGTCACCGAGTTCGTCCCCGGCGCCACCTTCGACGTGGACGTGATGGCGGAATCACTAGACCGCACGGCACTCGGCGCACTCGCGCCGGGGGACAAGGTCAACCTCGAGCGGGCGATGCGGGCGGACGCCCGGTTCGGCGGACACATCGTCCAGGGCCACATCGACGGCACCGGCGTCGTGATCAGCCGGGTCGAGCACGAGCACTGGCACGTCGTGCGCATCTCACTGCCTGCCGACCTGCAGCGGTATGTCGTGGAGAAGGGGTCCATCACGGTCTCTGGTACCTCACTCACCGTGTCGGCGGTGAGCGGCGAGTCGGACGCCGAACCGTGGTTCGAGGTGTCGCTGATCCCCACCACCCTCGAGGCCACCGTGCTCGGCGACCTGACCGCGGGCGCCCCCGTCAACCTCGAGGTGGATGTCCTGGCCAAGTACGTCGAGCGTCTCCTCGGTGGACGCGGTGGTCAGCCCACCTGAGGTGATGCGCCATACTTGGATTCGCGCCCGTGGCCACCGCCCGGGCCACCGGTGAACACAGGAGAACCCGAAGCAGTGACCATCTTCGACGGTATCGATCGCGCGATCGCCGACATCGCGGCGGGACGCGCCGTTGTCGTGGTCGACAGTGAGGACCGCGAGAACGAGGGCGACCTGATCTTTGCTGCCGAGCTCGCCACCCCCGAGCTGATGGGTTTCCTGGTCCGGTACTCCTCGGGCTATGTCTGCGTGGCCCTCGAGGCCGAGGACTGCCTCCGCCTGGACCTGCCGCCGATGCGGGCGATCAACGAGGACCGGCACGACACCGCCTACACGGTCACCGTCGACGCCCGCAATGGCATAACGACCGGCATCTCGGCAGCCGACCGGGCTCGTACCGCGCAGCTGCTCGCCTCGGCCGAGACTGTTCCCGGGGATTTCACCCGACCCGGACACGTCGTCCCGCTGCGCGCCCGCGCCGGCGGCGTGCTCACCCGGCCCGGCCACACCGAGTCCGCCGTCGACCTCGCGCGGCTCGCGGGTCTCCGCCCGGCGGGCGTGATCTGCGAGATCGTCTCCGAGGAGGACCCCACGACCATGGCTCGCACCCCCGAGCTCCGGCGCTTCGCCGACGAGCACGGCCTCGCGATGATCACCATCGAGGCGCTCCAGGCCTGGCGACGCGCGCACGAGGTCCAGGTGGTCCACGAGGCCGCCGCCAGGATCCCCACCCCGTCGGGGACCATGATCGCGCACGGATACCGCGACGTACTCGAGGGCGTGGAGCACGTGGCGATGGTCGCCGGCGACATCTCCGGCGACGAACCGGTGACCGTCCGCGTGCACTCCGAGTGTCTGACCGGCGACGTCTTCCATTCTCTCCGCTGTGACTGCGGGCCCCAGCTCGATGCCGCCGTGGAGGCGATCTGCGCCGAAGGTCGCGGCATCGTCGTGTACATGCGCGGCCACGAGGGTCGGGGGATCGGACTCGTGCAGAAGCTCCGCGCCTACGAACTCCAGGACGAGGGCCTGGACACTATCGACGCGAACCTCGACCTGGGCCTGCCCGCGGACGCGCGCGACTTCAGCCTCACCGCCCAGATCCTGCGCGACCTCGGTGTGAACCGCGTCCGACTGATGACCAACAACCCCGCCAAGGCCGACGCGCTGCGCGCCGGTGGGGTGGAGGTGGTGGAGCGGGTGCCGACCCCCACCCTCGTCACACCGGAGAACCTGCGGTACCTGCGGACGAAGCGCGACCGCATGGGCCACCTGCTGGAAGGACTCGACGAGGCGCCCGGCGCCGACGGGTCCGCGACGAACGACCACGGAGAGGACCAGCGATGAGCGGCAGCGGCAGGCCGGATCTGGTGATCCCCGACGCCCGCGGACTGAGGATCGGTATCGCGGCGTCGACATGGCACGACGCGATCTCCGAGCAGCTGCTCACTAGGGCACTCGCGGTCGCCGAGGCGGCGGGCGCGTCTGCGACGGTCGCCCGGGTGGTGGGGGCGGTGGAGCTGCCGGTCGTCGCCCAGGAGCTCGCGCGCACCCACGACGCCGTCGTGGCCCTCGGCGTGGTCATCCGCGGCTCGACCGCGCATTTCGACTACGTCTGTCAGTCGGTGACCGACGGACTCACCCGGATCGCACTGGACGAGGCGACCCCGGTGGCACACGGCGTGCTCACCACGGAGAACGAGGAGCAGGCCCTGGACCGTGACGGTCACGAGGGCGCCTCCGAGGACAAGGGCGGCGAGGCCGTGGCGGCGGCTCTCGGAGCCGCGCTCGTCCTCCGCGACCTGCGGACCGCACGATGAGCGCGCCCCTGGTCGGCTCAGACGCCGAGGACACCACCTGGGACTTCGACCACCGCCCCCGGAAGATGCGGAAGGTCGTGATCGCCCTGGCGGTCCTGACCGTCATCGTCCACGTCATCTGGGCCGTTATCCTCGTGAAGGGTGACACGGGCGTGACGATCGGCGCGGCGGACCAGTTCGCGTTCGTCGTCATCGGGTTCATCGTCGCCGGCGTGCTCCTCACCCTCCTCCGGATCCGTGTCCGCGCTGGTGCGGCCGGGGTCGAGGTGACCGGTCCACTGCGGTCACGGGTGTGGGACTGGACCGACGTGGTGGGCCTGACCTTCCCCCGCTCCAGCTACTTCCCGCGGCTCGAGCTACCCGCGTACGAGCACGTCGGGCTGTGGGCGATCCAGACCTTCGACGGCGCGGAGGGGGTCACGGCGATGGCGCGGCTGCGCGAGGTCGTGGGGTCCTACAAGCCGTCGGCGGCCGATCCCGAGTCCGTCGCCGACCGCTGAGCCACCGTGGCCGATCCGCGAACCTACCGCCCGGCCCCCGGTTCCATCCCCACGGAGCCGGGGGTCTACCGGTTCCGTGACGAGCACGGCCGGGTCATCTACGTCGGGAAGGCCAAGAACCTCCGCAGTCGACTCGGGTCGTACTTCGCCGACCTGACGCTGCTCCACCCGCGGACCAGGCAGATGGTCACCTCTGCCGCCGGCGTCCAGTGGACGGTGGTCTCTACAGAAGTTGAGGCACTGCAGCTCGAGTACACGTGGATCAAGAAATACGATCCGCGGTTCAACGTCCGGTACCGCGACGACAAGACGTACCCCCTCCTCGCGGTGACCGTCGGCGAGGAGATCCCGCGGGCGTTCGTCTACCGCGGTCCGCGTCGGCCCGGGACCCGCTACTTCGGTCCGTACTCGCACGCCTGGGCAATCCGCGACACCCTCGACACTCTCCAGCGGGTCTTCCCGGTGCGGTCCTGCTCCGCCGGTGTCTACAAGCGTCAGGCCCAACTGGGCCGGCCCTGCCTGCTCGGCTACATCGACAAGTGCGCGGCACCGTGCATCGGCCGGGTCACCCCGGACGAGCACCGCGTGATCGTGGACGAGTTGATCGACTTTCTCGCCGGGCGGACGGACCCGATGATGCGCCGCATCGAGAAGCAGATGCTCGAGGCCTCGGCGGACCTGGACTTCGAGCGCGCCGCCCGCCTGCGGGACGATCTGGAGGCGATGCGCCGCGCCATGGAGAAGCAGGCGGTGGTGCTCGGCGACGGGACCGACGCGGACGTGGTGGGCGTGGAGGCCGACGAACTGCAGGTGTCGGTCCAGGTCTTCCACGTGCGCGGCGGACGGATCCGCGGACAGCGCGGGTGGGTGGTGGAACACGCCCACGGGGTCGACGACGAGGGGCACTTCGACGCGCAGAAGGCGATACCCGGTGTCGTCTCGGACTATCTCGCGCAGTTCTACGGCGGGGAGGCGGATCTGGCCGGCGCCGCCGAGACGGCGGATATCGCGGCGGCCGTTCCCCGCGAGGTGTTGGTGCCCGCGCTCCCAGAGGATTCCGACGAGCTCACCGACTGGCTCTCCGGGCTGCGTGGGTCGAAGGTCTCCCTCCGGATCCCGCAGCGGGGGGACAAGCGGGCTCTCGCCGAGACCGTCCACCGCAACGCCGTCGAGGCGTTGACCCAACACAAACTCCGGCGGAGTGGCGACCTCACGGCCCGGTCCGCCGCACTCCAGGAGATCCAGGAGAACCTCGACCTGGAGACGGCGCCCCTGCGCATCGAATGTGTCGACATCTCGCACATCCAGGGCACCGACGTGATGGCCTCGCTCGTGGTGTTCGAGGACGGCATCCCGCGGAAGAGCGACTACCGCCTCTACCGGATCCGGGACGCGGCGGGTGACGGGCATTCCGACGACGTGGCGAGCATCGCCGAGGTGACACGCCGGCGGTTCCGGCGCCACCACGAGGACCCCGCGCTCACCCCGGACGAGACGGACGGGCCGGTCGACGACGAGTCCGATGCCGATCAGGCGTCCACGCCACGGCGCCGGTTCGCCTACCCGCCGCAGCTGTTCGTGGTGGACGGGGGACGCCCCCAGGTCGAGGCGGCATCCGAGGTTCTCGCCGAGTTGGGGGTCACGGACGTGCCGGTGATCGGCATCGCCAAGCGCCTGGAGGAGATCTGGATACCGGGGGAGGAGTTCCCGGTCATCTTCCCGCGCCACGGCGAGGGCCTGTTCCTCCTGCAGCGCCTCCGCGACGAGGCACACCGGTTCGCGATCCGCGCCCACCGCGGTGCGCGGTCCAAGCGGATGACCACGTCGGTGCTCGACGACGTGCCCGGCCTGGGCCCCACCCGCCGTGCCGCGCTCAGCGAGGCGTTCCCGACCGTCTCCGCGCTCCGGGCCGCCACCGTCGACGAACTGTGCGCGGTCCCGGGGATCGGCCCCGGAGTCGCGGCGTCGATCAGATCGGTGTTGGGTGGCGGGACCCCGGACGCCCCGGGCCCGGACGTGACAGACTCGACCGGACAGGACGAGGGTGGCCCAGACGATGCGAGGTGACGCGATGGTGGACAGCACCGAAGCCCGTGAGTTGCTCCTGATCAGCGGAATGTCCGGTGCGGGCAAGGGCACTGCCTCCAAGGTGCTGGAGGAATTCGGATGGTACGTGGTGGACAACCTGCCGCTGTCGTTCCTCGACGAGTTCCTCACCGGCCTCGGGAACACGGAGGACCAGCCCGATCGGCTCGCCGTGGTCGTGGACACCCGGAGCATCGGCTTCGATACCCACATCGACGACCTGGTCGCGCGTGTCGACGGCGATCCCAACGCCCGCATCCTCTTCCTCGACGCCTCGGACGAGGCGCTCGTCAGCCGCTTCAACAATGTGCGTCGCTCGCATCCGCTGCAGTCCGGCGGCGGACTCATCGACGGGATCGAGCGGGAACGTCGGATCCTGGAGGGGATCAGAGGGCGTGCCGACGTCGTCGTCGATACTTCCGCCCTGAACGTCCACGACCTCCGGCACCGACTCGAGACCCCCTTCGGCGACCTGGGCTTCGACTTCCACCTCACCGTCGAGTCGTTCGGGTTCAAGTACGGGGTTCCCGTCGACGTGGACATGCTGCTCGACATGAGGTTCCTCCCGAACCCGCACTGGGTACCCGAGCTCCAGCCGCACAACGGCCGCGAGAAACCCGTCCGCGACTACGTCATGGCCGACGACTCGATCGAGGAGTACCTGCGGTCAGCGGAGACGATGATCCGGTTGGCCATGCACGGCTACCGCCGTGAGGGCAAGCGCTACATGACGATCGCGGTCGGCTGCACCGGCGGCAAGCACCGCAGCGTCGCGATCACCGAGGCCCTCGCCGGCCGGCTCTCCGGCCTCGGTTCGGTCGACGTCCACATCCGGCACCGCGACCTCGGTCGGGAGTGACGCGGTGTCGACGGACGAGAACGAACCCCGGATCGGTTCCCTGGTCGCCCTCGGCGGCGGGCACGGTTTGTCGGCCACGCTGCGCGCGGCGCGCCTGGTGGCCCGCGATGTCACGGCGGTGGTGACGGTGGCCGACGACGGGGGCTCCTCGGGACGGCTCCGCCGCGAGCTGCAGATCCTCCCGCCGGGAGACCTGCGGATGGCACTGTGCGCCCTCGCCGCCACCGATGACGACCATCAACTGCTGACCCGGCTCTTCCAGCACCGGTACGGCGGAACCGGCGCGCTCGCCGGGCACGCGGTGGGCAACCTCGTCTTCGCCGGACTCTGGGAGCTCCTCGGTGACCCCCTCGAGGCGCTCGACACCCTGGCGTCGCTGCTCGGCGCGACCGGACGGGTCCTGCCCATGTCCCCGGTCGCACTCGACATCGCCGCCGAGGTCGTGGGACTCGAGGCCGATCCACGCGTGGTGCGGACGATCATCGGCCAGGTCGCGGTGGCCACGACCCCCGGTCGGGTGCGCCGGGTCCGGCTGATCCCGCCCGACCCGCCCGCCGCCGACGGTGTCGTCTCCGCGATCGACGCCGCCGATCTGGTCGTGCTGGGCCCGGGGTCGTGGTTCACCAGCGTCATCCCGAACGTGCTCATCAAGGAGATCGCCGACTCGTTGGCCCGGACCCGGGCCACCAAGGTGCTGGTTCTCAACCTCGCCCCACAGCCGGGGGAGACCGCCGGGTTCTCTGCCGAGCAGCATCTCCACGTGCTGCGACAGCACGCACCCGCGATCGATTTCGACGCCGTCCTGGTCGATTCGCGGATGCCGCTGAGCGGAACCGAGCGCGAGCACCTCGAGCGGGCCGCCGCCGGACTCGGCGCCAGGGTCCACACCTCGGAGATCGCCCGGACCGGCGAGGATGGGACCATGAGTGCGGTCCATGACCCGACTCAGTTGGCCAGGGCGCTGGCCGACGTGATGCCCGCGAGCGCGGGCGACAGACGTAACGGACGAAGGAGCACGGAGTGTCGCTGACCGCCCAGGTCAAATCCGAACTGGTGCGTGTCCCTGTCGGGACCACCGAGACCAGGAAGGCGGAGGTCTCCACCCTCCTGCGGTTCGCGGGGACGCTCCAGGTCCTGTCCGGTCGACTCGTGATCGAGGCCGAGGTGGATTCCGGCGACATCGTCGACCGTCTCGCGGGCGAACTGGACTCACTGTTCGGGGTGGCGTGCGAAGTGCACCCGATCGGGGGATCCGGCGGACGTACCGCCCGGAAGTTCGTCCTCCGTGTCATCGACCGTGGCGCGGACCTCGCGCGGCAACTCGGACTGGTCGACAACGGCGGTCGTGCCGTTCGAGGCCTGCCGGCCGCAGTAGTGGGCGGTCCGGTCGCCGCCGCCGAGGCGGCCTGGCGCGGGGCCTTCCTCGCCCACGGCTCGCTCACCAAACCCGGACGGTCCTCGGCACTCGAGGTCACGGCACCCGGATCCGAGGCCGCCATGGCACTGGTGGGAGCTGCGCGTCGTCTCGGCGTCACCGCCAAGGCACGGGAGGTCCGGGGAGGGGACAGGGTCGTCCTCCGGGACGGCGAGGCGATCGGCATCCTGCTGGCACGGATGGGGGCCACGACCACCCGCGACGTGTGGGAGGAGCGCCGCTCACGCGGCGAGGTGAGGGCCACCGCGAACCGGCTCGCCAACTTCGACGACGCCAACCTCCGCCGGTCCGCACGAGCGGCCGTCGCCGCCGCGGCCCGTGTCCAACGTGCGCTGGAGATCCTCGGCGAGGACGTCCCGGACCACCTGCTCGCCGCGGGCGAACTACGCGTCCAGCACCGCCAGTCCTCGCTCGAGGAGCTCGGTCAACTCGCCGACCCGCCCATGACGAAGGACGCGGTCGCCGGCCGGATTCGTCGCCTGCTGTCCATGGCGGACCGCAAGGCCGCCGAGATCGGGATCCCGGACACCGAGTCGGTCGTCACCGAGGACATGCTGGACGACGCCTGATCACACGCCGGAGCACCATGCACGGCAGATTCCGGTCCCCAGGTAGTCTGGGTCACGTCCCGGGCGCTCAGCGTCCCCGGCGACGTCCAGCGTTGTCGCACCACCAATCAAGGAGATATCGAAGTGACCGTGCGCGTAGGCATTAACGGATTCGGACGTATCGGCCGCAACTTCTACCGCGCGGTGGAGGCACTCAAGGCCGAGGGCAAGACGGACATCGAGATCGTGGCCGTCAACGACCTCACCACGAACGACATGCTCGCTCACCTCCTCAAGTACGACTCGACGCTCGGTCGCCTCGGCAAGGACGTCAGCTTCGACGACAACTCGCTGACCGTCGGCGGCACCAAGATCGGTGCCCTGGCCGTCAAGGAAGGGCCCGCCTCAGTGCCGTGGGGCGACTACGGCGTCGACGTCGTCGTCGAGTCCACCGGCATCTTCACCAACGCCGACAAGGCACGCGGCCACCTCGAGGGCGGCGCGAAGAAGGTCATCATCTCGGCTCCCGCCTCGGGCGAGGACCTCACCGTGGTTATGGGCGTCAACGACGACCAGTACGACGGCTCGCAGACGATCATCTCCAACGCGTCCTGCACCACGAACTGCCTCGCGCCGGTCGCGAAGGTCCTCTCCGACGAGTTCGGCATCATCAAGGGCCTCATGACCACGGTCCACGCGTACACCGCCGACCAGAACCTGCTCGACGCCCCGCACAAGGACCCCCGTCGTGCCCGCGCCGCCGCGCTCAACATGGTCCCCACCTCGACCGGCGCCGCCAAGGCCGTCGCCTTGGTCCTCCCGGAGCTCAAGGGCAAGTTCGACGGCTATGCCGTTCGCGTACCGCTGCCCACCGGCTCGCTCACCGACCTCACGGTCGAGCTCGAGAAGAAGGGCTCGGTCGACGAGGTCAACGCCGCCGTGAAGGCCGCCGCCGAGGGCCCGATGAAGGGCATCCTCAAGTACACGGAGGATCCCATCGTCTCCTCCGACATCGTCACCGATCCTCACTCGTCGATCTTCGACGCGCCGCTGACCAAGGCGATCGACGGCCAGATCAAGATCGCCTCCTGGTACGACAACGAGTGGGGCTACTCCAACCGCCTCGCCGACCTCATCGGCCTCGTCGGCAAGTCGCTCTGAGTGACCTCCGGGTCCTGACGACACCAGCACGACCACCGGGCCCGGTCCCGGACGCACCACGCGTCCCGACCGGGCCCGGTGTGGCATCACGACATCCTCGAAGAATCCACCACCACCGCATATCCCCACAGGAGTCCACCCCATGGCAGTGAGCACGCTCTCCGACCTGCTCGAGGCCGGCGTCGACGGTCGCAAGATCCTCGTCCGCTGTGACCTCAACGTCCCGCTCGACGGTGACACGATCACCGACGCGGGCCGGATCACGGCCTCACTGCCCACCCTCAACGCACTGCTCGACGCCGGTGCCGCGCTCGTCATCACCGCCCATCTCGGACGCCCGGGCGGCAAGGTGGATCCCGAGTTCTCCCTCGCCCCCGTCGCCGCGAAGCTCGGCGACGATCTGGGCCGCTACGTGCAGCTCGCCGGTGACGTCGTGGGGTCCGACGCGCGCGAGCGTGCCAACGGACTGACCGAGGGCGACGTGCTGCTGGTGGAGAACGTCCGCTTCGATCCCCGCGAGACCAGCAAGGACGAGGCCGAGCGCGCCGAGTTCGCCGCCGAGCTGGCCTCTCTCGTCGGTGAAGACGGCGCGTTCGTCTCCAACGGATTCGGCGTGGTGCACCGCGCCCAGGCCTCGGTCTATGACGTGGCCAAGTTCCTCCCCGCGTACGCCGGCGACCTGGTCTCCAGCGAGGTCGACGTGCTGGCAAACCTCTCCGGCGACCCGAAGCGTCCGTACGCGGTCGTGCTCGGCGGATCGAAGGTCTCCGACAAGCTGGCCGTCATCGAGGCGCTCGCGCCGAAGGTCGACACGCTCGTCATCGGCGGCGGCATGTGCTTCACCTTCCTCGCCGCCCAGGGCCACGGCGTGGGCGCGTCCCTCCTGCAGGAGGAGATGATCGACACCTGCAAGGACCTGCTCGCCAAGTTCGGTGACGTCATCAGCCTTCCCGTGGACGTGGTGGCAGCGGACGGCTTCGCCGCCGACGCGCCGCACTCCACCGTTCCCGCCGACGCCATCCCCGAGGGGAAGATGGGTCTGGACATCGGCCCCGCGTCGGTCGCCGCGTTCGCCGAGAAGCTGTCGGTCGCGAAGACCGTGTTCTGGAACGGACCGATGGGCGTGTTCGAGTTCGAGGCGTTCTCCGCCGGCACCCGGGGAGTGGCCGAGTCCATCATCGCCGCCACCGCTGACGGCGCGTTCTCCGTTGTCGGCGGCGGCGACTCCGCCGCCGCGGTCCGCACACTGGGCCTGGGAGAGGAGAACTTCTCCCACATCTCCACCGGTGGCGGAGCGTCCCTGGAGTACCTCGAGGGCAAGGAACTGCCCGGCGTCACCGCGCTCGAGCGCACCAACTGATCCGGCCCGTCCACCACAGGAGAGAAAATGGCACGCACCCCGCTCATCGCCGGCAACTGGAAGATGAACCTCAACCACCTCGAGGCCATCGCGCTCGTGCAGAAGGTTGCCTTCGCCCTGCCCGAGAAGTACCTCGAGAAGGTCGACGTGGCGTTCATCCCGCCCTTCACCGACATCCGCGGCGTCCAGATCGTGATCGAGGGCGACAAGCTCGGCTTCGCCTACGGCGCCCAGGACGTCTCCGTCCACGCCTCCGGTGCCTACACCGGTGAGGTGTCCGCGTCGATGCTCGCCAAGCTCGGCTGCACCTACGTCGTGGTGGGGCACTCCGAGCGACGCGACTACCACGCCGAGACCGATCAGCTCGTCGCGCAGAAGGCGGCCGCGTGCCACGAGCACGGCCTCGTGCCGATCGTCTGCGTGGGCGAGAAGCTCGACGTCCGCGAGGCGGGCGACCACGTCGACTTCGTGGTCACCCAGCTCAAGGGGTCACTGGAGGGGCTCACCACCGAGCAGCTCGCCGACACCGTGATCGCCTACGAGCCGGTCTGGGCCATCGGCACGGGCAAGACGGCCTCCGCTGCCGACGCCCAGGAGGTCTGCGGCGCGATCCGGTCCGCCCTCGCCGAACTGGCGGACGCGGAGACCGCAGAGAAGATGCGTGTGCTCTACGGCGGCAGCGTCAACGCGTCCAACGTGGGTGAGCTCCTCGAGCAGCCCGACGTGGACGGCGGGCTCGTGGGCGGGGCCTCGCTCAAGCCCGACGAGTTCGCCCAGCTCTCGGCGATCGCCGCCGGCGGCCCGCTGCCCTGATCCGACCCTGCCCGGCGCGCCCCGACCGCGATGTCGGGGCGCGCCGGGATTCGCGCCTGCCACCTGACCGGGTAGGCTGTAGCGGTCGACATCCGACCGACTGACTGACGTGAGGCACGATCCCTTTCATGAAGCTCGCCCTGGAAATCTTCCTCATCATCTCCAGCCTGCTGCTGATGCTGTTCATCCTGCTGCACCGCGGTAAGGGTGGTGGCCTGTCGTCACTCTTCGGTGGCGGTGTCCAGTCCAGC
Source organism: Dietzia sp. NCCP-2495 (assembly GCF_026011735.1). Classification (GTDB taxonomy): domain Bacteria; phylum Actinomycetota; class Actinomycetes; order Mycobacteriales; family Mycobacteriaceae; genus Dietzia. Next base: position 116,117 of record NZ_BRVN01000001.1, on the reverse strand, counting down.
CTGTCGGGTTCGAGCGTCGTCGAGCGCAACCTCGACCGGGTGACGATCATCGTGGCGGTGCTCTGGCTCATCGCGATCGTCGCGGTCGGACTCGTGGTCCGCTTCAGCTGACCTTCCACGATCTCCACGGCCCACTCGGGTGCTCGCGCGGTAGTCGCGCACACGGAGAACGGGGTGTGTCTCCTACCTCACCGGTAGGGGACACACCCCGTTTCTAGTTCTGCCCCCTCACCCCGCTTCTCGTTCTCACTCTTCTTCGCGTGGGTCGAAAGGTGATCGCCGAGCAGTGATCGTCGCGTGGTGATCTGTGAACGTCGAGCGGCGGGCGGCGAGCGACGAGCAGTGTCAGGTCAGGCGCGATGCCGCGGGTCCGTCGAGGTGGTAGGTGGTCGAGACCGTGCCGACAGCGCCCGCCACGGGCCACTCGGTGGGGTCCGCCCCGCCGACGCCGTTGGCCACGGCCTCGGCCTTGCCCTCACCCGTCGCCACGACGATGACGTGCCGCGAGCGACGCACCGCCGGAAGGGTGAACGTCATGCGCTCGGGAGGCGGCTTGGGACAGTTCCGCACGCCCACGGCGAGAGACTCGGTCTCGGCGACCGCCGGCGTGTGCGGGAAGATCGAGTCGATGTGCCCCTCCGGCCCCATTCCGAGGATCGTCACATCGAAGATCTCGTGCTCGCTGGCGGGCAGTGCCACGTCCGCGAGGAAAGACGCCGCCGCTCGGTCGACATCCGACATGTCATCGGAGCGTGCGGGCCAGCGATGCACGGTGGGACGATCGCCCAGTCGGTCGAGGAGGGCGGCGTCGAGTTGGCCGTCGTTCCGCTCGGGATCGTCGGCCGGGACGAAGCGCTCGTCACCGAAGTATACGGTGACCCTGCCCCAGTCGATGTCCGTCTCGGCTAGCGCGGCCGCGGTCTTGACCCCGGCGCTCCCGCCGGTCAGGGCGAGGACCGCCCGACCATTCGACGCGATGCGCTCGGTGAGGTGCCCCTCGATCGCCTGTGCCGCCGCGGTGGCGAGCGCGTCGACATCCGCGTGCACGTGGTGGAGAATCTGTGACATCGGTACTCCGTTCCTGTGGGTGTCCGGCTTCAGTGCCGTAGGTCAGCGGACGGATGCCGAGGTGTAGATGACTCGCTCGAGTCCCGCCAGCGCCTCCGCGTAGACGCCGTCCGTGTCCATGCGCCGCAGCTCCTCGGCCAGGCAGTCGGCGACACTCCGCCCGACGATGGCCACGCGGGTGGTCGCCTGTCCGGTGATGGTGAGCTCCGCCGCGGTGGCACTGAGCTGCCGGAGGACGATTGATCCCGACGCCCGCTCGAGCACCACCATCGACGGACCGACGGCGCGGTTGACGTCGATCCCCAGACGCGACGCCAGCCAACCGCCCGCGAGGTCTACGGAGGCCGCCGCCTCGGGACCACACACAGTGGCCGCGGTGATCGGCTCGTACGGGGGGCGGTCCAGTGTCGCCGCGAGGAGCGACCGCCAGTGAGTGATCCTCGCCCACGCCAGGTCCGTGTCGCCCGGCGAGTAGCCGGCCGCACGCTTGGCGAGTGCGTCTGTCGGATGCCCCTCGGCGTCCGAGTCCACGATCCTTCGGCGGGCCAGTCTCCCGACCCGGTCGTCCGCGAGCTTCGTGGGCGCGTGCCGTGGCCACCAGACCGCCAGAGGTGTGTCGGGGAGAAGCAGGGGAGTGACGATCGAGGCGGACTGAGAGGCCAGCGCACCGGCTGTCCGCAGCACCACCACCTCGGCGGCACCCGCGTCGCCACCCACGCGGATCTGCGCGTCCAACCGGTCCGCGTCGGAGCGCCGACCCCTGATCACCACGATCACTCGGCACGGGTGCTCCCGACTGGCCTCGTTGGCGGCGTTGATCGCCGACTCGCTGCCACGGACGTGGTCGGTGACGACGATGAGGGTGAGGACGCGTCCGATCGTGCTGAGGCCGGCCTCCTCGCGGATCTGCACGAGCCTCTTGGAGATGTCCCTGGTCGAGGTGTCGGGAAGTTCGATGATCACGGTCGCCTCCACGCTCGGCCGCTCCGGGCAAGGATCTCGTCGGCGCCCCTGGGGCCCCACGTGCCGGCCTGGTACTTCTCAGGGGTGCCCTGCGACTCCCACTCCCGGAGCACCGGATCGAGCAGCATCCAGCTGAGCTCGACCTCGCGGGAGACGGGAAACAGTGACGGTTCGCCGAGAAGGACGTCGAGGATGAGCCGCTCATAGGCCTCGGGGGAGGACTCGGTGAACGCCTCGCCGTAGGCGAAGTCCATGTTGACGTCGCGGACCTCCATCGCGGTTCCAGGCACCTTGGACCCGAACCGCAACGTCACACCCTCGTCCGGCTGGACCCGGATCACCAGGGCGTTCTGACCGAGTTCCTGCGTCATGGTGGTATCGAACGGCAGATGGGGCGCCCGGCGGAACATGACAGCGATCTCGGTGACCCGTCGGCCGAGTCTCTTCCCGGTCCGGAGGTAGAACGGGACCCCCGCCCAACGCCGGTTGTGGACCTCGAGAGTGATCGCGGCGTAGGTCTCCGTGGTCGAGGACGGGTCGTAGCCCTCTTCCTCCGTCAGGCCCGCCACGTGCTCGGACCCCTGCCATCCGTCCGCGTACTGGCCACGAGCGGCGGTCTCGGATATGGGGAGAGCCAGTGACGTGGACTCGAGGACCTTGGTCTTCTCCGCGCGGAGCGCGGCCGCCGAGAAATCGGTCGGTTCCTCCATGGCCACGAGTGCCATCAGCTGGATGAGGTGATTCTGGATGACATCGCGGGCAGCGCCGATCCCGTCGTAGTACCCGGCACGGCCACCCAGACCGATGTCCTCCGCCATCGTGATCTGCACGTGGTCGACATGATTGGCGTTCCACACGGGCTCGAACAGTTGGTTGGCGAAGCGGAGAGCCAGAATGTTCTGGACAGTTTCCTTGCCCAAGTAATGGTCGATCCGGAAGACCGAGTCCTCGCGGAACACCGCGCCGACGACGTCGTTGAGTTCGCGAGCGCTCTCCAGGTCGTGACCGAACGGCTTCTCGATCACGACGCGCCGCCACGAGCCGTCCGGCCCCGTGGTGCAGCCGGTGGTGTCGAGGTGACGGCAGACGGTGGGGAAGTCGTCTGGGGGAATCGACAGATAGAAGGCATAGTTGCCGGCGGTACCGCGTTCCGCCTCCAGTGCGGACAGCTGCGCCGCCAGGCGGGTGAACCCCTCGTCGTCGTCAAACGTTCCGGTGACGAACCGCAGTCCCGCCGCGAGCTGGTCCCACACGTCCTCACGGAACGGCGTCCGGGCCTTCTCCCGCGCGCACTCGCGCGCGAAATCTGCGAACTCCTCGTGGGACCATTTCCGACGGCCGAATCCGATCAGCGAGAAGCCGGGCGGCAACAAACCCCGGTTGGCGAGGTCGTAGACGGCGGGGATCAGCTTCTTCTTGGACAGATCACCGGTCACACCGAAGATCACCAGTCCCGAGGGACCAGCGATCCGCGGGAGCCGACGATCCCGCGGATCGCGGAGCGGATTGGTCGGTACGGCGTTCTCCGTGCCGGCCTCCCCGTTGCGACGCCCGCGACCCGCGTCGCTCACTGTCCTGCCGGAATCTCGTCGATACGCGTCCGCACGGTCGCGAGCAGGTCATCCCATGCGGTGACGAACTTCTCCACGCCCTGCTGTTCCAGGAGGGCGAAGACCTCGTCCAGGTCGATCCCTTCCGCACGGAGCGCGTCGAGGGTGTCATGCGAGGCCGCTGCCGAACCACGAACCGTGTCTCCCTCGAGGACACCGTGGTCGGCGAAGGCCTCGATCGTGGCGAAGGGCATGGTGTTGACCGTTCCGTGCGTGACGAGGCCGGTCACGTACAGGGTGTCCGGGTACGCCGGGTCCTTCACCCCGGTCGAGGCCCAGAGCAGGCGCTGGGGCCGGGCGCCGCGCTCGGCTAGTGGCCCGAAGCGACCCGCGGTGTCGAAGACCTCGTCGTAGACCTCCTGGCACAGGCGAGCGTTGGCGAGGCCCGCCTTGCCGCGGAGCGCGGAGTCGCCGGGCAGGCGCGAGTCGATCTCTGAGTCCAGACGAGAGACGAACACCGACGCCACCGAGTGGATCGTCGACAGATCGTGGCCCGCCTCGGCAGCACGCTCGAGGCCCGTGAGGTACGCCTGGGCGACCTTCCGGTACTGGTCGACCGAGAAGATGAGGGTCACGTTGACATCGATACCCCGCCCGATCACCTCGGAGATCGCGGGCAGTCCGGCGGCGGTGGCCGGGATCTTGATCATGACGTTGGGACGGTCGACGACGCCCGAGAGTTCGACGGCCTGGGTGATGGTCGCCTCCGTCTCGTCAGCCAGACGGGGGTCGACCTCGAGGGAGACACGGCCGTCGACGCCGTCGGTCGAGGAGTAGACCCCGGCCAGGACGTCACAGGCGTCACGGACGTCGGCGGTGGTGAGCGCACGCACCACGGCGTCGACGTCGCGGTCCGCCGAGACCGCCTCGGTCAACGCGGTGGAGTACGCCGAGGAGTCCTTCAGCGCGGACTGGAAGATCGCCGGATTGGTCGTGACGCCCACGACGGAATACGTCGACATGCGCGAGGCCAGCTCACCCGAGGCGATCAACTGGCGTGACAGGTCGTCGAGCCAGACCGATACCCCGGCTGCGCTGAGCGCGGCGAGATTGGCGTTGGTCATCATGCCTCCCCGGTCGAAGCCGCGAGCGACTCGCGGGCTGCGGTGGCAACGGCGTCTGCCGTGATGCCGAACTCGGTGTACAGGGTCTGGTAGGGCGCCGACGCTCCGAAGTGCTCGAGCGAGACCGCTCGACCGGCGTCCCCGATGAAGCGGTGCCACGGCATCGCGATACCTGCCTCGACCGAGACCCGCGCGCGGACGCTGCTCGGCAGCACCGACTCGCGGTACTCGGCGTCCTGCTGGTCGAAGAACTCGACACAGGGCATCGACACGACCCGCGTCGGCACCCCCTCGGCCTCCAGCGCGTCGCGGGCGGCGACGGCGAGCTGGACCTCGGAACCGGTGCCGATGAGGATCACCTCGGGGGTACCCGTCGACGCTTCGGCGAGGACGTAACCGCCCCGCTCGACACCCTCACGGGCGAGCTGCGCGGTGCCCTCGAGCACGGGCACGTTCTGCCGGGTCAGACACAGCCCCTTGGGACCGTCGAGCGCCTCCAGCATCGCCCGCCAGGCGGCGGCGGTCTCGTTGGCGTCGGCCGGACGGAGGATCGCCAGCCCCGGGATCGCGCGCAGCGCCGCGAGCTGCTCGACCGGCTGGTGGGTCGGGCCGTCCTCGCCCAGACCGATCGAGTCGTGGGTCCACACGTAGTAGGCGTTGCTGCCCTGGAGCGCGGCCAGCCGGACGGCCGGGCGCATGTACTCGCTGAAGATGAGGAACGTCCCGCCGTACGGGCGGGTGGGGCCGTGGAGCGCGATGCCGTTGAGGATCGCGCCCATCGCGTGTTCGCGAACACCGAAGTGCAGGTTCCGCCCGTAGGGGGAGGCGGTCCACGTGTCGGTGGTGATCGACGTGGGGCCGAACGAGTCAGCGCCCTTGATGGGGGTGTTGTTGGATCCGGCGAGATCGGCGGAACCGCCCCACAGTTCCGGGAGCGTGGCCGCGAGGGCCTGGATGGCCTCGGCGGAGGCCTTACGGGTCGCGACGCCCTTGGGGTCGGCCTCCCAGGTCGGCAGGTCGGCGTCCCACCCCTCGGGGAGCACGCCGGAGTAGAGCCGGTCGAAGAGGGCCTTACCCTCGGGGTTCGCCTCGGCCCAGGCGTGGAACATGTCGCTCCACTGCGCGTGGACGCGGGCGCCGCGGTCGCGGGCCGCACGGGTGTGGGCGATCACCTCGTCCTCGATGGTGAACGGCTCGGTGCCACCCATGCCGAGGGCCTCCTTGACGGCGTCGACCTCGTCCTGGCCCAGCGCGGCACCGTGCGCGGCGCCGGTGTTCATCGCGTTCGGCGCCGGGTAGGCGATGATCGTGCGGAGGACGATGATCGACGGCTTGTCCGTGACGGCTCGTGCGTCGGCGATCGCCTCCTCGATCGCTGCCACGTCCTCGCCGCCGTTCACCGTCTGGACGTGCCACCCGTAGGCCTCGTAGCGGGCCGCGACGTCCTCATTGAACGCGATTCGGGTGTCGTCCTCGATCGAGATCTCGTTGTCGTCGTACACCACGATCAGGTTGCCCAGCTGCTGGGTGCCGGCGAGCGACGACGCCTCGGAGGTCACTCCCTCCTGGAGATCCCCGTCCGAGGCCACGACGTAGATGAAATGGTCGAACGGGCTCTTGCCCGCGGGGGTGTCCGGGTCGAACAGCCCGCGCTCGTAGCGTGCCGCCATCGCCATACCGACCGCAGAGGCCAGTCCCTGTCCGAGCGGGCCGGTGGTGATCTCGACGCCGTCCGTGTGCTTCCACTCCGGGTGCCCCGGGGTAAGTGACCCCCACGTGCGGAGGGCCTTGAGGTCCTCGAGCTCGAGGCCGAATCCGGCGAGGTAGAGCTGGACATACTGGGTCAACGACGAGTGACCGCAGGACAGGACGAATCGGTCACGGCCGATCCAGCGGGGATCGGAGGGGTCATGGCGCATGACCCGCTGGTACAGGGTGTAGGCCAGAGGCGCGAGGCTCATCGCGGTGCCCGGATGGCCGCTTCCGCAGTTCTGGACGGCCTCGGCGGCGAGGACACGCGCGGTGTCGACTGCGCGGGTGTCCAGTTCGGTCCAGTCGGACGGGTGGCGGGCGGTGGTGAGCTCGGTGATCTCCGACGCGCTGGTCACTTGGTGTACTCCCGGGTCGAGGGGCGGCGCGGGTCTCGCGCGCATGTCATGAACCACCTTAGTGGGCGAGCCAGCTCGGGGTTGTACGGTCCCCGCCCCCGCCCTTTCGCGGACACCGATGTGGGCACGTAGTATCAGGAAACGTAGTGCGTTTTCGTCTGCGGCAAGGAGTTACGGTGCACGATTCGACCCCGACAAGGAGTGGGGGGCCATCCGTCTCCTCTCCGGAGTCTTCGGGGCAGCCGGCCCCGTCGAGCGGCCCGGCTCCGGCCATCGACGTGGTGATGGCCTACATCGCACTCACCAAGCCGCGGGTCATCGAGCTCCTCCTGGTCGCTGCGATCCCCGCACTGCTGCAGGCCGATCGCGGTCACATCCATCTCTCCCTCGTCCTGTTGACACTCGTCGGCGGGTGGATGGGGGCGGCGAGTGCCAACTCGTTCAACATGGTGGTGGACTACGACATCGACCAGGTGATGAAGAGGACCGAGCGTCGTCCGCTGGCCCGCCACGCGATCTCGCGTCGCGCCGCGCTGATCTTCAGCATCACTCTCGGTGTGGCCAGCATGCTCTGGCTCGGACTGCTGGCGAAGAGCTGGCTCGCCGCTCTGTTCATCCTGTTCACGATCTTCTTCTACGTGGTCGTGTACTCGATGATCCTCAAGCGCCGCACCGCCCAGAACGTGGTGTGGGGCGGTATCGCCGGCTGCATGCCGGTGTTCGTCTCCTGGGCCGTGATCACGGACAACCTGCCGGAGGGTCAAGCGCACAACTGGTGGCAGGCGGTCGTGCTTTTCCTCGTCATATTCTTCTGGACACCTCCGCACACCTGGGCGCTCGCCATGCGCTACAAGGAGGACTACAAGGCGGCCGGCGTCCCGATGCTGCCCGTGGTGATGGATGAGGTCGGAGTCACCCGTCGCATCACGATCTACACGTGGGCCACCGTGCTGTGCACCCTGTTCCTCATCCCCGCTGCGGGCTGGATCTACGCCGCCGGCGCGATCGGTTTCGGTCTCTGGTTCATCATCATGGCCCACCGCCTCGAGGCGGGAGTCCGTCGTGGCATCGAGGTCAAGCCACTGAAGCTGTTCATTCTCTCGAACAATTACCTCGCCGGGGTCTTCGTGGCTCTGTCCGTCGACGCCGTCCTGGGCCTCCAGACCGTCTCGGAGATCCTGCCCGCGCTCTGACCTACGCGCCGTCCGGCCCGGGATCAGTCGTCCACGACCGATCCCGGGCTCATTTCAGTACTTCGACGGGTCGAGCATCACCTCGACGGGTCGAGCACCACCGACCCGCTGGTCTGACGCGACTGGAGGGCGCGATGCGCCTGTGCTGCCTCGGAAAGTCCGAATCTCGCACCGACGGTCAGCGTGAGAGAGCCGGCCACCAGTGCATCGAGAACCTCAGCGGCACGGGCGCGGTACTCACTCGTGGTGGCGATGTAGTGGGCCAGGGTCGGGCGCGTGAGGAAAACCGATCCCGCTGCGTTGAGTCGCTGGGGATCGACCGGGGGAACCGGCCCACTGGCGGCGCCGAACAACACCAGCGTTCCGCGCCTGTCGAGTGAATCAAGGCTGCTGTCGAACGTGTCCTTGCCCACGCCGTCGAAGACGACCTGGACCCCACCGGCAGAGAGCTCACGGATCCGCTCCGGTGTGGCCTCCGGATAGAGCAGGACATGTTCCGCACCGAGCTCGCGGCACAGTTCCGCCTTGTCCGGGGTCGAGGTGGTGGTGATGACCTGGAATCCCCTGGCCACGGCCAACTGGATGAGAAGCTGGCCGACGCCTCCGGCGCCCGCCGTGATGAGCACCCAGTCCCCGGGGTCCGCGCGGTGGGTATCGGTGATCAGGTAGTGCGCGGTCAACCCCTGCAGCAGCATCGACGCCGCGACGTCGTCGTCGACCCCGTCCGGCACGGCGACCAGGGCGTCGGCGGGTGCCACGACGTACTGTGCGTACGAACCGGGGGCCTGACACCAGGCCACACGGTCACCTGCCACGAGGTCGGGGGTACCCGGTCCGACGGACTCGACCACCCCGGCTCCTTCGCTGCCGGGGACGAAAGGCAACTCCCGGGGGTAGACACCCTCGCGGAAGTACGTGTCGATGAAGTTGACGCCCACCGCGGTGGTCCGGATGAGGACCTCACCTGGTCCCGGTTCCGGGATGTCGGCATCGATCGGCGTGAGGACGTCCGGTCCACCGTGGTCAGAGATTTGGATCGCTCGCATGTGGCCCAGTATCCGCACACCCGGCCCTGTGCGCAGCGGAAGACCTTTGGATCAGCCTGCCAACTGACGGGAGTGGCGGACGAGCACCGACAGCGGAGGCGATAAGGTACACCCATGAGCCTGCAGATCCTTTCCCAGTACGCCGGGGGACCGCGTGTCCGGGCGACCGGCTGGCCCGCTGTCACCACGACCGGATCCGGCACCGCCCAGGCCGCTCCGGCCCCCGCCGAGACCGTCACGCCGGAGGCCGCGCCGGTAGCGACGGAATCGGCGTCACCCGAGGCGCAGGCGGTCGACACGGCATCGGAGTCCGAGACCCGGGATGCAGGTAACACGGCCTCGTCCGGCACTCCGGTCGCGGCAGCCGCAGCGGGGACCGCCGTGGCCGGCGGCGCGATCGCACTCGGTCGGCGGGGACCCAAGGCACCGGGAGGCGGGAAGTCGACTCTCCACGGTTCGCGCATCACCGAGTCCGACAGCACCGCTCCCGCAGCAGGTGCTCCGGCAGCGGGCAAGCCCGCGGCGGACACCCCTGCCGTGGACAGCACTACGTCGGCCGACGAGTCGACTCCGGACGCCGCGACCACCGAGTCCCCGTCGACCGAGGCTCCCGCCCAGGCAGACGAGGGTGCAGCCGCGCCCGCAGCTGGCTCGTCGGCCCCGTCGTCGGGCGGCGGACTGAAGCTCGGTGGTGGCTCCAAGGCCAAGGCCCCCGGCGGAGGTTCCGCCGGCAAGCTCGTGTTGGGCGGCGGTGCGGCCGCTGCTGCCGCCGGCGCTTCTGCAGCTGCTGCTTCCGATGCCCCGGATCAAACCCCGGTACCGACGGCCGAGGACACGGCGGATGTCGCACCGACGTCAGACGACACGCCCGCGGAGGCCGCAACCGCAGCGGGGGAGAAGCCGAAGTCCGGCGGTCTCACGCTCGGCGGCGGCACCGCCGCGAAGGCTCCCGGCGGCGGGAAGTCGGGAGGCCTCACCCTCGGTGGTGGCTCAAAGGCCAAGGCGCCCGGCGGCGGGAAATCCGGTGGTCTCACCCTCGGCGGCGGGGCAACCACTCCTGCCGACTCAGCGGGGTCGACTACTGAGACACCTGCCACCGAGGCACCGGCAACCGAGGCTCCCGCCTCCGACAAGCCGGCTGCAGCGGCGGCACCGAAGTCCGGCGGCCTCACCCTCGGTGGTGGCTCCAAGGCCAAGGCACCCGGCGGAGGTGCCGGGGCCCTGACCCTGGGCGGCGTTGCTGCCGCCGGTGGCGCGGCCGCCGCAGCAGCCGCCCCGACCAGCGACTCGTCGGAGAAGCAGGCCGCGGCCGCCGAGACGGAGACCGAGCGGTCCGAGACCACCGCAGGGTCGGCCGAATCGGATGCAGCCGTGGCTGAGAACGCCCCGTCCGAGAAGGCTCAATCGGAGAAGGCTCAATCGGAGAAGATCGAGGCCGCACCCCTTCCGGCCGGCCCGGTTCCGCCGAAGCGGGCGTCGAAATTCGTCACCAAGTTTCTGGCCCGTCACGGTGGCTCGGCGGATGTCGTCCTGCAACCGGTCGGGCGCCGCGGTGTCCGCGTGACCCTGGTCGGTGCGGACGGAACGCTGGGCGACACGATGGTCGACACCCTCGCCCAGGCAGAGGCGGTGCGCGACGGTATCGCGGGCGTCACCGGGTCCGATTGGGACCGCGAACTCGTGTCCCGTGTCGACGTCCCGGCCGGCCACTGGAAGCGTATGGCGGGCTCCGGCTCCCTTCTGTGACACGTCGCTGATGACTGTGGCCCCGCCGAGAGGCGGGGCCACAGTCATCTAGGGGGACCGGCGCGGGGTGGCCGTATTCCCGGTCAGGCGTCCGCGCGGTCGCGGATGACCCCCGCGGCCCACAGGGCGCCGGTCACGGCGGTGATCGCCCCGGCGAGGGTGACGTGCAGGATCACGAGCAACTCGGGGACCCCGAGCCAGTACTGGACGATCCCGACCACGGCCTGGGCCGCGATCATCCCGATGAGGATCCACGCCCGGCGGATGGCGGGTCCACTGGTTTTCAGCGCGATGAGTCCGGCGACGAGTCCGATGAGCAGGCATACGTAGCCGACCATCAGCTCCGCGTGGAAGTGCACGAGCCACTGGATCGGCAGCTGCAGGCGGTCTGCGGCCCCGATCCTGGCGTCACCGGCGTGCGGTCCCGCCCCGGTCACCATGGTCCCGGTGGCCAGGACACCGGCCAGCAGAACGGTGGACAGGATCGTGAGCCACCTCAACGGCGTGGGAACGACCTGCCGTGGGGGCGCGTCGTCGCGCTCACCGACGCGGACGAAGAGGACGGCGGCGAGCCACGCGAGGACCATCGAGGGCAGCAGGTGCAGCGCGACCGTCCACCAGATCAGCCCCGCGAGGACGGTGATGCCCCCGATGACGGCCTGTGCCAGGATGCCCACCGGCATCGTCAGCGACAGGAGGATGAGTCCCTTCCGACGGCCTGCTCGCAAGAGAGCCAGGATCAGCGCGGCGGCCACGGCCACCAGGACAAAGGTGAGCAGCCGGTTTCCGAACTCGATCGCCTGATGGACGGCCGGCCCGGCGCCGGGGACCGGGACGAAGCTGTCCTGATTGCACTTCGGCCACGTCTCGCATCCGAGTCCGGAGGCCGTGACCCGCACCAGGACCCCGGTCGTCATGATGCCGATCTGGGTGAAGACGTTCGCCAGCGCGAGACCCTTCTGCAGACGCATCGACGGCAGGGGGAGCCTGGACAGCGGGCCACCGGATCTCGCGGGCGCGCTCTCGGCCGGGTCGGAGGAGGACGGGGCTTGAGATGTCGCGGTCACGGGTCCGAGTCTAGGCCGCGTGGTGCCGGACCCTGCTATCAGGTGAACGAGAAGTGACGCACGGCAAACCCGCCGCATATCGCGGTCCACGCCAGCAAGACGAGCGCCGCCAGTGCGGGGAAGCCGCCCGAGTCGGCGACGAGGAGTGCCTCGGTGAGGGCGTAGGAGGGGACGACGACGAGGACTTCGGTGAGCTCGGCGGGAAGTTCGGCCACCCCGACCGCGAGTCCGGCGGCTCCGATCAGGACGAACCAGATCAGGTTGGCGAGTCCGAGGACGATCTCGGCACGCAGGGTGCCGCCGAGAAGGAGTCCCATGGACGAGAAGGCCGCCGATCCCAGGGCGAGGAGCACGGCTCCCACGACGATCCCGCCGAGCTCGGGACGCCAGCCCATGAGTGCGGCGATCCCACCGAGGATGACGGTCTGCCCCGCGACGAGGATGAGGGTCGCGACGATTTTCCCGATGATGATCACCGACGGGGGTAGTGGCGTACCGCCGAGTCGTTTGAGTGCGTCGTAGCGCCGGTCGAACGCCACGGCGATCGCCTGTCCGGTGAACGAGGTGCCCATGACCGACATTGTGAGCACTGCCGCGATGGCGTGGTCGACGCGTGGTTCCCCGATCGCACCGAAGTCGATCGCCACGAGGGCGACCAGCGCCGCCAGCGGGATGATCAGGGCGACCAGGAGCTGCTCCCCGTTGCGCAGGAACAGCGTCAGTTCCATTCGGGTCTGGGCGGCGACCATCCGACTGACGGGCGCTGGTGCTGACGGATGCGCGAACATCCCGGGGGAGAAGCGGTTCACGTCGGTGCCAGTGGTGCTCATCGCAGATCCCGTCCGGTCAGATCGAGGAAGACCTCTTCGAGGCTCCTGGTACGCGTGGCCAGTGAGGTGAGTTGGATCCCGGCCTCCTCGAGCGCTCTGCACAGCTCCGTCATGAGTCCGGGGGAGACGGGGCCGTCGATCTCCACGACGCCACCCGCGCCAGCGGTGGAGACGGTGTGTCCGGGTCCCGTCACCGCGCGCAGGATCGCCGGGTCCACCTCGCCGTCGACCACCAGCGTCACGCCTTCGGCGGTTCCGGCCCGCTCGAGTTCGGCAGGGGTACCGGCGGCGACGCGGCGTCCGCGGTCGACAATCACGACCTCGTCCGCCAGGGCCGCCGCCTCGTCCATGAGATGGGTGGTGAGCAGGACCGCCGCTCCGTCCCGGCGTAGCGCCCGTACGAGGTCCCACACGGCGAGGCGGGCCTGGGCGTCGAGGCCCGCGGTCGGTTCGTCGAGGAACACGAGCTCGGGCCGGCCGATCACGGCGATCGCCAACGACAGTCGCTGCTGCTGACCACCGGACAGGCGGCGGTACGGGGTACCCACGTGATCGCTGAGCCCGAGCTCACCGAGGATCCACCCCGGGTCGAGGGGATCGGCGTAGTAGGACGCGACGAGGCGGAGCATTTCGCCCACCCGGACTCCGGGGTACGCGCCACCGCCCTGGAGCATCATCCCGATGCGGCTGCGGACCTTCTGGCGATCCGTCACGGGGTCCATGCCGAGGACCCGCACGGTGCCGGCATCGGGGCGGATGAACCCCTCGCAGATCTCGACGGTCGTGGTCTTGCCCGCGCCGTTCGGTCCGAGGAGTGCCATGACCTGACCTCGATCGAGTGACAGATCGAGGCCGGCGACGGCGGTGGTCGCGCCGAATGTCTTGACGAGCCCGTCGACCTGCAGCGCGGGGGAATCGGTCGGTGGGGTCACGGGTGCTGATTGTAGGCCGCGACGACTAGGGAGACCGCAACAGCCCTGGCCAGCGGAAGAGCAGGAAGAGGAGCAACAGCACCGCGACGATCGTCGCCGCCCAGGCCTGGATGGTCACGAACGGCGGCAGGCCGGCTCCCGGCGGAAGTGTGAAACAGGCGAGGACGGCGCTCACGGCCACGACAGGGATGCGGAACTCCACCCTGGAGGCCCAGGCGGCGAGCGGTACGAGCGCCCACAGCACGTACCAGGGATGGACGACGGGGAAGCACACGACGATGGCCGCCATGGACACACCGAGGCCACCGACCGGATCGATCCGACCGGCATGGACGGCGAAGAGCATGCGGACGGTGAATGCCGCCGCTCCGAGCAGTGCTGCGGTCTGCACCATGACGAGGACCTGCTCGGTGTGGTCACCGAGGCCCAGGTACTGGCCGATCCCTCCGGTGATCACCCCGAGTGCCGTGGGCGGGGAGAGCCAGCTGCGCAGCGAGGTAGCGGCGCCGAGTTTGGTGATCCACCCGAGGCCGGACGAGGTGAGGAGCATGGCCAGTCCGGTGGTCACGCCGCTGATGACCAGCATCGTCACGGCGGCCCGGATGATCGCCGACACTCCGGTGCCCCAGCGACGTGCGAGTGCCATGCCCACGAAACCCAGCGCCACGACGGTCGGCAGCTTGACCAACGCCGACCCGGTGACGAGTACGACGCCGAGGACGAACAGGGCGGTCGTGCGCGGGCCGGGTGGGGCGTCGATCGCCCGGAGCGCGAGGACGAGTCCGACCGCGAGCAGCCCCATCATCAGGGATTCCGAGTGGATCCCCGAGACGAGGTGGAACAGCACGAGCGGGTTTGCCACGGCCAGCCACAGTGCTGCGACGTCCGACACCCCGCAGTACTCGGCGAGCCGCGGAACGGCCCATCCGAGCATGAGGATCCCGATCACCGCGATGACGCGGTGCAGGATGGTCCCGGCCACCACGTCGTCACCGGTGATCGACTGGACGGCCTTCTGGACGCCGAGGAACAGCGGGCCGTACTGATTGGGGGTGTCCCGCCAGATGTCCGGGACGTTGATGGTCAGCGCGTGCGACGACCCGAGTGCCGACACCGGCCCCAGTGCATAGGGGTCATCGAGTGTGTTCCCGATCGCCCCTTGGGCGAGATAGCTGTAGACGTCCTTGCTGAACATCGGTGGCGCCACCGCCAGTGGGAGCGCCCACGAGGCGATGATCCCGTCCAGGGTCGCCCTGTCGATCCGCCCGCTGAGGCGTCCGCGACGGTCCCTGCCGAGCACGTACGGGGCGAGCAGGAGCCAGCAGAGCGTCACCACGACCATTCCGGTCATGACGATCGTCATCGACGACTGTTGCAGTCGGAGCCACAGCCCCAGGAGACGTTCGCCGGCGACCGGGTTCTGCAGAACGGGCAACGCGCCCGCGCCGAGTGCGCCGACCGCCATGGTGACCGCGGCGGTGGTGCCGATGAGGCGGATCCGCCTTAGCCGTGAGAGTTCCACCGAGGGCGGTGGTCCCGTGAACGTCTCTTCGGCGTGCAGCCTCGAGGTGACCGCACCCGCGCCCCGCTTCGGGAACTCTCGTGACCGTGACACTGCCTCGGACCCCCTCCACAGCCGGTGTCGCCGGACCGCTCTCACCTCCGGCTCATGAACTTCGGGGGTGGGGGAATATTTCCGACACAAGGTTGTTGCGTAATATCAGGTGGTGCACCCCACACGGGGCGCACCGAGCATAACCGGAAGGGAGTGGCCCATGAGCGTGCAGCACGTCGACAGCAGCAGCACGCGTCCGGACACCCGTTCTGCGATCCGCGAGCTCCTCCTGCAACGGGGAGCGCTCACAGCCTCCGAGATCGGCCTGGAGCTGGGACTCACCGCGGCCGGTGTGCGTCGCCACCTGGATCACCTGGTCGACGCGGGCGAGGTGGAACCCACCAAGACCCGTCCGGACGGGTCGCGTGGCCGCCCCGCGAAGTCGTTCCAGGTCACGGCAGCCGGACGGAGTACCGCAGAGCACGGGTACGATCATCTGGCCGTCGAAGCGCTCACCGCACTTCGTCGGATCGGTGGGTCCGAGGCCGTTCTCGAGTTCGCACGGGAACGGATCCGTTCCGTCATCGGAAAGGTCCGTCCGGCCCGGGGGCCGGAGGACGTGGAGCGCGCGGCGAACGACGTCGCGGCCGCTCTGACCGATGCGGGATACTCCTCGTCCGTCGAAGAGGTCGGCAACGGAATCCAGATCTGCCAGCATCACTGCCCCGTCTGGAACGTCGCCTCCCGTTTCCCCGAGCTGTGCGAGGCCGAGCAGGAGGTGGTGGCCGAGACCGTGGGCACCCACGTCCAGAGGCTCGCGACCATCGCAGGTGGTAACTGCGCCTGCACCACGAACATCCCGACCGGGACCATGACCGCGGAGAAGCTCGCGGCCACGATCCCCGAACCGGCCGGCGCACCCGCGTCGGCTTCGACCGCCGAAAGGACAGTGCGATGACCATCACCCCAGACCAGGTGACGGCCGACGTCACCGAGCCGACCACCGACGAGGAGCGGATCGCTTCCCTCGGCCAGTACAACTACGGCTGGCACGACTCGGACGACGCTGGTGCCGCTGCCCAGCGTGGCCTCTCCGAGGCGGTCGTCCGCGACATCTCCGCCAAGAAGAACGAGTCCGACTGGATGCTCGAGAAGCGCCTCAAGGCGTTGCGCATCTTCGACAAGAAGCCGATGCCGGCCTGGGGCTCCGATCTGTCGGGTATCGATTTCGACAACATCAAGTACTTCGTCCGGTCCACGGAGAAGCAGGCCACCAACTGGGAGGACCTGCCCGAGGACATCAAGAACACCTATGACAAGCTCGGTATCCCCGAGGCGGAGAAGCAGCGGCTGGTCGCCGGTGTCGCCGCGCAATACGAGTCCGAGGTGGTCTACCACCAGATCCGCGAGGACCTGGAGAGCCAGGGTGTCATCTTCATGGACACCGACACCGCGCTCCGCGAGCACCCCGAGTACTTCGAGGAGTACTTCGGCTCGGTCATTCCGTCCGGCGACAACAAGTTCTCGGCGCTCAACACCGCGGTCTGGTCCGGTGGCTCGTTCATCTACGTGCCCAAGGGTGTCCACGTCGATATCCCGCTCCAGGCCTACTTCCGTATCAACACGGAGAACATGGGCCAGTTCGAGCGGACGCTGATCATCGTCGACGAGGACGCCTACGTCCACTACGTCGAGGGCTGCACCGCTCCGATCTACAAGTCGGACTCGCTGCACTCCGCCGTCGTGGAGATCATCGTCAAGAAGGGCGGCCGCTGCCGCTACACGACCATCCAGAACTGGTCGAACAACGTCTACAACCTGGTCACCAAGCGTGCCCGCGCCGAAGAGGGCGCGACCATGGAGTGGATCGACGGCAACATTGGTTCCAAGGTGACCATGAAGTACCCCGCGGTCTGGCTTACCGGTGAGCACGCCAAGGGCGAGGTCCTGTCCGTGGCGTTCGCCGGCGAGGGCCAGCACCAGGACACCGGCTCCAAGATGGTGCACCTGGCACCTAACACCTCCTCGAACATCGTCTCCAAGTCGGTGGCCCGCGGTGGCGGCCGGTCGGCGTACCGGGGCCTGATCCAGATCAATCCGGGTGCCAAGGGCTCCAAGTCCAACGTCGAGTGCGACGCGCTCCTGGTGGACAACATCAGCCGCTCGGACACGTACCCCTACATCGACATCCGCGAGGACGATGTGACCCTGGGCCACGAGGCGACCGTCTCGAAGGTCAGCCAGGACCAGTTGTTCTACCTCATGAGCCGCGGCCTGGCCGAGGACGAGGCCATGGCGATGATCGTCCGCGGGTTCGTGGAGCCCATCGCCAAGGAGCTGCCGATGGAGTACGCCCTCGAGCTCAACCGCCTGATCGAACTGCAGATGGAAGGATCGGTGGGCTGACCACCATGACCGACACCACCACACCCACCACGGGCACTACGCCCAGCCCGGTGACCGACCGCTACGGGATCCCCGTCGGCGCCACCAAGGGCGACCAGTTCTCCTCCTTCGACGTCGATGCTTTCGAGGTCCCCGTCCACAAGGACGAGATCTGGCGGTTCACGCCGCTGAAGCGCCTGCGCGGCGTCCACGACGGCTCCAACGTCGAGGCAACCGGTCGGATCGCCGTCTCGGTCGCCGAGCAGGACGGCCTGACGATGGAGACCGTCACGACCGCGGACAGGCGCATCGGCGAAGCCGGCGCTCCGCGCGACCGCGTGGCGGCCCAGGCGTACACCTCCGCCGACGAGGCCACCATCATCACGGTGGCCAAGGAGAAGGTCATCGCTGAGCCCGTCTACGTGACCGTCGACGGCCCCGGCGAAGGCAAGACCGCCTTCGCGCACACGCAGGTCCGCCTCGAGCCCTTCGCCAACGCGACGTTCGTCGTGGACCAGCGGGGCGGCGGCGTCGTCGCGGAGAACTCGGAGTTCGTGGTGGGTGACTCCGCCCATCTGGAGGTCGTCCTCATCCAGGACTGGGACGACGACGCGCTGCACCTGGCCGGACACCACATCCAGGTCGGCCGCGACGCCACGGTGACCTACACCGTCGTCAGCTTCGGTGGCGAGGTCGTCCGCATCGCGCCATTCGTCCGGTACACCGGCCCCGGCGGTACCGCACACCTCAACGGGCTGTACTACGCGGATGACGGCCAGCACATCGAACACCGTCTCCTGGTGGACCACTCGGTGCCGAACTGCACCTCACGGATCCTCTACAAGGGCGCACTGCAGGGGGACGCGTCGTCCAACCTCCCGGACGCCCACACCGTCTGGATCGGCGACGTTCTGATCCGGGCCGAGGCGCAGGGCACCGACACCTACGAGATGAACCGCAACCTCGTCCTCACCGACGGTGCGCGCGCCGATTCCGTGCCCAACCTCGAGATCGAGACCGGCGAGATCGCGGGCGCGGGCCACGCCAGCGCCGTCGGCCGGTTCGACGAGGAGCACCTGTTCTACCTCATGTCCCGCGGCATCGCGGAGGACGTCGCGCGCCGACTCGTCGTCCGCGGCTTCTTCGGCGAGGTGATCAACCGCATTGGAGTGCCCGAGGTCCGTGAGCGGATCACCGAGGCCGTCGAGCTGGAGCTGCAGTCCTCCGGCATCTGACATCCGGTAACGCACAACCCCCACGAACTTTCACACGAGATTGCGAGTAATCACATGACCATCCTCGAGATCAAGGACCTCACGGCGCGGGTCGCCGCCACCGAGGACAACCCGGAGACCGTCGAGATCCTCAAGGGCGTCACCCTGACCATCGAGTCCGGTCAGACCCACGCCATCATGGGCCCGAACGGCTCCGGCAAGTCGACTCTGGCGTACGTTATCGCCGGTCACCCCAAGTACGAGGTCACCGGGGGAACCATCACCCTGGACGGCGAGGACGTCCTGGAGATGGAGGTCGACGAGCGGGCCCGTGCCGGCCTGTTCCTGGCCATGCAGTACCCGACCGAGATCCCGGGTGTCTCCACCGCCAATTTCCTGCGCACCGCGGCGACCGCCGTGCGTGGGGAGGCCCCCAAGCTCCGGCACTGGGTGAAGGAGGTCAAGGAGGCCATGTCCGACCTGGAGTTCGACCCGGCCTTCGCCGAGCGCAGTGTCAACGAGGGCTTCTCCGGTGGCGAGAAGAAGCGGCACGAGATCCTGCAGCTCGACCTCCTCAAGCCGAAGATCGCTGTCCTCGACGAGACGGACTCCGGTCTCGACGTGGACGCGCTGCGGATCGTCTCCGAGGGCGTCAACCGCTACAAAGCCGAGGAGAACGGCGGGATTCTCCTCATCACGCACTACACGCGGATTCTGAACTACATCAAGCCCGACACCGTTCACGTGTTCGTCGACGGCCGTGTCGCCGCCTCCGGTGGCGCCGAACTGGCCGACGAGCTCGAGGCGAACGGGTACGAGAAGTACCTGACGGCCGCGAACGCCTGACCAGACAGCTGGGAGAAGATGACCTCCACACTCGACATCACGACTCTGCGGGCGGATTTCCCGGTCCTGCAGCGCACAGTGCGTGACGACAAGCCGCTCGTCTACCTGGACTCGGGCGCCACCTCGCAGCGCCCGGTCCAGGTGCTGGACGCGGAGCGGGAATTCCTCCTGCACTCCAACGCCGCTGTCCACCGCGGAGCGCATCAGCTCGCGGAGGAGGCCACGGACGCCTACGAGGGAGCCCGCGCCGACATCGCCCGGTTCGTCGGAGCCGATGTGGACGAGCTCGTTTTCACCAAGAACGCCACCGAGGCCCTGAACCTCGTCGCGTTCGCGTTGGGCGATACCCGCTTCGACGGGTTCGCGGTCGGCCCGGGCGACGAGATCGTGATCTCCGAACTCGAGCACCACGCCAACCTGGTGCCGTGGCAGGAACTGTGCCGACGCACCGGAGCGACGCTGCGGTGGTACGACATCACCAATGACGGCCGGATCGACCTGAACTCGATCGAGCTGACCGACGCGGTCAAGGTCGTCGCCGTGACCCATCAGTCCAACGTGACCGGCGCGATCACGGACGTGGCCCGGGTCGTGGAGTCCGCGAAGAAGGTCGGCGCGCTCGTCGTGCTCGACGCCTGCCAGTCGGTCCCGCACATGGCGGTGGACTTCCACGCCATGGGCGTCGACTTCGCGGCGTTCTCCGGTCACAAGATGTTCGGCCCCACCGGGATCGGGGTCCTCTACGGACGTCGTGAACTCCTCGCCGCCATGCCCCCGGTGCTGACCGGGGGATCGATGATCGCCACGGTCACCATGGAGGAGTCGACGTACGCGGACCCGCCGCAGCGTTTCGAGGCCGGGGTGCCGATGGTGTCCCAGGCCGTGGGACTCGCCGCCGCGGTCCGCTACCTCGAGGCCGTCGGGATGGACTCCGTCGCACGACATGAGCGTGAGCTGACCGCAGCGACGCTGGACGAGCTCCGCAATATCCCCGGGGTCCGGATCGTCGGGCCGACGGACACGACCGACCGTGGGGGAGCCGTCTCCTTCGTGGTGGACGGCGTGCACGCCCACGACGTGAGCCAGGTCCTCGACGACGACGGCGTGGCCGTCCGCGTGGGCCATCACTGCGCGTGGCCGCTGCATCGCCGGCTCGGCGTGCAGTCGACGGTGCGGGCATCGTTCGGGATCTACAACACGCTGGACGAGGTCGAGGTCCTGGCAGCGTCGCTGCGTCGCGCGCAGGAGTTCTTCGGAGTAGGGGGTGCGGTCTAGATGAAGCTCGAGCAGATGTACCAGGAGGTCATCCTGGATCACTACCGCAATCCCCTGCACAGTGGACTCCGGGAGCCGTTCGGGGCAGAGGTCCACCACGTCAATCCGACGTGTGGTGACGAACTGACGCTCCGCCTGCGGCTCTCGGAGGACGGGAAGAGCATCGAGGACGTCTCCTACGACGCGCAGGGATGCTCCATCAGCCAGGCTTCTGCCTCGATGATGGCCGATCTGGTCACCGGGCAGTCCGTCGCCGACTCACTCGAGAAGTTCGACGCGTTCCACGCCATGATCTCGTCACGGGGTCAGGACGAGGGCGACGAGGACCTGCTCGACGACGCGGTGGCCCTGGCCGGGGTCTCGCGGTACCCCGCGCGCGTCAAGTGCGCACTACTGGGCTGGATGGCGTTCAAGGACGCACTCGCACAACAGACCGACAACCAGGAGTGATGTGACATGACCGAGCAGATGACACCTGCCAATGACCCGTCCGTCGACGATCCGAACTCGGCAGCGGAGAACGAGACCGCGCCCGGAACCGCCTACAACGGCGAGTTCCGACCCGACCCCAATCGGCCGGAGCAATCCGAGGAGGACCTCGCCCTGGTCGCGGACATCGAAGAGGCCATGCGCGACGTGGTGGACCCCGAGCTCGGCATCAACGTGGTCGACCTCGGACTGGTCTACGACATCTGGGTTCGCCCGGGCGAGACCGAGGGGTCCACGATCGCCCGAGTAGACATGACACTGACCTCCGCCGCGTGTCCGCTCACCGACGTGATCGAGGACCAGGCCCGCAGCGCCACGATCGGTGCCGACCTGGTCAACGAGCTGGAGCTCAACTGGGTCTGGATGCCGCCGTGGGGCCCGCAGATGATCACCGACGACGGCCGCGAGCAGCTCCGCGCCATCGGGTTCACCGTCTAGGTGTGATGTCCGGGGAGGGTGGACAGCCGGTCAGGTCAGGGCCTGGCTGATCCACCGGGGCCGGCATGGTCCCGCGCGTTCTTCCTCAGAACGGCGGCGACCATGCCGGCCTTCTGCTGTGCGGGCATCGATGCCCACATGGCCCACATCGCCGCGCCCACCTGGTAGGACGGGCTGGCCGAGTCGAGGAACCAGCGCTGTTGGTCGACCCCCATCCGGCCGAACGCCGTGAACAACTCACGGGTTGTAGCGGGATCCGCGCGCAGGAGCGCCCGGAGCCCGACGCCGTGGAGTGAGGTCGCCAGCGGCGACCGGGGCCGGGGAAGTGGCCTGCCGGACCCGAGCGCCACCACTGCGGCCGGGACGGCCCCGAGTGTTCCCGCAACCGAGTAGCCGGTGGCGGCGTGCCCGTACCCGCCCGCCGTGCCGAAGGCCTCCACCCGGGGCTCGACCGGTCCGCGGAACGGCGGCAGTAGCGGGATCCGCACCTGCTCCACGGCCAGAGGCCGGTCGATCGCCGAGTCCGGCACCCCCCTCCGCCGCAGGCGCGACCTCAAGCGAGCCGACAGGTCGCCGGGCGTCGGTGCGGGCATCCCGGCGAGACAGGTCTCCTCGAGAAGGACTCGACCCGGTCCCAGGGGAACGGCGTACAGGAAGCCCGGGCCCAGCTCGTCGTCGTCGTAGTCCTGCCGCCAGTCCATGAACAACGCGGACTCACCGCCCAGGGCGGGCAGCGCGGCGGCGGTGTCCACGACGATCCCGTAGGCGGTCTGCAGTGGCCCGTCGTTGCCGGGACCGCCCGCGCCACGGCAGTCGACGACGCGGTGCGCCCGGGCTCGCAGCGCCCGGACCTCCGCGTCGTCGAGAAGCGCGGCCTCCACGGTCACGCCGTCACCCAGTGGCAGAGCCGCCTGCACCCGGTCGGTATCGAGGATCACGTACTCGCGGCGGATCTCCGCGCGCTCGGGACTGTAGAGGGCTGGACCGTGGACCCGGTGGGCCACCACGTCGACGCCGCAGGAATGAGGCTGCAACCACGGCGGCACCTGGTCGGCCCACACACCGAGGGTCTGGTGCCACCGCGCGTCCGGATCCGGGTCCACGGCGAGGACACGGAGTCCGGCAGTCCCGCACCGCGAGGCGAGCGCGCGACCGGCCGGCCCGAGGCCCACGATCGCGACGTCGACCATCGCAGCACCCGTAGCATTCATCACACCAGACCCTACCGCCGCCAGGAGGAAGCAGATGACCGGTGCGTTCTACGAGCAGATCGGGCACGCGCGATTCGCCTCGAGCTCGCTGACCGCTGGTCCGTGGTCCGCGGAGAGCCAGCACGCGGGTCCGCCCAGTGCGCTTCTGGTCCGTGCTTTCGAGCAATTCGAGCCGGACGCCGGGGTGCGGTTGGCGCGACTGTCCGTGGACGTCCTCGGACCGGTCCCGATCGCGCCCCTCGACATCGAGGTGCACCGGATCCGACCCGGCCGCAGTGTGGAGCTCCTCGAGGCCACGGCATCGGTCGACGGCAGACCGGCCCTGGTCGCCCGCGGGTGGCGCATGCGCCGCACACCGGACAATTTTCCGACCGTCGGTGAGCACCGGGGCCCGGCCGTCCCGGACACACGCGTTCGCGGGGAGATGATGAGCTACGCCCACCAGGACGGCTACCTGTCGGTGGTGGATTTCTCCTTCATCTCCGGCGGCGGCGACGACCTCGGTCCGGCCGAGACCTGGGGACGGTCCCGCGCGGACCTGGTCGAGGGGGAGTCCATGACCGGATGGCAGCACACCGTGACCGTGGCCGACTCGTCGAGCGGGGTGTCGATGTCCACTGATCCGCTCACGTACCCGTCGATCAACTGTGACCTGGTGGTGTCGCTGCACCGCGACCCCGAGCCCGGCTGGGTGCACCTGGACACCGAGACCGTCGGGTCTCCCGGGCACGGGGTCCTCACCGACACGCTCGTCTCGGACGATCGCGGCCGGCTCGGCCGGTGTGTCCAGAACCTGTACGGCCGTCGGGTGAGCTGATCCGCATCGCCCTGTGCCCGGGGTGACGAGAGAGCCGGGTCACCCGGGGTCACCGGACTCGTCGGGTGGCTCTGTCCGCCGGTAGAGTGGCTGGTCGGCCTGAATCCGACCCGACTGCGGCCGGAAATTGTATCGACGAGACCAGATGAGGTACCCGCGCACGTGATCACGATCGACGACCTGGAGGTGCGCGCCGGCGTGCGCACCCTGCTCCACATGGACGGGTCCTCGTTGCGGGTCCAGCCCGGCGACCGGATCGGTCTGGTGGGACGGAACGGAGCGGGTAAGACGACGACGATGAGGATCCTCGCCGGCGAAGGTGAGCCCTACGCCGGGTCCGTCACCAGTTCGGGTGAGGTGGGCTACCTCCCGCAGGATCCCCGCGAGGGCAACATGGACCAGCTGGCCCGCTCCCGCGTCCTGTCCGCCCGAGGTCTGGATGTCCTCATGGCGGACATGGCGCAGGCGCAGGCCCAGATGACCGATGCCCCGGACGACGCCGCGATGGACAAGGCGGTTCGCCGGTACGGGCGACTCGAGGACGAGTTCTCCGCGCGCGGCGGGTACGAGGCCGAGAGCGAGGCCGCGCGGATCTGCAGCAGTCTGGGCCTCGAGGACCGGATCCTCACCCAGAATCTCGGAACCCTGTCCGGCGGTCAGCGTCGCCGAGTGGAGTTGGCCCGCATCCTGTTCGCCGCCTCGGACGGTGCCGGTAAGTCGCAGACGATGCTGCTGCTGGACGAGCCCACCAACCACCTCGACGCCGATTCCATCACCTGGCTGAGGCAGTTCCTCGAGAAGCACGAGGGCGGGCTGATCATCATCTCGCACGACGTCGAACTGCTCGAGGCCGTGGTGAACAAGGTGTGGTTCCTCGACGCCGTCCGCGGCGAGATCGACGCCTACAACATGGGCTGGAAGAAGTACCTCGACGCGCGGGCCACCGATGAAGCCCGGCGTCGCCGTGAGCGGGCGAACGCGGAGAAGAAGGCGTCGGCGCTCAAGGCGCAGGCCGCCAAGTTGGGTGCGAAGGCGACCAAGGCCGCCGCCGCCAAGCAGATGGTCCGGCGCGCCGAGACGATGATGAACGAACTCGACGAGGTGCGGGTGGCCGACAAGGTCGCGCACATCAAGTTCCCCACGCCCGCGGCGTGCGGGAAGACGCCCCTGTTCGCCAAGGGCCTGACCAAGATGTACGGCTCGCTTGAGGTGTTCGCCGGGGTGGACCTGGCGATCGACAAGGGCAGCCGCGTGGTGGTGCTGGGCTACAACGGTGCCGGCAAGACGACCCTACTCAAGCTGCTCGCCGGGGTGGAACGCACCGACGGCGAGGGCGGCGTCGTCTCCGGCCACGGCCTCAAGATCGGCTACTTCGCCCAGGAGCACGACACCCTGGACATGGACGCGACGGTCTGGGAGAACATCCGCCACGCCGCGCCGGACGCGGGGGAGCAGGAGCTGCGCGGCCTCCTGGGCGCCTTCATGTTCTCCGGCCCGCAACTCGAGCAGCCGACAGGCACGCTCTCCGGCGGTGAACGCACCCGCCTGGCGCTGGCTGGGCTGGTGTCCTCGGCGGCCAACGTGCTGCTGCTGGACGAGCCCACGAACAACCTCGACCCGATCTCCCGCGAGCAGGTGCTGGACGCGCTGCGCACCTACGAGGGCGCGGTCGTGCTGGTCACCCACGACCCCGGCGCCGTGGAGGCGTTGGAGCCGGAGCGGGTCATCATCCTGCCGGACGGCACGGAGGACCTGTGGAACCAGGAGTACATGGAGATCGTCGAATTGGCATGAGCGTACGAACGCGACGATCGCTGCTGGCTCCCCGCTCCGGCCAAGGGATCAGATGGTCACGCCCAGCGCGTCGCGAACGCGCCTACCCAGCCTCTCGTCGCCGGTGATCTGCACCTGATCGGCAACGTCCGCCCCGGCCACTCGACCGGCGTAGAGGCGGACGAACAGGGGAGTAGGCAGTGCCAGGGTGGCGGTCGGATTCTCGACGAGCGAGCCAAGCACCCGGGCGCGGCCGTCGACGAGCACCGACGCGGTCCGCGCCAGGGGACCGGTGAGCTCAAACGTCACGGTGGACTGCTGGGGGGCGCCGGCGCGTTTGCCCACCACAAAGCCCAGCTTGGCCACCATGAAGTCCACGGCCATCGCGGCCGCGGCGGAATCGTAGCCGCCCTCGACACCGGCCACGTCGCGCAGATCCTGCTCGTGGACCCAGCAGTCGAACACCCGGATCCGCATGAAGCCCGCGTAGGTACCGGGCCCCTCGGGGGTCCAGGATTCGGCGTGAAACTCCTCCTCGCTCATCGCGCGCAGCGCCTCCGCGCGGGCCGCAGTCACCCCGTCGTAGCGCGCCAACAACTCGGCGGGGGAGAGGCCGCACAGGTGCTCCACCCACGCCTCGTTGAACGCACCGATGTCGTTGCGCACGTGGGCCGGTCGCTCGTCGGAGACCTCGGGGCTGGGGGTGCCGCGCAGCATCTCCTCGGTGCCGACGATGTGGGCCACCACGTCGCGCGCGGACCAGCCGGGGCAGGGGCTCGGGGCGGCCCAATGCTCGTCGGTGAAGCCCGCGGTCACGTCCCTGATGTCGCGCCACACCCCGACCAGGGCGTCCACGATCTGGTCCTTGTCAGTCATCGTCATCTCCGTCGGTCCGTTCCCGGGTGTCCGCCCGATCGTGTTCTGCCATCATCGCGTCGAGGTCGATCAGCTCGCCACGGTCGATGCTCACCCAGTCGCGGCCCCGTAGGTACGGGCTCAGCCGCTCGCCGATCCGGGCCTGGTCCTCGGGCGTCTTGGGCCGCTGGAGCTCGAAGACCCCCGGTAGGGCGGCCATTCCGGCCACCACGCGCCAGAGCGCCAGCGCCTCCGCCCCGGTGGGAGGGTCCACTAGGACGGGGCCGAACAGGCACCGGTGGCCGTCCAGGAAGAGTGTCGGCACGCCGTAGCCGGAGGCGTCGAGCACCCGCTCGTGGTCGCGCCGGACGTCGTCGTGGGTGGTGGGATCGGCGAGGGCCGCCTCGATCACGTCGGCACCCGAACCCAGATCGTCCACGCCGAGGGTGTCGAGGCCCAACTGGTCGAGGAGGCGTGCAGCCACCTCGGGCCGGTGCGGTGAGCCGCCCCGCTCGTGCAGCTCGGCACCGATCGCGGCGTACCAGCGGTCTAGGGCGTCCAGGTCCCGCCTGCGCAGATAGGCCCCGATCCGCATGAGCGACCACCCGTACGACCAGCGGCGTTCCCACGGGTACTTCTTGCCGTTGACGTGGTTGACCCACTCGAGGCTGAAGAACCGCCAGTTTACCGTGAGGCAGGTCTGCTCGCGGACCTCCCGTATCCACACCGAGGCCTGATAGGCGAAGGGGCACATGGGATCGAAGTGGAAGTCCACCGAGCAGGCATCCTGGGCGTCGACGGCGTCTGTCGCGTCCTTCACGCGGCCCCCTTCACGAGGTAGAGGTCCAGCACATCGTCCAGGAACTCGACGATCTCGCGCGCGGACTGAGTACGGGCCTTGGCCGGCAGGATGCCGCCCTCGATCTGGGCGAGCAGGGCCCGTGCCATGTGATCCGGGTCCACACCGGGCCGGAGCTCGCCGGACTCCGCCGCGCGAGCCTCACGCTCGGCCTGCTCCGACTGGCGAGTGAACGCGTCGGCGTGCCGGTCCAGTACCGCGCGCGCGACTTCGGCCTTGGAGGGGAAGAAGTGGTACAGCGTGCCCTTGCGGACGTCGGCCGCCGCGCAGATCTCCGCGATCCCGACGCCGGTGTAGCTGCGTGCGAGGAACAACTCGCCCGCCGCGTTGACGATCCGGTCCCTGGGACCGGTCTGTGCATCCATGAACGGGACACTAGACCCGAGTTAACCGACCAGCCAACCGATTTCGACGAGCGGTCGTGGTCCTGGTCCCGGCGAACCGCCCGAAGGGCCCGCACCACTTACGCCGGACCCGGCCGAATCCTCTGACGCTTCTACCCGGTCGGTCTACCGTGGAGAGTGTCATCGACCCCCGTGATGTGAGGGCGCCGACACTGTGCTCGCCGAGGAGGTTAGCCCATGGACACCAGGCCGGTCGTCGTCGGAGTCGACGGTGGGCCCGATTCGCTACGAGCCCTGCAATGGGCAGCCGAGTACGCGACCGCGGTCGACGCACCGCTGGTCGCCCTGACCGCCTACCAGTTGCCCAACATCTACGGCCCCTACGCCATGGCGGGCTGGGAGGGTTCCAGCGAACTGGAGAGCAGCGCTCGCGAGATGCTCGCTCACGCGGTGCGGAGCGCCCTGGGGGACGATGCCTCGGTCAAGTCGGCCGTCCTGCAAGGGCACGCGGCCAAGTCGCTCATCGCGGCGTCGCGGGATGCTCGGTTGGTGGTAGTGGGTAGCCGCGGACGAGGAGGGTTCAGGGGGATGGTGCTCGGCTCGGTCAGCCAGCACGTGGTGCCGCATGCGCATTGTCCCGTGGTGGTCCTGCCACACTCGAGCGGCGAGACCGAATAGCGCCGCCCGGCGGAGGCGTCACCCCGCGGCGGGGGCTCCTGACGCAACGCACCCGCCGGCCGAGTCGATCATCACAAAGGAGACCCTTACCCGGGCTGATGTGGCGTTGACCTGAGACAATCCTCCCCATGGACACCGTCATCCAGATCATTCTCATCCTGCACTTCATCGGTCTCGCCGGCATCATCGGCGGCTGGCTCGCCACCATCAAGGCGCCGTACATGGCCAAGGGCATCCTTCACGGCGCGATCCTCCAAGTGGTCACCGGCCTGCTGCTCGTGGGCCTGCGCGAGATGCAGGACGCCGACCTCAACCACATGAAGATCGGCATCAAGCTGCTGGTCGCCGTGGTGATCCTCGTCGTCGCGATCATCGGCGTCCGCAAGGAGGCCAAGGCCCAGGGGAGCACCGCGACCCTGACCCACGTCGCCGGCGTGCTCGGCATCGTCAACGTCGCGATCGCGGTCCTCGTCTGACACGCCCTGTCGCGCGTCGCACCGCCCCTCGACCTCACGGTCGGGGGGCGTCTCGCGTTCAGCCCTCCATCACCGCGGCGAGGTAGGCCCGAACCAGGCGAGCACCGACGTCAGCGGGTAGCCGCTCGATCGCCGCGAGGAGCGGAGCCATGCTGCCACTGCCCGCATCGCCTCCGTCGACCCCGTCCGTGCCGGCGGCGAGGACACCGCCCACGAGCGCGTGGACCTCGTCTTCCGGCAGGGCGAGCAGATCGGCGGGGGAGAGGGCCCCGGAGGCTAGCGCGTCGAGCACGTCGGCAAACGCCTGGGGAGGAACGGGGTCAGGCCGTCCTCGGACCTCGTCGGCGGCCTCACGTGCCACGCGGAGGATCTCCTCGACGAGCCGTTCGGTCACCGGGGTGATGGTGAGGTGGGACGACGACGACAACGTCCCCCGCTCCTGGCGGTAGGCGGGTTGCGCCTGGACGGCGATGCCTCTCCGGGCACAGGCGTCGGCCCAGAGGTGGGGGTGAACGCCTCGGGCTTCTCCGGCGGTCTCGTCGGCGACGACCGCGAGCAGTGGGCCGGGATCGCGCTCGAGGACCCGCAACCCCTCGACCTCGCTCAGCCCGTCGACCAACCGATCGGTGGCGCGGGCGGTCCTGGCGACCAGTTCACGCTGCCCGTCGTCGCCCAGTGCCTCGAGCACCGCCCACGCCGCCGCCGCGGGTTCGAGGGGTTTGGATCCGGCCAGCGTCGGGTTCACCACCGGGTAGCCGGGCCAGTCGACGGTGGCGAACCATGCCGCCCGGTGCCGTTCGCGACCCCGGCTGAGCAGGACCGAGGTGCCTTTCGGCGCGAAGCCGTACTTGTGCAGATCCGCAGAGATGCTGGTGACCCGCGCGACCCGGAGGTCCCATTGCGGTATCGGGTTCGGCTCGGTGGGGTCCGGGCCGGTGTCGCCCGGACCGGCGGCGCCCGACCCCGGCCAGAAGGGCAGCACCAAACCGCCGAGGCAGGCGTCGACGTGCAGCCCGATCCGTGGGTCGTGATCGGCCTCGAGTCCGGCGGCGACCTCGGCCACGGGGTCGATCACGCCGTGCGGGTAGGAGGGCGCCGAGCACACCACCAGCACCGTGTCCGCATCGACCGCGGCGAGGAGCTCGGCCGCGGTCACCCGCCCCGTCCCGGGATCCACCTCGACGCCGACGAACCTCAAGCCCAGCAGGTGCGCGGCCTTGCGGAACGCCGCGTGCACCGTCACCGGCGCGACGATCGTGCCACCGCTGCCCGGCTGTCGACCCGCGACCTCGCGGGCGGCGAGGCAGGCGAGCATGCAGCTCTCGGTTCCGCCGGACGTGACGTTCCCGTAGACGTCACCGCTCCGTCCCTCGCCACCCGCGCCTGTCACCCCGCCGCCGAGGATCGCGCGCACACGGTCGACTATCCCGCCGTGGATCCGGGCGACCGAGGGGAAGACCGTGGGGTCGAGTCCGTTGACGCCGTGAGCCAGCCGGGCCGCACGGGTCGCCAGCTCGTCGAGTTCGGTCAGACCGGAATCGTAGACATACGACAGGACCCGGCCCCCGGTGGTCGGCGGGTCCTGTGACCGCATCGCGACGAGGCGGGCCAGGGCGTGTTCCCCGCGATCAGTGATCTCCAGGGCGAGGGGATCGGGGGTCATGTTCGCTCCATCCATCGGGGATAGGACCGGCCGAGGGTCCGGATCAGCAGCAGGCTCGCGCCGGCGAGGAGCGCGGGAACCAGGGAGAACGCCAGGACGATGGCCCAGTGCGCCGACCCGGGCTGATCGGCCACCCCGCCGGAGCGGAAGCCCCCCGAGGCCAACAGGGCGAGCACGACGACCGGGCCCAGGGCCATCGCGCCGGTCTCGGACGCCGTCCACAGGCCGCTCATCGCGCCACTTCGTCGTCGTCCCCCCAACGTGCGGTCCAGGTCGGTGCAGTCGGGCAGCATCGACATCGGTAGAGCCTGCATCCCCGCGTAGGCGACCCCCGCCAACGCGACCGGCACGTGCACCCAGGCGCCGGGGTACACGCCCGCCGGGATGAGCAGCAGCGTCGCCACGGTGAAGAGCACGGTGGCCGCCGCCAGCGCCGGCACCTTTCCACGGGCGTGCGCGAGGCGCGTCCACAGCGGCATCACGAGCAGGGCAGGGCCCACCAGCGCGAGGAAAAGCCCGGTCAGAGCGGTCTCGTCACCCAGCACGTACGTCGCCACGTACTGACCGCCCGCGAGCATCACCGCAGTGGCCACCGCCTGCAGGCAGAACACCACCACGAGCAGCCGGAACGGCCGCGTGGTCCGCAGCGCGTCGAGGCCGTCGCGGTACTCGTGGGCGAGGCCACCCGCGGGTGCGTCTGCGCGCATGATCGTGCGGCGGCCCGCCACGAACGTCGACCACAGCATTCCGACCAGCATCAGCGCGGCCACACCGGCGGCCATCACCACGTACCCCGTCGGCCCACCGCCCGCGGCGTCACGCAGCGCGGGCCCACCGCCCCCGGTGAGGAGGATCGCCCCGGCGAGAACGGCCACCCGCCATGCCAGGAGAGTCACACGCGCGGCGGCGTCACCGGTGAGCTCGGCCGAGAGCGCGAGATACGGCACCTGGAAGCACGAGTACGCGATGGACGCCAGGAGGAAAAACCCCATCACCCACACCCCGGCCGCGCTCGTGCTCCAGTCGGTCGGCGCCGCGAAGGTCGCCACGAACAGCAGCGGCAGCGCCAGCGCCCCGAAGAGCATCAGACCCGTGCGGTAGCCGCTGCGGTGCGACGCCCTGTCCGAGATTGCGCCGATGAGCGGATAGGCCAGGACGTCGACGACCTTGGGCACCAGCACGAGTACCGTCGCGGCGGCGGCTGCCACCCCGATCGAGTCGGTGAGATAGTACGCCAGGACGAGCCCCGGCAGGGTGCCGAACGCGCCCGTGCCAAGGCTGCCCGCCGCGTACGAGGCGAGGACCGGGGCGGTGGTGGACCGGTCGCTCGCCACACCGCCGGGCGCGTCGGTGGTGGTCATGGACCGACTCTAGGACGACGCCACCCGCCGCGGAGGCGAAAGCGCGGACGCTCCACCTGCCTCCGCTGGTGACGTGGAGTCACTCAGTCCGGCCGGCTCCAGGTGGTTCCTGCGCGAACGCGGACCGGAGTGACCCCGTACCGGCCGGCCACCGGACGCGGTGGGGTCAACCGCGCCAGTCGAACGTGTCCGGGTCCGGGCCGGAGCGGGTCCCGTTGTGCAGCGCCGTGATGGAGGCCATCTGTTCGTCCGACAGGTCGAAGTCGAACACCTCGAGGTTCTCGCGCATGCGGGCCGGGCTCGAGGACTTGGGGAAGACGATGTCGCCCCGCTGCAGCACCCACCGGAGGACCACCTGGGAGACGGTGCGTCCGACCTGCTCGGCGAGGGCCTGCAACTGGGGATCGCCAAACACCGAGCCCTGGGCGAGCGGACTCCACGCCTCCACCGCGACGCCTCTCTCGACGCACGCCGCACGCAGGTCGTCGTTGACGAAGTACGGGTTGATCTCGATCTGATTGACCTGGGGGGTGCTCAGACCTGCCTCCGCCAGTCGCTCGAGGTGCGCCGCGGTGAAGTTGGAGACACCGATCGAGTCAACGGTCAGGTCGGAGCGGATCCCCTCCATCGTCTCCCACACCCGGGCGACGTCGTCGTGCATCGCCAGCGGCCAGTGAACCAGGTAGAGGTCGATGCGCCCGCCGAGTGCCTCGAGCGAGCGCTCGGTGGCCTCGCGGGCGGCGGCGCGCTCGTGGAAGGTGTTGTTGAGCTTCGTGGTGATCCAGAAGTCGTCTCGCGGGATGCCGGACGCCGCGACCGCCCGGCCGACGCCCTCCTCGTTGCCGTACATCTGGGCGGTGTCGAGGTGGCGGTACCCGGCCTCGATGGCGTCTGCGACGACCTTCTCGGTGTCGGCGGGCGGGACCTGGAAGGTGCCGAAGCCGAGCCGGGGGATCGAGCGGCCGTCGTTCAGGGTGACTCGGGGGATCTGCGTGTCAGGTGTGGACATGCGACCAACGTACGCCCGCCACGGGGGATCGCGCAGGAGACGATCCTCACCCCTGCCCGGTCCGCAGGGAGGCCTCCACCAGGTCGAGCATCTCGCTCACGTGCTCGGTGCCGCGACCGGTGGCCAGGTGCGTGATGAGGCCGTCGAGCACGATGTCGAGGTAGACACGGAGCACGTCGACGGGGATGTCCGTGCGCATCCGGCCGGAGGCCTTCTGCTCGCGGAGTCTCGCCACGATCGCGCCGTCGACCTCCGCCTGACGGTCAATCCACCGTTCCCGGAACTCCGGATCTGTGCGTATCCGCCGGGCGATCTCCAGCCGGGTTCCCAGCCAGGAGAACTCCTGGGGATGCGCGAGGATCTCCCGCATCACCTGCACCAGCCCCTGCTCGGCGACGGTGGCGGCCATCGCCGCCGCGTCGTCGTGGGCGAGAGCGAGGAAGAGCGCGTCCTTGTCGTCGAAATGATGGAAGATCGCGCCCCGGCTCAGCCCGGTGGCCTCCTCCAGCCGACGCACCGTCGCCCCCTCGAACCCGTACTCGGCGAAGCACTCACGTGCACCTGACAGGATCTGGTGCCGCCGGGCGTCCATGTGGTCCTGACTGACCCTGGGCATCTCGCTACCTTCCTTGCAGACACACCGCGGCGGTGCACAGTCCCCTCGCCTGAGCCGGGAAACCGCGCACCGCCGCTGATGTGGGAGGCTGATCAGCCCTTGATCATGTTCCGCAGGACGTACTGCAGGATGCCGCCGTTGCGGTAGTAGTCCGCCTCGCCGGGGGTGTCGATGCGCACCTTGGCGTCGAACTCGACGACCTGGCCGTCCTCCTTGGTGGCGGTGACCTTGACCGTCTTGGGCGTGGTGCCGTTGTTGAGCTCCTCGATGCCGGAGATGTCGAAGGTCTCCGTGCCGTCGAGCCCGAGGGTCTCGTGGGACTCGCCCTCGGGGAACTGCAGCGGGATGACGCCCATGCCGATGAGGTTCGAGCGGTGGATGCGCTCGAAGGACTCGGTGATCACGGCGCGGACGCCGAGCAGGCGGGTGCCCTTGGCGGCCCAGTCACGCGAGGAACCGGTGCCGTACTCCTTGCCGCCGAGCACGACGAGCGGGGTGTTCTGCTCGGCGTAGTTCTGGGCGGCGTCGTAAATGAACGCCTGCGGCGCGCCCTCCTGGGTGAAGTCGCGGGTGTACCCACCCGTCACGCCGTCGAGCAGCTGGTTCTGCAGACGGATGTTGGCGAAGGTGCCGCGGATCATGACCTCGTGGTTGCCGCGGCGGGAGCCGAAGGAGTTGTAGTCCTTGCGCTCCACACCGTTGGCGTCGAGGTACTGCGCCGCCGGGGTGCCCGGCTTGATGGTCGAGGCCGGCGAAATGTGGTCCGTGGTGACCGAGTCGCCGAGCTTGGCCAGGACGCGGGCGCCCTTGATGTCCTTGACGGGCTCCGGCTCCATCTCCATGCCGTCGAAGTACGGGGCCTTGCGGACGTAGGTCGACTTCTCGTCCCACTCGAAGGTCTTGCCGTCGGGGGTGTGGAGGCCACGCCAGCGCTCGTCACCGGCGAACACGTCGGCGTACTTGCTCTTGTACTCGTTGGACGAGATGGAGGCCTTGATGGTCTCCTCGATCTCCTCGGAGGTGGGCCAGATGTCCTTCAGGAAGACGTCGTTGCCGTCCTGGTCCTTGCCCAGGGAGTCGGTCTCGAAGTCGAAGTCCATCGTGCCGGCGATCGCGTAGGCGATGACCAGCGGCGGAGACGCCAGGTAGTTCATCTTGACGTCCTGGTTGATACGGCCCTCGAAGTTGCGGTTGCCGGACAGGACGGCGGTCGCGGTGAGGTCGTTCTCCTGGATGGCGGCGGAGATCTCCTCTGGCAGCGGGCCGGAGTTACCGATGCAGGTGGTGCAGCCGTAACCGACGAGGTGGAAGCCGAGCGCCTCCAAGTCGGGCCACAGGCCGGCGCGTTCGTAGTACTCGGTGACGACCTGCGAGCCCGGGGCCATGGACGTCTTGACCCACGGCTTGGCCTTCAGGCCCTTCTCGTGAGCCTTCCGCGCGACGAGCCCGGCCCCGATCATCACCGACGGGTTGGAGGTGTTGGTGCACGAGGTGATCGACGCGATGGACACGATGCCGTGGTCCAGCACCATCTCCGTGTCGCCGACCTTGACCTCGACCGCCTTCGACGGACGCCCCTCGGCGCCCGCGGAGGCGTCGGCGCGGACCGAACCCTCCTCGGCGTGGGCGAGCGTGGCCCCGCCGTTGGCGTCGGACGGCGTGCCGCCCTCGGCCTGCATCTTGGCCTCGCCGGCGGCGGCCGAGGGGTCGGCGCCGTCCACGTAGTTGTGGATGTCCTTGCGGAACGCGCTCTTGGCGTCGGCCAGCTCGATGCGGTCCTGCGGACGCTTGGGGCCGGCGATCGACGGCACGACGTCGCCGAGGTCCAGCTCCATGTACTCGGAGAAGACTGGCTCGGGTCCCTCTGGGTCGAGCCACATGCCCTGCTCCTTGGCGTAGGCCTCCACTAGGGCCAGCTGGTCCTCGTCGCGGCCGGTCAGGCGCAGGTAGTCGATGGTCTCGCCGTCGATCGGGAACATGGCGCAGGTCGAGCCGAACTCGGGGCTCATGTTGCCGATGGTGGCGCGGTTGGCCAGCGGCACGGCGGCGACGCCGGCGCCGTAGAACTCGACGAACTTGCCGACGACGCCGTGCTTGCGCAGCATCTCGGTGATCGTCAGCACCACGTCGGTCGCGGTGACGCCCGGCTTGATCGCACCGGTGAGCTTGAAGCCCACGACGCGGGGGATGAGCATGGAGATCGGCTGACCGAGCATCGCGGCCTCGGCCTCGATGCCGCCGACGCCCCAGCCCAGCACGCCGAGACCGTTCTCCATCGTGGTGTGCGAGTCGGTTCCGACGCAGGTGTCGGGGTACGCCTGGCCATTGCGGACCATCACCGTGCGGGCCAGGTACTCGATATTGACCTGGTGGACGATGCCTGTGCCCGGGGGGACCACCTTGAAGTCGTCGAACGCGCCCTGGCCCCACCGCAGGAACTGGTAGCGCTCCTCGTTGCGCTGGTACTCGATCTCGACATTCTTGTCGAACGAGCTCTCCTGGCCGAACGACTCGATGATGACCGAGTGGTCGATGACCATCTCGGCGGGGGCCAGCGGGTTGACCTTGTCCGGGTCGCCACCGAGGGTGGCGACGGCCTCACGCATCGTGGCGAGGTCCACGATGCAGGGCACGCCGGTGAAGTCCTGCATGATCACGCGCGCGGGCGTGAACTGGATCTCGGTGTCGGGCTCAGCGTTCGGGTCCCAGTTCGCCAGGGCCTCGATGTGCGCCTTGGTGACGTTGGCGCCGTCCTCGGTACGGAGGAGGTTCTCCGTGAGGACCTTGAGGGAGTAAGGGAGCTTCTCAGCACCCTCGACCGCCGACAGGCGGTAGATCTCGTAGGCCTCGCCGCCGACCTCAAGGGTCCCCTTGGCGCCAAAGCTGTCAATGCTTGCTGTCACGTCAGCTCCACTCGTGGTGTGAATGTCAATGAGTCATCCTCCCCGGCTTCACCGCGTGTTCGAACGCCAGCGAAGCCGGACCGGACACAGGCTCCATTGTGGACCCTGCGCTCCGTTTGCGACGCCCAATCTACCAGTACGTCCGTTCTTTATAGCGGTCGGCACGCCCGGATGTGGGAGTCCCGGAGCTGATCCGGAGACGCCCGGCGCGTGGCTTGGCCCCTGACGACGACGAGGTGGCACGATATCGGGCGTGAGCACCCCCGACGATGCCGTGACGTTCCTCGCCTACGAGGCGGAGCCACTCATGTCGTTGCACGTAGGGGAGGAACCCTCGTGGATCGACTTCCAGGAGGTCGTCGCCGACCTGGCGGACGACGGGGTGTCCGCACCCGAACCCTTCGTGGAGGGGCTCCGCACGGTCGTGGCCGACGCGGCAGGACGCGGACTGGACCTCAAGGTCGTGTACACCGAGGCTCCGGCCGCCGTCTATACCGACGCCCGCGATCTGGCCACCCTGCTCGGTCAGGAGTACCCGGGCACGATCTTCGTCCGCACGCCTCTGTTCGTGGGGAGCTCGAGCGACTCGATCCCACGGCACCTCCTCGAGGCCGGACAGGACGACGCGATCCAGGAGTTCGATCCTGTCGCCTCGGCCGCTGTGTTCTCGCACAAGGTGACGGTTCCGGGACCTCCGTGGGGCGCCCTCACCGCTGTCACGCTCGTTCTCGCGATCGTCGCGGTGATCGCGTTCCTCGTCGCCCTCCGGCGTCGACGTCGTTGATCTGACACACCGTTGACCTGACAACCGGAGTTTCCGGCCTTCCCGCCGTCCCCGGCCTCGGACAGGAGGCGCGGGGGATTCTGCGCGACACGCCCGTCTTCCTGCCGTTACTCGAGTTACACCTGTGTATTTTGCTCGCGGATGTTTTGTCTGAGGCTTCTGTGACCTACGGTGCTTAAGGAACCATAGGTTCTGTCGAGCACATCTGAGACTCCAGTGGCGCAGGGGAAGGCATCACCGGATTCACCTCAGACGGCTCGGCGGCGCGCCCTGCTGCCCGGGTCGCGTTCGATGTCGCACCCCGGGTGCGGTCAGCGGAAGGTGAAACGTGGAGCCCGACAATCAGTCGCGCCGCAGAAGCGGCGAGCATAGTCGTCAGTACCCCGGCCGGTTGCCGGGGCGAGCCGCCATCGCCGCGGCCCTCGTCCTGGGAACGGCGTCGGCCGTCGTGCACGTTCCCGTCGCCATCGCCCAGGAGGCCACGCAGGTCGCTCCCGGCGACATCAGTGGTCTGATCCGGGCCGTCGCCGACGCCACCGCGCGCCTGGATACGACGCGTCAGTCCATCGCCGTCGCCAAGGAGGACGTCAACAAGTCCTTGGTCGACCTGCAGATGGCCCGGATCGAACTCGATCGCGCCATCGCCGACGCCGACCGCACCGCGGGAGAGCGTGCCCGTGCGGAGGAGAACGTCGACACCGCACGCGGTACCCTGGATGACTACTCCCGACTCCTGTACCGACAGGGCACGGCCCCCGGTGCGGCCGCCGCGGTCCTCGCTCCGGGCGGACCGGCGGACGCGGGGCTCCGGCAGGAATACCTCTCGCGTGCGGCAGCCGATCAGCGCACCGTCGTCGACGGCATGGTCGCCGCGGCGGACGAGGCCGCCCTGAGAGAGGCACAGGCGATCGAGGCGCGCGGTGCGGCCGAGCAGAAGTTCGCCGACGCCAGCGCCCGTCGTGACGCCGCAGAGTCGCAGGTCTCCGACGTCTCGGCGCAGACAGCCGCGCAGGAGGACGAGGTCCGGGACCTGACCGCGGAGCTCGAGCGGCAGAAGAGTGCTCTCGCCGAAGCGGGGGCCTCTCCCGCGGGACCGGCGTCCGGGGAAGCGGCAGAGGTCGTGGTGGACGATGAGTCGATGCGAGCCGACGCTGTCCGGGCCCTCGCCGCCGAGCCCCAGGCGGCCGAGCAGGCCGCGGACATCGCCTCGGCGCTCCCGGCACACCTGGATCTCGGAGCGATACGCCAGTACGCGGGTTCGTCGAATCGGATCGGTCAGGCGATCGGCGGGCAGATCGACGCCGGGTCAGTCGGGGCCGCCGTCGACGCCGGCATCAACGGCGACACCGACGCGATCGTCCAGCAGGTCGCGGACGCGATCGCCCGTGCCGATTTCGGCTCGATCGCCGACGGTCCGGCGGCACCGACCGCTCCGCCGGCACCCGGCCAGAACGGTGGAGACGGCGGAGGAACCGGGACCCCGTCCCAGTCGGCCCGGGTCGAACTCGTGGTCAACCGCGCGCTGTCGCAACTCGGTGTGCCCTATGCGTGGGGCGGCGGAGACGCGAACGGGCCGACCAGGGGCATCCGTGACGGCGGCGTCGCGGACAGCTACGGCGACTACAACAAGATCGGCTTCGACTGCTCGGGGTTGATGATCTACGCGTTCGCCGGGGTCGGTAAGGCGCTGCCGCACTACACCGGGTACCAGTACACCGCAGGACCGCAGTACCCCGTCTCGCAGCGAAAGCGGGGCGACATGCTCTTCTGGCCCGGTCACGTCGCGCTCTACCTGGGCGACGGGAAGATGGTGGAGGCACCGCAGTCCGGTGACGTGGTCAAGATCTCGCCGGTGCGGATGGCGGGCATCTCACCGATGGTCGTCCGACTGATCTGATCCCGGTGGGGCGTCTGATCACGGTGGGGCACGCCGTGGCCGAACCGGTTGTCCGCCCATCCCGGTACTGTCGGACCGACACCCCCGAGACGGCATCGTGTGTCGGCCCGGGACACCAGACCACGCGAAGGAGCCCTCCGCGGTGAGCGAATCCCACCTCGACCCATCGGCACACACCGGCGAGCCGCCCGCCTCGAGCGCGTCCTCCGCCGCCGAGGACGCTCGACTGCTCGAGCGGGCCGTGTACGAGGTCAAGAAGGTGGTCGTGGGCCAGGACAGGCTCATCGAGATGATCCTCGTGGGACTGCTGTCCCGGGGACACATCCTTCTCGAAGGTGTTCCCGGCGTCGCCAAGACGTTGACCGTCGAGACGTTCGCGACGGTGGTCGGCGGGAGCTTCAACCGCCTGCAGTTCACGCCGGACCTCGTGCCGGCCGACATCGTCGGCACCCGTATCTATCGCCAGGGCCGTGAGGAGTTCGAGGTCGAACTCGGCCCGATCCTGGCCAATTTCGTCCTCGCCGACGAGATCAACCGCGCACCCGCCAAGGTCCAGTCAGCGTTGCTCGAGGTGATGGCCGAGGGCCACGTGTCGATCGGTGGGCAGACCTTCCCGATGCCGTCGCCGTTCCTGGTGATGGCCACGCAGAACCCCATCGAGAGCGAGGGCGTCTACCAGCTCCCGGAGGCGCAGCGCGACCGCTTCCTCTTCAAGCTCGTGGTGGACTACCCGAGCCCCGAGGAGGAGCGTGAGATCGTCTACCGGATGGGCACGACCCCGCCGGAGCCCACGCAGATCCTCGGTGTGGACACCCTGAAGCGCCTCCAGCAGTCGGTGCGCGAGGTGTTCGTCCACCACGCACTCGTCGACTACGTCGTGCGGGTGACCGTCGCCACCCGCGAGCCCGAACGTCACGGTCTCGAGGACGTCGCCCGGTGGCTCGCGTACGGTGCCTCGCCGCGGGCGACGCTCGGCGCGGTCACGGCCGCTCGCGCCCTGGCTCTCGTCCGCGGACGCGACTACGTGGTGCCCCAGGACATCGTGGACGTCCTCCCGGCCGTGTTGCGGCATCGACTGGTCCTCACCTACGACGCCCTCGCCGACGAGGTCACCGCCGACACCGTGGTCCACCGGGTCCTCGAGGCGGTGCCGCTACCGCAGATCAGCGCGGTCCCGGTCCCGGCCGGCGCGCAGCCGACCCGGTGACCACCGCGCACGACGAGGGGCGTGGCGACACCGTCGACCCGTCATCGCGCGCCGCCCTCAACCACCTCGAACTCCTCGTCACCCGACGCCTGGACGGAGTACTCAACGGCGACCACCGCGGTCTGCTCCCGGGCCCCGGGACCGAACCCGGGGAGGCGAGGCTCTACGAGCCCGGCGACGACGTCCGGACCATGGACTGGTCGGTGACGGCACGGACCACCCTCCCGCACATCCGGCAGACCATCGCCGATCGGGAGCTCGAGACGTGGATCGTCGTGGACGTCGCACCGTCGCTCGACGTACAGGGCCTGTTCGGAACCAAGCGGCGGCTCGTCGAAGCCGCGGTGGCCACCGTCGGTTTCCTGTCCGCCGGGGGAGGGAGCCGTGTCGGCGCGATCCTCACCGGCGACGGTCGTCCGCGGATCCTCCGGGCCACGGGTGGGCGTGACCATGTCCGCCGCATCCTCGAGGACGTCTCCCGGTCCGCGACCGACATCGCCCCCGGAGGTGGTCTTGTCGACTGCCTCAAGACAGTGCGCACCGCCGCACGCCGCCACGGCCTCGTCGTGGTGATCTCGGACTTCCTGTCCGACGTCGACTGGGAGCGTGAGCTCAGAGTCCTGGGCAGCAGACACGAGTTCCTGGCGGTCCACGTGGCCGATCCCCTCGACATCGCCCTCCCCGCCGTCGGGGCCGCGGTGCTCCAGGATCCGTCGGCCGGCGAGATCCTCGAGGTCGAGGTGGACGACGCACTGGCCGCCGACTACCGGCGGGTGGCGGGGGAGCACCGCCGCGAGGTACGCGCCACCCTGCGGCGCTGCGGCGCGCCCGTGCTGGGACTGCGGACCGACCGTGACTGGGTCCGCGATGTGATCGACTTCGTCGGCGTCCGTCGGCAGGGGGGAATCCCGACCGGCGAGAGTCTCGAGCGGGACCTGCCCGACGACGTGTCCGTGCCGGAGGTGCGTCCATGAGCCTGTCCGAGTTCCAGCACCCGCTGTGGCTACTCCTCCTGCTCGCCCCGGCGGCGATCGCGGTCGGATACCTGATCGCGCTGCGGTCCAAGAAGCGGCGCACGGTCCGCTTCGGCAACTTCGGGGTCGTGCGATCGGTGAACACCGACCGTCGGCGACTGTTCACGCACGTACCCGCAGTACTCCTCATCCTCGCGTTGGTGTCGCTGGTCGTGGCCCTGGCCGCCCCCCAGAAGGAACAGAAGGTCCCACGGAACCGCGCCACCGTGATGCTCGTCGTCGACGTCTCACTGTCCATGGAGGCGACAGACGTCTCACCCTCCAGACTCGAGGCCGCGCAACAGGCGGCCACGACCTTCTCCAACAACCTCACGCAGGGCGTCAACCTCGGTCTGGTCTCCTACGCCGGCACCGCGTCCATGCTCGTCGCCCCCACCACCGATCGGGGGCCCGTCGTCCGCGCGATCGACAGACTGAAACTGGACGAACGCACGGCGACGGGCGAGGCGATCTACACCGCCACCCAGGCGATCACGACGTTCACCGAGAGCCTCGGCGGCCCTGACCAAGCCCCGCCCGCCCGGATCGTCCTGCTCTCCGACGGCAAGGAGACCGTGCCCACCGATCCGACGGAGGAACGCGGCGCGTTCACCGCCGCCGAGCGTGCCGCCGAGGCGGGCATCCCGGTGTCCACCATCTCGTTCGGAACGATGTACGGCACCGTGGACATCGAGGGCAGGCCACAGCCGGTTCCAGTCGACGACGCCTCACTCAAGACGATCGCGGAACTGTCGGGCGGAGACTTCTTCACCGCGTCGAGTCTCGAAGAGCTCGACTCCGTCTACCGGACCCTCGAGGAGCAGATCGGCTACGAGTGGAAGAAGGCGGACGCCTCCCGCCCGTGGCTGATCGCCGGCGCACTTCTCGCCATGCTCGCCGCCGCGGGCTCGCTCGCGGCGCACCGGCGCATTCCCTGACGACGGGACCGGTCCGACAGTCCGCTCGAGCTGCCGTGGAGCGGCTCGCTAGGGTGGTCCCATGGTTTCCGAGAGCACGCGCGACACCACCTCCCGAACGGTCCTGGTGACCGGTGGCAACCGAGGAATAGGCAAGGCGATCGCCGAGCGACTCGTCGCCGACGGTCACCGGGTCGCGGTCACGCACCGTGGCTCCGACGTCCCCGACGGGGTGTTCGGGGTCCGGTGCGACGTCACCGATCCGGACTCCGTCGACGCGGCGTTCGGTCTCGTCGAGGCCGAGCTCGGTCCCGTCGAGGTGGTGGTGTCCAACGCCGGAATCACCGACGACACCTTGCTCATGCGCATGAAGGACGAGCAGTTCACGCGGGTCGTCGAGGCGAACCTCGCCGGTGCGTTCCGTGTGGCCAAGCGCGCGTCCCGCGGGATGCTGCGGGCCAGGTCCGGCCGGTTGATCTTCATCGGTTCGGTCGTCGGCCAGTCGGGAACCGCGGGCCAGGTCAACTACGCGGCGTCGAAGGCGGGACTGGTCGGAATGGCCCGGTCGCTCACCCGCGAACTGGGCTCGCGCAATGTCACCGCCAATGTCGTGGCGCCGGGGTTCATCGACACCGATATGACAGCGGCACTGGACGAGAAGACTCAGGAACTCGCCGTGGCCGCGATCCCGCTCGGACGGAAGGGCTCGGCCGAGGACGTCGCCGGAGTGGTGAGCTTCCTCGCCGGCGACGACGCCGGGTACATCTCGGGGGCAGTCATCCCCGTCGACGGCGGAATGGGAATGGGGCACTGAACATGACGACCAACGACACCACCGCAGACGCAGCCGACTCCGCCACCGGCACGAGCGGGGCCACCGCAGGGCTGCTCGCCGGCAAGACGATCCTCGTCACCGGCGTAATCACCGACGCCTCGATCGGGTTCCACATCGCCAAGCACTGTCAGCTCCACGGCGCCGAGGTCATCCTCACCGCCTTCGGGCGCCCCTCCCTGGTCAAGGCCATCTCCAAGCGGCTCCCGGTCCGACCCCCGGTGATCGAGCTCGACGTCCAGAACGAGGACGACCTCGCGACCCTGGCCGAGCGCGTGCGGGAGCACGCCGACTCGCTCGACGGAGTCGTCCACTCGATCGGCTTCGCACCACCAAGCTGCCTCGGCGACCCGTTCCTCGATGCCCCGTGGAAGGACGTCGCGGTGGCACTGGAGATCTCGGCCTACTCGTACGCATCTCTGGCGAAAGCGGTCCGGCCCCTCCTCAACCCGGGTGCCTCGATCATCGGTCTGGACTTCGATCCCCGGTTCTCCATGCCGTTCTACAACTGGATGTCGGTCGCGAAGAACGCGTTGGAGGCGGTCAACCGCTACGTCGCCCGTGAACTCGGTCCCGACCGCGTGCGGTCGAACCTCATCGCTGCGGGCCCCGTCAAGACTCTCGCCGCCAAGTCCATCGCCGGCGACGCACTCGGCCCCGGCGGCGAACTGGACACTATGCAAGACGAATGGTCTCGCCGGGCACCCCTGGGCTGGGACGTCAACGACCCGACCCCGGTCGCCACGACCGCGGTCGCGCTCC
The DNA here is from genome assembly GCF_026011735.1 of Dietzia sp. NCCP-2495. GTDB lineage: Bacteria > Actinomycetota > Actinomycetes > Mycobacteriales > Mycobacteriaceae > Dietzia. Next base: position 72,311 of record NZ_BRVN01000001.1, on the reverse strand, counting down.
TGTCGGACCTGATGGCCTCCACGACCGGCACCGTGATCTACGCCGACGGTGGGGCGGGGACGGTGTCCTTCAGCGAACAGGGCAGCTGACATGACCGACGCCGGTACGACGGGCCACGCTCCCGTCGACGCACTACTGCTCCTGTCCTTCGGGGGTCCCGAGGGCCAGGAGGATGTCATCCCGTTCCTGGAGAACGTCACGGCCGGCCGCGGGATCCCCACCGAGCGGCTCGAGGAGGTGGCGACGCACTACCGCCACCTCGGCGGGCGGAGCCCGATCAACGACCTCAACCGCGAGATCATCTCCAACGTCGAGGCGGAGCTCGCCTCCCGGGGTCGAGACCTGCCGGTGTACTTCGGCAACCGCAACTGGACGCCGATGGCCGCCGACACAGTGCGTCAGATGGCCGCCGACGGGATCCGCAACGCCGCGGTGTTCGCCACCTCGGCGTGGGGCGGGTACTCCGGTTGCGCGCAATACCAGGAGGACATCGTCCGCGTCCTGGACAGCATCGATGACGCACCGTCGATGATCCGACTGCGGCAGTTCTACGACCACCCGTTGTTCGTCGAACGGTTCGCCACGGACTTGCGTGCCGCACTCGATGCCGCCGCCCCGGGGGCGCGTGTCGTATTCACCGCCCACTCCGTCCCTGATGCCGCCGACGCGGTGGCCGGGCCGCCGGAACTCGGGGGCCACCTCTACAGCCGTCAAGTGCAGGAGGCCTCGCGTCTCGTCGCGGACACCGCCGGGGTACGGGAGTACGACGTGGTGTGGCAGTCGCGCTCCGGACCGCCGAGCGTCCCCTGGCTCGAGCCCGACGTCGTAGACCACGTGACCGCACTCGCGACAGGCCAGGGCGTCACCGACGTCGTCGTCGTCCCCATCGGGTTCATCTCCGACCACGTCGAGGTGATCTGGGACCTCGACACCGAACTGGTCGACGAGGTCCGTGATCTCGGGGTGACGGTGACCCGCTGCGCCACCCCCGGACCGAGCCGGGAGTTCGCCCGGATGATCGTCGAACTGCTCGACGAGGCCGAGTCCGGAGTCATCCAGTCCCGTCCGGGCTGCGTACCGTCGCTCGGCATGAACCGCGACGGCGCCCGCTGCGCGGTCGGCTGCTGCGCTCGGTGAACGGGGGAGGGATGCTCCGCCGTCAGGGGTGACCCGACCGACTTAACGCGTCGTCGCCAGCCGCGGCGACGGCCGACCGTCGCGCGGCGTCCTTCACGGCCACCAGGCGCCGCAGGATCGGCTCCCGCGTCGCGGGGTCCACGCCGATCCCCGGCCGCGCCAGCGCGAGCGAGGTGATCGCCTCGACTCGGTCTATCCGGTCGATCAACTGGAGGACCCGAGACGGCAGGCCCGCCGGGACCCGGGTCACGGTGGAATGCACGTCCACCATCTCCGCGCCACCGCCGGCGGCTGACTCCGCGGTGCGCTCGATCAGCTCGGCGGCCTCCACGACGGCCGTCCCGAGGTCGTACAGCGCCTCGGCGGGGCCGGCTGGCTGCGGCGCCACGGGACAGTCCGCCACGCCCCGGACCCGCCACCGGAGCACGTCGGCGTGCGGCCGCACGACGGTCAGACAGAGCGCCGCACGGCTGCGCGGATCACGGATCAGTACGCCCCATCCGGCCTCGGCCACATCGGCGCGCACCGCGGGGACTGGCGGCAGGCTCGCCGAGTCGCCCGGCGTGGTGGTGAGCAGCGACAGGACCTCCGCCGCCGGGTGGTCCGCGCCCGCCTCGCGGAGCAGGCGGACCACGCTCGGGAGGAGTCCCACCGCCCCGGCACCGGGGTCCACGTCGCCGGTGCCCGGGACCGGCTCACCGACGACCTCGACCAGGTGTGACTGGGCCAGTCCGCTGACGTAGGTGATCAGGTCGTCGAACGGTTGGCCCGCCCACGCGGTGCGCAGGAGGTACAGCGGCAACGCCCACGCGGGGGACAGGGCCGTACTGGTGGCGAGTGGTCGTGACATGACGATCGATCCTACCGCCGGTGTGCCGACCGGCCCGGCCGTGTCACACCGACTACGGTGGCTCCCCATGGCTGACATGTACGGTTCCGACGTCCTCTCCGGCACCGCGCGGCGGCGTCGCCCGGAGGTGCCGGTGATCGACGCCAAGCGGGACCTGGTGGTCGAGGACGCCGGGTCCGGGTTCTGCGGCGCAGTGGTGGGTTTCGACCGGAGTTACGACGGCGAGTTCGTCAAACTCGAGGACCGCAAGGGGAGGGTCCGCCTGTTCGCCATGACCCCGTCGGCGTTCCTCATCGACGGCCGGCCGGTCACGCTGCGCAAGCCCGCTCCCGCCAAGCCCACGGGCCCCGCCGTGACGGCCTCGGGGTCGCGGAAGGTCGAGGGCCTGCGCGCCCGCACCGCACGCGCGGGACGGATCTGGGTCGAGGGTATCCACGACGCGGCGCTGGTGGAGAAGATCTGGGGCCACGACCTGCGGGTCGAAGGCATCGTGGTGGAACCTCTCCACGGCATCGACGACCTGCCGGGGCTCGTCGCCGAGTTCGCCCCGACCCCGCAGGCCCGTCTCGGCGTCCTGGTGGACCACCTCGTCGAGGGCAGCAAGGAGTCGCGGATCGTCGCCGGCCTGGGCGGGGACGTCCTGGTGACCGGACATCCCTACATCGATATCTGGCAGGCGGTGAAGCCGGCCGCGGTCGGCATCCGTGAGTGGCCGGTCGTTCCCCGCGGCGAGGACTGGAAGACCGGGATCTGCACCCGCCTGGGCTGGGGAGAGCCGGCGGACGGCTTCCGTCACGTGCTGTCCTCGGTGAGCAGTTACCGGGACATCGAGCCCACGTTGCTCGGCGCGGTGGAACGCCTGGTGGATTTCGTCACCGAGCCCGCCTGACCGGCATCTTCACGTCGAGCACCATCCCGGCGACTCCCACTGCGGCGAACCCGACCGTCGCCCACAGGGCCGCCGTGCCCGTGCCCTCGGCGAGCGCGTTGCCGAGCAGGATCGCGGCGACCGTGCCCGGTGCGCTGCCGATCACCGTCGCCGGCAGGAAGTGACGCCGCCGGATCGACGTGAGCGCGGCGGCGTAATTGAGGACCGAGAACGGCACAGCCGGCACCAGTCGCATGCTCCCGACCGAGAGCCAGCCCCGTCGTCGGAGCCGCGCGTCCACCCGTTCGATCCGGGGGTCCGCGCGCAGCGCGGCCGTGCGTTCGTGGCCGAGGCGTCGAACCACCTCGAAGGCCACCGCCGCCGCGATACCGGTCGCGACGAGGGAACCGGGGATGGCCACCGACGGCGGGAACAGGACCGCGGCGGAGTAGGTGAAGGTGGACCGGGGGATCGGCGCGACGGTGACCGTCGCGTACGCGGCGAAGAACGCGGGGGCGAACCACGGTCCCAGTTCGCCGGCCCAGGTGCGGAACTGGGCGAGCCCCGGGGTGGGGACGAGGGCCGCGAGGACGACGACGACAACGATCGCCACCACCCAACCGATAACCCGTCCACGCACCGGGACGACTGTAGTCCTCCCCGGACCCCGTGTTCCCCCCGTGGGTTGCCCACGCTCAGGGCGTGTTCCTCCCCGTCCGCGGCGCTGCACTAGAGTCGCGAGGTGACCCCCTTCACTCCACAAGAGAACGAGGTACCGGTGACCAGCCCGACCAACGGTCCTGACCTTCACTCCTGGTACGCCTCTGTGGGAGCCGTCCTCGCGAAGGCCGCCCGCAAGGATCCTGCCGACATGCCCGAAGACGCCTGGCGGAAGCTCATCGCCACCACGCGGGACGGGATCGAGATCAACCCGCTGTACACGCGGGAGGACGAGATCGCGGAGAGGTCGGAGCCGGGACGGTTCCCGTTCGTTCGCGGTGGCGCTCGCACCGGACTCCCGGAGGGCGGCTGGCACGTCAGCGCCCGGGTCGAGGTCGACGGGAACGCCGCCGAGGTCAACACCGCGGTCCTCGACCAGCTCGAGCAGGGTGTCTCGGCGCTGTGGCTCACGGCGGCCGCCGCCGAGCTGCCCGCCGTCCTCAAGGACGTCTACCTCGATCTCGCGCCGGTGACGTTCGATTCCGGCGCCGCGACCGCCGAGGTCGCCGAGGCCTATCTCGACCTCCTGGACCAGCGTCGTTCCGCCGGCGACGGGGTGACCGATCGCGCCGCCGTGGTGGCCGACCTCGGCGCGGCACCTGTCACCGCCGCCTATGCGGGCGCCGAGTCCATCGATCTCGACGCCGCGGTGGCCCTGGCCGCCAAGGCCGCTGACCGTGAGGAGACCATCCGCACGTTCGTCGCCGACGGAACCGTGTTCCACGCCGACGGTGCGGGGGATGCGCAGGAGCTCGCCTACGCCGTCGCGGCCGGGCTCGAGTACGTGCGTGCGCTGATCTCCTCGGGTATGTCCGCCGACACCGCGTTGCGTCAGGTCTCCTTCCGGCTGTCCGCCACGGACGACCAGTTCGCCTCGATCGCCAAGTTCCGCGCCGGTCGCCTCATGTGGGCACGTGCGGCGGAGTTGCTCGGCGCCCCCGATGCCGGCGACGCCCCGCAGCACGCCGTGACCTCCGCCGCAATGATGTCGCGCCGCGACCCGTGGGTGAACATGCTGCGCACGACCCTCGCCGCGTTCGGCGCCGGCGTGGGCGGGGCCACCTCCGTGACGGTGCTGCCCTTCGACGCCTCGGTTCCCGGCGGGCTCGAGAGCACCTCCCGCTCGTTCGCCGAGCGCATGGCCCGCAACACCCAGCTCCTGCTCCTCGAGGAGTCCCACCTCGGCCACGTCGTGGACCCGGCGGGCGGCTCCTGGTACGTCGAGTCGCTCACCGACTCCCTCGCGGACGCCGCGTGGTCCGCCCTGCAGACCATCGAGGCCGAGGGCGGCCTGGTCGCGGCGGTCGAGTCGGGGACCGTCCGCGAGGCGATCGCGCGGGTCCGCGAGGCCCGCGACAACGACATCGCGCACCGCACCGCGCCCATCACGGGCGTGTCCGAGTTCCCGAACCTCGCGGAGCAGCCGCTCGACGCCTCCCGGCGCGGAGGCGACGACTACCGCTACGGCCGCGCGTTCGAGGACCTGCGTGACCGCTCCGACGCGCACCTGGAGACGACCGGCTCGCGTCCGACGGTGCTGTTGGCGGGACTCGGCCCGCAGGCGGAGACCACGCCGCGCGTGACCTTCATCGCCAACCTGCTCGCCGCCGGCGGCATCGAGGCGCGTAACCCGGGGGTCACCGAGGCCGGCCAGTACGCCGGAGCCCGCGGCGATGACCAGATCGCGGTGCTCTGTGGCGCTGACAAGCGCTACGCCTCCGAAGGCCCGACCGCCGTCGCCGCGCTGCGGGACGCCGGCATCTCGACCGTGTACGTCGCGGGCGCCGAGAAGGGTTTCCCCGCGGACGCGACCGACCGACCCGACGGGTTCCTGGGTCTCGGTATCGACGCCGTCGCCGCCCTGTCCACCCTCCTCGACCAGCTGGGAGTGAAGTGAGATGACGACCTTCCCTGATTTCAGTACCGCTCCACTCCGCGAGGGCGCCGTCAGCGCCGAGACGTCCGCCGCGGCCACCGATGCGACGACGGGCCTCGCCGCTGACGCCCACTGGGAGACCCCCGAGGGCATCGACGTCAAGCGCGTCTACACCAAGGCCGACCGCGACGGTGTCGAGAAGGGCACCGCCAGCGCCGCTACCGAGGAGGCGGGCGGCGAGGCCGTCACGCCGTTCCCCCTCGACACCGTGCCCGGCGCCGCCCCGTTCCTGCGCGGCCCGTACCCGTCGATGTACGTCAACCAGCCGTGGACCATCCGCCAGTACGCGGGCTTCTCCACCGCCGCGGAGTCCAACGCCTTCTACCGCCGCAATCTCGCGGCCGGCCAGAAGGGCCTGTCCGTGGCGTTCGACCTGGCCACGCACCGCGGCTACGACTCCGACCACCCGCGCGTCGCCGGCGACGTCGGTATGGCCGGTGTGGCGATCGACTCGATCCTCGACATGCGCGAACTCTTCGACGGGATCGACCTGTCGAGCGTGTCGGTGTCCATGACGATGAACGGTGCGGTGCTCCCGATCCTCGCCTTCTACGTGGTCGCAGCCGAGGAGCAGGGGGTGACGCCGGAGCAGCTCGCGGGGACCATCCAGAACGACATCCTCAAGGAGTTCATGGTCCGCAACACCTACATCTATCCGCCCAAGCCATCGATGCGGATCATCTCGGACATCTTCGCGTACACCTCGCAGAAGATGCCCCGCTTCAACTCGATCTCGATCTCCGGCTACCACATCCAGGAAGCCGGCGCGACGGCCGACCTCGAGCTGGCGTACACGCTCGCCGACGGTGTCGAGTACATCCGGGCCGGTCTCGAGGCCGGACTGGACATCGACAAGTTCGCCCCGCGTCTGTCGTTCTTCTGGGCGATCGGTATGAACTTCTCCATGGAGATCGCCAAGCTGCGCGCGGGGCGTCTCCTGTGGAGCGAGCTGGTCGAGAAGTTCGAACCGAAGAACGCCAAGTCCAAGTCGCTGCGTACCCACTCGCAGACCTCGGGCTGGTCGCTGACCGCGCAGGACGTGTTCAACAACGTCGCCCGCACGGCGATCGAGGCAATGGCGTCGACGCAGGGTCACACGCAGTCGCTGCACACCAACGCCCTCGACGAGGCGCTCGCGCTGCCCACTGACTTCTCCGCCCGCATCGCGCGTAACACCCAGCTGCTGCTGCAGCAGGAGTCGGGCACCACGCGGCCGATCGACCCGTGGGCGGGTTCGTACTACATCGAGTGGCTTACCGCCCAACTCGCCGACAAGGCCCGTCTGCATCTCCTCGAGATCGAGGAGGCCGGCGGTATGGCGCAGGCGATCGGGGAGGGCATCCCGAAGCTGCGCATCGAGGAGGCCGCCGCGAGGACGCAGGCACGCATCGATTCAGGCCGTCAGCCCGTCATCGGCGTCAACAAGTACGTCGTGGAAGAGGACCAGGAGATCGAGGTCCTCAAGGTCGAGAACTTGCGCGTCCGCGCCGAGCAGATCGCCAAGCTCGAGAAGCTGCGCGCGGGACGCGACGAGGCGGCCTGCCAGGCCGCGCTCGCCAAGCTCACCGCTGCTGCCGACGGCCCCGCCAGCAGTGATCTCGAGTCCAACCTCCTGGCGCTGGCGATCGACGCCGCCCGTGCCCAGGCGAGCATCGGCGAGATCTCCGACGCGCTCGAGAAGGTGTACGGCCGCCACAAGGCCGAGATCAAGACCCTGTCCGGTGTGTACCGGCAGGAGGTCACCAAGGAGGGCGCCGTGGACAACGTCACCCGTGCCATGCAGATGGCCGACGCGTTCGCCGAGCAGGAGGGACGCCGTCCCCGCATCCTGCTCGCCAAGATGGGCCAGGACGGCCACGACCGTGGCCAGAAGGTCGTCGGCACCGCGTTCGCCGACCTCGGCTTCGACGTGGACATGGGCCCGCTGTTCCAGACCCCGGAGGAGGTGGCCCAGCAGGCCGCCGACGCCGACGTCCACGTCGTGGGTGTCTCCTCGCTCGCGGCCGGCCACCTCACGCTGGTCCCGGCTCTGCGCGCGGCGCTAGCCGAGGTGGGCCGCGAGGACATCATGGTCACCGTCGGCGGCGTGATCCCGCCCGGTGATTTCCAGGAGCTGTACGACGCCGGTGCGGCCGCGATCTACCCGCCCGGCACCGTGATCGCCGAGGCCGCGATCGAGCTCCTCGGCAATCTCGCCGGTGAGCTCGGCCACGAGCTGGGTTCCTCGGGCGAGGAGGCCGGCACGGAGGTGAGGTCCTGACCCGCCTCGGCTCGGGACCCGACCCCGCCGGGTCGGGCAACCTCTCGGGCAGCCTGTCCACCACGCTGGGCACCGGCTCGGTGCGCGGCCCGGTCCCGTCGGCGACCGGGCCGCGCCCGCGGCGCGAGATCGACGTCGATGCACTCCTCGACGGTGTCCTCGCCGACCGGCGGCCGATCCTCGCCCGGGCCATCACCCTGCTGGAGTCCTCCAACCCGTCGCACCGGGAGAAGGCCCAGCAGCTCCTGCTCGGCGCTCTACCGCACTCCGGTGGGGCACTACGGATCGGGATCACCGGTGTCCCCGGCGTCGGCAAGTCGACGTTCATCGAGTCGTTCGGTCTCTACCTCGTGGAGAAGGGCCTGAAGGTCGCGGTCCTGGCCATCGACCCCTCGTCCACGAGGACCGGGGGCTCGATCCTCGGTGACAAGACCCGCATGGCGACGCTGTCGACCGAGCCGCGGGCCTACATCCGACCGTCCCCGACGTCCGGCACCCTCGGTGGCGTCGCCAAGGCCACCCGCGAGTCGATGGTGCTTCTCGAGGCCGCCGGCTTCGACGTGATCCTCGTGGAGACCGTCGGCGTCGGCCAGTCCGAGGTCACCGTTGCCGGGATGGTCGACTGCTTCACCTTCCTCACGCTGGCCCGGACCGGCGATCAGCTCCAGGGCATCAAGAAGGGTGTGCTGGAACTGGCGGACGTGGTCGCGGTGAACAAGGCCGATGGGCCGCATGTGAAGGACGCCCAGCGGGCCGCTCGTGAACTCGGCGCCGCCCTACGGCTGGTCCGGCCCGCCGATGCGGTGTGGAAGGTCCCGGTCCTCACCATGTCCGGGCTCGAGAGCGACGGGCTCGACCGCTTCTGGGACGCCGTGCAGTCGCATCAGTCCGAGATGGAGAAGCTCGGCGAGGTCGCGGCGCGTCGTGCCCGTCAGCAGGTCGAGTGGACCTGGTCGATGGTGCACGACACGCTCATGGCCAGGCTGGAGGCCGACCCGGAAGTGCGGGGCGTCGCCGCCGATGTCGAGGCGAAGGTGCGTGAGGGCACGCTGACGGCGGCGCTCGCGGCCCAGGCGATCATCGACGCGTTCGACTCCTGATCCACCGCCCGGGCCGGTCTCGGTCCCTCAGCGCTTGCGCAGTACGAATCCGACGGCGCTCATGCGATCCTCGTGCGTGGTGAAGGTTTTCCGCATCGCGAGCACCCGCGTGCGGGCGTCGGGGTCCCGCAGGAGGTTGCCGACGATCCGGGCCACGCCGAGTACGCCCTCGTCCTCGATTATCCGCTTCGGCTGCAGCAGTGCCATCGGGCGGAGTTCGGTGGCCTCGACCTCGAAGCCCGACGCCTCGAACAGCTGGGACCACTCGGCCACCGTGAGAGGTCGGGCGTTCACTCGAATCGGCCGTGCGAGGTCCTTGCGGATCTCGGTCTTGACGGAGTCGTCCAGGGTGTCCGGCACGAGGCACAGTTCATGCACGAGGTAGCGGCCATCGGCGTCGAGGACACGTGCCGCCTCGTCGATGATCTGCTTTTTGGTGGAATCACCCTGCATCGTGAGCATCGCCTCGCCCACCACGATGTCGGCGGCGCCGGACGCGAGCCCGGTCTCCTGGGCGGACGCCACGACCATGTCCCCGCGGTCCTCGATCGCGGAGCGGGTGACCTCGACGGCGTCCGCGTCCGATTCGACACCGGTGTACGAGGCCGGGGACTCCTCCAGCAGGAGCGAGGCGGTCAGTCCCAGGCCCTGGGCGAACTCGACGACCCGCTTGCCGGCGATGGTCGACGACCCGACCATCCACTCCGACAGTTCCCGACCTCCCGGCCGGAGGACTTTCTTCGACGAACAGGAGGAGGTCCGATCGACAGGTCGAAAGAAACTACTTTCCCGGAGTTTCCGACGCACGGTCGGTCACCGAAATGTCAGGACCACTTCGCGCCGGTCAGGGGCGCTCGAGCAGCATCCGCGCCGGTTCCTCGAGGAAACGGTGACTCGCGGCGCCTGCGGCGATCGATCCGGCCACCGTGACCGGCCAGATGACGTGCATGCGGCGATCCCACAGGGCGGTCCGGGTCACCGGGAAGGCGGCGAGCAGGATCAGCTGGTGCCACAGGAAGATCCCGTACGACCAGGTACCGAGTTTCCGAAGAGGCATCGACTCGAGGACCGGGAATCGCGTGCCCTCCGGGGCCAGGACGACCGGGGCCAGGACGAGGAACGCCATGGTTCCGGACAGGCCCGTACGCCGGGCGAACTCGGCCGGTCCGGGATGCGTGAAGCCCTCGGAGAACCAGGCCGGGACGGTCGTGGCCACCAGCGCCGCGCCACCGGCGATCCACCAACCCCACCGGGCCGCCTTGTCACGGCACATCCGCACGAGGGTTCCCGGAGGCGCGGTGGCGATCTCCGCGAGCAGCATGCCCGCGGCGAACCACGCGGTCAACGCCGGCGGCAGGATCTGCACGTTCACACCCGCGGGGAGGAGACCGAGAGCCTGCCACGGGATCGCGGGGAACACCAGGCCGGAGGCACCGAAGGCGATGATCACCGGAATCCGCCACCCGGCGGAGGCACCCCGAAGTCGCCGCATGGCGGTCCAGAGCACGGGAAGCGCCGCGTAGAAGGCCATCTCCACGGCCAGTGACCAGGCGTGTGTGAGCCCGGCGACGAGGAACTTCGGGGTGTAGATCTGCGTGAGGGTGAGATTGAGCAGCCACGTGACCGGACCGTTGACGTGGTTCTGCTTGAGCAACAGCATCGCGGCGGCGACGAGGACCACGTAGGCGGGCATTATCCGCTTGACGCGCGACGTCAGGAATTCCCCGGCGGGCCTGGCGGTTCCGGGCTTGTCCTCCCACGCGTGACGCGCATGTGCCCGCCAGACCAGGAATCCGGTTTTGGCGAAGAACACCGCCACGGCCATGTCCAGCCGGCCGAATATCCGCTTGACGGGCGAGCCGTAGGAGGACCGCGTGACAAACGCGATGTGTGTGGTCATGACCCCCACGGCGGCGAGTCCTCGGATGCCCTCGAGTGCCGGCACGAAGCCGCGGGCACCCGCAGGTCGGAGAAGTCCGTACCCCCTGTCCGACCGGACACCGGTTGAGAAGGCGGACGAGGAGAAGTCGGACGACGCGGCGCCGGGACCGGCGTGCCCGGTGGCACCTGCGGCACCCGTGGCGGAAGGGCCGACGGCCCGGGCGCCCACAGCGGTCCGCATCCCGGCGGGCGCCGAACCCGACTCCGCGAAAGTCCTGATCCGGGCCTCGACCTGCATCCTCGCTGTGGCGAGAGTGGCGCGCACGGAGTCGGCGATCGGCTCGGCGCGACCCTCGGCGACTGCGGCGCGCCGGGCGCTCACGCCGGCGACGACCGCCCCGCCGGCGGCGACGAGCAGAGCAGCAGCGACCGACCTCATGGAATCTCCCGGACTGTGGAAAAGACGATGATCATGCGCGTACGCGGAGCGTCACCCTTCGTCTCGCACATCCGCAGGAGCCTAGCACCGGTTCTAGTTCTGTCCGATGTGCACCCTGGTACGTCCTCTGGTGGGTGCTCAGGCCAGCGAGGCGATCGCGGCGACCACCTCGTCGAGTACCGCGGCAGGCCCACCAGGGACGTGTACATCGATCGCGATCCGGGCATTGGGCCGCCGGTCCCGGTGTCCGCGGCGGTCCTCCACGGTCATCCCGCGCGTGTGGGACCCGCAGCACTCGACGCGGATATGCGACTGCTCCGCGACCACCTCGCCGGGGTGCAGCGCCATCCAGGCGACCAACGGGTCGTGCACCTGCGCCAGGTACCCCTCGCCGACTGACTCGTGGAACTCGAAGTAGAAGCGCAACGCATCGAGCAGTGCGCGGGTCAGCGGCGTGTCCGCCGCCGCGAGCAGGCGGGACGAGTGCTCCGGGGTCCACACCCCCTGCTCGGTGAGGTTCAACCCGCACCACAGGGGCGGCCTGACATCGGTGTCCGCGCGACGGGCGTCTTCCCAGGCCAGGCACACCGCGTCGGCTGCCTCGGGATCGACATCCACGTTCCACTCACTGACCGGGGTGGTGTTGCCCGGGTGTCCGCGGAACGTACCGCCCATTACCACGAGGTCTGCCACTAGACCGGGCAACAACGGCTCCAGGTCGAGCGCCTGCGCGAGCGTGGACGTGGGGCCGGTCACCACCGCTACCAGTTCACCCCGGTGCTCATGTGCGAGATGCGCCCAGAGCTGCGCACCATTGCGGGGATCGAGCCGCGCCGGTGTCGTCGTCGTCACGTGGTCTTGTCCGGCCTTCAGGTCGGCGTACCCCGCGCCGCGGGGACCGTGGGTCTCGGGCGTGAACACGTGCGACACCACGCTCGCACCCGCCGCGCCCGCGCACACCGGCACCGGGGGAGCGCCGGCCAGGTCCAGCCAGGCCAGTGCGTTCGCGACGGTGTCGTCCAGACCGACGTTGCCGGCGGTACACACCACGCCCACGAGCTCGATCCGCCCGGCGCGGTGCTCGGCGACGAGGTACGCGATCGCCAGCGCGTCGTCGATACCCGGATCGCAGTCCAGGAGGACGGGAGTGGGGGTCATCGCCGCTCGAGGCGGGTGAGGAGGACGTCGCGGGTCAGCTCGAGGTGGCCCAGGTGACCGGCGATGTCGTGGAGGATGTGGGCCAGCACCCAGTCGATCGTGAACGTGCCGGAGCGGCGGGCGGTGTCCTCGTCGAACGCCGTCCCCGTCGGATGGGCGAGATCGCCGCGGGCGAGCGCGGCGGCGGTCCACTCTGGAAGGCGGGCGACGAGCAGGTCCAGGCGGTCGAGTTCGGGGCCGACCGGCCCGGCGTAGGAGAACTCCGAGGTCCGGTCGCGGTCGACGGACTCGCCGCCCAGGCAGGCCGCGCCCCACGAGGTCACCACGCCGCAGAGGTGGTGGACGAGTGCGGCGGCGGTGTTGGTGGGCCACCCCGAGCTCGCGGTGGTGGGCGCCGTGTGGACCAGCGTTCCGTCGGAATCCCCACCCAGGTCGGCTACCGCCGCACGCAGCGCCGGCAACAGCTGCGTGGTGAGGACCGTCTGAACGGCCCGGCCGCGGTCGCCCGAATCACGCGCGTCACCCGCCTCGGTCGCGCCACTCACCACGGGCTCGGCTCGAAGTCCTTGAGGAAGCAGCCGTAGAGGTCCTCGCCGGCCTCGCCGCGCACGATCGGGTCCACCACGCGGGCCGCGCCGTCCACCAGATCGAGCGGGGCGTGGAACCCCTCCTCGTGCAGACGAACCTTGGTGACGTGCGGGCGCTCGTCGGTGATCCACCCGGTGTCCACGGCGGTCATGAGGATGCCGTGCTCGGTGAACATCTCCTCCGCCGACGTACGGGTGAGCATGTTGAGCCCGGCCTTGGCCATGTTGGTATGCGGGTGACCGGCGCCCTTGTAGCGGCGCGAGAACTGCCCCTCCATCGCCGAGACGTTCACCACGTACTTGCGCCGGGCCTTTGACGCGGCCATCGCGGGGCGCAGGCGGGAGACGAGGATGAACGGCGCCACCGAGTTGCACAACTGCACCTCGAGCATCTCCATGGGCTCGACCTGTTCGACGGTGGCCACCCAGCTGTTGTGGTCCACGACGTCCGGCAGGAGCCCGCCGGCGTCGATCGCGGTCCCGGCGGCCATCCGCTCCAGCGAGGACGACCCGGCCTGCAGCGCCAGCGCCGCGATGTGGTCGGCCTCCCGCTCCGCCTCGTCGTGGCCGATCAGCGCGGACTCGCCGCCCATCAGCGCGGCCGGGTGGAGCTCGGACGTGCGGCCCATCGTCACCATCGGCACCTCCGCGGCGCGACCGGTGATGGGCGCGTTCTCGCCCTCGACCAGGCCCGAATAGGAACCGGGGGAGCGACGCACCGTCTGCGCGGCGTTGTTGATGAGGATGTCCAGTGGTCCGGCGGCGGCCACCTCGTCGGCCAGGGCCACCACCTGCGCGGGATCGCGCAGGTCGACGCCCATGACGTGGATCCGGTCCTTCCACACGTCGTAGTCGTCCATCTTCGCGAATCGGCGGACGGCGTCGCGAGGGAACCGGGTGGTGATGGTGACGTCGGCCCCGGCGCGCAGCAGCATCAGCGCGATGTACATGCCGATCTTGGCGCGGCCGCCGGTGAGCAGCGCACGACGGCCGGTGAGGTTCATGGCCGGGTCGCGGCGTGCCCGGTTCGCGGCGGCGCACTCGGGGCACAGCTGGTGGTAGAACGCGTCGACCTGGGTGAAGCGCTGCTTGCACACGTAGCACGCCATCGCGCGCTGCAGGTGGCCGGCGATCGCGCCGGGCGCGTTGGACACGAGCCGGATTCCCGCGGTCTCGTCGTCGATCCGGGTGGGGGAGCCGGTCGCGGTGGCCTCGATGACCGCCTTGTCCGCCTCCTGCCGCTCACGTCGCACCTCGGCGCGCCGCGCCTTCTTGAGGAGCTTGAACATGTGGCCCACGGACCGCTGCACGCGGATCGAATCGGGATGGTCGGCGTCCAGTGCCGCCGCCTGTTCGAGGACCCGTTGGAAGGTCTCGAAGTCGTCCTTGTCAATGCCGCTCACCAGGACACGGTACGACGACGACGAGGCCTGACGCTAAACGCGTGCACCCGTCCCGGGCTGGCCGTCGCCTGCTCGGAGCCTGGTGAGCGCGGCCTCCATGGCCCGCAGCTCCTCGTCCCGCCCTCCGTGTGCCCGTGTCCCGGCGAGGCCGACGCGCCGCGCGTACGCCTCGGACACGAGCTGGGCGTGAGCCTCGAACCCCAGTGGTTCCGGGCTGATATCGGAGGTGAGGTCGGGATTGCAGTCGGTGTCGAAGGCGACGAGAGGAGGTGCACCGGGAGCCGGAGGCACCAGCCCGAGCGCCGCCCGCCAGTCGTAGGCGCGTCGTCCCCGCCGGACCTGCTCCACCAGGGCGTGCAGCACGTAGCGAGGCCCGATGACGCGTCCCTGCCAGAGGTGCACGAGTTCGTGGACGAGCGTCGGGGTCGCCCGTGGGCACAGGTCGCCGGCATGGGTGCTGGCACCGGAGCTGGCACCGGAGCCCGCGCCTCCGGCCGTCGCCACGATGCCGGGATCCGGGCCGAGGTAGATCAGTCCCGGGAGCGCGAAGGCCCTGCGGTGGGGGACTCCCGGGACATGGCCGCGTCGGATCACGACGGCTGACAGATCCACGGTGTCGCCGAAGAGCGCACGGAGTTCACCGAGGACCTCGTCCGGCAGGGTCAGTCGTGGAGGCGCCACACCTCCGGCGTCGAGGAGTCGATCGACGGCCCTGGCACAGGCGGCGAGGGCTGACACGACGGCGTCCGCGAGAGTGCCGCCACGGAGGGCGCCGCTCCGGCCCTGCGGGCGATGTCCGCCCGACGTCGTCACCGTCGACCATCCGCCGCGACGCTGTTGTACTCGAGCGCCGCGTCGAGCCACACAACCAGGTCCGGATCGGAATCGACACCGTCGGGCGCGACTGTGATCCAGCCGGGTCCCATGTCCCTGCCGGCGCCCATCTCCGCCTGCCGCGCGCCGGGCCGTGCCACGAGCTCGTCATGCCGGGCGGCGTCGACCCGGACGAGGAGGCTTCCGTCCTTACCCGCGCTCACGAGGATCTTGCCGCGAACCATCACGCACACCCCGCCGAACATGGACCTTTCGTCGGTGACCGGCTCGTCGACCAGGTACTCACGCAGTCGGTTGAGTAGGTCCTGCTGGGCGGGAGGAGGGGGAGTGCGGGCCATGGCTGCGACCTCTTCCGGTCTCGTTCGTCGCCCGCCGTGTCGGGACCCGGCCAACAGCGGTGTGTTCCGGTTCCGAAACGAGAGCGGACCCCGGATCCTCACGGATCCGGGGCCCATCTACTGTCTCGACACAGTGTGCGCGAGGGGGGACTTGAACCCCCACGTCCGTTAATAGGACACTAGCACCTCAAGCTAGCGCGTCTGCCATTCCGCCACTCGCGCTTGCACACTTGCTGGCCTCCGCGGGGTGTGTCCCGCCTTGGCCGTGCGAGGAGAAACATTAGCCGATGCCCGAACCGAGGACCAAATCGGGGTCCTCGCGCTCGCCACGGCAGTCGGTATTCGCTGGTAGACATGGACGTGGCCGGATGGAGGACCGCCTCCACGACGTTCGAGACCAGGAGAGTGACGATGACCGAGTTCCGCGTTCCCGATCCCTATGCCGCACTGCCGCAGCTTCCCGCCCTCACGGTGACCAGTGAGTCCTTCGCCGACGGCGCGGCCCTCGCCGCGGGACAACTGGGCGGCACGATGGGTGTAGAGGGCGGACTCGACCGCTCACCCCAGGTGAGCTGGAGCGCCGGACCCGAGGGCACCAAGAGCTACGTGGTGACCGTCTTCGATCCCGACGCGCCGACGGCCTCGGGCTTCTGGCACTGGTCGGTCGCCAACATCCCGGCGGACGTCACCTCGCTGCCGGAAGGCGCCTGCACCGCAGCGGACACCTCGGGCCTGCCCGACGGGGCCGTGGTCGTCCGGAACGACGCCGGCTTCAAGGGGTTCGTCGGCGCGGCCCCTCCGGCCGGGCACGGACCGCACCGCTACATCCTCGCCGTCCACGCGGTGGGCGACGTGATCGAGCTCGGGGACGACGCCTCGTGTGCGTTCGTCGGATTCAACCTCTTCGGTCAGGGCCTGGCGCGCGGCACCACCACCGCGCTCTTCGAGCAGTAGACGCACAGCGCCCACCCCGTCGTCGGGGTGGGCGCTGTACTGGCCTCGTTGTGATGTCCACGCTGCGCTGTCGAGCAGCGGGTCCAGCGGACGACCCGGCTCAGCGGACCGCCGAACCGACGGCCTCCGCGAGCGAGCGGTACCCGCCCTGACGGAGACGCTTGGCCACCAGCTTGTTCGTGCCGTACAGGAGCGAGGTACCCGCGAAGATGAACCCGGTGTAGGTCTGGACCAGGTTCGCCCCGTGGGTGATGCGGTCCCAGACGTCCTCGGGCGACTCGACACCGCCGACCGAAATGATGACGATCCTGCCGCCTGCACGAGCGTAGATGCGAGAGAGGACCTCGCGGGACCGTGCGGCGACGGGCGCCCCGGAGATGCCACCGGCGCCGAGCGCCTCGACCTCACCGGCGGGTGTCCGCAGGCCCTCCCGGGAAATGGTCGTGTTGGTCGCGACGATTCCCGCCAGACCGAGTTCGAGCACCAGATCCGTGACAGCGTCGATGTCGTCGTCGTCCAGATCTGGGGCGATCTTCACCAACACCGGGATCGTCGACACGTTCTGCACGGCAGTGAGGATCGAACGCAGGGACTCCACGGCCTGGAGATCGCGGAGGCCGGGCGTGTTGGGAGAGCTGACGTTGACCACGAGATAGTCCGCCAGCCCGGTGAGCATCGTCGCCGACGCGACGTAGTCCCGGACCGCATCCTCGGCCGGAACGATCTTGGTCTTTCCGATGTTGATGCCCACGGGATCAGTGCTGCGACGGCGGCGCAGGTTGTTGGCCGCGTTGCCGGCGCCGTGGTTGTTGAAGCCCATCCGGTTGAGGATCGCGCGGTCTTCGACGAGGCGGAACAGACGCGGGGTCGGGTTACCCGGCTGGGCGGACGCGGTGACCGTGCCGACCTCACTGAACCCGAAGCCGATCGCGCCCCACGAGTCGACCGCGGCCGCGTTCTTGTCGAACCCGGCGGCGAGCCCCAACGGTCCCGGGAACGCCCTGCCGAGCACGTCCTGCGCGAGGATCTCGTCATGCACGCCGAGGACCCTGCGGACCAGTGCGCCGAGTGGCGGGATCAGTGTCAGAAGCTTGAGCAGCCCGAACACCAGGTGGTGGATCCGCTCCGCGGGAAAGCGGAACAGCACCTTCTTGATCAGCGCGTACACGGTTCTCCTCGAGTGTTGCGTGGGCGGGTTACGTCGTGTTCCGACCCGGGACCGGCCGGCAGGCCCGGATCAGCCGACGGACTCGGACAGGTCAGGGCGGATCAGGTGCAGCCCCGCCCCGTCCCCGGACCCCACCACCACGGTGCCGGAATCGGTCACCGCCAGTGCGTCTGGCTGACGCACCGTCGGGATCTCGGTGAGCAGCGTGCCGATGCCGTCGCCGAGATCGTACGCCTGAACGGTGTTGGTTCCGGTGGACGTCATCCAGACCACCTCACCGGACGGCGCCGACGCCACGGCCCAGGGCGACGCCGCGACCGGGAACTGCTGGTGCAGTCTGACCGGTGAGGTCGAGTACACGAGCAGCGTGCTGCCGACGGTGTCCGAGGCGACGAGCGACTGCTCGGAGAACTCATCGACCATCCCCGCGCCTCGCCCTGCGCGCAGGAGGGGCCCCGCCTGACCCTCGTCCGGATCGATGCTCGCGATCACGGAGTCCGGACGACTCAGCGCGGAGATCGAGCCGTCCCGCGAGAGCTCGAGCACGTCGACGGCCGAGAGTCCGCCGAGGCGGTTCACCTCCGTGCCCTCGGCATCCCGGAAGACGATGTCGCCGTCGGCGGTGCCGGTGACGAGCTGACCGTCGGCGGTCACCGCGGCCGCGGAGACCGGGCCCAGTCCGGATACCTCGCGGGAGTCGCCGTCGGGGGAGACCACGACGACGCCGTCGTCGTACGGCACGACGATCGACCCGTCGTCACCACCGGTGGCGACCCCGGCGCTCTCGGGGAGCTCGACGGTGACATCCGGAGACCACTGTGTGCCCTC
The DNA here is from genome assembly GCF_026011735.1 of Dietzia sp. NCCP-2495. Lineage (GTDB taxonomy): Bacteria > Actinomycetota > Actinomycetes > Mycobacteriales > Mycobacteriaceae > Dietzia. The sequence goes on along the minus strand of NZ_BRVN01000001.1, from coordinate 53,850 downwards.
GACGGTGCCGATCTCCAGCGACGGCGGTCGCACCGTCTGCGCGGCGAGCCGATCACCCACGGCCACGAGCGCGCGGACCGATCCGGGTACGGCGACGAGTTCGCCACCCTTCGGATCGGACTGCTGGGGCGACTCGACCGGCGCCGCGTCGCCTTGCACGAGCTGGGACTCGTCCAACTGATCGGTCGGGGTCGAGCAGGCGGACAGGACCACCACGAGCGCGAGGAGCGCTGCGGGCACGCCGGAACGGCGGAGGACACGACGATTCACGGTGTTCCTTTCGACGTGGCCTATTGTCCACCACGCACGACTTCAGGCACCTTTCAGGTCCGGTCGACTACCCTCTGCACGGGCGGCGAGGCGCGACCGGGCCGCAGAACACCATCCGGCACGACCGAACGAGAGGGAGCCGCACCGTGAACACAACGGTCCTCGCCGCACCGACCGCGGAAGGAATGTCCTGGCTCCAGGTCGTCGTCCTGTCGGTCCTCCAGGGCCTCACCGAGTTCCTGCCCGTGTCGTCCTCCGGGCATCTCCGGATCTTCTCCACCTGGTTCTTCGGGGAGGACGCGGGAGCGTCGTTCACCGCCGTCGTCCAGCTGGGAACCGAGGCCGCGGTCCTGGTGTTCTTCTTCAAGGACATCGTGCGGATCCTCATCGCATGGATCCGCGGCGTGTTCGACTCCGCGCGCCGCGACGATCCCGACTACCGCCTCGGGTGGTACGTGATCATCGGCTCGATCCCCATCGCGCTCATCGGGTTCTTCGGCAAGGACTTCATCCGCGACGCGGCACGCAACCTGTGGATCACGGCGATCGTGCTCATCGCGTTCTCGTTCGTCTTCCTCCTCGCGGAGAAGCTCGGCCGTCAGGACCGGCCGGTCGAACCCAAGTCCCTCGAGGGGCTCAAGATGAAGGACGCGGTCATCATGGGCCTGGCCCAGTGCCTCGCCCTGATCCCCGGCGTCAGTCGATCCGGCGGCACGATCTCCGCGGGCATGTTCCTCAACATGTCGCGCGAGGCCGCCGCCCGGTTCTCGTTCCTGCTGGCCATCCCTGCGGTGCTCGCCTCCGGACTGTTCAGCCTCCCGGACGCCTTCGACCCGGCGGCGGGGCAGTCGGCCAGCGGTGCGCAGCTCCTGGTGGGCACCCTCGTCGCCTTCGCGATCGGCTACGCCGCGATCGCCTGGTTCCTCCGCTTCGTCGAGAAGCACTCGCTCGCCTGGTTCGCCGGATACCGCATTCTCCTCGGGCTTCTGGTCATGGGGCTGCTCGCCACCGGCACGATCCCGGCCAACTGACCCGGTTCCGGACCGTGACCGCCGGGCCAGGCGGCTGGTGGGGCCCGGGTCAGGTGGCTGTCGAGGCCCGGGTCAGGTGGCTGTTGAGGCCCGGGCCAGGTGGCCGTTGACGCCCGGGGCGGCGGCGGCCCCGTGGCGCCGCCGGTAACCTGCCCTCTATGACCGTCATCCTTCTCCGGCACGGCCGTTCCACCGCCAACACGGCGTTGACACTCGCCGGTCGGACCCCGGGGATCGAACTCGACCAGACCGGGCACGCCCAGGCCGCGGCACTACGGGGAAGGCTTGACGGACTGCCCGTGGAGGCGGTGGTGCGGTCACCGCTCATGCGGTGTCGGCAGACGGTCGAGCCCCTCGCCGCGGCACTGGGGATTGATCCGGTCGTCGACGAACGACTGGTCGAGGTCGACTACGGGAGCTGGACCGGGCGGCCACTGAAGGAGCTCACCGGCGAGAAGATGTGGTCGGTCGTGCAGCAGCACCCCTCGTCAGCGGAGTTTCCCGGGGGCGAGTCGCTCGCCGTGATGGCCGCCCGGTCAGTCGACGCCATCCGCCACCACGACCGGCGGCTGGCGGAGGCCTCCGGCCGGGACGTCCTGTGGGTCGCCTGTAGCCACGGTGACGTGATCAAGGCGATCCTCGCGGACGCGTACGGGATGCACCTGGACCAGTTCCAGAGGATCGTCGTGGACCCCGCGTCGGTGTCCGTCGTGCGCTACACGCCGCACCGACCGTTCGTGTTGCGGGTCAACGACACGGGCGGGGACCTCACCGGCCTCCGTGGCGACCCGGCCGGCCACGTGGCCGCGGCGACTCCCGGACATGCGGAATCCGATGCCGTCCCCGGCGGGAACGTACCCTGAGTACCCGTAGCACCAGGCACACCCACCCTCCAGCGCACCCAAGGAGACACCCGGCATGAGCAGGTCAGTCCACGAGTTCCGCGAACCCGGCAGGTTCGTGGTGGGCACGGTCGGCCAACCGGGCGAGCGTGTCTTCTTCGTCCAGGCCTCCGGCTCCGGGCGCACGATCACCGTGCGGTGTGAGAAGCAGCAGGCCAAGATCCTCTCCGACAGGATGGGGGACCTCCTCGACGAGATCGCCGCCAAATCCGATGTCACGGTGCCTCCCGCAGGCGGGATGGTCGACGACCTCGAGCCGCTCGAGATGCCTGTCGACCCCGAGTTCACCGTCGGGACGATGGGACTGGGCTGGGACGGGGACAGCGGCCAGATCGTCGTGGAGCTCCTCGCGATCGATCCGGACGCGACGGACGAGTCCGTGGTGCTGTCCGACGCCGAGGACGCACCGGACGCGCTGCGCGTGTTCCTCACCCCGCACCGCGCCCGCCAGTTCGTCCTGCGGAGCGACAAGGTCGTCTCGGCCGGCCGACAGCCGTGCCCCCTCTGCGGCGAGCCGATCGACACCACCGGGCACCTGTGTGTCCGGCTCAACGGCTATCACCCGCGGTCGACGGAGGCACTGACCGAGCTCATCGACCCGTGACGCGCCGGCCCGTCACCCCCGAGCTCACCGTCCTGCACCGGATCCCGTCCGGGAGTAACGCCGTCTACCGCTGCGTCGACGCGGACGGGGACCAGTGGGTGTACAAACCGACGGCGGGCGAGCGTCCCCTGATGGATTTCCCCGACGGCACCCTCGCCGCACGGGAGGTCGCCGCGTACCTCGTGTCCGACGCACTCGGCTGGGATCTCGTCCCCGAGACCGTGACCGCCCACGGACCCGGTGGGGTGGGGATGGCCCAACGGTGGGTGGACGAGCGCGATCCGGCGACCGGCGACGGACCCGACCCGGTGGACGTGCATCCTGTCGAGTCGGTCCCCGACGGGCGCGCCGTGGTCCTCCGGGGGGAGGGGGCCCGGGGCGAAGAGGTGGTCGTGGCGCACGGCACCGACGAGCGACTGCGTCGCATCGCGGTGTTCGATCTGGTCGTCAACAACGCGGACCGCAAGGGCGGGCACGTCCTCGTGGATCGTCTCGGTCGCAGCTGGGCGATAGACCACGGACTGTCCTTCCACGTCGATCCCAAGCTCCGGACGGTGCTGTGGGGGTGGGCATCGCAGCCCCTCGACGGGGGTGACCTCGCGGGGCTGGATCGTCTGGCCGGGGCGCTGGCCACTGACGACGGGCTCACCACCGAACTGGGCGACCTGCTGTCATCGGACGAGATCGACGCACTCGCCACTCGCGTCGACGCCCTTGTGACCGGTGGACGGTTCCCCACGCCGGGACCGGGGTACCCCTTACCCTGGCCTCTGTTCTGAGCACCGGGAGTCTCTAGACTCGGCCGCATGCACTCGTGGTCCACGCCTGTCGTCCCCTCGGTCCCCGGCGACGGCGCCTCACTGAGCCTCTACGACACCGCCACCGGTTCAGTCCGAGAGGTCGCGCCGGGACCGGTCGCCCGGATGTACGTCTGCGGGATCACCCCGTACGACACCACCCATCTCGGCCACGCGGCGACCTATCTCACGTTCGACCTCGTCTACCGGGTGCTCCTTGATTCCGGGCACGCGGTGCACTACGTGCAGAACACCACGGACGTCGACGATCCGCTGTTCGAGCGCGCCGAGCGGGACGGCGTGGACTGGCGCGAGCTGGGCGACGCCGAGACGGATCGCTTCCGTTCGGACATGGAGGCGTTGCGCATCTTCCCACCGCAGCAGTACGTCGCCGCCACAGAGACGATCGACGAGGTGGTCCAGATGGTCGGCGAGCTCATGGACCTGGGCCACGCCTACCGTGTCGATCCGGGGATCGCCGGGTACGCCGATGTCTACTACCGGCACCGTGCCACGGGGGACTTCGGGTACGAGTCGGGATATGACGACGATGAGATGGCCGCGGCCTTCGCCGAACGGGGCGGTGACCCGGACCGCGAGGGTAAGGAACACCCGCTCGACGCACTTCTGTGGCGGATGCAGCGACAGGGCGAGCCCGCGTGGCCCTCGCCGTGGGGTGACGGACGCCCCGGCTGGCACATCGAGTGTTCAGCGATCGCCCGCAACCGGCTCGGCATGAGCTTCGACATCCAGGGCGGGGGGACCGATCTGGCGTTCCCGCACCACGAGTTCTCCGCCGCGCACGCGGAGGCCGCGTCAGGGGAGCGGCCGTTCGCCCGGTTCTACGTGCACGCCGCGATGATCGGTCTCGACGGCGTCAAGATGAGCAAGTCGCTCGGCAATCTCGTCCGCGTCCGGGAGCTCCGCGGTCAGGGAGTGGATCCGGCACTCATCCGGCTGGGTCTGTTCGCCGGCCACTACCGCACCGACCGGTCCTGGTCGCAGGACGTGCTGGACGCCGCGCGCGTGCGTCACTCGACGTGGAGTCGGGCCGTCGCCTGTGGTGCCGGCGCCGATTCCGCAGACGTCATCGCGGCACTGCGTGAGCGACTCGCCGACGATCTCGACACGCCGGGCGCGCTCGCCGCTGTCGATGCCTGGGCCGCGGCGACGCTCGAGGGCGACACCTCCGACGAGGGGGCCGGCGCGGCGGTCGCGACCGCTCTGGACGGTCTGCTCGGCGTCCACACGTCGCTGGACTGACCCGCGTCAGTCGTCGTCCGGCTCGTCCCGGTCCCCTCGCAGGAAGCGCTCGAACTCCGCGGCGATCGCGTCGCCGTCGACCAACGGCATCGCCTCCCCGGTGGAGGCGCGTCCACGGTCGGGCTCGGGGTCGACGCCGTGGTGGATGCCCGTGGACTCGTCCACCCGGTCCTCAAGGGACCGGATGTAGTCGCGCAGGTCCTCGTCCTCGCCCGCCGCTGCGTTGACCTTGTCCACCCAGGTCCGGGCCTGGACGTGGAGCGCGTCCATCGCCACCGCCATCCCGAGGTTGTCGGCCAGCCACGACAGGACGGCCTCCGTTCCGCGCGGATTCGGCGGTGAGGCCACGTAGTGGGGGACCCCCGCCCACAGGCTCAGGGTCGGGACACCGGCCTCGGTGAGGAGCTGCTGGAGAACCCCGGTCATTCCGGTCGGGCCCTCGTAGTCCGAGGGTTCGATCCCCATCGTGGCCATGCGTTGCCGGCTGAACGCCGCGCCGGTGAGGGGGACCGGACGGGTGTGGGGCACGTCCGCCAGATAGGCACCCAGCAGGACGACCTGGGACACCCCGAGGGTGTCGACGAGGTCGACGAACTCCGAGGCGAAGCGACGCCATTTGAGGGCCGGCTCGGGTCCACGTACCAACAGGACGTCATTGGCGACACCGTCGGGACTGCACGCGGACACCACGATCCGGGGCCATTCGATCGACCGCGAGACGCCCCCCGCGTGTGTGACGACGGGGCGTTGGTCCAGGTAGTCGAAGAATTCGTCACCGCCGATCTCGGCGATCTGCCTGGCCTCCCAGTTGAGGGCGAGGTGCTCGATCGTCCCGGTCGCCACGTCTGCGGCGTCGTTCCATCCCTCGAAGGCGACGATCATCACCGGGCTCTCGAGATCCAGCTGCCCATCGGGACTCCATTCGACAGTCATTGGTACAGCCTACGTACGTCCGATTTCCGCTCACCCATACACTGGGGCCATGTCAGTCGATTTCGATTCGCCCCTGTTGGAAGCCGTTCGTCGGCGTGTGTTGATCGGCGACGGGGCGATGGGCACGATGTTGCAGGCGGTGGATCTCGACGTCGACGCCGGTTTCCTCGGCCTGGAGGGCTGCAACGAGATCCTCAACGCCACCCGCCCGGACGTCGTCGAGAACATCCACCGCGCCTACTTCGAGGCCGGAGCCGACCTCGTGGAGACCAACACCTTCGGCTGTAACCTGTCCAATCTCGGCGACTACGACATCGTCGACCGGATCAGTGAACTCTCCGAGAAGGGCGCCGCGATCGCCCGCAAGGTCGCCGACGAGATGGGCCCGTCAGAGGACGGGGTCCCGCGCATGGTGCTCGGCTCGCTCGGGCCCGGTACCAAGCTCCCGTCGCTTGGGCAGACCACGTTCCAGGAGATCCGTGGCGCGTACGCGCTGGCCGCAGAGGGACTCGCCCGCGGTGGCGCGGACGCGTACCTGATCGAGACCAGCCAGGACCTCCTCCAGGTCAAGGCCGCGGTCCTGGGGTGCCAGGACGGTATGGCCGCGGCCGGCCGGAAGCTCCCGATCATCTCCCACGTCACCATCGAGACCACCGGCACCATGCTCCTGGGTTCGGACATCGGTGCCGCGGTGACCGCCCTCGAGCCGCTCGGCATCGACATGATCGGCCTCAACTGCGCGACCGGTCCGTCCGAGATGGTCGAGCACCTGCGCTACCTGTCCCAGCACGCCAGCATCCCGGTGTCGGTGATGCCCAACGCCGGTCTTCCCGAGCTCGGCAAGCACGGCGCGGTCTACCCGCTCGGGGCGGACGAGTTCGCGCCGCAGGTCTCGGATTTCGTCTCCGAGTTCGGACTGTCGATGGTGGGCGGCTGCTGTGGCACCACGCCCGAGCACATCACCAAGCTCCGCGCGGAGGTCCTCGGACGGACCAAGGCGGAGCGCACGGTCGAACCGATCAACGCCGTCTCGTCGCTCTACACCGCCACGCCGATGCGCGCCGACGCCGGCATCATCATGATCGGCGAACGCACCAACTCCAACGGTTCCAAGCGCTTCCGGGAGGCCATGCTGGCTTCTGACTGGGAGACGTGCATGGACATCGCCAAGGAACAGATGCGCGACGGTGCCCAGATGGTCGACCTGTGCGTCGACTACGTGGGGCGTGACGGTGCCCTGGACATGGCGGAGCTGGCGGGCCGGTTCGCCACGGCCTCCACGCTGCCGATCATGCTTGACTCCACCGAGCCGGACGTCATCAAGGCAGGTCTCGAGCACCTGGGTGGACGCTGCGCGGTCAACTCGGTGAACTACGAGGACGGGGCCGGACCGGATTCCCGCTTCCAGCGGATCATGCGGATGGTCGCCGAGCACGGACCCGCGGTGGTCGGTCTGACGATCGACGAGGAAGGCCAGGCCCGTACCGCCGACCGCAAGGTCGAGATCGCCGAGCGGCTCATCGCCGACCTCACCGAGAACTGGGGCGTGGCGGAGAACGACATCATCATCGACTGCCTCACCTTCCCGATCTCGACCGGTCAGGAGGAGGTGCGACGCGACGGCATCGAGACCATCGAGGCCATCCGCCGCCTGACCGAGAAGTACCCGGACATCCACACCACGCTGGGTCTGTCCAATATCTCCTTCGGCCTCAACCCGGCTGCCCGCCAGGTGCTCAACTCGGTGTTCCTCCACGAGTGCATCCAGGCCGGGCTGGACACCGCGATCGCGCACAGCTCCAAGATCCTGCCGATGAGCAAGATCGACGAGCGGCAGCGTGAGGTGGCACTCGACCTGGTCTACGACCGCCGTCGTGAGGGCTACGACCCCCTCCAGGTGTTCATGGAGCTGTTCGAGGGCGTCTCGGCCGCCAGTGCCAAGGACGCGCGTGCGGCGGAGCTCGCCGGAATGCCCCTCATGGAGCGCCTCGCCGCCCGCATCGTCGACGGCGAGCGCAAGGGCCTCGAGGATGACCTCGACGCGGCGATGGAGCAGATCCCGCCGTTGGAGATCATCAACGAGCATCTCCTGGACGGGATGAAGACCGTCGGTGAGCTGTTCGGGTCGGGCCAGATGCAGCTTCCGTTCGTCCTGCAGTCGGCGGAGACGATGAAGGCCGCCGTCGCGCACCTCGAGCCCCACATGGAGGCCAGTGATGACGACGGCAAGGGCCGCATCGTCCTGGCGACGGTCAAGGGCGACGTGCACGACATCGGCAAGAACCTCGTGGACATCATCCTGTCCAACAACGGCTACGACGTGGTCAACATCGGTATCAAGCAGCCGATCGCCGACATTATCTCCGCGGCCCGCGAGCACAAGGCCGACGTGATCGGCATGTCCGGACTGCTGGTCAAGTCCACCGTGGTCATGAGAGACAACCTCGCCGAACTCAATTCCGAGGGCATCGCGGGAGAGTTCCCCGTCCTCCTCGGTGGTGCCGCGCTCACCCGCGCGTATGTCGAGGTCGACCTGGCCGACATGTACGAGGGCGACGTCTTCTACGCCCGTGACGCGTTCGAGGGCCTGCGCCTGATGGACGAGGTCATGACCGCCAAGCGCACCGGCGTGCCGATCTCGGAATCGTCGGAGGCCGCGGCCAAGGCTGCCGAGCGCCGCGAGCGTCGCGCACGCTCCGAGCGGATCGCCGCCAAGCGTGCCGCCGAGGCCGAGCCGATCGTGGTCCCCGAGCGTTCCGATGTCGCGGCGGACCAGCCGATCGCCACCCCGCCGTTCTGGGGCACCCGCATCGCCAAGGGTATCCAGGTGGCCGACTACGCCGGCCACCTCGACGAGCGTGCCCTGTTCTTCGGTCAGTGGGGGCTGCGCGGCACCCGCGGCGGGGACGGACCGGACTACGACGACCTGGTGGCCACCGAAGGCCGTCCGCGGCTGCGCGAGTGGATCAGCAAGCTGACGACGAAGGGAATCCTGTCGCACGCCGCGGTCGTGTACGGGTACTTCCCGGCGTACTCGGTCGGTGACGAGGTCTGGATCCTCGCCGAGCCGCGTCCCGACGCCGAGGTGCTCCACAAGGTCGCCTTCCCGCGGCAGCAGCGGCCGCGCTTCCTGTCCATCCCGGACTTCCTGGCCTCCCGCGAGCGGTGCATCGAGGAGGGCGTCGTCGACGTCCTGCCGTTCCAGCTCGTCACGATGGGCACGCCCATCGCCGACTTCGCCAACGAACTGTTCGCCGCTGACAACTACCGTGACTACCTCGAGGTGCACGGCCTGTCAGTACAGCTGACCGAGGCTCTGGCCGAGTTCTGGCACCGCCGGGTCCGTGACGAGCTGCAGCTACCGGACGGCGCGGTCTCCACCGAGGACCCCGACGCGATCGAGGAGTACTTCAACCTGAAGTACCGCGGCGCCCGGTACAGCTTCGGCTACGGCGCGTGCCCGGACCTGGAGTCACGGAAGGTCGTCATCGACCTCCTGGAGCCGGAGCGTATCGGCGTGGAGCTGTCCGACGAACTCCAGCTCCACCCGGAGCAGTCGACCGACGCGTTCGTGCTGTACCACCCGGAGGCGAAGTACTTCAACACCTGATCCGCTCGCGACTGCGTCGGGTCGGCGATACCCGGGACGGCGGTCGGGAGCGATCATGACGAGCGGGGCCCGGGTGCAGATCTTGCACCCGGGTCCCGTTCGTTGACCCGCGTCGCCCGGAACGGCTAACTACTCGGTCTTCCGCAGCGATAGACCTGGTACAGCCGTAGTCCGAGCTGAGGAGTCCGCCATGAGTGCCATCCGTCGACCCGCTGCCATGGTGTGCGCAGCTGCCATGCTCGCCGGGGGAGTGGCCGTGGCGAACGCCCCGGCCGCGTCCGCCCAGGTGTGGCACGACACTCCCGCGTGGGATGTCCGGCTCCCGTACCCGCTGGGCGGCGAGCACACGATCCGGTACAGCGTGTTCCCGAGCTGCAAGCTCGGCGAGGACGGCCGTTTCCACCAGGCAGTGGCGGCGGGTGCGAGGGATCTGGACCACCCGGTCGGCTCTTTCGATTTCTCGGCCACGATGTTCCCGTTCAACTCGGCGACCATCTCGTGGCACAACATCGACACCGGCCAGCGTGGGTCGCAGACCGTTCAGTCGACCGGACCCGAGGTCGGCACCCAGGGGACCATCACCGGGCGTGGTCACATCGCCGTGACGGTGTCCGCGAGCAAGTCGCTCTTCCCGACCTTCGCGCCGGGATCAGTGGTGCCCTTCGGCTCCACCACGCACACCGAGCACTTCATCGTCGCCCCACAGGAGTGCTGAACGGCGCGGTTCGCCTGCCCCCGGCCGTCCGCCGGATCTGCCAGCCAGCGGCCAGTCCGGTAGACAGTAGGCCGTGACCAGCAACGCCTCTGATCTGCCCCCGGCCGCCCTCTGCCTCGATATGGACGGCACCCTCGTCGACACCGAACGCCTGTGGGACATCGCGGTGTTCGAGCTCGCCGAATACATGGGCCGTCCGCTGGACGACGCCACCCGCGAACGGACCCTGGGCAACTCCCTCCAGGGTTTCTTCGAAATCCTCGGTGAGTACACCGGCCGCACGATCGAGGGCGCTGAGTTCGATCGGTTGGCGCACCGCCTCAACACCCGCGTCACCGAACTGATGCGCACCGACATGCGCTGGCGCCCGGGAGCCGAGGAACTCCTCACCGAGATCGCGGAGACCGGGACGACGGTCGCCCTGGTCACCAACACCACCGCGGACGTCGCGCGGGTTCCGCTGGAGTTCATCGACCGGACACGCTTCGACGTGGTGGTGACCGGGTGCATGGTCCCGAACGGCAAACCCGCACCGGACCCGTACCTCCTGGCCTGCGAGCGACTCGGAGTCAGCCCCGCATCGACGGTCGCGGTGGAGGACTCCGTGACGGGCGCGACCGCGGCCGTCACAGCCGGATGCCGTGTGCTCTATGTCCCGTCGACCGAGGGACAGCCCGATGTCCCGGGTGCGCACACGCATCCGACCCTGGAGGGCGTGGGCCTGTCGGCACTGCACACACTCACCTCGGGGACACCCGTCGGCGTGGCTGTGGGACAATCGGGCGCGTGAAGACCTTCGACTCGCTGTTCGCCGAACTGTCCGAGCGGATCTCCGCGCGCCCTGAGGGCTCCGGGACCGTGACCGCGTACGACAAGGGCGTCCATCATCTGGGCAAGAAGGTCATCGAGGAGGCCGGCGAGGTCTGGATCGCCGCCGAGTACCAGTCAGACGCAGAGTTGGCCGAGGAGATCTCGCAGCTCCTGTACTGGACCCAGGTCATGATGCTCAAGCGGGGGCTGGGTCTCGAGGACATCTACCGACATCTGTGAGCCGACACCGCGCCACACCCTCACACACCCACTCGTCTGGAGTCACCATGCTGCGCGTCGCAGTGCCCAACAAGGGCGCCCTGTCCGAGTCCGCTTCCGAGATGCTCGCAGAGGCCGGGTACCGCCGGCGCCACGAGGGGAGTAAAGACCTCTCGCTCATCGATCGCGAGAACGATGTCGAGTTCTACTTCCTCCGTCCGAAGGACATCGCCGTCTACGTCGGTTCGGGCCGCCTCGATCTGGGGATCACCGGGCGAGATCTCAGTGCCGATTCCCTGGCCGAGGTCGATGAGCTCCTGGACCTGGGTTTCGGCCGGTCCACCTTCCGCTACGCCGGCCCCGCTGGTGAGGGGTGGAGCACGGATCGCCTGGCGGGTGCCCGGATCGCCACGTCGTACCCGAACATCGTTCGCAAGGATCTCGCCGACCGCGGCGTGGAGGCCGACGTCATCCGTCTCGACGGCGCGGTGGAGATCTCGATCCAGCTCGGTGTGTCGGACTGCATCGCCGACGTGGTGGGCTCGGGTCGCACTCTCAAGCTCCACGGACTCGAGGCGTTCGGGGACGTTCTCTGCGATTCGTCGGGAGTGCTCATCGCGCGTGCCGGCGCCGACGCCACGTCTGGGATGACGCAGATGCGCAACCGACTGCAGGGCGTGGTCTTCGCCCAGCAGTACATGATGCTCGACTACAACTGCCCCAGGGAATTGCTCGAGGACGTCTCGGCGATCACGCCCGGCCTCGAGTCACCGACGGTGTCGCCGATGGCTGATCCCGCGTGGATCGCCGTGCGGTCGATGGTGCCGCGCAAGCAGGTCAACTCGATCATGGACCGACTCGCCGCCGCCGGCGCCAAGTCGATCATCGCGACCGACATCCGCTCGTGCCGGATGGGCTGATCAGCCCGTCGGAAAAGTCGCGGACCCGGCGGCCGATGGCCTCCGGGTCCCGTTGCCTGTCCGGTGACTAGACCGATTCGATGAGCAACGCCTGGAGGGTGTGTCCGATCGCACCGTTCTCGTCGAACAGGGTGCCCTGAGTGGTACCCACTCCGTCGGGCCCGATCGAGGCGTCGGCCCGGACTCCGATCCACTCACCTCGGGGGAGACGGTGGACGTGCGTGATCAGATCGGTGTTGAGGAACCGCCAGTCGGTCGGTTCCAGCACCGCCCCGACACCGTTGGCGATATCCGCGACACACATGAGCTGAACGATCGGGGTCACGGGCTCACCGGCGACCAGAGGCAAACTGGGCCGAGCCCAGACCGTGCCGTCCTCTGCGCCGCGGATCTGCAGGGAATCGATGTAGCCGCTGGTCCACCGGCTGAAGAACGAACTGTCCCGATCACTGGTGGGAAGCTGCCGGACAGGTTCGACTGTCTGCTCCACCTCTGTCGTGTCGCTGGCCCGCATGCGCCATGCACTGGCGCGGGCGACCACGCGGCCACCGGCCTCGAGCTCGGCCTCGACGAGCTCGATCCGTTTCCCCGGGCGCGTGACCCGGGCACGCGTCCGCAGTTCGCCCAGCGGGACCGCACCGAGGAGGTCCACCGCGACCCGGGAGATCCGCGTGTCCTCGGCACCCTCGACCCGCTCCATCGCCCGGGTGAGGATGGCCGAGGGCGGAGCCCCGTGCTGGAGGTCCGGTCCCCATGCGCTCACCGTGTGGGGCGTCGCCCGGAACAGCTCCCAGTCGTCCTCTGTACCGAGCGGCTCGTAATAGGCCTCCGTCATTCCCACTCCTGCACTCTCACTCACCAGTCGACAGATTGGGTGTACCGGCGGGGACCACACGTGTTCCCGGCCATCCCGGGTACTCCGGCGGCGTTCCTCCGAACGCCGGGCACAGTGCTTGATGATCGCACCAGTCGCACAATCTCGACGTGCGGGGGCGGAAGTCCCCGCTCTCGCCGGCCTCCTCGATCTGCGACCAGAGGCGGTCCAGCGACGCTTCTGTCTCGACCATCGAGGCCAGGTCCGGCGTCAGGGTGAGCCAACTGCCGTTCTTGAGGTAGATGAGCTTGAGCTGCGCGGGCAGCACGCCGTGGATGCGCTGATACATGAGGGAGTAGAATCGCATCTGGAACATCGCCTGGTCCCGAAACCTGGGGTGCGGGGGCTTGCCCGTCTTGTAGTCCACGACCCGGACCTCACCCGTCGGCGCGACGTCCACCCGGTCGAGAAAGCCATGGAGCGGTGTCCCGGCCGAGGTCGAGGTGAGGAGGTACTGCTCGCACGAGGCTGGGGAGAAGCGCTGGGGGTCCTCGACCCCGTACAGCGCGGCGACCAGTCCGGCCACATCGGATTCGAACTCCGCCCGTCCGGACAGTGGTACCACCTCGCCACCTGAGTCCTCCGCGTAGAAGCGCTCCACGGCGAGCGGTACGAGCTGAGCGGCGCGCTCCGGCGCCCGCTCCTCCTGCTCGAGTCCGTACAGGTCCTCGAGGACCGAGTGCACGACCGTGCCCAGGACCTGTGCCCGGGTACGGGGTTCGGGGTTGCGATCCACGGCACGGAGCCGGTAGAGCAGGGGGCACCGGGTGAAGTCCGCGGCGCGGGAGGCGGACAACGCCAGCGGCTTCCGCCCGGCAGCGATTCCGTCGCCGTTCGCGCCGTGACCGCCGGTCCCGCTGTTCGCGCCTTGGCCGCCGTGGCCGCCGGTCCCGGTGTGAGCGCCATTCCCGACCTGACCGCCATGTCCGTCGTGTCCGTCGCGCTGCCCGGTGCCGTCGATTTCAACAGGATCCATCACACCTGGCAGGGTAGACAACCGGTCGGACATCCGGCCCCGACAAGCACCCTGGAGGTCCACAGTGCAGCGATCCGGCCCGTTCACCGTCGGCGACCGTGTCCAGCTCACCGACACCAAGGGACGCAAGTACACCGTCGTCCTGGTCGAGGGCGCAGAGTTCTTCACGCACCACGGGGCGGTGAAGCACGACGACCTGATCGGTGCCCCGGAGGGCTCGATCATCACCTCGAGCAAGGACGCGAACTACCTCGCCCTGCGCCCGCTGCTCACCGACTACGTCCTGTCGATGCCGCGCGGCGCCCAGGTGATCTATCCGAAGGACGCCGCACAGATCGTGCACGAGGGCGACATCTTCCCAGGCGCCCGCGTCCTCGAGGCCGGAGCGGGGTCGGGAGCACTGACCTGTTCGCTCCTGCGCGCGGTGGGGCCCGAGGGACAGGTGTTCTCGTACGAGATCCGCGCCGACCACGCCGAGCACGCCGAGCGCAACGTCAGGACCTTCTACGGCGACACGCCCGAGAACTGGGACCTGCGGGTGGCGGATCTGGCGGAGACCTCGGTCGAGGAGCTGGGTGGCCAGGTGGACCGGGTGATCCTGGACATGCTGGCGCCGTGGGAGTGCCTGCCGACGGTGAAGGACGTCCTGGTCCCGGGCGGTGTGTTGGTGGTCTATGTGGCCACTTCGACGCAGCTGTCGGACGTGGTCGAAGGTCTCCGCCGTCAGCAGTGTTGGACCGAGCCCCGGGCGTGGGAGTCGATCAATCGTGGGTGGCACGTGGTTGGACTGGCGGTGCGTCCGGAGCACCGCATGCAGGGCCACACCGCCTTCCTGGTGACCGCGCGCCGTCTCGCCGAGGGTGTCACAACCCTCAAGCCGAAGCGCCGCGCCGGGAAGGGCTGACCCGGGACCATCCCGCCGCGCGCCCGTCCGGTGGGATGAGACCCCACCTCACCGCGCCGACGCCCCCACCTCGCCCCGGCGATAGGGTGGAGGGAACGACGACGAGGAGATTCGTCGGCGACGAGGGAGAGCGGGTGATCGCGTGACAGAGGGACCTTCCCCGGCCGGACAGGGTGACGATCGTGTCACTGTCGACCGGGCGGAACTGGCGAGGCTGCGGAAGGCGGCTGACGAGGGTGCCCGTGCGGAGCGCGAGAAGTCCGTCAAGATTGATGCCCTGGGCGCACGCAACGTGCGTCTGGCCGAACTGCTCAAGGAGTCCCGCGACGAGCTCGCGATGCTCAAGGGCGAGGTCGAACGTCTCGGGACACCGCCGAGCACCTACGGCGTGGTCGTGGCCGCCGCGGGCGAGAGTGCCGAGACCGTCGAGGTGGTGACCTCGGGTCGGCGCATGCTCCTGACGATCGCGCCCGGTCTCGATACCTCGGATCTCACGGTGGGCGCCACGGTGCGCCTCAACGAGGCCTTGACGGTCCTCGAGGTCTCCTCCGTCCTGCCCACCACCGGCGTCACCGCGGTCTTCCGTGACGTCCTGGCCGACGGTCTGCGTGCGCGCGTGGTGATGGGCAACGACGAGGAGCACATCGTGCACCTGGCCGAGTCCCTGCGCGGCGGCCGTACCGCGGACCATCCCGCGCCGGTGCGTTCCGGCGATGCGGTCCTGGTGGACCCGAAGGCCGCCGTGGCGTTCGAGGTGGTGCCCAAGGCCGAGGTCGACGAGCTGCTGCTCGAGGAGATCCCGACCGTCGACTACTCGGACATCGGCGGTCTCGGACCGCAGATCGAGCAGATCCGGGACGCCATCGAACTGCCGTTCATCCACCACGACCTGTACCGCGAGTTCCACCTGGCACCGCCCAAGGGAGTGCTGCTCTACGGCCCGCCCGGCTGTGGCAAGACGCTCATCGCCAAGGCCGTGGCGCATTCACTGGCACGGGCCGCCGCCCTCTCGCGTGGCGAGGACGTCAGCAACGGCACGTACCCGAACTCGTACTTCCTGTCCATCAAGGGGCCGGAACTGCTCAACAAGTACGTCGGCGAGACCGAGCGTCACATCCGCTCGATCTTCGAGCGCGCGCGGGAAAAGGCGACCGAGGGCAACCCGGTGATCGTGTTCTTCGACGAGATGGATTCGATCTTCCGGACGCGGGGGTCGGGCGTGTCCTCCGACATGGAGACCACGATCGTCCCGCAGCTGCTGGCAGAGATCGACGGCGTGGAGGACCTGCGCAACGTCATCGTGATCGGCGCCTCCAACCGCGAGGACATGATCGACCCAGCCATCCTGCGTCCGGGCCGACTGGACCTGAAGATCCGGATCGACCGTCCGGACCGGGACGCTGCCGTGGACATCCTCGGCAAGTACATCACCGCGGACCTGCGGTTCGATCCGGACGACATGAACGGGGCGGAGCCGACCGAGCACGTCGGGGCGCTGATCGACCGGGTCGCCGAACGCCTCTACACCCGTGACGCCGACACGACCTATGTCCACCTGGTGTTCGCGTCCGGGCGCCGCTCCTCGCTGTACCTGGCGGACCTCACCTCCGGAGCGATGCTGCGCAACATCGTCGACCGGGCCAAGAAGCTCGCGATCAAGGACATCGTCCACGGCGGCGGCAAGGGCCTGACGACGGACGATTTCCTCGACGCAGTCGATGCCGAGTTCGCCGAGAACACGGATCTCCCCAACACCTCGAACCCGCAAGAGTGGGCCCGCCTGACGGGCGTCCGTGGCGAGCGCGTGGTCGAGGTCACCGTGCCCGACAGGGGAGGGGACGAGTGAGCGCCGCGGAGCCGCGGGGGCGGATCATCGGCACCGAGATCGAATTCGGCATCGTCGCGGTGGGCCAGCCACTGCTGAGTTCGGTGGTCACCTCCACGCAGGTCGTCAAGGCCTACAGCGACCCTGGTGAGGGCACCGGCGGCGCGGACGAGGCCCGATGGGACTACGGATCGGAGTCCCCGCTGCGGGACGCCCGCGGCTTCGACTTCGGCATCGCCCGCGCGTACGACCCGAGTGAGTTCGGCATCACCAACCGGGTGCTCACCAACGGCGCCCGGTTCTACGTGGACCACGCCCACCCCGAGTACTCGGCCCCCGAGGTCGACTCGCCGCGCGACGCGGTGATCTGGGACAAGGCGGGCGAGCTGATCATGCACCGCGCGGGCGTCGAGTCCTCGGCCACCGAGGGCAACGCGGAGCTCAAGCTCTACAAGAACAACGTCGACGGCAAGGGCGCCTCCTACGGGGCGCACGAGAACTACCTCGTGCGGCGCGACGTGGACTTCGACGCGCTCACCATGAGCCTGGCCGCCCATCTGCTGTCCCGTCAGGTCTACACCGGCGCAGGCCGGGTCGGCATCGGCCAGGAGGGACAGACCGCGGGGTTCCAGATCTCCCAGCGTGCCGACTACATCGAGGTGCTCACCGGGCTCGAGACCACGTTGCGCCGCGGGATCATCAACACCCGCGACGAGCCCCACGCCACCGATGAGACCTGGCGGCGGCTGCACGTGATCATCGGCGACGCCAACATGGCCGAACTGCCCACCTACCTCAAGATCGGCACCACCTGCCTGGTGCTGGACGCGATCGAGGCCGGCGTCGACCTGGCGGACCTGCTGCCCGTGGATCCGGTCGAGGCGGTGCACATCATCAGCCACGACCCCTCGCTCACCGCGACCGTTCGCCTGGGCGATGGTCGGGAGCTCACCGCGCTCGAGATCCAGCGGGAGATCCTGGCCAGGGTCGCCGACCTGGTCGGCGACGGACGGGGTCGACCCGCGTGGGCGCTCGAGGTGCTCGACGAGTGGCGGGCTGTCCTCGACGCGCTCGGGCAGGACCCGATGTCGTGCGCCGACCGCCTGGACTGGCCCGCCAAGCTACGTCTGCTCGAGGGCTTCCGCGCCCGCGACGACCTGTCCTGGGACCACGCGCGGCTGGCCCTGATCGACGTCCAGTACCACGACCTCGATCCCGACCGCGGACTCTACAACCGTCTAGCGTCCAAGGGCGCCATCCGCAGACTCACGACTGACGCCGAGGTCGAGGCCGCGATCACGACGCCGCCGGAACGGACGCGGGCGTGGGCCCGAGGGCGCTTCCTGGCCGAACTCGGGGATCGCGTCCACGCGGCGGGGTGGGACCACGTCGTCGTCGTCGACACCCGGGGGCACGAACGCCGCATCGACCTGGCGGACCCGTACACCGGCACCAGGGAGTTCTGCGAGGCCACCCCGGACTTCCTGTCGGCGGACGGTCCGGACGGTACCTACACGCCCACGGGCTGAGCTCCCACCCCACGCGCGCACCACGCAAGTTCCGGCGCCCACGGCGCCACGACACAAGGAGTGACCACCATGTCCCAGATCCAGAAAAACGCCGGCGGCCCCGGCGAGGGCGACGACGAGGCCGGCCAGGTCGCCAAGTCCGCCGACACCAGCTCCGCGGATTCACTGCTGGACGAGATCGACGACATCCTCGAGACCAACGCCGAGGAGTTCGTGAAGTCCTACGTCCAGAAGGGCGGGCAGTAGAGCCCATGCAGCGGCGCATCGTCGGGATCGAGACCGAATTCGGGATCACCAGCGTCGGGGTCGAGGGTGGCCGCTCGCTCGGTGCCGACGAGATCGCGCGGTACCTCTTCCGCCCCGTGGTCGAGCGGTGGCGCAGCTCGAACGTCTTCCTCGAGAACGGCTCCCGTCTCTACCTCGACGTGGGCTCGCATCCCGAGTACGCCACGGCCGAGTGCGACGGGCTGCGCCAGCTCGTGGCCCATGACCGGGCCGGCGAGCGGATCGTCGACGCGCTCGGCCTCGCGGCGGAGGAGTCGCTGGCCGCCGAGGGCATCGACGCGAAGGTGTTCCTGTTCAAGAACAACACGGACTCGGTGGGCAACTCCTACGGCTGCCACGAGAACTACCTCCTCGACCGGTCCACCCAGGTGCGCAGCATCGGCACCACCCTTCTGCCGTTCCTCGTGAGCCGGCAGCTGCTGTGCGGCGCCGGGAAGATCCTGCCCGGCACTCCCGCCGGCGTCGGGCTGGGGGAGACCCACGAGCCGGTGTTCTGCTTCTCGCAGCGCGCCGAGCACATGTGGGACGGCGTCTCGTCCGCCACCACGCGGTCCCGGCCGCTCATCAACACCCGCGACGAGCCGCACGCCGACTCGACCCGATTCCGGCGCATGCACGTGATCGTGGGCGATTCCAACATGATCGAGACCACCACCCTGTTGAAGGTGGCCAGCACACGGCTCGTGCTGGAGATGCTCGAGGCCGGCATCGACCTGCGTCCCATGGCCGTGACGCACCCGGTCCGGGCGATCCGCGAGATCAGCCGCGACCTCACCGGCACGCGGCCTGTGGCGATGGCCGACGGAACCACCATGACCGCGCTCGAGATCCAACGAGAGTTCCTCGCCGCCGTGCACCGCTACCTCGACGCCGGCGGCTGGGAGCGCGACGACCGGGACGTGGTGACCGACTGCGTCGCTCTGTGGGAGCGCGTACTGGACGCCGTCGAGTCCGGGGACCACGACTCGATCGCCGCGGACATCGACTGGGCGGCCAAGCTCCGGCTCATCCGGCAGGTACAGGACAAGACCGGCGTCGACATGACCCACCCGCGCCTGGCACAGATCGACCTCACCTACCACGACATCCGTCCCGGTCGCGGGCTCCACTCGATCCTCGAACGTCGCGGCATGGTGTCCCGGGTCGTGGACGACTCGGCCGTCGAGCACGCCCGCACCGCCGCACCGGAGACCACGCGAGCGGCCCTGCGGGGTCGCTTCATCTCCGCAGCCCGCGAGGCGGGGCGAGACCACACCGTCGACTGGGTCCACCTCAAGGTCACCGACGGCGCGCTGCCGACCATCCCGCTGAGCGACCCTTTCGCCAACATGGATCCGCGTGTCGACGAGCTGATCGCCGGGCTCGGCAGATAGCGTTCGCACTCGTGTCCACCTCGAAGTCCCAGCGACTGGTCAACCTCGTGATCTGCCTGCGGTCGACCAACGCCTACCTGTCCGCCGGTCAGATCCAGCGGATGGTGCAGGGCTACGACGACTGCGAGAACGAGGCCGCTTTCCTGCGCATGTTCGAGCGCGACAAGCGCGAGCTCCGCGACGCCGGCGTGCCGCTCGAGCAGGGGGCGTCGCTGGCACCGGGTTCACCGGCCGGATACCGCATCCCGGCCCGGGACTACGAGCTCCCCGAGATCACGCTGACCCCGGAGCAGGCCGGCGTCCTCGCCGTGGCCGCCGAGGTCTGGCGCGAGGGGGAGCGATCGGCACGTGCCGGCGGAGCGCTGGCCAAACTCACCGCCGCGGGGATCGATCCCGGGCACGACGTGGGGACGACCGTCTCCGTCGAGGACCCCGCCGAACTGGCCACCGCGGCAGTGGTGTCCGAGGCCGTGGCCGACGGCGCCGTGGTGACATTCGCGCACACCCCGGCCGGTGGCAGTGAGGCCACGTCCCGCCGCGTCGAGCCGTGGTGGACCGGATCGCGGCACGGTCACTGGTACCTCGTGGGCCACGATCTGGACCGTGGCGAGGCGCGGACCTTCCGCCTGGTCCGGATGTCGGACGTCAAGGTCGGCAAAGGTCGGCGCAGCGTGCCCGTGCCCTCGACCGACCGGGTGCTCGACCTCCTCGACGACGCGGTGTCCCGGCTCAACCCGATCCTGCAGGCCACCGTGTGGGCCGCCGACGGGCACGCCGCGGAACTACGGGCCATGGCACGGGCGGAGGAGCCGCACGTGAGGTTCGGCCGTGCCGGGGCCGACCTCGAGATCGCCGCGCCACTGGGGGAGCTCTCCTCGCTGGTCGCGGCCCAGGGCGCCGACGCTGTCGCGCTCGGTCCGGCAGAACTACGCGTCCGCGTGGTCTCGATCCTCACCGCTGCCGAGGAGGCCCGCCGATGAGCCCCCGTTCGGTCCCGCTCGCGACCCTGCTGAGCATCGTCCCGTACTTCCACAGTCGTGGCGCCGTCCCCGTGTCCGAGGCGGCACAGGACCTGGGCCTGTCGGACGGCCAGCTCCGCGACGCGTTGTGGCAGCTGTGGTCATGCGGGTTGCCGGGCTACGGTCCCGGTGACCTGATCGACCTGGCGTTCTCCGCGGAGGATCTCGACGAGGCCGAATTGGTCGAGGTGACCTTCACCGCCGGGATCGACCGACCGGTCCGCCTCACCGCCGCCGAGGCGGTGACCCTCGAGACCGGCCTGGCCGTGTTCCTCGACCGGCCCGAGGTCGTCGAACAGACCGCACTTCGGGATCTGCTGGCGACCCTCCGGACCGCAGCGGGCACCCACGGTGCGGCGCCGGCCCCGGAGGCGGGCGCCACGGACGCCGACGCCGACGTGGTGCGCACCGCCGTCCGGTCCGGCCGGGCGTTGAGGTTCGTCTACCACTCGGCCAGTTCCGACACCTCCACCATCCGCGTCGTGGACCCGGCACGGATCTCCGTCTCAGACGGTCATTCGTATGTGCACGGGGTGGATCGCGGCTCCGGCCAGTGGCGGATGTTCCGCACGGACCGGATGAGCCGGGTGGAGGACGTCGGTGAACGCCGCGCGCTCGGTCCGGAGCCCCAGGGTGACGACGACGGCGACGGCACACCGACGATCGAGAAGGCGGTTGTCCCGGCGGCCGGTGCGTGGTTCCTCGACGAGTTCGGGTTCCGTTCTGTCCACCGGCGACCGGACGGCGATATCGACGTGGAGATCGCCTATCACGACCGGGCCTGGCTCCTCCGCTTCCTGTTGGGTCATGCCGACGTGGTGACCCCGGTCGATCCGGAGCTCGCGGACCAGATCGCGCAGCGGGCGGCGGCCGGTCTGGCCGCCTACGCCGGAGACCATGTCGACGCTGGTGACGATGCGGCGGGGGAAGCGACTGCAGCCGAGACGTAAATAGTCGGTGAACGCGCAGGTCACGAGAGGTAACCGGCGGTACGGGCGCGACGGCCCCCGGAGTAGGTGCGTTAGCATGGAAACGTTGTCAGACAAACGGAGGTTGACATGGGTGCGTTGAGCATCTGGCACTGGCTCATCGTCCTCGCGGTGGTGCTCCTACTCTTCGGTTCGAAGAAACTCCCGGACGCGGCCCGCGGCCTCGGACGGTCGATGCGCATCTTCAAGTCCGAGATCAAGGAGATGCAGAACGACGGCGCCGAAGAGAAGTCGGAAACGCAGGCCATCACCCAGGGACAGCCTTCTGCCACGCAGTACGTCCAGCCGCAGACGCAGCAGTACCAGCAGTCTGCGCCCCAGGCCCCGCAGCAGCCGGCCCAGCCGCAGTACCAGCAGCCTGCACCCCAGGCTCAGCCGCAGGCGCCGCAGTACCAGCAGCCGCAGGCGCCCAACGCCCCGCAGCAGTACAACGATCCCACCGCCCCGTACAACGGCGGGCAGGGACAATAGGTCATAGAAATCGATGACTGATCCCGGAGCCACGGCGGCCGGCGATTCTCCTTCGGGGGGCGCCGGTCGCGTGCCGTCCAAGCGCCGTCGTCGGCGGCGGCAAAACCCGGACGGCACCATGCCGCTCATCGAGCACATCTACGAACTGCGGACGCGGCTGCTCATCGCCGTGGCCGCGATCGTGGTGATGCTCGGTGTCGGCTTCTGGTGGTACGGCTCCAACATCTTCGTCGTGCCGTCACTCGGCCAGATCCTCACCGATCCGTACTGCGACATCCCTCCGGGTGCCCGCCTGCAGTTGGGGGACGGCGACGAGTGCCGGTTGCTCGCCACCGGCCCCTTCGAGCAGTTCATGCTCCGCCTCAAGGTGTCCGCGACGGCGGGGATCGTCCTGGCGAGTCCGATCTGGCTCTACCAGCTCTGGGCCTTCATCACCCCGGGCCTGCACAAGAACGAGCGTCGCTACGGGTTCGTCTTCACGATCCTCGCCGCCATCCTGTTCATCGGCGGCGCCGTGTTGGCCTACGTCGTGATCGTCCACGCCCTCGAGTTCCTGCTCTCGATCGGCGACAACGTCCAGACCACCGCGTTGTCGGGCACACAGTACTTCTCCTTCCTCATCCACCTCATCCTGATCTTCGGTGTGAGCTTCGAGATCCCACTGCTTATCGCCATGCTCAACGTGGCAGGGGTGCTCAGCTACGAGGTCCTGGCCAAGTCCCGCCGCGGCATCATCATGGGTATCTTCGTGTTCGCGGCCGTCGCCTCGCCAGGCCAGGACCCGTTCTCGATGCTCGCGCTCGCCTTGGCGGTGACGTTGCTGGTGGAGTTCTCGATCCAGTTCGCCCGGATCCACGACAAGCGCAAGAGCAAGTCCCGCGCCGAGTGGCTGGACATCGATGACGAGTCCGCCTCGGCCATCGACGCCGCGTCGGGGATCGGCCCCTCGGACGGCATCGGTGCATCCGGCGGTGTCGCGAGCTCCGGCCCTCTCGAGCGCCCTGCCCCGGTGCGCGGCTCGGCATCCGCCACCGCACCCGGTGGGAACGCCGCGTCGTCGTCGATGTCCCCGCTCCAGGCGCCACCCGCCGGCGGGGCCCGATATGACGACATCATCTGAGCCCCCGTCCGAAGGACCGGACGAGCAGAGCATCCTCGTCGAGTCGTTCCTGTCGGGGGAGGGCTTCGACCCGGATCCGTTCCAGCTCGAGGCCTTCGCCGAACTGGACTCGGGACGGAACCTACTCGTCTCGGCGCCCACGGGATCCGGTAAGACCCTCGTCGGCGAGTACGCCGCGTACCGGTCCCTCGCCGGAGGCGGCAGATGCTTTTACACCACCCCGATCAAGGCGCTGAGCAACCAGAAGTTCCGCCAGTTCCGTGAGCGGTTCGGCCCCGAGAACGTGGGTCTGCTCACCGGTGACCACTCGATCGACGCGGACGCGCCGATCGTGGTGATGACCACCGAGGTCCTGCGCAACATGATCTACGGCAGCTCGTCGGCACTCCACGATCTCGACTGTGTGGTGATGGACGAGATCCATTACCTCGGTGACCGCTCGCGCGGTGTCGTGTGGGAGGAGATCATCCTCACTCTCGACCCGACAGTCCGTCTGGTCGGTCTCTCCGCGACGTTGAGCAACACTGACGAGCTCGGGGACTGGATCAGCGAGATCCGGGGCGACACCGCCGTCGTGCTCTCCGATCACCGGCCGGTACCGCTGGCACACATGCTCTACACCCGCGGCGATCTCGTCCCCGTCCGTTCCGCCGCCGAGCATCGTCGTCGTTCCCGGACCGGCTACCACGACGAGCGCGTCGCCGGTCGTCAGCGGGCACAGTGGGCCAAGCGACAGGACGTCATCGAGCACCTCGACGACGAGGGTCTCCTGCCCGCCATCTACTTCGTCTTCTCCCGGGCGGGCTGCGACGGGGCGGTCGCGCAGATGCGACGGGCACGCCTGCGTCTGACGACCGGTGACGAGGCCAGGCGCATCGGTGCCCACGTCGACGCCGCCTGCGCACAGGTCCCGCAGCAGGATCTCCAGGCGCTGGACTTCCAGGCGTTCCGGGCCGGGTTGGTCAGCGGTATCGCCGCCCACCACGCCGGAATGCTCCCGCTGTTCCGCACGGTGGTCGAGGAGCTGTTCTCGGCCGGGCTCATCAAGGTCGTCTTCGCCACAGAAACCCTCGCGCTCGGGATCCACATGCCCGCCCGCGCGGTCGTGCTGGAGAAGACCACCAAGTTCAACGGCGACACCCACACGATGCTCACCGCCTCCGAGTACTCGCAGATCACCGGCCGGGCCGGCCGCCGCGGGATCGACACCAAGGGCACCGCGGTGGTTCTCGAGCAGGCAGATCTCGACCTGGACGCCCTGTCCGCCCTCGTGGACACTCCTCGGTTCCCGTTGATCAGCGCCTTCGCACCCGACTACTCCATGGCGGTCAATCTGGTCGAACAGCTCGGCGTGGACGAGGCCACGTCGCTCATCGGGCGGTCGTTCGCGCAGTTCCAGACCGACCGCACCCTCGTGTCCCGCTCGCGGGCGATCGAGCAGCGGGCCGAGGAGCGGGATCGGATGCGCGCGTCGCTCACCGAGGCCGGGGGTGACGAGGAGCTCGACGCGTACATGGCGGTCCGCGCCGAACTGAGCCGTCTGGAGCGCCGGGCGGAGAAGGCGACACGGGACGACCGACTCAGCGCGGTGCGCGCCGCCATGCACAAGCAGACCGCGGGGTCGGTGATCACGGTCGGGCGCAAACGCTTCGGCATGGTCGCGACCGTGCTCCAGGTCCGCACCGACATCCAGTCCGACCCGGCGCTGCTCTGTCTGACCGACACAGGATGGACCGGGTGGCTGCGTCAGCACGACTTCGCCGCGCCACCGATCCCGGTCGGCCGGGTCGACCTGCCCAAGGGGCGCCGCAAGCTGGACGGCCGCGCCAAGAGGGCGCTCGTCCAGCGGATGGAGCACCTGCGCGGCAAGGCCAAGGGTCGGATGAAGAACACCGGCGGGAAGCACCAGCGCAAGGATCCGCGGATCACGGCCGCGCGCCGTGCGCTCCGTGAGAACCCGCTCCACGACGATCCTCGGATCGACAAGCTCGCTCGCCTCCACGAGCGGTGGGCCAGAGCGGATGCCGATGTCGCCGCCCTGGAGGCCGAGATCGACGCCGATGCTGATTCGCTGGCCCGTCGGTTCCGGCGCATCGTGGAACTCCTGGTCGACCTCGGCTATCTCGACACGATCGAGGGCACCCTCAGGGCCACCGACGCGGGTCGTCTGCTCGCCGGCGTCCACACCGAGCAGGATCTCTTCGTGGCCGAATGCCTGACGCGCGGCGTCTGGGAGGGACTCGACCCCGCGGGACTGGCCGCCGTCATCGCCACGGTGGTCGCGCACCCGCGCACCGAATCGGCAGTGCGGGAGCCCTCCGACGAGACCCTGCGGCAGGCCCTCTCCGAGACCTCACGCGTCGCCGAGGAGGTCGCCGCGATCGAGCGGAGCCACAAGCTCCCCGCAACCCCGGATCTCGATGCCGGACTCGCCCCGGTTCTGCACCACTGGGTGTCCGGCGGGGCGCTGTCCTCGATCCTCGCGGCCTCCTGGCAGGAGGGTGTGGAGCTCACCGCGGGAGACTTCGTCCGCTCGGCGCGACTGGTGATCGACGTCCTCGCGCAGGTGGGTCAGGTCGCCGAGCCGGAGCTCGCGAGGAATGCGCGCTCGGCGGTCGGCTCACTGCGCCGCGGTGTCGTGCTGGACCACATGACCTGATCGGCCCCGATCCAGCGCGCCGCCCAGTTCCGTGCGGTGTCCGGCGCTATCCCTCGGTGAGTCGGCGGGTGTCACTTCCTAGGCCCCGGCGAGTCGGCGAGTCGCCTCCACCAGATGCCCGATCGCCCGCGGCTGGCCGGTCGACTCCGCGAGTGCGTCGAGTCGGTTCTGGTCGAGTGCGCCATGGTGTCCGTCGGGATCCCCGGAGAACTTCAGATCATAGTCCCGCTGGCCCAACCGGACCACGCCCCGGGCGGCGGTCAGGTACCCGGCGCCGTTGGTGATCGCGGTGCGCTGACGCGCGGTCAGACCCGAGTCGGGGTCCGCGGCCGCGGCGACGATCCCGTCCAGGTCGCCGTACTCACGCAGCAGCCCCGCCGCGGTCTTGGCCCCGATGCCCGCCACCCCGGGTAGTCCGTCGGAGGCGTCCCCGACCAGTACCGCATAGTCCGCGTACACGGCCGCGTCCTCCGCCGCCGGCAGGTCGAACCGTTCGGCCACGACCTCCGGCGTGTACGCCAGGCGCTTCTTCATGCCCGCCCCGACGTACACCACGGTCGTGGTTGGGGAGGCGAGTTGGAACAGGTCGCGGTCGCCGGTGACGACCAACACCTCGCGATCGCGTGCCGAGAGCGTGGCGAGGACATCGTCGGCCTCCGCGTCCGCCGCCCACGCCTGGGTGATGCCCGCGGAGGTGAGGACCTCACGGATCGCATTCACCTGAGGTGCCAACGTCTCCGGGGCGTCCTCCTCGCCGTCGTCGCCCACACGGTGCGCCTTGTACGAAGGCAGCAACTCCACCCGCCAGTCCGGCCGCCACTCACGGTCGAGCGCCGCGACCAGGCCCGTCGGCGAGTACTCCTCGACGAGCACGGCGACCATGTCGCAGAACCCCCGCACCGCGTTGGCGGGCGCCCCGTCGGGACCGGTGATCTTCTCGGGGACGGAGTGGAACGCACGGAACCACAATCCCGCGCTGTCGAGAACCATGAGCGGACCCTGGGACACCGTGCCTCCTGGAGTGATGTGGCGGTAGCCGTGCGGCTCCCGTCAGGCTAGCCGCCGTCGGGGGCACGCGCGGGCCCGGTCGGCCTACTGTGGAGGACATGAACGACACCGCCCCGGACATCCACCAGCACCGTCTCGACTCCGTCCGTGCCCGTGCGCGGGAACTCGGCATCGACCACGTGGTGGTCTACTCCGGGGAGGACATGGCCTACCTCACCGGCCAGCGTCTGGATTCCCACGAGCGGCTCACGGCCCTGGTGGTCGCCGCCGACGGGTCCGGGCCGCTGTTGGTGCTGCCGTCGCTCGAACTCACCGACACCGTTCGCGGCGCGGCCGATCTGGTGGGGGCGACGGTGCATCCGTGGTCGGACGGGACCGACGCCGTCGCCCTGGTCACGGCGAAGGTCTCCGGGCGTGTGGCCGTGTCCACCGCGATGCCGGCGCTCCACCTGGTGCCGCTCCAGCAGGGCGTCGACGGCGAGGTGGTGCTGGCCTCCGACGTGATCGACCACGTCCGGGCCGTCAAGACCCCGGCCGAGATCACCGAGCTCGCCGACGCCGCCCGGCGTATCGACGCCGTCCATGCACGGATGGGGGAGTACCTGCAGGTGGGACGGACCGAAGCTGAGGTCGGCGAGCTCATCACCGCGGCGATCGAGGCCGAGGGACTCACGCACGCCGAGTTCGTGATCGTCGGTTCCGGCGCGCACGGCGCCGACCCGCACCACGGGGTCTCCGACCGGGTGATCCGGGAGGGCGACATCGTGGTGGTGGATATCGGTGGTCCGGTACCCAGCGGCTACCACTCCGACTGCACGCGGACCTACTCAATGGGCGAGCCGGACCCGCAGGTGGCCACGGAGTACGCCGAACTGCAGGAGGCGCAGCGCCTGGCGCGGGAGGCCGTGCGCCCGGGTGTGGCGATCGGCGAGGTCGACGCGGCCGCACGTGAGTATCTCGCGGCCGCGGGTCTGGGTGAGCGGTTCATCCACCGCACCGGGCACGGGATCGGGCTGGGCCTGCACGAGCCGCCGTTCGTCGCCCCCGGCGCAGACACCGTGCTGGCCGAGGGCATGACCTTCTCCGTCGAACCGGGCATCTACCTCGACGGCCGGTGGGGAGCGCGCCTCGAGGACATCGTCACGGTGACGGCCGACGGTCGGCGGGACCTCAACACCGGTGAGCGCGGCCTCCGGGTGCTCTGACGATCCCGGGCGCTCCGCCCCGGTGAAGCGCTACGCGCCGGTGAACATCGCGGCCGAACCCAGCACCCGATCGATCTCGATCGCCACCACCACACGGTCCGGGTTGGGCCGGGGTTCCCGGTAGCGCAGCGCGTACCGCCGTTCGCCCTCACGGACCTCGGCGGCGTCGGTGAGGAGGCGGACCGGTCCCTCGAAGGTCAACCAGCGGGCGCCGTCGACATGGGAGACCGCGGCCCGCGTTCCGTGCTCGGCACCGCGGGCGGCATTCCGGGCCTTCTGCGAGCCACGATTGGTGATCACGCGGGCCAGGCCGCCCTCGGTGTCGACGGTGAACCCCACCGCCACCACGTGCGGTGATCCGTCCCCACGCAGCGTAGTCAGCGTCCCGAGATGGTAGGTCGACAGGAACTCGTGGGCGTCGTCGGACAACTCTGCGAGGGTGTGCGCCATACCGGTGAGCCTGCCAGAAGACCGCCGGGGTGGCCCACGTGCACTGTCAGCGAGCGTCCCCGTGGGAGACTGGGCGCATGTCCACTCCTGCATCATCGTCTGCCCGGCCGGGTTCCGGGGGTGAGGTCGTCGCCGTGTTCGGCGGTCGTAGTGAGATCGGACTCGCGGTGGCCGAGCGCCTCGCGCGGGGTCGCACCCTCGTGCTGGCGTCCAGGCCCGGTGGGGACGTCTCCGCGCTCGCCGCGCCCCTGGAGGCCGCGGGTGCGGTGGCGGTGGAACACGTCGAGTTCGACGCGGACGATCTGGAGTCGCACGGGACGGTCGTGGACGGGATCGAGTCCCGGGTCGGCCCCATCGGCATCGCCGTCCTGGCCTTCGGAATCCTCGGTGATCAGGAGGTCGCGGAGCGGGACGCCGGCGCCGCCGCGCGGATACTCCACACCGACTTCGTGGCCCAGGCCGCGCTGCTGACGACCCTGGCCGAGCGGATGAAGCCGCGCCGGAGCGGGGTGCTCGTGGCGTTCTCATCTGTCGCCGGGCAGCGCGTGCGGCGCGCCAACTACGTCTACGGTTCGGCCAAGGCGGGACTGGACGGTTTCGCCTCCGGCATGGCGGACGCCCTGCACGGCACAGGGGTCACGCTGGTGATCCCGCGTCCCGGATTCGTGATCGGTCGCATGACGAAGGGGATGGATCCCGCGCCGTTCTCCTCGACCCCGGACCAGGTCGCGGATGCGGTGGTCGAACGTGTACTGGGCCGTCGCCCGGGCGTCGTGTGGATCCCGTGGCAGCTCCGGGTGATGTTCGCCGTCGCGAGGCTGGTCCCGCAGACGGTCTGGCGGAGGATGCCCCGGTGAACGGTCCGGCGGTGACGCGGGGGAGCGGCGCACAGACCCCGCCGGCGGTCCACCTCATCGGGGTCGGCCCCGGACCGGTCGATCTCCTCACAGTCCGCGCCTCGCGGCTCATCGCGATGAGCGGGACGTGTCTGCACGCCCACGGCGCGGTGCCCGCGGAGGCGATGTCCCTCGTGCCGCCCACCGCGAGGGTCGTGGACATCTCCGGACTGTCCGAGGGACAGGCGATCGACGAGATCTCCGCCGCCCTGGGCCGCGGCGACCGCGTCGTCCACCTGTTTGCCGGCGATCCCGGTCAGCACCCCGAGTCCCGGACCCTGGCAGACACGCTCGATTCGGCGGGCATCTCCTGGGAGCACGTCCCGGGCATCTGCCATCCGGACTTCACCTCGCCGGTCGACGTGGAGGGCCCGCATCCGGGCGGGGGCACGGGCGCAGACGGAGGCCCGGCCACCGGTCAGGCAGCGGGGGTCAACGATCAGTCAGGGGCGGGAGCCCCGGCCTCCACCACTCCGGGGAAGATCCTCGTCCTGGGCGGAACCGTGGAAGCGCGCAGGCTCGCCGACCTGTTGGTGAGCGCTGGGTTGGACGTGGTGACGGCCCTGGCCGGGAAACTCGCCCGGCCCCGGCTGCCCCGCGGAGAGGTCCTCATCGGCGGGTTCGGCGACGTGGACGGCCTCGCACAGTGGCTGCGCGCCACCGGTGCCAGCGCGGTCATCGACGCGACCGATCCGTTCGCGGTCCAGATCTCCACCGACGCCATTCTCGCTGCGGCCGACACCGGGGTGCCGCTCCTGCGGCTGCAGCGCCCGAGGTGGACGGAAGGGGAAGGGGACCGCTGGATCCGGGTCCCCGACATGCGCGCCGCGGTCGAGGCGGTCCGGGGCCAGTACCGGCGTCCGATGCTCACCGTCGGCAAGCTCGGCGCGTCCGAGTTCGCCGGTGATTCCCAAGGCGCCTACCTGATCCGTTGCTCGGAGCCGCCACCCGGGCCGCTCCCGGAGCGGTACCTGCTCGTGCTCGACAAGGGCCCGTTCGGGGTGGATTCCGAACGGACCATCATGTCGCGGCACCGCATCGACGTACTGGTCACGCGCGAGAGCGGCGGCCGGGCGTCGGCCGCGAAGCTCGAGGCGGCGCGAGCGCTGAACATCCCGGTGGTTATGGTCGACCGGCCGCGGGACCCCGCCGAGGCGGCCGGTCTGCCGACGCCGGAGACCGTCCACCGGGTGGACGAGGCGGCCCGCTGGCTCGTGGAGCGTTTCGGGTCGCGCTGACCAGGGTGGTGACGGCTCAGGGCCGGCCCACCACGTAGCCCTGCGGTGTCGCGGTGACGCGCTGGCCTGCACCGGTGTCGCCGCAGGCACGGTCGCACCCGACCCAGTGCTGCCGTCCGACAACCGGGAGTGTGCCCTCACGCACTGCTGCGGTGGCGTCCGCGCGGACGTCGGTGAGCGAGCGGGAGCAGCCGGGCAGTCCGGTGCACGCGGTCACCTCGACCCAGGGTGATGCGGCGTCGAAGATCATGCCCATCGGGGCGAGCACGCGGACCACCTGCTCGGCCATCCCCTCGGTCAGTTCGTGGAGTCCGATCACGCGCTCGGCCGAGATGGTGCTGGGCCGCTCGATCGCGCCGAGGAACTCGGCGAGCCGCGCAGGAACCACGCCGAAGGGCACCACGGCGAGCAGGCTGACGAGGCCGTCGTCGGTGTCCACCCAGCCGACCGGCGGCACCTCTGCCGCGGTAGAGGGCTCGCCACCGACGGTCATCGCGTGCGTGCCGGGTGACTCGGAGGTGCCGGTCGCCGCCGTGGATCCCGTGGTCAGTGGGTGATCCCTCAGTGCGACGACGACGAGGTCGTGCAGCTGCCCGGACGCCGGGACACGCCACTGTCGTTCCGTGCTCGAGACGAACGATGCGGCGACGTCTACGAGAACGGTCGCCACATCGGCCATCGTCGTGCGCAGGCCCGTGTCACGCCCACGGACGTGCAGCCTCACCACCCCGGCGCCACTACCGTCAGCACTGGCGTCGACCCCCGCGACGGCGGCGAGATCCGGACTGTGGGCGAGCACATCTCCGGATCCGTCGTCGAAGCCGAACAGGAAGCGACCACTCAGCGCCGCCACGTCGTCTCGCGCCATCAGCGCCGCGTCGAGAAACTCGGGCAGCTGGCCCAGATCGTGATGTCCCGCGAGGCGACCCGCCATGGGGGAAGCGAGGATGTTCCGCACCCTGTCGTGGGCGACGCTCGGGAGGAGCCCAGCCGCCTCCACCCGGTCCCGCAGTAGAGCCTCGTCCCGTACACCCCGGACCTGGATGTTGCCGCGCGAGGTGAGGTGGAGGTCGCCACCGTGGTCCGTGGCGATCTGCGCGAGGGCAGCCCAGTCCGTGGGCCGGAGCCGGCCTCCGGGAAACCGAAGTCGGGCGAGCCCACCGTCCGCGGCGGGGTGCACCCGCACCGTCCCGGGGCAGTTGTCGCCGCGATCGGTCGGGGAAGGGAAGTCCGTCATGTCTGTCCAGCCTAGAGCGGCCACGCTCCGTCGGCCCAGCCCAGCGGAACCATTACTTCGGGTCCCAACCCAGTGGAGCCGGTCCTTCGGGTGAGGCGGATTCCGCGGCGCCGACGCCACTCGGGGATACTCGGAGCATGCCTGCACTTCTCGCCACCGGAGGCCGCGTCCTCACCCCAGCCTCGCGGGACGCCACCGCGTTTGCGTACGAGAACGGACTGCTGACCTGGGCGGGCGCCGACGCCCCGGGCCCCGCGTTGTTCCCCGAGGCGGACCGCATCGACCTGGGCGGGGACTGGGTGGCACCCGCGTTCGTCGACTGCGTTGTCGGCGCGTCCAACACCGGTGACGATGCCGACCCGGCCGGCCCGGCCGACCTTGCCGACCCGGCCGCGGCGGCCGCCGGCGTCGTGCGTGCCGCGCTGCCCGAGTCCCACGGCCTCGACGCCGTGGACACACGCGTGCGCGCAGGGGAGCGCGTCGTCCTCGGCCCGGACGTCGACCCCACGGCGGTCGCCGCCGAACTGACCCGCCTCGCCGGGGAACTCGGCGGTCCTGCGGTCGCCCGAACCACACCGCTGCTGATCGGCGCCACTGAGTTCAGCAACGACGACCTGTCCGCGCTCGCCACGGTCGGCGCCGTTCTCCTGGTCCGCCCGCTCGTCGACGACCTCACCGGCCTCGATCTGGTGCGCATCGCCGCCTCCGGCGTGGCACTGGCCGCCACCGTCAGCACCGTCGACAGCGTCAGAACCGTCGGCACCGTCGGCACCGACCATGTCTACCGCCCCTGGGACGCACTCCGGGCCCTCACCTCGATCGACGGCGGGCGGGGACTCTCGCCCCGTGCCGCGTTCACCGCCACCACCCGCGGAGCCCGCCGGGCCGCCGGTGCCCGTGACGGCCTGTCCGGAACCCTGGCCCCCGGCGCGCCCGCGACGTATGCGCGGTGGGAGACGGGCGAACTCGCGGTGGTCGCCGCCGACGACGCCGTGCAGCGGTGGTCCACCGATCCGCGCTCGGGGGTCCCGCCACTGCCCGACCTCACCGGTTCCGATCCCGTCCTGCGGTCACTCGTGGTGGACGGCACCCCCGCAGACACCGCAGAGTGATGCCGCTCGTCGTCCGGCTCCTCTGGGCGGCTGCGGCCGGTGCGCTGCTGGCCGCGTCGTTCCCTCCTGTCGGCCTGTGGTGGGCGGCCCTGCCTGCAATGGCGCTCGTCGTCGTCGTCCTGGCCCCCGTGCGCGGCTCCACGCCGCGCGCCCGTACCGGCGCCCTTATCGGCTTCGTGACGGGGCTAGTGTTCTTCCTTCTCCTCGTCCCGTGGGTCGGGTTGTACGTGGGCGCCTACGCCGCGTGGGGCCTGTCCGTGGTCGAGGCGCTGTACCTCGCCGCGTTCGGCGCCGGCGCGACTGTCATCCTCCGCGCCGGCCTCGGCGTGCGGACTCAGCTCCCGGCCTACGGCGAGCGCCCCGCCCGCACGGCCTCGCGCGCGACCGCGGCGCTGCTCGGATTCGCCGGGTGGTGGTCACTGTGGGAATGGATCCGGTCGTCGTGGCCGTGGGGCGGATTCCCCTGGGGGCGGCTCGCGTTCGGCCAGGCCGACGGCCCACTGCTGCCACTGGCGTCCCTCGGCGGCACACCGCTGCTCGGGTTCGTCGTGGCCACACTCGGCGGTGCGCTCGGATTCGCGGTGGTCCTCCTGCTCCGTCGCTCCCGGCCCGGACGCGTCCTCACCGGACTGGTCACCACCGCCGTCGCGGCGGTGGGCCTCGTCGCCGTGGCCACACTCGCACCGCGCGGGGCACAGGACACCCGCACCCTCGACGTGGCGCTGATCCAGGGCAACGTCCCGCGGCTGGGGCTCGACTTCAACGCGCAGCGCCGTGCGGTGCTGGACAACCACCTCCGCGTCACCGCCCAACTGGCCGACGACGTCGACGCTGGCACCGTCCCTCGCCCGGATCTCGTGCTGTGGCCGGAGAACGCCTCTGACATCTCGCCGCTCGCCGACCAGCGCGCGGGCGCACAGATCTCCGCACTCTCGCGCCGTCTCGGGGCCCCGATCCTCGTCGGGACGGTGCTCGCGACCGGCCACGAGCGTGAGGCCACCAACTCGTACCTCGTGTGGGACGGCACCGCCGACGACCCCGTGACCGACCGCCACGACAAGAAGTACATCCAACCGTTCGGGGAGTGGCTGCCGCTCCGGAAGCCCCTCGAGGCGCTGTTCCCGATCGCCCGCACGGCCGGACATTTCGTGCCCGGGGACGGCGACGGCGTGGTGAGCGCCGCCGGGGTGGACCTGGGCGTGGCCATCTGCTTCGAGGTGGCCTTCGACTCCGCTGCGCGGGAGCCCGTGGCCCGGGGCGCGGAACTGCTCGCGGTACCGACCAACAACGCGACCTTCGGGCGATCGCCCATGACCTACCAGCAGCTCGCCATGTCCCGCGTACGCGCGGTCGAGCACCACGTCCCCGTCCTCATCGCCGCGACCAGCGGTGTGAGTGCGGTCATCGGGCCAGACGGCGACGTACGCCAGGAGGCGGGGATCTTTGAACCCGCGGCGTTGGTGGCGCAGGTGGAGATCGGGTCGGCCGGTACGATGGCAACCCGTCTGGGCGGCATCCCCCAAGCGGTGAGTTGCCTCATCGGGCTCGTCGCACTGGCGTGGGCGGCCCTGGGCACCCGGCGCCGGCCCGACACCGAGATCGAGGAGAACTAAGTGACCGAACCGACGACGCCCGGCGGCAGCGCGCCGTCTGAGCGCACGCTCGTGATCATCCCGACCTACGACGAGCGGGAGAACCTGCCCGGCGTGGTCGAGCGCCTCCTGGTCGCCGCACCTGACGTCTCGGTCCTCATCGCCGACGACAACAGCCCGGACGGCACGGGCGAGGTCGCCGACCGGCTCGCCGCCGACGACGTCCGTGGCCGCATCAGCGTCCTGCACCGCACCGGCAAAGAAGGTCTCGGCGCGGCCTACATCGCCGGATTCCGCTGGGGCCTCGAGCGTGGTTACACCGTCCTGGTCGAGATGGACGCCGACGGCAGCCATCCGCCCGAGCGCCTGCCCGCGATGCTGGACGCCGTCGACGCCGGCGCAGACCTCGCGATCGGGTCGCGGTACGTCCCCGGGGGCAGTGTCGTCAACTGGCCGTGGCAGCGGCACGTGATCTCACGCGGCGGCAACATCTACTCGCGGATCATGCTCGGGGTGGGAATCAAGGACATCACCGCCGGATACCGCGCGTACCGCGCGGACGCCCTCGCCGAGATGGACATGGACTCCATCGAGTCCAAGGGCTACTGCTTCCAGATCGACATGACGTGGCGGCTCCTGGGAAATGAACGGAAGGTCGTCGAGGTGCCGATCACGTTCACCGAGCGCACCATCGGGCACTCCAAGATGAGCGAGTCGATCTTCCGCGAGGCCGCCGTCAACGTGGCGAAGTGGGGCTGGGAGAAGCGCCGGGCGCAGCTCGCGTCGCTCCTCGGCCGCTAAACCCGTCCGCACGGGTCGGCACGGCTCCGCACAGATCCGCCACGTCGTCGGACGACGAACGCCCCGTCGCCGGGATCGGCGGGCGGGGCGTCCTGTGGTTCTACGCGACTGGGCGAAAGGGCCGCGTGGTGGCCGTACTTCTAGCGCGAGCCGGCGCGACGGCGCTTACGGAGCAGGTCCATGCGCTCCTTGAGCAGGTCCTCGAGCTCCTCGACGGAACGACGCTCGAGCAGCATGTCCCAGTGGGTGCGCGGCGGCTTGCCCTTCTTCACCTCGACGGCCGGACCGTCGATGAGCTGACCTTCCTGGCCGTTCTTGCACATCCAGGTGCCCGGGATCTCCGCGTCGTCCGCGAAGGGCACCTCGAAGACCTCACCGTTGGGGGTCTGGTACTTGGCCATACGGCGGGGGGCGAGGTCGTGGTCCCGGTCCGTCTCGTAGCTCACCGCACCGAGGCGGCTGCCTCTGAGCACTCGATCTGCCATGCGAACTCCTTCTGCCGTGTCCGTCCGACGCCGATCTGGACGGATCGGCACAGACGCTGGGTGCTACCTAGACCTGTTAAACGTCCCGAGACCCCACAATGTTCCCACGTCCCGGCACCTCGCAAAACCCGGGGTCTGGCCTGGGTAGTCTCACAGGCGTGGATTCCGACGACACGACCGACCAGCCGGCTCCCCGGCGCGGCGAGACGTCGTGCGCGTGGTGCGGCCGCCCGGTCGACGAAGGCGGCACCGGCCGCAGGCGCCGGTACTGCCGCCGCTCCTGCCGTCAGCGCGCCTACGAGCAGCGTCGATCACTGCGGATGCAGGACCTGCCGGAGGGGACGGTGGTCCTCTCCGAGGCCGAATCCGCCGATCTGATGGACCGGATGTTCCAGCTCCGGTGTGCCTGCGAGGACCTGGCCACGGCGCTCGCCGAGGGAGAGGACGCGTCCGAGTTGGCCCGGATGTCCTCCTCACTCGTCGACGCGGCGCGAAGGGCTGAGCGACTGCGGTGAACAAGGTCATTACGGTGCTCAAGCGCTGGTGGATCCGATGGCAGCCCTCGGTCACCGGCCTGGTGGTCGCGGCACTGCTGGCGTGGGTATCACTCATGCCCTCACTGCTCCCGCGTGCGTGGTACTACCAGGGCATCGTCACCGGCGTGTCCATGACCCTGGGCTACGGGGTCGGAGTGGGGCTGCGCGCACTCTGGAAGAAAACCGTCACCCCGCAGATCACCCTCCACCCGGATCTCGAGGCACTGAGCCGCAAGCTGCTCCTGTTCACGAGCCTCTCCGCCCCGTACCTCCTCGTCGTCTACCTCGTCACCGCGACGGCCACCGCGATCCGGTGGCAGGACCAGGTCTCCGACCTCGTCGATTCCCCACGCCCTCCGTGGTCCGATTACATGCGGATCCCGTGGGTCGCGCTGGCCGTGTTCGCGTGCCTGCTGATCCTGGCCCGCCTGCTGCGCCGGGCGTACCGACAGTTCGTCTCGGCCCTCCGCACGAGATTCAACCTGGGGCTGGTCAGTGCCCGACTCACCGGAATCGCGGTGGCGTTGGCGCTGGTTCTCGGTGTGGTGCAGGGCGTGGTACCGCGACTGTTCTTCGAGGCCGCCAACAGGGTGTCCGGCGTGCAGAACGACTCGGACGCCCCCGGCGCGTCCAGGCCCACGATCCCGGAAAGATCCGGGGGACCGGGGTCCGTCATGAACTTCGACGACCTGGGGATGCAGGGGCGCAGATTCGTCAGCGGCGGGCTCAAGCAACCGCGGCTCAGTGAACTGCTGGGCAGTCCCGCCCAGCAACCGATCCGCCTGTACGCCGGCCTGGAATCGGCGGAGACCGATGACGCCCGTTCGGCACTGGTGGTCGAGGAGCTCAATCGCACGCATGCGTGGGAGCGCGAGTCCGTGGTGATCATCCCGACCACGGGCACCGGATGGATCAATCCCCACGCCGCCCAGGCGATCGAGCTACTCTCCGAGGGTGACGTGGCGACTGTCGGCACCCAGTACTCGTACCTCCCCAGCTGGATCTCGTTCCTCGCCGACCGGAAGAAGGCCGAGGACGCCGGTCGTTCACTCATCGAGGCCGTGGTCAACTGGCGCGCCTCGCTCCCGGAGGGCACGCACCGGCCGAACCTCTACGTGTACGGCGAGAGCCTCGGCACGCAGGCCGGCGAAGCGGCGTTCTCGGGGATCCAGGACATCCGCGCGACGGTCGACGGGGTCCTCTGGATGGGACCGCCGAACTCCAACCGGATCTGGCGGTCGTTGGTCGAGCGTCGTGACCCGGGCACCACCGCGACCGAACCTGTCTACGCCGACGGTCTCCTGGTCCGGTTCTCCGAGGATCCCGCCGAGTTGCGCCACGACGACACCCCGTGGATCCCACCGCACGTCCTCTACGTCCAGCACGCGACGGACCCGGTCGTGTGGTGGACCCCGGACCTCCTCTTCGACCGCCCCGCGTGGCTGGCGGAGCCGCCGGGGAAGGGCCGACATCCGGGCATGTTCTACATGCCGGTCCTCACGTTCTTCCAGATCACCGCCGACCTGGGGAACGCGATCGGCGGGTCGCAGGGTTACGGTCACCTGTACGACCACCAGATCCTCGACGGGTGGGCGACGGTCACCGAGCGTGAGGGATGGGACGACGACGACCACGCGCGATTCGCTCGCCTCCACGACCTGGCGATGGCAGAGCAGGAGCGTGGATGAGTGGCCAACCCGTTCGGCGTTTTCCGTACCGGTCGATCGTTCGAGACGACTACCGTGACCGGGGTAGATCCCGGACGCATTCAGATACCCCGCCGCGTGCCTCCGGCCAGTCCACCCGACCAGGAGGCCCACGGTGACCACCCATCCCGCCGATTCGCACGACATCATCCGGGTCGTCGGTGCCCGGGAGAACACCCTGCGGTCGGTCGATGTGGACCTGCCCAAACGGCGTCTGACCGTGTTCACCGGCGTCTCGGGTTCGGGCAAGAGTTCTCTCGTCTTCTCGACGATCGCCGCCGAGTCGCAGCGGATGATCAACGAGACCTACAGTGCGTTCCTGCAGGGCTTCATGCCCACGCTCGCCCGGCCTGAGGTCGACCTGCTCGAGGGGCTGACCACCGCGATCGTGGTGGACCAGGAACGGATGGGCTCCGATCCCCGGTCGACGGTGGGTACCGCGACCGACACCGGAGCGATGCTGCGGATCCTGTTCAGTCGCCTGGCCACACCGCACATCGGCGGGCCCAAGGCGTACTCCTTCAACGTGGCCTCCGCGTCAGGGTCGGGGATGCTCAAGAAGGCCGACGGGTCCAAGCAGAAGGCGACGTTCACGATCACCGGCGGCATGTGCGTCCGGTGTGAGGGCCGCGGGTCGGTGTCGGACTTCGACGTGGACGCCCTGGTGGACCGTTCGAAGTCACTTGCCGAGGGCGCGATCCTCGTGCCCGGGTACTCGATGGACGGGTGGTACGGGCGCATCTATTCCGGGTCCGGCTTCTTCAAAATGGACAAGCCCGTCTCGGAGTATTCCGACGAGGAGATGGAGATCCTGCTCCGGCAGGAGCCCACCAAGGTCAAGGCCGACGGCATCAACGTCACCTTCGAGGGACTCATCCCGAAGATCCAGAAGTCGATGCTGTCCAAGGACGTCGAGGCGATGCAGTCCCACATCCGGGCGTTCGTCGAGCGGGCCGTCGTGTTCACCACCTGCCCGGAGTGCGACGGCACCCGGCTCAACGAGGGGGCACGGTCGTCGAAGATCGGCGAGGTCAATATCGCCGACGTCTCCGCCATGCAGATCACCGACCTGGCCGAGTGGCTGCGTGGTCTGGACGAACCCTCGGTCGCCCCGCTGCTGGGCGCGCTCCAGCACACCCTGGACTCGTTCGTCGAGATCGGTCTCGGCTACCTGTCCCTCAACCGCCCGGCGGGAACGTTGTCCGGGGGCGAGTCCCAGCGCGTGAAGATGATCCGGCATCTCGGATCGGCGCTGACCGACGTGACGTACGTATTCGACGAGCCGTCGATCGGTCTGCACCCGCACGACATCCAGCGCATGAACGGTCTCCTGCTACGACTGCGGGACAAGGGCAACACCGTCCTCGTGGTGGAGCACAAGCCGGAGACCATAGCGATCGCCGACCACGTGGTGGACCTCGGTCCCGGCGCAGGTTCCGAAGGCGGTGCGATCTGTTTCGAGGGTTCAGTCGAGGGTCTCCGGTCCAGTGACACGGTGACCGGCCGACACCTGGACGACAGGGCGACTCTCAAGGACGAGGTCCGAAAGGCGAGCGGGGCCATCGAGGTCCGCGGCGCCACGGCCAACAACGTCCGCGACGTGGACGTGGACATCCCCCTCGGTGTGCTGTGCGTGGTGACGGGTGTTGCCGGCTCGGGCAAGAGCTCCCTCATCCACGGGTCGGTCTCCACACGCGACGAGGTCGTGGCGATCGATCAGTCCGCGATCCGTGGGTCCAGGCGAAGCAACCCGGCCACGTACACGGGCCTGCTCGAGCCCATCCGGAAGGCCTTCGCCAAGGCCAACGGGGTCAAGCCCGCCTTGTTCAGCCCCAACTCCGACGGCGCCTGTCCCACCTGCAAGGGTGCCGGCGTCATCTACAGCGACCTGGGGATGATGGCGGGCGTGGCCACCACGTGTGACGACTGTGAGGGCAAGCGCTTCCAGGCCGAGGTGCTCGAGTACACCTTCGGCGACAAGACCATCAGCGACGTTCTGGGCATGTCCGTGGCCACGGCCGAGGAGTTCTTCCGCGAGGGCGAGTCCCGAATCCCGGCTGCGCACAAGATCCTCGTACGACTCCGCGACGTAGGGCTGGGCTACGTCCGGATCGGTCAGCCACTGACCACGCTGTCCGGCGGTGAGCGTCAGCGCCTCAAGCTGGCCGCCCAGATGGCGGAGAAGGCGGAGGTCTACGTCCTCGACGAGCCCACGACCGGCCTCCACCTGGCCGACGTCGAGAACCTGCTGGGCATGCTCGACAGGCTCGTCGACTCGGGCAAGTCCGTGATCGTGATCGAGCACCACCAGGCGGTCATGGCGCACGCCGACTGGATCATCGACCTCGGTCCGGGCGCCGGCCACGACGGTGGGCGCATCGTCTTCGAGGGCACCCCAGCCGACCTCGTCGCCGACCGCTCCACGCTCACCGGCGAGCACCTCGCCGAGTACGTCAACTGACCTGGCACCTCGCCCGTTATCGGACCTCCGGGAATCAATCCAGCGACGCACCCATGCGACGGCACTGCTCCCGGATCCTGATGTCCGCATCGTCGTCGTCATCCCGTCGCCAACCCGAGGGAAGACCCGCCGCAGCAAGTTCTGCCCACCGGGGAGCGGACCGACGCACCGAGTGCTCGTCGAGCGTGCCGAGCATCAGGTAGCCCGCGTAGGTGACCGCCTCTGCCGTCCGCGCCTCTGGCGAGTCGCCGTGGCCATCGGCGGCCAGCAGGGCGTTGCTCGTGTTGAGGTCGCGCAACGCCGAGGCGAGAGTCGGCTCCCACCGGCTCTGGTGCTCACCGCGCGAGAACTCGGCGAGTTCGGTCAACACGCGCCGGGTGTCACCGCGAACTGCCCGGTGGTGGGACCGTCGGCCGAGGCCCCACAGCACGACGAGCGCCACCAGGACTCCGATCACGGTGTCGAGTAGACGCTCGCCGATGACCGACAGCGGGTCCTCCGGCATCGTCCCGCCCGACGCGACGAGCAGTGCAAGGGGAGTGATCAACGCGACCGCCATCGCGTAGTTCCTCGTCACCAGGAGTTCGATGGTGAACTGCAGGACCACGATCATCGCGATGAGCCACCACCCTGACGGCTCGACGACGGTGACCAGGAAGAACACTCCCAGACCGAGGACGGTGCCTGCCAGCCTGTGCAGGGCCCGGTAGGTTCTGGCGACCCGCGGTCCGCCCTGGTGGAGGACGAGCGCCGAGAACGCGATCACCCAGTACAGATGCGGCTGCTCCGTGCCGGCGAGGAGGGTGAGGATGATGATCGACACTGCCGTTGCCACGCCCACCGACAGGGCCACCGACCACGGTTCGCCGGGCCAGCGAAGTCCGTCGGCAAGACGTCGGCGGAGGGACCCGATGCTGCGGCGGTCGTCCTCGACGAGGGCGTTCTCGACGCGTTCGGCCGCCTCCGCGGACGGCATCGGGACATCGGAGAGCCCCTCCTCGGCGTCGATCCGCCGTGCGGCATCGGGATTATGCGGATCCCAGCCCTGCTCCTCGCCGGTGACGAAGTGCAGGGTGGCGCGTGAACTACGGTCGAGGTACTCGCGGCGCGCGGCAGCCAGGTCGGACTCGAGCTCGGGCGACCCGGTCCACATCCCCTCGGCCAGCGCCTCATCGGCGGCGGCGAGAGCGTGCGAG
This sequence comes from Dietzia sp. NCCP-2495, assembly GCF_026011735.1. Classification (GTDB taxonomy): domain Bacteria; phylum Actinomycetota; class Actinomycetes; order Mycobacteriales; family Mycobacteriaceae; genus Dietzia. The sequence continues at coordinate 11,829 of NZ_BRVN01000001.1, read as the reverse complement.
GCCGCGCGGTGCAGGGGACGGCTGTCCGGGCCGGGTTCGGAATCCGCGTACGCGGCGACCGCCGCCACCGCCGCCCGTACGGCCTGTCGCTCAGGACGCCGGGGGTCGGGGATGAGCTCGACCATCGTCACGAGCCACGCGACGGCCGCACCGACCGCCGTCATGGTCGGCACGAGCCACGCCTCGGTCCCGTGCTCACCCACTAGGAGATAGGCGATGCCGGCACACAGGACGAGGAAGTAGGAGCCCGGCGGCCCCACCCGCAGTGCCAGACACAAGCCCGCCGTGACCATCGCCAACACGACCGCCGCAACGGCAAAGAGTGCGACAGATGTCGAGGTGAACGCACCGATCGCGGTGGACACGACCAACCCGAGACCGATCCCGGCCACGGTGACCGCGCGGCGACGAAGGGGAGCGGCCGCGGCGTACAGAACCGAGAACGTGCCCGTCACGCAGAGAAGCCCCAGGTCGGGACGCCCGAGCAACGTCGGCACCGCCAGGCACAGCAGGACGGTCAGCCCGGCCTTGAGGGCGTTACGCATCCGTGGCGGACTAGGTGCGAGTGTAACCAGGGAACGCAGCACCTTACCCACTCGCGACCCCGCAACCGTTCGTACTCTGCTCACCCGTGATCAGCCCGCCTTCCCGAATCGCTTGTGCAGCGCCTGTCTGCTCACGCCCAACACGACCCCGATCTCGGCCCAGCTCAGTCCGTGGTTCCGCGCGTGCCGTACCGCAGCTGCCTCCTCACGAGCGAGCTCGGATTTGGCCCGGGCGATCGCAGCCAGGCGGGTGACGGGGTTGTCGGCGTTGTCGTCGTCGTAGTCCTGGATCGTTTCCACAATGGATCACCTCACGCGCGTCAACCTACGCCCACCACGACCCGCGCGTCAACCTAGGTTGACACCAGGGTGGAGGTCGAACCGGCGCCGCGACTCACCCCGTCGTCAAGAACCGCCAGATCTCGCCAGGCGCGTCGTAGGGCTCCGCACCCGACGGCCCCCACCCACCCGAGGCGGTGGGAAAGGTGTGGCCGGTGTCGTCGAGCACCACGAGCCGCACCGGATCCGCGCCGTCCCACACGGTCGACTCGACGCCGCCCGAGCGTTCGGGGCCACGCTCCGGAACCGTCCCGACACCGTTGTGGCGCGCGTACCACCGCGCACCGTCTGCGGCGGACAACACCTCTCCGCGCGAGCCCTGCGATGAGCCAGCACGTACCCGTACCTCGCCGCCTGACAGAGGGTTGATGGGGTCCTCACGCCCTTCGACGAACATGATCGGAACGGGATCGCCGTCCGTGGAACACGACTGGTTTCCGACGACCGGCGGGTTGGCGGCCACCACCCCCACGCCCCCGACCAGGTCGGACGCCTCCAACGCCAGACGCATCGCCATGTGCCCTCCGCTGGAAAACCCCACCGCGTACACCGGACCGCCCGTGCCGATCGACTTCACCACGTGGCGCATCAGCGCGACGTCGTCGACGCCGGCGACCTTGGCCGGCCACCGTCCGCCGACGCGGCACTCGTTCCAGTTGTTCCGATACCCGTCCACGTAGGCCACGACGAACCCGTGTTCGTCGGCCACCTTCTCGATATCGGCTCCGACCGCGTCACGTAGACCGGCGCCCGTCCCACCGGAGCCGTGGAGCACCAGCAGAATCGGCGAGTCGGGTCGCATGGACATAGGGGAGTAGGTGCTCCAGGTCCGCTCCACGCCGTCCAGGATGGTCGAACCCGTTACCTCGGGCGCAGCTGGAGACGCCGTAATTGGCGTTGCCGATGCCGTCGCAGGCATGGCCGACGCCGACGTCGTGACCAGGGGCGCGGATCCGGACGTCGAGACCGCGCAGGAAGCGAGCACCGGGAGCACCACCGATGCCGCGACACATCCGCGCGCTCGCTGCCGAACCGCCGCGATACCTCCATGTTCACGCTGCCGAACCGCCGCTATACCTCCGTGCTGACGCTGCCGAACCGCCGGGCCCATGCTCCGAGTGTGCGTCACCGGGGGGAGTAGCGTCGCGGACATGGCGGCCAATCGTTACCCCGAGATCGCGTTCGGCCCCTCCGCCCGCGCGCGCCAGGCGGCCGTGGGGCACACCCAGCCGCACGCCACCGGCGACTTCGGCCTCGAGGGCACTGACAAAGCCCTGATCAGGCGAGCGGACCACTTCTTCCTGTCCACCGTCACCGAATCCGGATGGCCGTACGTCCAGCACCGCGGCGGACCCGCGGGATTCGTCCACGTGGACGGTGACACCACCCTGTCGTGGGTGGAGTTCCGCGGCAACCGGCAATACGTATCCACCGGCGACATCGATTCAGACGGGCGGGTCTGCCTGTTCTTCGTGGACTACCCCACGCGCAGTCGCCTCAAAGTGTTCGGCAACGCACGGATCGTCGAACCGGACCGGGACCCCGCACTGATCGAGCGACTGCGCACGATGGGGGAGAAGACCTACACCGGTCACGTGGAAAGGGCGATCGTCGTGGAACTCGTCGCCTCGGACGCCAACTGCAGCAAGCACATCACTCCGCGATGGACAAGGGAGTACGTCAACGAGCTGACCGGCCTGTACCGGCGCGACATCGAGCAATTGCAGGCACAGATCGACGACCTCCGTGGACATGACCACACCGGTTGAAGTACAGTCGCCGCCATGTATCCCGGTGCGTACTCTCTGAAGCCTTGGTCCCGCCGCTGACGGCGGCAGGGTCCACGCTTCACCCCTGATCTCTGCACGCCGTCGACGGCCCATCAGCCGGACGGCGAATTTGTGCTGTCCGGCTCCGCGACACACATTGCAGAGAGCACCATGCCATGCCTGACACATCACACGACCATCTCCCCGCGGGCTCCCACGCCCAAATCCGCCTGTCCGGCGCCTCGGTCACCCTCGGGAGCCGCCGAGTCCTCTCCGGGGTCGACGTGACCCTGTCCGCCGGCACCGCAGTGGCGGTGGTGGGGGAGAACGGACGCGGCAAGACCACGCTGCTCGAGGTCCTTGCCGGAAGCCGGCGCCCCGACGACGGCACAATCACACGTCGTGGGACCATCGGCACCGTCGAACAGGATCTCGACATCGCCGAGGGCCGGACCGTCGGTGACGCCGTGGCTCTGGAGATCTCCGACAGTCTCGACGCTCTACAGGCGTTGAACGAGGCCACCATCGCCATGGCCGAAGAACGGCCCGGAGCCGACGACGCCTACACGTCCGCGCTGGACCGCGCGATCACGCTGGACGCGTGGGACGCCGAGCGCCGCGTGGACATGGCGCTCGAGGCCCTCTCGGCCTGCACTGACCGGGCACGGCCGCTGTCGTCGCTCTCGGTAGGGCAGAGGTACCGGGTCCGGCTGGCCTGCGTCCTCGGCGCCCGACACGACATACTCCTGCTGGACGAGCCCACCAACCACCTCGACGCGTCCGGACTGGCCTTCCTGACGGAGAAGATGCGCGAGCACCCCGGCGCGCTCGCCGTGGCCAGCCACGACCGGGCGCTGTTGCGCGATGTATGCACCCACTTCCTGGACCTGGATCCGAGCCAGGACGGCACGCCGCGCCTCTACGGGGGCGGCTACGAGGGCTGGGTCGACGGCCGACACAGAGAGCGCCTGCGCTGGGAGCAGGCCCACACCGCCCAGGTGGGCGAGCACGAACGCCTCAGCCGCGCGGCCGAGGATGCACGCGGTCGACTCCACGATTCCTGGCGCCCCGCCAAGGGGCACGGACGGCACGAACGGGCGACAAGGGCAGCCAGCACCGTGCAGACGTTCAACCGGCGACGCGAGGAACTGGAGCGCCACCACATCAGCGTTCCGCCGCCGCCCGCGAGGTTTCAGTGGCCGGACTGGTCGGTACCCACCGGCCGTACCGTGCTCACCTGCCATCAGCCACGGGTCAGCGACCGACTCACGGCCTCGGTGTCCCTATCGATCGACACCGGCGACCGGGTCCTGCTGACCGGACCGAACGGCGCCGGGAAGTCCACCCTGCTGGCGGTACTGGTCGGTGAACTCGAACCCGACTCGGGCCGTGTGAATCGGCACCCGAACGCCCGACTGGCCCTCCTCGGCCAGGAGGTGCCGGACTGGGACCCGCACCGAACCGCGGTGGAGATTTATCGCGATCACGTGGACCAGCTCGGACTCACCTCCGCGCCCGGCCTGGCGAGAACCGGTCTACTCGGGTCCGATACAGCGGGTACCGCCGTGTCGCGTTTGTCCCAGGGCCAGCAGCGTCGACTCCACATGGCGCTGTGCCTCGCAGAGGAACCGGATCTGCTGATCCTCGACGAGCCGACCAATCATCTGTCGTTCGCTCTGGTCGACGCCCTCACAGCCGCTCTGAACACGGCGTCGTGTGCTGTCGTAGTGGCCACACACGACCGGCAGTTACTTCGCGATCTCAGCGATTGGCCTACTCTCGCGCTCCCGGGACAGCGCTAGAGTCGGCATATGTCGGACGATCCAGCAACCTCGAGTCGTACCTCGAACTACGACGTCAAGAAGGAGCGTCGAGACCTGTACGGCGGACGAGCAGGCAGGTTCGACCTGGTGGACGTACCCGAGATGCGTTTCCTCATGGCTGACGGTCACGGCGATCCGAACGTCTCAGACGACTATCGCAGTGCCGTCGAGTCCTTGTATACAACGGCCTATACGATCCGGTCGACAGCGCGGTCGCAGCTAGGACGAGTCCATACGGTCGGTCCGCTCGAGGGCCTCTGGTACGCGGACGATCTCCACGTGTTCACCGCCCGAAACAAGAGCGCATGGAGCTGGACCATGATGATCTGGCAGCCCGACTGGATCACCCCGGACATGGCAGCGTCTGCGTTGGACACGGTTGGGTCGACGAAGATCCCCGGCGTCGCGGATCTCGTACGATTCGACACCGTCGTCGAAGGTCCAGCGGTTCAGACACTCCATGTTGGCTCCTACGACGACGAGGGCCCGACGATCGCCCACATGCACGAGCAGGTGATCCCCGGATTCGATGCCGTGCCCACCGGTCATCACCACGAGATCTACCTGTCGGATCCGCGCAGGACCGCACCCGAGAAACTCAAGACGATCCTGCGACAGCCCGTGGCACTGACGTCGTGAACTCGGCTAATCGACCGGCGACCGAAATCCACTTCCAGCAAAGGAATGTGATGCAGAGCAACTTCGTACAGGCCACAGGATTTGTGATCGATGAGGTGTCGTCCACCTCGTTGCGCGCGCACGCCGAACTCGGACCGGATCACCACACGGAATGGGGAACCATCCACGGTGGTGTCTACGCGAGCTTGGTCGAGAGCGCCGGTGGCGCGGGTGCCGGGCACGCGGTCGCTGAACTCGGCCAAGTCGCCGTGGGCGTGCACAACGGGACCGATTTCCTTCGTGCCACAACCGGCGGCCGGGTCGAGATTGTGGCAGAGGCGTTGTTCCAGGGCCGCAGTCAACAGCTGTGGGACGTGGTGATCACCCAATCCGACAACGGCAAGGTGCTCGCGCGTGGCCAACTCCGGCTACAGAACATTCCGAAGCCGTCCACGCCGTGACCCGGATGGACCCCCTTGAAACGTCACAGTGACGTTTAAAGGGTGGATTCACGGGCCTCCGGGGGACAGCAACAGGATCGGGATTCGGAGGTCCGATCGTCACACTCCGCGAACCCCGGGATACACGGCGGTCGCTCGCAGTTTGAGTCGGTCACGCTTGTTGCCGGTGGAGTTCACCCAGGGTCACGCCATAGGCATCAGCGCCGACCTCGGCAGCGATCGAACCGACGGCGACGACGAGACAACGACGGCGATCGGAAGTATCCAGCACGCCGTCTTCGGCAGTGACGGCATCGGGCACGCTACAGCCGTTCGCGTCCGGTAGGTACATCATCGGCATGACGCGCTCAGCACTGGATCGGCTACCTGCGTGATCTACAAACTGCGGTTGTGCAACGCTTCGCGTCGCAACATGGCCCCAAGTGCCGATAATCTACATTATGTAAAGTAGTCTGTAGCGGGTTGCATCATCCGCGAACTCGACATCGCCCCCCTGATATTCGATAGACCACCTCCGACACCGACAGTCCTACAGGTGAGACGACAGCAGCACGATCGACGCGTGCCGCCTGATGAAGCGCGACGGCGAGTCCAGCGCATCCGCAGCCGTTCGTAGGTCTTCGTGCCCTATGTCCTGGATCCGATCGGACGTGAGTTCTGCAGCCATCACTTCGTCCAGCTCCGGGCGCATAGCGAGAACTTCACGAATCGGTGCGTAGTCGAGCTGACGCCTTCGCTCGCCATCGACGTACGGAGCACTCACCGCCCTGCCGGCCAGATTGTCCGGCAGATCGGCGAGGAGGTTCATTGCTCTACCGGTCTGGCCGCCGGCACTCAGCACGGACACGGCATGCGCTCGAACCTCTGCCGTTGTCGTCGGAATCTTTGCAAACGCAAGGATTCGCTCGGCGGCCTGATCGTCAACTTCGCCGATCGCGAGCAGGACGTCAAGAACGCGATCGATGCCACCCGACGCGGCCGCCCCCGAAGGAAGCAGACCCAGCGCGGCGACAAGGCGTGAAACAGCCGTCGGTCCGGCGGCAACCAACAGACGGTGCGCCAGGTGATGTTGCTCGCGGGAATCGGCATGTACGAGCATCTCGACCAGTTGCTCGACTTGTTCAGGCTCCGACAGTCGAGAAAGTTGGTCCTCGATCTCCGCGAGCTTGTTCAGCTCCGGGAACAGCGTTGCAAGTTGCTCGACGGTGAGTGAATTCTTCATCGCGGCAACGGGATCATCCGGATCGTGGACTACGACCGCGAACGCTTCGTCGACCACACCAGATCTGATCAACGCTCGAGTCGCGCGACGGGATGCGCTCACCAGACTCTCGCGGAACCGGACAGTGACCGAATCCCAGAGGTAGTCACCAAAACCAACAGAAGCGGTCAGCGTCTCAGCCCACTTGTCACCCCTGCCTGACCAGTCGACCTGCACCGGCCAACAATCGACGTCCCATCGCCGATCAGCCACAGCATAATCCGGTGCGCCTGTGGCCACCCGGATGGCTGGCCACAGGAACAGCATGTCCCGCGCATGGATATCGGTCAGCGCAGCGCCGTACACCGCCGACCCCGCAGACCGCGTCGTGACCTCCCGGACCGCAGAGACGATCTCCTCGGTCAGATCACCTTCCAGGCGCCCCCAGTCGACTGCGCTCATCCCTATCCCTCCCCCGGTGCCGACGCGACATCAGAGGTCATGTCAGAGAGATCCCGATCCTGTCCGCCATCACCCGGATCATGTGCTGCACGCCGATTTCGTTGCGCCCGATGGCCATGTGGTCATGCTGCCCGCGGCGCACTCCTTCACCGCACTGAGGGAGCATCGCGAAGTCTTCGTCCCGAACAGCAGAATGAACCTGTGCGAATATGCCGGCATACATCTCCACCTGCTCAGGACTCTCCGCAGGGTACTTCGCCATCCAACTGTGCCGCACTACGCAACTCGTGGCCGAATCACCCGGCAGAATGTCGATGACCTCGACTCCTACAGGACTGTTGGCCAGGATGAGGTTGGGATAAACCCAATAGATGATGCCCATCTGCGCAGTCGGGTCATCCCACGAGTCGTCTTGCTCCATACCCTCGAGGTCCCGAACCCAGTTGAACGGGAAGCCGATACGGTGGTGCGGGCCGAACTCGTCGTAGACGTGGGTGTTCGCGATGGTGTTCTGTCCGATGACGCTGTTGCCATGGACGAACGGAAAGTGGTAACCCTCGGCGAAGGCTTCGAGCGCACCCTTCCAGCTGACGGCGGAGTTCAGGGACCGCTCGTCGTGGTACTGGTAGTCTTGGTAGTTCCACCGTGCGAGTTCGGCACCGCACTCACCCAGGTGCGTGTCCAGATCCATTGGCGCATCGGCGTTGAGGACACCCCAGATGAATCCGTGACGCTCCTCGCTGGGGAGCTCGACCAGACCGTATTCGTCCCGATTGACGTCGTCGAACCCTGCCTTGCCCGGAATCCCGCGCAGCTGTCCATTGTTGTCGTAAACCCATGCGTGGTACGGGCATGTGAATCGTCGGCTGTTCCCTGCCCCGCACGCCGGCATCGCGCCACGGTGGCGGCAGTAGTTCAAGAAGACGTGAGCCTGCCCGTCACGGTCACGGGTGATCAGCAACGAATCGTCGAGCACCGTGCGCACGACATAGTCATGATTCTTCGGGATCTGAGCCGACGCCAGCAGAGCAAGCGGCGTCTCCCTCAACAGCTGGTTCCGTTCGTACTCGGCGATCTTGTCATCGCGGTAATACGACAGGGGCACCCGCAGTGTCGACTCAGCCATGTCCGTGGTGTTTGCAACTGCCAGGTCCAATGCTCGTCGAGTGAGCTCAGCTCCGAACGGACTGGGGGTCGTCCCCGTGCTCGGTGTGGGGTTCTCGAACGTCGTCATGCCAGGTCCTCTCGTCACCAGTGCCCTTGCCGATGACTATACATGAAACACGTTCTATGTCTAGTCGTCCACCTCGATCCCCCGACCCACTACGCCACCGACGAGCACGACATAATGGACAGGTGCGTACACATGGATGGGCCGGCCTGATTCCCCCGGCCGACGACGACGAGGCCGCGAACCGCATCATCGCCGCCGCCGGAGAGCTGATGGAGTCGGGTGCAACCGATGTGAACATCCGTCAGGTCGCACAGAAGCTGGGTATCGCTCGCCAGACCGTCTACCGGTACTTTCCCAACAGTCAAGCGCTGCTCGTCGCGACAGCTCAACACGCCACCAACGAGTTCCTCGACGACTTGGCGCGGTCACTTGAAGGTCTCACCGAACCTTCCCACGCGATAGTCGAGGCAGTCGCCCTAACCTTCGAGCGCCTTCAAGGTAATCGCCGATTCGCCCTACTGTTCGTTCAACCGGAGAACACAGAACTCACCGCCGAGGTCACCGCTACGCGGTCCATCGCCATAGGACGCGTGATAGTCGACCACCTTCCGATCGACTGGGCCGGACATGGATGGACGGACGCCGACATGAATGAGCTCGTCGAAGTCATGCTCCGGTTCGTCCAATCACTCCTCGTCGACCCGGGCGACCCTCCTCGTCCCCCAGACGAGCTACGCGCATTCCTGCATCGGTGGGTTGGAACGGCCATCGAGGCGAAGAATTCGACGTCCACGTCGGTGGCCCGAGTTCAGTCCTGAAACTCGGAGCGTCACTGAACACCGAACGAGTTGCCTGACAAGCATTGACAACGTTGTGGCGTCCATATCGGAATATGCAGGGATCGAATATGCAGAGTTACCAGTACGGATGTGGGTGACGCTCCAGAGGAATCATCCCTCCCATTGTCGGCCCCTCCCCCATTCGCGGCAACGCATGGACTCCGGATTGTAGCCGCACTCTTTTGGTGCGCATCTCAGCGCCCAGCTCTTCAGCTCGGACTACCCGACCTCCAGACGTTGGCGATGATTACCCCCAAAGCGTCACCGCAGCAACAGTGACCCACCAAGCACACTCACAGGACTCACGGTAGGTACCCCAATAACGAGCGCCGCAGAATACGGTGACACCAATCACATTGCACATTGCACCGTCCTAGGCGCCGACAAGGAGACACCTGATGCCACGTGCCCGCTTCATCGCCCCCTTAGTCGCGGCAGTGGCAGCGGCAGCCGTTTCTCTAGTCGTCGCACCCACTGCCTCGGCAACCGACCCCACTACTCGGCCGTCCCAGGCGGTCACGTATACCGCAGAAGTGGGTGGGGTCTACCAGATCACACACCCTGGACAGCCCTGGCCTGGCGTCGACGACTGGTCCTGCCAGCCCTCCAATGAACACCCACGTCCGGTGATCCTCCTCCACGGAACAGGCGCCAACGGAGTCAACAACTGGGGCACGATCGCGCCGTCGCTACTCAACGAGGGCTACTGCGTTTTCGCGCCAACCTACGGCGCCTCCCCGCTGCTCCCCGGAATTGGCGCGGCCCAGCGCATGACTGACCACGTCAACGAGATGACCACTTACCTTGATCGCGTTCTCGATGCGACCGGGGCCAAGCAGGCAGATGTAGTGGGCCACTCCCAGGGCGCGACCGTGGGAATGCACTTGGCTAAGGTGACCCGCCCGGGCCGGATCGCCAGTGTGGTCTCGATCGGCGGCTTTGCCGGTGGGACCACAGAAGCGGGTCTCCCGGGTCTGGCCTCGCTCGCAACCGTGGTGGACCTTGAGGGTCTGGCTGCAGAGAACTCCCGCAACCTCCCCGACGGCCCGCTCCCTATGCCCTTCCCCTCAATGCTCGACATCAACGAACATTCCCCGACAGGTCAGAGGTTATTCGCCGGTGGCTCCCCCTTTCACGGTGACACTAGTTACACCCTGATTGCCTCGGCTCTAGACGGGTTGGTCCCGCCTGCCATGAGCTTTCCCGCAAGGAACTACCCGAACGTGACGACACACGTTCTCCAGGAGACTTGTCGACACAATGGCGCCGATCACGCCGCGCTGTACGCCGATCCTCAGACCGTGGACCTGATGCTCAACGCGCTTGACCCGGCCACCGCCGTCGCACCCCGCTGTTGGCCCACCTCCCCGATCAGCGGAGCTATCGGGGCAGTGCCGGCACGGGGATCCGTACCCAACAACTAAGACATAATTTCGTCGTTCAACATCGTTATCCTTGCCGTGCGAACAATGCCGCCCGCACGGAGTGAGCCTCCTGGCTGGCGGGAGAACATGCGACGAAGCGACAAGTCAGAATCGCCGCTACCACTAACTCCGATTCGCATGAGCATGAACCGCAGGCTGGCTAGCAGACCACTGGCAGTACGGCCCCACCGCCACATGTGCCAGCCGGACTCCGATTCACCCTCGCGGAGTCAGGATGATCTCGCCGATGTGGAACGGGCCGAGGAACGCAGCAACTCCGACGGCCACCACCATGCCTAACGACCTGGTCTGACGCCTGCCGACACGCGCTGACATGGTGGCCTCCTCGGCTCCGAGAGGGCTGACATTACTCCCGAAGCTCGTCCCGATCGACCCAGTTCACGATCTCCTGAAGCCCGGCGAGATGCTGCTCAAGCGCGTGCACCCCCGCGGCGCTCAGCGACACCCACACCGAGTCCTCAGCCCGCGACGACCCGTACTCGCGATGCCGCGTGACGTAACCGTGCGCCTCGAGCGCCGTGAGTTGCTTCGACAGCGTGGCGTCGGTCAGTCCGGTCAGGTCTCGCAATACCGAGAACTTCATCTCCCGGTCCGGCCCTTCCCCACCTTCGGTGGCGCCGGCGGCCCGCAGCCCAACACAGATCCGTAGCCGGTTGACCGGATGGATCACCGGATCAATAGCGCCATTCATCGTGACGACTCCCCGAGCCTACGCAGACCGAGATAGGCAAAAACCCCAGCGCAGCCTCCCGCCAGAAGCCCGACCCACGGTGGCGTAGCCGGCACGACGATGGCCATCGGCATCCACAGCGGCCATATGACCAGAAGCCAGTCGCGCTCCCCTGCACCGGAGAATGGGTCCTGCCGCCGCCGCTCCCGGACCCAGGGGTTCCACAGCCAGCGTCGCAGTAGCCAGATCAGCACAGCGAACAGCGCACCCGTCGCCACCACACCGATGATCGATCCCCACGACGCGACAGTGATCATCGCCCCGTAGACCACCGCTGACACTACCGCCGCGAGGCGCTGCGGCTGCCAGCCCGCGACAGAACTCACTGCCGAGACCACCTGCAGCGAAGCCCGCGCCTCACCCACGGTCACTTTCGGACCAGGCGGCGTACGACCGTTGTTTTTTATAATGGAAAGTATATTG